>NZ_CP148752.1:3699375-4932500 GCF_040448305.1 Pseudomonas fluorescens | reverse complement strand
GGATAACAGGCTGATACCGCCCAAGAGTTCATATCGACGGCGGTGTTTGGCACCTCGATGTCGGCTCATCACATCCTGGGGCTGAAGCCGGTCCCAAGGGTATGGCTGTTCGCCATTTAAAGTGGTACGCGAGCTGGGTTTAGAACGTCGTGAGACAGTTCGGTCCCTATCTGCCGTGGACGTTTGAGATTTGAGAGGGGCTGCTCCTAGTACGAGAGGACCGGAGTGGACGAACCTCTGGTGTTCCGGTTGTCACGCCAGTGGCATTGCCGGGTAGCTATGTTCGGAAAAGATAACCGCTGAAAGCATCTAAGCGGGAAACTTGCCTCAAGATGAGATCTCACTGGGACCTTGAGTCCCCTGAAGGGCCGTCGAAGACTACGACGTTGATAGGTTGGGTGTGTAAGCGCTGTGAGGCGTTGAGCTAACCAATACTAATTGCCCGTGAGGCTTGACCATATAACACCCAAGCAATTTGCTTACTTCGAAAGAAGCATCAGATTGCGGTGTGTGAAGACGAAACGAACCGAAAGTTCGAGATGCTCACAAAACACCGAAAACTGTCACATACCCAATTTGCTGAAGCGCGGCCAACCGGCCACGACTCAGTACCCGAATTTCTTGACGACCATAGAGCGTTGGAACCACCTGATCCCATCCCGAACTCAGCAGTGAAACGATGCATCGCCGATGGTAGTGTGGGGTTTCCCCATGTGAGAGTAGGTCATCGTCAAGATTAAATTCCGAAACCCCAATTGCGAAAGCAGTTGGGGTTTTGTTTTTGTCCTCAGAAAATCAGAGGCTCGCCCGCTCAAGGTCAATTGTAAAAAAATCACACAAACCTGACTCCGCGCTTTTGCTAAGGTGCAGCTCATTTTTAATGGACTGAGTTTGCGCCCACGGATCGGCATTCTTTTCATAGAGTTGCTGCACAAGTGCCCGAACCGATACCCATCAAGGACCACGAGAAAGAGACACGCCTGGTCAATAAAAGGCTGCTGGCCTGCGGCTTGTTCGTTGCCGCTGTCACCTGTGCACTGGTGGTGCGCATGTATGTCCTGCAAGTAGTCGAGTTCGACTATCACTCGACCATCTCCGAAAACAATCGCGTACATGTCCTGCCGATTACACCGACCCGCGGGTTGATCTATGACCGCAACGGCGTACTCCTCGCTGACAACCGTCCCAGCTACAACCTGACCATCACCCGCGAACGTGCTTCCAATGTAAACGAAGAACTGGGCGAGGTAGTCAATCTCCTGCACTTGCCCGCTGAAGATCGCACGCAGTTCGACAAGGCAATGAAGCAGGCACGTCATCCGTTCGTACCCGTGACGCTGTTCTATGAGCTGAGCGAAGAACAGATTGCCGTACTCGCCGTCAACGAGTTCCGCCTGCCGGGCCTCGATGTCGAACCGCAGTTCGTTCGACACTATCCGTTGGGCGAGCACTTCGCTCATTCGGTCGGCTACGTCGGACGTATCAACGAGAAAGAGTCAAAGGCTCTGGATACGGTCGAGTACCGAGGCACCCAATCCATCGGCAAGACCGGGATCGAAAAATTCTACGAGTCGCAGCTGCACGGCCATGTCGGGTATGAGGAAGTCGAAACCAATGCCCAGGGCCGTGTGTTGCGAGTGCTCAAACACACTGACCCGGTGCCCGGCGAAAACATTGTCCTGAGCCTCGACGTCAAGCTTCAGGAGGCCGCCGAGCAAGCCCTGGGTGATCGCCGTGGCTCGGTGGTCGCGCTGGATCCGTCGACCGGTGAAGTGTTGGCCATGGTCAGCAACCCGAGTTTCGATCCGAATTTGTTCGTCACCGGTATCAGCTCCAAGGAGTACTCCACACTACGGGACTCCATCGACCGCCCGCTGTTCAACCGTGTACTGCGCGGTCTCTACGCACCGGGTTCGACTATCAAGCCGGAAGTGGCAATCGCCGGCCTCGATGCCGGTGTCGTCACGCCACAGACCCGTGTGTTCGACCCCGGCTATTACCAACTGCCGGATTTCGATCACAAGTACCGCAACTGGAACCACAGTGGCGATGGGTGGGTGGATATGGATGCGGCGATCATGCGTTCCAACGACACCTACTTCTATGACCTCGCACACAAGCTCGGTATCGATCGCCTGCACGACTATATGGCGATGTTCGGGCTGGGTGAGAAAGTGTCCCTGGACATGAATGAAGAATCCCCCGGCCTGATGCCATCCCAAGCCTGGAAACGCACCACCCGCCGTCAGGCCTGGTTTCCGGGCGAGACGGTGATTCTCGGTATCGGCCAGGGCTACATGCAGGTCACACCACTGCAGTTGGCCCAGGCGACGGCGCTGATTGCCAACAAAGGCGTGTGGAATCGCCCGCACCTGGCCAAAACCGTGGACGGTGTCGCGCCGGTGGATGAGCATCCGATGCCGAACATTCTGCTCAAGGACCCTCGTGACTGGGAGCAGGTCAACCACGGCATGCAGATGGTGATGCACGATGCCCGCGGGATTGCCCGGGCCGCAGCGGCGGGCGCGCAATACCGTATCGCTGGCAAGAGTGGTACCGCGCAAGTGGTGGCGATCAAGCAGGGCGAACGTTACAACCGGGAGAAAACCCGCGAGCGTAACCGCGACAATGCCTTGTTCGTCGGTTTCGCCCCGGCCGAACAACCGAAGATCGTGATTTCGGTGATGATCGAAAACGGCGAGGCGGGTGGACGCGTTGCCGGACCGGTCGTGCGGCAGATCATGGACGCCTGGCTACTCGATCAGGACGGCCACCTCAAGCCGCAGTACGCAGCGCCGAGCAAGGCGCCGGGCGATCCTCACGCCTGAACCCCCATGGCTTCACAGCGCAGGCTCACGGATGTTGAGCACGTGCTGGAAGCTCTCGAGGAACTCTGTTTCGGCTTGGCTCATCTTCTGTAAAGCCTCATGCGTAGGCGAGGGCTTTTTCTTCCAGCAGTTCCTCATACAACGCCGCCCATTTGCGGCCCATTTCGTCCGCGGTAAACAGATTTTGATAACGGGCCTGCGCCTTCTCGCCCATTTGCGCCGCCAGCACCGGGTTTTCCCAAAGCGTACGCATCGCCTCACGAAATGCCGATGGATTGCTCGGCGGCACCACCAGCCCAGTCTCGTTATGGATGTTGATGTAACTGGTGCCAGTGCCAATTTCACTGGAGATCATCGGTTTTCCATACATCGCGCCTTCAAGCAGCGAAATGCCGAATGCTTCGGAGCGCAGGTGCGATGGGAACACGATGGCGTAGCTCAGTTGCAGCAGCGCCACTTTGTCCTCGTCCCCCAGACGCCCGAGGAAGTGAACATTGCGTAAACCCAAGGCAGCCGCCTGGGCATGCAGCTCTACTTCCAGTGGGCCGGCACCGACAATCACCGTCGGGTAATCCAGGTCCTTCAGGGCGTCGAGCAGGATGTGCAAACCTTTGTAATAGCGCATCACACCGACAAACAGAAAAAACTTGTCGCCGAGTTTTTGCCGCCAGTGGGCCGTTCGATCACTGTCAGGCTGTGGGTAACCTGCCTTGTTCAGTCCATAGGGAATCACTCGGGTCTTGTCCTGAAACTGTTGCAGCACATCACTGGTGTGCAGGTAATTGGGTGATGCTGCGACGATCCGGTCAGCGCTGTGCAGAAAACGATTCATCAGCGGCCGGTAAAGTTTGAGCAGCTGTTTCTGGCGGATAATGTCCGAATGGTACGTCACCACGCTGGGTTTTTTCAGGCCGTTGGCGAAATGCACCAGGTCCATGAACGGCCATGGAAAGTGGTAATTGACCACGTCGGCCTCGGCTGCCAGCTCGCGAAACTGTTTGAAGACGCTCCAGGAAAACCCAGTGGAGGCGAACTGAATGTCGAGCCTGGCTCGATGGACTTCATGTTGAGCGATCTGCATCACCGGCGGTGTCGGATCGGCACTGAGTGTCAGCACCTTGCCTTCAACGCCGTGCAGGGCACCGCTTTCGCACAACTGGAAAATCACTTGTTCGATCCCGCCGACCGAGTCAGGCAGATACGTCTTGAAAAAATGAAGAACTCGCATTCAACCTCCCATTGCCTGGCGGTAAGCGCTGGCCGTGACTTGCGCGCAGCGTTCCCAGGTAAAAAGCCTTGCCTGTAGCAATCCGGCCTCTCGGCATGCCTGCCAATGCGCTAGATCCTCGATCAGACGACTCATTGCATCGCGCAAGCCGTCGGTTTCATCCGGTTCAACATAGTTACCCGCAGAGCCTGCCACTTCGGGCATGGCCGAACGTCTGGTCAGAATGACCGGTGTGCCACAGGCCATGGCCTCCAGCACCGGCAGGCCAAAACCTTCGTAAAGCGACGGAAAAATCAATGCCCGGGCGCCGGCCAGCAGCTGTGCAACGTGCTCGTCAGGCAGATAGCCGAGCAAACAGACATGACCGCAGGCCAGGGCCTGGTGCAATTCTTCGCTGAACTGCTCGCGCTGCCAGCCGGCCATGCCGACGATCAGCAATGGAAAACGCTGACGGACTGATTCCGGCAATCGGGCGTGGGCGCGCAGGGCCAGGGACAGATTCTTGCGCGGTTCCAGGGTGCCGACACAGAGGAAGTATTCCCGCGCTTCGACGCCATGGGTCTTGAGTACGGCGTCGATAGCCTCGGGGGACCGCGGGTGAAAACGCGCGGCTACACCCAGCGGTGCGACGACAAATCGCTCGGCCGGTAACCCGAAATGCACCTGGGCTTCTTCAGCAATGTATTGCGAGTCGGTAAGAATCAGGCTTGCCTGTCGCACGCCGTCGGCCACGCGCCGTTCGATTTCTCGCAAGCGCGCCGGTGGCTGCGTTTCGGGATAGTGCAGGTGAGTCAGGTCATGCAAGGTGATGACGGTCGGGCCGTCGAACGACAGCGGCCACAGACTCGGTTCGTGGTAGAGGTCGATGGCTTGCGCGCGGCCTTGATCGAAGCGTTTCTGCTCCAGCCACCGTCGGGCCTGATAGGCCCCCGGAATCTGCCGCAGCAATGGCGTCAGTCGGGAATAACCGGGCATGGCCGCTTCAGGCAGCACAGCACTCCAGCCCCAGCCATGAAACAGCGCCAGTTCAATATCCGGTTCACCCGCCAGGGCGTTCGCCAGTTCGGCAACGTAGTGGCCGATGCCGGTGCGCGGCGCCTGGAGGATGCGGGCGTTAAGGGCAATGCGCATGTTGCCTCTCTTGTTCGAGC
The DNA here is from genome assembly GCF_040448305.1 of Pseudomonas fluorescens. Lineage (NCBI taxonomy): Bacteria > Pseudomonadati > Pseudomonadota > Gammaproteobacteria > Pseudomonadales > Pseudomonadaceae > Pseudomonas > Pseudomonas fluorescens. Next base: position 4,927,293 of record NZ_CP148752.1, on the reverse strand, counting down.
GGCACGTCCGAGAGATTGCGCAGGGTGCGTGAAGCCAGTTGCGCACTGGCTTCACGCCAGCCGATCCAGCGCCAGTCCGCGACGTCGCGAGTGGCCGGGAATTGACCGCTGCTCTCGAAACGAATGACCAGCTCAGCCAGGCTTTGTGGCTCGGCCAGATCGAAGTACGCCATGAACTCGCCGCCGATTTCGCGAAAGACCGCAATGTCGCTGCCCATGGCCGGCAGTCCACGCTGCATGGCTTCTACCAGCGGCAGGCCGAAGCCTTCCACGAAGGATGGAAACACCAGTGAGCTGGCGTGGGTGTAGGCATGTTCGAGGCTGGTGTCGCTCAGGTCGTTGAACATGAACAGTCGTTGGTTCAGCTGTGGGTGATTACGGACCCGGGCCAGCAGTGCATCGCATTTCCAGCCGACTCGCCCGGCAATGCACAGCCGGGCATTGGAGCCCGCCGCCCAGGCCCGTTCGAAGGCATCCAGCAGGTAGTCGTGATTCTTGCGCGGCTCGATGGTACTGACCATCAGAAACACCGGTTCCGGCGTTTTGAAAATGCGCGTCAGTCGCGGCTCGACGGCGGCCGTGACTTCGCTCAGGTCCAGTTCGGAGCCGAGGTGAAAATAGTCGAACCACAATTCACTGGCCTTGGCAGGACCCAGGCGGCGCTGCAATTCATCACGCACCTGATCGCGCACCGTGGCGGAAATGGCCACATAGCCATCGGCGGTTTTGGTGATCCAGTCAAACCACTCGTTGAAAACCTGCACCAGCCGTGTGTCGTAAAACTGCGGATGCGTCACGGGAATCAGGTCGTAAATCACCGAAACGATGCCTACGCCTTCACGTTTGAGTTGTTCGGCAAACGGGAAGAAATCGGTGTGCCAGGACGAATCCAGCAGCACCAGTTGATCCCCCGGTTGGTGCTGCAGCGGCGTGCAACGTTTGGGCAGTTGATACTGGTTGATGCCCTCGATCGCACGCAGCGGAAGGCTGAAACAGGTGACCGCTGTCACCCGGTAGGCCACGTGCAGCAAACGCTTGATCACCCGCGAGTTGCTTCGGTTGTGCAAGCGCTGATGCAGTTGCCAGAAGCGGTGAGCCAAGCGCCCAAGTCGTCCACCAAAGATCATCAAGGCATCGAAAAACGGGATGTTCAGCGCGCCGAGCATCAGCACTCGGTAGAGTTTGCCCTTAAGCATCACAACCGGGATGCATTCAACACCGTCGACCGATTCCGGTAGCTGGTTGACGACGTTGCGCACCACCCGCTGAATGCCCGAATTGACCTTGGGGTGTTGGAATACGTGCGTGCACTCCACCAAAAGACGCGTCATGGCGTGCTCTCCGAGGTGACCGGCGCGCTCGAGCGCGTGACAGTGGTCTTCGCGGCCAGCCACGAGCAGCCGACAAAATCTTCCTGGCGGTTGTTGATCACATGGAACACCAACCCGTAATCGCGCCACTCGAAGTTGCGGTCCAGGTGCGAATCCAGGCGTGACAAGCTCAACGCCACGGAATAGTTACCCTTGCCCAGTCCCATGACGAAAGCAAAGCGATAGGTCACGCGCTCGCCAGCCTGCAAGTCGGTCAGCGCCTGATCCTGGCGATGGGTGTTGATGCCGTACATGGCCTGGCCCAGGCGATCCTTGATCATGAAGCCCAGTACCAGCCGTTCGATGTCCTGGCGAACCTCGACATTCACCTCCAGCACGACCGGCTGGCCGACTTCGGCGGCGTCGATGGAGCGTTCATGTTGGTCGAGCAAGCGTACGTTCAGGATCCTGGCTTCACCCGTTCCCGAAATGGTACTGACCTGGCCGCCAGCGAGGGCTTCCTGGCGCACGGTCTGTCCTTCACGCTTGGCGAGCAGGGCGTTGTAGTAATCCATGACGGTTTCGGGTGTGTCGTGCATGGCCATGTGGCCGTTTTCCAGGAGGATCGCCGAGTCGCAGATCGACTGAATCGCCCCTCGGTCATGGGAGACGATCAGCAGCGTGGTACCGGCTTTGCGAAAGCTGCGGATGCGGTCGAAACTTTTGTGCTGAAAGTAGGCGTCGCCCACCGACAGTGCTTCGTCGACGATCAAAATGTCCGGGCGCCGCGCGGTGGCCACGCTGAACGCCAGACGCATTTGCATACCGCTGGAATAGGTGCGCACCGGGTGGTCGATGGCGTCGCCTATTTCCGCGAAACGTTCGATTTCCGGCATCAAGGCTTGTATTTCTTCGATCTGCATGCCCAGCAGTTGCCCGGCCATGACCGCATTCTGGCGGCCGGTAAAGTCCGCATGAAAACCCATGCCCAATTCCAGCAGGGCGGCGACGCGGCCTTCGAGTTCAATGGCTCCGCAGGTGGGTTGGGTGGTGCCGGTGATCATCTTCAACAAGGTGCTTTTGCCAGCGCCGTTGACCCCGACGATACCCACCGATTCTCCGGGGGCAATCTGGAAGGTCACGTCCTGCAGCACCCAGTGCTGGTGATGGCGGATCGGCGAGAACGGGACCAGCCATTCAACCAGTCGACTCCAGCGGGTAGGGTATTGTTTATAGGCCTTGCCCAGGCCGGTGACGCGTATGTGCCCCATCAGAGTTCATCCACCATTTCACCGACCCTCTGTCGAAACAGCCGCAGGCCGATGACGAAGAGCAATACGCTGGCGACCATGATCGGCAGCAGCGAACTCCAGACGGGCCATTGGCCGTACAGGAAGATGTTCTGGTAGCTGGTGATCAGGTTGGTCAGGGGGTTGAATTGCAGCAAGCGCTGCACCCAGTCGGGCAGGATGCTCATCGGGTAAACGATTGGCGTCAGCCAGAACCAGAATTGCAGACAGATGGCGAAAAATTGCCCGACATCGCGAAAAAACACATTCAATACGCCAAGAATAATCCCCAACCCGGCACAGAACATCACCTGTAGCGCCAGCAGAGGAATGAGCGCCAACAGCGCCAGGCCCGGTAGTCGACCGGTGATCAACAGAAAACCGAGAAACAAGCCGATGATGATTGCGAAGTTGATACCGGCATTCAACAGCACGATCACCGGCAGGCAGATCCGTGGAAAGCTGATTTTTTTCAGCAGGTTGGCGTTATCCAGAAACATGTTCTGGCTGCGCACGGTGATTTCCGCGAACAAGCCCCAGGTCAGCAACCCGGCGCAGAGGTAGATGCTGTAGGCCATGCCGTCATCTACCCCTGGCAAACGCGCGCGCATGATCTGGGAAAAAATCACGGTGTAGACAATGATCATCGACAGCGGATTGAGCACGGTCCACAGGGCACCGAACAACGAATTGCGATAACGCGCCTGAAACTCTCGCTGGACGCTACCGAGAATGAACCCTCGATAGCTGCTCAGCGTGCGGTAAAGGGAAAGCAGCATTCAATCCGTCCTGCCGTATTGATCTTCGAAGCGGACAATGTCGTCCTCTCCCAGGTACTCGCCGCTTTGCACTTCGATGATCACCAGGTCAATCACGCCGGGATTCTCCAGGCGATGCTTGTGACCGGCAGCAATGAAGGTCGATTCGTTCTTGGCCACCAGGTGCGTGCCGGTGCCATTGTTGGTGACCTTGGCCATGCCTTCGACCACCACCCAGTGTTCATTGCGATGATGGTGCATCTGCAGCGACAACTTGGCGCCGGGCTTGACCACGATGCGTTTGATCTTGAAGCGGGGGCCTTCTTCCAGCACGGTGTAGGTGCCCCATGGCCGGCTGACCGTACGGTGCAGGCGATAGGCTTCGTGCTCTTTGTCCTTGAGTTGCCTGGCCACACGGCGCACATCCTGGGCGCGGTCGGCGTGGGCCACCAGCACCGCGTCGGCGGTGTCGACGATGATCAGGTTATCCACGCCCACGGTCGCGACCAGACGGTTATCGCTCTGGACGAAGTTGTTGTGGCTGTCGATGAAAATCGACTCGCCGACGGCGCGGTTGTTTTGTGCATCCGCCGGTACCAGCGCAGCCACCGCACCCCAGGAGCCGATGTCGCTCCAGTCGAAACGGGCCGGCACGACGACCACCTTGTCGGAGCGCTCCATCAACGCGTAGTCGATGGAAATGTCCATGATTTCGCCAAACAGGGCCGGCGACAGTTCCTGTTGCAGGCTCCCCGCGTTTTCCACCGCAGCGCTGGCGGCCATGCAGGTCTGCGTCTGCTCCAGCAAGGCGGGAGCATGGGTTTGCAGTTCGGCCAGCAGGCTGGCGACCGAGAAGCAGAACATCCCGGAGTTCCACAGGAAGTTGCCGCTTTCAACGTAATGCGTCGCGGTTTGCAGGTCGGGTTTTTCGACGAAGCGCCGCACGCGGGCAGCGCCTTTATCGTCCAGCGATGTGCCGGCTTCAATGTAGCCAAAACCGGTTTCCGCAGCGGTCGGCACGACCCCGAAGGTCACCAGGTGACCGCGCCTGGCCAATGTCACGGCATGCTCGACCGCGTCCTTCAGGGCATCGACATTGACGATCAGGTGGTCGGCGGGCATGACCAGCATGATCGCGTCGTCACCATGCAGGGCCTGCAGGGAGAGGGCGGCGGCGGCAATGGCCGGCGCCGTATTGCGCCCCGTCGGCTCCAGCAGGAAATGCCCGCGATGACGGCCCAGGTGCGCGTCCCGAAAGTGATCCTTGCTCTGGAAGTAGTACTCGCGGTTGGTCACCGTGACGATATCGCCCCAGCCGTCGAGCAGCTCCGCGGCCCGCCGATAGGTCTTGCCCAGCAGCGACTGGCCGTCAGGCAAGGCCATGAACGGTTTGGGATGGCCTTCACGCGACACCGGCCACAACCTTGTCCCGGCACCGCCGGAGAGAATCACGGGAATCAGCATGGCCTACTCCTTGGCGACGCGTTTCATGTCCGCATCCATCATCATGCGGATCAAGGTATCCAGATCGGTTTTAGGTTTCCAGCCCAGCACACGCTGGGCCTTGGCCGGGTTGCCGAGCAGCACTTCGACTTCGGCCGGGCGGAAGAACGCCGGGTCGATCTTCACGTAATCGCGGTAGTTCAGGCCCACGTGATCGAAGGCGATCCGGCACATCTCGCGCACGGTGGTGGTGACGCCAGTGGCCACCACGAAGTCGTCGGGTTTGTCCTGTTGCAGCATCAGCCACATGGCTTCGACGTAATCCCCGGCAAAGCCCCAGTCGCGCTTGGCGTCGATGTTGCCCAGACGCAGTTCCTGCTGCTTGCCCTGCTTGCCCTGCTTGATGCGGGCGGCGGCGTCGGTGACTTTGCGCGTCACGAACTCGATGCCGCGCAGCGGTGATTCATGGTTGAACAGAATGCCGCTGCTGGCGTGCAGGTTGAAGCTTTCGCGGTAGTTCACGGTGATCCAGTGGCCGTACAGCTTGGCCACGCCATAAGGGCTGCGCGGATAGAACGGCGTGTTCTCGTCCTGCTGCTCGGCCTGGATCAGGCCGAACATTTCGCTGGTGGAGGCCTGGTAGAAACGCGTGTGCGGGCTGAACTGACGGATCGCTTCGAGCAGGTGGGTAACACCCAGGCCGTCGACGATGCCGGTGGTCACCGGTTGATCCCAGGAGGCCGCGACAAAGCTTTGCGCGGCAAGGTTGTAGACCTCGTCCGGCGCCGACTTGATCACCGCGCGCTGCACTGAACAGGCATCGGCCATATCGCCGTCCAGGTAGACGATGTCCGCCTCGACCCCCATCTCGCGCAGGCGCCAGCGCGAGTCGCTGCTGCGACGCGCTACCAGGCCGTGGACTTTGTAGCCCTTGTCGAGCAACAGTTTCGCCAGATAAGCGCCATCCTGGCCGGTGATACCTGTGATCAATGCACTTTTAGTCATTCTTGTCGTACTCGCTTCTCCCAGTCGGACAGGATCGCCCGCAGGGATTGTTGTGTTGTGATTTCAGGCTTCCATTCGGTGGTTTGGGCCAGCCTCGCAGGGCTGCCACACACCCGACGCTGATCCGCGCGGCGAAGGCGCGCAGGGTCCTGGACCAGTTGCAGGTCGACCTGGGCAAGATCTGCCAGCTGTTCGATCAAACTGCGAATGCTCTGCTCGCGTCCCGAGCAAATGTTGTAGACCTGCCCCGGCGTACCTTTTTCCAGCAAGGCCAGGTAGGCCGAGACCACGTCCCCGACATCGAGGAAATCGCGCGTGACGTCGATGTCCCCGACCTCCAGCTGTGGCCCTTGCAGGCCTTGCTTGATCCGGCAGATCTGACGGGCGGCGCTGGCGATGACGAAGCTGTCTTTCTGCCCGGTTCCGATGTGGTTGAACGGGCGGGCGACCAGTACGGGCCAGTCTTCGCTCAGGCCCCATTGCAAGCTCAGGAACTCGGCCGACAGTTTGCTCACGGCGTATGGGTTGCGCGGACAGGGTGGCTGCAATTCAGTGATGGGCAAATCGGCTTCAGTGACCTGGCCATAGACATCACCGGAGCTGACGTACAGAAACGTGCCGGTGAATCCGCGCGCCTTGAGGGCTTGCAGCAGGTTCAGGGTGCCCAGCAGATTGATGTTCAGAGTGCGCGCCGGATCACGAAAGGCCTCCGGGACGAAAGTCTGGCCTGCCAGGTGAATCACCGCATCGGGCATTTCCGGCCACAAGCCTTCGAGGCTGTCCGGCGCGGCGAGATCGTAGCGGCCAGGAGCAGGCAGAAGCTCCCATTCCGAGGCATCAGCCTGCAAACGCGATTGGATGTGTTGTCCTACGAATCCAGTCAGGCCCGTGACAAACAGACGTTTTTTCAACAGCGACCCCCCGGTCATACATTTCATCCATTCCTACAGACTTAATGGAAGGGTCTCACGAATCAACAGGATCGCTCGCAAAGACAGGTGAAATGTTTTGTTGTAGTTGTTTGGTAGCCAATCTGTGCCATTTGCTCAGCAATTTCAACAGGTCCAATCGTGACTGATCAGTTCTCGTCAGCGTAGCCTGATTTATTCTCGTCGGGCGGTTCACGAATCCTCAACGGATGTGGTTAGAATGCCCCTCGTCACGATTACCCGGGGTTCGGCAGCGTCGCTTCGAAACTGCGAGAAACTGACCACTAAAACAAGAACGAAGACGGGCAGCAAGACGATGGACGAGCGCCAGTAAACACTGACTCGAACCGTATCCTCCCCGTCATAGCGTGAGGCTGCCGGGATGGCGGCGTCACCGTGGGATGCCATGAATTTCATTCTTTACTCCGACGTCAACGACAGCTCCATCAGCCAGAGTCTCGGCCGTCCCGAGTACAGTTACTACTTCGTGCTCAAGGCGTATCGCCCTGTACTCGAAAGCCTTGGGCGAGTGCATGTGGTGTCCTCCACCGCCGAGGTCGATCCGCTCTACAAACAATTATTGGCCGCCGGCGAAGACAGTCTGTTCCTGTCGTTTACGCCGCCGCAGAAAACCCCGAACGACCTTGAGTGCCCGACGATCTGCGTGGTGGCCTGGGAGTTTGATTCGATTCCCGATGAACAATGGGATAACGACCCGCGCCAGGACTGGACGCAAATGCTGGCGCGGCAGGGCCGGGTGATCACACTCTCCAGCCATACCGCCCGGGCGATTCGTCGGGCCATGGGCGAAGATTTTCCGGTGTTGGTGTTGCCGACGCCGTTGTGGGAAAACTTCGCCGACATTCGTAGTCGCCACACCAGCGCCCCGATCAGCACCGGCTCGACCCTGGACATCAAGGGTTGCATCTTCGATACGCGCACACTCGGGCTGAACGCCGATGCACTGATTCCCGTCGTGCCGACCGCCGAGGAACTGGCGGCGCTCGAGGCTGAACTGAAGGCATTGAAGCCACCGCCGCTGACGCTCAAGCGCCGCTTTGTGATTGCCCGCCATTACCTGCATATGTGGCGCCTGGACAAAGGTAAATCGCTGCCGATCCCGGTGCATCGCACGCATTTTCTAAGCCAGTGGTACTGGGAAGGGATTCGCGACTTGTTGTCGCAAGCCGCCCACGAACGTCTCGCTGACTGGTTGCCGGCCATCGCCGGCCCGCAGACGATTGCAGTACCCGAGCCAGAACCGCGACAGTGGCCGGACACCACCGCCCAGGTCGAAACACAGGTTGACGGTGTGGTGTACGTCACTGTGTTCAACCCGCGTGACGGTCGCAAGAACTGGCATCAATTGATCACCGCATTTTGCTGGGCGTTCCGCGAAACGTCTGACGCGACGCTGGTGCTGAAAATTACCCAAAGCGATCTGTCGTCCTACCACGACGAGCTGATGACGTTGCTCGCGCAGCTTTCGCCGTTCGCCTGTCGGGTGGTAGTCATGCACGGCTACCTGGACGACCCGCAATACGCCAGGCTGTACGAAGCCGCCAGTTACTACGTCAATGCCTCGCGCTGCGAAGGGCTGTGCCTGCCGCTGATGGAGTTCATGGCCAGCGGTAAACCGGTAATTGCCCCGGATCACACGGCCATGGAGGACTACATCGATGAGCGTGTGGCGTTTGTGGTCAAGTCCAGCGAAGAGCTGACCATCTGGCCGCAGGACACTCGCATCATCTACCGCACCCTGCGTTACCGGCCGGATTGGGGTTCGCTGAAAACCGCTTACGAAAACAGCTACCGCCTGGCCAAGGAACAACCGCTGGAGTATCAGCGCATGTCCCTCGCCGCCGTCGAGCGCATGCACGATTACTGCGCTTTCGCCCCGGTGCACAAACGCATGGCAGATTTTTTCGGGCTGGCACCACAGGCTTTGCCGACAGCAACCGTGACGGATACCGCCTCATGCTGATCATCATTCATTCGGAAACCAACCAGCACACCATTGCCCAGAACCTTGGCCGCTCGGAGTACAGCTATTACTTCGTGCTCAAGGAGTACCGACCCGTGCTGGAGCGGTTGGGGCGAGTGGTAGAAGTCAGCGACCCGCAGACCGAAGTCGATGCCTTGTACATGGACTGTTTGTCCCGTGGTGAAGTGTGCGTGTTCCTGTCGTTCTCACCGCCTCACCGCACACCGGTCAATTTCACCTGCCCGACGCTGCCGGTGTTCGCGTGGGAATTCAGCACCATCCCCAACGAACCCTTTGCCGGTGACCCGCTCAATGACTGGCGCACGGTGTTGCGGGCAGCGGGGGCGGCGATTACCCATTCCAGCTACACCGTGAATGCGGTGCGTGAGGCGATGGGCGCCGACTATCCTGTCATCGCGGTACCGGCCCCGGTATGGGACCGGTTTTCCGAGCGCGGCGCCCACTTGCAACGTCAGCCCTTGGCCAGTCAGGTGCGATTGACGCTCAAGGGGTTGCTGGCAGACAGCCGCGAACTCGACTTGCGAGCCTTTGGCCCCGTGGCCACTCGCGAAGGTGTGGGTATTGATTTCGAGGCCCCGCCGAGTGAACACGAGTTGGTCCTCGACGGCGTGATTTACACCTCGGTGTTCAACCCCGGTGATGGGCGCAAGAATTGGGAAGACATGCTCAGTGCCTTTTGCGTGACGTTTCGCGAGGTGGAGGACGCAACGCTGGTGCTCAAATTGACACACCACGATGCCGAAGAAGCGCTGACCGATATCCTTCACCACTTGTACAAAAACCAGTCTTACCGCTGCCGGGTCGTGCTGATTTACGGCTATCTGGCTGACGCGGACTATGAGCAGCTGGTGCAAGCCACGAGTTACGTGGTCAACACGTCCTATGGCGAAGGCCAATGTCTGCCGCTGATGGAGTTCATGTCCTGTGGCAAACCGGCGGTGGCGCCACGGACCACGGCGATGATCGATTATCTGGATGCCGATAATGCATTCCTGATTGACTCCACCGATGAGCTGACGGCCTGGCCACATGACCCGCGCAGGGCGTTTCGTACCTTGCGCTACGTCACCAATTGGGCGTCGTTGTGCAGGGCTTACCAATCAAGCTATGACGTGGCCAAGGGTGATCCAGGGCGTTATGCACAGATGTCCGTGCACGCAGTGGCCAGCCTCAAGAAATTCTGCAGCCAGGCCACTGCCGGACAGCGGCTTGGCGTATTTTTTGAGCGCCTGTTCGAAAACCGTGTCGTGGAAACCCCTGAGGCATGATTCGCGCATTGGTCAGACGTTTCTTTGCAGAGACGAAACCCGAGCTCCGGCCCGCGCCGTCGCCGTCACCGGTCGAGCAATCCCGTGTGTCGCCAAGAGATGTGGGCTTGCACGATGCAATGCATGACGGCTGGTTTTCGGGCGACAGCGGCGAATTGCTCAAGGGGTTTGCCATTACCGCCGACGACACCTTGCTGGATGTCGGCTGCGGCGAAGGGGTCGCGACCTTATTTGCGGTGCGTCAAGGCGCGTCGGTGATCTTCACCGACAGTGAGCACGACAAGGTCCGCGACCTGGCGCGGCAAGTGCGGGCGCAGTCGGATAAAGCGAATCTCGGTCTGGTCAGCAACAGCCTGCCGCTGCCTCTGGCCGATGGTTGCGCGAGCAAAGTCGTGTGCATGGAAGTGCTCGAACACATCGATCAGCCAGAACCCTTCATGGCCGAACTGGTGCGCATGGGCCGTCCCGGCGCGCTGTACCTGCTGAGCGTACCGTCCCCGGTGGGCGAGCATTTGCAGAAAGGCATCGCCCCGGCCAGCTATTTTCAATCGCCCAATCACGTGCAGATTTTCAGCCCCGAGCGATTCGCCGCGCTGGTGGAAGACGCGGGCCTGGTCATCGAGCATCGCCAGGCCACCGGGTTTTTCTGGGTCATGGGCATGATTTTTTTCTGGGCCAGTGAACGTGCCGCCGGGCGCGATCTGGGTGGCGCGGTTCGCGACCGGATTCAGGCGCCGTATCCGCCGCTGATGGAGAGCTGGGCGAAAACCTGGCAGGACTTGCTGGCCCAGCCCGACGGGTTGGCGATCAAGCAGATGCTGGACCGGTTCATGCCCAAGAGCCAGGTGATCATTGCCCGCAAACCTCATGTCCAGGAGGGCGCATGAGCAACGAAAAACGGATCATGGACATCGAGTTGCTGCGCGGTATTGCGGTGCTTGGCGTGCTGTTTCATCACCTGCAGGACAGCCTGTTCGCGGCGGCTGTTCCATTACTGCAGAGCATCACGCTGTACAGCCAGCCGTGGTGGGGCGTGGATCTGTTTTTCGCGATCTCGGGTTTCGTCATTGCCCGCAGCCTGATCCCGGCCCTGCGCCGCTGCACCACGCGTCAGGAGTATTGGCAACAGACGCGCAATTTCTGGTTGCGACGGGCCTTTCGATTGCTGCCGTCGGCCTGGTTATGGCTGGCGCTGATGCTGCTGGCATGCCTTTTTCTCAACCGCTCCGGAGCGTTCGGCACCCTGCACGCGAACCTTCAGGCGACCCTGGCCGGCGTCGCCCAGTACGCCAACTTCCGCTTTGCCGACAGTTTTTATCGCTACGAGTACGGCACCAGTTTCGTGTACTGGAGCCTGTCGCTGGAAGAGCAGTTCTACCTGCTGTTCCCGCTGATGATCGTGCTGTTTCGCAAACACCTGGTGTGGGCGTTGCTGGCGATGGTGGCGGTGCAGTTGTTGACCTTGCGCACGCCGATCCTGATGGTGGTGCGCACCGACGCACTGGCCCTTGGCGTGCTGTTGGCGATGTGGAGTACGCAACCGTCGTACCTACGCTGGGAGCCAAAATTCTTGCGTCGTCCATGGGCGGGTGTTGCCGCACTGATCGCGGTGTCGCTGCTGCTCAGTTTCATGGCGACGGATCGTTTCACCTTCACTTCTTACCGGATCGGCGTGATTGCGGTGCTGTGCGCACTGCTGGTCTGGATCGCGTCTTACAACCGCGATTACCTGTTGCCGCGCGGCGTGTTCAAAAATCTGATGACGTGGGTCGGCAGCCGTTCCTACGGGATTTACTTGATCCATATCCCGGCCTACTTGCTGGTTCGTGAGTTCATTTTCCGTTTACAGGCTGCCGGGCTGCCTAGTCCGGCTGGCCATCCGATTCTGATGTTGCTGATGTCTGGCGGCCTGATCGTGCTGCTGAGCGAACTCAATTATCGCTTCATTGAAATGCCCATGCGCAACCGCGGCGCCTCGCTGGTCAAACGCTTGGGCACCTCCCGAACAGCCGTCCCATCCTCTGGAGCCACCTCATGCTGAGCCTTTTGAAGAAACTCACGGCGGGCACGCCCGCGCCTGTGCAGCCAGAGATACCGCCCGCGGCGCCAGTGGCGGAGAAAGTCGACCCCTACATGCTCGGCTTGCACGACGCGATGCTCAGCGGCTGGTTCAATCAGCAGACCGGCGAACTGTTCACCGGCTTCCCGGTAACCCCCGAGGACACACTGCTGGATGTCGGCTGCGGCGACGGCGGCAACGTGCATTTCTGCGGGATGCGCGGGGCGAAGATCATCATCGCCGATATCGACGCGGCCAAGGTCGAGGCGACCCGCCAGCGCCTGGGCGATACACCGGCCCGCGACGTCGAATGCCATGTCACCGACTGCAACCCGCTGCCGATTGCCGATGCGACCGCCACGCGAGTGGTGTCCACCGAGGTCATCGAGCACGTGGACGATCCGGCCCAGTTCCTCGCTGAACTGGTGCGCGTCGGCAAACCGGGCGCGTTGTATCTGCTGAGCGTCCCGCATCCCAGCTCCGAAGACCTGCAGAAAGATATCGCGGCGGCCGAGTATTTCCAGAAGCCCAACCACATCCGCATCATCAGCGAGGAGCAGTTCAAGGCCATGGTCAGCGATGCCGGCCTGGAAGTGATCAGCCACAGCCAGTACGGATTCTACTGGTCGATGTGGATGCTGTTGTTCTGGGAAGCCAAGGTCGATTTCAGCAACCCGGACCATCCGTTGCTCAACCACTGGGCGGATACCTGGCAGGCGATCCTGGCTTCGCCACGGGGTGCACAGATCAAGCAGGCGCTGGATGCGGTGGTGGCGAAAAGTCAGGTGATCATTGCGCGTAAGCCCTGATTAGCAAAGCTCGCCCGGGCGAGACCTAATGCCAATCAGTCAAGGGATCGACAAGCTCCCTCGCCACGGGTTCAATGTCTCGGCTTAACTGATCGGCATTAACCCTGCGGGGTGCTTTTTTTATGCCTGGAATTCGCCCTTCAAAACACCACCCCCCCTGTGGGAGCGAGCTTGCTCGCGATCGCGGTGCATCAGTCAGCTCATATACTGAATGTGACACCGTCATCGCGAGCAAGCTCGCTCCCACAGGGGATTGGTGGGGGGGCATAAATCGCTGGCACAAAAAAAGCACCCCGCAGGGTGGCTGCACCCATGCTCATGCATGATCCAGCGCTGCAGACAGGTTCGGCGATCGAGTACTGATGCCCATGAAGCGCCGCACGCGTTCTCCTTCGGCATCGCATCGTATGGTTTGCGGTGCGGCATCCAGTTGGATATTACCGTTCTCCATGAACACGACCCGGTCGGATATCGACATGGCAAAGTCCATTTCGTGGGTCACGATCAGCATGGTCATGCCTTCCTTGGCCAGGTCGCGGATCACGTTCAGCACGTCGTTGACCAGTTCCGGGTCGAGGGCCGAGGTCGGCTCGTCGAACAGCATGATCTGCGGCTCCATCGCCAAGGCTCGAGCGATCGCCACGCGCTGTTGCTGCCCGCCGGAGAGCTGGTGCGGGTACTTGTGGGCATGGGCCAGCAGGCCGACCTTGTCCAGTAGCGCATAGGCTCGATGTTCACTCAGCTCGCCCGGCTGGCCGTGGTAACGCGGTGCCAGCGTGACGTTGTCGAGAATGGTGCGATGCGGGAACAGGTTGAAGTTCTGGAACACCATGCCGATGTGCCGCACGCCTTTGCGTAGGCGAGAGCTGTTGGGTTTGTCCGACGCTTCGATGAATTTTTCACCGAACAACAGAATGTCGCCGGTATCGATGGTTTCCAGGCCGTTGACGGTGCGAATCAGCGACGTCTTGCCGGAGCCGGATGGCCCGATGATCGAGACCACCTGGCCATATTCGACATTCAGGTCGATACCCATCAGCACCTGGTGGGTGCCATAGCTTTTCTGGATGTTCTTCAGTTGCAGGATCGGCGTCGCGTTGTTGCCGGCGGCTTTGCGCGCAGTGTCGGGCAAGGCTTCGGCGCTGGCCTTGAACCTGGCGATGGTGGCTGCGTCGAGTGTGTGCGGCTTGCGGAAGTTCAGGTCCAGGTAGCGCTCCAGGCGCTGCAGGAAATAACCGAACACGGTGACGATCAACACGTAATAGACGCCTACGGCCGCCAGGGTTTCCATGACCAGGAAGTTGGTGGCATAGAGGCGTTGGCCGACCGTGAGGATTTCGGTCAGGGAGATGACCGAGACCAGCGAGGTCAGCTTGACCACCGTGATGTATTCATTGATCAGCGTGGGCAGCGAAATACGGAAAGCCTGGGGGATCACGATCAGGCGTTGCATGCCGAACAGGCCGACACCCAGCGCGCGCCCGGCTTCCTTCTGGCCCTTGGCTACGGAGATCAGGCCGCCACGATGGATTTCCGCCATGTACGCAGCTTCCGTGACCACCAGGGCCAGCAACCCTGCGTAGAAGGGGTTGGACAGAATCGGTCCGCTACCGGGAAACAATTGCGGCAGGTTGTAGACGAAGACCACCAGCACCAGCAACGGGATGCTGCGGAAGAACCAGATGTAGACCGCTGCGGGAATGCGCAACAAGGGCGTTTGGGACAACTTGGCCGTGGCCAGGACAAAACCCAGCAGCATGCCGATGAACCAGGCCAGGGCACTGAGCTGGACTACCGTGACGCAGGCCTTCCAGAAGTCCGGGAGGGAGAACAGGGATAGGAAATACGACCAATCGAATTGCATGGGGCACCTCGATCTGCCGCCCCGGTGCAGGGGAGGCAGATGACCAGACTACAAGGACAGGTTCTTAGTTGGCAGTCGGTTCTTCCAGGCCATATTTCTGGAGAATTGCGGCGTATTCACCGCTCTTTTTGCTCTCCTCGAAGGCCTTTTGCACGGCCTGGTAGGTTTCGTCATTACCCTTCTTGACGAAGATGCCCAGGGTTTGTTGATAAATCGGATGCTCGGTGGTGATCACTACCCGGCCATTGGTCTTTTCCGCGATCATTTTTGCCGCGCCAGCGATTTCAACCTGGGCCTGAATGTTCTTGGACAACAGGGCCTGGGTCACTTCGGGTGCCGAGGGGTATTCGCTGACGGTGATCGCGCCTTTGTTGTTCGGCACACAGTATTCATCGGACAGCTTGCGGAATTCCTTGACCCAGGTAGTGCCCTGTTCCAGGCCCAGTTTCAGGCCGCACAGGTCTTCAGGCTTTTTCGCGTTGATCTCGCTGCCCTTGGGCACCATGACCGCGGCACCGGTGTTGGCATAGGCGATGGTCTGGGCCTGGGTCTGGCGCTCCGGCGTGATGTACATGCCGGAAATGACCGCGTCGTACTTGCCGGAGTTCAAGCCGAGGATCAGGCTCGGGAACTTGGTGTCGACGAACTCCACCTTGGCGTTCATGTGTTTGGCCAGTGACGTTGCCAGTTCGGGGTCCGAACCCACTACGTTTTTGTCCTTGTCATAGGACTCGAAGGGCGGGTAGGTGATCTCCATGCCGACCTTGAACGTATCTGCCGCGGCCATGCTCACCGAGGCACCGAACATGCCGGCTGCCAATACAGCCAGGCTCAAAAGGTTTTTCTTGTTGTTTTTCATGATGTGCTGACTCCGGCGTAGGTAGGGGTTTAGCTGAAAACTTCAATCAGGACGGTTGAGCCTGATTTTTCAAATGTCCGAAACTGGCGGGCTTGCGTGCCTTGCCTGGCAGTTGAACGTCCCCGTTGGTCACCCTCTGGCGCAGATACTGATAGGTCTGCAGCGCCTGGCCATACATGTGTTCGCCGATCGTGATTTCTTCGTAGTCGTTGCCAGCCTGGGTGAACCCGGGCAGCGGTCTGATCTGGGTGTGATAGTCGCAGGCGTAAAACAGCGGAAACGAATAACGCTCTTCCTTCACGCTGCGCACCCGGTGCGCGGTGGCAACGAAAGCGCCTGCCGTCATCACTTCCAGCATGTCGCCGATGTTGACCACAAAGGCATCGGCAATCGGTGGTGCATCGATCCATTGGCCAAGATTGTTCATTACCTCAAGGCCCGGTTTGTCGGCCAGAAGGATGGTGAAGCACTCGTAATCAGTATGGGCTCCTAGACCCGGTGCGTCATGGGCGGCGCCGTCGAAGGGGTAGTGGATCAGGCGCAGCTTGGACGGCGGACGGGTGACCAGGCTGTCGAAATAGTTCTCTTCCAGACCCAGGGTCAGGGCGAAGCCACCGAACAAGCGCCGGCCCAAGGCGAAGATGGCTTCATAGTAGGCCTGCACCGACGCCTTGAAACCTTGCAGCTGCGGCCAGTCGTTGGGCCCCAGCAACGGGGTGTTGGCCAGCACCAACGGGTCATCGGCCGGGACTTCGAAGCCGACGTCGAAGGCTTCCTTGTGGTCCGGCTTGCCCTTGGAATAGACCTCTTCGCCTTCGGGCACAAAGCCCTTGTGGGTTTGCGAGGTGCCGATGTAATGGCGCATCTTGGCGTCCAGGGGCTGGTCGAAAAAGTCCTTGGCAGCCTGGCGCAGGTTGGCGATCAGTTGCGGGTCGATACCGTGATCGGTGATATAGAGGAACCCGACCTCGCTGGCGGCGCGCCCCAATTGTTCGGCCACGGCCAGACGGTGTTCCAGTTCAAAACTGAACAGACCGGCGATGTTGACCACCGGGATGCTATTGAAGTTGGCTTTGTGTGTGTCAGTGCTTGCGCTGTTGTTTTTGTTGTCAGGCATGACGCATCGGCTCCCTAAGGATGGCTTGAGTGGCTGAAACGGTCGAAGTGTTCGCGCTCGGTCTGGCCCATCCACACATTCAATGACCACAGGTCGGCGACCGGGACATTGGTGAAGGGCAAATGATGCAGGTAGCCGTCGGCGCCGAATTCCGGGGTCAGGGTGCTGACCTGGTAACCGCGGGCTTGCTGCGAGCGCCAGATGCTTTCCCAGTGCTGCTGGTGGAAGGCCAGTTCCCTTGCATATTCGGGAGCCGCTGGGTGCGGAACCTGAGGCCCCTGGTCATAACCGACCCGGGCCTGGATATGGTGAACCCGCTCGATGAAAGCGCTCAGGTCATCGGCCGGGTCATTCAACAGGCGCTCGCAAGTCACGACCCAATGGCTGATGTCACTGGTGAACAACAGATCGGGCAATTGCCGGATCAACTCCAGGGTCACCCAGGGGTTGAACAGCGAACGCGAGCGGTGGGTTTCGAAACTGCAGACCTGGCCGTGCTTGCGCGCCAGATCCAGCGCCTGGCCGAAAAACTCCACTTGTTGTGGCAAGGACCAGCGATCATTGCCCGCCAGCACGTTGACGAAGCGCGGGCCGAGTTCAGCGGCCCAGGCGAGTTTCCGGTCGAGGTCATCGAGGTGGACGGCAGGCGTTGCCGACTGGTCCGGCAGCACGTCGTACGCGGTGAAGACCGTGCTGATATAGCCCAGGCGATTGGCCTGCAGAAAAGCGCCAAACTCGCTCCGTTCACGGGTGTCCAGTGGCAGGCGTGCCTCCATGCCATCAAAGCCCGCTTGCAGCAACTCCTCGAGCGCTTGAGCCTTGCTGGCGGTATAGCCCCACAGCGTGCGGAAAATTTCCAGCTTCATCGGTGATCCTCAAAAATCCCAAGGCCTACTGCAAATGCACTTCGACGGCGCCAGGCTGCCAAGAGGCTGGTTCGCTGTGGAGTCGATGTTAGGCACAGGCAGCGCACTGAAAGAATCTGAAAGTTCAAATGAATACTTCAGGCTTTCATTAACAAATAGCTAGCTACTTATAGCGCTGGTCAGGTGGGGTTTTATCGGCGAGAACGTGTCTACATTGGCTATTAGCGAGAGACGCCATTATTACGGCATCATTTTGAAGAGTCCCAAGCGACACCGGGCCGCTGAGTGTTCGCTTTTGGTCGATTGCTGCCTGTCGAGAAGGGCAGCGATCTGTAACTGACATTGCAGCCCCCCCGTTTTACATGCTGCTCAACGCTTGTGTGTTGCACGTCGCATTCGGCTGCTGCCCTCAATTATATCGAGCAAGGGCCGATCCTCGAAGACAACGCCAAGAGCATCGGCGTCGTCAGCGGCGGCCAGGCGATTCGCTGGCTCGACGTACGGGTCGAAGGCATGGCAGCCCACGCCGGCACCACGCCTATGCCGCTGCGCAAGGATGCCTTGTACGGCGTGGCGCAGATGATCCAGGCCATCGAAGGCCTGGCGGCGGACTTCGCCCCCGACCTGCGTCATCACCGTGATGAAACCATCGAGGCGATGGAGCAACAGGCCGTGGACGCCCTGGGCTACGCTCAGCAATCGATGGTCAGCGGCGCCGGACATGACGCGATCCACCTGGCGCGGTACTGCCCGACGGCCATGGTGTTCATCCCGTGCGTGGGTGGCTTGAGCCACAACGATGCCGAAGATGTGTTGCCCGAGGATGTGCGGCAGGGCACCGATGTGCTGCTCAACGCGGTGTTGGCCCGCGCCGAAAGCACTGAATAAACGCGATCCCTGTGGGAGCGAGCTTGCTCGCGATAGCGGTGGGTCAGTCACCATCAATTTTGAATGTGCTGGCCTCATCGCGAGCAGGCTCGCTCCCACAATGACTGAGTTGAGTCGCAGATTTGTGGGCGACGCTGAACCTGTGGGAGCGAGCCTGCTCGCGAAGAACGATGACATGGTCCACCTGACGGAACACAAGCGCCGTAAGGCACTTGCCATAGCCCTGACGTTAACGTAAAGATTGCGCCAGGGCGCCGACGTATGAAGGCGCAGGGTGGATGACCCGGAGCGCTTGATGACGCCAATAAAAACAAACTCCCCCAAACTGCATCGCGAAGCCCGGCTGGCCCGGGAAAAGCTGCACCTGGAAGGCGAAGTGCCGGACGGCGTCCTGCGTGCGGAAATCGATGCCTCGTGGCGGCGCAGCCTGAGCCATGGCGTGCATTTCAATGCCAAGCATGAGCTGGCGCTGGAATCGAGTGCCAGCCTCGACGTGCTGCTGGCCAGCAACCGCTTGCTGATCGACGCCGCGCTGCCGGCCATCGATTACCTGGCCGAGCGTCAGGGCAAGGAAGGGCTGATCATCCTCGCCAACTCCAACGCCACCATCCTCGCCGTCGAAGGCCGCGCCGACCGCCTCAAGGGCAGTGGCCTGCAGGACATCACCCTCGGTGCCTGCTGGAGCGAAGCGGTTCGCGGCACCAACGCCCTCGGCACGGCACTGGTGGAAGCCCGGCCGACCCTGATCGATTGCGGTGAACATTATCTGGATCGCCTCAGTGATTTTTCCTGCACTTCGGTGCCGATCCATTGCCCCCAGGGCGACATTCTTGGCGTCCTCGACCTGACCCGCGAAGGCCCCCTCGGCCGCGCACACGACAGCACTACGCTGCTGGCCATGGCGGTCAGCCAGATCGAAAGCCGGGTGTTCAACGCCAGTTATCCGGACGAAATCGTCCTGGCCTTCCACAGCCGCAGGCAATACCTGGAATCCCCGTGGCAAGGCCTGCTGGCCGTGAGCCTCGGCGGGCAGATCTTGGCGGTCAGCGCCCAGGCCTGCCAGTTGCTCCACGCCGAGCGCTCGGCCCTGGTCGGTCGGCGCTGCGAAGAGTTTCTCGGCGTCGACGGCCTGCAGTTGTTGGCGCGCCTGCATCAAGGTGGGGCCGGCAGCCTGCAAACCGCCAAGGGTGAATTCTTCTACAAAACCCTGCGCGCGCCGCAACGCTCGATCAACGTCAGCAATCCGCCGCGCACTGCGGCGAAAACGCCCAAGCCGCAACCGGATCTGGAGGCGCTGGCCGGCAGCAATACGCGCTACGCCCGTGCCTTGCGCATGGCCCGTCAAGGCCTGGCCAACGAGTTGCCGGTCTTGTTGCTGGGCGAAACCGGCACCGGTAAAGAGGTCATCGCCCGCGCCCTGCACATGGCCGGAGCGCGCTGCGAAAAACCCTTCGTGGCGGTGAACTGCGCGGCCATTCCCGAAGGCCTGATCGAGTCCGAACTGTTCGGCTACCGCGAAGGCGCGTTCACCGGTTCACGCCGGGGCGGCATGGTCGGGCGCTTGCAGCAGGCCCACGGCGGCACCTTGTTCCTCGATGAAATCGGCGACATGCCATTGGCCTTGCAGGCCCGGCTGTTGCGGGTGTTGCAGGATCGCAAGGTCGCGCCCCTGGGCGCTGGCGAAGAGCAGGACATCGATGTCGCGCTGATCTGCGCCACCCACCGCGACCTCAAGCGTCTGGTGGAAGAAAAACACTTTCGCGAAGACCTGTTCTACCGGGTCAACGGCATCAGC
Organism: Pseudomonas fluorescens; assembly: GCF_040448305.1. NCBI lineage: Bacteria > Pseudomonadati > Pseudomonadota > Gammaproteobacteria > Pseudomonadales > Pseudomonadaceae > Pseudomonas > Pseudomonas fluorescens. The sequence goes on along the minus strand of NZ_CP148752.1, from coordinate 4,907,029 downwards.
GTGATGCTCCCGGCCCTACGCGAACGCGAGGATTTCGGCGCGCTGGTCAGTCGCATGCTGACGACACTGGGCGCACCCTCCGTGGTCCTGCATGATGATCTGAATCGCTTGCTCAGCGGCTATCACTGGCCGGGCAACATCCGCCAACTGGAGATGGTCCTGCGCACCGCGCTGGCCATGCGCGAACCGGGTGAAAACGTGCTGACCCTCGACCACTTGCCCGACAGCATGCTCGACGAGTTGACCGCCAGCGAACGGCCCCAGGCCGGCAGCATCCGGGAAAACGAACTGGAGCTGATCCGTCAGTCCCTGGACACGCACCAAGGCAATGTCTCGGCCGCCGCCGACGCCCTGGGCATCAGCCGCGCGACGCTGTATCGCAAGCTCAAACAGTTGCGCTCGTGATGCAGCGCTTGATCGTTCGGCTGATCGACAGCCAGAACCCCGAGGCGCTGCAAGCGTCACTGCGCTGGCTGTACAGCTTCGTGCGACCCCATCGCCTGGCGATTGCCGGGCTATTGGGCCTGTCGGTCTGCGCCTCGGCGCTGGTGCTGGTGCAGCCGTGGCTGACCAAACTGCTGATCGACGATGGCCTGTTGGCGCGCAACTTCCCGATGCTGGTGTTGATTGCTGGGCTGATGATCGTTGCCGGCTTGTTGGGCACAGCGCTTTCGGGCATCAACCGCTACCTGCACACGCGACTGTCCGGGCGCATGCTGTTTGCCCTGCGCGATGACCTGTACCGGCATTTGCAAACCCTCTCGCCGGGCTTTTACGGCCAGCGGCGCATCGGCGACCTGATGTCGCGCCTCGATGGCGACGTCGCGGAAATCCAGCGGTTTGCCGTGGACTCGCTGTTTTCGGCCGTGTCCAGCGTGATCGGCCTGGTGGTGGCCGTGGCAATGCTGCTGACCTTGTCCTGGAAACTTTCGCTGCTGGCTCTGGTGCTGATTCCCCTCGATGTCCTCTGGCTGCGCTGGATGCGGCGCAAGGTCGAGCGCGATGTGCGGCAGTTGCGCGAGCGTTCGGCGGACATGTCGTCGTTCATGGTCGAGACGCTGCCGGTGATGAAATTCATCCAGTCCGCCGGCCAGCAACAGCGCGAAGCGCGGCGCCTCGAGACGCTGGGGCAGGGCTACATGAGCCAGTTGCTGCGCCTGCAGGTCACCGAATTTTTCACCCAGGCCGTGCCCGGTACCCTGACCTCGCTGTCCCGGGCCTGCGCATTTCTGATCGGCGGTTACTGGGTGGTGCAGGGCACCTGGCAACTCGGCGCGCTGATTGCGTTTTCCACTTACCTGGGCATGGCCGTGGGGCCGGTGCAGAGCTTGCTCGGGCTCTACGTCGCGATCCAGCGGATGACCGTCAGCCTCGGCCGGGTCATGGAATTGCGCGGCGAACAACCGACCGTGCTGACGCCCGTCACGCCACGGGCGATGCCCACTGGTGGCGATCTCTGGTTCGACAACGTGCACTTCGCCCATCCCGGCCGCCAATCGACCCTGCGCGGCATCGAAGCGCGGATTCCCTACGGTATGAAAGTGGCCCTCAGCGGCGGCTCCGGCGTAGGTAAATCCACCCTGATCGACCTGCTGCAACGTCATCACGATCCGCAATCGGGCCGGGTACTGCTGGGCGACGTCGATCTGCGCGAACTGGACCTGTTCCAGTTGCGTCGGCGCATTGCCATCGTCAGCCAGGACATCGTGCTGTTTCGCGGCAGCCTCGCCGACAACCTGGCCTATGCGGTGCCGGACGCCAGCCGCGAAGCGATTGCCGACGTGGCGCGGCTGGCGCAACTCGACAGCCTGATCGAGTCCTTGCCCGAGGGCCTCGACAGTCCGTTGGGCGAGCGCGGTCAGCAGTTGTCCGGCGGGCAGAAGCAACGCATCGCGATTGCCCGGGCGCTGTTGCAGGACCCTTTGATTCTGGTACTCGATGAAGCCACGTCCGCGGTGGATGAAGTCACCGAGCGCGAAGTCATCGACGCTATCGACCGCTTGTTTGCCGGACGTACGCGCATCCTGATCAGCCATCGCCCCTCAACCCTGGCCGATGCCGATCTGCGCTTCGAGTTGCTCGACGGCGTGCTGACCTCGAAAACGGTGCTGCATGAAACCTGAGTTGCGCATTGGTGTAGTGGACAGCGGTCACTCGGCGGCACAACGGGTGCAAGTGATCGCCGGTCGGCGTTTTTCATTGCTTGAAGACGGCCTGGCCGAGGGCGACTTGCGCGAAGACCCGCTGGGGCATGGCAGTGCGGTGATCGAGGCGATCGGCCGGCGTGCCCCCTCGGCGCTGTTTTGCGTGGCGCAGGTGTTCGACCAGCGGGGTGTCACCAGCGCCTTGCAGATCGCCACGGCGATTGACTGGCTGCTGACGCAGGACGTGCGACTGATCAATTTGAGCCTTGGCCTGCGCCAGGATCGCAGCCTGCTGCGCGCGGCCTGCGCGGCGGCGGTGGCAAGGGGCGTGCTGCTGTGTGCATCGAGCCCGGCCCAGGGGGAAGGGGTGTTTCCGGCGAACTATCCGCAGGTGCTGCGGGTGACCGGCGATGCGCGGTGCGCCGAGCAGGAATGGTCGTGGCTCAACAGCGCCCAGGCGGATTTCGCCGCCTGTGTGCATGGCACCTACCCGGGGCAATCGGGGGCGAGCCTCGGTTGTGCCGCCTTGAGCGGGCACATCGCCGGATTCCTCGCCGAACAGCCTGACGCCAGCAATGCGCAAGTCATCGAGTGGTTGCGCGACCATGCCCGTTACCGTGGCCCTGAACGGCGCTTCGGGCCATGACCGAGATCGTCATTCTTGGCGCCGGACCGGCCGGTGCCGCCGTCGCGCTGGGACTGCGACGGCTGGGCCATGGCGTCACGCTGATCAGCGAATGGCGCCGGTTTGCGGCGTTTGAAGGCGTGTCCGTGCGCGTTCTGGAAGCCTTGCGCGGCGCGGGCCTGCATCAGGCGTTGGCGCAGGCGACGCTGCCTTCTCAACGCCAGGTGAGCTGGAATGGCCAGCACCATGCGCAGAACATCGAGTACTTGCTCGACCGTCCGCTGTTTGACCGAGGCCTGCGTGAGGATTTGCGCCTGGCGGGGGTCGAGCTGATCGAAGGCCGGGTGCTCACGGTTCAGTCATCGGCCAATGGTCATCGAATCGAAATCGACGGGCGCGAACCGCTGTTCGCGCCATTTCTCGTGGAAGCCCGAGGACGTCAGGCCCCCGCTATCGGCAAGGGCTTGCGTGGGCCAGAGACGGTCAGCTTGCTCAATCGCTGGCAGGGTTCTCCGGGCAGCACCGCCAGCGCCGTGGAAAGCCTCGAGGATGGCTGGGCATGGATGGCGCGGCGCGCCGACGGTCAGTGTTACTGGCAATGGACGGTGGACGTGGCCAGCGCCGGATTGCCGGGCAAGGCGATGTTGCTCGAATACTGCAGGCAGCGGCGCCAGGGTTCGAAGCTGGCCACGGCATTTTTTGCTGGCGAAACGGAAGCGGATCTAAAGCTGCACGCCCGCAGCAGCACAGCGATTCTGAGCCCGCAGATGTGTGGCGAAAACTGGATTCGGGTCGGCGATGCGGCAATGGCGGTCGACCCGTTGTCGGGCAACGGGATCTTTCAGTCCTTGTCTTCGGCGTTGCAGGCGCCGGCAGTGATCAACACGCTGCTGTGCAAACCCGAGCGGGCGGCTCTGGCCCAGCGTTTCCACCAGCAGCGGGTGGAGCAGTTGTTTTTGCGATTTGCGCGGATCGGCCGGGATTTTTATGCCGATGAGCAGCGTTGGCTGGATCAGCCGTTCTGGCAGGCACGACGGAACTGGCCGGACGCCGAGGTGGCCCATGCCGAGGCGGATTTCAATGCGCTGAGAGTTGAGCGGGCGCCGGTGTTGCGTGATGGGCTGGTCGATGAAGCCGAAGTGGTGATCACGGCGGATCAGCCGTTGGGGATCTGGCATGTGCATGGGGTTGAGGTGGCGGCGTTGGTGCAGAGGTTAAAGCAGGGAGAGCCGGCGGATCAGGTGTTGGCCGGGTTGACGGTGGAGCAGGGAAGGATGGTCAGGAGTTGGTTGTTGGCTCAGGGGTTCAAACCTTGAGATTTTAGCTGTCTGAGATGGCCCCTTCGCGAGCAAGCCCGCTCCCACAAGGGGATTTATGATCGACACAAAACCAATGTGGGAGCGAGCCTGCTCGCGATGGCGCCCGAGAGGGCGCCGCCGAATCAAAGTTTGATCAACACTGACTTCAACTCGGTGTAATGCTCGATCGCCGCATACCCCATCTCACGCCCGACCCCGGACATCTTGTAGCCGCCGAACGGCAGCGCCGGGTCCAGGGCGCTGTGGCAGTTGACCCACACCGAGCCTGACTTGATCCGCGGAATCATCCGGTGCACCGCCGCCAGGTCATTGGACCAGATACTCGCGCCCAATCCATACGGACTGTCATTGGCCATGCGCAATGCATCGGCCTCATCATCGAACGGAATCGCCACCAGCACCGGCCCGAAAATTTCTTCCTGCACCAGTGAGTGCTTCTGATCGACGTCGACAATCACCGTCGGCTTGACGAAGAACCCCGGGCCGAACTGCTCACCGCCGCAGGCGATGGTCGCGCCGCTTTCCCGGCCCTTTTCGATGTAGCCGTAGACGCGCTCCTGCTGGCGCGCCGAGATCAATGGCCCCATGTCGACGCTCGGGTCCAGGCCGTTGCCGAGTTTCATGGCGTTGGCGATGTCGCTGATGTCCGCCACCACATTGTCGAAGTGCTTGCGCTGCACATACAGCCTGGAGCCGGCACAGCAGACCTGGCCCTGGTTGAAGAAGATCGCGCTGGCGGCCCCGGCCGCGGCGGTTTTCAGGTCGGCGTCGGCCATGACGATGGTCGGCGATTTGCCGCCCAGCTCCAGGGTGACCCGGGTCATGGAATCCATGGCGATCTTGCCGATCTGCTTGCCCACGGCGGTGGAGCCGGTGAAGGTCAGCTTGTCCACCAGCGGGTTGTGGGTCAGGGCCGAGCCTGCGGTGATGCCGGTGCCGGTGACCACGTTGAACACGCCCTCGGGATAACCGGCTTCCAGCACCAGCTCGGCGAGTTTCAGGGCGGTCAGCGGGGTTTCGTCGGCGGGCTTGAGCACTACGGTGCAGCCGGTGGCCAGAGCCGGACCGAGCTTCCAGCAGGCCAGCAGCAGCGGGAAGTTCCAGGCAACGATGGCACCGACCACGCCCACGGCTTCGCGGCGGATGAAACTGTGGAACTGGTCGTTGGGCATCAGCGGTGCCGACACGTCAACCGTAGAACCTTCTATCTTGGTCGCCCAACCGGCCATGTAGCGCAGGAAATCGATGGCCAGCTGCACGTCCATCACTTGGGCAACCACTGCGCTTTTACCGTTGTTCAGACATTCCAGCTGCGCCAGCAGTTCGGCGTCGCGCTGCATCAGGTCGGCGAGTTTCCACAGCAGGTTCTGCCGCTCCCGGGGGCGGGTGCGGGTCCAGGCGGAATCGTCGAACGCCTGGCGGGCGGCGAGCACCGCGCGGTCGACATCTTCCGGCGCTGCCCGTGGCACCACGCACAACACCTCACCGGTGGCCGGGTTGTGCAGGGGCATGGTCTGGCCGTCGGCGGCCTCGACCCAGTCACCGCCGATGAGCATGCGCGGGGCGCGCTGGATGAATGCCGAAGTGGCGGGAAGCAGGTTTGGGAGCGACATTGGCGAGGCCTCTTGTTGTTTGTGAGAACCGGGCTTTCGCAATGGCTGTGCCAGTTGTGTTTTTTCGGCCCGAAGGCCCGATCCAGTGGGGTGACAGCTATTTTTCGGGTCACCGTGAGATCGATAAACGTCGCAAAATGCGACGACGTGAGATGTCCCGAACAAAATGCGCATCCGGAACGTAATGCTTTTTGTAGGAGCGAGCCTGCTCGCGATGGACTAAAGAGCACTGCGTTTAACCGGTAAGCACGCGTAATCGTTAACGACCATCGCGAGCAGGCTCGCTCCTACAGAAAGCTATGCTTGTCTCAGGCTGAAACAGTTGTCGCGAAATTAAACGTGGAACGCAGACGACACGATTGGAAAAACACCGGCCTTTATCGGCAAGTCATTGATTCATAAATCTATTCATAAGCTGGCACGCTCCGTGTATTGCTCATCGCAGACGTTTCTCTTGCCTCCGTCAGCGGTCCGCCGCCGACGGCAGAAACCATAAAAACGATAAGCCACAACAATAAGAACGCACCGTGCGAGGTTCGACGTTGATGAAGAGAAAACTCCGATCAGGCATGAGCGCCAGCCTGCTGGCCGTAGCCGCTTGTGTAGCGCTGCATTCGCCTCATAGCCTGGCAGCCCGCGACGCCCAGACCATCCTCAAGGAAACCTGTCAGGGCTGTCACACCCCCGAAGCCGATAATGCCCTCAGCCGCATCAGCCACCAGCGCAAAACGCCGGAAGGCTGGTTGATGAGCATCGCCCGCATGCAGACCATGCACGGTTTGCAGATCAGCGATGACGACCGTCGCACGCTGGTCAAGTACCTGGCCGACACCCAGGGCCTGGCGCCGAGCGAAACCGATGGCGTGCGCTATGCGCTGGAGCGGCGGCTCAATACCGTCGAACAGTTCGACGACCAGACAAGTCAGATGTGCGGCCGCTGCCACTCCGGTGCGCGGGTTGCCCTGCAACGGCGTCCGGCCCAGGAGTGGGAACGCCTGGTGAACTTCCACCTCGGTCAGTGGCCGTCCCTGGAGTACCAGGCGCTGTCCCGGGACCGCGACTGGTTCGATATGGCCCGCAAAGAGATGGTGCCGCTGTTGGCCAAGCGCTATCCGCTGGACAACCCGGCCTGGAAAAAATGGCAGAGCGCGGCGCCGAAAGCCGAAGCCCTGGTGGGCGACTGGAGCTTCAGCGGCCACTTGCCGGGCAAGGGTGAGCTGGCCGGTGTCATGACCGTGAGTGCCGATGGCAGCGACACCTTCAAGGTCAGCGTCAAAGGCCAATACGCCGACGGCAGCCCGTTCAATGGCGACGGCAGTGCGATTCTCTACACCGGCTACGAATGGCGCGGCAACGTGACCATCGATGGCGTGACCATGCGCCAGGTGTTCGCCGCCCAGGGCAATGCGATGCAGGGCCGGATGTTCGAGGCCGAGCATGACGAGCGCGGTCTGGACTTCGTCGCCGCCAAACAGGGTTCGAACCGTTTGCTGGCGGTGCAGCCGGGTTATCTGAAGGCCGGCAGCGAAACCGAAGTGACCCTGATCGGCAGCGGCCTGACCGGCAAGCCGGACTTTGGCAAAGGCGTGGAAGTGCTCGAAGTGGTCGAGCAGAGCCCCGAGCGGATCAAGGTCAAGCTCAAGGCGGCGGCCAATGCCCAACCCGGCGTGCGCGTGGTCAGTGTCGGCGCGTTGAAAGGCCCGAGCCTGTCGGTGTACAGCAAGATCGCCTCGGTCAAGGTCGTGCCGGAATTCTCGGTGGCGCGGATCGGCGAGGGCGGTGGTTCGACGCCGAAAGTCCAAGGCCGTTTCGACGCGGAAGCCTGGGGCAAGGGTGCTGACGGCAAGCCGTATCGCATCGGCGTGTTCCCGGCGCAGTGGAAAGTCGAAGCCTTCGACGACCGCGCCAAGGAAGACGAAGACGTCAAGTTCGCCGGCACCATGCAGGCCGACACCGGCGTGTTCACCCCGGGCGATGCCGGGCCGAACCCGGCACGCAAGATGTCCACCAACAATGCCGGCAACCTCAAGGTGATCGCCGCCGTCGACGACGCAGGGAAATCCCTGACCGGCGAAGGCCACATGATCGTCACCGTGCAACGCTGGAACAATCCACCCATTCCATGAGTTGGCTGACAGCACAGGCTTCAGACACTTTTCGGAATGACCGCAAGCCCCGCCAAGCGGGGCCTGCACAGGAGGTTGGCAATGGGCGCTATCTTGAATCTGGTCGAACGCAACCTGCACGAAGTGCAGGTCGATGCCGACCGCATGCTGTTTCACATCCCCAGCAGTTCGCTGTTCGCCAGCGATGAACTGACGGGCACCATCATCGATACCTTGCGCGGCCCCGGCTGCTCCTCGGACGACTTGATCCAGCGCCTGGCCGCGCGTTTCAACGGCGAAGAAATCACCGAGACCCTGCGCGAGCTGATGGCCCTGGAACTGGTCAGCGACGGTTCGCCGCTGACCCCGGACATCGCCACCAAGCGTGTCGAGCGCACGGCAATCAATACCGTGGTGCTCAACGTCAACACCGGCTGCAACCTGAGCTGCACGTATTGCTACAAGGAAGACCTCGACAAGCCGTCGGCGGGCAAGAAGATGGACGTCGAAACGGCGATCGCCTCGGTGGAAATGCTGCTGCGCGAATCCCCGGACGAAGAGCGTTTCACCGTGGTGTTCTTCGGCGGCGAACCGCTGAGCAACCGCAAGCTGATCGAGTACATGGTCGACTATTGTGAAAAGCGTTTTCGCGAGGCGGGCAAGTTCGTCGAATTCGTCATGACCACCAACGCCACGCTGCTCACCGAAGAAACCGTGGACTACCTCAACGCCCACCGTTTCGGGCTGTCGGTCAGCATCGACGGGCCGAAGACCGTGCACGACCGCAACCGCATCACCGTGGGCGGGCAGGGCACCTACGACGTGGTGCGGCGCAAGGCCGAGATGCTGCTGTCGCGCTACAACAGCCGCCCGGTCGGCGCCCGGGTGACCCTGACCACCGGCGTGACCGACGTCGAAACCATCTGGGATCACCTGTTCAACGAACTGGGTTTTGCCGAAGTCGGCTTTGCCCCGGTGACCTCCGGCGACATCAGCAGCTTCAACCTCACCAGCGATGAACTGGTGCAGGTGTTCGCCAACATGAAGGCCCTTGGTCGTCGCTATCTGGAAGCAGCGCTGGAGCACCGCAACATTGGTTTCTCCAACCTGCACCAACTCATCACCGACATCCACGAAGGCCACAAGAAAGCCCTGCCATGCGGCGCGGGCCTGAAGATGCTGGCGGTGGATCACAAGGGCGAGCTGAACCTGTGCCACCGCTTTACCGGTTCGAGCCTGCCGACCTTCGGCAACGTCCACAGCGGTGTGAAACAGGTGGAGTTGAACGACTTCCTGTCCCAGCGCCTGGACCGCACCAACACCGGCTGCGAAGACTGCCAGATCCGCAACCTGTGTTCCGGCGGCTGCTACCACGAGAGCTACGCCCGCTACGGCGACCCGACGCACCCGACCTATCACTACTGCGAACTGATGCGTGACTGGGTCGACTTCGGCATCGAGGTCTACACCCGGATCATGGCCAATAACCCTGCGTTCATCAGCAGTTACATCACTCCGCGCAAGGCTCACTGATATGAAACATCTCAAGGCAATCAATAACAAAGCGTTGAAGCTGGATCAGGCCGCGGATGAAAACCGCATTGAAGAAGTGGTGGCCATGAGTTCCGTGGCGGGTTGTGCCTCGACCACCGACCCGGGCTGGGAAATCGATGCGTTTGGCGGTGTGTCGTCGCTGTGCCAGCCGATGGAGGCCGACCTCTACGGTTGCTCCGACCCGTGCTGGTGGCCGGCCCAGGTGCCCGACATGATGAGCACCTACCCGGACTGGAACAAGGATGCCCAGGCGTCCAACGACAACTGGCGCAACCTCGGCACTGTCTTCCCCAAAGACAAGTGATCACAGAAGAAGGATTCCAGCATGCGTAACCTCAAAGCCTGCGGCCTGGCCGCGTTCGCCGTCCTGAGCAGCTGTTCTGTCAGTGTTCTGGCCGATGAAAACACCGCGCTGCAAGTCGGTCACGAATACATGGTGACCACCAACTACCCGAACAACCTGCACGTGATCGACCTGGCCACCGACACCCTGTTCAAGACCTGCAAGATGCCCGACGCCTTCGGTCCCGGCTCCGTGCAATTGTCGCCGGATCGCAAGACCGCCTACGTGCTGAACAATCACTATGCGGATGTCTATGGTGTCGAACTGGACAACTGCAAGCAGGTGTTCCACGCCAGCATCACCCAGAAGCCGGGTGAGAAGGCCAAGTCGATGTTCGCCTTCACGGTCAGCCACGACGGCAAGGAACTGTACACCGTCGCCAACCCGACGCTGATGATGAACGATCGCTACGAAGTGCAGCAGCCCCGGCTCGACGTGTACAAGACCGACGCCGGTATGGACGCCAAGCCTGTGCGCAGTTTCCCGGCGCCGCGCCAGCTGACCATCATGCAGAGCGGTGACGACGGCACGCTGTACGTGGCCGGGGCGGACGTCTACAAGGTCAATGTGCAAACCGGAAAGTTCGACGTGCTGATCCCCAGTCGCCACTGGAAACGCCCGAACTACAGCGCGCCCGACGTGCTCTACGTGTGGAACCAGCAGACCTACCGGCATGACTTCTCGCTGCTGTACACCGCGGCGAAATTCAAGGACAAGAAACAGGACCCGGCCACCGCCGAATACCTGTACGGCCTGTTCAGTGTCGACCTGAAGACCGGCAAGACCGAAACCACCGACTTCGGGCCCTTGACCGAAATCTACTTCAGCGGCATGCGCTCGCCCAAGGACCCGAACCTGATGTTTGGCGTGCTCAACCGCCTGGCCAAGTACGACATCAAGCAGAAGAAAATGCTCCAGTCCGCCACGCTCGATCATTCCTACTACTGCATTTCCTTCAACAAGGACGGCAGCAAGATCTACCTGGCAGGGACGTTCAACGACGTGGCGATCTTTGATGCCGACAGCCTGAAGCAGACGGGCAGCATCAAGCTGCCGGGCGGGGACATGGCGATTACCACGGCGCAGATTTTTGTCCGGTAATTGCGGCGCCTGACCTGACGCTATCGCGAGCAGGCTCGCTCCCACAGGTTTTGTGAACACCACAAATCCAATGTGGGAGCGAGCCTGCTCGCGATGGGGCCCTCAAAAACACCGCAAAAACAGCACAAAATCAAACCCCCGGCACCGGACAACTCATATCCCCCTCCTGACACTTCAAGTACTGCTTGAAAGTCTGAACCCGTGCCTTGGTCAGCTCCGTGGTGCAGTTGCTGTAGATCAGCGGATACACACTCCCGCCTTCCACCCCGGACGCCGAGAACTTGCACTCGGCATCACGAAACGCCACCCACGCCCGCTGCGCACCCACCAACTGCTTCTTGCTGTCCGGGTTGCTCTTGAGTCGCGAAGTGATCTGCTGGTACAGCGCATTCAATTCCTTGTCGGCGGCCGCATGCTGCTGCGCCGCGCACTGGTTCATCGTCGCCTGGTCGCTGGCGTTGTCGCAGTCCACGGCGAACGCCATGGAGGTGAACAACAGGGGCGTCAGCGCCAAGAGTAAGCGTGGGTTCATGCTGGAGTGCTCGTTGTGACCGAATGAGAGATGCAGTGTAGCGCCGAGGGGTATTCATCCCGCTAGGCCTGCCATTGCGCGTGTTTGTCCACCGAATCGTATTCCAGCCATGGCACGTCATGGGCCGTCCAGATATGCGCCTGGGGCGTCATCCGCGGATCGGTATCCAGTGTCGCCACCCGAACGATCACGTGGGGCTGGGCCGGCCGTTCGGCCATCAGGTGTGAACCGCAGGCCGAACAGAAGTACCGAAACTTGCCCGGCGACGATTCATGGCAGCTCAGGCGATCCTGGCCTTTGGTCCAGCGAAAGTGCTCGCGCATGACCCCGGCGGTCGATGCAAAAGCCGCTGCGTGTGCCTTGCGGCAGGTTTGGCAATGGCAGTGGCTGATGGGCATGTCGAGGCTGTCGAGTTCGTATTCGATGGCCTTGCACAGGCAACTGCCGCGCAGGTTTTCCATGTCGCTATCCTTTTCGATGCTGTTTCGAGGCCGAACGTTAGCAGTTTCGACCTTCTGATTTTGCGGTAGCTCCAGAACTTATCCACGCAAATGCGACCGAATATCTCAGGTATGGTTGATTGCTCATCCCGATTGGTACAACTTTAAAGTTGGTCTTGTGGTCTTACTGACCTACTGTTCATGTACAGGAGGTGACTTATGAACCCAGCATCTGATCGCATTGAAAGGAAAATCCTGCTCAAGGCCAAGCGTTCACAGGTCTGGCGTGTGCTGGCCAATGCCGAAATGTTCGGACAATGGTTTGGCGTGGCACTGGAAGGCAAGCGTTTTGTGGCCGGCGAGTGGACCCAGGGGCAGGTTACCTACCCCGGTTATGAGCATTTGCGCTGGAATGTACTGGTGGAGCGAGTCGAGCCAGAACGGCTGTTTTCGTTTCGCTGGCACCCTTATGCCGTGAGACCGGAAGTCGATTACTCCCAGGAGCCCACCACACTGGTGAAATTCGAGCTCGAAGACATGGACAACGGCACGTTGCTCAAGGTCTCCGAGTCCGGTTTCGATCACATTCCCCAGGCCCGTCGCGAAAGGGCTTTCCGCATGGACAGTCGTGGTTGGGAGGAGCAAATGAACAATATCGAGCAGTTTTTGATCGACAATGCCAAGTCCCACGAGCAACAGAGTGGCTGAAGTCGGCTCGAAACCTGAGGCGTTCAAGGGTTTCGGAAGGCGGCTTATAGCGAATGTCTTACACGCGATGGTAGCAATGTCGCCTGTTACAAATTGGATCCGATGCGTATTCTCGCCTCACCCACTGAAGCACAGGATGTGCTCAGGATCATGGATGATCGACCATCTGCAAGGAACGCTACGACAAGGAGTCGTCATGGTCTTGGAAAAACCCGCTTCGGCGGGTTTTTGTGTGGGCGCAAGAAACGTCGTGGCGGCAAGAAACGGGTTCCCGCCGCCATTTCTTCACTGTCGGTCGAGTTTTGCCGCCGCGCGCTCGGTGATCTGCGCCCGCAGCTTCAACGAGCCGGCAGCCCGCTGGCGAGCCTCTTCCAGCACACTGGCCGGTGCCGTCTCGGGGCTGCCCGCGCTAAACGGCGGGGCCGGGGCGTATTCCAGTTGCAACTGCACCAGCTCGGCGGTGGCCTGGTCGAACAGCTCGGCGGCCAGGGTCAGGGCGAAGTCGATACCGGCGGTGATACCGCCACCGGTCAACAGATTGCCGTCGCGAACCACCCGGCCTTGCACCGCGATTGCACCCAGCGGCTTGAGCAATTCGTGATACGCCCAGTGAGTGGTGGCGCGTTTGCCCTTGAGCAATCCCGCCGCGCCCAGCACCAGCGAGCCGGTGCACACCGAAGTGATGTAGCGGGCGTTGGCGGCCTGGGCCTTGAGAAAGTCCAGGGTCTGGTCATCTTCCATCAAGGGGCCGACGCCACTGCCACCGGGCACACAGATCACATCCAGTGCCGGGCAATCGTCGAAGGTGGTGGTGGGTTTCAACAGCAGGCCGGTGCTGGCGGTGACCGGCATCAGGTCTTTCCAGATCAGATGCACTTTCACATCCGGCAGCGAGGCCAGTACGTCGTAAGGGCCGGTCAGGTCCAGTTGCTGGACCTGTGGAAACAACAGAAAACCGATCTGCAACGTCATGGTGTTCTTTCTCGTGAAGTGGGTGGACGGTTTGACTTTAGGCTCGTAGGCTTTGGCGCATACGCCAATATCCCCACGAATTACGCCAAATGTCGAAAACCATCCATGTGCTCGCTTTCGCCAACGTGCAATTGCTCGACGTCACCGGGCCGTTGCAGGTATTCGCTTCGGCCAACGACATAGCCCGCCAGCAAGGCCTGCCGCCACCCTACGCGCCGACGGTGATTGCCAGCGGCGGCGGGGCGGTGATGTCGTCGGCGGGCTTGGCGCTGTTGGCCGAAACGTTACCGGAGGAGGGCACCGATACCCTGATCATCGCCGGTGGCTGGGGTGTTTACGCAGCGGCTGAAGATGCGCCGTTGGTCGCCTGGGTGCGCGAACATGCCCGTGGTTGCCGGCGGGTTTCCTCGGTGTGCACAGGTGCGTTCTTGCTGGCGGCCAGCGGCTGGCTCGATGGCCGGCGCGTGGTCACCCACTGGACCCGTTGCGAGCAACTGGCGCAGCAGCATCCGAAACTGCACGTGGAGCCCAACCCGATCTTCATCAACGACGGCCCGGTCTGGACCTCGGCCGGGGTGACAGCCGGCATCGACCTGGCGTTGGCCATGGTCGAACAAGACCTCGGGCGCAGTATGGCCCTCGAAGTCGCCCGGCAACTGGTGGTGTTTCTCAAGCGCCCGGGTGGCCAGTCGCAATTCAGCGTGACCCTGTCCCTGCAACAGGAAGGCAACCGTTTCGACGAACTTCACGCCTGGATCAGCGAAAACCTGACCCACGACCTGGGCATCCCGACCCTGGCCTTGCAGGCCGGCATGAGCGAACGCAGCTTCGTGCGCCACTACCGCGCCGACACCGGCCAGACCCCGGCCCGGGCCATCGAACTGATCCGCGTCGAAACAGCGCGGCGTTTGCTCAGCGATACCGGTGTGCCGATCAAACGGGTGGCGGTGCAATGCGGCTTCGGCAGCGAAGAAACCCTGCGCCGCAGCTTCCTGCGGGCCATGGGCGTGACGCCACAGGCTTATCGGGAGCGGTTTTCGGTCAGTGCTGGCGCAGATCCAGTGGTGTCTTGAGCCACCTTCTGCCTGAGTTCGAATATTGTTTACCTGTATTCACGGCTGCCAAATAACCTTCTCCCCACTCAACCTCCGATCCAGAAAGCACGCCGCACTGATCAACGCTAGATGCGTCAGCGCCTGCGGCGTGTTGCCCATGTGCCGCCCATGGCTGTCGAACTCTTCGGCATACAACCCCAGCGGGTTGGCGTACCTGAGCAGTTGTTCGAACTCCAGGTGGGCCTTGTCGAGCTGGCCGGCGCGGGCCAGGCATTCGACGTACCAGAACGAGCAGGCGGCGAAGGCGCCTTCGCTGCCGGGCAGGCCGTCGATCTGGCTGTCATCGTTGCGGTAGCGGTAGATCATGCCGTCGCGCACCAGGCTCTTTTCGATGGCTTGCAGGGTCGCCAGCCAGCGCGGGTCGCGGGCGCTGACGAAACGCACCAGCGGCATCAGCAGCATCGAACCGTCCAGGCCGGTGCCGCCGATGTGCTGGACGAAATGTCCGCGTTCCTCGCACCAGAAGTTCTCCCAGATGTCGGCGTAGATCGCCTGGCGGGTCTGGTCCCAGCGCGCGAAGGGTGCCGGCAGCGAGCGTTTTGAAGCGAGGCGGATGGCGCGGTCCAGGGCGACCCAGCACATCAGCCGTGAATGCAGGAAATGGTATTGCGCGCCGCGCATCTCCCAGATCCCGACATCCTTTTGCTCCCAGGTTTCGCAAACCTGATCGATCACCTCCACCGTGTGTTTCCAGCCTTCATGGGAGATGGCTTCGCCGTATTTGTTGACCAGGTAAATCGCGTCCATCAGCTCGCCAAAGATATCGAGTTGGACCTGTTCGTAAGCCTGATTGCCGATGCGCACCGGTTGTGCGCCACCATGACCGGACAGGTGCGCCAGCTCGATCTCCGGCAGCTCCTGGCGACCGTCGATGGCATACAGGATATTGAGTTTCATCGGCTTGCCCCGGCAGTCGCTGACCCGCCCGCGCAACCAGCGCATGTAGGCGTTGGCTTCTTCGACGAAGCCCAGGCGCATGAATGCATAGACGGTGAACGAGGCGTCGCGGATCCAGGTGAAGCGATAGTCCCAGTTGCGTGCGCCACCCGGGCTTTCCGGCAGGCCGAAGGTGGCGGCGGCGAGAATGGCGCCGTGTTTGCGCGAGGTCAGCAGCTTCATCGCCAGGGCTGAGCGGTTGACCATTTCGCGCCAGCGGCCGCGGTAGTTGGACTGGCCGATCCAGTCGCGCCAGAACTTCAGGGTGCGCTCCAGGCACAATTGCGCCGCGCCTTCCTTGAAGCGCGGATCGTCGAGGGCGCCGAGCAGGAACTGACCGGTCTGGTCCTGTTCGAGGGTGAACTCGGCGACCGCCACATTCGCGTCGATGCGCAATGCCTGATCCGAAGAGAGCCGCAGAGTCGGTTGGCCGACAGCCTCAAACATCACGTCCTGTTTGTTCTGGCGTGCGCGAGTGTGGGCGCGGGCGTAGTCATGGCGCACGGCGCAGCGCATGTGGAAGGTGGCGCGGCCGCTGACCACACGGATCCGTCGCATCAGCAGCGGCAGGTCATCCTCGGTGTCGCCGACGGGCAGCAGGTCGGTGACTTCGACCACGGCGCGATCACTGAGCCAGCGGGTCAGCAGTACATTGGTGTCGGGCAGGTAGATTTGTTCGTGTCGGGCGTCGGGCAAGTCCGGTGACAACTGGAAAATCCCCGCTTCGGGGGTGTCCAACAGCGAGCAGAAGATCGACGGACTGTCGAACTCCGGCCAGCAGAAAAAATCCACGCTGCCCTTGTCGTTGACCAGCGCCGCGCTGCGCATATCGCCGATGATGCCGTGGGCGTCGATGGGGCGTTGGCGTTCGGGGGGATCAACCATTGTCGCGAAACTCCGGGAACCGGGGGCCTAAATAGCTGACTGGTTTGGGTGGCCGAGAGTTCACTTGGCGGGGTGGTTGTGGTGGTTTTGCTGTCCCCTTCGCGGGCAAGTCGGATCGCCGCACCGCCGCTCCCACATTGGACGGCGTACACAAATCAACTGTAGGAGCGAGCCTGCTCGCGAAGGGGCCTTCACATACAGCCAACAATTCCACGCTTCCCCCACAATCAGCCGTTATGGCAACGTGCAGTCCCCTGATGAGACCCGTCCCATGGCCAACCCCTACCGCGAACTATTCAAAGCCCCCGGCAGCGGCGCCTTCGTGCTGGCCGGGATGATCGCGCGCATGCCGATTTCCATGACCGGCATCGGCCTGATCACCATGCTTTCGCAGTTGCAGGGTGGCTACGCAATGGCCGGCGCGGTGGCGGCGACGTTCGCCCTGGCCACGGCCTTTTGTGCGCCGCAGGTTTCGCGGCTGGTGGATCGATATGGCCAGGGGCGGATTCTACCGGTATCGGCACTGCTCGGCGGTGGGGCACTGTTGCTGCTGTTGCTGTGCACGCGGTTGCAGGCACCCAACTGGACGCTGTTTGTCTTCGCCGCGCTGGCTGGTTGCATGCCGAGCATGTCGGCGATGGTCCGTGCACGCTGGACCGAGGTGTATCGCGGCCGTCCCGAGTTGCAGACCGCCTACGCCCTGGAGTCGGTGCTGGACGAAGTCTGCTTCATCGTCGGGCCGCCACTGTCGGTGGGGTTGTGCGTGGTGGCATTCCCCGAGGCCGGGCCGCTGGCGGCCTTGCTGGCGCTGGCCATCGGCGTCACCGCGTTCGTCTTGCAGCGCAGCACGGAACCGCCGGTGCATCCCCATGAAGAACACCATCAAGGCTCGATCATCCGCTCTCGCGACATTCAGCTGCTGATGCTGTTGATGGTGGCCATGGGCACCATCGTCGGCGTGGTCGACGTGGTCAGCGTCGCCTTCGCGCAACATCAGGGCCAACCGGCGGCGGCAAGCATCGTGCTGTCGGTGTACGCCATCGGCTCGTGCCTGGCCGGGTTGGCGTTCGGCGCACTGCGCTCGAAAGTGCCGCTGGCGCGCCTGTTCCTGTACGGCGGGGTGGCGACGGCGGTGACCACCTTGCCGTTGCTACTGGCGACGAACATTTTCGGCTTGTCCCTGGCGGTGTTTGTCGCCGGCCTGTTTTTCGCGCCGACGCTGATTGTCGCCATGGCCCTGGTGGAGCAGATCGTGCCGCCGGCCAAACTCACCGAAGGCCTGACCTGGCTGGTCACCGGCCTGAGCATCGGCGTGGCGATCGGCGCCGCGGGCTCCGGTTGGCTGGTGGACGCCTTCGGCGCGCGCAGCGGGTTCTGGCTGGCGATTGCGGCGGGGGCAGTGGTACTCGGTTCGGCGATTCCGAGTTATCGCCATCTGAAATGAAGATCAAGCCATCGGGGATAGTCCCCTGTAGGAGCGAGCCTGCTCGCGATAGCGGACTATCAGTCGACATCATCAGTGCCTGACACACTGCTATCGCGAGCAGGCTCGCTCCTACAAGGGATCTCTGTATAACTAATTCCCGGCACACCTCATCCGTTCTCTTTACAGACAACTCTCGAGGAAAACCCGGTGACCCCGCTGACATTGCTGTGCCTGCCCTATTCGGGCGCGAGTGCCATGGTCTATAGCCGTTGGCGGCGCAAGCTGCCGCAGTGGCTCACGCTGCAACCGGTGGAACTGCCGGGGCGCGGCGTGCGGTACGGCGAGCCCTTGCACACCGACATGCGCCGCCTGGCGCTGCAATTGGCCCAGGAACAAAAAGCCACGCTGAAGGCGCCTTACGCGCTGTTCGGCCACAGCATGGGCGCGTTGCTGGCCTGCGAGATGGCCCACGCATTTCGCTCCCTGGGTTGCCCGGAACCGGTAGCGCTGTTCGCCTCGGGCACCGCCGCGCCGACCCTGCGCGCCGACTACGACCGGGGCTTTGCCCAGCCTAAAAGCGACGCCGAACTGATCGAGCAACTGCGCACCCTCAACGGCACCAGCGAAGAGATCCTGGCCAACGAAGAGTTGATGAGCCTGACCCTGCCGGTGCTGCGCGCGGACTTCCTGCTGTGCGGACGTTTCGAACCGGTGCAGCGGCCGTTGCTCAAGTGCCCGGTGCACGTGCTCGGCGGCAAGACCGACCGCGCCACCGCTGAACAGTTGATCGGCTGGAGCCAGGAAACCCGTGGCAGTTTTTCGGTGGACATGCTGGCGGGCGGGCACTTCTTCATCCATGAGCAAGAGGCCAAGGTACTGCGGGTGATCAAGGATCAGCTTGAGGTGCATCATCGGCGGTATTCCATGGCTGCCGTGGTTTAACACCACTCCCAAATTTCACCCGCCCCCTGTGGGAGCGAGCTTGCTCGCGATGGCGTCGTGTCAGCCGACAATAATGGTGCCTGACACACTGCTATCGCGAGCAAGCTCGCTCCCACATTTTGATTTTCAGCAACCCTGAATTCCGCGTTTCACTCCCTCCTGATACTTGTCCCCATCCGCTAATTTTTCCCGCCTGCATTCGTTTTATAGGGACGACGCGCCCTTGCGCCTGCTGCCTACTGATGCGGATGCCGATAGATGAATGCTGAAGACTCCTTGAAACTTGCTCGCCGGTTTATCGGGCTGCCCCTGGAAAAGCGCCAGAT
The DNA here is from genome assembly GCF_040448305.1 of Pseudomonas fluorescens. NCBI lineage: Bacteria > Pseudomonadati > Pseudomonadota > Gammaproteobacteria > Pseudomonadales > Pseudomonadaceae > Pseudomonas > Pseudomonas fluorescens. The sequence continues at coordinate 4,887,943 of NZ_CP148752.1, read as the reverse complement.
GTTTCTTGCGGCCTTGCACAAGGAGGGCGTGGATTTCGCCCGTTTTCCGATTCCGGCCGGCATCGAGGCCGAGGATCGCCAGGCGCTGTCGTACGCCCAGCAACGCATGTGGTTTCTCTGGCAACTGGATCCCCACAGCGGCGCCTACAACCTGCCGGGTGCGGTGCGGCTGACCGGGCGCCTGAACCTGTCGGCGCTGGAGCAGGCGTTCGCCAGCCTGGTGGCGCGGCATGAAACCCTGCGCACGGTGTTCGCCCGTCAGGCCGATGACAGCTTGCAGCAAGTGCCGGCCGCTGCGCCGCTGCGGATCGAACAGGTGGATTTCAGCGCATTGCCTGCCAATGAGCGCGAAGGTGCAGTGGCTGAAACCGCCGAACAGCAATCGGTACTGCCGTTCGATCTGTCGACCGGTCCGCTGCTGCGGGTGACCTTGCTCAAGCTCGCCGAGCAGGAACATGTCCTGCTGTTGACCCTGCACCACATAGTGTCCGACGGCTGGTCGATGAACGTGCTGATCGACGAATTCATCCGCTGCTACGACGCCTTCGATGCGGGCGCACAGCCGCAGCTGGCAGCGTTGCCGATCCAGTACAGCGACTACGCACTGTGGCAGCGCCGCTGGCTGGAGGCGGGCGAGCAGGCGCGGCAACTGGCGTACTGGCAGGCGCAATTGGGTGACAAACACCCGGTGCTGGAATTGCCGCTGGATCATTCGCGCCCGGCGATGCCGAGTTATCGCGGTACTCGCTATGAATTCGCGGTGGAGGCGCAACTGGCCGAGCAACTGCGCGGCACCGCGCAGAGGCACAACATCACCCTGTTCATGCTGTTGCTCGGTGCCTTCAATGCGCTGCTGCATCGCTACACCGGGCAAACCGACATCCGCGTCGGCGCGCCCATCGCCAACCGCAACCGCGCGGAAATCGAAGGCCTGATCGGCTTCTTCGTCAACACCCAGGTACTGCGCACGCAACTGGACGGCCAGACCCGGGTCGACGACCTGCTGCGTGCCATCAAGGAAACCGCCCTCGGCGCCCAGGCCCATCAGGACCTGCCGTTCGAGCGCCTGGTCGAGGCGCTGAAACTGGAACGCAGCCTCAGCCACACGCCGCTGTTCCAGGTGATGTACAACCACCAGCCGCACGTGGCAGACATGGCCTCGGTCAGCACCGCGTCCGGCCTGGAGCTGGGCAGCATCGACTGGCAAAGCCGCACCACCCAGTTCGACCTGACCCTCGACACCTGGGAGAAGGGCGGCAAGCTGCACGCCGCGCTGACCTACGCCAGCGACCTGTTCGAGGCCGATACCATTGCGCGCATGGCCGGGCACTGGACGCGCCTGTTGCAGGCGATTGTCGACGACTCGACGCAAGAAATCGGCGAGTTGCCGATGCTGACGGTGGATGAGCAGCAAGTGCTGGTGCGGGACTGGAACCGCACCGCCGAGACCTATCCGGTCGAGCAGTGCATGCATCAGTTGATCCAGGCCCAGGCCCGACGCACCCCCGACGCGCCGGCGCTGGTGTTTGGCGATCGCCGGCTCAGCTACGGGCAACTCGATGCCCGCAGCAATCAACTGGCGCACTGCTTGCGCGAGCAGGGTGTTGGCCCGGATGTGCTGGTGGGGATTTGCGTCGAGCGTTCGCTGGAAATGGTCATCGCCCTGTTGGCGATTCACAAGGCCGGTGGTGCCTACGTACCGCTGGATCCGGAGTACCCGGCCGAACGCCTGGCCTACATGATCGAAGACAGCGCGATTGGCTTGCTGCTCAGCCAAAGCACCTTGATCGGCGCACTGCCCACCGAGGGCGTCAAGATCATCGCCCTGGATCAGGAACAGGACTGGCTCGACGGCTACAGCGAGACCTGCCCGCTGGTTGAAGTGCATCCGTTGAACCTGGCCTATGTGATCTACACCTCCGGCTCCACCGGCAAGCCGAAGGGCGCCGGCAACAGTCACGTGGCGCTGGTCAACCGCTTGTGCTGGATGCAGCAGGCTTACGGGCTGGATGGCAGCGACTCGGTGTTGCAGAAAACCCCGTTCAGTTTTGACGTGTCGGTGTGGGAATTCTTCTGGCCGCTGATGACCGGCGCGCGCCTGGTGGTGGCGCCGCCGGGGGCGCATCGGGAACCGGCGCAGTTGATCCGCCTGATCGGTGACTACGGCATCAGCACGCTGCACTTTGTGCCGTCGATGCTCCAGGCGTTCATCCACGAGCCGGGTGTCGAGGCGTGCACCGGCCTCAAGCGCATCGTCTGCAGCGGAGAAGCCTTGCCGCTGGATGCCCAATTGCAGGTGTTCAAAAAACTGCCGGACGCCGGGTTGTACAACCTGTACGGCCCGACCGAGGCAGCCATCGACGTCACCCACTGGACCTGCATCGACGAAGGCGCCGACAGCGTGCCGATCGGCCGGCCCATCGCCAACCTGCGCACCCATGTGCTGGATGCGCAATTGCTGCCGGTTCCGGCCGGCGTGGCGGGGGAGTTGTACCTCGGCGGCGCCGGGCTGGCGCGCAGTTATCACCGGCGTCCGGCGCTCAGCGCCGAGCGTTTCGTGCCGTGTCCCTTCCATGACGGCGCGCGCTTGTACCGTACCGGCGACCGCGTGCGCCAGCGCGCCGACGGGGTGGTCGAATACCTCGGTCGCCTCGACCATCAAGTCAAATTGCGCGGCCTGCGCATCGAGCTGGGGGAAATCGAAACCCGCCTGATGCAGCATTCCCTGGTGCGTGAGGCCGTGGTGCTGGTGCAGGGCGGCAAGCATCTGGTGGCGTATCTGGTGCTGGAAAATCCCGATGCTGACGCGCAGTGGCCGCAAACCCTCAAGGCCTGGCTGCTCGGCAGCCTGCCGGAATACATGGTGCCCACCTACCTGATGCCACTGGACGCCTTGCCGGTGACCGCCAACGGCAAGCTCGACCGCAAGGCCTTGCCGCCACCCGACGCCGTGCCGCAACAGGCATTCGTCGCGCCGCAGGATGCGCTGCAGACCGCGCTGGCGCAGATCTGGCAGGACGTATTGGGCGCGGACCTCGTGGGCCTCGAAGACAATTTCTTCGAGCTTGGCGGCGACTCGATCATTTCCATCCAGGTGGTCAGTCGTGCCCGTCAGGCGGGCATTCGCCTCAGCCCGCGTGACCTGTTCCAGTACCAGACCGTGCGCAGCCTGGCACTGGTCGCGGCGTTCGACAGCCGCAGCACCATCGACCAAGGCCCGGTCAGTGGCGAGGTGATCCTGACCCCGGCGCAGCATTACTTCTTCGAACAGGCCATCGCCCAGCGCCGGCATTGGAACCAGTCGCTGCTGCTGACACCCCGGGAAGCGTTGAATCCTGAGGCGTTGGAACGGGCTTTGGTTACTGTCATCAACCACCACGACGCCTTGCGCCTGCGCTTTATCGACGGCTCCGAAGACGGCCCCGAAGGCTGGCAGCAGCGCCATGCAGCGCCAGTCGAGTCAGCTGGATTGTGGCTGCGTCAGGCGTCTTCGACCGAAGCCTTGACCGCCTTGTGCGATGAAGCGCAACGCAGTCTCGATCTGGCCGACGGGCCGCTGCTGCGTGCCTTGCTGGTCAGCCTCGACGATGGCAGCCAGCGCCTGCTGCTGGTGGTCCATCACCTGGCCGTGGACGGGGTGTCATGGCGGGTGTTGCTCGAAGATTTGCAACTGGCTTACCGGCAAGTGGCGCTGCCCGAGAAAACCAGCGCCTACCAGACCTGGGCCGCGCACCTGCAACAGCATGCCGGCACCGTGCCTGGGCAAATGCCGTACTGGCAGGCGCAACTGGCGGATGCCCGGGACCTGCCGTGTGACAACCCCCAGGGCAGTTTGCAGCAGCGCCACGGGCACAAGATCGAGTCGACACTGGACGCCGAGCTGACCCGCCTGTTGCTGCAACAGGCCCCGGCGGCCTATCGCACCCAGGTCAATGATCTGTTGCTCACGGCGCTGGCGCGGGTCATCTGCCGCTGGAGTGGGCAGGGCTCGACGCTGATCCAGCTGGAAGGCCACGGCCGCGAAGACCTGGGCGACGACATCGACCTGAGCCGTACCGTCGGCTGGTTCACCAGCCTGTTTCCGTTGCGCCTGCAACCCGAAGCCGGGGCGGCGAATTCGATCAAGTCGATCAAGGAGCAACTGCGCGCCATTCCCGGCAAAGGCCTGGGCTACGGCGTGCTGCGCTACCTCGGTGAACCGGCACAGCGCCAGGCCTTGCAAGACCTGCCGGTGCCACGGATCACCTTTAACTACCTGGGGCAGTTCGACCGTCAGTTTGACGACGCCGCGCTGTTCGTCCCGGCCCCGGAAAGCGGCGGCCAGGCCCAGGGCGACGATGCGCCGCTGGCCAACTGGCTGAGCGTGGAAGGCCAGGTGTATGGCGGGCAGCTCTCGCTGCAATGGGGCTTTAGCCGTGACATGTTTGCCGAGTCCACCGTGCAACGACTGGCCGATGCCTACACCGAAGAACTCAAGACGCTGATCGAACATTGCTGCACGACAACGGCGGGCCAGGTCACGCCGTCGGACTTCCCGCTGGCGCGCGTCACCCAGGCACAACTCGATGCCTTGCCTGTTGCGGCGCTGGCCATCGAGGACGTTTACCCGCTGACACCGATGCAACAGGGCATGCTGTTCCACACCCTGTACGAACCCCAGGCCGAGGCCTACATCAATCAATTGCGCCTGGACATTCAGGGCCTGGAACTGGCGGCATTCGGCCGGGCCTGGCAGGCGGCGATCAACCGTCATGACATCCTGCGCAGCAGCTTCCACTGGCTGGGGCTCGAGTGCGCGCATCAGGTGATTCATCGCCAGATCGACCTGCAACTGCAAGTGATCGAAGCGGCCGACATCGACCTCGATGCACTGGCCGTCGAGGAGCGCAGCCGTGGCTTCGAACTCAGCGCCGCGCCGTTGTTCCGCCTGCTGCTGGTGCGTCGGGGCAGTGAAGACTGGCACCTGATCCATACCAGCCATCACATCCTCATGGACGGCTGGAGCAACGCCCAGTTGCTCGGCGAAGTGATCCAGCACTATGCCGGCCAGACGTTGGCCAGGCCGTTGGGGCAATACCGCGACTACCTGGGCTGGATTCAACAGCAGCCGCTGCTGGCCGCCGAGCAGTTCTGGAAACAGGCGCTGGCGCCGCTGGAAACGCCGACGCTGCTGGCGCAAGCCTTGCCGGCGCCCGCCGAAGGGCGCGGCATGGGCGAACATCAATTGAGCCTTGAAAGTGCCGCACTACAGCGCCTGAGCGATTTCGCCCGCCAGCAGAAAGTCACCCTCAACACGCTGCTGCAAGGCGCTTGGGGCCTGCTGTTGCAGCGCTACACCGGCCAATCCTGCGTGGCCTTCGGCGCAACCATTGCCGGGCGTTCCGCGCCGTTGCCGGGCATCGAGCAGCAGTTGGGGCTGTTCATCAACACCTTGCCGATCATCGCCGCGCCGCAGGCCGGGCAGTCGGTGGCCCAGTGGCTCAACGACCTGCAAGCCCTGAACCTGAGCCTGCGCGAGTTCGAACACGTACCGCTGTATGATATTCAGGGCTGGGCCGGGCAACAGGGGGCGCTGTTCGACAGCCTGCTGGTGTTCGAGAACTTCCCGGTGGCCGAAGCCCTCAAGCAAGGTGCGCCGGCGGGCCTGACCTTTGGCGCGCTGCGCAATCACGAAATCACCAGTTACCCGCTGACCTTGGGCATCGAAGTCGGCGCCACGTTGCGACTGGATTTCAGTTTCGACCGCACCCGGTTCAGTGCTGCGCAGATCAGCCAGTTGGGCGCCAGCCTGTTGCAGGTGCTGGCGCAATTTGTTGCCCAGCCACAACAGACGCTCGGTGCCGTCAGCCTGCTGGACGCTCAGGCCCAAGCCCAGGTAATACGCGGCTCGCATCCACCGGCACCGCAACTGGACAGTCCGTTGCTGGCCCATCAGCGTTTCGAGCAACAAGCGGCACGCACTCCCGATGCGCTGGCGGTGATGGTCGGCGAAGAGCGCCTGACCTATGCCCAGCTCAATGCGCAAGCCAACCAGCTCGCCCATCGCCTGCGCGCCCAGGGTGTGGCGCCGGGGCAGCGGGTGGGGCTGTCGGTGCGGCGCAATGCGCAAATGATCGTCAGCCTGATGGCGATCCTCAAGGCCGGCGCCGGTTATGTGCCGCTGGACCCGGATTACCCGGCCGAGCGCCTGGCCTACATGATCGAAGACAGCGGCATGGACCTGCTGCTGGCGCAACCGGGGTTGCTGGTCGATGTGACGCTACCGCAAGGGTTGCCACGCCTGGCGCTGGAGCCAGACGCAGGCACCGGGTATTGCACCGACAACCTGGTCAACCTCGCCAGCGCCGAAGACCTCGCCTATCTGATCTACACCTCCGGTTCCACCGGACGCCCGAAAGGCGTGTGCCTGGCCCATGCTGCTTTGCGCGAGTTTTGCGTGATCGCAGCGGACTACTCACAACTCACCCCGCAAGACCGCGTGCTGCAATTCGCCACGTTCAGCTTCGACGGCTTTGTCGAACAGTGCTACCCGCCACTGTGCGTGGGTGCGGCGCTGGTGATGCGCGGCGATGAGCTGTGGGACACCGACACCCTCTATCGCCAGATCATCGAACAGGGCGTGACCCTGGCGGATTTGCCGGCGGCGTACTGGTTCCTGCTGACTCAGGAGTGGGCCGCGCAACCGCAGCGGGACAAGGGGCGCTTGCGTCAGGTCCACGTCGGCGGCGAAGCCATGTCGCTGGAAGGCCTGAAGCTGTGGCACGCCGCCGGTTTGGGCGATGTGCGCCTGCTCAACACCTACGGGCCAACCGAAGCCACGGTGGTGTCCAGCACCCATGAGTGCACGCTGGCCGATACCCGCAATCAGATTGGCGTGCCCATCGGCAAAGCCCTGCCAGGACGCGCACTGTATGTGCTGGACAGCGAAGGGCACCTGCTGCCGGCCGGCTGCGTTGGCGAATTGTGCATCGGTGGCGACGCCGGCCTTGCCCAGCATTATCACCAGCGACCGGGCTTGAGCGCCGAGCGCTTCACCGCCGATCCGTTTTCCAGCACTCCGGGGGCACGGCTGTACCGCAGCGGCGACCTCGCGCGCTATCGCGAGGATGGTGCGCTGGAGTACCTGGGGCGCATCGATCATCAGGTGAAAATCCGTGGTTTCCGGGTCGAGCTCGGAGAACTCGAAGCGCACCTGCAAGGCCTGCCGATGATCAGCGAAGCCGCGGTGCTAGTGCACGAAGGCGTCGGCGGCAAGCAATTGATCGGCTACGTGGTGCCGACTTCGGATGAACTGCTGGACGCTGATGCGCGTCAACTCACCGACACCGTGCGTCGCGCTCTGGGCGAACGCTTGCCGGACTACATGCTGCCGGCGCAACTGGTGTTGCTGGCCGCGTTGCCGCTCAACCGCAACGGCAAACTCGACCGCGCCGCCTTGCCAGCGCCTGAAGTCTGGGAAGCGACAGCGGGTACTGCACCCCAAGGCGAATTGGAAATCGAACTGGCGCAGATCTGGCGGCAGGTGTTGCAGGTCAGTCGCGTCGACCGCGAAAACAGCTTCTTCGAATTGGGCGGGCACTCGTTGCTGGCGACGCAAATCGTCTCGCAGATCCGCCAGCGCCTGGGCCGGTCGGTGAGCCTGCGCAGCCTGTTCGAACATCCGCGCCTCGTGGATTTCGCCGTACAGGTGCAAACGCTGCAACACAGCTGTGAACGCCCGGCGCTGGTGGCGGACACCTCCGGCGAACGCCAGCCGTTGTCCTTTGCCCAGCAGCGCCTGTGGTTCCTGTGGAACCTGGAGCCGGACAGTTCGATGTACAACATGCCGGGTGCCTTGCGCCTGCGCGGCGAGTTGAACCTCGATGCCCTGCGCCTCACCTTCGAAACCCTGGTGCAGCGTCACGCCGTGTTGCGCACCACCTTTTACGAGGAAGACGGCCAGGCCTGGCAGCGGGTCCACGGGCAATTGCCGTTGAGCTTCGAGGCCAGCGACCTGCGGCATCGGCCGGCGCCGGACGTCGAAGCGCAGCAACTGGCCCGCGAGGAAGTCGCCCGGCCATTCGACCTGCGCCACGGTCCGTTGCTGCGGGTGCGGGTGCTGCGGGTCGCGGACGACGAGCATGTGCTGTTGCTGACGGTGCATCACATCGTCGCCGATGACTGGTCGTTCCGCGTGCTGATCAATGAATTCGTCACGCTCTATCCAACCCTCAACCGTGGCCAGACCCCGCAACTGCCGGCGCACAGCGTGCAGTACGCCGACTTCGCCAAATGGCAGCGCCAGTGGCTGGAACAGGGCGGCGAGTTGCAGCGCCAGCTCGACTACTGGCAGCAGCGCCTTGCCGAGCCACAAGCGGTGCTGGAGTTGCCCGTCGATGGTGACGGGCGCGCGGCGCAGGAAGGTGCTAGCGCCCATTTCACCTTCAGCGGCGAACTCAGCCAGCAGTTGCGCGACTTTGCCCAACAGCGCGATCTGTCGCTGTTCATGCTGCTGCTGGCCAGTTTCACCCTGGTCCTGCGCCAGCGTACCGAGGTCAGTCGGGTGCGCATCGGCACCGATATCGCCAACCGAAATCAAGCCGAGCTTGAAGAAATGGTCGGCTTCTTCGTTAACCAATTAGTACTGCAAGTGGAGGTCGATACCGAGCAGTCGGCGGCGCAGTTGCTGGAGGCTTGTCGCCGGGCGGTGCTGGAGGCATCGGACCATCAGGACCTGCCGTTCGAGCGTCTGGTGGAGGCCTTGCGCTTGCCACGCCGGGCCGGCCGTTCGCCGCTGTTCGACATCAAGCTGATCTACCAGGAAGGCGTCGGTCGCCTGCCGTCGATGGAGGGCCTGCAGGTCGAGGACTTTCCGTCCGGGCGCCAGGCCGCCGAAATCGGCATGGTCGCCGCGTTCTACAACGATGCACAGCACATTCACTTGAGTTTCGAAACGCCGGTGGGCCAGTACCTGCCGAGCACGCTGGAGTCCTTGTTCGAGCAGATCCGGGCGGTGCTCGAAGCGCTGATACGCGCTGACGGGGTGCAGGTCGGTGAGTTGCTGGACCTGGCCGCCGAGGTGCAGCGCCGAGCCGATGCGCGCTTGAACGAGCAACGCAAGGCCTTGCTCGGCGGCGCCATGGCGATCAAGCGTCGCTCGGCGAACCGTGGCGCGCCGGCAGCGCAATCCGCGGCGGACTGATTCAGGCGGCGGCGCCTCTGAGCGCCGCCGTCAATATTTTCTGGAGGGGTTTATGACCGTTTCAACGACCAAGTCCATGCCCAGGATGGGCCGTGGTGCCCGCAAAAGCCTGTCCACCGATCCGACGCGGCTGGTGAGTTTTGCGCCGATGTTCGAAGGCCTGAGCATGCCGCTGGTGTGCCGTCCGGCCGTGTCCGGCGTGAGCCTGGTGGAATGGGCGAGCCAGAATCGCGCGCTGATCGAAAGCAAGCTGCTGGAACACGCGGTGATCCTGTTCCGTGGCTTCCAGGTGGCCGATATCGGCGAGTTCAACCGCTGCGTCGACGGGATTTCCGGCGGTGCCCTGGAGTACCTGTTCCGCGCTTCGCCACGGACCCAGATCAGCGGTCAGTTCAAGATCTACAGCTCCACCGACTACCCGGCGCCGGAGAAAATCTTCCCGCACAACGAACACTCGTATTCGCCGGTGTTCCCGCGTCACCTGTATTTCTACTGCGACACGCCGTCGACCACCGGCGGTGAAACGCCATTCGGCGATACCCGCCAGATTCTGGCGCGGATCGACCCGGCAGTGCGCGAGGAATTCCAGCGCAAACGCATTCAGTACGTGCGCAACTACGGTGACGGCATGGGCCTGCCGTGGCAGACCGTGTTCCAGAGCGAGGACCGCGCAGAAGTCGAGGCCTACTGCGCGAAAATTGGCATCCAGGCCGAATGGAAGCCGGGCAACCGCCTGCGCACCCGGCAGAACGGCCCGGCCATCGTGCGCCATCCACTGACCGGCGAGCGCATCTGGTTCAACCACGGCACTTTCTTCAATGCACTGACCCTGCCGGACAGCATCCGCGACAACCTGCTGCGTGAATTCGGCCCGCAGGACCTGCCGCAAAACACCTTCTTCGGCGATGGCTCGCCGATTCCCGACGATGTGATTCGCCACCTGCAAGGCATCTACCGCGAGGTGATGGTCGAGTTCGCCTGGGAGAAGGGCGACGTGGTGCTGCTCGACAACATCCTCAGCGTGCATGCGCGCAACGAATTCACCGGCTACAGAAAAATCCTCACGGCCATGGCCATCGCGCAAAAAAGCGCCGACCTGGATCAGGAATAAGGACACCCGACATGAACACCACCGCCCTCGAACCTTCGGTAGACGTATTCCAGACTTCGGCCCAGCAGGCCTTTTATTTGCGTGCCCAGGAGTTGGGCGCACGGCCGCTGTTCGCCGCGCTGACGTTGCCGGTCGCCCGGCCAGTGGACGCCCAGGCATTGCGCAGGGCACTGGAAACCCTCGGTCAGCGCCATGAAATCCTGCGCACGCTGTACCGCCGCCTGCCGGGCATGAAGTGGCCGGTGCAAAGCCTGTGCGATGGCTTGCCGCTCACACTGCTGGGCAACCAGCCTTCGGTGGCCGAGGCCTTGAGCCGCAGCCGTGAAGTCATGGTTGAAGATTCGAGTCAGGCGCTGGTGGTGGCGCAGGTTGAAGACGGAGCAGGGCAGCAGTTCATCACCCTGCTGGCCCCGGCATGCAGCTTCGACGAGGCATCGCTGCGGGTGCTGGCGAGTGAACTGGGCAGCCTGTTGCGCGGTGAAAACCTGGGCGACGACGAGGACGCGCTGCAATACCTGGACTACAGCGCATGGCAGGAAGAACTGCGCGAAGAAGACATCGGCCACCAGGGCGCGGCGTTCTGGCGCAATCTGCAACAGCAGGTCGCCGTGGCCCATCGCTTGCCGTTCGAAAAAACCGTCGATGTCACGTTGGTTCGTCATCAGGCAACGTTGATTGACGCCCCATGGTTGGCTGGCGTGCAACGAGCCGCTGCCGGAGCTGGCGTTGAGGTAGAGCAATTGGCGCTCTTGCTGTGGACCGCATTCGTCGTGCGCATCGGCCATCAGGAAAAGCTGCTGATGGGCTGGCAGGTGGAGGGTCGTAACGAGCAAACCACCGCCACCCTCGGACGCTTCGCCCGGCGTTTGCCCGTGGCCTTCGAGCACCGCAGCCAGCAGACCCTGGCGCAAGCGTTGGTGGTGTTTGCCGCCAGCGTCGAACAGTCGCTGTCGTGGCTCGATTGCCTCAATGAATTCGAACTGAGCGCCGAAGGCACCGCGCCATTGCGTTACGGCTTCGTCTATCAGGCCGCCATTGAAAGCGCTATCGAGGTGGACGACGGCAACCCCGAAGTCCTGCGCCTGCGAGTGCAGGGCAATCAGTTGCAGTTGTCTTGTTTAGACGGTGCACTGCCCGAGTCGATGCTGGCCGAATGGCTGGATCAGTTTGTCGAGTTCAGCCACCAATTGCTGGGGGCGCCCGAGCTGACCCTGGCTCAGGCAAGTCTGGTCAACGACGCACAATTGACCCGATTGATCGAAGACTTCAACCCGAACGCCAGCGAGCAGGCATTGCCGTGCCGCTTCCTGCAAGAACTGTTCAGCGAACAGGCGAGCCTGCATCCGCAACGCATCGCCGTGAGCGTCAACGGCCAGCGCCTGACCTATGCCGAACTGGATGCGCGCTCCAACCAGGTAGCCAATACCCTGCGCACCCAAGGCGTGGCACCGGACCAGATCGTGGCAGTCTACGGCCAGCGCTCGCTGGAAATGGTCATTGCGTTGTTGGGCACGCTAAAGGCCGGCGCTGCGTACTTGCCGCTGGACCCGAACTACCCGATCGAACGTCTGGCGTTCATGCTCGCCGATACCGGCGCGCGTCATGTGCTGGCCTGCCAAGGGCTGCCGGATGCATTACGCAGTGAGCGGACAACTTCCCTGATGCCGGGGGCCGAAGTCTGGTCCGCCGCGCCAACCCGGCCTGAACCACAGGGCGACAGCGCCAATCTGGCCTATGTCATCTACACCTCCGGTTCCACCGGCAAGCCCAAGGGCGTGATGATCAGCCATGCCAACGCCGTGGCCTCGACCCTGGCGCGCAGTGCCTTTTATCGTCAGCCGCTGCGGGCATTCCTGATGCTCTCGTCGTTCTCTTTCGACAGCTCGGTGGCCGGGGTTTTCTGGGCGCTGGGACAGGGCGCGACACTGTGCCTGCCGGATGAAGACAGCTACAAGGATCCGGCCCGACTGGCCGAGTTGATCCAGCGCGAAGAGATTTCCCACTACCTGACCCTGCCGTCCTACCACGCACAGATTCTCGAACACCTCGATCGCCAGGCGCTGGCCTGTGTGATCGTCGCCGGCGAAGCCTGCGGCAACGCACTGGTACAGCGACATCGCGAGGCACTGCCGGGGGTGGCGCTGGTCAACGAATACGGCCCGACCGAAGGTACCGTATGGTGTTCGGCCTGGGAACTGCCGCTTGACCAGGACGATGACAGCATCCCGATCGGCCAGCCGATTGCCGGCATGCGCATCCACGTGCTCGGCCCGGACCTGCAACCGGTGGCCGTGGGTGTCGAAGGCGAGTTGTATGTCGGCGGGGCGGGCATTGCCCGGGGCTATCTGCAACGGGCCACGTTGACCGCCGAGCGTTTTGTCCCCGACCTGTTCGCGAAGGCGGCGGGCCAGCGCCTGTACCGCACCGGCGACCTGGCGCGCTATCGCGCCGATGGCGTGCTGGAGTATCTGGGTCGGGTCGACCATCAAGTGAAAATCCGCGGCTTCCGCATTGAACTGGGCGAAATCGAATCGGCCATGCGCAACGCGCCGGGCATCGAAGACGCCGCCGTGATTGCCCGGGAAACCCCGATCGGTCCGCAACTGCTGGGCTTCGTGGTGTCCCCGGCCGACACCGCCGACATCCGCCTCAACGAGTTGCGCAGCCATCTGGCCGAAACGCTGCCCGAGCACATGCAACCGGCGCGCTTGCAGGTGCTGGAGCGTTTCCCGCTGATGCCCAACGGCAAACTCAATCGCCAGGCCTTGCTCGATCTCGATGTGCGCCGCAGCGTCTTCGTGGCGCCGCGCAACGACTTGGAAAAAAGCCTGACGGCGATCTGGGCCGAAGCGCTGCACGTCGAACGCGTTGGCGTGCACGACAACTTCTTCGAACTCGGCGGGCACTCGCTGCTGGCCACGCGCATTCGTGCGCGGATTCAGGAAGAACTGAACCTGGCGATCCCGCTCAAGCTGTTTTTCGACGGTGACACCCTGGAACGACTGGCGGCGCAGATCGAGCAGTTCCGTGAGCACAGTGAACATAAAGAAAACGATGTAGACGCCCTTGAAGCGTTGTTCGACGAAGTGGATGAGGAACACGCGCGATGAGTGCTGCACCGGACAGAATGATGACCCTGGCCCAGCGTTTCTGCGGCTTGAGCGCGGACGCCCGGCGTGCGTTGCAACAGAAGATGCACGCCCAGGGGCTGACCCTGGAACTGCTGCCGATTCCGCCACGGGACCACGCCGTCGACTTGTTGCCGGCGTCCTACGCGCAGCAGCGCTTGTGGTTCCTCTGGCAGATGCAGCCCCAGGCCACCGCCTACAACCTGACCGGTGCCTTCCGCCTGAGCGGCGAGCTGAACCGCGATGCACTGGCGCAAACCCTGGCGGCACTGGTGCAGCGGCATGAGGTGTTGCGCACCACGTTCGTCTTCGACGATCAGCAAGTGCTGCAAAAGATTCACCCGCAAATGGACGCCCCGCTGGTCGAGGCCACTGCCGCCGACGACATCGAGCTGCAACGCCAGATCGCCCTCAACGCCGAGCAGCCGTTCGACCTGCAGCACGGCCCGTTGATGCGCTGCCGCTTGATCCGCCTCGATGCGCAGCAACATGTGCTGGTGCTGACCTTCCACCACATCGTCACCGACGGCGGCTCGCTGCCGATCCTGTTGCAGGAGTTCACCCGGCTCTATGCACAGCTCAGTGCCGGGCAGCCCCCGCAACTACCGGAACTGGGCATCCAATACGCCGACTTCGCCCGCTGGCAGCGCCTGTGGCTGGAGGCCGGCGAGGCCGAACGCCAACTCGACTATTGGCGCGAGCAGTTGGGCCGCGAACACCCGCCACTGAACCTGCCGACCGACCGTCGTCGCCCGGCGATCCCGAGCCAGCAGGGCGCCAGCGTCGAACTGGAAATCTCCGTCGCATTGACCGCGCAGTTGCGTGAGCTCGCCCGCCGCGAAGGCTGCACCTTGTTCATGCTACTGATGGCGGCGTTGCAGACGCTGTTGCACCGCTACAGCGGCGAACAGGACATCCGTGTCGGCGTGCCGATTGCCAACCGTACCCGCCAGGACGTGGAAAACCTGCTGGGCTTCTTCGTCAACACCCAGGTGCTGCGCAGCCAGCCACGGGCCGACCAGCCGTTTGGGCAATTGCTGGCTGAGATCAAGGCCGCGGCACTCGGCGCACAGGCCCATCAGGACCTGCCGTTCGAGCAACTGGTCGATGGCCTGGGTGTGGAGCGCAGCCTGAGCCACACGCCGCTGTTCCAGGTGATGTTCAACCACCAGCGCGACAGTGGCGGCCCGCAACGCTGGGACCTGCCGGGGCTGAGCGTCGAACCGCTGATCTGGGATGAGAAAACCACCAAGTTCGACCTGATGCTCGACACCGTCGAGGGCGACGAGGGCATCCACGCGTCGTTCGTCTACGCCACCGAACTGTTCGACGCCTCGACCATCGAGCGCCTCGGCCGGCACTGGCTGAACCTGTTGCAGGCGATTTGCACTGACAGCACGGTTGCCCTGGCCGACCTGTACATGCTCGACGCCTCCGAGCAGCAGGCCACCTTGCTAGACTGGAATCGCAGTGCGGTGTTGAACGGCGATCAGCCGAACCTGTTGTGCGCCCATCAATTGATCGAAGCCCAGGCCACCGCGCACCCGAACAACATCGCCGTGACCTGCGATGGCGTCACCCTCACTTACGCCGAACTGAACCGCCGCGCCAACCGCATCGCCCGTCGCCTGCGCGAGCGCGGCGTCGGCCCGGATGTGTTGGTGGGCATCGCCCTGGAGCGTTCGCTGGAGATGGTCGTCAGCCTGCTGGCGATCCTCAAGGCCGGCGGCGCCTACGTGCCGCTGGACCCGCAATACCCGCAGGATCGCCTGGCCTACATGCTCGCCGACAGTGGCACGCGCCTGTTGCTGACCGATTCCGCGCTGATGCCGCGCTTGCCATTGAACGAAGACATTGAAGTGATCTGCCTCGATCACGCCAGCGACTGGCTGTTCGAAGCCAGTGCCGACAACCTGCCGAACCTGACCGCTCCAGCGAACCTGGCCTACGTCATCTACACCTCCGGCTCCACCGGCAAACCGAAAGGCACGCTGTTGCCCCACAGCAACCTGACGCGGCTGTTCAGCGCCACGCAACACTGGTTCGGTTTCAATGAGCAGGATGTCTGGAGCCTGTTCCACTCCTATGCCTTTGACTTTTCCGTGTGGGAAATCTTTGGCGCGTTGTTCTACGGCGGCAAACTGGTGGTGGTGCCCCACGCGGTCAGCCGCTCCCCGGAAGACTTCGCCCGCTTGCTCAGCGACGAGCGCGTCACCGTGCTCAACCAGACGCCCTCGGCCTTCCGCCAGTTGATGCCGTTCGCCTGCGCCAACGCGCAAGGCATGGCCCTGCGTTACGTGGTGTTCGGCGGCGAGGCGCTAGACGTGGCCAGCCTGCGTCCGTGGTACGACGCCTTCGACGACCGGCAGCCGTTGTTGATCAACATGTACGGCATCACCGAAACCACGGTGCACGTAACCTATCGACCGCTGTCCCGCGCCGACCTCGACGGCGCCAACAGCTCACCGCTGGGCGAGCCGATCGGCGATCTGCGCTGGTACGTGCTCGACCCGCGCCTGAACCCGGTGGCCAAGGGTTGCGTGGGTGAGTTGTACGTCGGCGGTGCCGGCCTTGCTCGCGGCTATCACCAGCGTGCCGACCTGACCGCCACGCGGTTTGTCCCGGACCTGTTCGCCGCCGAATCGGGCGCGCGTCTGTATCGCACCGGCGATCTGGCGCGGTAT
The DNA here is from genome assembly GCF_040448305.1 of Pseudomonas fluorescens. NCBI lineage: Bacteria > Pseudomonadati > Pseudomonadota > Gammaproteobacteria > Pseudomonadales > Pseudomonadaceae > Pseudomonas > Pseudomonas fluorescens. The sequence goes on along the minus strand of NZ_CP148752.1, from coordinate 4,871,839 downwards.
TGCGCCGATGGCAGCATCGAGTACGCCGGGCGTATCGACCATCAAGTGAAGATCCGTGGCTTCCGCATCGAACTGGGGGAAATCCAGGATCGCCTGCAAAGCCATCCGGCCATCGAACAAGCGCTGGTGCTGGCGCCACAGGTCAATGGCAGCCCGCAACTGGTCGCGTGGTTCACCGCGACCGGGGATGACAGCGATTTGCGCCAGTCCCTGCGCGAACATTTGCAGGCCGGTTTGCCGGATTACATGGTGCCGTCGCACCTGATCAAACTCGACCAATGGCCGCTGACTGGCAACGGCAAACTCGATCGGGCTGCATTGCCCAAGCCCGACGCCGCGCTGGCGCAGCAGGCGTACACGGCTCCGATGGATGCGCTGCAAACCGAGCTGGCGGCGATCTGGCAAGACGTGCTCAAGCTCGAGCGCGTAGGCATCGACGACAACTTCTTCGAGCTGGGCGGCGACTCGATCATCTCGATCCAGGTGGTCAGCCGAGCGCGTCAGGCCGGCATTCGCATCACCCCGCGGGACCTGTTCCAGCACCAGACCGTGCAGAGCCTGGCGAAGGTCGCGGTACGCAGCGCCGGGTTGCTCATCGACCAGGGGCCGGTGCGTGGCGAGGTGCTGCTGACGCCGATCCAGCACTGGTTCTTCGAGCAGGACATCGAGGCCCGGCATCACTGGAACCAGTCGCTGCTGCTGGAACTGCGCGAGCCGCTGGACAGCGCCAGCCTGCACCAGGCCTTGGCTGCATTGGTGGAGCATCACGATGCATTGCGCCTGCGGTTGCGTAATGTCGATGGCGTCTGGCAACAGGCCGAAGCCGAGCAGTGGAGCAGTGCCGAGGTGCTGTGGCAGCGCCAGGCCGCCAATGCCGCTGAATTGCTGGAACTGTGCAACGCCGCGCAAGCCAGCCTGAATCTGCAGGACGGCCCGCTGTTGCGCGCCTTGCTGGTGGACATGGGCGCGGCAGGTCAGCGCCTGCTGCTGGTGGTGCATCACCTGGCGGTGGACGGCGTGTCCTGGCGATTGCTGCTGGAAGATTTGCAAACCGCATATCAACAGGCGCAGCAAGCTCAACCCCTGCGTCTGCCATCGAAAACCAGCGCCTATCAGGCCTGGGCCGCTCGCCTGCAATCCCATGCGCAAAGTGCTGTATTGGCCAGCCAGGCCAGTTACTGGCAAGACCAGTACCGCGACGTGCAAGTTAAACTGCCCGCCGAAAACCCCCAGGGCAGCCTGGCCAGCCAGCACGCCGTGAGCGTGGAAACGCTGCTCGACAGCACCTTGACCCGGCAATTGCTGCAAGATGCTCCAGCGGCTTACCGCACCCAGGTCAACGACCTGTTGCTGACGGCGCTGGCACGGGTGTTGGGCCAATGGACCGGTCAAACTTCGACCCTGGTGAAACTGGAAGGCCACGGCCGCGAAGACCTGTTCGACGACATCGACCTGACCCGCACCTTGGGTTGGTTCACCTCGATTTTCCCGGTGAAACTCACCCCGGCCACTGATCTGGCCGGCAGCATCAAAGCGGTCAAGGAACAGCTGCGCGCCGTGCCCGACAAAGGCATCGGTTTCGGCATCCTGCGTTATCTGGCCGACGCAGGGCTTGAGGATCTGCCGTCACCCCAGGTCACCTTCAACTACATGGGCCAGTTCGACGCGAGTTTCGACGAGAACGCGCCATGGTGTCCGGCCAAGGAAAGCGGTGGCGCCGAGCAGGGCGCATCGGCAGAACTGGATAGAGGCCTGAGCATCAACGGCCAGGTCTACGCCGGGCAACTGCGCCTGAGCTGGACCTTCAGCGGTGACGTGTTCAAACCGCAGACCGTGCAGCGTCTGGCCGATGCCTACGCCTCGGAACTGCAACAGCTGATCGAACATTGCCTCAGCGGTGCCGGCGGGTTGACCCCGAGCGACGTGCCGCTGGTGCGCGTCGATCAGGCGCAGCTGGATGCCTTGCCGCTGGCGGCCAGCCGGATCGAAGACATCCTGCCGCTGTCGCCGATGCAGCAAGGCATGTTGTTCCACAGCCTGTTCGCCCCGGATGCCGGGGCCTACGTGCCGCAGATGCGCGTGGATGTGCAGGGGCTCGACGTCGAGGCGTTCCGCGATGCCTGGCAACAGACGCTGCAGCGTCATGAAGTGCTGCGCGCGGCGTTCTTCAGCGAAAGCAACGGCTCGCGACCGCTGCAAGTGATCCTGGCCGACGCCACGCTGCCGTTGACCGTACTCGACTGGCGCGATCAAACCAAGGTGACCGAAGCGCTGGATCGCCTGGCGGAGGACGACCGTTTGCGCGGTTTCGACCTGACGGTGGCGCCATTGCTGCGCCTGACCCTGGTGCAGACCACCAGCGACACTCATCACCTGATCTTCACTAACCACCACATCCTGCTCGACGGCTGGAGCACTTCGCAGTTGTTCGGCGAAGTGCTGCAGCGGTATTCCGGCGTCATACCCGCGCCGAGTGTTGGTGGTTATCGCGATTACATGACCTGGCTGGGCAGCCGTGATCGCGCCGCGTGCGAAGCGTTCTGGCTGGAGCAGTTGCAGTCGTTCACCGAGCCGACGCGACTGGCCGGCGCCTTGCCGGGGCCGGTGGCGGTGCAGGGCGATGCTCATCGCGCCCTGCACCTGAGCCTGGACCGCGCGGCCACCGAGCGTCTGAGCGGCTTTGCCCGTCAGGCCCGCGTCACGCCCAACACCCTGCTGCAAGCGGCGTGGCTGTTGCTGTTGCAGCGCTACACCGGGCAGCAGACTGTGGCGTTCGGCGCCACCGTGTCGGGGCGTCCGAGTGAGTTGCAGGGGATAGAGCAGCAGATCGGTCTGTTCATCAACACCTTGCCGGTGATCGCCACACCGCACCCCGAGCGCACCGTCAGCCAATGGATCGATGAAGTCCAGGCGCTCAACCTCAGGTTGCGCGAAGTCGAATACACGCCGCTGGCGGATGTGCAGCGCTGGGCCGGTCACTCTGGCGAAGCGTTGTTCGACACGCTGCTGGTGTTCGAAAACTATCCGGTGGCGCAAGCGCTGGAGGAGGGTAACGCCAGCGCGTTGAAGTTCTCCGGCATCCGCAACCACGACCAGACCAGCTTCCCCCTGGCCATTGCCGCCGAACTGGGTGAATGCCTGGACCTGCGTTTCAACTACGACACGGCGCTGTTCAGCGCCGAGGCCATCGAAGGCTTGAGCACACGTCTGCTGGCGTTGCTCGATGCCATGGTCCGTGCGCCGCAGCAGCCATTGGGGCGCTTGAGCCTGCTCGATGCTGTACAAACGGCGCAGCAGGTCGAAGGCTTCAACCGCACCGCGCAGGCCTGGCCGGATGTGCGCCCGGTCTACCAGTGCTTCGAAACCCAGGTGCTGCAAACCCCCGAGGCCCCGGCCCTGGTGTTTGCCGGCCAGACCCTCAGCTATCGCGAACTCAACCAACAGGCCAACCGGCTGGCGCACTACCTGCGTAGCCAAGGCGTCGGTGCCGAAGTGTTGGTGGGCATTGCCGCCGAGCGTTCGCTGGAACTGGTGATCGGCTTGCTGGCGATCATGAAGGCCGGTGGCGCCTATGTGCCGCTGGACCCGGACTACCCGCGCGAACGCCTGGACCACATGTTCAACGACAGCGGCGTGCACCTGCTGCTGACCCAGCGTCATTTGCTTGAACAGTTGCCGACTCCAGCCGCCACCACGGCGATCTGCCTGGACGACATGGCGCCGTTGCTCGAAGGCCGCAGCGAAGAAAACCTGCCCTGCGTGGTCGAGCTGCAATCGCTGGCCTACATGATCTACACCTCCGGTTCCACGGGTAAACCCAAGGGCGCGGCCAACCGTCACGATGCCTTGTACAACCGCCTGGCGTGGATGCAGGGAGCGTACCCACTGGACGGGCGCGACACCGTCTTGCAGAAAACCCCGTTCAGTTTCGACGTGTCGGTCTGGGAGTTCTTCTGGCCATTGATGACCGGTGCACGCCTCGCCGTGGCCGAGCCGGGTGCCCATCGCGATCCGGCGCAACTGGTCGGCCTGATCGAGCAGTACCAGGTCAGCACCCTGCATTTCGTGCCGTCGATGTTGCAGGCGTTTGTCCAGGGCGAAGGCTTCGAGCGTTGCGCCAGCCTGCGGCAGATCCTGTGCAGCGGCGAAGCCTTGTCGGCGGACTTGCAGCACAGCCTGTTCCGCGTGCTGCCCAACGTCGGCCTGTACAACCTGTACGGCCCGACCGAAGCGGCCATCGACGTGACCCACTGGACCTGTGTCGACGACGGCGGCTTCAGCGTGCCGATCGGTTATCCGATTGCCAACCTGGTGACCTACATCCTCGACGACAGCCTGCAACCGCAAGTGCAGGGTTGCGTCGGTGAGCTGTACCTGGGCGGCATCGGCCTGGCCCGTGGTTATCACAATCGTCCGGATCTGACCGCCGAGCGCTTTGTCGCCAGCCCCTTCGGTGAGCAGGGCGAGCGCCTGTACCGCACCGGCGACCTGGCGCGTTACCGCGAGGACGGCGTGATCGAATACGTCGGGCGCATCGACCATCAAGTGAAGATCCGCGGCTTGCGCATTGAACTGGGGGAAATCGAAGCCTGCCTGCTGGAGCATCCTTCGGTGCGCGAGACCGTGGTGATCGCCCTCGACATTGGCAAGTCCAAACAACTGGTGGCTTACGTCACAGGTGATGCCGCCCTCGATCCCCTCAAGCAACACCTGCGCAACGCACTGCCCGAGCACATGCAGCCAAGCCACGTGCTGATGCTCGATCAGTTGCCGGTGACGCCCAACGGCAAGCTCGACCGCCGCGCATTGCCGCAACCGGATCAGCAAGTGCGTGAATACATCGCGCCGCGCAATGCCGTGGAAACAACGCTGCAAGCAATGTGGCAAGCATTGTTCGAAGTGCCGCAGATCGGTATGCAGGACAACTTCTTCGAACTGGGCGGCGATTCCATCGTCTCGATCCAGGCCGTCAGCCGCGCACGCAAGGCCGGGTTGAGTATTTCCCCCAAGGATGTGTTCAGCCATCCGACCATCGCCGAACTGGCGACGGTTGCCCAACCGGTCTCGGCGGATGAAGCCTTGCCGACTGAGTTTGCACCGACAGCAAAAATCGAACTGAGTGACGCGCAATATCAGGCGCTGGAATTGACGGCGGACGAAGTCGAGGATGTTTATCCGCTGTCGCCGATGCAGCAAGGCATGCTGTTCCACTCGGTGCAGGACGGCGACTCGGGGCTGTACGTCAACCAGATCGAAGTGGGCGTGCGCGGGGTTGATGGCGCGCGTTTCCGCGAGGCCTGGGCCGATGCCGCCCGGCGTCACGGGATTCTGCGCACGGCATTCCTCTGGGAAGGCGACAAGGAGCCGCTGCAAGTGATGTTGCGTGATGCACCTTCGCTGCTGACCGAACTGGACTGGCGTGGTCTGGATAATCAGCCCGGGCGTGTGCGCCAACTGGCCCTCGAGGAGCGCGAACGTGGCTTCTCGTTGATCCGCGCACCCTTGTTGCGCCTGCTACTGGTACGTCTGGAGGACGACCGCTATCGCCTGATCTGGACCTATCACCACATCCTCATGGATGGCTGGAGCGTGTCGCGCCTGATCGGTGAAGTGCTGCGCCATTACAGCGGTGAGGAGCACGAGCCGGTGGCGGCGTATCGCGACTACATCGACTGGCTCGGTCAGCAAGTCGCCGAGGCCAGCGAAGCCTTCTGGAAAGGCAAACTGAGCAATCTGGAAGGCGCCACCCACCTGGCCCGCGCCTTGCCGGTCAAGGCACCGCAAGCCGGTTATCACGCGATCTACACGCACCTGAGTGCAGGGCAGACCGCAGGTTTGCAGGCCTTTGCCCAGCAACAGCAAGTGACCCTCAACACCCTGGTGCAAGCCGCGTGGCTGCTGCTGTTGCAGCGCTACACCGGCCAGCGCACGGTGACCTTCGGCGCCACGGTGTCCGGGCGCCCGGAAACCCTCAACGGCTCGGAGAACATGCTCGGGCTGTTCATCAACACCTTGCCGGTGGTCAACAGCGTGCCGACCGAAACCAGCGTCGGCGACTGGCTGCGGGAGATCCAGGCCTACAACCTCGACATCCGCGACTTCCAGCAAACCCCGCTCAGCGATATCCAGCGCTGGGCCGGGCAGGGCGGGCAGTCGTTGTTCGACAGCATCATCGTGTTCGAAAACCAGCCGGTGGACCGCACCCTGCGCGAGTGGAACGGCGACTCCCTGCGCTTTGAAGATGTCTCTGATTTCGGCCTGACCAGCTTCGCCATGGACCTGATGGTCAGCCTCGATGAAGGGCTGCGCATCGAGTACATGCACCAGCGCGATCAGTTCGACCTGGCGACCGTCGAAGTCCTGCGCAGTCATATGGAAAGCCTGATGCAGCGTTTGTGCGACGACGCCGGGCGCGCCGTCGGTGAGTTGGGCCTGCTGACTCTGGACGAAGGCCGGGCGCTGGACGGCGAGCTGCCGGTGGTGGCCGAGGGGGACGAGACGCCGGTGCATGAACTGATTCGTCAGCGAGCGCGACTGCAACCGGAACACACGGCGCTGGTGCTCAGTTATGCCGAGCGCGATGCCGAGCACTTGAGCTACGCCGAACTGGACCGTCGCTCCGATGCCCTGGCGGTGCATCTGCTGGAACAAGGCGTGCAGGCCGAAGACGTGATCGGCGTGTTCATGGAGCGCTCGCTGGAGCTGGTGGTGTCGCTGCTGGCGGTGATGAAGTGCGGCGCCGCCTACGTGCCGCTGGACCCGCAATACCCGCAGGAACGCCTGCGCTACATGATGGCCGACAGCGACATGCGCCTGCTGCTGACCCAGGAGCGGCTGCGCGATAGCGCGCAACTCAATCCGGGTACGGCGATAGTGACGGTGGATCGCCTGAACCTCGACGTCGAGGTGCCGGCACCGCAACGCGCGGTGCACGCCGAGCAACTGGCCTACCTGATCTACACCTCGGGCTCCACCGGCAAGCCGAAAAGCGTCGCCGTGGCCCACGGGCCGCTGAGCATGCACGTGCAAGCCATCGCCGAGCTGTACGAGATGGACCCGGACAATCGCGAACTGCATTTCATGTCGTTCGCCTTCGACGGTGCCCATGAACGCTGGATCACCGCGCTGATCAGCGGCTCGACCCTGGTGATCCGCGATAACACCTTGTGGACCGCCGAGCAGACCCTGGCGGTGCTGCACCGCCAGCGCATCAGCGTCGCCTGTTTCCCGCCGGCGTATCTGCTGCAACTGGCCGAGCACGCCGAATTGCAGGGCGGCGATCCACCGCCGGTGCGCATCTATTGCTTCGGCGGCGATGCGGTGCCGGACGCCACCTTCGAGCGGGTCAAGCACACACTCAAGCCGCAATGTCTGGTCAATGGCTACGGCCCGACGGAAACCGTGGTCACGCCGCTGTTGTGGAAAATCGCCGCGGACGGCCACTGCCAGGCGATGTACGCGCCGATTGGCCAACGCGTCGGCGCCCGCAGCCTGCACGTGCTGGACATGGACCTTAACCCGCTACCGGTGGGCATGGTCGGCGAGCTGTACATCGGCGGACGGGGTGTCGCGCGGGGCTACCATCGTCATCCGTGGCAGTCTGCCGAGCGCTTCGTCGCCGACCCATTCAGCACCGAGGGCGGGCGCCTGTACCGCACCGGCGACCTGGTGCGCCGGCGCGAGGATGGCGTGTTCGATTACGTCGGGCGTATCGACCATCAGGTCAAGGTGCGCGGCTTCCGCATCGAACTCGGCGAAATCGAAGCGCGACTGCGTGAGCAGGCCGGGGTCAACGATGCGCTGGTGGTGGTGCGGGACAACGGGCAGGGGCCGCAACTGGTGGGCTATGTGGTGGCGGCTGCGGACGATGGCCTCGGCCCGCGTTGCCAGGCGGCATTGCGCGAGAGCCTGCCCGACTACATGGTGCCGACGCAGGTCGTGGTGTTGCCGCGCTTCCCGCTGACCCCCAACGGCAAGCTCGACCGCAAGGCCTTGCCGGACCCGGCCTTCACCGGTCGCGACTACGTGGCCCCGCGAACGCCGCTGGAATGGGCGCTGGCAGACATCTGGCAGCAGGTGCTGGGCATCGAGAAGGTCGGCATTACCGACAACTTCTTCGAGTTGGGCGGCGATTCGCTACGCACCCTCAAGGTGATCTCGAAAGTCCGTGCCCTGAATGAGCCTGGCTTCCAGCTCAAGCTGCGGGACATGATGGCCAAACCGACGATTGCCGGGTTGTCCGGTGTCGATGAACAGCCGCTGCGACAGAGTCCGCAACCGCTGTTGCTGCTCAATCAGGTGGTGAATGATCAACCGCCGCTGTTCTGCCTGCACGCCGGTTTCGGCACGGTGTTCGACTACGAGCCACTGGCCCGGCGCCTGAAGGGCGAGCGCACGGTGTACGGCGTGCAATGCCGGATGCTGCTCGACCGGCAGTGGCACGACACCTCGCTTGCGCAGATGGCCGCCGACTACGTCGAGGCGATCCGCGCCCGGCAACCCCAGGGCCCGTACCACGTGTTGGGCTGGTCACTGGGCGGGGCGTTGGCGTTGATGGTGAGTGACCTGTTCGAACAGCAGGGCCAGCGTGTGGCATTCATCGGTCTGGTGGACAGCTTTGTGCCGACCCAGGCCAATGCCGTCGCCAGCCCGGATGAGTGGCGCGCGGATCTGGCCGAGTTCCTCGGCGCAACCTTGGGCATGGATGGCGAGGTGATCGCCCGGGCACTTAGTGCCGAGAGAGCAGGGGACCACGACGCCGTGGCGCGGATCATTCGCGCGGTGATCGACAGCGAAAGCGATCAGGCCAGCGGTTATGCGCTGCTTGGTGACGACGAGTTGGCCCAGACGTTCATGGTCAGCACACGCTTGAAGGCGCTGTCGCGGCAGGTCGAAACCTTGCCGATTCCTCAGGCCGAACTGCATTGCTGGTGGGCCGATGGCAACCCGACGGCCGAACGCGCGACCCTGGAGCGCCAGCAACCACGGCTGCGCAAGGTGCAAACGGTGACGGCCGGCCACTTCGATATCCTGCAGCAGGATGAGTGCCTGGACGCCGTGGTGGCGGCGCTGGGTCGGGAGGTGGTGCCGCAGTTCTAGGGCTTGCCCGCGACAAAAACAGGCTCGCCCTAATGAACGGTCCTCACGGTTCGTTTATTGGGCGAGCTTTTTATTTTTGGAGACTACCGCCCATGGCACTGCACCCGGACATCGAGGGATTTCTAGAGCTGGCCGAGTTCGGCCGCCTCAGTGGCAAAAGCCAACCCATGCATGAGCTGAGCCCCGGAGAAGCGCGGCAGCAGTTCGAACAGACTTCGCAATTGCTCGATGCGGCCCCGACGGGCACGTTGACGGTGACGGCGGTCAGCATAGCGGCGCGGGACGGGCATTTGCTCAACGCGCGGCTGTACGCCAAACCACAACCGGGCAGTGAGTCGCGCCCGGTGTTGTTGTACTTCCATGGCGGCGGCTACGTGGTGGGCAGCCTCGATTCCCACGACACCCTGTGCCGGCGCCTGGCGCTGGCGGGGGAGTTTGTCGTGTTGTCGGCGGACTATCGCCTGGCGCCGGAACACCGTTTTCCCACCGCTTACAACGATGCCGAAGACATCACCCGTTGGCTGGCCATCACCGGAGCCAAGGCGTTGGGCCTGGACGCCAGGCGCATTGCGCTGGCGGGGGACAGCGTCGGCGGCAGTCTGGTGGCGTCGCTGTGTATCGCCATTGCCCAGGACCCATTGGGCTGGCCGCTTGTGCCGCGCCTGCAAGTGTTGCTGTACCCGGTGATCGACGCGGTAAAAAAGCGCCCGTCCCTTGAGCGATTCGCCGAAGGCTACCTGCTGAAAGCCACCACGCTGGAGTGGTTCTACCAGCAATACCAACGCAGTGAAGCGGATCGTGCCGACTGGCGTTTTTCGCCGCTGTACGCCGAGTGCGAGCAACGGCTGACGCCGACGGTGCTGTGGCTGGCCGAGTACGATCCGTTGCTCGATGAAGGCCACGCCTGGGCCGAGAAACTGCGCGCGGCGGGGCAACCTTTGGTGCTGGAGGTAAAAGCCGGCATGACCCACGACTTTGCGCGCATGGGCGAGATGGTCCAGGAAGTGCCGGGGATGCTGGTGCAACTGGCGGCGCAGATTAGCGAGAGCCTGGCCTGACGTATGGCGTAGTAATCAGCGACGCCGTCCCCCTGTGGGAGCGAGCCTGCTCGCGATGGCGGTCTGTCAGTCACATTGATGGTGAATGTGCTGCCGCTTTCGCGAGCAGGCTCGCTCCCACAGGTTGTTTTGCGCTGAACCGGATAACTAAGGCGGATCAAGCCGATCCAGCGCCCGATTCACCGCCAGTTCCCCCAGCATGATCACCTGCGCAATGCCCAGCAGCGCATTGCGGCTTGTCCCCTCCAGATGATCCACCAGATCGTTGGCCATGACATTGGCCGACGCCAGCGATTCGCAGGCATGCACCAGCAGGGTTTCGGTACTGAGTTCGGGGTTCACGATGAACATGGTGCTGGGTGCGCGCGGGGTGGCCATGATGTTGGCGCCCGGGTCGGTGTCCGGCGGATTTGGAGTCACTTTGAACATAGGCTGATTACTCCTGAATGGAGCCGCTCATTCTTCTCTACTAAAAGAAGGGTGGCGGCTGGACGCAGGTTAGTAGACCGGGGAGATCAGCATTTACCGGCGCGCCGAAGCGCCCTGCGTACAGCCACCATCAAATTCAGGCAAGCCTGACTGATAGAGCTTTTACACCTTGCTGATAGAACCACGGGCTACTAAACCCGATCACTGACAATCAGTGACCCGAATCAAGTTACCGACGACCTCCAAGGCGCACAAGCCGGCGGATTCTGGCGTACCTGTAGGCAACGGCGCAAGGCGTTGTGGCTTTCACGAAGTAACCTGTAGGCCGCTTAAACAGGCGCTGTTGAGTGGTTTTTAATCTGCTGTCATGCCTTGTCAGAGAGCGTTTAATTCCTCGGAGTCGGCAAGACGAATCCTACGAAAATTTGCGGTTGGCCCTCGGAAGTACAGCCCTTACGATCTGACGCGATGCAATGCTCGGCTAACCCAATGAGATTCATATTGCCAATGACGACAGCGGCTCTGGAGGTCATTATGCGAGCCCTCATCGAGTCAAAGCGCAATGTCAATGGACGAATTGGTGATATGTAAAATCTCTGGGCTCGCACCGCAAATCCGCGAGCTGCAAGCGCAGGCCGTTGTAGAAGGCTTCAGGTTCCTCACCCGGTTGATTGCGGAGTGGGAAAGCGGCGCCAATCGATTCGATCAGCAGGGTGAGTGCCTTTTGGGGGTGTTTCGCAACGGGCGGCTGATAGCCGTTGGAGGTCTTTCATCCGATCCATTTTCCGAATCGGGCGTAGGGAGATTACGGCGGGTGTACGTCGCACGTGCATCAAGGGGCCAGAACGTGGGTAAAGCGCTGGTGCAGCAGCTTCTGGATTTGGCGTCCGGACATTTTCGCAGTGTGCGACTGTCCACGGACACCCCCGAGGGCGCTGCCTTTTACCTTCATTGCGGGTTCCGACCGATACACGATGAACATGCGACGCATATGAAGTCATTGGTGAGGGGCATATAGCCAATGCGAAATCACTGATCAAGTGCCTTGCCAGAGGAAATGCACAGCGAAATACGAAAAAAACTGCCCGGTAATTGGCCGTATCAAGCCCATCGGTGCTCTGAAAATCCAAGGACGATTCATTGATGGATCTCAAGAAAAGCTTCTTCAGTTGTCTGATATTCCCCATCGCCCCTGTCGCAGTCATTTATCTGACCTTCGCCCTGTGCAGCGAAATCTGGAAAGAAAGCTTCTACACGCCCGGCGAGGACGGCGGAGAAGTCGAGCCCATGCTGGCTCTCTTTATCATTCCACTCCTGCTGGTCATTGCCGCATTTTTGCTTGCGGGCCTGACAGTGTTGACTCGATGGGTGGCGCGGCGCTTTGAACCCGGGGCCTGGTGGCGGTGGTTGATGGCGATTCCGCGCGTCGTCTTGACGGCCGTTGCGTTGTTTCTGTTTCTGCTTTCGACCGGTTTCCTGATGGGAGATGTGCTCGGTCCATTCAGGCATTGGCCGGTCGCTTGTGCATGGGCAGCCTGCACGGTGACCGTCGGGGCATTTGTGGTTCAGCAACTTTCACGCCTGAAGGAATAGTCCTCAGGCTTCGGACAGGGTTCTGCCGAGCCATCTTCCGCATCCCGCATCGGCTATGTATGATCGGCTTCGGCCCGATGCTGCCCGCCGCTCGCTCCCGCTGGGAAAGGTGAAAGCATCTCCTCCTCATACGAACCCAATCGCCTCTCTTGACGGTCGAGGTTTGGCAATGCGAGCACCAAGGCATCTCGGCTACAGGAGCAGCCATGTTTTCAATCGAGCAAGCCAAGCAAATGGCCAAACAGTTGCGCGCCTCGCTGGAGGAGCGCAATCAGGCGGTGACCCATTCCACCGCGCTGGAACTGGTCGCGCAACAACTGGGCTACAAGGACTGGAACACCGCGTCGGCGATGCTTTCCCAGGCAAGTACGCCGTCCACGCCTGCTGTGACTTTCGACAAACCCATTCCAATTCTGCGCAGTTTCGACGAAGCCAAGGCGCGCGAGTTCTATCTGGATTTCCTCGGGTTCAGCGTCGAGTTCGAGCATCGTTTCGAGGCTGATCTGCCGCTGTACCTGGGCATCAGTCGCGACGGCCTGCAACTGCACCTTTCCGAGCATCACGGCGATGCCAGCCCGGGCTCGACGGTGTTCGTGCCCATGCAAAACATCGAACTGCTCAGGGACGAATTGCAGGGCAAGCGCTACGGGTATGGACGCCCTGATATTGTCCAGCAGGGCTGGGGCAAAGAGCTGCAAGTCTACGATCCGTTCGGCAACCGGATTCGCTTCTGCCAATATTGATCAGGCGCTGCGGGCCGGAGTGACCCGGTCCGCTTTCAACCACCCGGTAATAAGGATGGACACGGTATGACCACGCAGGACATTTCGCTTCAAGACATCGCCGCGCCCGAAGGCGTTTGTTATGGCTGCGGCAGCCAGAACCCGCACGGCCTGCACATCAAGAGCTTCTGGCATGAAGACGGGGTGCATGTCATGGCGCAGCACGTGCCGGATGACAAGTACTGCGGCTGGCCGGGTCTGGTTTACGGTGGTTTGATCGCGATGCTGGTCGATTGCCACTCCAACTGGGCGGCGATGGCTTATCACTACCGGGCAGAGCAACGCGAGGTGGGCAGCTTGCCCCACATCACCTGCGTCACCGGTAACCTGGGCATCAAGTACATCAAGCCCACCCCGATGGGTGTCCCCCTGACACTGCGTGCAAGAGTCGAGGGCGAGGTCGGGCGCAAAAGCCGGGTCATCTGCGAGGTCTTCGCCGGGGATGTCCTGACCGCTGTCGGGGATTCCACTTTTGTCCGTGTCGATACCGAGCAACTCAAGGCCGACGCGCACGAGCGCAAGGTTGATTCCTGAAACCGGGGTTTCCAGGGCTTCATACCGATGCCATCACCCGGTTGCGCCCGCTCTGCTTGGCCAGGTAGAGACGCTCATCGGCCTGTTTCAGTACGCTTTCAGGCGTCAGGGCGTTCGCGCCCTGGCAAGCCACGCCGATGGACATGGTGAGCTTTCCAACCTGCGGCACCTCGGTCTGCGCGATGTGCTCGCGTATCCGTTCGGCAATGGCCCTGGCGGTATCCAGCGGCGTATCCGGAAGGATCAGCGCAAACTCTTCGCCACCGGAGCGGCAGGCGAGGTCGCCGGCCCGCGAGTTCTGTTTGATGATGTCGGCGACCTCTTTGAGTGCCACATCACCGGCGTCATGTCCGAAGGTGTCGTTGACCCTTTTGAAGTGATCGATATCCAGCGCCAGCACCGAATAGGCTTGCCCGTTTTTTGCCAACAAATCCAGAACGCCGCCCATGGCCCTTCGATTGGCCAGGCCGGTCAGGGGATCGCTTTGCGCTTCATGGCTGAGCTGGCCGAGCTTTTGCTGGAGTAGCTGCACACCGCTCAGCATCGCCTGGCGAATGGCTGACGCATCGCGGTACCAGGCATGGACTTGCTGCAATTGTTCCGCCGTTTGCGGTGCGGCCAAGTGGTTGGCGGCCGCCGACAACTGACGCAACGGGCGGGCGATCAATGACGTACCCAGCAAAATCAGGCCGAGACCCAACAGGCCGGCGGGAATCATGCCCAGCACCATATTGCGCATGAGTTGCCCAAGCGGGGCGAGGCTGCGGTCCCTGGGTCGTTGCACGACAACCGCCCAGTTGGCGTCCGGCACCTGGGCAAAACCGGCAAGCATGGGAGTGCCTTTGTAGTTCGGGCCTTCGAGGGAGTCACTTTCGCCGCGCAAGGCCGCATCCACTGTCAGGCTCCAGTCCAGGACCTCACCGATCCGCTTCGGGTCCGGGTGATACAGCAGCCGCCGATTGCCGTCGGCGACGAAGGCAAAGGTCCCTTCATGATGAAAATGACGGCTGATGACCGTATGAAATGCGCTTTGCTTAAGCAGGTAAACGGAGCCGCCGACGACACCGAGGAACTCCCCCGACGGGTTGAAAACCGGTTGTGAAATGAACACCACCAGATTGCCCGCCGTGGAAACGTAAGCCGCGCTGACCGATGGGCGACGTTCCTTGAGTACCTGCTGGATGCCCTCCGAGGACACGTTGGTGCGCACGATCTGCAAGGTATCCGGGTACGCCTGGAGCACCCTGGCATCGGCATCCACAATGGCAATGGAGTTGAAGTCGGAATCCTGGGCTTGCAGGCGAATGGCTTCTTCGCGCAGCACCTGGGGATCGTTCCAGTGTCGGCCAAGCGTATTGGCGCTGTAGTTCAAACGGCTGTGCGCCGAGTGCAGAAACTCACCGATGCTGGAAGCGACCTTGGCTGCGTAGGCTGCGTTGGCCTCGAGCGTCGTATTGATCAGGGACTGACGCTGCACCTGGTAAGCGACGTAGAGGCTGTTGCACAGCGTCGCCAGGACCGATACCAGCACGAAGAAAAGAATCAACCCTCGCAGGTCGATGGGCCAGTGGCGGGATCGCTTCATAACGCCACCCGGTTCGAGGATGGCATGGTCAGGGTGATCAGCGGGGGGCGCAATTTTCGATCCATGAACAGGTGTGTAGTGGTGGGGTGACACTCTTCGAGGTCAGCCGTTGCCACTATCCTGGCCACGACCTGACGCCACCCCTCTGACGCACAAAGGCTGTCTTGCAGGTTAGGCACAGACTGTCGCGTTGTCACATGTCGCCAGCAGAAAACACAACCGGGTCGCAAGCGGCCCGGTGGGGTGCAGCCGGCAATCAGTACTGCGCGCGCAGGCTCAGGGTCAGGGTGCGCGGGTCGCCGTAGAAGTTGGTGCCCCAGGAGGCATCGACGCGGTCGTAGTACTTGCGGTCGAACAGGTTGTTGGCGGTGAGTGTCGACGACAGGTGTTCGTTGAACTTGTAGCCGACCTGCGCCGAGGTAACGGCATAGCCGCCTTGCTGGAACTTCACGTCACGCTGGTAGTAGGTGTCGCTGACCACACGCACGCCACCGGCGACGCTGAAGTCCTTGAGCGCACCGTCGGTGAACTCGTACTTGGTCCACAGGTTGTAGTTGTGCTTGGGCGTGATGGTGCTGAAGGTCTTGCCTTTGTTGGCCTGATCGCCGTCCAGGAACTTGGTGGAGGTGTAGGCGTAACCGGTGACGATGCTCCAGTTGTCGGTCAGGTTGCCGCTCAACTCGGTTTCCCAACCCTGGCTGCGTGCCTTGCCTTCGGTCATGTAGGCACCGGAGGTGTTGTCGTACTCGGCGCGGTTTTCATCGTAGATGCGGAAGGCCGCAACGCTGGCGTTCAGGCGTCCGTCGTAGAATTCGCGCTTGAGGCCGATCTCGTACTGCTTGCCTTCGCGCGGGCCGACCGGCTGGCCGTCCGTGCCGATTTCGCTCTGCGGTTTGAACACGCCGGTATAGCTGAAGTAGGTCGACAGTTCAGGGGTGATCTTGCCGATGATGGCGCCGTACGGCACGACCTTGCGGTTGATGCTGGTGTGGGCCTCGCCGAAGTTGTTGAAGAAGGCGTTGGCGTTCTTCGCGTCGCTTTCGTACCAGGTCACGCGGCTGCCGCCGATGACATCGAGCCAGTCGGTGACGTTGAACTTGGCGCGGGTGTAGACGCCGTACTGATCGGACTTGGACCAGTTGCCGTTGACGTGCGCATAGTCGTTGCGGGGAATGTCGATGCTGCCCGGATCCCACACGTTGATCGGGAAGTACTCGCCGCCGCCATAGGTGAAGTCCTTGTCCAGGTGCTGGTACTCGGCGCCCACGGTGAACTCGTGCCGACGATCGGCGAACTCGAACGGCGTGGTGACGAAGCTGTCGACGCCGATGGTCTTGATGTGGGTGTAGTAGTCGTAGGCCACGGCCCAGCTGTCACCGGTGGCCGGGTCGACCGCGCCGTCGGCCCAGGTGAAGTTACGCTCCGGGGTTTCGGCGTCGCGGTAGGTCAGGGTGGTCTTGAACTGACCGCCGTTGTCCAGTTCGTGGTCGAGTTCGGCGAAGGATTCCCAGACTTTTTCGTTGAGGGTGTTCCACTTGGCATCGACGAAGGTCGAGCGCGGTACGTCGAGCAATGAGCCGTCGGCGTAGGCCGGCAGGCCGAAGGCCGGGGTGGAGTTGTTCTTCTGGTAAGCGCCGCCGACCGACAGGGTGGTGGCCGGGTCGAGGTCGAACTCCAGGCGACCGTAGACCATCGGGCGTTCGTTCTGCGCGTAGTCGACAAAGGACTGGTTGTTCTCGTAGGCGGTGATGAAACGACCGCGCACAGTGCCCTGGTCGTTCAACGGGCCGGTGACGTCCACCGAAGAACGGTAGCGATCGTAGGAGCCTGCGGCCAGTTCGCCACCGAGGGCGAACTTGCTCAGGGCGCGCTTGCGCACCACGTTGATCGTACCGCCGGGTTCGCCAGCGCCCTGGTACAGGCCCGACGGACCGCGCAGTACTTCGATGCGGTCATACATCGCCAGGTCGAAACTGGTGGCCATGTCGCCCTGGCCGGTAGGCTGCGAGACGCCGTCGACCTGCACCTGGTCGACGAGGAAGCCACGCATGTAGACGTCATTGAGGCTGGAGCCGGAGTTGTAGGTCTTGATGGTCACGCCGGTGACCTGACGCATGGCGTCCTGCAGGCTGTTCAGGTTCTGGTCGTCCATGCGCTGGCGCGTGACGACGGACACCGACTGCGGGATGTCCTTGACCTTGATGTTGCCTTTGCCGATGGTCACTTCATCGCTGGTGTAGGAGTGCGTGCCTTCGGTGGTCGGCCCCAGCGCCACGCCGGTGATGGACGTCGCACCCAGTTGCAATGCACTGGAGTCACCGGCCGCTGGCAACAGCGACACGGTGTTGCCATTCAACTGAAAATTGATGCCGCTCCCCAGCAGCAAGGTTTTCAGTGCCTGTTCCGGTTCCATGTTGCCGGACACCGCCGTGGACTTGATGCCGTTGACCATGTCCTGGCTGTAGAGAATCTGCAGGTTGGTCTGCTGGCCCAGTTGGCGCAATGCGCTGGCCAGCGACTGAGCCGGTACATTGACGTTCACCGGGGCTGCCTCGACCTGGGACGTACCCAGCAGCAACAGGGTCAGCAGCGCGCCCGGCACGACCGTTCGGTATTTCTTTTGCCGTTCGATGGCTAACGCCAAGGGTGCGCGGGACAGAGTAAGGCTTTGCATTGCTCGAATCGCTCCAGAATGGTGTGTGCAGTTTTTTAGTTAATGATAATTATTATTAGACGGACCACTTTGGCTAAACCGGAAAACATTCTTCAAAAAACAATGATCTGCGTGCGGCAACGGCACTCAGGCGGTTGCGCGCTCGGTGACGACCCGGCCCGATTCCATGCGTACCAGTTGATCGGCCATGTCGAAATAACGGTCGTCGTGGGAGATGACGATGATGGTTTTGCCCAGGCGTTTGAGGTCAGGCAGCAGCTCGGTGTAGAAGATGCGGCGGAAGGTCGGGTCCTGGTCGGCGGCCCATTCGTCGAACACCAGCACCGGGCGTTCTTCCAGCCAGGCATTGACCAGCGCCAGACGCTTGCGCTGGCCGGTGGACAGGTCGGTGGTGGTGAAGCTGCCGTCCCTGACGCTGACCTTGTGCGCGATCTCCAGCCGTTGCAGGTATTTGTTGGCATCTTCAGGGATGTGCTGGTCGCCCTGGACCACGTCATCGAACAGGTAGTAATCGGCAAAAATCGTGGTGAACAATTGGCGGTAGTCGTCGCGATTGTGCGCATCGATGCCTTGGCCGTTGAGCAGGATTGATCCCTGTTGCGGCGCGTAGAGGCCCAGCAGCAACTTGATCAGGGTGGTCTTGCCGCAGCCGTTTTCGCCGACGATGAAAATGATGTCGCCTTGCTCGATGGCCAGGTTCACCGGGCCCAGGCGAAACGCATCGCTGCCCGGTGCGGCGGGGAAGGCGTAGCTGACGTCGTCCAGTTGCAGGCGGTTGACCACGGTCGGTGGAGTGCCTTTGTCGTTGAGCAGCAGGTGCGGCTCGGGGGAGGAAAACTGGCTGGACAGTTCGGCGATGCGGCGAAAGGCAATGCGCGCCCGGCTGACGATCGGCAAGGTGCTGACCAGATGCTCGATCGGGCCTTTCATATACAGCAGCACCAGCACGAAGCCGCTCATCACCGCCTGGTCGGCGCTGGGCCAGAATGATTGCAGAGCCAGCGCCAGGCCGATGACCACGAAGAACAGCATCGAGCCGAGGGTCTTGGCGATCACGAAGGTGTTGATTGAACGCACCTGGGTGTTACAGATGAAATCGGCAGTGCCCTGGATGCCCTTGACGAACATGCGCTGGCGGCGCGGGCGGTGGATGCGCAACTCTTTGGCGCCGCCGGCAATGGCGTTGTAGTGCTTTTGCAGCTCGTCTTCGGCGTCGCGGGCGGCCATGAAACCCTGGATGCCCTTGCCCTGGGCGTAGAACTGGATGCCGGTGCCGATGGCGATCGCCAGCACCATCATCAGGAACATCGGCCACGACAACATCGCCAGGTAACCCATGCAGCCGAGGGTCACGGTCAGGGAAATCGCCAGCGGCGCGAAGGCGAAGGCAAAGTCGCTGATGGTGTCGACGTCGTGGGTCAGCACCGGGATCAAGCGGTGGCTGCGGTAGCGCTCGATCTGCTCGATGGGCGCCGAAAGGACTTTCTCCCCCAACTCTTTGCGCAGCCTGGCAATGATGTGCTGGCCGACGTAGTTGGTGCCGATGTCCGAGCAGATCGAACTGCCCAGTGCCAGCAGGCACAGGCCGCCGAACAGCGCGACCACGCCTTGGGTCAGGCCATCCGCCGAATGCAGCGCGTTGTTGATGGTGGCCAGCAGCACCGTCACGCTCAGGCCACCTACCATGCCCAAAAGGATCGACAGACTGACGACGAGCCGGAACGGTTTGAGGAGGGTGAACAATTCATGAATTGCACCGCGCGTTGGCTGGGTCATGAGCAGAGGGTTCCTTGGGTCTTGAGGCAGATACCCAGTAGAACGTCTGGTGGAGGGCTTAATTTAAAAGGTGGGCGACAGGTAGCGGGGGCTCGGTCCGCTGACAGGGTACAAGTCAGTGTGGGAGCGAGCCTGCTCGCGAAGGCGGACTATCAGTCCACTTCTACTGCGACAGGCAGACCGCTATCGCGAGCAGGCTCGCTCCCACAGGATGGGGGGGTTAGAGAGTGCGCACGACACGGAAACCGATCCAGTCGCCACGGGTTTGCGGGTCGATGTCATTGCGGTTGCCCGAGCGGGAAAACACCGGCGCTTCGCCCCAGTCGTTGCCACGAATGCGCAGGGTGTCGCAGTTCGGTTCGGTCCAGGCGCTGCCGTCGGTGGGCGCACCGACGTAGTCCGGGTGGTAGCAGTCGGCGATCCACTCGTAGACGTTGCCATGCATGTCGTACATGCCGAAGGCATTCGCCGGATAGCTGCCGACCGGCGAACTGTAGCTGTAGCCATCGACCGGGCCGTAGGTGTTGGCGTGGGTGGCGATGCTGTATTCGGTGCCGGGGTCGAACGGGAAGGGGAACGCTCCCTTTGACCCGGCGCGGGCGGCGTACTCGCGTTGGGCCTCGCTGACGATGTGGTAGTGCTGGCCGGTCTTCATCGACAGCCAGGCGACGTAGGCGCTGACCTCGGCGAAGTTCATGCACACCGCCGGCTGGCGCGGGTCCTGGGGGTAACTCGGTTTGCCATTGGTGCATGCCCGGCCGGGGCGGGTGTCGCCATCGGGCAGGGTGATCCCGGTTTCCTTCATGTATTGGGCCCATTCGCCGGCAGTGATCTGGTAGCGGCTCATGGCGAAGGGTTTGTCGAATGTCACCTCATGCATCGGGCCTTCATCAGGCTCGCGGCCGACCTCGTCGTTCGGGGTGCCCATGGTGAAGGTGCCGGCGGGTAACACGACCATTTCCGGGCAGTTACGGCAATCCTTGAAGACCTTGCCGGGCAATGGCGCGGTGTAGGCCTGGGCGAGGGAGGGCAAGGCGCTGCCGAGCACGGCCAACAGCGCCAAGGTGCCGAATTTTTTCAGGGTGCTTTTCATAATGTCTCTCGCTCAGTCAGACCTGGTTGGCCAGCAGTTCCATCAGGCGGTCGATGTGCGCTTGGGTATTGAGCAACCCCGGCGACACTCGAATGATCGGCCCGACATCACGGTCCACGGCATCACACACCACACGCTGATCCATCAGGTAATTGGCGACTTCCTCGCAGTCCCGGTTCTTGATGCGGAAGAAGGTGAAGCCGGCGGAATACTCCGGCGACAACGGTGTGACCAGTTCCGCCGACGGGTGTGCCTGCAAGCGTTTTTTCAGGTAGCTGTTGATGTCGTGGATGCGTGTCGCGACCTCGGCCTTGCCCAGCTCCAGATGCAATTTGAAGGCTTCGGTCAGCGCCCAGCGGTGTTCGAACGAGTGGTAGCCACCGTAGGTCATCACGGTGGAGAACTGAGTCGCTTCGGAGAAGGTCGGGATGGTCGGGGTCACGTCCTTGAGCTCGTCGGAGCGGGCGCAGATGATCCCGGTACCCCGTGGGCCGAACATCCATTTGTGGGTGCCGGCAATGAAGAAGTCGCAGTGCATGTCCGGGAAGTCGACGTTTTCCACGCCGAAGCCGTGTACGCCATCGATCACGTAGAGGATGCGGTCCTTGTCGGCGCGGCCACGGTTTTTCTCCTCCACCAGTTTGCCGATCTCGCCGATGGGCAGCTTCACGCCGCTGCCGGAATGCACCCAGGTCATGCCCAGCACGCGGGTTTCGGGGCGGATGTTGCGTTCAATCGCGGCCAGCACTTCGGCGGTCGAAACCTTGTACGGGTCTTCGAACAATTTGATCTTGCGAACCTGGGTGCCGTCCTTCTGGGTACGGTATTCGAACACGCTGTTGGCGGCGTAGTGCTCGTGTTCGCTGGTGAGGATTTCCTGGTCCGGGCGCACGTGGATGCCGGCGTAGATCATCGCCAGGCCTTCGGTGGTGCTGCCGGTCAGGGCGATCTGCGACGGCTTGGCCTTCAGGTAACGGCCGGCCCACACCCGCACCTCTTCTTCGCGGCGTTCGGTTTCGCCGCGATGCCAGTCCATGGCCAGGCCCGGGTTGCGATCGAGATTGGCGCGGTGCATCTCGATGGCTTCACGTACAGGCAGCGGGTGCGAGGTCACCAGGAAGTTGGCGAAGTGCAGGTAGTTCGGGTCTTGGGTGAAGAGCTGGCGCAACTGGTCCCATTTGTCCTTGGGCAGTGGTGCGGGGCTGGCGGCCCGTGCTGGCAGGCTCACGGCGGAGGCCAGGGGGATGCCGGCCGCGAGGATGCCGGCCTGCTTGAGGAATGAACGACGGTTGGTCATGGATTCGGTTCGCTTTGGCAAAGGAGAAATCAGTTTTGAACGACAGGCCGGGAGGACTTCTGCACCTGGTCCCAGACCCGCAGGAAGTTGCCGCCCCAGAGCTTGGCGATGTCGGCGTCGCTGTAGCCGCGGCTGATCAGTTCGGCGGTCACGTTGCGGGCCTCGCTGACGTCTTTCCAGCCGTCCAGGCCGCCGCCGTCGTTGAAGTCGGAACTGATGCCGACGTGGTCGATGCCGATTTTTTTCACTGTGTAGTCGATTGCATCGCCGTAGTCCTTGAGGGTGGCCTTGGGTTCTTCGTCGAGGATCGAATAGAGCTGGCTGGCGTACTCGCCGAAGCGCTGTTCGGGCCAGACGGTGATCACCGGGTCGCCGGGCATCAGGGCCATCTCCAGGCCTTGTAGCGGTTGCAGGTCGAAGCGGGCGCGCAGGGCGTTGAGCTTGTCCTGGGTAGCCTGGCTCAGCGGGCGGATGTAGGTGGGGAAGCCGACAATCTGCACCACGCCGCCGCTGCTCTTGATCAGTTGCATTTCCGGGTCGCTGAGGTTGCGCGGGATGTCCACCAGGGCGCGCGGTGCCGAGTGGGAGGCGACCATCGGCGTGCGGCTCAGTTGCGCGACTTGCTCCAGGGCCTTGGTCGACATCTGCGACACATCGATGATCACGCCCAGGTCGTTGAGGCGATGCACCGCTTGCTTGCCGATGTCCGACAGCCCGCCCAGGGCATCCCGGGAATCGTTGAAGAACGGCAGCGGCCGCGACGAGTCGGCCCAGGCGTTGTTGCCCACGTAGCTGAAGCCGAACATGCGCATGCCGCGCGCGGCCCACTTGTCCAGGGCGTTGAGGTCATTGCCCAGCGGGTAGGCGTTGAGCATGCTGATGAACACCGCGAACTTGCCTTCGCCGTGCAGGCGGCGGAAGTCGTCGGGGGTGTAGGCGATGGCCACCTGGTTGGGGAAGTCGCGGACCATGGCGCTGATGATCTTGTAGCGGGTTTCCTGCTCAAAGCGGGCCTCGTCGACGAAACCGGCAGTAGGGCGATGGGGGGCGTTGGGACCGTTCCAGATTTCCGGCCAGCCGAAAATCGTCAGGGCTGCACCGGACAGGCGCCCGCGCCCGGTCTTGACCAGGTCGAACTGGCCTTCGCCGTCCTTGTCGACTTCGTTACCGGCGGTGCCGAAGTCCATGGGTACGGTGATGTGGCTGTCGAACGAGAGGATGCGCTCCTGCAACTGATCGGCCTGTTTCATCACCTTGACCGGGTAGCCGGGGTTGTCCCTGAACCAATAGTCCCAGACCGCGAAGCCTGCCCCCGCGCTGATCGCCAGGGCCAGCGGCAGGCCGATGAAAAGAGCCTTTTTCGAACGTGGTTTTGTCATTGCCGTCTCAGTCAGGTTCGCCGCCCCGGATCAGGTGTGGGGGCCTTTGCTATCTGGGGGGAACGAGTGGCTGGGCGAAAAAATTAGCGCGGCTAATGGCCTCATCGCGAGCAGGCTCGCTCCTACATGGGAATGCGGTCTCCTGTAGGAGTGAGCCCTGCTCGCGATGCTCTTAAATTCTGCGGCACTACAAACGTTCTAGCTTGGATAAAGCCTGCTCCATGGCTGACACAGGTAGGGCAATGACGATTTCTCGACGATGGTTTCTCGCGGGTCTGGCGCTGACCGGTGCCGCCGTGCCTGCGGTGTATTACGGGCATCGCGAACTGACCAGGCCGGACCCGACGATCACCCCCGGCGAAGCCTCGTTCGAGGTGGCGGATGTTGCCGGCCAACGCTTGGCGGATACCTTGCGCGGGGTCTGGCAGATTCGTTTCGAAGGTCGTGACGCCGGCATCGAAGGCTTGCCGCTCGAAGGCCTGGAGGTGTTCCTCGACATCGGCCACAAGGGGCGCGGCTTCAGTGGTTATCTCGACACCGCCGAGCGCTTGCGCTCCACCGAAGAGCCCCGTTACCGGGTGCTCGGCGATCTGTCCGGGGCCAACCCGAAGCAGCTGGGTTGGCGACTGCTGGGCGCCAACGGCTGTTGCGATTACGAATTCGACATGACCCTGGACGAGGTCTGGGCAGGATTCGGTAACGCCGGCAGTGGCAGCCTCAGTGGGCGGGTGCTGGATCTGAATCGGCCACTGATGCTGACGGCCCAGGACAATCGATTCATTGCCGTCAAACGGGTATTCCCTGAAGCCCGCGAGCGCGCCGGCCTCAATCCGACCCTGCTCGCCTGGCTGGTATCACCGGAGCACCGATTGTTCCACCAGCTCTGGCATGCCTCACGGGACAAGTGGCACAAGCTGTCCGAAGACCAGCGCGGCGCCTTGCGCGGGCTCGGCTGGCAGCCTGGCCCTCGGGACAGGGAGCGCGATGCCCGTGGCGAGCGCAAGGATCGCAACGGCTCGGGCGTGGACTTTTTCTTCATGCACCGGCACATGCTCGGCACCGCGCGCTCGATGCAGCACCTGCCGTCCTGGACGCACTTCCCGTTGCCGCAACCGGAGCTGGCGCGGGACCGGCTCGGCTTTGCGCGTTACTTCGACAATCACGACGGCACTGCGCTGCCGCCGACCTGGCTGGCCGAGGACGATGACGAGTACACGCAATGGGTCAGTGACATCAAGACCGGCGAGACGTACCACAGCAATTTCCAGGTATGGGAATCCCGCTACCGCGACCCGCGTTACCTGTCGACGCTGACCCTCGGCCAGTTCGGCTCGGAGGTCGAGCTGGGCCTGCACGACTGGCTGCACATGCGCTGGGCGTCGGTGCCGCGAGATCCGTCCAACGGTCAGCCGGTGCCGTTCGCCCGGGATCCGGCGGACTTTTCCGCACGCTGGTTTGCACCGGAAAACGACTTTCTCGGCGACCCGTTTTCTTCCCATGTGAGCCCGGTGTTCTGGCATTTCCACGGCTGGATCGATGATCGCCTGGAAGACTGGTTCCGCGCCCACGAGCGTTTTCATCCGGGGCAGGTCAGTCGGCTGCAGGTCAACGGCGTGCAATGGTTCGCGCCAGGGCGCTGGGTCGAGATCAATGACCCCTGGCTCGGGCCGATCACCCATGGCTGTAGCACCACGCCGGGATTGCAGGCGGGCAAGTCAGTGGAAATGGACCCGGAAACCATGAAGCTTGCGCTGCGCATTACCTTTGGCGAGGACGAGAAAAAACTGGCGGGGCTGTTCCGCAAAGTGCCGCAGCGGCCGTGGTATGCGCGCAATCTGAAGGCTAAGCAGAGCCAGGCTTGATACCGCGTTATCGTTCAATCGCGAGCAAGCTCGCTCCCACAGTTGATCTTGGTCGTACACAGCGTTTGTGTTCGCTGAAGATCCACTGTGGGAGCGGGCTTGCTCGCGAAGGCGTCCTGACAGGCAATGTTGATGTTGGATATGCCGGCCCCTTCGCGAGCAGGCTCGCTCCCACCTTTGATCCTGGTCGCACACAGATTTTGTGTTCACTGAAAATCCCCTGTGGGAGCGAGCCTGCTCGCGAAGGCGTACTCACTAACGACAAAGATTACAAAACCTGCCACCCACCCCCAAGCGCCTTGTACAACGCAATACTCGCCTGCATCCGCGACAACCGCAGCTGCACGTTCAAATCCTGCGCCGCATACAGCGTGCGCTGGGTTTCCAGCACCGTCAGCAAATCCTCGGCCCCGGCCTGGTAGCGGCTTTGCGCGATACTGAACGCGGTCTGCGCCTGGCTCAGTTCTTCACTCTGCCACCCGCGCTGTTCATCCAGCCCGCGAATGCTGTTGAGGGCTTTTTCGACGTCGGCGAAGCCGTTGATGATCGCCCCGCGATAAGTCTCCAGCAGTTCTTCCTGGCGCGCCGTGGCCTTGTCGCGCTGGGCGCCGAGGCGGCCGTTGTTGAACACCGGTGCGAGCAGCCCGGCGGTGAGGTTGTAGAAGGGGCTGCGCAGGATATCGTCGGCCCGGTCGGCGCCGGAGCCGATTTCGGCGGTGAGGGTCACGGTCGGCAGCATCGCGGCCCGGGCGACGGTGACGTCGGCCTGGGCCGCTGCCAGTTGCGCCTCGGCCCGGGCAATGTCCGGGCGGCGGCTGAGCAACTGGCTGGGTACCCCGGCGTCAATCGCAGGCCAGGTCAGTTGATCGAAGCGTTCCTGACCCAACGACAGCGCCTGAACCGGGCGGCCGAGCAGGGCGGCGAGACTGATCCGTGCCTCCTCGGCCTGTTGTTGCACCAGCGGCAGCTGGCGTTGCTGCGCCGCCACCAGGCTTTTTTGCTGTGCCAGTTCCAGGGCCGTGGCCGAACCCGAATCGAAACGGGTCTGCACCAGTTTCAACACGCTTTGGGCATTGGCCAGATTCAATTCGGCGATGCGGCTCTGCTCCTGCAACGACAAGGCTTGCGCGTAGCCGTTGGCCACACCGCTGAGCAACGTCAACTCCACCGTGGCCTGATCGAACTCGCTGGCTTGCAGACTGAATTGTGCGCTGTCGCGGCTGGCCCGTTGGCCACCCCAGAAATCGATTTCATAGCTGGCAACCAGGTTCGCCGTGAGGTAGTCGACGGCGTCGTTATCGCTGTCGGCATCGAGCTGACTGTAGCCGTTGCCGCGCAGCAGCTTCTGGCGATTGGCGTTGACTCCGGCCTTGACCTCGGGCAGTTGCGAGCCGCCGGCAATCACCGTGTCGGCCTGGGCCTGGCGCACTCTCGCGATGGCCGCGGCCAGGTCATAACTGCCGAGCCGCGCCTGTTCGATCAGGCGACCCAGTTGCGGGCTGCCGAAGCGGTTCCACCATTGCTGGTTGTCATGGACGGCGCCGGCGGTGTGCGGCGATTGCCAGGCGGCCGGCGGCTGGATGCCGCTATCGGGACGCTGGGCCGGAGTGCCGCAGGCACTGAGCAACAGGCACAGGGTTAACACACTGAGTGGCGGCTTCATCAATCGATCATTCACTGGTAAGGGCTGTGACCGGGTCGAGTCGGGCAGCCTTGCGGGCCGGCATGTAGCCGAAAACGACACCGGTGACCAGGGCGCAGCCGAAGGCGCCCAGCACCGCTATCAGGGAGAACGCGACAGCGACTTCGCTGAAAATCAGCACGCCACCGACGATCAGTGCCAGGGCGATCCCGGTGAGGCCGCCCACCACCGAGAGCATCACCGCTTCGGTGAGGAACTGGCGCAGGATGTCGCGCTGGCGGGCACCGGTGGCCATGCGGATACCGATCTCGCGAGTCCGCTCGCGCACGGTCATGAGCATGATGTTCATCACGCCGATCCCGCCCACCAGCAGCGAAATCGCCGCAATCGAGCCGAGCATCAGCGACAGGGTGTTTTGCGTGCGCGCCTCGGCCTGGATCATCGCCGCGTTGTTGGTCAGTTCGAAATCGTGCTTGCCGTCGTGCAGGCGCAGCATCAGTTGCTCGATGGCTTTTTCGGTTTCCTTGACCTTGCGCGCATCGGTGGCGGCGATGGCGATGTACTCGGGATTGTGGGTGCCGAACAGCCGAACGCTGGCGGCGGAGTAGGGGATGGCGATGCGGTCGTCGCTGTCGGAGTCGCCGGAGCTGGCGCCTTTTTCCGCGAGCACGCCGACCACCTGGAAGGGTACGTTTTCGATCAGGATGTACTGGCCGATCGGGTTGGCCACGTCCTTGAGCAGTTTGGTCCGCACCTTGTGCCCGATCACCGCGACCGCCGCGGCGTTCTGTTCATCGGCGTGGGTGAAGTAGCTGCCTTCGACCACCGGCCAATTGAAAATGGCCGGGAAGTTGGTGTCGTTGCCACCGACGTAGCTCAAGTGATCGAGGTTGCCAAAGCGCACCCCGGCCTCCTGGCCGTTGACCGGCATGATCCGCATCACCTGGGGCAAGCTGGCAATCGCGGCGACCTCATCGAGGGTGACGATGCCCATGGGTGTGCGCGGGTTGGGCGCCGAACCGCTGAGGTAGATGATGTTGGAACCGAACGCGCCCATCTGCGCCATCACCTGGCGCTTGCTGCCTTCGCCGACGGCCAGCATCACCACCACCGAAGCCACGCCTATGATGATCCCGAGCAGGGTCAGTGCGGTGCGGAACTTGTTGATCCACATCACTCGCCACGCCGCGTGCACGGCATCGACCAATTCGCCTTTCCAGGCGCCGGTGGCTTCGGCGCCTTCGCTCAGGCGCCTGCGCAAATCGACGGCTTGCAGGGCGCCGGGATTGGCCGAGTTTTGCGCGGCGGGATTGTCCCGGGCGCTGTCGCTGATGATCTCGCCGTCGCGAATTTCGATGATGCGTTTGGCCCTGGCCGCCACTTCGCGGTCGTGCGTGATGAGGATCACCACGTGGCCCTGGCTCGCCAGTTCGTCGAGCAGGGTCATGACCTCGCCGCCGCTGTGGCTGTCGAGGGCGCCGGTGGGTTCGTCGGCCAAGATGATGTGGCCGCCATTCATCAACGCGCGGGCAATCGACACCCGTTGCTGTTGCCCACCGGAGAGTTGATGGGGGCGGTTGCCGGTGCGCGACGCCAGGCCGAGGCGGTCGAGCAGGGCGGCGGCGCGGGCGTGGCGTTCGGCGGCGGGTAAGCCTGCGTAGATCGCCGGCATCTCAACGTTTTCCTGGGCCGAACCGGATGGAATCAGGTGGTAGCCCTGGAACACAAACCCGAAGGCTTCACGCCGCAGCCAGGCCAGTTCGTCACTGTCCAGCGCCGCGACGTTTTCCCCGGCGAAGCGGTATTCGCCCGAGGTCGGGCGGTCGAGGCAGCCGAGGATGTTCATCAGCGTCGATTTGCCGGAGCCGGAAGCGCCGACGATCGCCACGAACTCCCCGGCATGGATCGACAGGTCGATGCCACGCAGCACGTGGACTTCAGGCGCGTCGCCACCGCCGTAGGCTTTGCGGATGTCCGAAAGGTCGATCAGGGGCGTGTGCATTCAGCCGCCACTCCCGTCGACCGGGCCGATCAGCAGGTGATCGCCTTCTTGCAGGCCGTCGAGGATCTGCACCCGCAGGCGGTCGCTGATACCGGTGCGCACATTGCGCTGCTCGATGCTGCCATTGCTGGCGACCACTTGCGCGGTCTGCCGGTCTGTCTGCGTGCCGGCCTGCAGGGCGGCGATGGGTGCGGTGAGTACGTTCTGCGCCTGATTGGCGACGAAAAATACCTGGGTGGTCATTTCCGCCATCAAGGCGTTGTCGGCGTTGTCGACGTCCAGCAACACGGTGTACAGCACCACGCGGGCACTCCCGCTTTTGCTGGCGCTGGCGGGGCTGCCGCCGCCCTGGCTGGTCTGGTCCAGTGGCTTGGGCGGGACGGGGAGGATTTGCCGCACGGTGCTGGTCCAGCGCCGGCTGCCACCGCTCAGGGTGGTGAACCAGGCGTGCATGCCGGGTTTGACGTGGCCGATGTCGGCCTCCGAGACCTCGGCCCACACGGTCATCGGCGACAGCTTGGCGATGCGCAGGATCAGCGGCGTTTGCTGCTGGGCATTGAGGGTCTGGCCTTCGCGAGCATCCAGCGCGACCACGGTGCCGGCCATCGGCGCATAAATCCGCGTGTAGCCGAGCTCCGCCTGGTCGCTGCGCAGGCTGGCTTCGGCCTGGCGGATCTGCGCCTGGAACATGTCGACCCGTGCCTGGGTGGCGCGGAGTTCGGCCTGGGCGGTCTGCACGTCTTCTTCACGGGTGGCGCCGCCGGCGGCAAGGTTCTGTTGACGCTGGTATTTCTGCCGGGCCAGGTCGTGCTGCGCCCGCTGTTCCTGCAGCTGCGCCTTGAGATTTTCGACGGAGAAGCGCCCGGCATCGAGTTTGGCCTGTTGCGTGGACGGGTCGATTTCCACCAGCAACTGGCCCTCCTTGACCACGTCGCCGACCTCCACGTGGATCTTGTGGATCTGCCCGGACGCCTGGGCGCCGACGTCGACATAACGCCGCGGTTGCAAGGTGCCCAATGCCGTGACGCTGCTTTCAATGTCGGCGCGGCTGACCTGGACGGTGGCGAACCCGTCGCGGCCCGGCGGGATGAACTGCCAGGCGGCGACGGCAACCACGGGGATCAGACAAAGTGCTGCAAGCAGGGCGCGTCGGGTCTGTCGGGAGCGTTTCATTCGGGGTTCCGGCCAAAGGATATCGGCCCGTCGTTGAGCGGCGCAGAGACGGGAAGCTGTCCTGTAGACGTTGAACGGAGCAGAGAATTTAGCCGACAACACAAACCCTGTAGGAGCGAGCCTGCTCGCGATGGCCGCGAGGACGACGCGTTAAATCAGAAAGTGCGCATCATCGTTCACGACCATCGCGAGCAGGCTCGCTCCTACAGGGATCGAGACAATTTATCGGGCAAGTTGAAGCAGTACTTTAAATCTATATGAGAATTACTATAAATTACGCGTCTCGAACTGCCACTATCGTGCCACTGTGTGATTCAGCGGTCGCCGAACCGGCTCAAGGACAGAAACCGCACCCCCGTGCGGACGGGAGTCATGTTGGAAAACTACTATCGCGAACTGGTGTGTTTCCTGAACGCCAGGCTGGGCAACCGTCAGGTGGCCGAAGATGTGGTGCATGACGCTTATCTGCGGGTCCTGGAGCGCTCCAGTGATACGCCGATCGAGCAGCCCCGGGCATTCCTTTATCGCACCGCCCTCAACCTGGTTATCGATGACCATCGACGCAACACCCTGCGTCAGGCCGAACCTCTGGACGTGCTCGATAATGAGGAGCGCTATTTCACTCCTTCGCCGCAAAACGTGCTTGATCATGGCCAGCGCCTGGACATGCTCCAGCGGGCCTTGGCGGAGTTGCCGAGGCTGTGCCGCGAGAGTTTCCTGCTGCGCAAGATCGAAGGCCTGTCCCATCCGCAGATTGCCGAACAACTGGGCATTTCCCGGGCAATGGTCGAGAAGCACATAGTCAATGCCATGAAGCATTGCCGTATACGCATGCGACAGTGGGACGCCCAGTGATCCTGCGCGGTTAAATTTTTTTTCACGGTCCTCGTTCCTACTCAACAGACGACCTGTTGTGCGGCCCTTGGCGGGTCAGGTCACTTAGGTTCAATGCCCCGTCTTTGAGGGGAACATCCAGAGGACACTGGAAATGACACAGGCAATTGCTTCGCCCCTCGTTCACGACCTGATCGGCGTCGGTTTCGGCCCGTCGAACCTGGCACTGGCCATCGCGCTGCAAGAGCGCGGGGCGAGCCAGGGCAACCTGGATGTGCTGTTTCTCGACAAGCAGGCCGACTACCGCTGGCACGGCAACACCCTGGTGACCCAGAGCGAGTTGCAGATTTCCTTCCTCAAGGACCTGGTGACCCTGCGCAATCCGACCAGCCCTTACTCGTTCGTCAATTACCTCAAGGCCCACGGGCGCCTGGTGGACTTCATCAACCTGGGCACCTTCTATCCGTGCCGCATGGAGTACAACGACTACCTGCGCTGGGTCGCCGGGCAGTTCACCGCGCAAAGCCGCTACGGCGAAGAAGTGCTGACCATCGAGCCGGTGCTGCACAACCATCAGGTCGAGGCGTTGCGGGTGATTTCCCGCGATGCGACCGGACATCAACAGGTGCGCACCACCCGTTCGGTGGTGGTCAGCGCCGGTGGCACGCCACGTATTCCCGAGGTGTTCAAGGCGCTCAAGGATGACGGTCGGGTGTTCCACCATTCCCAGTACCTGGCGCAGATGGCCAAGCAGCCGTGTGTGGACAACCAGCCGATGAGCATTGCGATCATCGGTGGCGGGCAGAGCGCGGCAGAAGCTTTCATCGACCTGAACGACAGCTTCCCATCGGTGCAGGTGGACATGATCCTGCGCGGCTCGGCACTCAAGCCGGCCGACGACAGCCCCTTCGTCAACGAAGTGTTCTCGCCGGAGTTCACCGACCTGGTGTTCCAGCAGCCAGACAGCGAGCGCGAGCGACTGGTGAACGAGTACCACAACACCAACTACTCGGTGGTGGACATCGATCTGATCGAGCGCATCTACGGCATCTTCTATCGGCAGAAGGTCTCGGGCATCGCCCGTCATGCGTTCCACACCCTGACCACAATCGAAAAAGCCACGGCCAACGAACGGGGTATCGAACTGGTGTTGCGCAACAATGCCACCGGCGAAATCTCGGTGTGTCACTACGACGCCGTGGTGCTGGCCACCGGCTACGAGCGGCAGATGCACCGCAAGCTGCTGGCACCGCTGGAAGAGTACCTGGGCGATTTCGAGGTCGATCGCAACTACAAACTGATCACCGATGAACGCTGCAAGGCCGGCCTCTACATGCAGGGCTTTTGCCAGGCCAGCCATGGGCTGAGCGACACCTTGCTGTCGATCCTGCCGATTCGTGCCGATGAGATTGCCGGCTCGTTGTATGAGCATGGCAAGCATCGCGGGCATGGGCGGTCGGTGGTGGATTTGTTGTTGGCGACGGCGAGCTGAGATTTGCTGCGTCTGTAAGGCCGCCATCGCGAGCAGGCTCGCTCCTACAATGGACCGGTGTTCACAGGACCAATGTAGGAGTGAGCCTGCTCGCGATGGGGTCATTGAAAGCATCACAGTTTTTGAAAGCTGAACCCTTCCTGAAGATCCCCGCGATTCCCCCTGCAAGCTTTTGTAACGGGTTTACTCTCCAAACTTCGAGGCGTAAGCTTCGCGCGTTTTCATCCATTACGGAGACCCACAGTGGGTACTTGTTCGAGTGACAGTTGTCGGCCGGTCTCGGTAACCGGCATTTTCTCGGCAAGATAACGCGCAGTCTCCTGTGCCGTTGTCTCGCCGACAAGCGAGCAGCGGCATCCCGATCATGGCCGGTCCCGGCCATGTCCCGACGTCCCTCTCATCGACGCTGAACAGTGCGTGGTTTCGACTTTTTGTCGTGGCCGCCGCTCTATCGACACGCCTGTCATTCGTGACCGGCGCGCCAGGCCTTGCTTTGCCGGTTGTTCCGGCGGCAGCGGCGTGGACCTGCCTGCTCGACGGTTTCCCGGCTGACCAAAGGGGCACCAGCCATGAAAAATACCCTCAAGGAATTCTTCGCGGGCTTCCTGCGTAACCGCCACATAGCCCGGCACTTCCGTCGCCTGGCGTTGCTGGAAACCTTCACCGACACCACGGTCAGCCGTGAAGTCCCGCCTACCCTGGCGCAAACCCTGGTGGCCGCTGCCGGCAGCGACACCGGTCAATTGCTCAACACCCTGGGCAGTCACACCGACGGCTTGAGCGAGTTCGAAGCCGATGCCCTGCGCCAGCAATTCGGCCTCAATGAAGTCGAGCACGAACAGCCGCTGCCGTGGTGGACCCACCTGTGGCACTGCTACAAGAATCCGTTCAACCTGCTGCTGACGTTGCTGGCGGTCATCTCCTGGCTGACCGAAGACATGAAAGCCGCCATCGTGATTTTCTCCATGGTGGTGCTCTCGACCTTGCTGCGCTTCTGGCAGGAAACCAAATCCAACCAGGCTGCCGATGCCCTCAAGGCCATGGTCAGCAACACCGCTACGGTGATGCGCCGGGACCTTGAGGACCGCGGCGCGCAGCGCATCGAATTGCCGATCAGGCAACTGGTGCCGGGCGACCTGATCGTGTTGTCGGCCGGCGACATGATTCCCGCCGATTGCCGGGTGCTCAGCGCCAAGGACCTGTTCGTCAGCCAGGCGGCCATGACCGGTGAATCGATGCCGGTGGAAAAATTTCCCCGCCAGCAGGACCGCGACACGCTCAACCCGCTGGACCTGGACAACATCCTGTTCATGGGCACCAACGTGGTGTCCGGCACGGCCATGGCGGTGATCCTCACCACCGGCAACAGCACCTATTTCGGTGCCCTGGCCCAGCGCGTGGGTGCAACCGACCGGGCGCCGACTTCGTTCCAGACCGGGGTCAACAAAGTCAGCTGGCTGCTGATCCGCTTCATGTTCGTGATGGCGCCGCTGGTGTTGTTCATCAACGGTTTCACCAAGGGCGACTGGACCGAAGCGTTGCTGTTCGCGCTGTCGATTGCCGTGGGCCTGACCCCGGAAATGCTGCCGATGATCGTCACATCGACCCTGGCCAAGGGTGCGGTGTTCCTGTCGCGCAAGAAAGTCATCGTCAAACGCCTGGACGCCATCCAGAACTTCGGCGCCATGGACGTGCTGTGCACCGACAAGACCGGCACCCTGACCCAGGACAAGATCTTCCTGGCGCGCAACGTCGACGTCTGGGGCAACGACTCGGATGACGTGCTGGAAATGGCCTACCTCAACAGCTACTACCAGACCGGCCTGAAAAACCTGCTGGATGTGGCGGTGCTCGAACATGTCGAGATCCACCGTGAGCTGAAAGTCGGCACGGCGTTTCGCAAGGTCGACGAGATTCCGTTCGACTTCACCCGCCGGCGCATGTCGGTGGTGGTCGCCGAGCGTGATCAACCGCACCTGCTGATCTGCAAGGGCGCGGTGGAAGAGGTGCTGGCGGTCTGCTCGCGGGTGCGTCACGGCGAAGTCGATGAAGCCTTGACCGAAGACCTGCTGGCGCGAATCCGCCAGGTCACGGCCATGTTCAACGCCGAAGGCCTGCGGGTGGTTGCGGTAGCGGCAAAGCCAATGGTCGAAGGCCGCGACACCTACAGCCTGGCCGATGAACAGGCACTGACGCTGATCGGTTACGTGGCGTTTCTCGATCCGCCGAAAGAAAGCACCGCACCGGCCATCAAGGCCCTGGCCGCCCATGGCGTGGCGGTGAAAGTGCTGACCGGCGACAACGAACTGGTGACGGCAAAGATCTGCCGCGAAGTCGGCCTGGAACAGCAAGGCCTGCTGATGGGCAACGACATCGAACGCATGAGCGATGCCGAGCTGGCGAAAGCGGTGGAAACCACCAACGTCTTCGCCAGGCTGACGCCGACCCACAAGGAACGCATCGTCCGTCTGCTCAAGGGCAACGGCCATGTGGTCGGTTTCATGGGCGACGGCATCAACGACGCCCCGGCCCTGCGCACCGCCGACATCGGTATTTCCGTGGACAGCGCCGTGGACATCGCCAAGGAAGCGGCCGACATCATCCTGCTGGAAAAGAGCCTGATGGTGCTGGAGGAGGGCGTGCTGGAAGGGCGCCGGACCTTCGCCAACATGCTCAAGTACATCAAGATGACCGCCAGTTCGAACTTCGGCAACGTGTTCTCGGTGCTGGTGGCCAGTGCGTTCATCCCGTTCCTGCCGATGCTGCCGATGCACCTGCTGGTGCAGAACCTGCTCTATGACATTTCGCAGATCGCCATCCCGTTCGATAACGTCGATGAGGAAATGCTCAAGCAACCGCAGCGCTGGCAGCCGGCGGATGTCGGGCGCTTCATGCTGTTTTTCGGACCGATCAGCTCGATCTTCGACATCACCACGTTCGCCTTGATGTGGTACGTGTTCGATGCCAACACCCCGGATCACCAGACCCTGTTCCAGTCCGGCTGGTTCGTGGTCGGGCTGCTGACCCAGACCCTGATCGTGCACATGATTCGCACGCCGAAGATCCCGTTCCTGCAAAGCCGCGCGGCCATGCCGTTGCTGGTGATGACCGGGCTGATCATGGCCGTGGGGATTTTCCTGCCGATGGGACCGCTGGCGCATTACTTCAAGTTGCAGGCGTTGCCATCGCTGTACTTCGTGTTCCTGCCGGTGATCCTGCTGGCGTACATGGCGCTGACCCAGGCGGTGAAGGGGTTCTACATTCGCCGGTTTGGCTGGCAATAAAGCCGCAAGGCTGGCAAATCAACGCAGCCCTTGTGGGAGCGAGCCTGCTCGCGATAGCGGTGGGTCAGTCCCATAAATGTCGAATGTGCCGCCGTCATCGCGAGCAGGCTCGCTCCCACAGGGGGGCGTATGTTTTTCAAGGAATTCATCATGCAAGCACTTAACAATCTCAACCTGACCTCCCTGCTCGACACCCTGGTCAGCCTCAGCGCGGCCTTCATCCTCGGTGGCCTGATCGGTTTCGAGCGCCAGTACCGGCAGCGCACCGCGGGCCTGCGCACCAATGTGCTGGTGGCGGTGGGCGCGGCGATTTTCGTCGACATGGCCAACCGGCTCGCCGGTGCCGAAGGCGCCGTGCGGGTCGTAGCCTACGTGGTTTCCGGCATCGGCTTTCTCGGTGCCGGGGTGATCATGCGCGAAGAGGGCAATGTGCGCGGCCTCAATACGGCTGCCACGCTCTGGACCTCGGCGGCGGTCGGTGCCTGCGCCGGTGCCGACCTGCTGGCCGAGGCGCTGCTTGGCACCTTGTTTGTGCTGGCGGCAAACACGCTGCTGCGGCCGATCGTCAACAACATCAACCGTCAGCCGCTGGATGTGATTTCGGCGGAAGTCACCAACATCGTCTATGTCATCGCCCGGCGCACCCAGCAGAAAACCGTGCTGGCCTTGCTCGAAGCCGAGCTGGAACGCAGCAACTATCCGGCCAGCGATGTCGATGTGCACGCCTTCGGCACCGATGAAATTGAAATCGAAGCCACCCTGGCGACCACCTCGGTCGATGGTGATGAACTGGATGCGCTGGTGGCACGGATTTCGATGTCGACCCTGGTGGTGCAGGCGTTCTGGAGTCCGAGTACCACGGAGTAAAGGCCAGGGTTTCCCTGGCAAGAGTCAGACAAACCGGCATTTATTTGGGAATATTCCTACATAAACCTAGGGCGGTCTTCCGTAGGCTTTGCGACCTCTTGAAACCGACATCCTTTTGGAGGTCACCTTGCCGAACAAATCCCTGCGCATCCTGATCGCCGATGCGCAGCACTTCAACCGCCTGCGGATCGAGCGGCTGTTCAACCAGCTTGGCTATTTTCGGGTGGCTCCGGTGCAGAGCCTCGACGAGCTCCTTCCGCTGGTGGAGTACGGTTGCGAGCCTCTGGATCTGGTGCTCGTCAATGGGGCGATGGCCAGCGGAGCGCTGGACCTGTTGAATTTCTTTACCGACAACCCGCAGGTTCATCACGTCTTCATCTTTAATGAGCAGCAGGCGCCGTTGCCGCCAGTCGCGGGCAACGTCCAGGTCAGCCAGGCCGCTCTGCCGGACCTGGCGTCCATTACGCAGTTGATGAGCACCGTCGATCGCCGGCTACCGTTCGTCGGAACTGTCATTTCTGTCAGGTAGTTCTTTCCAGCCTTCCATGCAAAAGTCTATGCGCAGCGTTGTGCCTAGCCGCTGCGGTGCCTGGAGGGCATTTTTTGCCCGATCGTGTTTTTTGCACGGGAGTTGTCATGAAGTCAGCACTGATTGTGGAAGATCATCCGGTGGTTCGCTCCATGATCAAACTCGTACTCAAGGGCGAAGGGTTCAAGCAGATTTACGAGGCCTCCCGAGGCGATGAGGTCCTGGCGTTGATCCGGGAGCATCAACCGGATGTCGTGCTGCTTGATCTGGGTCTTCCTGGTGTGGCGGGGCTTGAGGTGATGGACCGTATCAAGGCCGAAAACACGCGATGTCGCGTGGTGGTGTTCACCTCGCTGGAGGCCCAGTTCTATCAGGACCGCTGCATGCGTGCCGGGGCTGTTGCTTATGTTTCCAAGAGCAAGGACCTGGATGACTTGAAGGCGGCGGTGAACTCCGTGATGGCCGGCTATACCTATTTCGCCCAGATCCCTTCGAGCTCCGTGTCGATGGGGGAGTTGCAACGCAGTGAAAAGCAGTTGATCGACAGGCTCTCCAATCGTGAGTTGACCATTCTGCAGTACCTGGCCCGGGGTTCGAAAAACCTGGAAATCGCCGAGATCATGCACCTGAGCTACAAGACCGTCAGTACCTACAAGACCCGACTCACTCTCAAGCTCAATGTGAGCTCGTCGGTGCACTTGAGGGATTTCGCCCTGCGCAATCATTTGATCTGAATGAACGCTCTCCGACGACTGGCAGGCGGGTTGCTGATTGGCCTTCTTCTCTGGGCATCGACGGTCTGTGCGCAACAGTCGTTGACCCTGTTGGGACGCTCGAGTGCCGAAGGCCTGAGCGTCAGGTGGACGGAAACCGAATTGCACTGGCTAGAGAAAAAAGGCCGATTGGTGCTGGCGGTCTCGGCGCCGGACTATCCTCCCTTCGAGTTCAACACGGCGGGCAGGGTCTTCGAAGGCGTGACAGCCGATTACGCCGGGTTGCTCGAACAATTGTTGAACGTCGTCATCGAGGTTCAACGTTATCCGTCGCGGGCCGCCGCGGTGCAGGCCATCAAGGAAGGGCAGGCAGACCTGCTGGGAACGGCCAATCGATTTGAAGCCGAAGATCCGCTGTTACAGATGTCCAGCGCCTACGCGGTCGATCAACCGGTGCTGGTCACGCGTACCGATTTCCCTCCGGTGCTCGACCCGACACTGGCCGGCAAGCGGCTGGTGATGCTGTATCACTACTTGCCCGAATACAGCGTGCAACAGTTCTATTCCAAAGCGCAGGTCCAGCTGTTTCCCTCGACACTGGCGGCGATGGGCGCCGTGGCGTTCGGCCAGGCCGATGTCTATCTGGGCGATGCGATCAATGCCCATTATCTGATCAGCAAGAATTACCTGAACAACGTGCAACTGACGGACTTCTCGCCCATGGAGTCCGGGCGTTTTGCCTTTGCGATGGCCCGCGACAACGTTGCGCTATTACGTGTCGTCAACAAGGCGCTGGCAGTCGTCACCACCAATAAACAAATGAACATCCTGCGTCGTTGGGGGGCAAACGGGGTGTCTATCCCCGGCACCCAGTCATTGCAATTGAGCGTGGCCGAACAGCACTGGCTCGAACGCCACCCGCGGGTGAGGGTCGCGATCAACGAAAATATCCCGCCGATTTCATTTATCGACAGCGAAGGCAAGTTTCGCGGTATTGGCATCGATGTGCTGACGAAAATCAGTTTGCGCACCGGGTTGCAATTTGACATCCGCGGCATGAAGTCGGTGGCCGAGATGATGACCGGCATCACCAGCGGGCAGATCGATGTGCTGGCCGGAATCGGCCTCAGTTCCCAGCGTGAAGATCAACTGCTGTTCACCCGGTCGTTTCTGAGCAGCCCTTCGGTACTGGTGACCCACGTGGACACGGACAGCCCCAGGACGCTGGATGACATGGCGGGGAGAACCCTGGCGCTGACCCAGGGCAACATTGCCGGCGAGTACATTCGCCAGCATTACCCGCTGATCCAGCGGGTGGATGCGCCACTGTCGACGGACGCCATGGAAATGGTCGCCCAGGGCAAGGCCCAGGGCGGCATCAACTCCTTGATCAGCGCCCGTTACCTGATTTCCCGGCAGTATCGCGATCGCCTGCAAGTGACCAGCACCGTGGGCACCGACCCGGCACGAAGCACCCTGGCGACCAGTCGCGAGGCCACCGAACTGCATTCGATCCTGGACAAGGCGCTGTTGAGCATCCCTCCCGAAGAAATTGACGAGCTGACCCAGCCCTGGCGCTATGACGCGATGGTCGAGCAGAGTTACTGGCTGCGACACCGGCAGGCGATCGTGCAGGCGTTTGCGGTGGCGGGTGTCTTGCTGTTGCTCGCGTTGGCCGGGATCGTCTGGCAGCGGCGGCAGATTCGCCAGCGTCAGCAATTGCTCGGGCAATTGCAGGAAGCCAAGGACGCAGCGGACGACGCCAACCGGGCCAAGACCACGTTCCTGGCCACCATGAGCCATGAAATCCGCACACCGATGAACGCGTTGATCGGCATGCTCGAACTGGCGCTGAAACGGGCCGATGAGGGGGAGACCGACCGCGCCGCCATCGAGGTGGCGTCCAACGCCGGGCAGCAGTTGCTGGATTTGATCGGCGACATTCTGGATGTCGCCCGGATCGAATCCGGGCATTTGTTGCTGGCGCCGGAGCGGGTCAATCTGCACGCGCTGGTGACGTCGGTCTGCCGGGTTTTCGAAGGGTTGGCGATACAGAAGAATCTGCAGTGGCGGGTCGAGCTCGACGAGCACAGCGACCGCGACGTGATGCTCGATCCCACGCGCTTCAAACAGGTGCTGTCCAATCTGCTGAGCAATGCGATCAAGTTCACCCGGGAAGGCCAGGTGAGCCTGATGCTGCGAGTGCGGCCTCAAGCACCGGCGCACCTCGCCGTCAGCGTACAGATCGAAGACAGCGGCATCGGCATCAGCGCATTCGACCAGCAACGCCTGTTCAGCCCGTTCGTGCAGGCGGGAAACAGTCAGCAGACAGCCCGGCAAGGTTCCGGCCTGGGCCTGGTGATCAGTCGTACCCTGTGCGAAACGATGGGCGGCCAGTTGCAACTCGACAGTGAGCCTGGGCGCGGGACGCGGGTGGACATCAGCCTGGTGCTGCCCGCCCTGCAAGCGTTACCCGCAGGGGGGACGTCCCAGGATCCGGCGCAGCTCACCACCCGGGCGTTGTCGATTCTGGTGGTCGACGATTATCCGGCCAATCGCCTCTTGCTCTCGCGGCAGCTGAGCTACCTGGGCCACCGTGTGGTGCTGGCTGAAGACGGGGCACAGGGGCTTGAACAGTGGCGCGGGCACGGGTTCGACCTGGTCATTACCGACTGCAACATGCCGGTGCTCAGTGGTTATGAATTGGCGGGCGCGATACGTGAGCAAGAGCGGGTGCAGGGGCTGTCGCCGACGCTGATTCTGGGCTTTACCGCCAATGCGCAGGCCGAGGAGAAAGCCCGGTGTCAGGCCGCGGGCATGGACGATTGCCTGTTCAAACCCATTCGCCTGGTGGATTTGCAGGCGTGGCTGGCCCAGCGGTTTTCCAGCGCACCCCCAGCGGCAATCGACGACCATGGCTTCGCCGAATTCGATTTGAGCGGGCTGGAGCGCTATGTGGATTCGGACCGTGAGCTGATCGATCAACTGATGCACGATCTGGCGCTGACCAACCGCGAGGACCGCGTGCATTTGCTGGCCTTGCACGCCGGCGGCAATCGCCCGGGCCTGCAGACGCTGGCACACCGGATCAAGGGCGGGGCGCTGATGGTGCGAGCGCTTGCCCTGGTCGAGTGTTGCGAACAACTGGAGCAGGCGTGCAATGACGGCCGCGCGGCACTGATCGACGACGCCGTCGACCAGTTGCAGCAAGCCATGGCCCGCCTGGACCAGCGCCTGGGGCAGGATTGAGGCTCAATCCCAGTTCGGTGCGATGCCATTGGGACTGGTCAACCGGTGGCCGCGATCCAGTGTTGCGATCAAGGCCATGTCGGCCTCGCCCAAGGTCAGCTCGCGAGCCTTCAAGTTGCTTTCAAGGTTGGCCCGGCGCGTGGAAGACGGGATCACGGCGTAACCCGATTGCATGGCCCAGGCCAGGGTGACCTGAGCCGGTGTCGCTTGCAGGCGTTCGGCGATCTGCTGGATGAGCGGGTCCTTGAGGACTTCACCGTACGCCAGGGTCATGTACGACGTGATGCCGATGCCCTGGCTTTGTGCGAAGGCGACGACGTTGCGGTTTTGCAGGTACGGGTGCAGTTCGACCTGGTGGGTGGCGATGTGCTCGGCACCGATGGCCGCAATCGCTTGCTGCATCAGGTCGATGGTGAAGTTGGACACGCCAATCTGCCGGGTCAGGCCCAGTCGCTTGGCTTCAAGCAGGGCGCCCATGAATTCTGCGACCGGCACTTGATCGTCCGGCGACGGCCAGTGGATCAGGGTCAGGTCCAGGTAATCGGTCCGCAGTTTGCGCAGGCTTTCTTTCAGACTGTCGATCAGGCGATCACCGGCCAGGTTGGCGACCCAGATCTTGCTGGTGATGAACAGTTCGTCACGGGCGATGCCGCTGGCAGCGATGGCTTCGCCGACGTCGGCCTCGTTCTCGTAGATTTGTGCGGTATCGATCACCCGGTAGCCGAGCGCCAGGGCGGTGCTCACCGAATCGATGACCACCTGGCCTTGCAGGCGAAAGGTACCCAGGCCGAAGGCGGGAATAGACATTGAAGACTCCAGAGGTTGCAGTGGGAATGGGCGGCAGTATCCGCGCCTGCATCCGTGAGAAAAACCGCTGGAGCGGCAAAGCAATGTTTACCGAAAGTCATGAATCACCGGCAGTTTGCGGCATTGTGGTGTTTGTCCCAGCCTCATCGCGAGCAGGCTCGCTCCCACATTTGGAATGCATTCCCCCTGTGGGAGCGAGCCTGCTCGCGATAGCCATCACTCGGTCCAAAGCCTTACCCCCGACCCTAAGCAATATCACTACGACTGAATTCTTCCCCAAGAAAATCGATCAACGTGCGCACCGAAGGCAGCAACCCCCGACGCGAGGGAAAGATCGCATGGATGACACCGCTCTTCGGTACCCAGCCCGGCACCAGTTCCACCAGTTGCCCCGCAGCGATTTCATCGCGCACCACCACACTGGGCAGGTGCACGATGCCGATCCCGGCGACCGCCGCATGGCGCAACGCCAACAGGTCATCGGTGACCATGCGCGGCGCATGCCGGATCATCGCGGTGCTGCCGTCGGCCCCGAACAGTTCCCACTGATATTCGCGCTGCGCCGCGCCCCAGTGCAGGCTCGGCAAGCCGCTGAGGTCGGCCGGGGAGGCCGGTGTCGACAGGCGCGATAAAAAGGCCGGGTTGCCGACCACGCTCTGGGTGCTGTTGCCCAGCACCTTCATCACCATGTCGGTGTTTTCCAGCGGCGGAAAACGTACCCGCAGGGCAATGTCGAAGCCTTCGTGGATCAGGTCGACCCGACGGTTGGTGCTCTCGATGAACAACTCCACCAACGGGTACTTGAGCATGTAGCGGGTCAGCATCGGCCCGACCCAGGAATTGAGCAGCGCCGTCGGGCAACTGACACGCACCAGGCCCTGGGGCTCGGAGCGGTTGCGCTCGATCAGTTCGGCGGCGCTTTCCGCTTCCACCCGCATGGCCAGGCAGCGCTGGTAATAGGCCTGGCCGATTTCCGTCAATGAACAATGCCGGCTGGTGCGGTGCAGCAGGCGCACGCCAAGGCGTTCTTCAAGCTCGGCGATGCGTCGGCTGAGCTTGGACTTGGGCATGTCCAGTGCGCGCCCGGCCGCGGCGAAACCGTGATGTTCCACCACCTGGGTGAAGTAGTAGAGGGTGTTGAGGTCTTCCACCATCGTTCTCCAAATAGAACGCTATAGCTGATTTTTGCAGTCTAGCGCAGCAAAGGTCACGGTTTTAAGCTTTGTCCATGGCTTCACTCACCTCATCAGGAGACACCATGAAAAACATCATCGGTATCTACACCAGTCCACGGACCCATTGGGTTGGCGACGGTTTTCCGGTTCGCACGCTGTTTTCCTACGACAACCTGGGCAAGCACATCAGCCCGTTCCTGTTGCTGGATCACGCCGGCCCCGCTGAATTCACCCCGACCACCGAGCGACGTGGCGTTGGTCAGCATCCTCATCGCGGTTTCGAAACCGTGACTATCGTTTACAAGGGCGAGCTGGAGCACCGGGACTCCACCGGCAGTGGCGGCAAGATCGGCCCTGGCGATGTGCAATGGATGACCGCTGCCTCGGGGATCCTGCATGAAGAGTTTCACTCCGAAGGATTCGCCAAGAGCGGCGGCACCCTGGAGATGGTGCAACTGTGGGTCAACCTGCCGGCCAGGGACAAAATGGCCGACCCCGGCTACCAGACGATTCTCGACCGTGACATTCCGGCCATCGTCTTGAAGGACAACGCCGGCAGCCTGCGCCTGATCGCCGGTGAGTTCGACGGCCACAAGGGCGCGGCGCGCACCTTCACCCCGGTCGACGTGTGGGACATTCGTTTGAATGCCGGCAAGTTGCTCACCCTGGATCTGCATGAAGGGCGCAACACCGCACTGGTGGTGCTGCGCGGCACGGTTCAGGTCAATGGCCTGGAATCGGTGCGCCAGGGGCAACTGGCCCTGTTCGACCGCAAGGGCGATCAGTTGACCCTCGAAGCCAGCGAAGACGCGGTGGTGCTGTTGCTCAGCGGCGAACCGATCGACGAGCCGATCGTCGGTCACGGGCCGTTCGTGATGAACACCGAGCAAGAAATCCACCAGGCCTTCGCCGACTTCCAGTCCGGCCAGTTCGGCCAGTTCGGCCAGTTCGGCCGGATGCACGCTTAATTCGCAGCGCTTTA
The DNA here is from genome assembly GCF_040448305.1 of Pseudomonas fluorescens. Classification (NCBI taxonomy): domain Bacteria; kingdom Pseudomonadati; phylum Pseudomonadota; class Gammaproteobacteria; order Pseudomonadales; family Pseudomonadaceae; genus Pseudomonas; species Pseudomonas fluorescens. The sequence goes on along the minus strand of NZ_CP148752.1, from coordinate 4,827,929 downwards.
ACACCCGACTCTACACAGGATGAGTAGGCCGGTTTTCAGGCCAGGGATGGCTATTGCCCAAAAGAAAGAGGAAACGCTCATGAACACTGTCTACGCGGCCAACTTCAACGGCCAGAAACCGACCATCGACCCCAATGACAGCGCGATGCTGTTGATCGATCACCAGAGCGGACTGTTCCAGATCGTCAAGGACATGGACGTGCCCCAGCTGCGCGCCAACGCCATTGCCCTGGCCAAGGCCGCGACCCTGCTGAAGATGCCGGTGATCACCACCGCTTCCGTTCCCCAGGGGCCTAACGGGCCGTTGATCCCGGAAATCCACGAGGCCGCACCCCATGCGCAATACGTGGCGCGCAAAGGTGAAATCAACGCCTGGGACAACCCGGAGTTTCACGCGGCGGTCAAAGCCACCGGCAAGAAAACCCTGGTGATCGCCGGCACCTTGACCAGCGTGTGCCTGGCGTTCCCATCCATCGCCGCCGTGCATGAAGGCTACAAGGTGTTTGCCGTGGTCGACGCCTCCGGCAACCACTCGAAACTGGCCACTGATCTGACCGTTGCCCGTCTGGCCCAGGCCGGGGTGGTGCCGATCGACATCATGGCTACGCTCTCTGAGCTGCAAGGCTCGTGGAACCGTCCGGATGCCGAGCAGTGGGCCGCTGTCTACGCCCAGGCCATGCCGCATTATCAATTGCTGATCGAGAGTTACCTCAAGGCTCAGCAAGTGGCGAACGAACACGAGGCGCTGGACTCCCAGCGCTGACCGGTGACCCCACGCCGATTTCCATTCGGCATCGATAACATGCGAGGACTACTGCAATGACTACTTCCTACAAGCGTCTGGACAAGGACAACGCCGCGGTTCTGATGGTTGATCACCAGGCGGGCCTGCTGTCACTGGTGCGCGACATCGACCCGGATCGATTCAAGAACAACGTGCTGGCCCTGGCCGACCTGGCCAAGTACTTCAAGCTGCCGACCATCCTCACCACCAGTTTCGAAACCGGTCCCAACGGACCGCTGGTGCCCGAGCTCAAGGCACTGTTTCCGGACGCGCCGTACATCGCTCGCCCGGGCCAGATCAACGCCTGGGACAACGAAGATTTCGTCAAGGCGATCAAGGCCACCGGCAAGAAACAACTGATCATCGCCGGTGTGGTAACTGAAGTGTGCGTGGCGTTCCCGGCGCTTTCGGCACTGGCCGAAGGCTTTGAGGTGTTCGTGGTCACCGACGCGTCCGGCACCTTCAACGAACTGACCCGCGAATCGGCGTGGAACCGTATGACCGCTCAGGGCGCGCAACTGATGACCTGGTTCGGCCTGGCCTGTGAACTGCACCGCGACTGGCGCAACGACATCGAAGGTTTGGGCACGCTGTTCTCCAACCATATTCCGGATTACCGCAACCTGATGACCAGCTACAGCACGCTGGCCAACAGCAAGTAATCCAGCCAACACGCTTTCCCCTGTGGGAGCGAGCCTGCTCGCGATGACGGTAAAACAGACACTGTTGCAGTGACTGTCAGGCCGCCTTCGCGAGCAGGCTCGCTCCCACATTGGTTTTGTGGTGTTTTTGGGAGGGTGTTCATCCCGCCAAATCAATTGCTCCTACACTATGGCCAATCCATGCGATCTTCGCGTTATTGGCCCTGGCTGGAGTTGCTTGATGCTGTCATTGCTCACCGAACACCCGCTGATCTGCGCACTGGCGCTGATCCTGATCGACCTTGGGTTGTGGTACTTGCTCAGTGCCTTTGGCAGCGCCTGGCGGCTGTTGGTGCGGGTGGTGATTTTTTCGTTGTTCAGCCTCCTGTTGTTCAACGAAGGCCTGAACCCGATGGAGCCGCCGCCCTGGCCTGATAACGTACCCTTGCATCTGGCGGCCACCGGCTTGCAGATCGGCTGGTGGTTGTTCGGTGCGCGGACCCTGACCGTGCTGATCGGCGCGGTGATGATGCAACGGGTCGGGCATACCGGGCGGTTGCTTCAGGACTTGCTCGGTGCGGTGATTTTCCTGATCGCGGTGATTGCCGCCCTGGCCTATGTGCTCGATCTGCCGGTCAAGGGCGTGCTGGCGACGTCCGGCGCGTTGGCGATCATTGTCGGCCTGGCCTTGCAAAGTACCCTCAGCGACGTGTTCTCCGGGATCGTCCTGAACACCACCAAACCCTACCAACTGGATGACTACATCTCCATCGATGGCATGGAAGGCCGGGTCACCGACATCGACTGGCGTGCCACGCGCCTGCAGACCGCCCAGGGGTGCATGGCGGTGATTCCCAACTCCCTGGCCGCCAAGGCCAAGATCATCAATTTCAGTCGGCCGAGCGATATGTTCGGCATCTCCGTTTCATTGGAAGTGAGCCCGCACGCGCGGCCGAACACGGTGATCGAAGCCCTGGAACGGGCCATGCAGGGTTGCCGCTTTCTGCTGGACACTCCGTCGCCGAGCGTCGGCATGAAAAGTGCCAGCAACACCGGCGTGGTCTATGAAATCAGCGGATTTGTCGCGCAGATGGACCAGAAGCGTTCAGTGCGCAATCAACTGTTCGACCTGGCCTACCGGCACTTGCAGGCGTCCGGCGTCAACCTGCTGTCGAGCGTGGAACCCAATCCGCCAGGCAACCTGTCGCGGGCCCGGGCATTGCTCGACAGCTCGCCGATTTTCTCCACCCTGCGCCAGGAAGAGAAAGACACCTTCAGCCAGAACATGACCTTGCAATCGTTCCGCGCCGGGGAAACGATCCTGGAGGCGGGGGAGGTCAGTGATCACCTGTTCATCATCGAGTCCGGGGTGGTCAGCGTGACGCTGACCCGTCATGGCTCGCCGTTCGAATCAGGCCGCATGGGGCCCGGAGAGGTGATCGGCGAGGCCGGCATCCTGGACGACAGTTCGGTGCCTGCGCGGTTTACCGCCAAGACCTTCTGTGGCCTGTACCGCATCGAAAAGGAATACCTCAAGCCATGCCTGGATGCCCGTCAGGACATCAGCGATGCAATGAAAACCTTGCTCGATTACCGGCTGCTCAAAGCGAAAACCCTGACTCAGGACCTGCCGGTGGCGGTGGCGAAAAAGGGCTTTTTGCAGTGGTTGCGCAATCGCGTGTGAATGGCCTCCTCGACTTCTGGAAGATTGGCTATTTGAGTAACCAGGTCGCAGGACTAACGTAGTCACACACTCACTTGCCCTGGAGCACACCATGAAACCCCGTATCGATTTCTACACCGCTTCCCCTGATGCCCTCAAGGCGATGATCGCCCTGGAAACAGCGGTGTCGAAACTGCCGCTGGAAAAAAACCTGATCGAACTGGTCAAGCTGCGCACCTCGCAAATCAACGGCTGCGCCTTCTGCCTGGACATGCACAGCGCCGATGCCCGCAAGGGCGGTGAGTCCGAGCGTCGCCTGGCGACACTGTCGGCCTGGCGCGAAACGCCGTTCTTCACCGAGCGTGAACGCGCCGCCCTGGCCTGGACTGAATCCCTGACCCTGATCAGCCAGACCCATGCCCCGGACGAAGACTATGAACTGGCTGCCGCACAGTTCGATGCCAAGGAACTGGTCGACCTGACCGTCGCCATCACCACCATCAACGCCTGGAACCGCCTGGCCATCGGCTTCCGCAAAATGCCCCAAGCCTGACCTGTACAAGTATCAATGAGCATCGGCGCTCGGCGCGGCCGGTGGTTGCACCTTGCGCATCAGGGGCACCATCGCCGTGGCGATAATGAAGCAGACCATGATCATCAGGAACGCGTCGCCATAGGTTTGCGTCTGGGCTTCGCGGTAGGTCAGCAACCATAGCTGATGCAGGCTGGCGGTGACCCCGGCGTCACCGCCCTGACCGAGAGCGGCAAAGTTGTTACCGACTTGGGACAGCCATTGGTTGAGCGCCTCGTTGGTGCTGTTGAGGTTCTCCGCCAGCCGGGTGAAATGCAGGTTGGTGCGGTCGTTGAGGATGGTCGCGCAGGCGGCAATGCCGATAGCCCCGCCCAGGTTGCGCATCAGATTGAACAACCCCGACGCATGCTTGAGCCGTGCCGGCGCCAGGCCGCCGAGGGTCAAGGTCACAGTTGGCGGCACCGCCAATTGCTGGGCAATCCCGCGCAAGGCTTGTGGCAGCATCAATTCCTTGGCCCCCCAGTCATGGGTGATCGGGCTGAAATCCCACATCGACAAGGCGAACAGCCCGAGGCCGGTCATCATGATCCAGCGCAGGTCGATGCGGTTGGCCAGAAAGGCATACAGCGGAATCGCCATGATCTGGAACACCCCGGTGGAGAAAACCGCCAGACCAATGTCCAGCGCTCCGTAGCCACGCACCCGGCCGAGGAACAGCGGCGTCAGGTAAATGGTGGCGAACAGGCCGATGCCGGTGACGAACGAGAAGAAACAGCCGAGGGCAAAATTGCGGTCCTTCAAGGCGCGCAGATCGACAATCGGATTGGCCACATGCAGGGTCCGGCCGATGAACGCCAGCCCGGCCAGGCCGCTGATCCACGCGGTGGTCAGGATCGTGCGGTCGCTGAACCAGTTCCAGCGCGGGCCTTCTTCAAGGGTGTATTCCAGGCAACCGAGGAACAGCGCCAGAAACACCATGCTCAAGTAATCCGCGCCTTTGAGCAGCGACAGTTCCGGCTGGTCGATTTTTACCAGCATCGGTACGGCCACGGCGACAAAGATGCCGGGGACCAGGTTGATGTAGAACAGCCAGTGCCAGGACGATATGTCGGTGATCCAGCCACCGATCACCGGTCCCAGGGTCGGTGCCAATGAGGCTACCGCGCCGATGGTCGCGGCGGCGATCACCCGTTGCTTGCCGGTGAAGAACACGAAGGCCGTGGTGAACACCAGTGGAATCATCGAGCCGCCCAGAAACCCTTGCAGGGCACGGAAGGTAATCATGCTCTGGATGTTCCAGGCCACGCCGCACAGCAGGCTGGTCAGAGTGAAACCCACTGCCGACGCACAAAACAGCCAGCGCGTGGAAAACACCCGGGACAGCCAGCCCGACAGAGGGATCACGATGATTTCGGCGATCAGGTAGCTGGTTTGCACCCACGCGGTTTCGTCGGTGCCAGCGGAGAGCCCGCCGCCGATGTCACGCAGCGACGCCGAGACAATCTGGATATCCAGCAGCGCAATGAACATGCCGATGCACATGCTGGCAAAGGCGAAGACCTTGGTCGCCGTCGCCATGTTCGCGGCATTGAACGGTTGTGCCGGGGCGGCGAGGGCGCGGTTCATGGCGCGCTGGCCACGGCTGGTGCTTCAGGCTCCTTGCGCGTGTCCACTTCAGCGGTCACCGACAACCCCGGACGCAAGTGGCCGAGCACACTGTCGGCCGGATCGAGGTGAATCCGCACTGGCACCCTCTGCACGATCTTGGTGAAGTTGCCAGTGGCGTTTTCCGGCGGCAACACACTGAATTGCGAACCGCTGGCGGGGGCGAGGCTGTCCAGGTGACCATGGAATTCCTGCCCCGACAGCACGTCGGCACGGATCACCACCCGTTGCCCCGGCACCATGTGCGCCAGTTGGTCTTCCTTGAAGTTGGCATCGACCCACAGACCGCGGGTCGGCACCACCGAGAGCAATTGCGAGCCGGCCTGGGCATAGGCGCCGACCCGTGCCCGGCGATTGCCGATCACACCGTCAACCGGCGCCTTCAGTTCGGTGTAGCCGACATTCAATTGCGCCAGGTCACGCTCGGCCTTGGCCTGGATCAAGGCGGCTCGGGCTTGTTGTTTCTGGGTATCGATCACATTCAACTGACGTTGCGCGGCCAGCAGTTCAGCCTGGGCGCGGTTGCTTTGGGCCTGAGCCGTCTTGAACGTGGTGTTGGCTCGCTGGGCGCTTTCCACCGAGACCGCGTTGGTGATCACCAGTTTTTTGTAGCGAGCATCGTCATCCCGCGAACGGGCGGTTTCGGCACCAGCGGCGTCGATGCCGGCGCGGGCCTGGCCGATGACGGCCTGTTGCAGTTGTTCGGTGGCGTCGAGGTTGGCCAGCAGGGCCTCCTGGGCGGCCACTGCGCCTTCGGCCTTGGCCAGGTTGGCGCGGTAGTCGCGCGAATCGAGACGGATCAGTACGTCACCGGCCTTGACCTTCTGGTTATCGGCCACCAGCACTTCGTCGATGTAACCCGCCACCTTCGGCCCGATCACCGTCACATCACCGCCGATGTAGGCATCGTCGGTTTCCTCGATGAAGCGCCCGGCACTCCACCAATGCGTGCCATACATCCCGGCCAGCACCAGTGCTGCGATGCCCACGGTTGGCAACAGCAGGCGTTTGAGCAGGGGAGGTTTGGCGGCAGTCACCGGGGCAGCCAGGTCGGGTTCAACGGTGGGCATGCTGGTCATGGAGGGATACCTGTGGGGCGGCGGTCAATTATGATGATCGTAATATGACGTATGTAATATTTTGTGGCAAATGGTTTTTGCTGCCGGTCGTCAGGTGATAAATGAGAGGGGATCAGATGTTGAATTCGAAGAATAACGACTGTGGGAGCGAGCCTGCTCGCGATAGCGGTGTGTCAGGCAACATCTTTGCCGACTGAACGGCCGCCATCGTCGGAACGCCGCCCGGAGCAAGCTCGCTCCCACAGGGAATCGCTACTGGTCTGCTGGAATGAAAAAGGCCGGTGATCTGCGCGATCACCGGCCTTTGTTACAGCTATTGCTTAGACGCGTTCGAAAATCGCCGCAATCCCCTGGCCACCACCGATGCACATGGTCACCAGCGCGTAACGGCCGCCGGTGCGGTGCAGTTCGTGGATGGCCTTGGTGGCGATGATTGCGCCGGTCGCGCCCACCGGGTGGCCCAGGGCGATGCCCGAACCGTTCGGGTTGACCTTGGCCGGGTCGAGGTCCAGTTCCTGGCTGACGGCGCAGGCCTGGGCGGCGAAGGCGATGTTGGCTTCGATCACGTCCAGGTCGGCGACGGTCAGGCCGGCGCGCTTGAGTGCCAGGCGCGTGGCCGGGATCGGGCCCAGGCCCATGAATTCCGGCTCGACGCCGGCGTGGGCGTAGCTGACCAGGCGGGCGAGGGGTTTCAGGTTGTTGGCCTGCACTGCGTTGCCGCTGGCCATGACCAGTGCGGCGGCGCCGTCGTTGAGGCCCGAGGCGTTGCCGGCGGTGACCGAACCGTCCTTCTTGAACGCAGGCTTCATCGCAGCCAGTTGTTCCAGGGACGTGGCGCGCGGATGTTCGTCGACGCTGAACAGTTTTACGCCTTTGCGATCCTGGATTTCCACGGTCGCGATCTGCTCGCTGAAGTAGCCGTTGGCAATCGCGTGGGCGGCGCGTTGCTGGTCTTCGAAAGCCAGGGCGTCCTGCATTTCGCGGGTGATGCCGTTGCGCGCGGCGACGTTCTCGGCGGTGATGCCCATGTGGATGCCATGGAAGGGGTCATGCAGGATGCCGAGCATGTAGTCGATGACCTGGGCGTTGCCCATGCGCGAACCCCAACGGGCGCTCGGCATCAGGTACGGACCGCGGCTCATGGATTCGGCACCGGCACCGACGACGATGTCGGCATCGCCGAGCATCAGGGTCTGGGCGGCGTTGATGATCGCTTGCAGGCCCGAACCGCAGAGGCGGTTGACGTTGTAGGCCGGGGTTTCCTTCGGAATGCCGGCGTTCATCGCCGCGACGCGGGAGATGTAGGCATCGCGGGTTTCGGTCGGGATCACGTTGCCCATCACCAGATGGCCAACGAGCGCCGGATCCACGGCGGCTCGCTCCAGGGCGGCTTTCACGGCCGTGGTCGCGAGGTCGGCCAGTGGCACATCCTTGAGCGAACCGCCGAATGTACCGATGGCGGTACGGGCGGCGCTGACGACGTAGATTTCTGGAGTGTTCATGGCTGGTTTCCTTTCGGTGGATTCTTATCTGTACTGCGATTGAGCAGGGCGTTCAAGGCGGTTTTCGCCTCGTCGGTATTCAGGCGCTGAATGAACAGCGTGTTTTCTTCGCGCAGGGAGGTTTCCAGTTCGGCCAGGGAAGCCTGTTTCATCAGCTGCCGGGACTGGCGCAGGGCTTGCTGGGGCATGGCCAGGAAGCGCTGGGCGATTTTTGTCGCCGCCGCCAGGCATTGTGTGCCGTTATCGAAGGCTTCGTTGGCCAGGCCCCAGGCCACCGCTTCGTTGCCGTCCAGGCCGTTGCCCAACAGCAGCAAGCTCGCGGCGCGGGCATGGCCGAGCAGGCGGGGCAGCAACAGGCTGGCGCCGAATTCGGGGCACAGGCCGATGTTGACGAACGGCATGCGCAACTTGGCGTTGCGGGTGACCAGTACCTGATCGCAATGCAGCAGCAAGGTGGTGCCAATGCCGATGGCCGCCCCGCAGACTGCCGCGATCAGCGGTTTTTGCAGGCGCGTGACGACCTTCATCAGGTGGAACGCCGGGGCGTCCAGATGAGTCGGCGGATTCTGCAGGAAATCCACCAGGTCATTGCCGCTGGTGAAGCAGGCCGGGCCACCGGTGAGGATGATCACGCCGATCTGCGAGTCTTCGTCGGCGGCCAGCAACAGCTCGGCCAGTTGCGTGTACATGGCGTTGTTCAGCGCATTGAGCTTGTCCGGGCGGTCGATGGTCAGCGTCAACACGCCGTCGCGTTGCTCGTGTTTGATCAGGTCGGTCATCGCAGGCTCTGCAGGGTCGGTTCAGGGCTGCCACTTTAAGCGCCGGACAAACTCCGGATCTATGGCAAAACGGGTCAACTGCACTGCCGCTTTTTGCCATGCCGGTGTGCCAAAAGCGACACACACCCATTCGGGGTATGGCCGCGCCCGGCGAATCCACCAATAGTGAGGGCATCCGCTCATCCAGAGCCGAACTCGCTATAAGGTGCATTTGCTATGGGCAAGACGCTGCTTAAGGTGATTTCCAGTCTGTTTGTTGTACCGCTGACAATGAATGCCTACGCCGCTCAAGTGGACGACAGCCATACGCTGCGGCTGTACAACTGGGCGGACTACATCGGTGAAAAAACCATCGCCGATTTCGAAAAGGCCACCGGAATCAAGGTGGTCTACGACACCTTCGATGCCTACGAAACGGTGCAGGCCAAATTGCTCACCGGCCACTCCGGTTATGACCTGATCGTGTTGAACGCGTCCCTCGCGCCACCGCTGATCAAGGCCAAGGTGTTCCAGCCGCTGGACAAGAAACAGCTGCCGGGCTGGACCAACCTGGACCCAAAAGTCCTGGAGGATCTGCAAGGGTATGATCCGGGCACCACGTACTCGGCGCCTTATACCTGGGGCAGTAACGGCGTCACCTACAACGTTGACAAGATCAAGGAACGCATGCCGGACGCGCCGATCGGCTCGCTGGCGATGATCTTCGATCCGAAGATCGTCTCGCGCTTCGCCGATTGCGGCGTGACCCTGCTCGATGCCCCGACCGAAGTCATTCCCATGGCCCTGAAGTACCTGGGACGTGATCCGCGCAGCGCCGCACCGGAGGATCTGAAAGCCGCCCAGGACTTGCTGCTGTCGGTGCGGCCGTACATCCGCAAATTTGACTCGGTCAATTACCTGACCAGCCTGCCCAACGGCGATGTGTGCATGGCCATGACCTGGTCAGGCGACTACGCCACCGCCATGGCTCGCGCCGCGGAAGCCAAGAAGAAGATCGACCTGGCCTACTTTATCCCCAAGGAAGGCTCGCTGATCTGGTTCGACAACATGTACATCCCCGCCGACGCGCCCCACGTCGCCAATGCCCACAAGTTTCTCGAATATCTGATGCAACCGCAGGTGATGGCGGACGTGAGCGACTTCATCAATTACGCCAACAGCAACGCCGCAGCCACGCCGTTGTTGAGCGCCGCTGTGCGCGACAACCCGGCCATCTACCCCGACGCGCAAACCCGCGAGCGGCTGTTTCCGCAGAAGACCCAGGACACCAAGGACATGCGGGCGATTACCCGGGTCTGGAGCACCGTGAAAAGCGGCATCTGATGGGTTCGATCGTTAGTCAATTCGGTTAGAGGTTTATTTATGGCGACGCCAACACGCAGCGTTTTTTCCCCAGCGGACGAGTCCCGGCTGGTCAAGGCCGACAAGGCTCACCATATGCACGGCTATCACGTGTTCGACGAACACGCCGAACAAGGCTCGCTGAACATCGTCGCAGGCGATGGCGCCTACATCTACGACACCCAGGGCAACCGCTTTCTTGATGCGGTGGGCGGGATGTGGTGCACCAACATCGGTTTGGGCCGCGAGGAAATGGCCGAGGCCATCGCCGATCAGGTGCGGCAACTGGCCTATTCCAATCCGTTTTCCGACATGTCGAACAATGTCGCCATCCAGCTCTGCGAAAAACTCGCCAGCCTGGCCCCCGGCGACCTCGACCATGTGTTCCTGACCACCGGCGGCTCCACCGCCGTGGACACCGCCTACCGGCTGATCCAGTACTACCAGAACTGCCGTGGCAAACCCGAGAAGAAGCACGTCATCGCCCGGTTCAACGCCTATCACGGCTCGACCACCCTGACCATGTCGATCGGCAACAAGGCCGCCGACCGGGTGCCGGAGTTCGATTACGCCAACCCGCTGATCCACCATGTCTCCAACCCCAACCCGTACCGCGCCCCCGATGGCATGGACGAAGCGCAGTTCCTCGAGTTCCTGGTCAAGGAATTCGAAGACAAGATCCTCTCGATTGGCGCGAACAAGGTCGCCGGGTTCTTCGCCGAACCGATCATGGGGTCGGGCGGGGTGATCATTCCGCCCCAGGGTTATCTCAAGCGCATGTGGGATGTCTGCCAGCGCTACGACATCCTGTTCGTCGCCGACGAAGTGGTGACTTCGTTCGGGCGCCTGGGCAAGTTCTTTGCCTCCTATGATGTGTTCGACGTGCAGCCCGACATCATCACCACCGCCAAGGGCCTGACCTCGGCCTATCTGCCGCTGGGTGCGTGCATCTTTTCCGAGCGCATCTGGAAAGTCATCGCCGAGCCGGGCAAGGGCCGCTGCTTCACCCATGGCTTCACCTACAGCGGGCATCCGGTGTGCTGCACGGCGGCGCTGAAGAACATCGAGATCATCGAGCGGGAAAACCTGCTGGCTCATGTCGATACGGTGGGGGCTTATCTGGAAGAGCGCCTGGCAACCCTGCGGGATTTGCCGCTGGTGGGGGATGTGCGTTGCCAGAAACTCATGGCCTGCGTGGAGTTCGTCGCCGATAAACGCACCAAGGCGTTGTTCCCCGACGAGATCAACATCGGCGAAAAAATCCATGTGCGGGCCCAGGCCCGGGGTTTGCTGGTGCGGCCGATCATGCACCTCAACGTGATGTCGCCACCGTTGATCCTGACGTTTGTCCAGGTCGATGAAATCGTCGAGACCCTGCGCGAATGCATTCTGGAAGTGGCCGCCGAGCTTGAAGCGAGCGGACAGTACGCGGGCCAATGATTTCGTCAGTCAGGCTGTTATCAAGGGCGTGTCCAGCCGCTAGACTGCGGGGCATGAGCAAACCACACGACGATACGCTGATCGCGGTGCCCTTCGGGGCATTGCACAAATGGCATGGGGGAATGCGCGAGGCTTTCGCCCATATCGATGAGCCTGACGCCCTGCAACATCTGGCGTCGGCGTTGGCGCAGCTGGTGTCCGTCGAGTCGATGATGATCAGCCTGGAGCGCAAGGACCGCGCGCCTCAGTTGCTGCATCAGCGCGGGATCGCGCAGGAGTATCAGGTCTCGATCCTGGAGCGCTATTTTGCCGGCGGTTATTTACTCGACCCGTTCTGCCTGGCGGTGGAGCAGGGCTTGGCGCAAGGCTTCTATCACCTGGAGGAAATTGCCCCGGACAACTTCTTCGACAGTGACTACTACAAATCCTATTACCTGAAGGCGGGCTGTTCGGAAGACAGCTACTACATCGTCGATACCGGCAATGACACGAAGATTTCCGTCAGCCTCTATCAGGGTTTCGGCGGTGAATGCCTGAGCGCCGAACAGCTGAACCTGCTGCGCGCCGTAGAGCCGTTGGTGCGCGAATTCATCAGCGAGTTCAGTCAGCGGGGCATGCTGCGCAGTCGCGAGATCCAGTGCGATCAAGACCAGGGCATGCGCGATGATCTCAAGCACCGGGTGCAGTCGGCTTTCGAGCATTTCGGCAGCGACTTGCTGACCGAACGTGAGCGGCAAGTGGCGCATATGGTGTTGCGCGGGCATTCGGTGAAATCGACGGCCAGCCAGATGAACATCTCGCCGGAAACCGTGCGCATGCACCGCAAGAACCTGTACCTGAAACTGGAGGTGGGTTCGCAGTCGGAGTTGTTTGCACTGTTTATCGAGTGGTTGCGCAGGCATTGAAAATTGCCCCAGAGTTTGTGGTCAGCCTGGGACCCTGTGGGAGCGAACCTGCTCGCGAATGCTGACTGTCATTCAACATCGATGTCGACTGGCATACCGCATTCGCGAGCAGGCTCGCTCCCACAGTGGTTATAGATTGACCAAAGAATCTGCGAGCAACCAATAACCTTGTGGGATCGTGATCAGTCTTCGCGTTTTACGACCAAGGTGAGAATGTCATAGCTCGCCACCAACTCACCCAACTGGTTGGTCACTTCCACATCCCACGCCACCACCCCTTGCGGGATGCCCTGCGGGCTCTTCTTGCCCTGGTCGATCTTGCGTTTGCAGGTCAGGCGCGCCTGGATGGTGTCGCCGATGCCTACCGGGTTGATAAAGCGCAAGGTGTCCAGGCCGTAGTTGGCCAGTACCGGGCCGACACCAGGGGATACGAACAGACCGGCCGCCGCCGACAGCACGAAGTAACCGTGGGCGATGCGCTTGCCGAACTGCGATTCCTTGGCCGCGATCTCGTCGAAGTGCATGTAGAAGTGGTCACCCGACAGGCAGCCGAAGTTCACCAGGTCCGCTTCGGTGACGGTGCGGCGGTGAGTTAGCAGCGACTCGCCGATCTGCAGGTCCTGGAAGTGGCGACGGAACGGATGCACCTCGGTTTCGACGACCTTGGCGCCGCGTACGTATTCGCCGGTGACCGCCGCCAGCATGGTCGGCGAACCTTGCACCGCCGCGCGTTGCAGGTAGTGCTTCACCGCGCGCAGGCCGCCGAGTTCTTCACCACCGCCGGCACGCCCCGGGCCGCCGTGCTTGAGTTGTGGCAGCGGCGAGCCGTGACCGGTGGATTCGCCGGCGCAATGGCGATCCAGTACCAGCAAACGGCCGTGCCAGGCAGCCGCGACCGGGATGGCCTTGGCGGCGATTTGCGGATCCTTGGTCACCAGGCTGGCCACCAGGCTGCCTTTGCCGCGCGCAGCCAGAGCCAGCGCCTCGTCCAGATCGTCGTAGGCCATCAGGGTGCTGACCGGGCCGAACGCTTCGATATCGTGGGCACCGCCCTCGGCATGCGGGTCGCGGGCCTGCAACAGGGTCGGGGCGAAGAACGCACCTTTGTCGACATTTACACCACGGGGTTCGAAACCGTCGCGGGCGCCGAACAGCATGTCGCTGCTCTGCAACAGGCTTTCCAGACGCTCGGCCACGTCTTTCTGCTGGTCGTGGGAAGCCAGTGCGCCCATGCGCACGCCTTCCACCGACGGGTCGCCGACCACCACTTTGGCCAGGCGATCGCGCAGGCGGGTGGCGACGGCATCGATGTGTTTGGCCGGGACGATGGCGCGGCGGATGGCGGTGCATTTCTGCCCGGCCTTGGTGGTCATTTCCCGGGCGACTTCCTTGATGAACAGCTCGAACTCTTCGTCATCCGGGGTCACGTCCGGGGCGAGGATCGCGCAGTTCAGCGAGTCGGCTTCGGCGTTGAACGGCACCGAATTGCGGATCAGGTTCGGGTTGACCCGCAGCTTGGCCGCGGTGTCGGCGGAACCGGTGAAGGTCACCACGTCCTGACCTTGCAGGCGGTCGAGCAGGTCGCCGGTGCTGCCGATGATCAGTTGCAGACTGCCCGCCGGCAACAGGCCGGATTCATCCATCAGGCGCACCACGGCTTCGGTCAGGTAGCTGGTGGCGCTGGCCGGTTTGACGATGCACGGCATGCCGGCGAGGAAGCTCGGGGCGAACTTTTCCAGCATGCCCCAGATCGGGAAGTTGAAGGCATTGATGTGCACCGCCAGACCGCCGCGGGGCACCAGAATATGGGTACCGGCGAAGGTGCCCATTTTGCTCAGTTGCATCGCCGGGCCTTCGTGGACGATGTTGCCCGACGGCAGCTCCCGCGAACCGAGGCTGGCGTAGGTGAACAGCGTGCTGGTGCCGCCTTCGATATCGATCCAGCTGTCGGCACGGGTCGCGCCGCTGTGGTGGGAAATCGCGTAGAGCTGTTCCTTGCGCTCGCTCAGGTACAGGGCCAGGGCCTTGAGACGCTGGGCGCGCTGCTGGAAGTCCAGCGCCATCAAGCCGCTGATGCCCTGGCGACGGCCGTGTTCGATGGCCTCGGCGAAGTCCGGGCGCTCCTCATGGGTGCGGGCGATTTCATGGCCGTCGATGGCGCTGCGCAGCACTTGTGCGCCCTGTTGGCCGATCCAGCGACCGGCGATGAAACTCTGCAGGGTAGGGGCATGCAGTGTAGGTGAAGAGGACATCACGATTGCTCCTGGTTATGAAGGGTTGTGGCGCGGCGGCGACCGCGCCCTTTCGGAATTACCAAAGCGCCAGGGTGTAACCGACGATCAGCCGGTTCTCATCGAGGGCGGTAGTCAGGCCATTGCCGGAACGGAAGGTCACGTTGCGCCAGCGCAGGCTGACGTTCTTGAACACACCGCTCTGGATGACGTAGTTGATATCGGTGTCGCGCTCCCATTCGCTTCCGTTGTCGACGCTGCCGGCCTTGACATGGCTGCCATCGGTGTAGCGGGTCATGAAGGTCAGGCCGGGAATGCCTTGCGCCGCGAAGTCATAGTCGTAACGCAGCTGCCAGGAATCCTCGTCGGCGCGGGTAAAGGTGTTGAACGTCACCAGGTTGACCACGTACGGATCGCCGCCGTTGAGGAACGGAAAGGCGCTGTCGCCGGACAATTGCTGGTAGGCGGCACTGACCTTGTGGGCACCGTGGGACACCGTGAGCATGCCGTTGAAGTTACGGTTGTCGATGCGCCCGGCCTTTTCCGCGCCGTCACCCCTGCTGTCGAAATAACGCAGATCGCTGCGCAGGTTGAAGCCGTTGCCCAACGGTTGCGTATGCACCAGTCCGGCGAATTGCTGGCGGTAGATCTGGTCGAGCTTGCCGTAGTAGTAGCTCAGGTTCAGTTGCGGACTGAACGCGTAGCTGCCACCACCGAAGTCGAAGCTATCGCTGGTGGTGGCGCCGAAGCCGATGTCATCGTTGCTGGAGGAATCCCGCAGGTTGGCCTTGGTCAGGCGTCCGGCATTCACTGTCAGGCCGTCGATTTCCTGGCTGGTCAGCAAGCCACCTTCAAAGGTCGAGCTCAGCAAGCGTGTGTCGTTGTAGGTCGCCACTGGCAACAAGGGTTGCAACGTGCCGAGTTTCAACACGCTCTTGGAGACCCGCACTTTGCCGGTCAGGCCCAGTTCGCTGTAATTGTCGTCCGGTTCATGGCTCTGCGGGCCAAACGGCAGCAGCCCGGTGCCACGGCGGTCGGGACTGGAGTCGAGCTTGAGCCCCAGTTCGCCCAGTGCGTCGAGCCCGAAACCGAAGGTGCCGTCAGTGAACCCGGACTCGATGCGCGCAGTGAATCCCTGGGCCCATTCTTCGGCCTTGGATTGCGGCGCGTTGTCCTGACGGAAATCGCGGTTGATGTAGTGGTTGCGCATATCAATGCGGGCCTTGCTGTCGCCGATGAAGTCGGCCATGGCGCTCGGCGCGATCATGGGCAGACTCAATGCGGCGGCCAGCGAAAACAGTGATGGGTAAGACGTGGTACGTGCGGGCTTCATTATTTTTATTCCCTGCCAATATTTAGTGTTTGCTGGCGCCGGTGGCACCGATGCCGGTCATCGAGCGGATGAACTGCGCCAGATAACGGCCACGCTCAAGGGCTGCACGGGGCGAGGTGTCGGTGACGGAAAACAGCCATGCACTAAAGAACGCCAGGCTCATGGAAAACAGCGCCGGGTTGGAGTACGGGAACAGCGCCTTGTCGTGGTGCATCACGTTGACCCACACCGCCGGGCTCAGCACCAGCAACACAATCGCCGAGACCAGTCCGGACAGACTGCCGAGGACGGCGCCGCGGGTGGTCAGGCCTTTCCAGTACATCGAGAGGAACAGCACCGGGAAATTCACAGACGCCGCGATGGCCAACACCAGGCCCGAGAGGAAGGCGATGTTCTGCGATTCGAACAGCAGGCCGAGGATGATCGCCAGTACACCGATGCACAGGGTGGCGATTCGCGACACGCGCATCTCTTGCTGTTCGCTGGCCTGGCCCTTGCGCATCACGCAGGCATACAGGTCGTGGGACACCGCCGAGGCGCCGGACAGCGCCAGCCCGGCAACCACCGCCAGGATGGTGGCGAAGGCGACCGCCGAGATGAAGCCGAGGAACAGGTTGCCGCCTACTGCCTGGGCCAGGTGCACGGCGATCATGTTGCCGCCGCCGATGATCGCGCCGCTGGCGTCACGGAACGCCGGATCGGTGCCGACCATGACGATGGCGCCGAAGCCGACGATGATCAGCAGCAAGTAGAAGTAGCCGATGAAACCGGTGGCGTAGAACACGCTTTTACGGGCTTCCCTGGCATCGCTGACGGTGAAGAAGCGCATCAGGATGTGCGGCAGGCCGGCGGTGCCGAACATCATGCCCAGCCCCAGGGAAATCGCATCGATCGGGTTGGACAGCAAGCCGCCGGGGGCCATGATCGCGTTGCCTTTGGCATGCACGGCGGTGGCACCGGCAAACATCGCCTCAGTGCTGAAACCGAAGTGCTTGAGCACCATGAACGCCATGAAACTGGTGCCGAATAACAGCATCACCGCCTTGATGATCTGCACCCAGGTGGTGGCGAGCATGCCGCCGAAGGTCACGTAGAACACCATCAACACGCCGACCAGCATGACTGCGTAGAGGTAGTCGATGCCGAACAACAGTTCGATCAGCTTGCCGGCGCCGACCATCTGCGCCACCAGGTACATCAGCGCCACGGTCAGGGTGCCGAAAGCCGAGGTCAGGCGCACCGGGGTCTGTTCCAGGCGATAGGAAACCACGTCGGCAAAGGTGTACTTGCCCAGGTTACGCAGGCGTTCGGCAATCAGGAACAGGATGATCGGCCAGCCGGCCAGCACGCCCAGGGCGTAGAGCAAACCGTCGTAGCCATTGAGGAACATCATCGCGGAAATGCCGAGGAACGAGGCGGCCGAGATCATGTCGCCGGCAATCGCCAGACCGTTCTGGAAGCCGGTCATGCCGCCGCCAGCGGTATAAAAGTCGCTGGTGGAGCGGGTGCGAAGTGCCGCCCAGCGTGTCACGCCAAGGGTGAACAGCACGAACACCAGGAACATGCCGATGGCATTCCAGTTCAATGGTCGGGACGCGCCGTCGGCGGCCAGCGCAACATCAGTGACGGCCGCCAGCGGCAGCAGGAACAGCGCGAGAAAGCGGCTCATCGGGCGCACTCCTGCTTGAGTTTTTCATTCAGCGGGTCGATCACGTTGTTGGCGCGATAGACATAGAAACCGGTCAGCGCAAAGGCCAGCCCGACGATGACGACACCCACCAGCATGCCCACGGTGGTCACGCCGCCGCTCAGGGATTGACCGAGGGTAGAAGGGGAGAAAGCCACCAGCAGCACGAAGCCGTAATAGATCACCAGCATGGCCAGGCTCAGTGACCAGTACAGCTTCTGTTTACGGCGAACCAGCTGGATGAAATCCGGGTGCTGGCGAATGAGTTCTACTTCCTGGGGTGTCATGACGCGCGCTCCTTTGTTGTTTTTGTTTTGGGTGAAACAGTGTGTTCGGGTCGATCACCGGACTCCTGTGGGAGCGAGCTTGCTCGCGATAGCGTCAGGTCAGTCAGCACAGCCAGTGACTGTCATGCCCTCATCGCGAGCAAGCTCGCTCCCACAGGTTTTGTGGCTGTTCCTGCAAACGGGGGGTCAGAGCTGATCGAAATCCAGCACCACCCTGTCGCTGACCGGGAAGGCCTGGCACGACAGCACATACCCGGCGGCCACTTCGTAGTCTTCCAGGGCGTGGTTGCTGTCCATTTCCACTTCGCCTTCGATGACCTTGCACTTGCAGGTCGAGCACACGCCGGCCTTGCACGAGTAGGGCAGTTCCGCACCTTGCTCGTTACCCGCATCGAGAATGCTCTGGCTGTTGCGCGGCAGGTCGAAGGCCAGGGCGCGCCCGTCGCTGATCACGGTGATCTGGCTGACCGCCGCATCCACCTGGCGGGCGGCTTCACGGGCGGCGCGTTTTTGCTCGCTGCCGGCGGCGGCGAACAGTTCGAAATGGATGCGCTCAGGTTGCATACCCTTGGCCTTGAGGCTGTCGCGCACGGTCTCGGTCATCTCCTGCGGGCCGCAGATGAAGGCGGCGTCGAGGGCCTTGACGTCGAGCCAGCGGCTGAACAGTTGCTCGCATTTCTCGGCGTTGATCCGGCCGTTGTACAGATCGACATCCTGCTGCTCGCGGCTGAACACGAAGATCAGGTTCAGGCGTTGCAGGTAGCGGTTTTTCAGGTCTTCCAGCTGCTCGCGGAACAGCGCGCCGGAGCTGGAGCGGTTGCCGTACAGCAGGGTGACGCGGCTGTGGGGCTCGGTTTGCAGGGTGGTCTTGATGATCGACAGGATCGGCGTGATGCCGCTGCCGGCCGCCACGGCCAGGTAATTGCCATGGCGCGCCGGGTCAAGTTCGACGCAGAAGTGCCCGGCCGGCGGCATCACCTCCAGGGTGTGTCCGGCTTTCAGCTGTTCGTTGGCAAACGCCGAGAAGCGTCCGCCGGTAACACGCTTGACGGCGATGCGCAGTTCACCGTCGTTGACCCCGGTGCAGATCGAATAGGAGCGACGTACTTCTTCGCCGTCCAGTTGGGTGCGCATCACCAGGTGCTGGCCCTGGGTGAAGTGAAAGCTGTCCTGCAAGTGCTGCGGAATCTCGAAGGCGATGGACACCGCGTCACGGGTCTCGGCGCGCACGTCCTTGATGGTCAGGCTGTGAAATTTGCTCATTGTTGTTCTCCAGCTGGGACGGCCGATTCGCCGCTCAGATGCACTTGAAATAGTCGAACGGTTCCCGGCAATCGACGCAGCGGTACAGCGCCTTGCAGGCGGTGGAGCCGAACTCGCTGAGGACCTCGGTGTGGGCGCTGCCGCATTGCGGGCACACAACCTGCGGGCTTTCGCCGAGCAGGCTGCGCTTGCTGGTGCTGCCCTCGGGCGGCGCGATGCCGTAGACCCGCAGGCGTTCGCGGCCGTCGGCGCTGATCCAGTCGGTGGTCCAGGCCGGGGTCAACTTGCGCTCAAGCTGCGGCGCCTTGAATCCGGCGAGTTCCAGGGCTTCACGGATGTCGCTCTCGATCACTTCGGTGGCAGGGCAACCGGAGTAGGTCGGCGTGACCACCACGTGAAGGTGGCCGGCCTGCCAGTCCAGGTCGCGGACAATGCCCAGGTCGACCACGCTGACCACTGGCACTTCCGGGTCCATGACCTCTGCCAGAATCGCCCAAGCGGCAGCCAGGTCGGTCGGTTGAGCTGGCCGGGCGCCGAGGTCGCTGGCGATCAGCTCACCAGGTTGCATCGGGGTACGCTCGTGGCAGGAACTGCATTTCGGCCAGCAGGATGCCCAGGTGTTCGGTGTGCAAACCCTTGCGGGCATTCAGGTAGAAGTAGTTCGGCGTCGCAGGAGCGGGCAGGGTGGCACTGGTGAAGATCTGCTCGACCTTGGCCTGCCATTGGGCGGCTACGCTGGCGATGTCCGGGGTGATGCCGACTTCGCACAGCTGTTGTTCGCTGTCATCGGCGGCGATCAGTTCCACGGTGAAGCGCCAGACTTCGGGGATGGCCGCGAGCATGCGCTTGTGGCTTTCCTCGGTGCCGTCACCCATACGCTCGATCCACTCGCCGGAGCGGCGCAGGTGGTAGGTCACTTCCTTCACCGCCTTGGCGGCGATCCCGGCGATGCGTTCGTCGCTGGACTGGCTCAGCCCTTGCAGCATTGGCAGGTGCCAGGCGTCATAGAGGAACTGCTTGAGCATGGTCACCGCGAAGTCGCCGTTGGGTTGTTCCACCAGCAGCAGGTTGCGATAAGCGCGCTCGTCGCGACGGAACGCCAGGTGATCGGCATCGCGGCCGTCGTCCAGCAGTTCGGCGGCGTATTCCAGCCAGTTGCGCGCCTGGCCCACCAGGTCGAGGCCGACGTTCATCAGCGCCAGTTCTTCTTCCAGCGCCGGGGCCTTGCCGCACCATTGGCACAGGCGCTGGCCCTGGATCAGGGCGCTGTCGCCGAGACGCAGCAGGTATTCGATCAGATCAGTCTTGTTGTCCATGGTCGACCTCACATGTGCCCGACTTCGGCCGGCAGCTCGTAGAAGCTGGCGTGGCGGTAGACCTTGTTGTCCGACGGATCGAACAGCGGGTCTTTTTCATCCGGAGACGAAGCGGTGATCAATGCCGACGGCACCACCCACAGGCTCACGCCTTCGCTGCGACGGGTGTAGAGCTCGCGCGCATTCTCGATGGCCATGGTGGTGTCGGCGGCATGCACGCTGCCGACGTGCTTGTGGTTGAGGCCGTGCTTGCTGCGCACGAAAACTTCGAAGAGGGTCCACTCGGACATTTCAGTTACTCCACATCAGGTGGCCGGATCAGGCGGCGTTCTTGTTTTGTTTTTTGCGGGCGTGGGCGACGGCGGCTTCACGAACCCAAGCGCCGTCTTCCATCGCCTTGCGGCGGGTGGCGACACGTTCCTGGTTGCACGGGCCGTTGCCCTTGAGCACTTCGTAGAATTCGTTCCACTGGATGTCGCCGAAGTCGTAGTGGCCGCGTTCGGCGTTCCACTTCAGGTCCGGGTCGGGGCAGGTGCAGCCCAGCAGTTCAAGCTGCGGGATGGTCTGGTCGATGAAGCGCTGGCGCAGTTCGTCGTTGCTCTGGCGCTTGATTTTCCAGGCCATGGACTGGGCGCTGTTCGGCGAGTGTTCGTCGCTCGGGCCAAACATCATCAGCGACGGCCACCACAGGCGGTTGATCGCGTCCTGGACCATGTCTTTTTGCGCCTGGTTACCGTGGCGCATCATGGTCAGGAGGATTTCGTAGCCCTGGCGCTGGTGGAAGCTCTCTTCCTTGCAGATGCGGATCATCGCCCGGGAATACGGGCCGTAGGAGGTGCGCTGCAGCACCACCTGGTTGACGATCGCCGCGCCATCCACCAGCCAGCCCACCGCGCCCATGTCGGCCCAGTTCAGCGTCGGGTAATTGAAGATGCTCGAGTACTTGGCCTTGCCGCTGTGCAGTTTGGCGACTTCTTCATCGCGGTCGGCGCCCAGGGTTTCCATGGCGCTGTACAGGTACAGGCCGTGGCCGGCTTCGTCCTGGATCTTGGCCATCAGTTGCAGTTTGCGTTTGAGCGACGGCGCGCGGGTGACCCAGTTGCCTTCGGGCAGCATGCCGACGATTTCGGAGTGGGCGTGCTGGGAGATCTGCCGGATCAGGGTCTGGCGGTAGGCATCTGGCATCCAGTTCTTGGCTTCGATCTTGATTTCTGAATCGATTTTTTCCTGGAATGCGCGTTCCTGTTCGGACATCTCCGAGAGGTCTTTGATGCGCTTGACGCCGGTTTCTACGAGCTGTGCGTACATTTTTGAGTTCCCGCCTTGAATCTGTTCTGGGGCATGGGGAACTTTATAAGCGATACAGAATTTAATATCAAACACAAAATGACGTGTCGTATTTGTTTTTTGTATCGCTTTGGATGGGTGGTCGCTTTTTGGGGCGGTGTACATATCCGTTCTTTTTGGTAACGGCCACTTATGGTTTCGCCCTTACGGCGACTTACTTTTTTTACAAGCGCCTAAAAAAAGTAAGCAAAAAAACGCTCGCCCCGAACGTACGGCCCCTCGCTAAGGCTCGGGGTTCCTTCGCTCCGGCATTCATCCGGGGGCATCGCCTCCGGTCGGCTTCGCTCGACCTCCTCTCGATGTGTTCGGCTGCGCCGAACGGCGCTGCGCGCCCACCCCCGGATGAACACCTCCACTCAGCCTGCCGAGGGGGCGGGTGGATCAAGATCAAGAGCTGCAGGCGAGCTAACGCTCGGCCTGATGAGTGGTGAAGAGCGTGGGTGTATGCCGATCAACTGTAGGAGCTGGCTTTCTAGCGAAGGCGGCCTGCCAGCCGACCAATCTCTTGCAGGCATACCCGGATCAACTGTGGGAGCGAGCCTGCTCGCGAAGACGGCCCGACAGCCGCCCGAAATCTTGCGGATGTACTGAGTACCTGTGGGAGCGAGCTTGCTCGCGATAGCGGTCTACCGGCGACCAGGTACCTCCCAGACGAACGACCCCAGCGAACAGGCCGGCCGGTAGGCCGCCTCGGACGCTGTTGCGGTGTACGCCCCCTCGTGAGGCCGAGTGGAGGTTCTGCGCAGTGGGCAACCCGGCATGGATGCCGGGTTAGCCGCCGCCGGCCATGGATGGCCGATGGCGGCGGGCCCACGGAGCAGGACCGGAGCGAGGGCATGCCGAGCCTAGGCGAGGCACCGAACGTCAGGGGCAAGAGCCCTTGGTTACTTGGGGCTTTTCCAAGTAACCCGCTGTAAGAGCGGAACCATTGGCGGCCGTTACCGAAGAAACGGATATACACACGAAACTCAAAACCAAAACCCAAAAAAAACCCCGCAAAAAGCGGGGCCATAAAGGGTGCAGCAGTCATGCTTTAGGACGTTTATCCAACACGTGGCAAGCCTTGCCCTCCGACCGCTTGATCGAATGGAAAGGCTGCAAAACAATCCGCGAACTGATCCCGATATACGTCTTGATGTGCTTGCTCAACTCCCCGCAAACAGCCTTCTGCTGTTCATCGCTCAGGTGCTGGTGCTCAGCCTTGAGCTCGACATGCACATCCACGCTGTCCAGGTTGCCATTGCGATACAGATGGATCTCATAGCACTCGGCAAGTTGTTTAACTTTGAGAACCTGCTCCTCGATCTGCGTCGGAAACACGTTAACGCCGCGGATGATCAGCATGTCATCGCTGCGCCCGGTGATCTTGTCAATGCGCCGCATCGGCCGTGCGGTGCCCGGCAGCAGGCGCGTGAGGTCGCGGGTGCGGTAGCGGATCATCGGCAGGGCTTCTTTGCTCAATGAGGTGAACACCAGTTCGCCCATCTGCCCGTCCGGCAGCACTTCGCCGGTGACCGGGTCGATGATTTCCGGGTAGAAGTGGTCTTCCCAGATGGTCGGGCCGTCCTTGGTTTCGGCGCATTCCATGGCCACGCCCGGGCCCATGATTTCCGAGAGGCCGTAGATGTCCAGGGCGGTAATGCCCAGGCGCGCTTCGATGGCGCTGCGCAGTTCGGCAGTCCAGGGTTCGGCGCCGAAGATGCCCAGGCGCAGGGCCAGTTTGTGCGGGTCGATGCCCTGGCGCTCGATTTCGTCGGCGATGTTGAGCATGTAGGACGGCGTGACCATGATGATGTCCGGCTGGAAATCCTTGATCAGTTGCACTTGTTTTTCGGTCTGGCCGCCGGACATCGGGATCACTGTGCAGCCCAGGCGTTCGGCACCGTAGTGCGCGCCGAGGCCGCCGGTGAACAGGCCGTAGCCATAGGAAATGTGCACCTTGTCGCCACGGTGGCCACCGGCGGCGCGGATCGAGCGCGCAACCACGTTGGCCCAGGTGTCGATGTCGTTCTGGGTGTAGCCGACCACGGTCGGTTTGCCGGTGGTGCCGCTGGAGGCGTGCAGGCGCACGATTTCGTTCATCGGCACGGCAAACATGCCGTAGGGGTAGTTGTCCCGCAGGTCGGACTTGGTGGTGAAAGGGAATTTCGCCAGGTCATCCAGGGACTTGATGTCGTCCGGGTGCACGCCCAGCGCATCGAAACGCTGACGGTACAGCGGCACGTTGTTGTAAGCGTGGTTCAGGCTCCAGCGCAGGCGCTCCAGCTGATGCTGGCGCAGCTCGTCGATGCTGGCGGTTTCCAGCGGGTCCAGCACAGGGTCCAGCACGGCTTTGGCTATTGGCATGTTCATGTGTTCACTCGAATTGTTTTTGTGTTCCAGCCCTTTTGCACAAGGGCTTTGAGTGCATGCCCCAAGGATACCTCTCGGCTCCCCGGGAATCGCGATTCTTTAGTGGGATAGACGCTCGATGATCAGTGCAATCCCCTGGCCGACACCGATGCACATGGTGCACAGGGCGTAGCGGCCATTGCGTTCCTCAAGCTCGTGCAGGGCGGTGGTGACCAGGCGTGCGCCGCTCATGCCCAGCGGATGGCCCAGGGCGATGGCGCCGCCGTTGGGGTTGACCCGTGGATCGGTGTCGCTCAGGCCCAGTTCACGCAGCACCGCCAGACCCTGTGCGGCGAAGGCTTCGTTGAGCTCGATCACGTCCATGTCGGCCAGGCTCAGATTGGCCAGCTCCAGCACCTTGCGGGTGGCCGGGACCGGGCCGATGCCCATGATCCGTGGTTCAACGCCGGCGGTGGCCATGGCCACGACCCGGCCGCGGGCGGTCAGGCCGTGGCGCTTGGCAACTTCCGGGCTGGCCAGCAACAGCGCGCAGGCCCCGTCGTTGACCCCGGAGGCATTGCCGGCGGTGATGCTGCCGCCTTCGCGGAACGGCGTGCCGAGTTTGGCCAACTGCTCAAGGGTGGTGTCGCCGCGCGGGTGTTCGTCGTGCTCGACCACTTTGGCCGGGCCTTTGCGCTGGGGAATTTCCACCGCAACGATTTCCCTGGCCAGGCGTCCGTTGGCCTGGGCGGCAGCGGCGCGTTGCTGGCTGCGCAGGGCGAAGGCGTCCTGGTCGGCCCGGGAGATGTTGAACTGTTCGGCGACGTTCTCTGCCGTTTCCGGCATGGAATCGATGCCATAGGCCTTTTTCATCAGTGGATTGACGAAGCGCCAGCCGATGGTGGTGTCGAAGATCTCGGCCGACCGGGAAAACGCTTGCTCGGCCTTGCCCATCACCAGCGGCGCGCGGGACATGGATTCGACGCCACCGACCAGCATCAGCCCGGTTTCGCCGCTGCGAATGGCCCGGGCGGCGGTGCCGATGGCATCCAGCCCGGAACCGCACAGGCGATTGAGGGTGGTGCCTGGCACGCTGACCGGCAATCCGGCCAGCAGCGCCGACATGCGTGCGACGTTGCGGTTGTCTTCGCCGGCCTGGTTGGCGCAGCCATAGATCACGTCGTCGACCGTGTTCCAGTCTACTTGCGGGTGACGGCGCAGCAGTTCGCGCAGGGGCACCGCGCCGAGGTCGTCGGCGCGCACGCTGCTCAGGACGCCGGCGTAACGGCCAATCGGGGTCCGGACTGCGTCGATGATCAGGGCGTCATTCATTGGGGGTCTCCTGCGCCAGCACCGGGCCGCGCACTTTGTAGGATTTGCCGTGGAACAGGGCGATCAACTGGCCCTGTTGGTTTTCGATGCGCACGTCGTAGTTGCCGGTGCGCCCGGAACGGCTCTGCTCGATGCAGTCGGCGTTCAGCGTGTCGCCCAGGCGCGCCGGGGCGATGTAGTCGATGCTGCAACCGATGGCCACGGTGGCTTCGTTGTAGCTGTTGCAGGCAAAGGCGAATGCCGAATCGGCCAGCGCGAACAGGTAGCCGCCGTGGCAGGTGCCGTGGCCCTGGACCATGTCGGCGCGCACGGTCATGCCGACCCGGGCGCAACCCGGGCCGGCCGAGAGCAGGCGCATGCCCATGGCCTGGCTGGCGGCGTCGCGCTGGAACAGCGATTGCGCGCATTCACTGGCCAGGGACATGGCTTCGTGGTTAGTCATGGAATGTTCTCCCTTCGGCGACGTGGCGGCGCAGCAGCAGCGACGGCCGGTAGCGTTCTTCGCCATAACTGGCTTGCAGGTTTTCCAGCGTTTCAAGAATGTGCGCCAGGCCAATGGCATCGGCCCAGGCCAGCGGCCCTTGCGGATAATTGACCCCGGCGCGCATGGCCAGGTCGATGTCGGCGGCCGAGGCCACGCCTTGCAGCAGGGCGTCGGCGGCTTCGTTGGCGAGCATGGCCACGGTGCGCAGGACGGCGAGGGCCGGGCTGTCGCTGAGCAGGCTGACCTTGAGGCCGGCCCGTTGCAGCAGGGCAACGCCTTGTTCGAGTGCCTGCGGATCGATGCCGTTCGAGTAGCTGATGGCGATGCGTTGGGCTTTGCTGTAATCGAACGCAAGGTCCAGCAGGATCAGGTTACGCAATCCGTCTTCACGTGCTCGCTGGCAGGCCATGCGCCCGTCGCTCAAGGCCAGCACGGCGTCACCGACGCGCAGTAAACCTTGTCCATCACGCTGGATGATCTCGACGCCTTGCTCGCGCAACCGAGGAATCAAACCTTGGGCAATACCGAGGTCGCCTTCGACTGCGCACACCTCAACCTTCGCATC
Organism: Pseudomonas fluorescens; assembly: GCF_040448305.1. NCBI lineage: Bacteria > Pseudomonadati > Pseudomonadota > Gammaproteobacteria > Pseudomonadales > Pseudomonadaceae > Pseudomonas > Pseudomonas fluorescens. The sequence continues at coordinate 4,801,422 of NZ_CP148752.1, read as the reverse complement.
GCTGCTGATTTCAGCGGCGTGCGGGCGCTCCGCGCCTTGGGCGTAGCTGTAGAATCCCTGGCCGCCCTTGCGTCCCAGACGCCCGCCGTCCACCAGTTCTTTCTGGATCAGCGACGGCAGGAAGCGAGTGTCCTGGTAATAGGCGTCGAACACCGAGCAGGTGACGGCGTAGTTGACGTCGTGGCCGATCAGATCCGTCAGCTCGAACGCGCCCATGGCAAAGCCGCCGGCCTCGCGCATCAGCGCATCCAGTGTCGGGCAGTCGGCCGCGCCTTCCTGAAGCATCCGCAGGCTTTCGGCATAGAACGGCCGGGCCACGCGGTTGACGATAAAACCCGGCGTCGAGCGGGTGTGCACCGGTTTTTTGCCCCAGGCCCTGGCGGTGTCGTACAGGCACTCGGCGAGTGTCGGATCGCTGGCCAGGCCGGAGACGACTTCCACCAGCGCCATCACCGGCGCCGGGTTGAAGAAGTGCAGGCCGAGCAGGCGTTGTGGATGCTCAAGCTGCGCGGCGATGCTGGTGATCGACAGCGACGAGGTGTTGCTGGCGAGGATGCAATGCTCGCCGCAGATGCCTTCGAGCTGACGGAACAGCGCGCGCTTGACCTCAAGGTTCTCGACGATCGCTTCGATGATCAGATCGCAGTCGGCCAAGGTCTCGATGGCTTCTACCGCTTGCAGGCGGGCAATCGTCGCGCTGCGCGAGTCGGCGGACAGTTTGCCGTTCTCGACCCGCTTGCCCAGTTGGCGGTCGATGCCTTCAATCGCTTGAGCGGCAGCGCCGGGACGATTATCCAGCAGCAATACCGGATGGCCGGCCTGTGCCGCGACCTGGGCGATACCGGCACCCATGGCCCCGGCGCCGATCACGGCGATGCGTGCGTTGGTGTTCAGTGCGGTCATGACTCAGCGCCCCTTGAAACTTGGGGTGCGTTTTTCCATGAAGGCGCCGACGCCTTCGCGGTAGTCCTCGCTGCGCCCGGCCAGACGTTGCAGATCTTTTTCCAGCTCAAGCTGCTCGTCGAAGCTGTTGCTCAGGCTGGCGTTGAGGCTGCGCTTGATCAGCGCCAGGCCGTAGGTCGGCTGGGTCGCCAGGTGGCGGGCCAGTTTCAGGGCTTCGTCGCGCAAATCGGCGTCGTCCACGCACTGGTAGATCAAGCCCCATTGCTCGGCTTGTTCGGCGCTCAGGCGGTTGCCCAGCAGGGCCAGGGCCTTGGCGCGGGCCATGCCCACCAGACGCGGCAGAGTCCAGGTGCCGCCGGAATCGGGGATGAGGCCGATTTTGCAGAACGCCTGGATGAAACTGGCCGAACGTGCCGCCAGTACCAGATCGCAAGCCAGCGGAATGTTGGCGCCAGCCCCGGCCGCCACACCATTGACCGCGCAGATCACCGGCAGCGGCAGGTCGCGCAATTGGCGGATCAACGGGTTGTAGAACTTCTCGATGGACTCGCCCAGGTCCGGCACGGCGCTGCCCGGCGCGACATTGCGGTCGCTCAGGTCCTGCCCGGCGCAGAAGCCGCGGCCTTCACCGGTCAGCAGCAACACGCGCACGTCCGGGTTCTGCCGCACTTGCTTGAGTGCTTCCTTCACTTCGCCATGCATCTGGGTGTTGAAGCTGTTGAGCTGCTCCGGCCGATTGAGGCTGAGCAGGGCGACGCCGGCGTCGATGGAAAACAGGATGTGTTCGAAGTTCATGGTCTTGGCGTTCTCTTGGCAGTCGTTCGAATTCGGGTGTCAGTGGCCGCTTTATTGCCCGGTGAAAGTCGGGCTGCGCTTTTCCTGGAAGGCGGCAATGCCCTCGTCGCGGTCGCGGGTGCCGGCCAGCACGGTGAAGGCGTGACGCTCGAAGCGCAGGCCGCTGGCCAGGTCGGTGTCCATGGCCTTGAGCAGCGACTCTTTGGCCAGGCGCACCGCCAGCGGTGCCTTGGCCGCAATGCTGCGGGCGATGTGCAGGGCGCGCTCGACGGTGAACTCCGGTTGGGTGACTTCGCTGACCAGGCCGGCGCGCTGGGCCTGGCGGGCGTCGATCGGCTCGCCGGTCAGCACCATCTGCATGGCCATGGATTTGCCGACGGCGCGCAGCAGGCGTTGGGTGCCACCGGCGCCGGGCATGATCCCGAGGTTGATTTCCGGCTGGCCGAAGCGGGCGTCTTCACCGGCAATGATGATGTCGGCGTGCATCGCCAGTTCGCAGCCACCACCGAGGGCGAAGCCGTTGACGGCGGCGATCAGCGGTTTGCTGAAGCGGGTGATGGTTTGCCACGAAGCCTGGCGCGGGTCGTCGAGGATGCCGACCAGGTTGCGTTCGGCCATTTCCTTGATGTCGGCGCCGGCGGCGAAGGCCTTGCGGCTGCCAGTAAGGACCACGGCCCGGGTGTCGGGGTCGGCTTGCGCGATGTTCAGTTCAGCGGCCAGTTCGCCCAGCAACTCGGTGGTCAAGGCGTTCAGCGCTTGCGGGCGCTGCAGGGTAATCAGGCGGACGCCAGGCTCGATCAATTCGACGGCAAGGGTCAGAGGCATGGCGGATGCTCTCGCGGTGCACGCTCGGCGTGGTGCCGGCTCGTTATTGGATCGGCCGCAGGGGCCGGTTTTGCGCAAGTATAGCTATAACGTGATACGCAAATGCAATACGAAAATAGATTTAATGTGTCTTATTGGTGAGTATTTCGATTTTAAGGCTTTCTGCTTAGGAGGTGCTGAAGGCGGGTTTTGCCTAGAAAACATTGGGTTTTATGGCGATTTTAGAGGCATGCTGGCATTCGTCGGAAAGGTGCATTTCAAGTGATACGGTTTTTAGTCTTTGTGCTGTTAAAAGTGATGTGATACAAAATGAGTAATTATTTGCATCGCTTTGTGAAGGAAGCTTCCATGACCTGCTACAGCCTTGATGGCCTGACTCCGGTGGTTGATCCGAGCGCTTATGTGCACCCGTCTGCCGTATTGATCGGTGACGTGATCATCGGCCCCCATTGCTATGTCGGTCCGCTGGCCAGCCTGCGCGGAGACTTCGGGCGGATCGTGCTGGAGGAGGGCGCCAACCTGCAGGACACCTGCGTGATGCACGGTTTCCCCGACAGCGACACTGTGGTCGAACGCAACGGCCACATCGGCCACGGCGCGGTGCTGCACGGTTGCCGGATCGGCGCCGATGCGCTGGTGGGCATGAATGCGGTGGTGATGGACAACGCCCGGATCGGCCCGCGTTCATTCGTTTCGGCGGCAGCGTTCGTCAAGGCCGGTTTCGAATGCCCGGAGCAGTCGCTGGTCATGGGCGCACCGGCCAGCATCAAGCGCAGCCTCAGCGATCAGGAAGTGGCATGGAAACAGGCCGGCACCCGGGAGTATCAGCAACTGGCCCAGCGTTGCCTTACGCAGATGCAGGTCTGCGAACCGCTGAGCGAACCGGAGCCGGATCGCCCGCGTATCAGTGACAGCGGGTTGCGGCCGAAAGGCAGCGCCTTGTGAACACGGCCCCTTGTAGGAGCCAGCCTGCTGGCGAAGGTGGGTCAGCTACCTTGGCGTTGACTGACACACCATCGCCAGCAGGCTGGCTCCTACAAGGGGTTGGGCTTAACCGGTTGGCTTTCGGTATATTCCTTTTCTTTTTCCGCACGGAACGCCCATGTCGTCCCTGACTCCCTTGAACCATCTGATTACCCGCTTCCAGGAGCAGACGCCGATCCGCGCCAGCTCCTTGATCATCACGTTGTACGGGGATGCCATCGAACCCCATGGTGGCACCGTCTGGCTGGGCAGCCTGATTCAGTTGCTCGAGCCCATCGGCATCAACGAGCGGCTGATCCGCACCTCGATTTTTCGCCTGACCAAGGAAGGCTGGCTGACCGCCGAGAAGGTCGGTCGCCGTAGCTATTACAGCCTGACCGGCACCGGCCGCCGGCGTTTCGACAAGGCCTTCAAGCGGGTCTACAGCACCACGATGCCGGCCTGGGATGGCTCCTGGTGCCTGGTGATGCTCTCGCAACTGACCCAGGACAAACGCAAACAGGTGCGCGAGGAACTTGAGTGGCAAGGCTTCGGCGCGATTTCGCCGGTGGTGCTGGCCTGTCCGCGCAGCGACCGTTCAGACGTCAACGCGACCCTGCTCGACCTCGGCGTCCAGGAAGACACCATCGTCTTCGAAACCACCGCCCAGGACGTACTGGCCTCCAAGGCCCTGCGCCTGCAAGTGCGTGAGAGCTGGAACATCGAGGAGCTGGCGGCGCACTACAGCGAGTTCATCCAGCTGTTCCGGCCACTGTGGCAAGCCCTGCGCGAGCAGGAAAACCTGCAACCGGCCGACTGCTTCCTGGCGCGGGTGCTGTTGATTCACGAGTACCGCAAGCTGCTGCTGCGCGACCCGCAACTGCCGGACGAGTTGCTGCCCGGCGATTGGGAAGGCCGCGCCGCCCGCCAGTTGTGCCGCAACATTTACCGTTTGATCTTCGCCAAGGCCGAAGAATGGCTGAACGCCGCACTGGAAACGGCCGACGGCCCGCTGCCGGATGTGGGTGAAAGCTTCTATCGGCGTTTTGGCGGACTGAAATAGCACGTCATTGTTCAGGGAATGGTGCGGTTCAGGAGACTCGAAGCATCCGATGTCGTGTGGATTGACGTAGACAATAAAAATAAGCCTGCGTGAGGCCTGACATGATTTCTACAACAGCACAGCGCCATGATGGGTTCGACCAGTGGATCCACCAGATCAATCAGATCTGTGGCGCCTTCAACGCACAACCCCTGGGCAGCGAATTTGCCGGGCGCATCCGCGAATACCAGAGCGATGCGCTCAAACTCAGTTTCGTCGACGCATGCCAGGCGCGTTTGTACCGTACGCCCCAGGAAGTCGCGGCAGGCGAGGGCGGCAAGTATTTTGCGGTGTTCCAGCTCGACGGCACGGCGGGCATGGCCCAGGGCGACGACAAGGTCTTGCTGTCCCCCGGCGACATCACGCTGATTGATGCCGCGCGGCCCAGCGACTTCACCTACGGCGAAAACTCCCGGCAGTTGTCGCTGATCCTGCCATATCAACTGGTCGAGCAAACCCTGCGCTTCAATCAGGTCAAGTGCGGTCACCGGATTGCCGCGACCTCGCCCATTGCGATGCTCTCGCACCGGCTGATCCTCGATGCCACCCGCCAGCAGCACCTGACCCGCCAGGAAAGCGAAGCGACCCTGGAGGCGATTGTCAGCCTGCTGCGCCCGGCGATCAGCCAGACCGACGACAGCAGCGATGCCCATGAGCGGATCTTCCGCAAGACGCTGACCTGCATCGACGACAACATTCGCTCCGAAGACCTGTGCCCGGAATGGCTGGCGCGGGAAGTCGGCATGTCCACCCGGGGCCTGTACCGGATGTTTGCCAAGAAGGGATTGGTGGTGGCGCGTTACATCAAGAACCGACGCCTGGACCTGTGCGCCGAATCCCTGCGCCGTTCGGGCAAGGAGGAGAAGTTGTCGGTGCTGGGTTACTCGTGGGGGTTTTCCGATTCGAGCTACTTCTCCACCGCGTTCAAGTCGCGCTTCGGCATTGCGCCGGGGGAGTATCGCAAGCGGTATGCCTGATCGGTTCCGGTCAACCCTGTAGGAGCGAGCCTGCTCGCGAAGAACTCAAGGACACCGCGATTCTATTGAATTGGCGCGTTATCGTTGACGACCATCGCGAGCAGGCTCGCTCCTACAGGGTTTTGCGTTCGGCCTGGTTACTTCGGTGCGTTGAGGTTCAAGGTCGGCGTTTCATCGAAGAAGTTCCACGGCTTGAGCAGCACATGCACCCATTCGGTCGGCATGATTGGCCACTCTTCGGCGCGGGCGATGTGGGTGGTGCCGGTGGTCAGCCAGACCACATCGTCGGTGTTTTCGATGGAGTGGTTGTCCTGGGTGAACTGCCCCAGGCCCGAGTCTTTGTCCGAGCGGTTCGGGTACTTGCCTTCCGGGTACTTTTCCTCGGGGTTGTATTGCGTCACCCACAGCTGCTTGTCCATGAAATTCAGGCGGTGGTAGAGCCATTCGTCCTTGCCGAAGTTGGCGCCCTTGGCCACCGGGTGCGTGCCGCCGGCGTACGGAATCAGCTGATAGGAAACCGGGTTGCCGACTTTGTTTTCCTTGCTGGAGTTGGTCAGCAGGCGCACGGTCGAGGGGTCGAATTTCTGCGCCGCCTGTTGCTCGGTGCCGACCACTTTGGTTTCGGTCTGCATGGTGCTGGTGCGCGGGCCGCCACGGTCGTTCGGCAGCACCACCGGGTTCACTTCCACCAGTGAGTTCTGCTCGCCGTCCACGTCCATGTCGAGCCGGAAGTTGTAGATGTGCTGGTGCGTGGTGCCGACGATGTTGTGGTCCAGCAGGGTGCCGTAGCGCGTATCTTCCTTGGCGGTGTCTTCGTGCATGGTTTTGGATTTCACGCCCTTGACCGCTTCGATGCCGGTGGCGCCGGCGTCGATGCCGATGGTGCCGTTCTGCTGGAAGACCCAGTCGAAGATGTAGTCGTAGTTGCCCACGGTGCTGATCCAGCGCACCACCAGTTCGCGGCGCTCGGTGCTGAGGTTGGGTTGGCCCATTTCCTGGTGTTTGTATTCGGGGCCGGCGTAGCGCTCGAACACCGCCATGGCGCGCGGAATCGCCGTGGGTGCGCCGGTGTAGTCGGCGATGGTCGCGTCCAGCAGCACGGCGTTTTGCGGCGCGTCTTTGCCACGGGCAATCGGTGAAGTCAGGGTGCCCATGCCGTAGTCGCCGGAGTCGAGGTAGGCCTTGAAGTACCAGCCGACGTCCGGGTCGCCGTAAGGCACGATCATGCCGCCCAGCGAGCCTTCGTACATGATCTTGCGTTTCTTGCCCTTGTCGTCGTAGGTGACGGTGGACAGGATCGGGCCGACCCGCGAATCGAGGCGAACGTGGAAGTCCCAGTTCTGCCAGTGAATGCTGTTGCCGCTGATGGTGTAGTTCTTGCCCTCGGGCTCGATGATTTCCAGCGGTTTGACCGCCACGCCCTGGCGTCCGCGTCCGTCATAAGGCGTCGGTTTCATCGGCACCGGAATGAGCGCTTCGTCTTCGATCTTGATCAGTTTCTTCTGTTCCAGGTCGACAATCGCCACCAGGCCCTCGATCGGGTGCGCCCAGTAGTTGCCGTCACCGGTGTTGAGGTAGCTGACGATTTTCAGCAGGCGCTTGTCCTGTGCCAGGCCGTCCTTGCCGTCGAAGTAACCGACGGTCAACGGCGTGGCCACGACCTTCTTCACGTCGTTGATGCCGCGCTTGGCCAGGGCCTGGGCGTATTCCGGGCTGGTTTCCACAGCCGTCTGCACCGTGGCGAAGTCGTCCAGCAGCACCATGCCGTGGGCGCCTTCGATCGGCTTCCAGGACTTGAGTTCTTTCTTGTCGAGGTCGACCAGGGCTTCGATCACGTGCTTGCCGTCGAGCACCACGATCGAGGCCTCGCGCGGCTGGGCGACGTTCTGCCCGGTGAAGACGAAGTTCCACACCTGATCCTTCGGCGGCTCCTTGACCGAGACTTCGGTGAAGCGGAAGCCGGGCTTGTAGTTTTCCGATTTCTTGACGATGTCCACGGCCGTGGTGATTTCGGCTGCGCTCAGGGGATTGAGCGGGTTGGGGCGGGTCTCGACGACGAAGGTCTTGTCCAGCCCGGACTGGAACACCTGGTTGATAAAGTCCTTGGACATGAACGCCGTATGGTCCTTGAACACCACCGGCACCGTCAGCTCGATACGCTTGCCGTTGAGCATCGCCACTTTGCTGTCGGGCTTGACCTTGAGGTAGACCCCGTCCTTGGCAATGGTGAACAGATTGGCGTAGTCGTCCCATTTCACCGTGGCGCCAAACTCTTCAAGGCCCGCTTGCAGCGGCACCATGTCGGCGTGCCCGCCATGGGCCTGGGCAGTGTTCGCCCAGAAAGGCAGGCCGAGGGCGCTCAGGGTGATGGCCAGGGCCAGGCGGGCAAGCGGTGTTCTTTTGGGCGACGCATTGGGGCTGAACATGGGTGAATTCCTGGGGAAAAGCCGGGTACGGGCATTCCTGCACTTTGTTACAACCCGTCAATGGATGCTTTTGAATGCCTGCCAGATTTCTTTGGTTCTGTGCCGCAATTGAGCTTTCCTGACGGATGGCAGATTGGCAAGCAGACAAAGTACCCGTCCACGGGGCCGCAAACCATTGCTTCAAGTTAATAGGAAGCATTACTATTCACACCCCGTCTCCACAGCACACCGCAATGACCCTCAAGCTGCCCCGCAGACACGGCTTTTTCGAGCATTACGAAGAGTTGGTTGGCACCTGGACCCGTCGCCTGAGGAATCGGCAGCAGGCCGAGGACCTGGCCCACGATACCTTCGTGCGGGTGCTTGAGGCCGATTCGGCGGTGGTGCAACAGCCCCGGGCGTATTTGCACCAGACTGCGCGCAACATCGCCGTGGACGGTTATCGGCGTGAGGACCGGCGGGGCGCCATGGAGTCCGAGGCGATTGATCTCAGTGAGTCGCCGACCGGCGACCCGGAGCATTTCATGCACGCGATCCAGTTGGCGGATTCCATCGAACGGGCGCTCACCGAGCTGCCGGTCAACTGCCGCAAGGTGTTTGTCTGGCAGAAAATCGAGGGCCTGACCCAGGCCGAAATCGCCGAACGCCTGGGGCTGTCCAAGAACATGGTGGAAAAGTATATGATCCGCACGCTTCGGCACCTGCGTGATCGCCTGGACGGGTTGCAGTCATGACCGGCCGCGCCTTCTCCTCCCCAGCCAAACAGGAACTTCCATGATGGATACTCGTGATTGTGCGTGCGGGCAAACAGCGGTTCGCGATGACGCGGCGCAGTGGTTTGTGCGTTTGCAGGAGCCTGTCGTCGATGTCGAAGTGCGTCGCCGGTTTCAGATCTGGTTGGACCAGCATCCCCAACACCGCAACGAATTCGAAGTGATCCAGGGCTTGTGGAGCGCCGCCGACCTGGTGCCGGCGGCGCGTTTGCGGGCCCTGTGTGAAACCCCGCCAGTCCTGAAAAAGCGTCGTCCGGTGCTGCGTTACGCGGTGGCCGCCAGCGTGCTCGCGGTAGCGCTTGGCCTGGGCCTGTTCAGCGGCTTCAATCATCCGGCGCCTTACACCGCCGAGTTTTCAACAGCCCTGAATGAGCGCCGCCATGTGGCGTTGCCGGACGGCTCGGTGGTGGATATGGACAGCCGCAGCCGGATCCTGGTGCGCTTTGAAAAGGATCAACGAAACGTTGAGCTGAGCGAAGGCGAAGCGATGTTCAGCGTCGAGCACGACACCAGCCGACCCTTTGTGGTCGCGGCGGGCAGCGGCAAGGTCACGGTCACCGGCACCCGTTTCGACGTACGCCATGGCGCCAGCGAAACCCGGGTGGTGGTGGAGCAGGGCACCGTCAAGGTTCAAGGGCGTGATGCCGCCGATAACGATTTCATCAATCTGACGGCAGGCCTTGGCACCCACGTCGATGCCCAGGGCAAAGTTGTCGCCGCCTATGCCGTCAACCCGGCGGAAATGACCGTTTGGCGCAGCGGCAAACTGGTGTTCAACAACGCCAGCCTGGCCGATGTCGCCGAGCAGGTCTCGCGTTATCGGGAGAAACCGCTCAAGGTCGCCAGCGCAGCGGTGGGCGATCTGCGCCTGACCAGCGTGTTCAAATCCGACAACACCGACGCGCTGCTCAAGGCCTTGCCGAGCATCCTGCCGGTGGCCGTGCGCACCCTTGGCGATGGCAGCCAGGAAATAATTTCAAAATAAAATTCAGGTTTTTTTCGAGTTCATCGTCTTCCTGTTCAACTGCAACTGGTTTGCATTAACAAACGCACACTCTTGCGATCCACAGGATTACGTTCGACGTGAAAAACTCCACCGCTAAAAACAACAAACACCCCTGGTTGCCGCTGGCCCTCGCGCTGGCGGTCAATATTGCGTTGCCCCAGGCCTTTGCCGCCGACGCCATCCGCATCCCGGCGCAACCTTTGGGACAAGCCCTGAGTCAGTTGGGCCAGCAAACCTCGCTTCAGGTGTTCTTCAGCCCTGAACTGGTTGCCGGCAAGCAGGCCCCGGCGGTGGATGGCAACCTTTCTCCGGAAGACGCACTGCGCCAGTTGCTGCAAGGCAGCGGCCTGCAATACCAGATCGATGAAGGTTCGGTGACGTTGATGCCGGCGCCCGTTTCGGCGGCCAACGGCCCACTGGAACTGGGCGTGACGGATATCAAGGTGGTTGGCGACTGGCTCGGCGATGCTGATGCCGCTGTGGTGCAGAACCACCCCGGCGCACGCACGGTGGTCCGCCGTGAAGCCATGATCGAGCAGGGTGCGATGAACGTTGGCGACGTGTTGAAACGCGTTCCTGGCGTGCAGGTGCAGGACGCCAACGGCACCGGTGGCAGCGATATTTCCCTGAACGTTGGCGTGCGCGGCCTGACTTCGCGCCTGTCGCCTCGCTCCACCGTGCTGATCGACGGCATCCCGGCGGCGTTCGCGCCTTACGGCCAGCCGCAACTGTCCATGGCGCCGATTTCCTCCGGCAACCTCGACAGCATCGACGTGGTACGCGGTGCCGGCTCCGTGCGTTACGGACCACAAAACGTTGGCGGCGTGATCAACTTCGTGACCCGCGCGATCCCGGAAAAAGCCTCCGCGGAAATCGGCACCACCCTGGAAACCTCGCAGCACGGTGGCTGGAAGCACATCGACACCGCGTTCATGGGCGGTACCGCCGACAACGGCATGGGCGTAGCGCTGTTGTACTCCGGGGTGAACGGTAACGGTTACCGTGAAAGCAACAACGGCAACGACATCGACGACGTGATCCTCAAGACCCATTGGGCGCCGACCGATGTCGACGACTTCAGCCTCAACTTCCACTACTACGACGCCAAGGCCGACATGCCCGGCGGCCTGACCCAGGCGCAGTACGACGCCGACCCGTTCCAGTCGGTGCGCGACCACGACAGCTTCAGCGGCCGCCGCAAGGATGTGTCATTCAAGTGGGTGCGGCAGATCGACGATCGCACCCAGGCCGAAGTGCTGACCTACTACACCGACAGTTTCCGTGGCAGCACCATTGCCTCCCGCGACCTGAGCACACTCAACTCCTATCCGCGCAGCTACTACACCTACGGTATCGAACCACGGGTGTCCCATGTGTTTGATGTGGGCCCGACCACCCAGGAAGTCAGCGTCGGTTATCGCTACCTCAAGGAAGCCATGCACGAAGAAGCCAGTCGTGTGGCGCTGGTCAACAACGAGCCGGTCGTGCGTCCGGGGGCGGACGGTCATGTCTATCAGGACCGCACCGGTGGAACCGAGGCCAATTCGGTCTACGTCGACAACAAGATCGACGTCGGCAACTGGACGGTCACGCCAGGCATTCGCTTCGAGCACATCAGCACCGATTGGCATGACCGCCCGGTGCTCGATAACGCCGGTAAACGGGTGCCGGAGAAAAAACGCAGCATCGAGAGCAACGAGCCGCTGCCGGCCCTGAGCGTGATGTATCACATGTCCGATGCCTGGAAGCTGTTCGCCAACTACGAAACCTCGTTCGGCGCGCTGCAGTACTTCCAATTGGGGCAGGGCGGTATCGGTAATGAGCCCGCCAACGGCCTGGAGCCGGAAAAGGCCAAGACCTACGAGATCGGTACGCGCTACAACGATGACGTGTGGGGCGGTGAGGTGACGCTGTTCTACATCGACTTCGACGACGAACTGCAGTACATCAGCAACGATGTGGGCTGGACCAACCTCGGCGCGACCAAGCACCAGGGTATCGAAACCTCGGTGCATTACGACATGGCCGCGCTGAACCCGATGCTGGACGGCCTGACCGCCAACGCCGGCTTCACCTACACCCGCGCCACCTACGAAGGTGAGATCCCGGGCTTCAAGGGCCGTGACCTGCCGTTCTACTCCCGCCAAGTGGCCACCGCCGGCCTGCGTTACGACGTCAACCGCTGGACTTACAACCTCGATGCGTTCGCCCAGTCCAAGCAGCGTTCGCCGGGCACCGGCGTGAACGCCGATGGCAGCTTCAACGGCAACTACATCACCGAAGGCACCGCTGACGGCCAGTTCGGTGATATCCCGGGTTACGTGCTCTGGAACGCACGTGCCGGCTATGACTTCGGTCCGCAGGTGTCGAATCTGAAGCTGGGGGCGGGGGTGAAGAACATCTTCGACAAGCAGTACTTCACCCGTTCCAGCGACAACAACTCGGGGATGTACGTCGGTGCACCGCGCACGTTCTTTGTGCAGGCCAGTGTCGGGTTCTGATAGACCGAGTGGACCCCATCGCGAGCAGGCTCGCTCCCACAGTAGATCTTCTGTGCACACAAAATTTGTGAGCGACACAGATCCAATGTGGGAGCGAGCCTGCTCGCGAAGCTTTTCAGACCTTCAACACTCTCCCGCCAACGGCCACCGCCACCAGCAACAGCGCCATCAAGGCAAAGGCAAAGCTCAAGCTGCTGCCATGGGCGACGAAGCCGATGACGGCGGGGCCTGCCAGGATGCCTGCATAACCCAAGGTGGTAATGGCCGGCACGGCGATGCTTTCGGGCATGACCGTCTGCTTGCCGACCGCGGTGTACAGCACCGGCACAATGTTCGAGCAACCGGCCCCCAGCAGCGCATAACCCGCCAGCGCTGCCTCCCAACTTGGCGCGAACGTCGCCAGAAACAGTCCTGAAGCGGCCGTCAGCCCGCCGAACACAATCACCCGCGTCGCGCCCAGGCGTCGCACGATTTTGTCGCCGGTCAAACGCCCGGCCGTCATGGTCAGGGCAAACGCTGCATAACCGAGCCCCGCATACGCCGTGTCGATGCCACGCTCCTGCGTCAGGAACACCGCGCTCCAGTCCAGCGCCGCGCCTTCGGCGAGGAACACGATGAAGCACATGCCGCCGATGAACAGGACGATGCCGTGGGGCACCGCAAACGCCGGTCCCGAACTCTCGCTGCCGTAGGGCAACAGATGCGGCACGGCCTTGGCCAGTGCGATCAGCAGCAATACGATCACCACTAGCGTGGCCCCCAAGGGTGAGATCCCCAGGCCAAGCAACCCGCTGACACCCGCTGCACCGACAATCCCGCCCAGGCTGAACAGGCCATGGAAACCCGACATCATGTTTTTGCCGCTGGCGCGCTCGACGATCACCGCTTGCAGGTTGACCGTCGAATCCACGGTGCCAAGCCCCGCGCCGAACATGAACAATGCGGCGATCAGCGCCGGAATCGACGACACCGTCGCCAGCAGCGGCAGGGCGGCACAGATCAGCAGGGTTCCGCCAGCCGTCACCCGTCGGCAGCCGAAACGTGTGGACAGGATCCCGGCCAACGGCATCGCCAGGATCGAACCCACCCCCAGGCACAGCAGCAACAATCCCAGGGTGCCTTCATCCAGTCCGGCCCGGGCCTTGGCATAGGGCACCAGCGGTGCCCACGCGGCGATGCCGACCCCGGCAATGAAAAAGGCGATGCGCGTGGACATTTGCTCCAGGCGGCCGGGAGCGAAGGTGGTTTGGCTGTTGAGGCTGGTCATAACAATCCTTGGCAAAAAGCGTCGCGTCCTCAACGGACAGTGATCGGCCTATGAGGGTTCGATCAGTGCCCGGAAAGTTTTACGGTCAAACAGGGCGACATCCTTGCACAGTGCCGCTGTTTTTCGCGATATGTTGAGCCATTCCAATCACACACGGAGGGCGCCATGGCGCAGCGGTACGATGCACGGGGCAATATTTACATCGTGGTAGCGCCCGAAGAACTGCGCCGCCAGGGTATCGACCTGCCCGATCAGGCCAGCCAGGCAACGAAAACCCTCGAAACCTGGGCGGTGGCCGCCATCGAGGCTTGCTGCAGCTGGGCCCCAGGCACTCAACCGTCCGGCAGCAAGGATCATCGCAGCGACGGTTTGCTGGTCGGACCGTTTCAGTCGTCGCCTCCCTTTGATCTGTTGATCGTCAACACCGACGGTACCCTGGCCGAGCGCAGTGGCAACGGGCTGACGATTTTTTCCCAGGCCCTCAGCGATCAAGGGCTGTTGCCGCAGAACGAAGCCTGTCTGCTCAGGGTTCACCACGACAAGGCTGATACGCCTTCGCCGGGGCAGACTTCGGTTAAGGCCGCACAAGTCGAGGGCGTAAAGGGTTTCTGGCTCGACCTGGGACAGCCCGGGTTCGGGCCGTCGGCGGTTAGTGCTGTCGGCGTTGAAAGGGTGCTGTTGAATGGTCGCGAACTCAGCCACGTTAAACAGTTGTCGGCACTCAATTGCGCATGGTCGCGCAGCCAGTTCGCGCGGGTCGGCAATCCCCATTGCGTGACGCTGGTGGAAAGCGCCGGGGATCTGCCGAGCAACGAGCAGATGCGTGAGCCGGTGCTGGGTGAGGGGCTGACGCGAATCGCCTACGCCATGCCGGTCGGTGCAGGCAAACCTTGTCCGGCGGGAATCAATCTGCAATGGGCAATGCGCTTGTCCGAAGGACACATCGCCGCGCGGGTATTCGAGCGGGGCGAGGGGCCGACGGCGTCGTCGGGGACCAGCGCCAGTGCGGTGGCCTGTGCGGCCTGGCGGGTTGGTTGGGTGAGCGCCGGGGAGGTGAAGGTGACGATGCCGGGTGGTACGGCGCCGATCTTGCTGGAGGAGGAGCAGGGGGAATTGAGTCGGGTCAGCCTGTTTGGTACGGCTCGAATGATTGATTGAAGTTGATATCGCCATCGCGAGCAGGCTCGCTCCCACAGGTTTTGTGAACGACATATAACCACTGTGGGAGCGGGCTTGCTCGCGAAGAGGCCAGCCCCGTCAACACCAGACTCAGCTCAGCCCACTGAACTCCACCACCGGCATCGTCCGCTTCATCAACACCTTGCCATCGCGCACCGAGTACAGCGGCAACCCCTGGCTGCGGATCACCTCGTAATCGCTTTCCGCCGACAGAATCAGCAGGTTCGCCGGCCGCCCGCGCTCAAGGCCGTAGCGATCGCCGAGGTTCATGGCTTTGGCGCTATTGTCCGTCACCAGGTCCAGCGCACTTTGCAGGTTGCGATAGCCGAGCATGTGGCAGATGTGCAACCCGGCTTCGAGCACCCGCAGAATGTTGCCGTTGCCCAGCGGATACCACGGATCGACGATCGAGTCCTGGCCGAAGCACACGTTCATGCCCGCTTCCAGCAACTCGTTGACCCGGGTCACGCCCCGGCGTTTCGGGAAACTGTCGAAGCGACCTTGCAGGTGGATGCTTTCAGTGGGGCAGGAGACAAAGCTGATCCCCGAATGTCCGAGCAAGCGAAACAGCTTGGCGCAGTAGGCATTGTCGTAGGAGCCCATGGCCGTGGTGTGGCTGGCCGTGACCCGCGAACCCATGTCGCGGCTGCGGGCCTCTTCGGCGAGCACTTCGAGAAAGCGTGAATGCGGGTCGTCGGTTTCGTCGCAATGCACGTCCACCAGGCAACCGCTGCGTTCGGCCAGGTCCATGAGGAACTTCACCGAGCTGACGCCCTGATCGCGGGTGTATTCGAAATGCGGAATGCCACCCACCACGTCAGCGCCCATGCTGATGGCTTCTTCCATCAATTCGCGACCATTGCGGTAGGACTCGATGCCTTCCTGGGGGAATGCGACGATTTGCAGGTCGACCAGGTGCCGGCTTTCCTCGCGCACTTCGAGCATGGCCTTGAGCGCGGTCAGTTGCGGGTCGGTGACGTCGACGTGGGTGCGCACATGCTGGATGCCGTGGGCGGCGAGGGTCTGGATGGTTTTCTTGGCCCGGGCCTTGGTGTCTTCCTGGGTAATGGTCGCCTTGCGTTCGCCCCAGCACTCGATGCCTTCGAACAGCGTGCCGCTCATGTTCCAGCGCGGCTCGCCGGCGGTCAGGGTGGCGTCGAGGTGAATGTGCGGCTCGACAAAGGGCGGCACCACCAGTTTGCCGCCGGCATCCAGATCGTCAGGGCCCAGGGTCGGGGCTTCGATCTGGCGGGTGATGCTGCTGATCAGGCCGTTTTCCAGGTACAACTCATGCAGGCCTTCCTGGTTGCGCAGACGGGCGTTGATGATGTGCATCGGGCAGATCCTTTTGGCGAATCGTTTAGGCGATACCCTTACGTTAGCTCGCCAGCGACGAATCCCGCCAGTTCAAAATGTGGGAGCGAGCCTGCTCGCGAAGGCGCAGTGTCAGTCACCTTGGTGCTGAATGTGCCAGAGTCATCGCGAGCAGGCTCGCTCCCACAGGGGATTGGGTTTATTCAGGAAGATTTCTGCAGTGGCAAAAACCGCAGCAGCGCAGCGACTATGGCTTCAGGTGCATCTTCCTGAACCAGATGACCGGCGTTGGGTATCGGATAAAGCTGTGATCCGGGAATCATCCGATGCAGCGCCTGTCCGCGTTCGATGGGAATCCACTGGTCATCCTCGCCCCACAGGATCTGCACCGGGCAGCGAATCGTCGGGTACAGGCCCTCGGCCTCGCAGGTATAGCGCTCGTCCATCTGTGCGATCTGCCGGTAGAACGCGGCTTGCCCCGGCTCCCCCAGCCACGGCTGAACGTAGGGGGCGAGTTCGGCATCGGGAATTTCCCGCTTGATCGCCCCGCGAATATAGGTCGGCACGATGGCGCGCTGGATGTAATCGGGCAGTCCGCTGAACGCCGCTTCATGCTGGCGCACATGCTGCACGAACGGCGAACCCCAAGGCGTCAGAGCCACCGGGTCAATCAGTGTCAGGCTGCGGTAATCCTTGCCATTGAGCAGGTGCGCACGCAGTGCTGTGGCGCCGCCGAAGTCGTGGGCCACCACGTCGGGGCGATCCAGGTGCCAATGCTCCAGCAACTGCGCCAACAACTGGTTTTGCACACCGAGCGAGACATCGTCGTCGGGTTGTGCCGACTGCCCATAGCCCAGCAGATCGAAGTAGTGGACGCGGTGAGTCGCCGTGAAATACGGCGCGATCCGGTGCCACACGAAAGAAGAAAAGGGTGTGCCATGCACGAACACCAGCGGCGGGCCGTCGCCGCGTATGGCGTAGCGCACCTGATGTCCGTTGAAGTCGAAGACCTGATCCAGCGGCCAGTCAGTCATGGGCTTGTCCTCTTGGCGGGGGAAGAGGCAAAAAGCATAGGCATAAAAAAACAGCCGATGAAGGCTGTTTTTCATGTCACTGACGAAACGCTGTTCCCCTGTGGGAGCGAGCCTAATCGCGAAGAGGGAGTGTCAGTCACTGTACATGTCGTCTGACACACCGCTTTCGCGAGCAGGCTCGCTCCCACAGGTTATTTGTAATGTCTGGCTTACTCGCCGCGATAGATGCAACCGCTGGTGCAGGTCTCGTGGATACGGATCGCGCTGAGTTCCGGCAGCAGAGGCTTCAATTCCTGCCAGATAAACTTGGCCAGCACTTCGCTGGTCGGGTTTTCCAGGCCGGGAATGTCGTTCAGGTAGTTGTGGTCCAGGCGCTCGTACAGCGGCTTGAAGATCGCCTTGATTTCCGAGAAGTCGCGGATCCAGCCAGTGTGTGGGTCGATATCGCCGCTCAGGTGGATTGCCACTTTGAACGAGTGACCGTGCAGGCGGCCGCACTTGTGGCCGTCCGGTACGTGGGGCAGGCGGTGGGCGGATTCGAAGGTAAATTCTTTGAAGATTTCCACAGTTTTTCAGCTCTGTTCAGGTGGCGTTCGCCGCAGCGATTCGGGCAGGCGGCGAGTTTACCAGTTTGTCCTGACTAAAGGGTCAGCAAGCGCTCGCCGAGGCGACCGTTGGCGGCCAGTTCGAGGAATTCGTCCCCCAGGCGGCGGCTTTCGTCCATGGTCGTGCGCCAGTATTTCTGCCGGCTCGGGGCGTCGCCCATGAAGCGCTTGAAGTCATTACGGTCCGGCAGTTTGCGGTAGGGCAGGCGCGCCAGGTATTCCTTTGACGGCGCCAGCAACAGCACATTCTGCAAGCGAGCCGGGCAGGCGCGGCGCCACGGCAGGGTTTTGTCGAACCAGCCGGGAATCACCCGGTCGGTGAAGTGCGGGTAAAGCACGATGTCGTTGCCGCTGTAGGGCAGGTCCAGGTGGTAATCCAGCAGACCGCCGTCGCGGAATGTCCCGGCGCCGGCACCCGGCAGGTCGCGCACGCCTTCCATCACCATCGGGATCGAGCCCGAAGCCAGCAGGGCCTGGCGCAAATTGCCGGCATTGAGGGCGACGAAGCGCGACGGGAAGTCAGTCAAGGCATTGACCGGCGGCGCCAGGCGCGGGTCGTGGATGATCAGGCGTTCGAAGTGCCGTGCCAGCCGCGCCCGGCCGCGCAGGTTGTCGGCGATGACCGATGACAGGCCCAGCCCGAGGCGGCCGCGATGATCGTCGGCCAGCAGGCCGTGGCTTTTGACCACCATGATGTTCAGGCGGTAATGGTGGTTGCCGAGGATCGCGGCATCGCGACCGTCGAGCAGGTCATTGAGCATGCGCTGTGAGCTCTGGCTGATCTGCGCCATGGTCACGCCCTTGGCGAAATTCTGCTCGGTGTATAGCTGCCCGAGACGCCGGATGCCCTCGGCGGCGTCCGGCAGGCAGGCGCTGGCGAAGCGCCAGGAACCTACTGATGCGCCAATCAGCGAGCGCTCCCGCGGTGCTGCCGGCAGCCACTCGCCGAACAGCGCCAGGTCCAGACCCTGTATCCCCAGCGCCTTCGGACCGCCGGCAGCGCCAGGCAGGGTGCCGACGTCGGCGGCGTTCAAGCCATTCTCACGGATGCGCGCAAAGGCACGCGGGCCGGCCTTGAGGGTCAGGGAGGGGAACTTGATGTGGATGGCGGTCATTAAAGTCTCGAAGTCTGTTCAGCGGGCAGATTATGTGGGAGCGGGCTGAGGTGTCAGCAATGATGGCAATTCAGATTCAATTAAGTTCAGCGGGTTAGGGTGGCTCGCCTGGACCCCGACGCAACGCTGGGATAGCGCATCGCTGGTACCATTGTGGCTTTCGAGAAGCTCACACCACTGGCACTGGGCATGGAATTAGACCCGGTCAGCGGGCAGTGACTCAAGGATCATCAGGATTGGTAATGAAGGTGTTTCTACTCAATCGATGTGTCGCACGCCGGATGGCGCTGCTGCTTCTGGCATTTTGCTCGGCAGTGATGGCCCGTGACCTGGATCAGGATGAAGCCCTGCGCCTGCGTCAACAGGGTGTGATCCTGCCGCTGGAGCAGCTGCTGCTGCAGGCGATGGATCGTTACCCAGGGGCAAAACTGCTGGAAGCCGAGCTTGAAGAAAAACACGACGTCTACATTTATGAAGTCGAGTTGCTGACCCCGGAAGGTGTGGTCCGCGAACTGGGCATCGACGCCACCACCGGCCGTTTACTCAAAGACAAGGAAGACTGATCCATGCGTTTGCTGCTGGTGGAAGACCATGTGCCCCTGGCCGACGAACTGCTGGCCGGCCTCAACCGCCAGGGTTATGCGGTGGACTGGCTGGCTGATGGTCGCGATGCGGTGTATCAGGGCAGTACTGAACCTTACGACCTGATCATCCTCGACCTCGGTTTGCCGGGCGTGCCGGGGCTTGAGGTGCTGGCGCAATGGCGCGCGGCGGGTCTGGCGACGCCGGTGCTGATCCTTACGGCCCGGGATTCCTGGGCCGAACGCATCGAAGGCCTCAAGGCCGGCGCCGACGATTACCTGACCAAGCCATTCCATCCCGAAGAGCTGTTTTTGCGCATCCAGGCGTTGCTGCGCCGCTCCCATGGCCAGGTCAACCAGCCAACGCTCAAGGCCGCCGGGCTGCATCTGGACGAAGGTCGCCAGTGCGTTGTCCGCGACGGAGCAGACATTCAGCTGACCGCCGCGGAGTTTCGCCTGTTGCGTTATTTCATGCTGCACCCCGAGCAGATCCTCTCCAAAAGCCACCTCGCCGAACACCTCTACGACGGTGAAACCGAGCGCGACTCCAATGTGCTGGAAGTCCACGTCAACCACTTGCGCCGCAAACTGGGCAAAAGTGTGATTGAAACCCGTCGCGGCCAGGGCTACCTGTTCGGCGGGCAAGCCCGGTGAGATCGATCCAGCGCCGCTTGAGCCTGGGCCTGATCAGCGTGATGGTGGTCGTTGGCCTGGTGCTGGCGCAAACCAGCCTGTGGCTGTTTGAAATGGGGTTGCAGCGCTACCTCGAAGCCGGGTTGCGCAATGACAGCGAGAACCTGCTGGCGGCACTGGTGCGCGGGCCGCAAGGCTTGCAGCTGGATGAGCGACGCCTGTCACCGGCTTATCAGCGGCCGTTCTCCGGACATTATTTCCGCATCGATTTCGCTGACGGCCATTGGCGTTCCCGCTCCTTATGGGATCAGGAACTGCCGGCGCTTGATCACCCCGGCCTGCACGGCAACCTGCAACTGGGGCCGGAAGGGCAACAGTTGCTGGTGTTGCGCACGGACTATCGACGTTCGGGCGTGCCGATTTCCATCAGTGTCGCCGAGGATTACACGCCGATACGCGAAAGCTTCCGGCGCATGCAACAGCTCGGGTTCGGCCTCGGTTTGACAGCGCTGCTGCTGATTCTGCTGCTGCAACGGATTACCGTGCGCCGCGCCTTGCGTCCGCTGGAACAGGCCCGCGAGCAGATCGCGCAGTTGCAACAGGGCCAGCGCTCGCAACTCGATGACCAGGTGCCGGTGGAACTGGAGCCACTGGTGGCGCAGATCAACCACTTGCTGGCCCACACCGAGGACAGCCTCAAGCGCTCACGCAATGCCCTGGGCAACCTCGGCCACGCCTTGAAAACCCCGCTGGCGGTGCTGTTGAGCCTGGCTTCAAGCGAGCAACTCGACGCGCATCCGCAACTGCGCAAGACCCTCAAGGAACAACTGCAACAGGTCGAGCAACGGCTCAATCGCGAACTCAATCGTGCACGGTTATCCGGCGATGCGTTGCCGGGCGCACTGTTTGATTGCGATGGCGAACTCCCCGGGTTGCTGGCAACCCTGAACATGATCCATGGCGACCACCTGGCGCTAAGCTATCGCGCACCGGCCGGCCTGCAGTTGCCCTGGGATCGTGAAGACCTGCTGGAGCTGTTGGGCAACCTGCTGGATAACGCCTGTAAATGGGCGGATGCCGAGGTTCGCCTGAGTGTGGCCGAGACTGCAGAGGGCTTTGAACTCAGCGTGGAAGATGACGGCCCGGGCATTCCCGAAGAGCGTCGCGATCAGGTGTTTGGCCGAGGTACGCGGCTGGATGAGCAAACCCATGGGCATGGTTTGGGGCTGGGTATCGTGCGTGACATCGTCGATAGCTGGGGCGGCAAACTGTCGTTGCTGGAAAGCGAGTGGGGCGGGTTGAAGGTCGTCATCGAGTTGCCCAGACACACTTGAAGTCACACCAGGAACCCTGTGGGAGCGAGCCTGCTCGCGATGAGGCCATGTCAGTCGACATTAACTGTGGCTGACACACCGCTATCGCGAGCAGGCTCGCTCCCACAGGGACGGCGCCGATCAAGTGTGATGAATCTCCCGATCCTTGGTTTCCGGCAGGAAGAACGTGCCGAGAACGGCCGTCATCACCGCGATGACAATCGGATACCACAGCCCGTAGTAGATATCCCCCGTGGCCGCCACCATGGCGAACGCCACCGTCGGCAGGAAGCCACCGAACCAGCCATTGCCGATGTGATAGGGAAGCGACATCGAGGTGTAGCGGATGCGTGCCGGGAATAGTTCGACCAGCCAGGCCGCAATCGGCCCGTAGACCATGGTCACATAGATCACCAGGATGGTCAGGAGCAACAGCACCATCGGGTAGTTGGTCTTGGCCGGGTCGGCCTTCTCGGGGTAGCCGGCGTCCTTGAGGGCGGTGACGAGGGTGGCGGTAAAGGCGTCGTTTTTGGCCTTGAAGTCGGCGGCCGGCATGCCGGTGCCCTCGAAGCTCTCGATCACTTTCTCGCCAATGCGCACCTGCGCAACGGCGCCCGGCTCGGCGCTCACGTTCTTGTAGGGGATGGCCTTTTTGGCCAGCACGGTCTTGGCCAGGTCACAGGAACTGGTGAATTTGGCCTTGCCCACCGGGTCGAACTGGAACGAGCACTGGCCGGGATTGGCGACTACCGTGACCGGATTCTTCTCCTGCGCAATGAACACGTCGGGGTTACCGTATTGGGTCAACGCATGGAAGATCGGGAAGTAAGTCAGTGCCGCGATGATGCAGCCGGCCATGATGATGCCCTTGCGCCCGATGCGGTCGGACAGGCTGCCGAAAATGACGAAGAACGGCGTACCGATCAGCAGTGAGCCGGCAATCAGCAGGTTGGCGGTCTGCGGGTCGATCTTCAATGTCTGCAACAGGAAGAACAGCGCATAGAACTGCCCGGTGTACCAGACCACCGCCTGGCCGGCGGTGCCGCCGAGCAGGGCCATGATCACGATCTTCAGGTTCTCCCAGCGTGCGAAGGATTCAGTCAGCGGCGCCTTGGAAGACTTGCCTTCGGCCTTCATTTTCACGAACACCGGCGACTCGTTGAGCTGCAAGCGGATGTACACCGAGATAATCAGCAGCAGGATCGACAGCAGGAATGGAATCCGCCAGCCCCAGGCTTCGAAGGCTTCAGTGCCCAGGGCGGTGCGGCAGGCGAGGATCACCAGCAGTGAAAGAAACAGGCCGAGGGTTGCTGTGGTCTGGATCCACGAGGTGAAAAAGCCGCGTTTGCCCTTGGGTGCATGTTCGGCCACGTAGGTCGCTGCGCCGCCGTACTCACCGCCCAGCGCCAGGCCCTGCAGCAGGCGCAGGCTGATCAGAATGATCGGCGCGGCGACGCCGATGCTCGCATAGCCGGGCAGCAAACCCACCACGGCCGTGGAAATACCCATGATCACGATGGTGATGAGGAACGTGTGTTTGCGCCCGATCATGTCGCCCAGCCGACCGAACACGATGGCGCCGAAGGGCCGTACGGCGAAGCCTGCGGCGAAGGCGAGCAGGGCGAAGATGAAGGAGGTCGTCTCGTTGACGCCGGCGAAGAAGTGTTTGGCGATGATCGCCGCGAGGGAGCCGTACAGGTAGAAGTCATACCATTCGAACACGGTGCCCAGGGACGAGGCGAAAATGACCTTGCGCTCCTCCCGGGTGAGGCCGCGGTTGGGCGTGCTGCCCGTGGTTGCATTGTCGATTGCTGCCATGAGTATTCTCCGTCTTGCTCTTGTTGTAGGCCGGAGTTCCCACCAACACTTACCGTACCCAGGCCCTGGGGCTGATGTCATCGGATTACGGGGCTTGCATTCAGGTTGACGCCAGAAAACGCTGCAAGGTTCCGTGAAGCATAATCAAGGTCCGGCAGATATCCACTCGCCATCATTTGATTGAGCAGCGCACAGAAACAAATGTGGGAGCGCAATCCATTGCACACGCAGAGCCCCACGAGCTTTGACACCACGCTGACTCTGCGGCAAAGTGCGCGCCCTCTAATAAAACCCATTCCTTTTATCCGCTGGCGGCTTTCGCAGACTGCCGGATGGACTCTTTCCGTTTGTCACGAGGTAACGAAATGAATGCAGTCATTGCCGCGGTCGGCATCATGCTGATCCTCAGCCTGTCCCGCGTGCATGTGGTGATCGCCCTGATCGTCGGTGCGCTGGTAGGTGGTTTGACCGGTGGCCTGGGGATCGAGGCGACACTCAAGGCTTTTAACAGCGGCCTCGGCGGCGGGGCGACGGTGGCTTTGTCCTACGCTTTGCTCGGTGCTTTCGCCGTGGCCATTGCCAAGTCCGGCATGGCCCATGCGCTGGCCGACAAGGCCCTGGCCATGGTCGATCGCCAGCACGCCAGCGGCGGTGGCCAGGTC
Source organism: Pseudomonas fluorescens (assembly GCF_040448305.1). Classification (NCBI taxonomy): domain Bacteria; kingdom Pseudomonadati; phylum Pseudomonadota; class Gammaproteobacteria; order Pseudomonadales; family Pseudomonadaceae; genus Pseudomonas; species Pseudomonas fluorescens. The sequence continues at coordinate 4,777,630 of NZ_CP148752.1, read as the reverse complement.
AAATGGCTGCTGATCGGCCTGCTCTGGGTCGTGGCCATCGCCTCGCAGAACATCTTGCCGATACATATCGCGTTCATTCCGTTGCTGGTGCCGCCGCTTCTCTACGTGTTGACCAAGCTGCAACTGGACCGTCGGCTGATTGCCTGCGTCATGACCTTCGGCCTGATCACGCCCTACATGTTCCTGCCGGTGGGCTTCGGCAACATCTTCCTCAATGAGATCCTGCTGGCCAACGTCGCCCGCAGCGGCGTGGACATCAGCGGCATCAACGTGACCCACGCCATGGGCATTCCGGCCCTGGGCATGGTGGCGGGCCTGCTGATTGCGTTTGTCAGCTACCGCAAGAAGCGTGTCTACGACCTGGCGAAGATCGAACAGGTCGAGCAAGTGGCGGTGCAATACAATCCGCTGAGCCTGATGGTGGCCGGTGTGGCCATTGCGGCGGCGTTCATCATTCAGTTGTTGCTCGATTCGATGATCATCGGTGCGCTGGCCGGTTTCCTGATTTTCTCGGTGTCGGGCATCGTCAAATGGCGCGACACCGACGACCTGTTCACCGAAGGCATGAAAATGATGGCGATGATCGGCTTCATCATGATCGCAGCCTCCGGGTTTGCCGAAGTGATGAAGGCCACCGGTGAGGTGCAGACGCTGGTCGAGTCGTCGGCGTCGTACATCGATCACAGCAAAGGCATTGGCGCCTTGCTGATGTTGCTGGTGGGGTTGCTGGTGACCATGGGCATCGGCTCGTCATTCTCCACCGTGCCGATCCTGGCGGCGATTTTCGTGCCGTTGTGCGTGCAACTGGGTTTCAGCCCGTTGGCGATCGTGTGCATCGTCGGCACGGCCGGTGCCTTGGGCGACGCCGGTTCGCCGGCTTCGGACTCGACCCTGGGCCCGACTTCCGGCTTGAACATCGACGGCCAGCACCACCACATCTGGGACACCGTGGTCCCGACCTTCCTGCACTACAACCTGCCGTTGCTGGCGTTTGGCTGGGTGGCGGCGATGGTGCTGTAACCCGGAACCCCTGTGGGAGCGAGCCTGCTCGCGAAGGCGGCACATCCAGCATCGATGTGTCTGACATACCGCTTTCGCGAGCAGGCTCGCTCCCACAAGGGATCACCAGTGTCCTCAATGACCGCGTTCAACTTTTGATCCGGCGTGCCGTTAAAGCTTTTAACCACGCCAACAAAATCAAAAGAGTGAACGTCATGCGCATGAGCCTCAAGGCTAAAGTCCTGTCCCTTGCCGTCCTCCCGGTGTTGCTGTTTGCGCTGGTCATCAGCCTGACCACACTGTTCATTCTGCAGGATCAGGCGCGCAAGGAAGTCGAGCAGACCCGCGAGCGCCTGCTCGGCGATGCCAAGGCGACCCTGCAAAGCTACGTGGCCGTGGCCATGACCACGATCAAACCGCTCTACGACGCCGCTGCCCCCGGCGATGAGGCGGCGCGGGCCCAGGTGATCAAGCTGCTGTCGAGCATCACCTATGGCAAGGACGGCTACTTCTTCGGCTACGACTCCAACACCGTGCGCCTGTTCAAGGCCAGCAGCCCCGAAGGCGTGGGCCAGAGCTTCAAGGACAACCGCGACCCGAACGGTGTCTACGTCAACCGCGACCTGGTGAAAGTCGCCAGGGACGGTACGCACTACCTGCAATACAGCTCGACATTGCCCGGCAATACCCAGGTGCTGGTGCCCAAGCTCGGTTACACCGAATACCTGCCGAAGTGGGACATGGCGGTCGGCACCTCGGTCAACCTCGACGGCATCGAAGCACAAGTGGCCGTGGTCGAAGCCAAGGTCCAGGAACGCATGCAAGGCATGGTGCTGAGCATCGTCGGCGTGGCGGTCGTGGTGCTGTTGGTGATCGCTGCCGCGGGGATGCTGCTGGCCAACACCATTCTGCGTCCGCTGCATTTGATGAAAGCCAACCTCGACGACATCGCGGCAGGCGAGGGCGACCTGACCCGCCGCCTGACCATCACCAGCCAGGACGAACTCGGTGAACTGGCCGGCTCGTTCAACCGTTTCGTCGACAAGACCCACGGCCTGGTGCGGCAGATCACCGAAATGACCTCGCAACTGACCGGACTGGTGAATCAGGTGTCCGACCAGGCCAATCGCTCGGACCAGGCCATGGAGCGTCAGCGCCATGAGACCGATCAGGTGGCCACGGCGATCAACCAAATGTCGGCGGCAGCCCAGGAAGTGGCCAAGAGCGCGCAGAGCGCCGCGGTGGCAGCCCAGCAGACCGACGAGGAAGGGCAGGCGGCCAAGCGTGTGGTGGCCGGCAGTATCGAGAAGATCCATGCGCTGGTGGACGACATCCGCAGCAGCGGCGTGTCCTTGGACAGCCTGCAAAAAGACGTGTCGTCGATTGTCAGCGTGCTCGGGGTGATTCGCTCGATTGCGGAGCAGACCAACCTGCTGGCGCTCAACGCGGCCATCGAAGCCGCCCGCGCCGGTGAGGCCGGGCGCGGCTTTGCGGTGGTGGCCGATGAAGTGCGGGCGCTGGCCAGCCGCACGCAAATCAGCACCCAGGAAATCCAGGGCATGATCGACCGCTTGCAGGCCGGCACCCGGTCGGCGGTGGAGGCGATGCGTCGCTCCAGCGAGGCCGGCGACGGCACCTCGGCCCAGGCCAACGAGGCGGGGGCTTCGCTGGACGCCATGGCGCAGCTGATCGCGACCATCAATTCGATGAACGCGCAGATCGCCAGTGCCGCCGAAGAACAGACCGCCGTGGCCGAAGAGATCAACCGCAGCGTGCATCAGATTGCCGTGGCGGTGGACAGCGTCGCGGACGAAACCCAACTCGGCGCGCAAACCTCCCGCAGCCTGGCCGACCTCGGTCAGCGTCTGGGCAGTCTGGTCGGGCAGTTCCGTATCTGACAGAACAGAGACAAAACCTGTGGGAGCGAGCTTGCTCGCGATGACGGCAGCACATTCAGCATTGATGTTGGCTGAGCCACCGCTATCGCGAGCAAGCTCGCTCCCACAGGGTTCACGCCAAATCGATCCGACAGCCGACCGGTTCCGTTGGATGGTAGCTCCTACACTGACAACACGGGTTGTACCTCAACGTCCCCGAAGATCAGTACCCAAGGAGTCAAACCCATGACCGAACGTACTTGCGACTGTCCGAAATGTAACTGCAAGCTCGGTGAACATCCGATCGTGCGTCACGGCAAGCATTACTGCTGTGAAGCCTGTGCCAAGCATCACGAGCACGGGGAGGAGTGCGCATCCCAAGGCTGCAAGTGTGCCCACTGAAAACCACGGCACACGCCAAAGTGGAGCCTAATCCGGTTCCACTTCCAGCCTGAGGCTGTCATCTTCCAGGCGTTCGCTGTGGCGCACGGTGCCTTGCAGGCGCCGCCCTTCGACCCGCAGCACCAGGGTCCTGGCTTGCTCCAGATCTTCCGGCAGTGGCGCCGGGACGCGTATGGCGAAGCAGTATGGGTCATTTTCGACCTGTTCCAGGCCGATCCGGCATTCGGCGCTTTTGGTGATGCGACCGATTGGCGTGTCCAGACCGTAGTCCAGCTGCGCAGGGCTGTTGACGGGTGTTGCGCTCATATCCCTTCCCCCGAACCTGATGTTCAACGGATATTAGTTCGCCGGCCGCCACTTGACGTTTTCCACGCCGAATTTTTCAGCCATCGGCTTGCTGGTCTTTTGCACCTTCTCGCGTCCGAATCGGGGGATTCGCCCCACCCCCGCATCACAGCTCGCCCAATGCCAGGCTTCTGCGTTATCCAATTTTTCCAGGCGGATGATGAATGATTTCTGAGCGCCGTGGAGGGTGTACTCGATGACGAATAATTTTGCACTGTTCATAAAGCCCCGATTCCTCCCTGTTGTACATAAAAGGATCGCGTGCCATCAGGAAAATTCACTCTGATTGTCGGTAGACGGCGGTTGCTGGCGACAAGTTCGGCGCCCCGTTACCATGGAAACTTCCCGTACCCCCAATGAACATTGACCATGGCCCTCGCCGCACCGCCTGACCTGAGTGACACCGATGTGCCTGTGCAACCGCTGGCTCGCACCTATCCGCGCGGGTTGTACATCGAGCCTCACGAGCACGTCTGGGGCCAGTTGCTGTATGCAATGAGCGGGGTGATGTGGGTCGAGACGCCGCACGAGGCACTGGTGGTGCCGCCGCAGCGGGCGGTGTGGTTGCCACCCGGTGTGCCCCACGGGATTCGCGTGGTGTCCGACCTGCAAATGCGCAATATCTACCTGCGACCTACTTTGGCGGCGACCCTGGATGACCGCGTTCAGGTGATCGAGGTCGGCGGCTTGCTGCGCGAACTGATCGTCGGTCTGGTGGAGCAGGGCAACGACGGGTCGCCCGAGTATTACGACGCACTGGTGGGCCTGGCGCTACTGGAACTCAAGCGGGCCAGGCGTTCGATGCTGAAAATCCCACTGCCGGACGATTCCGACCGACGGCTGATGAACCTGTGTCAAGCGGTCATGTCGGCGCCGTCGCTGGATATCTCGTTCGAGCAGCATGCAGAAACCGCCGGTGCCAGCGTGCGGACCCTGGCGCGGTTGTTCAAGGACGTTTTGGGCATGGGCTTCGCCGAGTGGCGGCGTCAGGTGCAACTGGCGACGGCGGTGGCCGAGCTGATCCAGGGTGTACCGGTCAGCGCGATTGCCCGGGAGCTGGGCTATTCGCCGAGCAGCTTCAGCGACATGTTTCGCCGTGAGCTGGGCGTTGCTCCTTCGCAGTTTCCGGCGGCGCAACGCCAGGACTGAATTCGCCGAGGCCAGGCTTTGGCCGAAATTCAGAAGCACTTGGCCGATGCTCGCAGGCGTCGCCCTCTAGACTCAGCGCATACCTCAATTGCCCCTGGAGTCTGCCATGAACTACCTCGTGTCACTGGCCATCGGTCTGGGCGTCGGTCTGCTCTACGGCGCCCTGGATTTTCGTTCCCCCGCACCCCCGGCCATCGCGCTGGTGGGCCTGCTCGGGATGCTTGCCGGCGAAAAGCTCTGGCCGATGGGGCGGGGGCTGGTGGCTGGCTGGATCTCCTGAACCCTTTTCGACTCGATGGATACGCCCATGAAAGCTCTGCAATTCGATAAAACCGGTGATCTCTCGGCCCTGCGCTACGTCGAGGTGCCTACGCCTGTGCCCGGCGCCGATGAAGTGCTGGTCCAGATCAAGGCCGCCGGCCTCAACCCCAGCGATGTGAAGAACGTGCTGGGGCGTTTTCCCTACACCACCTTGCCGCGGATTCCCGGTCGTGACTTTGCCGGGGTTGTCGTGGCCGGCCCGCAGGCGCTGATCGGTCAGGAAGTCTGGGGCACGGGCAAGGAACTGGGCTTTTTCGCCGACGGCTCCCACGCGCAATTCGTCAAACTGCCGGCCAACGGCGTGGCGCTCAAACCCACGCATTTGAGCTTCGCCCAGGCCGCCAGCCTCGGTGTGCCGTACACCACGGCGTGGGACGCACTGGAACGCAGCCTGGTGACGGCCGAAACCCGATTGTTGGTCATTGGTGGCGGGGCAGTCGGCAGTGCCGCGCTGGCCTTGGCCAAGGTGCGCGGTGCCCGGGTGCTGGCGGCCGCGCGGCGTCCGGAACAGGTCAAGGACTTGCAGGATCAGGGTTATCAAACCCTGCAACTGGATAAACCTGAAGATTTGGGCGCACAGGTCAACGCGGTCTATGCCGGCGGTGCCGACGTGATTTTCGACACCACCGGTTTCTGGCTGCCGGCCTCGGTACCCGCCCTGGCCGCGTTCGGCCGCATCGCGATCATCGCGGCCCCCGTGGACGGTCACGTGCAGTTGCCGGCCCTGGCGTTGTATCGCAAGGGTGGCTCGGTGGTGGGAATCAACTCGCTGCTGTACGGGGTGCAGGCGTGTGCGGCGATGCTCGACCAGTTCGGCCGGTTCTTCGATCAGGATTTGTTGCCTCTGCCACAAGGCTTGTTCGAGTCGCCATTGGCGGAAGGCCTGGAGCGTTATGCCGAAGTGAATCAAGGCAGCGGTGACAAGGTGATTCTGCTGCCTTAACTGCGATCAATGTGGAAGCGACGGTGCGGCGATCCGACCTGCTCGCGAAGACGGCGGCACATCCAGCAATGATGCGACTGGCACACCGTTTTCGCGAGCAAGCCCGCTCCCACAAAGTCCGTGGCTGTGCAATGCCTTGCGCATGCCTCGCTCTGCTAGAATCGGCCCCATTGACCCAATGAGGTACCCCCAATGAGCGAGCCGATTCGCCTGACCCAATACAGCCACGGCGCCGGTTGCGGTTGCAAGATTTCCCCCCAGGTGCTGGAAGTGATCCTGGCCGGCAGCGGGGCGCAGAACCTCGACCCGAAGCTTTGGGTCGGCAATGCCTCGCGCGATGACGCGGCGGTGTATGCCATCGATGAGGAACGTGGCGTGGTCTCGACCACGGATTTTTTCATGCCGATCGTCGACGATCCCTTCGATTTCGGCCGAATTGCCGCCACCAATGCCATCAGCGACATCTACGCCATGGGCGGTGACCCATTGATGGCGATTGCGATTCTGGGCTGGCCGGTGAACGTGCTGGCGCCGGAAGTTGCCCGGGAAGTGATACGCGGCGGTCGTTCGGTGTGTGACGAGGCGGGCATCCCGCTGGCAGGCGGGCACTCCATCGACGCGCCGGAACCAATCTTTGGCCTGGCCGTCACCGGCCTGGTGGAAAAGCGCCACATGAAGCGCAACGACACCGCCACCGCCGGTTGCCTGCTCTATCTCACCAAACCCCTGGGTATCGGCATCCTTACGACCGCCGAGAAAAAGGGCAAGTTGCGTCATGCCGACATCGGCCTGGCCCGGGACTGGATGTGCACCCTGAACAAACCCGGCAGCCGTTTCGGCAAGCTCGACGGCGTAACCGCGATGACCGATGTCACCGGTTTCGGCCTGCTCGGGCACCTGGTGGAAATGGCCGACGGCAGCCGGCTCACGGCGCGCATTGAATATGACCGTGTACCGCGCCTGCCGGGGGTCGAGTATTACCTGGAACAGGGCTGCGTACCGGGCGGGACGCTGCGCAATTTCGACAGCTACGCCAGCAAGCTCGGACGCCTTCAGGAGCTGCACAAACGTGTGCTCTGCGACCCGCAGACCAGCGGCGGCCTGCTGATTGCCGTGACGCCTGAAGGCAACGAGCAATTCCTCTCGGTGGCCGCCGAACTGGGCCTGAGCCTGGAACCGATCGGTGAACTGGTCGAGCGACAGAGCAACGCAGTCGAGGTGTTTTGATGTTCGTCGACTGCACTGATTACCGCGACATCTTCCTCAACGACCGGCCAATGATGGACGCCCGCGCGCCTGTCGAGTTCAACAAGGGCGCGTTTCCCGGTGTGATCAACCTTCCGTTGATGAATGACCATGAACGCCAGCGGGTCGGCACCTGCTACAAGCAGCACGGCCAGCAAGCGGCCATCGTGCTGGGGCATCAACTGGTGTCGGGCGCGGTCAAGGCTGAACGCATCCAGGCCTGGGCCGATTTTGCCCGGGCGCATCCGGATGGCCTGCTGTATTGCTTTCGCGGCGGCCTGCGCTCGCAGATCGTCCAGCAATGGCTCAAGGACGAGGCGGGCATCGACTATCCACGGGTGGGCGGCGGTTACAAGGCCATGCGCACCTTCCTGCTGGACACCCTCGATCAAGCCGTGACCCAGTGCGATTTCGTCCTGTTGGGCGGGATGACCGGCACCGGCAAAACCGAGGTGCTTACGCAACTGGGCAACAGCGTGGACCTTGAAGGTCATGCCAACCATCGCGGCTCCAGTTTCGGCAAGCGCGCCACGGGCCAACCCTCGAATATCGACTTCGAAAACCGCTTGGCCGTAGACGTGCTGAAAAAACGCGCCCGGGGTATCGAGCAGTTCGTACTGGAAGACGAAAGCCGTGCGGTGGGCAGTTGTGCGCTGCCGTTGCCGTTGTACCAGGGCATGCAGCAATTTCCGATGGTCTGGCTGGAAGACAGCCTGGAAGGGCGGGTCGAGCGGATCCTGCGCGATTACGTGGTGGATCTGTGCGCCGAATTCATCGACGTGCATGGCGATGACGGTTTTGCGTTGTTTTCCGAGCGCTTGCTGGCGAGCCTGAACAATGTGCAGAAGCGCCTGGGTGGTGAACGTCATCGGCGCATGCTGGTTTTGATGGAGGATGCGTTGGCCGAGCAAGCCCGCAGTGGCACGGTGGATCTGCACCGGGGCTGGATCGAAGGGCTGCTGAGTGAGTATTACGATCCGATGTACGCGTTTCAGCGGGAAAAGAAAGACGCGCGGATCGAGTTTGCCGGGGAGCGGGGGGCGGTTCTCGAGTATCTGCGTGAGCGGGGCAGTCAGAACGGTTGAGGGTGTTTTTGCCGACCCCTTCGCGAGCAGGCTCGCTCCCACATTTAATCAGCGGTGGTCACAAAAAATGTGTTCGCTGGAGATCGAATGTGGGAGCGAGCCTGCTCGCGATGAGGCCCGATCAGGCAATGCGCAACTCAGGTCGGGCAGGTTTCAGCACCATTATCCAGACCTTGCTTGTACACATGGCTCTGCAAACTGGCCTTGCCGTTGTGCCATGTCAGGGTCAGCACATACAGCGAATCGTAGTCGCTGGACTCCCAGTCATCCGTGATGGTCATTTTCTTGCCGGTGGCGTCGCCGGCGACCTTGTTGATCAGCTCCGGCAGGTAGCCGTGAGACCAGGCGGTGTAGATGACCGCGTTGTGATACTTGTCGTGGATCAGTTCATTCGCCAGGTCACTGGTGTCATTGGCGGAAAAATTGATGTTCACCGGCAGGCCCAGCTTGATGGCGCTGGGGCTGATGGTCATCAGGGGGCGGATGTAACTGTAGGAGTTGTCGAACTCGCCTTCCTCGACGTTACGGGTCGGGTTCGCCGCGAACACATAGTTGGCCTTGCCGAACTTTTCCGGCAGTAGCGTGGCCAGGTCGATGGCGCGGTTCAGTCCCTGGCAATTGAGCTGGCCCAGACCACCGTCGGGTTTTTCCCCGTGGCGCAGGAAAACCAGCGTCTGGGTGCCATCCATTGGGTGGGCGCGACTCAGGCCGGATTCCAGCGACAGGAACAACGCGCTGACCACCAAGAGGGCGGGCAATAAAAGGTAAGCACGATGTTTGAAGCGTTTGGCAAAATTGAACAGATTCATGAGTAAAGGTGTCTTCAGCGCAATTCGGTTAAGGCTGACAAACCTTTACACCACGATTGTCCTGCGTCGGGTGTTTTCCATGTCATTGAAGCCGGTCCGTTTCCAAAGGGGTGGTGCTCAGAGTCCCCTGAACCCGTTTGGTTCGATTCCGGCCGAGTGCGCGGCAATGTACCGGTAACCTTCAAGGGTTTGCAGCGAAGGTTATCGACAGGATGTTGCAATATTGTGGACACCCTACACCGGATGGCGTTGAAACAGTCGTGATCTCTTTTGATCTTGCCTATCAGCCAGATTAATGGCGTCAAGGGCTCGCTGAGCCGATATCTACATTATGATCGTCGCTCTCAATGTCTTCGTGGATCCCGCCCATGACCGATCTGTCCGCATTCCCCATCACCCGCAAATGGCCTGCCCAGTACCCGGAGTGGATTCAGCTGTACTCCTTGCCGACCCCCAACGGCGTCAAGGTATCGATCATGCTCGAAGAGATCGGCCTGCCGTATGAACCTCACCGGGTAGGCTTCGACACCAACGATCAGATGTCCCCGGAATTTCTTTCCCTCAATCCCAACAACAAGATCCCGGCGATCCTCGACCCCCACGGTCCGGACGACAAGCCGCTGGCACTGTTCGAATCCGGGGCGATCCTGATCTACCTGGCCGACAAGAGCGGACAACTGCTGGCCCAGGAGTCGGCAGCGCGCTACGAAACGATCCAGTGGCTGATGTTCCAGATGGGCGGCATCGGCCCTATGTTCGGCCAGCTCGGGTTTTTCAACAAATTCGCCGGCAAGGACTACGAAGACAAGCGCCCCCGTGACCGCTACGTCGAGGAAAGCAGACGCCTGCTTAAAGTGCTCGACGGCAGGCTGCAAGGGCGCGACTGGATCATGGGCGAGCGCTACACCATCGCCGACATCGCTACCTTCCCGTGGGTGCGCAACCTGATCGGCTTCTATGAGGCTGGCGATCTGGTGGGCATCCAGAACTTCCCTAACGTCACGCGAGTACTGGAACGTTTCCTGGCGCGGCCGGCGGTGGTGCGCGGGTTGACCATCCCCAAGCCCAACGATTCGATTTGATCAGGACCAGGGACGGCCATGAGTTCATTCAATTTCAAGCAAGTCGATGTCTTCAGTCCTGTGCCGCTCAAGGGCAACCCGTTGGCGGTGGTGTTTGGTGCCGATGAGTTGAGCGATGAGCGCATGGCGGCGTTCGCGACCTGGACCAACCTCAGTGAGACCACGTTCATTCTGGAGCCGCAGGACCCCCGGGCGGACTATCGGATGCGAATCTTCACCACCCTGAGGGAATTGCCGTTTGCCGGGCACCCGACCCTGGGCACTTGCCACGCCTGGCTTGAGGCTGGTGGCGTGCCCAAGGGCGAAGAGATCATTCAGGAGTGCGGCGTCGGCTTGGTGCGGGTCCGTCGGCAGGGCGCGCAACTGGCGTTTCTCGCTCCTCCGTTGCTCAAGACCGGGCCGGTGGACGACCGCCTGGTAGAACGTGTGCGGTTGGGGCTCGGGCTGGAACCGGACGCGATCACTCGGGCGCAGTGGGTCGATAACGGCGCCGGCTGGCTGGCGGTAATGCTCGGGGATCGGCAACAGGTTCTGGATCTGCAGCCGGATCATTCACACATGCTTGGCTTGGCCGTTGGTGTCATCGCACCGTGGCATCCCGAACGCGATGGCGATGACGCCCATTTCGAAGTACGGGCATTCATTTCCGGCGATGGCATGCCCGAAGATCCCGCCACTGGCAGCCTGAACGCCGGGATAGCCCAATGGTTGCTCTGCGAAGGGTTGGCACCGGCAAGCTACGTGGTCAGCCAGGGCCTGACCATGGGGCGCGCCGGGCGAATCGAGGTGGAGCAGGCGGGGGATGAAATCTGGATTGGCGGGGCGGTGGTGACTTGTATCAGCGGGCAATTGAACCTTTAATCACACCGGGAGCCTTGCGGCAGCGCGATTGTTGCCGAACCAGTAAGGGTTAGTTGATCACCCAGGGTTTGTGCCCCGCGCCGCGCAAGGCATAAGCTTTGCCTCCCTACGACATTCGTCTCGTCCTCTGAAATCCAGGAATACCCATGTCCAGTCAGTTCCCCGAAGCACGCCCACGCCGTCTGCGCCGCAATGCGAGCCTGCGCAGCCTGTTCCAGGAGACCGAATTCAGCCTGAACGACCTGGTGTTGCCAATTTTCGTCGAAGAAGAAATCGACGACTTCGTGCCGATCAAAAGCATGCCGGGCGTGATGCGCATACCCGAGTCGAAACTGGCCGGCGAGATCGAGCGCTACGCCCGTGCCGGGATCAAGTCGGTGATGACCTTCGGCGTGTCCCATCACCTGGACAGCAGCGGCAGCGACACCTGGCGCGATGACGGCCTGGTCTCGCGCATGTCGCGCATCGCCAAGGACGCGGTGCCGGAAATGATCGTGATGTCCGACACCTGCTTTTGCGAATACACCGACCACGGCCATTGCGGCGTGCTGCACAACCATGAAGTCGACAACGACCAGACCCTGATCAACCTCGGCAGGCAAGCCGTCGCGGCGGCCCGTGCCGGTGCCGACGTGATCGCCCCCTCGGCGGCGATGGACGGGCAGGTCCAGGCGATTCGCCGGGCGCTCGATGCCGCCGGGTTTACCCAGACGGCGATCATGGCTTATTCGACCAAATTCGCCTCGGCGCTCTATGGCCCGTTCCGCGAGGCGGGCGGCAGTGCGCTCAAGGGCGACCGTAAAAGCTACCAGATGAACCCGATGAACCGCCGTGAAGCGGTGCGCGAATCGTTGCTCGACGAACAGGAAGGCGCCGATGCGCTGATGGTCAAACCGGCCGGTGCGTACCTGGACATCATCCGCGACATCCGCGAAGCCTCGCGCCTGCCGCTGTCGGCCTATCAGGTGAGTGGTGAGTACGCGATGATCAAGTTTGCCGCCCAGGCCGGGGCCATCGATGAAGACCGTGTGGTGCGCGAGAGCCTGGGGGCGATCAAGCGGGCCGGGGCAGACCTGATCTTTACGTACTTTGCGATGGATCTGGCCTTGGCCGGGATCTGAAAACCACCGCATATCCCTGTGGGATGTGGTGTTTTCAGGTCGCGCCAAAAAACGGCCGGATCCCGTGATCGCGGAAATACCGTTCGATCACTTTCGGGTCCGAGCAGGTTTCGGCAATCGCCACATAGGTATCGGGCCGCAACAGATAAAAGCCATTGCGCCCCAGGCCCGCCGCTTCGAACGCCGGTCGCCAGTCGAACACATGCAGTGGCAGGTGGTGCTCGTGGCACCAGGCGATCATCTCGTCGCTGGTGTCGCCATAGACATGCACCTGCCAGGTCAGGCACTTGAGCGACTCGAAATTATCCCCCTCACCGTCATGGGCCCAGGGCAGGCGATCACCGCCATGCACATGCCCGGCAACGCCCGTGCTCAGCGGCATTCCACGATAATTCAGGGTGATCTGCGACACCGTGCGAAACAGGAACTGGCGGGAGGTTTCGAACGAGGTCATTTTCGGTAACAAGAACGGGGCCAGGCGCGTACGCAGCAAATCGGCAATCGGTCCGTCGGCGGTGACGAAAGTGAAGACCCGGTCGGTGGTGGCCACCAGTTTGCGCGCAAACGCGATGCGCTCGGTTTCATAGGTGTCGAGCAGCCTGGCCTTGGCACCGCCGCTCAACACGGCCGCCAGTTTCCAGGCCAGGTTGATGGCATCGCCAATCCCGGTGTTCATGCCCTGACCGCCCGCCGGGCTGTGCACATGTGCGGCATCACCCAGCAAAAACGCCCGGTCCTTGCGGAAGTGATCCGCCACCCGATGATGCACGCGGTAGGTCGAGAACCAGTTCAGTTGCTCGATCTGCACCTTCATATGTTCGATGGCCCGACTGCTGACGTCCTCGAAGCGCAGGGTCTCGGCATGTTCGGCGCGCTCGTCGCGCACCGTGCCGATCAAGCGCGCGCGACCACTGGCGGCCAACGGGAATACGGCGAGGAAGTCCGCCTCGTCGAGATCCACATGCAGTTCGCCATTGAATGTCGGGCCGCTGGCCTGCACGTCGGCGACGTAGAAAATCTGCTGGTAGGTCCCGCCGGGAAATCCGGTATCCAGGATCTTGCGTACAATCGACCGGGCACCGTCGCATCCGGCCAGGTAACAGGCCTGGCAGATTTCCTGCTGGCCGTCGGGCAGGTGCAGCGTGGCCGTGATGCCGTCTGCGGTTTGCTCGAAGCCTGCCAGTTCAGTGTTGCGTTCCACCGTGATACCGAAGGCTTCCAGGCGCTCGATCAGCAGCTGTTCGTGTTCGTCCTGCGGGAAGATCTCGAGAAACGAGTAGGGCGTCAGGCCCTCACCGATCTGGGACAGGGGCAGGTGCGCCACGGGCTCACCCTTGACCCAGAAGTTGCCGGCCTTTACTTGATGGCCGTGTTGCACCACGGCGTCGTCCAGCCCGAGCTGGCGATACAACTCCAGCGTTCGTGCCTGGACGGCCAGTGCCCGGGATGTGGTGCCAGGGGCGGAGGTTTTGTCGACGATCCGCACGCGCACACCCAGTTTGCTCAGCCACAACGCCAGGACCAGCCCGGTCGGGCCGGCGCCGATGATCAACACGTCGCTGCGGTGCATGACCTGTCCTCCTCGCTGTGTGAATCAAGTATGGTCCAGTCGGGGAGGGCGGCAACCGTCGGACTGCCACGGTCGTAGCCGCTGACCTGCCATTGGTCGTATGGTTGGCCCGGACAAACGGATTAGATGGAACGACATGCAAATCAGATTGATCACAAGCGTCGCCGTGTTGCTGGTATTGGCCGGTTGCGGCAGCCAACGGACCCAGGAACCGGCGGCGCGCAGCCCGGCCGAAGTGAAGGCCGAGATTGTGCGTTTGCTGCCGGCCAAGGCTGCTGACCCCCAGGGTTGGGCCACGGATATCCAGGTGGCGTTTACCGCGCAAGACATCTCGCCGACCACGAAAAATCTGTGCTCGGTGTTGGCGGTGACTGAACAGGAGTCGACCTTTCAGGTCAATCCGGGCGTACCGGGCCTGGGCAAGATCGCCCGCGACGAGATCGACCGTCGCGCCGCCAAGGCACACATTCCCGGCCTGCTGGTGAGCAGTGCGTTAAAGCTCGATTCGCCCAACGGCAAAAGCTACAGCAACCGCCTGAATGCCGCGCGCAGTGAAAAGGAACTGAGCGCCATTTTCGACGACTTCATCGACATGGTACCGATGGGAAAAAAACTGTTCGGCGGCTTCAATCCGGTGCATACCGGCGGGCCGATGCAGGTCGGCATCGATTTTGCCGAACAGCAGGCCAAGGGTTATCCGTACCCGGTGAAGGGCTCGATTCGTCATGAAGTGTTCACCCGGCGCGGCGGCATGTATTTCGGCATCGCGCATCTGCTCGGGTATCCGGTGAGTTACCCACAGCCGTTGTACCGCTTTGCGGACTTCAACGCGGGTTGGTACGCCAGCCGTAACGCCGCGTTCCAGAACGCGGTGAGCCGGGCTTCCGGTATCCCGTTGGCGCTGGATGGCGACCTGGTGCGCTACGGTTCGATCATGCCCGGCACCACGGAACTGGCCGTGCGTACCCTCGGCAAGCAACTGGACATGCGCAATCCGACGATCCGCGAGCAACTGGAAGAGGGGAAAACCCTGGCGTTCGAAGACAGCAAACTCTATCGACGGGTTTTCGAACTGGCCGAACGGGCCGAGGGTCGGCCGTTGCCCCGTGAAGTGTTGCCGGGGATCGTGCTGCAAAGCCCGAAAATCACCCGCAAACTCACCACCGCGTGGTTCGCCAAACGGGTCGATGAACGTTACCAGCGCTGCATGGCGCGGGCAGTAAATTAATCGCGGCGAAAAAACGCATAAAAAACCCGGCGGGTGAGGCCGGGTTTTCCTTGAGTCCTGCGGTAAAGCACTGCATTCAGACAGCGCGGCTTTCGATCAGACGGTCCGAGCCACCTTCAGCGACGCGGTTTTGCAGGAGCTTGTCGGAGCCGCCTTCGGCAACGCGGTTTTGCAGGAGTTTGTCGGAACCGCCTTCGGCGACGCGGTTTTGCAGCAGTTTGTCGGAACCGCCTTCGGCGACGCGGTTTTGCAGCAGCTTGTCGGAACCGCCTTCGGCAACACGTTTTTCCAGCAGGCGATCCGAACCACCTTCGGCCACACGATTCTCGATCAGGCGATCGGAACCACCCTCGGCCACACGGCTTTCAATCAGACGATCCGAGCCGCCTTCAGCGACCATAGGCTGAGCAGAGTTTGCGGCGAAAGCGTTAACTGCGAAAACCGAGAAAGCGATGCTGAGGAGGGTTTGGCGTTTCATGATGGTGTGCTCCGGGGTGCTTATGGGTTGGTATGGAGCAGATGTTACGCCGGGGATTTTTTAAGAGAACTTCATTGACGTGATGGTGAACATCGACGGCAATGATAGGACCGACGACACACCCCTTGTGAGCGTGATGGGGCGATCGTCGGATGACCGTGGTGTGGCGGGTGGCGGCTTCTACACTGGATAGCTGGCGCGTTCCTCTGCCGGGACGATTGATGAGGCACTGCAGAGATCGCGGTGTGCAAGGAGACGTTTATGTACCAGCTCTACGGTTATCAGAACTCTGGGGCGGCGGCCATCGAAGCCGCCCTTGAACTCTGTGATATTCCTTATCGCTTCATCGATGTCGAGGCATCCGCGGAGGCGGCCCAGGCGCTGGAGAAACTCAATCCGCTCAAACAGATACCAACCTTGCAGCTACCCGATGGCGGCGTCCTGACCGAGAGCGCGGCGATCCTGATTCACCTCGGGCTGACCTTTCCCGCATCGGGGTTGTTGCCGCCAGACCCGGCCGAGCGGGCCCAGGCCATTCGCGGCATGGCGTACATCGTCAGCAATTGCTATGCGGCCATCGGCATCATCGATTACCCCGAGCGCTGGCTGGCCGAGGCGGATGAGTCGTCCAGGCAGAACCTCATGGAGGGCGCCCGTCGGCGCCTGCACTGGAGTTGGGAGGTGTTTGCCGATCAGTTCTCGGGCGAGTTGTACCTGGGCAGCGAGAAGCCAGGGGCCCTGGATGTGCTGGCGGCGGTGATCTCGCGATGGGCGGGCAGTCGGGAACATTTGCGCATTGCCCGGCCGGGGTTTTTCGCCTGGCTGGAACGCATCGACCGCCACCCGGCACTGGCACCGGTATTCGCCCGGCATTGGCCAGTCTGAAAACCCTGAAAACCAAATGTGGGAGCGAGCAGGCTGAACTGGTCAAGTAATCCCGGACACCGGTTACGGTGTTTATGCCGCTTTTTGCTCCATGGCTATTGGCGACAGGTAGTTGTTGTAGCTGTGGAGCCTGGTGCGGTTGTAGTACAGGAAGAAACGCACCATATCGGTTTTTGCTTCCTCGATCTTGCTGTAGCCACTACGAGGCACCCATTCTGATTTCAGCGTGCCGAAAAAACGCTCCGTTGGAGCATTGTCCCAGCACTGCCCGCGATGACTCATGCTTTGCAAAATGCCATGACGCTTCAGTTCTTCTTGAAACTTGCGACTGGTGTACTGACAGCCCTGATCTGAATGGAACATCAGTCCAGGAGGACACGCTCGCACCTCTGTCGCCATGCGTAGCACCTTGCTGACCAAGTTGGCGTCATTGACCAGCGAAAACGCCCAGCCAATGACGCGGCGAGCAAACAAATCGATCACGATGGCCAGATGAACCCAGCGCTCGCCCACCATCAAGCTGGTAACGTCGCCACACCAGACCTGATCAACTGCAGTCGGCTTAAAATTGCGCTTGAGTCGATTGGGCGCGACAAATGCTTCAACGCCTTTGGATCTGAATGGGTGAGGCTGGCGTTGTTTACTGACAATGTTGGCCTCCCTCATTAGCGCCCTGACAAGGCCTCTTCCGATCGCGATGTTTTGGGACTTCAGGTTCTTGCTGATCATTCTGGAACCCATGGCTTCCCGGCTTTCGCTGTGCAGTTCAACCACTTTCAACTTGAGGTCTTCGCGTCTGATCCGCGGTTTGGCTCGCCGCTGAAGCCACTCATAAAAGCTGCTGCGCTTCACATCGAAAACACGACACACAATGGCAGTCGGGAATGACTCTCTTAGTTCCGCAATCATCGAAAACGATCGGGATCCGACATCAAGAGAGCGGTAGCCTTTTTTAAGATCTCGGCTTCCATTTCCATGCGTTTGATCTTGGCCTTTAGTTCCTGGATCTGGCGCTGATCTTCGGTAATCGCCTTGGTGCCTTTGACTGGCTGTCCCTCGCGTTCCTTGCGAACCTGATCGACCCAACGCCGTAAAGCGGTAGGGCCGATATCCAGCGATGCACACACTTCTGGAACCGGGCAGTTATCATCAAGCACCATGCTGGCAGCATGCAGCTTGAACTCGCGGGTATAGACCTTTCTTTCGTTCATGGAACCTCCAAGTTGGCGAAATCATATCGCCCTTAAGAGGTGTCCGGAATTATTAGGCCAGTTCAGGCTCGCTCCCACAGGAGGAAAGCAAGGTGTCCGGATTTATTCCCCGCGAATGTACTGTTCCAGCTGCTTGATCAGTTCCGCCTGTTCGGCAATCGCTTCCTTGACCAGGTCGCCGATCGACAGCAGGCCGATCAATTTGCCGCCTTCGACCACCGGCAAGTGACGCAGGCGTCTATCGGACATGATGCCCAGGCAGGTCTCCACGGTTTGATGGGTGTCGACGGTAATCACCGGCGATACCATGATGTCGCGCACCGGCGTGCCCACCGAAGAGCGGCCGTGCAGCACCAGTTTGCGCGCATAGTCCCGTTCGCTGATGATGCCCAGCACTTCATCATTCTCCACCACCAGCAAGGCGCCGACGTTTTTCTCGGCCATCTTCATCAGTGCTTCGAGCACCATGTGATCGGGTTTGATCTGGTGCACTTCCTGGTTTTTCTGATCTTTGAGCTTGAGCAGTTGGGCGACGGTTTTCATGGTGGTTACTCGGGTGTTGTCGTTGTTCTTGAAGAATCGTAGACGCGAGCGTTCAGGGCAAGGGCGAATGCGGCAGATAACACGCAAAAAACGTCATTTGGCGGTTTTTCTTCGGCAAACCCCTCATTTCGGGCCAGCACCTTACCTGTGGGAGCGAGCCTGCTCGCGAAAGCGGTTCAACATTCAACGATGATGTTGGCTGTAAGTCTGCCTTCGCGAGCAGGCTCGCTCCCACAGGGGCGGTGTCTGCCTGATAGGCCTGCGGCAAGCGCGCTATCGCGACTGATGACGGGTAGAATCACCCTCTGAATCAGTTTCGAGGTTTGCAGTGGTGGATCTACAGCAGGGCTTCGTCCTGACCCGGCATTGGCGCGACACCCCGGCCGGTACGGAAGTCGAATTCTGGCTGGCGACCGACAGCGGTCCCCGGCGTATCCGCTTGCCTCATCAACCGTCGGTGGCGTTCATCCCTGCTGCGCAGCGTCAGCCCGCCGAACGTGTTTTGCATGACGAGAAGAACGTCGAGCTCAGGCCCCTGGCCCTGCAGGATTTCGAACATCGCCCGGTCCTCGGTCTTTACTGCCAGCAACATGGCCAGTTGATGCGTCTGGAAACCGCGCTGCGCCGGGCCAGTGTCGAGGTGTTCGAAGCCGACGTGCGCCCGCCGGAACGCTACATGATGGAACGCTTCATCACCGCACCGGTGCGTTTCAGTGGCACGCCGAATGCCGAGGGCCTGCTGCTCGACGCGCAGATGAAACCCGATCCGGACTACCGGCCGAGCTTGAAACTGGTGTCCCTGGACATCGAGACCACGGCCCAGGGCGAGTTGTATTCCATCGCCCTGGAAGGCTGCGGCGAGCGTCAGGTGTACATGCTCGGACCGCCCAATGGCGACGCCAGCCAGGTGGACTTCCAGCTCGAATACTGCGATTCGCGGACCCTGCTGCTGAAAAAACTCAACGACTGGTTTGCCCGGTTCGACCCCGACGCGATCATCGGCTGGAACGTCGTGCAGTTCGACTTGCGGGTGCTGCACGAACACGCCCGGCGCCTGGCGGTACCGTTGAAACTGGGGCGTGGCGGCGAGGAAATGCAGTGGCGTGAACACGGCAGCGGCAACCATTACTTCGCTTCAGCCGCTGGCCGTTTGATCATCGACGGTATCGAGGCCCTGCGTTCGGCAACCTGGAGTTTCCCCTCGTTCAGCCTGGAAAACGTCGCGCAAACCTTGCTCGGCGAGGGCAAGTCCATCGACAACCCGTACCAGCGCATGGACGAAATCAATCGTATGTTCGCCGAGGACAAACCGGCGCTGGCCAAATACAACCTCAAGGACTGCGAACTGGTCACGCGGATTTTCGCCAGGACCGAGCTGCTCACCTTCCTGCTGGAGCGAGCCAGCGTCACCGGTTTGCCAGCCGATCGCATGGGCGGTTCGGTGGCGGCGTTCACGCACCTGTACATGCCGCTGATGCACCGTCAGGGTTTCGTAGCGCCGAACCTCGGTGGCAAGCCACCCGAAGCCAGCCCTGGCGGTTTTGTCATGGATTCGCAACCGGGACTGTACGAATCGGTGCTGGTGCTCGACTACAAAAGCCTCTATCCGTCGATCATCCGCACCTTCCTGATCGATCCGGTGGGGCTGATTGAAGGACTCAAGCACCCGGACGACAGCGAGTCGGTGCCGGGGTTTCGTGGCGCGCGTTTTTCTCGCACCCGGCATTGCCTGCCATCCATCGTCGCCCGGGTGGCCGAAGGCCGGGAAACCGCCAAGCGCGAACACAACGCGCCGCTGTCCCAGGCGCTGAAAATCATCATGAACGCCTTCTACGGCGTACTCGGCTCCAGCGGTTGTCGCTTCTTCGACACGCGCCTGGCGTCATCCATCACCTTGCGCGGGCACGAGATCATGCTGCGCACCCGCCAATTGATCGAGGCCCAGGGGCATGCGGTGATTTACGGCGACACCGACTCGACCTTCGTCTGGCTGCGTCGCGCCCATGGCCAGCAGGAGGCGGCGCAGATCGGCCACGCGCTGGTGGCGCACGTCAATCAGTGGTGGCGCGAGCACGTGCAGCAGGAGTACGGCTTGCAGAGCGTTCTCGAATTGCAGTTCGAAACCCACTACAAGCGCTTTTTGATGCCAACCATTCGCGGCGCCGAAGAAGGCAGTAAAAAGCGCTATGCCGGGCTGGTCACCCGTGACGACGGCAGCGACGAAATGGTCTACAAAGGCCTGGAAACCGTACGCACCGACTGGTCGCTGCTGGCCCGGCAATTCCAGCAGGAGCTGTATTCGCGGATTTTCCTGCGCAAGCCCTACCAGGATTATGTGCGTGACTACGTGCGTAAGACCCTGGCCGGTGAATTCGATGACCGGCTGATCTACCGCAAACGCCTGCGCCGCACCCTCGATGACTATCAGCGCAACGTACCGCCCCATGTGCGCGCGGCGCGCCTGGCCGACGAGTACAACGACCGGCAGGGGCGCCCGCGCCAGTACCAGAACGGCGGCTGGATCAGCTACGTGATCACCGTTGCCGGCCCTGAACCGCTGGAAGTGCGCAGCGCGCCCATCGACTACGACCACTACATTACCCGGCAGCTGCAACCGGTGGCGGACGCGATACTGCCGTTTGTCGACGACGACTTCTCAACCCTGATTGGGGGGCAGCTGGGCCTGTTTTGAGTCCATCAGCGACAAGGTCCAGTCATCCAGGATGCCGTGGAAGTATTGGTTCAGGGCTTGCTGGAAAAGGCTGTCGGCGTCGGTGACCTGGGCAAACAGGGTCATCGAGGAATGAAACTTCAGGTCGTCGGGATGGCCGAAAATCCCGGCCACCGAGCGCTCCCGGATATTCAGCACTTCCTGGGTGCAGGTGCGTAGCCGGGCGCCCAGCAACGGGTGCTCAAGGTAGGCCAGGGCCTCCTCCCGCGAGCGGATGGCAAAGCGGCGCGACATCTCGCTGTCGCCGAGCCCGGCAAACTGCGGAAAAATGAACCACATCCAGTGACTGCGCTTGTGTCCGTTGCTCAGCTCGTTTTGAACCCGGTCGAACACCGGGTCCTGAGCCTCGAGAAAACGTTGCAGATTGAACGGGTCCAGGTGGTCGGTGCTTCTCATGGTGAAGCTCTCTGACTGCGGTGGTTCAGACCATGGCCAGCCGCTGTTTGCGTTGTGGCGCGCGAAACACTTGGTCCAGCGCCTCCAGATCCCCCGCTTCAAGCTGCAATCGGGCAGCTTGGGCATTGAGCCGCACATGCTCGGAGCGGACCGCTTTGGGGATGGCGATCACGTCGTCCTGACGCAGAATCCATGCCAGCGCGACTTGTGCCGGCGTCACGTCGTGTCGGACAGCCACCTGTTTGAGGGTGGTGTTGGCGAGCATTTTTCCACCCTGACCGATCGGGCAGTAAGCCATGACCGGCAGCCGTTGCTGTTGGCTCCAGGGTAACAAGTCAAATTCTATGCCGCGCTGTTCCAGATTGTAGAGTACCTGATTGGTGGCGCAGGCCGGGGCGTCCAGTTCCAGCAAGTCGTCGAGGTCGAAATTGGACACGCCCCAACGACCGATCTTGCCGTCTTCGCGCAGGCGTTCGAAGGCTTCGACGGTTTCGGCCAGTGGATACTGGCCGCGCCAATGCAGCAGATACAGATCGATGTAATCGGTGCCAAGCCTGCGCAGGCTTCGCTCGCACGCCTGGGGAATGCCCTGGCGGCTGGCATTGTGCGGGTACACCTTGCTGACCAGAAAGACGCTGTCACGCTGGCCGGCGATAGCATCGCGGACCACTTCCTCGGCGCCGCCTTCGGCGTACATTTCCGCGGTGTCGATCAGGCTCATGCCCAGTTCGATGCCCAGGCGCAGTGCCGCGACTTCTTCCGTATGCCGTGAACGGTCTTCGCCCATCTGCCAGGTCCCCTGGCCGATGACCGGAACCCTGGCGCCAGCCAGTTCAAGCGTGCGCATGCAAAACCTCCTGTGTGTATTCGGTGAATAGTGTAGGAGCTGCCGCAGGCTGCGATCTTTTGACTTTGATTGTTCAAGATCGAAAGATCGCAGCCTGCGGCAGCTCCTACAGGGAGTGTGTACCGACCTAATGATTTTCTGATCCGTTTTTTCTTTGAGCATTCCCCTGCCAGTGATCGATTGGTGCCGCTCGATACTGCACTTTTTCGAAATGTCCGGCTCTATCCATGGGCAGCCTGCGGCGATCCCCACCGCCGGCCCATGCCCAAGTCCAAGAACCCATGGCTCGAGTTTCACCCGCGATCACCACAAAAATCCGTCGTCATTGCCTGCTGCTGGCAGGTCTGTCGATGTTCTTCGTCACCGGTTGCAGCCAGCAGCAGGGTGGCGACATCATCAACCAGATGCGCGAAGGCAAACCCCAGGAGTTCCTGCAGACCAGCGTCGACCGCATGGCTACCCTGACCATGCGCGACAACCTCGACAGCCTTTACCTGCTGATGAGCAAGCTCTACCTGCGTAACCCCGATGAGCTGAAAAAATCCGGTTTCCTCGATGCCCGTACCGCCGGCAAGCAAGTGCGCATGGCCATTGAGATGCAGGAGCCATTACCGACCTTGGGCGGCAAAAAGGACCTCGCGGCCCTGCGTTTTGCCATGAGCCCGGAGTTTCTCGGCGACCGGGTCGGGGCGTTCATCTATGCCATCGGCAGCATGCTGGTGACCGCCCATGGCAATCGTCTCGAGTTCTACATGACCGATACGATCAATCCGGTTTTCGTCAGCAATGCCGCGCGCAACATCGAGATCGCCACCTGGATCCTCAGCCAGCGACAGAACAAAGAAGGCCAGCCCTTGCTGTTCTCCAACGAAATCTCGGAGGAGGGCAGCAACCTGAGCTTTGCTGTCGAGTTCGGCAAGATCGTCGCCCGGCTGGACCTGCTGACCCAGATGCTCGACGAACGCTACCGGCGCATTGGCCTGAACTATGCGCAGAGCCTGGTGTTCCTGAACTTCCTGCCGGTGCAGTGAATCCAGCACGAAACCCTGTGGGAGCAAGCCCGCTCCCACAGGGTGGCATGACACTTCAGGGCATAAAGATAGATCGCATCGATATAACTGGTTATAAGAAATATCGCTATGCTGCGGGCCAGATTTCCCTTGCGATCTTTGTGGACGTATTCATGGATTTAGTGAACATCGGGTTGGTCGTTGCCGGGCTGGTCGTCGGCTTCATCGTCGGCATGACTGGCGTGGGTGGCGGGTCGCTCATGACGCCGATCCTGCTAGGGTTCGGCATCAACCCGGCGACGGCGGTCGGTACCGATCTGCTGTACGCCGCCATCACCAAATCCAGCGGCGTACTGGTTCACCGCAAGAACAACAACATCGACTGGGCGATTACCGGCTGGCTGACCTTGGGCAGCGTGCCTGCGGTGGTGTTGACGCTGTGGTTCCTCAGCACCCTGCACAGCGCCCCCGAGGCGATGAACGCGATCATCAAGCAGGCCCTGGGTTTTGTGTTGTTTGCCACGGCACTGGCGATCCTGTTCAAGAAGCGCCTGCTCGACTTCGCCCACAAACGTGCGGGCGGCAACTACAACCCCAGCGGATTGCGCCTGAATGTGATGACGGTCATCACCGGGCTGGTCCTTGGCACCATGGTCGCGCTGACGTCCATCGGCGCCGGCGCACTGGGCACCGTGGCACTGTTCATTCTCTATCCGATGCTGCCGACCCGCCGCCTGGTGGGGACTGAAATCGCCCACGCCGTGCCGCTGACCCTGGTCGCGGGCCTTGGCCATGCCAGCATGGGCAACATGGATTGGCATGTCCTGGGTTACTTGCTGGTGGGCTCGTTGCCGGGGATTTACCTGGGCAGCCATCTGACCGGGCGCATCTCCGACGAACTGCTGCGTCCTTGCCTGGCGACCATGCTGTTGTTGATCGGCTACAAACTGGCGTTCTGATTCAAGCCGCCACGCCAGCTTCATTCGCGGGTGAATATTTCCAGCAGATGCCCGTCCGGGTCATCAAAATACACCCGCCGTCCTCCCGCGAAATCATTGACCTCCCTCAGTCGCTGCTTGCCCGGGTCGGCCCACCACGGCTGACCGTTGGCTTGCAGGCGTGCGAAGGCTGCATCGAAATCCTCGTCGCCCAGCAAGAATGCGTAGTGCTGAGACGCTATCGGCGGGTCGTTGTCGTAGAAATCCAGTGACACGCCGTTATCCAGTTTGACGATCAGCATGGGCCCGAAGGGCTGCGGGGCGGGCAGGCCAAGGAGGCTGGCCAGGAAATTCGCCGAAACCTGCTTGTCCCGGCACCAGACGATGGTGTGGTTCAACTGAGTGCTCATGGGCCAGTCCTCGCGACGGATCAGGCGGGTTGTCATGAGTCTTCAGATTAGCCCAGCCTGTTGCGCAATGACCGCCCTGACCTAAGCTTGGGGCAAGGCGAAAAATATTTGCGGTACGTCGATCGCCGCGATGCGCAATCATTAGAGCGTGGATATCAAAAGGAGATGCGCATGCTCATCAGGTCACTGACCCTGGCTACTTTGCTGGCGATTGCCGGCCCCTCGTTCGCCGCCGATGGCGACTCACCGCTGGACATGGACAAGGGCAGGGCCCGGCCACTGATCGTCATCGCTCCGAGCACGGTTGATCCGATCTGGGTCAGCCTGAAAAAGTCCCTGGATGAGCCGGCCAATCGCAAGGGTTTCACCGACCGCAACATGGTGCTCTACACCGTACTCAACCTGATGGGCCAGCGCGACGGCAAAGACCTCGGGCCACAAGACACGGCGGCGCTGATCCGCTCGCTCAAGCTGGGTGCCGGCGCCAAGACCAAGGTGATTCTGGTCGGCAAGGACGGCGAAAAGAAACTTGAACAATCGGACGCCATCAAGCTGGACGAGATTTTCAGCGCTGTCGATCAGTTGCCGGCGGCCGAGAAAGAATTTACCGCGACTGTGGCCGCTCCTGTCGCTGAAGCCGAGCCGGCTGCCAAAGGCGCCAAGCCCGGGAAAAACAGCAAACCGGCGAAACCCGCCAAACCGCCCGAAATGCCGGATGATTGAAACGACACTGAATTCTGGTGGTGAGCAATTAACCTGTGGGAGCGAGCTTGAACTGGTCAAGTAATCCCGGACACCGGTTACGGTGTTTATGCCGCTTTTTGCTCCATGGCTATTGGCGACAGGTAGTTGTTGTAGCTGTGGAGCCTGGTGCGGTTGTAGTACAGGAAGAAACGCACCATATCGGTTTTTGCTTCCTCGATCTTGCTGTAGCCACTACGAGGCACCCATTCTGATTTCAGCGTGCCGAAAAAACGCTCCGTTGGAGCATTGTCCCAGCACTGCCCGCGATGACTCATGCTTTGCAAAATGCCATGACGCTTCAGTTCTTCTTGAAACTTGCGACTGGTGTACTGACAGCCCTGATCTGAATGGAACATCAGTCCAGGAGGACACGCTCGCACCTCTGTCGCCATGCGTAGCGCCTTGCTGACCAAGTTGGCGTCATTGACCAGCGAAAACGCCCAGCCAATGACGCGGCGAGCAAACAAATCGATCACGATGGCCAGATGAACCCAGCGCTCGCCCACCATCAAGCTGGTAACGTCGCCACACCAGACCTGATCAACTGCAGTCGGCTTAAAATTGCGCTTGAGTCGATTGGGCGCGACAAATGCTTCAACGCCTTTGGATCTGAATGGGTGAGGCTGGCGTTGTTTACTGACAATGTTGGCCTCCCTCATTAGCGCCCTGACAAGGCCTCTTCCGATCGCGATGTTTTGGGACTTCAGGTTCTTGCTGATCATTCTGGAACCCATGGCTTCCCGGCTTTCGCTGTGCAGTTCAACCACTTTCAACTTGAGGTCTTCGCGTCTGATCCGCGGTTTGGCTCGCCGCTGAAGCCACTCATAAAAGCTGCTGCGCTTCACATCGAAAACACGACACACAATGGCAGTCGGGAATGACTCTCTTAGTTCCGCAATCATCGAAAACGATCGGGATCCGACATCAAGAGAGCGGTAGCCTTTTTTAAGATCTCGGCTTCCATTTCCATGCGTTTGATCTTGGCCTTTAGTTCCTGGATCTGGCGCTGATCTTCGGTAATCGCCTTGGTGCCTTTGACTGGCTGTCCCTCGCGTTCCTTGCGAACCTGATCGACCCAACGCCGTAAAGCGGTAGGGCCGATATCCAGCGATGCACACACTTCTGGAACCGGGCAGTTATCATCAAGCACCATGCTGGCAGCATGCAGCTTGAACTCGCGGGTATAGACCTTTCTTTCGTTCATGGAACCTCCAAGTTGGCGAAATCATATCGCCCTTAAGAGGTGTCCGGAATTATTAGGCCAGTTCAGCTTGCTCGCGATGGGGGCCTGATATTCAACATTTATATTGATTGTTACGACGCCATCGCGAGCAAGCTCGCTCCCACAGGTTTCGTGTGTTGACTGATCAGTACTAACCTCTAGAGGTCGCCTTTTTCTCTGGGAAAGCAAACAAGGCTTATCGGGTAAGGGCACTTAAAACCTGATGAGCGATCTTCACCCGCTGCGCATTCGGATAGTTCTTGTTGGCCAGTATCACAATGCCGATGTCCTTCGCTGGCACGTACGCCACGTAAGCACCAAAACCACCGGTTGAACCGGTCTTGTTGATCAGCACGTTCTGCGGCTGTGCTTGTGGCGGGTTCAGCCATTGGACCTTGTGCGCCTCCATGGCCATTGGCGTGGAGTTGCCCTCCAGCAAGCGATCCAGTGCGATCGGGTATCGATACATCTCCCAACCCAGGCCCTGAGTCATATCGCCAACGGTGTAGTAACCGCTATGAGTCAAGGCGATGGCTTGCTGCAATGGCTTCTCCAGAGACGCAGGTTTCATGTTGGCGTCGACATAGCCCAGCAAGTCTGCGGCGCTGGTTTTCACCCCGTACGCCTCGGAATCCAGCGCACCTGGCCCCACCCGCACCGGTTTGCCGTCCTTGTTGTAGCCCTGGGCGTACAGCGCCATCTGATCCTGCGGTACGTGCACATAGGTGTGCTTGAGGCCCAGTTTCGGCAGCAGGGTTTTCTCCATCAGCTCATCAAACGGCTGGCCCATGCTTTGGGCGGCAAGATAACCGAACAGGCCGAGGCTGGGGTTCGAATACAGTCGGTGGCTGCCGGGGGCGTAGAGCGGTTTCCATTGTTTGTAGTAGCCGAGCATCTTGTCGGCCGAATCAGATTCAGCAGGGAATTGCAGCGGCAAGCCACCGGCGCTGTAAGTGCCCAGTTGCAGCACGCTGATGTGGTCGAACGCACTGCCGCGCAAGGCCGGCAGGACATGACTGGCCTTGTCCGACAGCGACAGCTTGCCCGTGGCCTGGGCGTAGGCGGCGAGGGTGGCGGTGAAGGTTTTACTGACGGAGCCGATTTCGAACAGGGTGTCTTGCGTAACGGGGCTGTCGGTTTCTTTTGAAGCCACGCCATAGTTGAAGTATTGCTGCTTGCCGTTGACGCTGATCGCTACGACCATGCCAGGAATCCCTTGAGCTTGCATGACGGGGCGGACGGCGTCGTTGACCATCGCTTCGATGTGATCCTGCGCAACAGCCTGACCGGTCGCGAGCATCGCCACGCAGGCCGCTAGAATCTTCAATTTGCCGAGTCTGGTTGTATCCGTCATGGGGTTCGTTCCATTCGATTGTGGGGTGTCCAGCGTTACACTCGCAGCAGTTCACCGATGGCCCTGCTGTCGGGGGAGCCAAATCTAGACAGACTATTGAATATCGACAAACGACCATATTTCGGACGAGCCATTAGAAAAACTATGGAGTCAGCATGATTCGACCGCATCTGCCGTTGAACGCATTACG
This sequence comes from Pseudomonas fluorescens, assembly GCF_040448305.1. NCBI lineage: Bacteria > Pseudomonadati > Pseudomonadota > Gammaproteobacteria > Pseudomonadales > Pseudomonadaceae > Pseudomonas > Pseudomonas fluorescens. Next base: position 4,749,634 of record NZ_CP148752.1, on the reverse strand, counting down.
TGCATTTGAAGCATCGGCACGGCACCTGAGTTTCACCCGGGCGGCGGTGGAACTGTGCGTGACCCAGGCGGCGGTAAGTCATCAGGTGAAAAGCCTTGAGGCTCAGGTTGGCGTCACGTTGTTCAAGCGATTGCCACGTGGGCTGATGCTGACCAGCGAGGGCGAAAACCTGTTGCCGGTGTTACGCGAATGTTTCGACCGTATCGCCGACACCCTTGAACGCCTGCAGGGCGGGCATCAGCGTGAAGTGTTGACGGTGGGGGCCGTGGGTACGTTTGCAGTGGGTTGGCTGCTGCCGCGACTGGCGGATTTCCGGGCGCGTTATCCCTTTATTGATCTGCGTTTGTCGACCAACAACAACCGGGTGGACGTGGCTGCCGAAGGGCTGGATTACGCCATCCGTTTTGGCGCGGGGGCGTGGCACGGGATTGAGGCGCTGCGCTTGATCGACGCGCCACTGTCGGTGCTCTGTGCACCGGAAATTGCCCGACAACTCCATGCGCCGGGCGATCTGTTGCAGCAGACATTATTGCGCTCGTACCGCGCGGATGAGTGGTCGCAATGGTTCCGGGCGGCGGGGCTTGCGGCCCCGGTGACGCCGCCGCACAGCATCGTTTTCGATTCGTCGCTGGCAATGATGGAGGCGGCCCTTCAAGGCGTCGGCGTGGCGCTGGCGCCGCCGTTGATGTTTGCCCGGCAACTGGCCGAACAAAAGATCCGTCAGCCGTTTACTGTAGGCATCACCACCGGCAGCTATTGGTTGACCCGCTTGCAATCACGCCAGGAAACCGCGGCAATGAGTGCATTTCGCAGTTGGTTGGTCGACGCCGCGCAAAGTCAGACTTTGCGCGACATTTGATTTCAACGCACCAGGCACGGCCGCTTGTTATCGAACTTCCAGCCGGGAATCAAAAACTGCATCGCCACGCTGTCATCCCGGACCCCCAGGCCCATGCCTTTGTAGAGTTCATGAGCTTTGGCGACCTGATCCATGTCCAGCTCAACCCCCAGCCCCGGTTTCTGTGGCACCTGCACGCAGCCATCGACGATTTGCAGTGGGGCCTTGGTCAGGCGCTGGCCGTCCTGCCAGATCCAGTGGGTGTCGATGGCGGTGATCTCGCCCGGCGCGGCTGCCGCGACATGGGTGAACATTGCCAGGGAAATGTCGAAGTGGTTGTTGGAGTGCGAACCCCAGGTCAGACCCCACTCGTGGCACATCTGCGCCACGCGCACCGAGCCCTGCATGGTCCAGAAGTGCGGGTCGGCCAGGGGAATGTCGACCGACTGCAACTGGATCGCGTGGCCCATCTCCCGCCAGTCGGTGGCGATCATGTTGGTCGCGGTCTTCAGGCCCGTGGCCCGGCGGAACTCGGCCATGACTTCACGTCCCGAGTAACCGTTTTCCGCTCCGCACGGGTCTTCGGCATAGGCCAGCACGTGGTGCTGATCGCGGCACAGGCGGATGGCTTCTTTCAATGACCAGGCGCCATTCGGGTCGAGGGTGATGCGCGCATCGGGGAAGCGTTCGGCGAGGGCCGTGACCGCTTCGATTTCGGCGTCGCCGCTGAGCACGCCGCCCTTGAGCTTGAAGTCCTTGAAGCCATAACGCCCGTGGGCCGCCTCGGCCAGGCGCACCACCGCGTCGGCGCTCATGGCTTTCTCGTGTCGCACGCGGAACCAGTCGTTGTCGGCGTCCGGTTCGCTGCGGTAGGCGAGGTCGGTTTCGTTGCGATCCCCGACGTAAAACAGATAGCCAAGCATCTTCACTTCATCGCGCTGCTGGCCTTCGCCGAGCAGGGCGGCCACCGGCACATCCAGGTGCTGGCCGAGCAAGTCGAGCAATGCGGCTTCCAGGCCGGTGACGGCGTGAATGGTGATGCGCAGGTCGAAGGTCTGCAAACCGCGGCCACCGGCATCGCGGTCGGCGAAGGTCTGGCGCACCTGATTGAGGATTTTTTGATAAGTGCCAATCGGGCTGCCGACCACCAGGCTGCGTGCGTCTTCGAGGGTCTGGCGGATGCGCTCGCCCCCCGGCACTTCGCCGACGCCGGTGTGGCCGGCGTTGTCCTTCAGGATCACGATGTTGCGGGTGAAAAACGGGCCGTGGGCGCCGCTCAGGTTGAGCAGCATGCCATCGTGGCCGGCGACCGGAACCACTTGCATGCTGGTGATGACCGGGGCTTTTGTGGTGTCTTGTGCGTTCATTTTCCAATCCTTAAAAAGCAGATGTCAGGCGTGGTTGGGTGCAGGTTTGCCCGGCGCCACGGCAGGTGCGGATTTCGGTGTGTTGCGGGCGGCAAACACGATGATGGCGGCGATGATCGAGGTCGCGGCCAGGCCGTACAGTCCGCCCTGGATGGAGCCGGTGCGTTCTTCCAGCAGGCCGAAAGTGGTCGGCGCAACGAAACCGCCGAGGTTGCCCACCGAGTTGATCAGCGCGATGACGCCAGCCGCGATTCGCGCATCCAGGTAGGCCTGGGGAATCGGCCAGAACAGCGACGAGGCCGATTTGAAGCCCAGTGCGGCAAAGCAGATCGCGACGAAGGCGAAGATCGGTCCGCCAGTGGTGGACATGAACATCCCGGCCGCGGCGATCAGCAGGGCGGTGGCGACCCAGGCTTGCTGGTGTTTCCATTTGCCCGACAGGGACGCGAAGGCATACATGCCGACAATCGACAGCAACCACGGAATCGAGTTGAACAGCCCGACCTGGACATCGCTCAGGTCGCCCATCTTCTTGATGATGCTCGGCAGCCAGAAGGTCGCGGCGTAGATGGTCAACTGGATAAAGAAGTAGATCAGGCAGAACAGGATGATCTGGCGATCCTTGAGCAACTTGCCCAGCGACGGCTTGATCGGCGTGGCGGCCTCCCGGGCCAGTTGTTCGTCGTCGATGGCCTTGACCAGTGCATCCTGCTCTTCGCGGGTCAGCCATTTGGCGTCGTGGGGCCTGGAGTCCAGCCAGAACCAGACGAACACGCACAAACCCACCGAAAACATGCCCTCGATGAAGTACATCCACTGCCAGCCATGCATGCCCAGGCCGCTGATTTGCAGGAGTAGCCCGGACAGCGGGCCGGAGATCAGCGAGGCAATCGCCGAGCCGCTGAGGAAAATCGCAATCGCCTTGCCGCGCTCCACACCCGGCAACCAGCGGGTGAAGTAGTAGATCACCCCGGGAAAGAACCCGGCTTCGGCCACGCCCAGCAGGAATCGCAGGATGTAGAAGTGGGTTTCGTTCTGGATGAACGCCATGCCCGCGGCGACCAGGCCCCAGGTCAGCATGATCCGGGTCAGCCAGATGCGTGCGCCGACTTTCTGCAGAAGGATGTTGGAGGGCACCTCGAACAGTGCATAACCGATGAAGAACAGGCCGGCACCCAGGCCGTAGGCGGCCGCGCCAATACCCAGGTCGTGTTCCATGTGGGCGCGGACGAAACCGATGTTCACGCGATCAATGTAATTGACGATGAACATGATGACGAACAGCGGCAAGACGTGACGTTTGACTTTGGCGATGGCGGACTTCAGCGCTGAATTGGCGTCGTCGTGCATCCCGGAGATGGATGTATTCACTGCGTTTTCTCCCACTCGTTATTTTTATGCGGGGTGAAGCTGAGTGTTGCGTTGTTGATAGACATCATACAACTAGATTTTTTGATCTTGCAACCACGTTTATTCAATGAAGTGGCGTATTTGCAGCTGTTTTTATTCTATTTGTGGTAAGTGGTGGCCTTTGAAAAGAATCAATATGGGCTGAATGTTGAGTGTTGTCATACAAGCTAAGCGAGATATTTCAGGATTCCCGCCCGGCGCGGTGCTACGATTCGATAGCCCTGATTTCCGGACACCCCCATGCAAGAAGACCTCGAAGTACCCGCCCGCAAGCGCAGCCACAACCTGGCCCATGACCTGGTGGAGAAACTGACCCAGCGCATCCTGCTCGGCCAGATGTTGCCCGGTGACAAGCTGCCGTCGGAAAACACCATCGTTCAGGAACACGGGGTCAGTCGCACTGTGGTGCGTGAGGCGATCTCGAAGCTGCAGGCCTCGGGGCTGGTGGAGACCCGGCACGGCATTGGCACGTTCGTGATCGAGCGCGCACCGGAGCAGGGGCTGCGGCTGAATGTCGATACCGCGTTGGGGGTGCGCAGCATTCTGGAGTTGCGCATGGGCCTGGAAACCCAGGCGGCGGCGCTGGCGGCAACTCGCCGCACCGAACTGCAACTGGCACAGATGCGTGAAGCGCTGGACGACTATCAAAGCCTGCTGGCCAACAACGACAGCTGTGTCGAAGCGGACCGGCGTTTTCATCTGCTGATCGCCGAAGCCACCGGCAACGTATGCTTCACCGAAATCATGCAGCACCTGGGCAGTGCCATGATCCCGCGTACCCGGGTCAATGCCGCCGAACGTGGTGCGGTGGACTTGAGCAAGCTCGGTCAGTTGGCCAACCTGGAGCACGAGGCAATTCTCAACGCCATCAAGCGCCAGGACCCGGACGCGGCGCGGGCGGCCATGTGGTTGCACCTGACCAACAGTCGCGACCGGTTTTCGGCTAGCTGAGGTTGGCTGTTTTTCAGTGGCACCGCGTCATCGTTCTTCGCGAGCAGGCTCGCTCCCACATCGATTGTGTGAGCACAGCAACTCCCCTGTGGGAGCGAGCCTGCTCGCGATAGCGGCAGACCTGACAGCGAAAAACCTGAATCAGACCCTGACAGCTTGAACAGCTACAGCCCGCCGCTCCAGATTCAATGCCAGCACACTCACCAACACCACCAGCCCGCCGACCACGATCATCAACGTCGGCCGCTCGCCAAGCGCATAAGACGCAATGACCATCGCCGTCGGCGGCGTCAGATACAGCGTCATCGTCGCCCGGCTCAAATCGACATGCGCCAGCACATAGGCCCAGGCCAGGTACGCCAGGGCACTGGGGAATATCCCCAGGGCAATCACCGCAAACTGTACGCGCATCGGTGCCAGGGCGACTTGGTCCAGCAGGCCGGGCAAATAGATCAACAACAGTACCGTCCCGGACCACACCGTGTAACACACCAGCGTCAGCCCGTCGTAACGCCCGGTGTGATGCTTTTGCAGGGCAAAGTAGAGACTCCAGGACACCGCCGCCAGCAGGATCAGCAGGCCGTGGGCGTCAATGCTGCCCAGTCCATGATCGCCGGCCACCACAATCACCACGCCCAACAACCCGAGCAGCACACAACCCCAGCGCCACAGGCTCACCTGATCCTTGAACACGAAGCGTGCAATCAATGTGCTGAACAGCGGCGTGGTCTGAGCCAACACGCTCGAAGCACCTGCGCTGACACTCTGCTGTCCGAAGTTGATCGCCACGTGGTGCAGGCTTACCGCGAAGAAGCCCAGGCCGAACATCAGCGGTAAATCTCGCAGGTTCGGCAGGCGAATGCCCTTGAACATTGCGACCGCGGCCATGAACACAGAGGCCAGCAGGAAGCGCAGGAGCGCCAGATGCACGGGGTCGTAGGCCTGCAGGCCGATATGGATGCCAGTCGGGGAGTAGCCCCAGCACGCCACGACAAACGCCATGGCCAGAATGATTTTCCAGGGTGAAACGGGGGAGGGTGTGAGCGGCTTCATGGTCGTGCACCTGTGAGCGGATGCACCGAGTATCAGAAAGCGGATCGTTCGCCACAACTGACTTATACTGCGCTAATTGTTCACTGTGGGTGATGTATGGAGCTGGCACAGATTCGCATGTTCAAGACCGTGGCCGATGTCGGCAGCATCGCCCGCGCGGCCGAGCTGTTGCATTGCGTACCGTCGAACATCACGGCCCGGATCAAGGCTCTTGAGGCCGAACTGGGTGTCGCGCTGTTTCTGCGTGAGGGGCGAGGGCTGCGCATCAGCCCGTCGGGGCAAACCTTCCTGGCCTACGCTTCGAAAATTCTTGCCCTCACTGCCGAGGCCAAGCGTGCGGTCGACCCTTCGGCCGAGCCCTCGGGGCCGTTGCGCATCGGGGCCATCGAGTCGTCGGCCACCGGGCGATTGCCGCGCCTGCTGGCGAAATTCCACAAGCGTTTCCCGCAGGTGGCGCTGGAGCTGACCACCGGCTCCTGGGGACAGTTGCTCGACGACACACTCAACCACAAGCTCGACGGCGCCATCGTGGCGGTGGATGTCGAGCGTTCGCACCTCAAGCGCACGCCGATGTACCGCGAAGAGCTGCTGCTGATCGCCTCGACCTCCCTCGGGCCGCTGCGGGACGTCAGCGATTTGCAGGACCAGACCGTGTTCATGTGGCCCCAGGGCTGTCCATACCGGGCGGCGCTGGAGCATTGGCTGTTGCGACAGGGCCAGGCGCTGCCGATTGTCAGCCTGGCCAGTTATGGCGCGATTGTCGGTTGCGTCAGCGCCGGGGCCGGCGTGGCGCTGGTGCCCAAAGGTGTGTTCGATCAATACGCCAAAGGCGCGGGGTGCGCGGGGTTTGAATTCCCCGAACTGACCGCCGTCGACAATCTGTTTTACTGGCACGAAAACGCCGGGGTGCACCCGGCGCGTGAGGCGTTTGTGGCGATGCTTCGCGAAGAATTTGCCTGACGCAGTACTTGTGGGAGAACCTGTGGGAGCGAGCCTGCTCGCGATGACGGAGTGTCAGTCGCTAACCATATTGACTGATACGCCGCTATCGCGAGCAGGCTCGCTCCCACAGGGTTAGGTGTGTATTTGAAGTTCAGTTCACACCCACATCCCGCATCAACAACCCAAACTCCAAATCCACCGCATCCGGTATCGGCAAATACACCGTATGCCCATCCCCCGGCGCAACCTCGATCGCTTCACCCTTGGCGTTTTGCAACTGATGCAGATCGAAGTGGAAGTTGCCCTTGGGTGTCATCAGCTCCATGTGATCGCCCAGGCCGAAGCGGTTCTTCACCTTGACCTCGGCCAGGCGATCCCTGCGCTGCCCGGTCAACTCACCGACAAACTGCTGGCGCTCCGACACCGAGCTGCCGTTCTGGTAGTTCTGGTATTCGTCATGCACATGGCGGCGCAGGAAACCTTCGGTGTAGCCGCGCTGGGCGAGGGATTCCAGGTCGGTCATCAGGCCGCGGTCGAAGGCCCGGCCCGCCACCGCGTCGTCGATGGCCCGGCGATAAACCTGGGTGGTGCGCGCGCAATAAAAGTGCGATTTGGTCCGGCCTTCGATTTTCAGCGAGTGCACGCCCATGTGCGTCAGGCGTTCGACGTGCTGCACGGCGCGCAGGTCCTTGGCGTTCATGATGTAAGTGCCGTGTTCGTCTTCGAAGGCCGGCATCTGTTCGCCGGGACGATTGGCTTCCTGCAACAGGAACACCTGTCCGGTGGGCGCGCCGATACCCAGGGTGGGTTCCGGTTGATACTGTTGCACGATCTCGCCGAGCTGGTTTTCCGTGGCCGGTTGCGCTGAATACTTCCAGCGACAGGCATTGGTGCAACTGCCCTGATTGGCGTCACGCTTGTTCATGTAGCCCGACAGCAGGCAGCGCCCGGAATAGGCCATGCACAACGCGCCGTGCACGAACACTTCCAGTTCCATGGCGGGTACTTGCTCGCGGATCTCGGCGATTTCCTCCAGGGACAGCTCCCGGGACAGGATGATCCGGCTCAAGCCTTGCTGCTGCCAGAACTCGACGCTCGCCCAGTTCACCGTATTGGCCTGCACCGAAAGGTGGACCGGCATCTGCGGGTAATGCCGGCGCACCAGCATGATCAGGCCGGGGTCGGACATGATCAGCGCATCCGGGGCCATGGCGATCACCGGTTCAAGGTCCTTGAGGAAGGTCTTGAGCTTGGCGTTGTGCGGCGCGATGTTCACCACCACATAGAAGCGCTTGCCCTGAGCCTGGGCCTCGCGAATGCCGAGGGCCAGGTTGGCGTGGTCGAATTCGTTGTTGCGCACCCGCAGGCTGTAGCGCGGCTGGCCGGCGTACACGGCATCGGCGCCGTAGGCGAAGGCGTAACGCATGTTTTTCAGGGTGCCGGCGGGGGCGAGCAGTTCTGGCGCGGTGAGGTTCATGGCGGTGTCGGTCGCAAAAGCCGCACAGGGTAAATGCCCTGTGCCAAGGGTTTATTGACCTGGATCTATGCCTTATCAACAAACCGATGGCACTCGCGCGACCCGTGGCTGACTAAACATCAAGGCGAAAGTTTTTCGTCCTCACTGGCTGGCACGGATCGGACATGAACGAAACGACCCTGCAAGACAAAACGCTGACGGTTTTGCTGGTGCTGGTGAGCGCTGCCTTCATCTGGATCCTGCTGCCGTTTTACGGCGCGGTGTTCTGGGCGGTAATCCTCGGCATCGTCTTTGCGCCACTGCAGAGCCGACTGCAACTGAAGTTCGGCTGGCAACGCAACCTCACGTCGCTGTGCACATTGAGCATTTGCCTGGTGATCGCGATTCTGCCGGTGATCATCATCAGCGCCTTGCTGGTTCAGGAGGGGGCGGCACTCTACAAAAGTGTCGAGAGCGGCGAACTCGACATTGCCGGGTATGTGTCGCAGTTCAAGCACAGCCTGCCGCCGTATTTCCAGTATCTGCTGGATCGCTTCGGCATGGGCGAGTTGAGCGGGCTGCGAGACAAAATCGTCAAGAGCGCAATGACCGGCGGGCAGGTGCTGGCCTCTCATGCGTTCAGTTTCGGCCAGGGCACGTTCGAGTTCATCGTCAGTATCTTCATCATGCTGTACCTGCTGTTCTTCTTCCTGCGCGACGGTGCGGAACTGGCGCGCAAGGTACGCCAGGCGGTGCCGTTGCAGGAACAGCAGAAACGCCGTTTGCAGCTCAAGTTCAATCTTGTGGTGCGGGCCACGGTGAAAGGCAACCTGCTGGTGGCGATCACCCAAGGCGCGCTGGGCGGTCTGATTTTCTGGTTTCTGGACATCCACAACGTGTTGCTCTGGGCGGTGTTGATGGCGTTTCTGTCGCTGCTGCCGGTGGTGGGGACGGGAATAGTCTGGGTGCCGGTGGCGGTGTTTTTCCTGTTCACCGGGGCGATCTGGAAGGGCGTGGTGCTGGTATTGTTCGGGGTCTTGGTGATCGGGCTGGTGGACAATCTGCTCCGGCCATTGCTGGTGGGCAAGGACACCAGGATGCCGGACTACATGATCCTGATCTCGACCCTCGGCGGACTGGCGATTTTCGGGCTGAACGGCTTTGTCATCGGCCCGTTGATCGCGGCCCTGTTCATGTCGAGCTGGGCCATTTTCATTGAAACCAAACCGCGGGTGCAGCTGCCTTAGGCGTTGAGCCTGCCGGACTGGCCGATGCGTTGCGACAGCTCCTTTGCTGCGGGCAGCGAAGTGAGCGGGCCGCTGATCTGCACCCCGTCCTGCACCAGATACCAGCAGGCGAGCATGCCCAGCTCTCTGAGCGGTGCGGGGACGGCGCTGCCGATAACGGACATGATCTGAACCTTGGACATGACAAGTACCTCCATCAATCTGTGGAGTTACTTTAAGGTCCGGGTGCCTTGAGGGGTAATCAACGCTTTCGATAGTGGTCATTGATGCCAGAGGGGGCAAACGACCGTTGGTCGGTCAGCTGACCACCTGGTCGAGCATATGAACCACTTCCTGCTCGTTGAGCAGGCCCTTGCGCACCAGGCTTTGTGTCAGCAGCGAGAGAAACTTGGCGCTGCGATGACCTTCCAGGTGCTTGAGTTCGGTCAGTGCGTTGTACACCTTGCTGGAGGTGCACAGACCGACGATGCGGTGCGGGTTTTGCGTTGGCATGTGGTCGTCCTTGTTGTTATCAACTGTTATCGACGGACAGCACTTAGCTTGCGGAACTGTCATGACAAAAATATGACCGTTTTTTTTCCGCAGGGCAGAAATCGGGTCGAGTCCATCTTGCCCATTTCTGCCGCGGGCACTGTCCCGATAGCGACCTTGGCGAGATTTATCCAGACCTGCATCGACAAACGGGCATAAAAAAGCCCCTCTGTTTCAGCGGGGCTGGATGAGTTCGTTACCAGCGGCCGTGGCGAGGGCCGTAGTAGCCGCGTGGCGGGCCGTAGTAACCACGGGGTGGACCGTAGTAACCACGGGGTGGGCCGTAGTAAACCGGGGCCGGGCGGTAGTAGATCGGTTGTTGCACGTAGACCGGGGCCGGCTGGTAGTAAACCGGAGGCGGTGGTGCGTAATAAACCGGCGCGGGCTGGTAGTAGACCGGTTGCGGCGCAACATAAACCGGGCGGTTGGCGTTGATCAGAGCCGAGCCGACGATGGCAGTACCGACGATCGCTCCAAATACCGCCGCGTCATTACCACCACCGGCTTGCGCCTGTCCTGCGATAGCGAGGGCGCCGATCAGCAAGGCTACTGTGGGGACTTTACGGATCATGATAGTTCCTCGGTTCTTCAGCCCGGCGCTTGTGTCTGCAATAGACCCAAGGATTGTCGCGGGGATACTTCTAAGACAGCGTTTTTCTGAAAAACAGCACGGCCGCGAGGTAAATTTTGTGTAAGGTCTGTACCGACTTTCTTACCGACCCGTGTAAGCCCGCGTTAACACACTTATATGATCGATCAGAACCCGATGGAGGGCTAATCCCGTCCATCCGAAAAGTGCATTTGAAGGAGCTTTCCCATGCAGATGAACCCCAACAAAGACACCCAGTTGTGCATGTCCCTTTCAGGACGCCCCGGGAACTTTGGTCTGCGTTTTCACAATCATCTGTATGAACAGCTGGGCCTGAACTTTTACTACAAGGCCTTTGCCAGCCAGGACCTGACGGGTGCCGTTGCCGGTATTCGCGCCCTGCGGATTCGTGGTTGTGGCGTGTCGATGCCGTTCAAGGAAGCCTGCATTGCCCTGGTGGATGAGCTCGACGCGTCTGCCGCCGCCATTCAATCGATCAACACCATCGTCAACACCGACGGACATCTCAAGGCCTACAACACCGATTACATCGCCGTTGCCCAGCTGCTGGAAAAACACCAGGTGCCCAAGGACTCGACCTTTGCCTTGCGCGGCAGCGGCGGCATGGCCAAGGCCGTGGCGAGTGCCTTGCGCGATGGCGGCTATGAAAACGGCCTGATCGTAGCCCGCAATGAGCGCGCCGGGCAGGCGCTGGCGCAGTCGTTGGGGTACGAGTGGCAGGCAGAGTTGGGGAGTCGTCGCCCGCAAATGCTGGTCAACGTCACCCCGATCGGCATGACGGGAGGACCGGAGGCCGATCAACTGGCCTTTGAACCGGACGTGATCGAAAAAGCGGACACTGTCTTCGATGTTGTGGCGATTCCCTCGGAAACACCGCTGATCGTGCGTGCTCGTGCCGAAGGCAAGCGGGTCATCACCGGGCTGGAAGTGATTGCGATCCAGGCACTGGAGCAATTTGTGCTCTATACCGGTGTACGGCCGACAGACGAGCAATTCCAGAAGGCAGTGGCGTTTGCCCGCAGCTAGGAGGTGTCCATGCATCCCCCCATTCTCAATCTGAATTCAGTCGAACTTGAACCGCTGCCCGAAGCGTTTGCGCCGAGCGGTGAAACCGCCGGGCGCTATCAACAGCGCCTGGCCCGTGTGGGTCAGCAACTGGGGGCGGTAACCAATGCCAGGTCAGTCCACGACCCATTTTGGGAAATGATGTGACTGAGAGTCCGCCATCGCGAGCAAGCTCGCTCCCACAGGTTTTGTGTCGGGCACCAATGCCATGCCAGCCCACAACCCACTGTGGTCGGCCCATCCGGCAATGATGTGACTGACCGTCCGCCATCGCGAGCTCGCTCCCACAGGTTTTGTGTCGGGCGCCAATGCCAAGCCAGTCCACGACCCACTGTGGGAGCGAGCTTGCTCGCGATAGCGTCGGCCCATCCGGCAATGATGTGACTGAGAGTCCGCCATCGCGAGCAGGCTCGCTCCCACAGGTTTTGTGTCTATCGCACATGCCAGTCAGTCTAGGACCCACAGGTTTTGTGTCGGGCAATCATCCAGGTTATTCGAGTCGAGCCAGCCGCTCTTCCAGCGCCGCAATCCGCGTTTCCAGTTCTTCGATCCGTTCAACCGAAACCCCGCCGCTGCTCCGTTCGGCTGGGTTTTGCCGTGCCGCCATGATCGCTTCGATATCCGCCGGATCGCCCAAGGCGTGGGTATAGCGGTCTTCGCGCTGGCCGGCCTGACGCGGAATCAACACCGCCAGACCCCGGGCAATCAGGCGTTCGAGTTGATGTACCACCTGTTCGGCATCTTCGAACTCATGCATGCGGCCGCTGCGGGTCAGCAGTTCATTGACGGTTTGCGGGCCGCGCAGAAACATCAGCCCGGTGAGGATCACCTGCGCCGGCACCAGTTCCAGGGCCTTGTCGACCTTGTGTTCCCAGCGGTCGGCGCGGCTGCCCATCACCAGTCTGGCGAAGCCGTGTCCTTCGAGGGCGCGCAGGCTCTGGCCGACCTGGCCCGGTGTCAGGTTCATCACCGGCTCGCGGCTGGTTTTCTGGTTGCAGGCAATCACCAGGGCATTGAGGGTCAGGGGATAGGTTTCCGGGCTGGTGGCCTGTTTCTCGATCAGCGAACCCAGAATGCGGATTTCCGTACTGTTGAGCCGCGGCTCGTCGAAAGTCGTCTCTTGCTCAGTGCTCATGGTTCTGCATCCTTAGCCGATTCATGTTTTTCACTTGCGTAAGCGCACTTTGACATCGCCCGTTCGGACTAGGCAAGGCTAACGATTCTGCCGCGTCCTGCTGGCGCCAAACTTCATGCTCAAAGGGGTGTTGCGCCACGCGCGCCCCGCCAAACGAGCAGAAGGCGCCGCGATGGAGTTTGCATTCAGCGACGAACAGGAAATGATCCGCGCATCGGCCGAGGGTTTCCTCGCCGATGTCTCGGATTCTGCCGCCGTGCGCGCGGCAATGGTCAGCGAACGGGGTTTCGACGAAGCCCTCTGGCAGCGTCTGTGCCAGGAAATGTACTGGCCGGCGATTCACATCCCCGAAACCTATGGCGGCCTGGGCCTCGGCTTTGTCGAGCTGACGATCCTGCTGGAACAGATGGGCCGGCGCTTGCTGTGCTCGCCGTTTTTCGCCACCGCCTGCATGGCCACCCCTGCGCTGTTGCTGGCGGCCAATGATGAGCAGAAGCAACGTTGGTTGCCGTCGATTGCCGATGGCAGCGTGACCGCGACCCTGGCGTTCAGCAGTGCCAATGGCTGGTCCGCCGACGATGTCCAGGCAACGGTGGTGGCCGAAGGCGACGGGTTCGCCCTCGACGGCACCCTCAAGCATGTGCTCGATGGTCACGGCGCCGACTTGTTGATCATTGCCGCACGCCAACCCGGAACCACTGGCGAAAAGGGCATCAGCCTGTTTGCCGTAAACGCCGTACGCGCAGGCATCGAACGGCAAATGCTGCCGACCATGGACCAGACCCGGCGCCAGGCGCGGATCCAGCTCAAGGGCCTGTACTTTGAAGCCGACTGCCTGCTGGGTGAGTTCGGGAACGGCTGGTCGCACCTTGAGCGCGTCCTGCAACTGGCCTGCATCGGCCTGGCCGCCGAGCAGACCGGCGGCGCGCAGCAGGTGCTCGACCTCAGCGTGGCCTACATGCAGGAGCGCCAGCAGTTCGGTCGCCCGATCGCCAGTTTCCAGGCTCTCAAACACCGCGCCGCCGACATGATGCTGCAAGTCGAATGCGCCCGCTCGGCCAGTTACTACGCCGCGTGCGTGGCCCAGGAAGTCCTCGATCCCCAGGGTGATCCCCAGGTCGCTGCCGAACTGCCGCTGGCGGCGGCACTGGCCAAGGCACAGTGCTCCGAGACCTATTTCCATTGCGCGTCCGAATCGATCCAGTTGCATGGCGGTGTCGGTTTCACCTGGGAATATGACCCGCACCTCTACTTCAAGCGCGCCCGCGCCAGCGAGAGTTTCCTCGGGCTACCCGCCTGGCATCGCGAGCGCATTGCTTCGGTGATTCTGGGAGAGCAGCCATGAAAATCAGTTTCAGCGAGCAGGACGAGCGCTTCCGCCGGGAAGTGGCCGACTGGATGAGCGCCAACCTCTGCGGAGAGTTCGAGGCCCTGCGTTTTCGCGGCGGTCCGGGCGACGAACACATGTTTCCCGAAGAGCGCAAAGCCTGGGAACGCAAGCTCGCAGGAGGCGGCTGGACCTGCGTCGGCTGGGCGCCGGAGCATGGCGGGCGCGGCCTTTCGATCACCCAGCAGGTGATCTTCAACGAAGAGTACGCCCGCGCCGGCGGCCCCGGCCGCATGGGCCATATCGGCGAAGGCCTGGCCGGGCCGACCATCGCCGCATTCGGCACGGTCGAACAGCAACAGCGCTTTTTGCCGGGGATCGTCAGCGGTACGTCGTTCTGGTGCCAGGGCTATTCAGAGCCGGGCGCCGGCTCTGACCTGGCCAACGTCAAGACCCGCGCAACGCTGGATGAAACCACCGGCAGTTGGATTATCAATGGCCAGAAAGTCTGGACGTCCCTGGCCCATGAATCGGACTGGTGCTTTGTCATCGCCCGAACCGAACCGGGCAGCGTCGGCCATCGCGGTCTGTCGTTCCTGCTGGTGCCGATGGCCCAGACGGAAATCACCGTACGACCGATCGAGCAGCTCACCGGCACCTCGGAATTCAACGAAGTGTTCTTCGACGATGCCCGCACCGACGCCACCAACATCATCGGCGCGCCGGGCGAAGGCTGGAAGATCGCCATGGCGCTGCTGGGTTTCGAGCGGGGTGTGTCGACCCTCGGCCAGCAGATGCAGTTCCAGAACGAGCTCAACGAAATCATCGCCATCGCCAAGTCCAATGGCGCCGACCGCGATCCGATCCTGCGTCAGCGCCTGGCCGAAGCCTGGAGCGGGTTGCGGATCATGCGCTACAACTCGCTGCGCATGCTCTCGGGTAGCCAGGACGGATCGCTGCGCAAGGAGGCGACCATCTACAAGCTGTTCTGGTCGACCTGGCACGCCAGCCTCGGCAAGTTGGCGATGGACGTTCTCGGCGCCGAGGCGGAATTGCTCGAAGCCGCGCCTTACCAGTTGACCCGTTTGCAGTCGCTGTACCTGTTCAGCCGCGCCGACACCCTCTACGGCGGCAGCAACGAAATCCAGCGCAACATCATCGCCGAGCGTGCCTTGGGCATGCCCAAAGAGCCGCGTCCGCGCACCTGAAAGGAGAGAGTTCATGTCTGTACCTCAATATGTTGAAGGTCGCGGCCTGCTGCGCGGCAAGTCGGTACTGATCACCGCCGCCGCAGGCGCCGGGATCGGTTTTTCCGCCGCCGTGCGCGCCGCCGAGGAAGGTTGCCGCGCGCTGATGATCAGCGATATCCATGAAGGCCGGCTGGCCGAGGCGGTGCTGAAAGTTCGTGAAACCACCGGGCTGCAACAGGTGTTCGGCCAGGTCTGCAACGTCGCCGACGAAGCCCAGGTGCAAAACCTGATTGCCTGCGCCGAGCGTGACCTGCAAGGCGTCGATGTGCTGATCAACAACGCGGGCCTCGGCGGCTCGCGGTTGCTGGTGGACATGGCCGATGAAGAGTGGAATCGGGTCATCGACGTGACGCTCACCGGCACCATGCGCATGACCCGCGCCATGCTGCCGAAAATGATGGAGCGACGTGCCGGAGTGATCGTCAACAACGCCTCGGTGCTGGGTTGGCGCGCGCAGAAAGAACAGGCGCACTACGCCGCCGCCAAGGCTGGCGTGATGGCGCTGACCCGCTGCGCAGCAGTCGAGGCCGCCGACTACGGCATCCGCATCAACGCGGTCAGCCCGAGCATTGCCCTGCACGATTTCCTGCGCAAATCCGCACCCCAGGCGGTGCTCGATCAACTGGCCGCCAACGAAGCGTTCGGCCGCGCCGCCGAAGTCTGGGAAGTGGCCAACGTGATGATGTTCCTGGCCAGCGACTACAGCTCCTACATGACCGGCGAAGTGTTGTCGGTGTCGAGCCAGAGGGCGTGACCATGCCACGTATTTTCGACACGCCGATGGCCTTGTTCGACGCCGTGGGCCAGGAGCTCGGCGTCAGCGAATGGCTGCTGCTGGATCAGGCCCGAATCAATCTGTTTGCCGACGCCACCGGCGATCACCAGTGGATTCACGTCGATCCGGTCAAGGCCGCCAGCGGCCCGTTTGGCACCTGCATTGCCCATGGTTACCTGAGCCTGTCGCTGGTCAATCTGTTCCTGCCGCAGATCGTCGAAGTCCGTGGCTTGGCCATGGGCGTCAATTACGGCTGTGAGTGGGTGCGCTTCCCCTCGGTGGTGCGCGTCGGCTCGCGGGTGCGCGGCACTGCGCAACTGATCGCGGTCGAGGAAGTGAAGGGCGGCGTGCAGGCGACCATCCGCGTCAGCGTCGAAATCGACGGCGAGGAACGCCCCGGCTGCGTGGTCGACACCATCAGTCGCTATTACCCGGCCTGACCTTCAACAGCATTTTCGAGGAATCCAGCATGAAAGAAGCCGTCATCGTTTCGACCGCCCGCACTCCGATCGGCAAAGCCTTTCGCGGTGCGTTCAATGACACCGAAGCGCCGCATCTGGGCGGCCACGTGGTGCGCGAAGCCGTGCGTCGTGCCGGCATCGAGCCGGGTGAAGTGGACGACGTGATCATCGGCGCCGCGGCGCAGCAGGGCACGCAGTCCTATAACCTGGGCCGCCTGTGCGCGATTGCCGGCGGCTTGCCGGCATCGGTGGCCGGGATGGCCGTCGAGCGCCAGTGCTCGTCGGGCCTGATGAGTATCGCCATGGCCGCCAAGGGCATCATGTGCGACGAAATCGACATCGCCGTGGCCGGTGGCCTGGAGTCGATTTCCCTGGTGCAGAACAAACACAAGAACCTGTATCGCAATCAATCGGGTTCGGTGATCGAGCTGGACCCGCACGCCTATATCCCGATGATCGAAACCGCCGAGATCGTCTCCGCGCGCTACGGCATCTCCCGCGACGAGCAGGACGAATACAGCTACCAGAGCCAGTTGCGTACCGCACAGGCCCAGAGCGCCGGGCGCTTCGACCGTGAACTGGCGCCGCTGGCCAGCCGCAAGGCACTGTTCGACAAGGCCACTGGCGAAACCCGTTATGAAACCGTCACCTTGCTGCGCGACGAGTGCAACCGCATCGACACCACCCTCCAGAGCCTGAAGGCGCTGGAGCCGGTATGGCCGGGCGGTCAGTGGAGCGACAAGGGTCGTTTCATCACCGCGGGTAATGCCTCGCAGTTGTCCGACGGTGCGTCGGCCTCGGTGTTGATGAGCGCGAAAATGGCCGAGAAACGTGGCCTGGAACCGCTGGGGATCTATCGCGGCATGGCTGTCGCCGGCTGCAATTCCGACGAGATGGGCATCGGCCCGGTGTACGCCATCCCCAAACTGCTCAAGCGCCACGGCCTGACCATGGACCACATCGGCCTCTGGGAGTTGAACGAAGCGTTCGCCTGTCAGGTGCTGTACTGCCGCGACACCCTGGGCATTCCGGCAGAGCGCCTGAACGTCAACGGCGGGGCGATCTCCATTGGCCATCCGTTCGGCATGTCCGGGGCGCGGATGGTCGGCCACGCGTTGGTCGAAGGCCAGCGTCGCGGTTTGCGTTATGTGGTGGTGAGCATGTGCATCGGTGGCGGCATGGGCGCTGCTGCTCTGTTCGAGGTGGTCTGAATGATCAGCGCTCAACAGATTCAGGCGACCATGGCTCGCTACGTGGAACTGGTGGATGCCAGCGACATCGAGGGCATCCTCGCGCTCTACGCCAAAGACGCCACCGTTGAAGACCCGGTCGGCCAGGCGCCGTTGCAGGGCATCGACGCCATCGCGCGCTTTTACCGTGAAGGGCTGGGGGCGATGAAGGTCTCGGCAACCCAGACCGGCCCGGTGCGCGCGACGCTCAACGGTTGCGGCGCGATGCCGTTCCGGGTCGACATGGAGTGGGGCGGGCAACCGTGCTCGCTGCATGTGATCGACGTGATGGAGTTCGATGCCGACGGCAAGATCCGCTCGATGAAAGCCTACTGGAGTGAAGTTAACGTAACTGCGCGAGGTGCAGCATGAACCTGGAACAGCGGATCGCCCGCCTGGAAGCGCTGGAGGATATCCGCCAGCTCAAGCATCGCTACCTCAACGCCTGCGACCTCAAGCAGGTCGAGGTGATTGCCGACTGCTTTGCCGAAGGTGAAGTGTTGATCGATTACGGGCCGCTGGGGATCTTTCGTGAGCGCGACAGTTTTGTCGCGCTGTACCGCGAACTGGCCTGCCATGAGCGGGTGATCGACCTGCATCACGGCGCCAACCCGGAAATCGAGGTGCTGAACGAGGATCAGGCCCAGGGCCGTTGGGCCCTGTGGTATTTCAACCTGGATGGCGAGAGCGGGGCGACGCGGCAGTTGGGTGGCTTCTATCAGGACCGTTACCAGCGTATCGCCGGGCAATGGAAGATTGTCGCCACCCGTTTTACCGCTCACTCGGAAGTGGCGCGTTCCTGAGGGCCGCTCACTCCAGAGGTGGCCCAACCCCATCCACACTGTGGGAGCGAGCCTGCTCGCGATGGCGGCATGACAGGCAACATCAATGTTGAATGTGCCGGCCTCATCGCGAGCAGGCTCGCTCCCACAGTTTCTTTGTGGTGAACCTGGCATTAGCGTACAACCCGATCCCCCTGTGGGAGCGAGCCTGCTCGCGATGGCGGCATGACAGGCAACATCAATGTTGAATGTGCCGGCCTCATCGCGAGCAGGCTCGCTCCTACAGTTTTTTTGTGGTGAACCTGGCATTAGCGTACAACCCGATCCCCCCTTGTGGGAGCGAACCTGCTCGCGATGGCGGCATGACAGGCAACATCAATGTTGAATGTGCCGGCCTCATCGCGAGCGGGCTCGCTCCTACAGTTTTTTGTGGTGACGCCGACATTGCGAGTATCCCCAATCCCCTGTGGGAGCGGGCTTGCCCCGGGCGGCGTTCCGACGAAGGCGGCGTGTCAGGCAACATCGATGTTGGATATGCTGACAGCCAAATCCGGATTCTGCGTTCGGCCGGTTTCATAGTAAACCTTGAGGTTCTTGGCAATCTGCCGCACGACTTTGTTGAAGGCTTTTCCCAAAAATAATTCCATCAGCCTGCCGCCGCGCAGGCTGTATCGCATTTGCAGGGTGACGCGGGTCGCGTTGCCTTCGGCTTGCAAGGCATAACTGAAACTCGCCTCGCGAAACGGAAAGGGCGAGTCATTACCGCCCTTGTGCAACCGCAGCACGAACCCCGTGCCTTCGTGCCACTGCACCACGCTTTCATCCAGATACTGACCGCCCTTGCGCAACACCCGGCGACTGGCACCGACACCCTCCGTTGCGCCGGGATGAAACTGGCAACCGGTCAACCCCGGCACATAGTGCGGGGCGAGAGTCAGGTCGCGTAGTTTGGCCCAGGCGGCTTGTGGCGTGAGGTTCAGCACAACGCTGTGGCTGGCTACGGGCATGTCGAAAGTCCTCTTATGAATGGGATTGGGCCGCATCGAGAAACGCCGGGCGTTCACCCGCGCCATGCACTGCGATATCCGCGCCGCTGACGTAACGGGCCAGCTTCGAAGCCAGGTACAGGCAGGTGTCGCCAATGTCCTCCGGGGTCGCCAGGCGTTGCAACGGGATGGTCGCCGCCACCCGGGCAATGCCCGCGTCGTCACCATAATGCATGGCCGCCTGCTCGGTGAGAATCAGCCCGGCAGTCACGGCGTTGACCCGCACCTTCGGCGCCCATTCCACCGCCAGCGAAGTGGTCAGGTTCAGCAGGCCGGCCTTGGCCGCGCCATAAGCGGCGGTGCCGGGGGAAGGGCGGGTGGCACTGACGCTGCAGATGTTGATGATCGCACCGCCCTCGGCCTGGGCTTGCATCACCTGGTTGGCCTGCTGGCAGAGGTTCAGTGGTGCGATCAGGTTCAGGCGGATGATCGCTTCACTGAAACGCGGCGAAGCCGTGGCCGCGTCTGCATTCGGTGAGCCGCCAGCGTTGTTGACCAGCACATCGAGACGACCGAAGCGCTCGACGATTTGCGCGATCAAGCGCCCGGATTGCTCGACGTCCCGCAGGTCGCAGGGTAGGAACAGCGCCTCGCGTCCGCCGCTGGCGGGCAAGGTTTGCGGGGCTTCGCGACCGCAGATCACCACCTCGGCGCCGCAGTCTAGGAAGCGCTGGCTGATGCCGCGCCCCACGCCTTTGCCACCGCCGGTAACCAGTACCACTTTGCCGCGAAAGTCCATCGGATCAAGCATGGGGATTCTCTTTTTGTCGCTCGGGAATGCCGTCGATGCTAGGTCTGCAACCCCGACAGGCCAACGTCCAAAGGGACTAGGTAGTCCTGTCGGACGATGTTGGCGACCCGGCCCCTCGGAATAATCCCGCTACAACAACAGGCCGGGAGGACACCTTATGGGCGCTTCAGCGCAAGGGCACTTCGTTACGCTGCCGGATGGTTTGCAGCTGCACTACAAAGACACCGGCAACGGCGAGCCGGTGATTTTCATCCATGGCAGCGGGCCGGGTGCCAGCGGTCACAGCAATTTCAAGCAGAACTACCCGGTGTTCGCCGAGGCCGGTTACCGGGTGATCGTCCCGGACCTGCCGGGCTACGGCGCTTCGGACAAACCCGACACCCTCTACACCCTGGACTTCTTTGTCGCAGCCCTGAGCGGTCTGCTCGACGCCCTGGACATCCAGCGTTGCGTGCTGGTCGGCAACTCCCTGGGCGGCGCGATCGCGATCAAACTGGCCCTCGACCAACCGCAGCGTGTCAGCCGTCTGGTGCTGATGGCGCCCGGTGGCCTGATGGAAAAGGAACAGTATTACCTGCAGATGGAAGGCATCCAGAAAATGGGTGCGGCTTTCGCCAAGGGTGAGCTGAACGATGCGGCGGGTATGCGTCGCCTGCTGGCCCTGCAACTGTTCGACGAAAGCCTGATCAGCGACGAAACGGTCAACGAGCGCGTGGCCGTGGTGCAACAGCAACCGGTGTGCGTGCTGTCGACCATGCAGGTGCCGAACATGACGTCGCGCCTGGGCGAGTTGCAGTGCCCGATCCTCGGTTTCTGGGGCATGAACGACAAGTTCTGCCCGTCTTCCGGTGCCCAGACCATGCTTGAACACTGCAGCAAAATCCGATTCGTGATGCTCAGCGAGTGCGGGCATTGGGTCCAGGTCGAGCACCGTGACTTTTTCAATAGCCAGTGCCTGGCGTTTCTTCAGGAGGCCCGCGGATGAGCGTGCAATTGCGCCGTGAGTTCGGCGAAGAGCTTTATCAGGCACTGCTCAGCGGCTCCACCCTGGCGCCGCTGACCGAGCGTTGGCCGTCGATCAGCATCGAAGACGCCTATCACATTTCCCTGTACGCCATTGAGCGTCGGGTGGCGGCCGGTGACCAGATCGTCGGCAAAAAAATCGGCGTGACCTCGGCGGCGGTCCAGCAGATGCTCAACGTGCATCAGCCGGATTTCGGCTTCATCACGCGGCAGATGTCGTTCGATGACGATGCCCGGATTTCCCTGTCCGCCAACAAACTGATCCAGCCCCGTGCCGAGGGCGAGATCGCCTTCAAGCTCAAGCATGACCTGGTCGGCCCCGGCATTACCGAGGCCGACGTGCTGGCCGCCACCGAATACGTGATGCCGTGCTTCGAGATCGTCGACTCGCGGATTCACGACTGGCGCATCCGCATCCAGGACACGGTCGCTGACAACGCCTCCTGCGGCGTATTCGTGCTGGGCGACAGCAAGGTCGACCCCCGTGAATTGGACCTGCCGAACTTGCGCATGCGTGTGTTCAAGAATGGTGAGCCCCTGAGCGAAGGCCTGGGTTCGGCGGTGCAGGGCAATCCGCTGACCGCCGTGGCCTGGCTGGCCAACACCCTCGGTGCCTTCGGCATTCCGTTCAAGGCCGGGGAAATCATTCTGTCCGGCTCTCTGGTGCCGCTGGAACCGGCCCGTGCCGGCGACCGTTTTGAACTGACCATTGATGTCCTGGGCAGTGCCCGGGTGTCTTTCTGCGCCTGACTTTTGGAGTTTGACCCAATGAGCAAAAAACTCAGAGCGGCCATTATCGGCCCGGGCAACATCGGCACCGATCTGCTGATGAAAATGTGCCGATCGCAATGGATCGAGCCGGTGTGGATGGTCGGCGTCGACCCTGAATCCGAAGGCCTGAAACGTGCTCGGGAAATGGGCATCAAAACCACCGCCGGTGGTGTCGACGGCTTGCTGCGCCACGTACTCGACGATGACATTCGCATCGCCTTCGACGCCACCTCGGCTTACGTGCACGCGGAAAACAGCCGCAAGCTCAACGAGCTCGGCGTGATCATGATCGACCTCACGCCGGCGGCCATCGGCCCGTTCTGCGTGCCGCCGGTCAACCTCAAGGAGCACGCGTCGAGCCTGGCGATGAACGTCAACATGGTCACCTGCGGCGGCCAGGCGACCATCCCGATGGTGGCGGCGGTGTCGCGGGTGCAACCGGTGAGCTACGGCGAAATCGTCGCCACGGTGTCCTCAGGTTCGGTAGGCCCGGGCACGCGGCAGAACATCGACGAATTCACCCGCACCACCGCCGGCGCAGTGGAGAAGATCGGCGGCGCCCGTCGCGGCAAGGCGATCATCGTGATCAACCCGGCCGAGCCGCCGTTGATGATGCGCGACACCATTCATTGCCTGACAGATGACGAGCCGAACCAGGACGCGATCCGCACCTCGGTGCTGGAGATGGTCCGCGAAGTTCAGCGTTATGTGCCGGGCTACAAGCTGATCAACGGGCCGGTGTTCGACGGACGCAAAGTGTCGATTTTCATCGAGGTCGAAGGCCTCGGCGATTTCCTGCCCAAGTCCGCCGGCAACCTCGACATCATGACCGCCGCCGGATTGCGCACCGCCGAGATGTTCGCCGAAGAAGCCCACAAGGGCACCCTGCAACTGCCCGTCCGTTGAGTGGAGAAACGCCATGAATTTGCAAGGTAAGAGCGTGCGTCTGCACGACATGAGTCTGCGCGACGGCATGCACGCCAAGCAGCACCAGATCAGCATTGAACAAATGGTCTCAGTGGCCACCGGCCTCGATGCCGCGGGCGTGCCGCTGATCGAAATCACCCACGGCGACGGCCTGGGCGGTGCGTCGTTGAACTACGGTTTCCCGGCCCACAGTGACGAGGAGTACTTCGCCGCGGTGATCCCGCAGATGAAACAGGCCAAGGTTTCGGCCCTGTTGTTGCCGGGGATCGGTACCCTCGACCATCTGAAGATGGCTCATGAACACGGCGTGTCGACCATTCGGGTGGCAACACACTGCACCGAGGCGGACGTCTCCGGCCAGCACATTGGCATGTCGGCGAAGATGGGCCTGGACACCGTCGGTTTCCTGATGATGGCGCACATGGTCAGCCCGGAGAAACTGCTGGAGCAGGCGCGCCTGATGGAAAGCTACGGCGCCAACTGCATCTACTGCACTGATTCGGCCGGCTACATGCTGCCCGATGAAGTGACGCAAAAGATCGGGGCCCTGCGTGCCGGCCTGAACGCCAGGACCGAAGTCGGTTTCCACGGCCACCACAACATGGGCATGGCCATCGCCAACTCCCTGGCCGCCATCGAGGCCGGTGCTGCGCGCATCGACGGATCCGTTGCAGGCCTTGGCGCGGGGGCGGGCAATACACCGCTGGAAGTGTTCGTCGCGGTGCTGGAGCGCATGGGCGTCAACAGTGGCGTCGATCTGTACAAGATCATGGACGTGGCCGAAGACCTGGTGGTGCCGATGATGGACCAGCCGATCCGTCTCGACCGTGATGCGCTGACGTTGGGTTATGCCGGGGTTTACAGTTCGTTCCTGCTGTTTGCCAAGCGGGCTGAGCAGAAGTACGGGATTGCTGCTCGTGAGCTGCTGGTGGAGCTGGGGCGGCGAGGCACAGTGGGGGGGCAGGAAGATATGATCGAAGATCTGGCGCTGACCCTGTCGCGGGCCAGGGGTGTACTGCCGACCTGATTATTGCGGCAACGAAAAAACCACCGATGATTCGGTGGTTTTTTTATGGCCGGTGGAAACCGCGCTCAAGGCAGAAGATTGCGCACCACGGGCGGATAGCAATTGATCGCCGTGCTCGAACAGCTGAAGTAGGCCGTGGTCGGTCGGTAGGCTTCGTTCTTGAACAGCTGGCACAGACTGGTGGAAGCACCCGCACAGAGGATGATGAATAGAGCACAAGTAGTTTTGCGCATGATGAGTCTCGACACGGTTTTATTGTTGTAGAGACAGGTTATGGCGGCGATTCGCGAATGGCTTCGTCCGAATGGACTACTCGGTGAATTAGAACCTGCGCAAAACCTGTGGGAGCGAGCTTGCTCGCGATGACGGAGTGTCAGGCGATACAGATGTTGGATGTCCCGGCCTCATCGCGAGCAAGCTCGCTCCCACAGTGATTTGGGTGGTCCACAGGTTTTTTGGGGGGATGTCAGCCGCGTCGGGCAAGGGCGCCCATGGCCATGAACAGCGCCGCAATCGCCCGGGCTTCGTGCAGTTCGCCACGGGCCACCAGTTCGGGGATCTGCGCCAGAGGTACGCGCAGACATTCCAGGGGTTCGGGTTCGTCGCCTTGCAGTTGGCAGGGGCTCAGTTGTTCGGCCAGTACCACCCGGTAGCGATGGCACAAATGCCCCGGTGCCAGCGTCAGCTCGCCCAGTTCGGTGAGGCGGGCGGCGCGCATTCCGACTTCTTCGCTCAGCTCGCGCTGCGCCGCCTGCAAATAGTCTTCATCGGGCTCGGCGCCACCCTTGGGCAGGCCAAGAATGGTTTTCTCCACTCCGACCGCGTATTCGCGCACCAGCAGCACATGCTCTGGATCGGGCATCGCCACCAGCATCACCGAGCGATAACCGGTGCCGCGCAGGCGTTCGTAGACCCGCTGCTGGCCGTTGCTGAATTGCAGGTGCAGGGCTTCGATCTGAAAGTGGCCGCTTTGCGCCAGCAGTTCAGTCTTGAGGATGGTTGGGCAGTTGCGCATGGGGCAGTCCCCTGTTTGGGATAAAGACACTGTGCGCTGTACAACGGGAGCCGCCATCGTCCGAGCGGACGAGGGCGGCAATGAGGGTTAGCCGAGTGTCGCCACGCTGCGCAGGATCAGGCGCACCAGCATGGTCTGGCGGGTCACGCCGGTCTTGGAGAAGGTCGAGCGCAGGTGTGCCCGGGAGGTGTTGCGGCTGATGCCCAGCTCTTCCGACGCTTCGTCGAGGGTCAAGCCGTTGGCCAGCAACATCGCCAGCTGGGTTTCCGCCGGGGTGAAGTCGAACAGTGCGCGGACGATATCCTGGGGTGCGGTGGACTGCTGCTCGGGGTCGCTGATGAAAATCACCACCGTGGGGCACTGTTTGCCTTCGCTCCAATCGCTCAGCGGCACTGAGCGCACGATGATCCCCAGATCCGCTTTGCCGGACGGCCGCTGTACGCGCAGAGCCTCGACCACTGACGGGTTGCCGCTCTTTTGCGACAGCAGCGACTGCTTGACCAGTCGGCGGAACTCCTGGGTGTCCCGGGCCGTACCGACCTGCAGGCCATCGTTGACCAGTTTGATGCCGTCCTTTTCCTGGATCAGCCGGTCGGCGACCTGGTTGGTCTGCAGGACCTTGCCGGACTCGTCGAGGATGATCGTGCCGACCGCCATCTGGTTCACCGCGCCGGCGTACAGATTGCGCTCGGCTTCGATGCGGTTGAGTTGCATGTGGATCTTGATCGAACGTTCCAGGTGCGCAATGAAATGCGTGAGCATGGCCTTTTCTTCATTGCCGAAAGGCTTGTCGTCACGTCCGCGACTGATACGAATGCGGCACTGGGCGCCGTCGACGGTGTTGATGTCGGCACCGAGGATGTGGAACACGTCCACCGGTTCAAGGAAGTTCTTGTAGAACTCGGAATTCTGCCAGTCGTCATTGGAGACGAACTCGGCGAGGGTCACGACCTGGCGGTTGGGCAGGTCGACGAACGGGTCGAGGCTGAAAAAATGTGTGTTGTACGACGCGGTCGCCTCGGTCGAGGTGCCGGTGGTGTTGACCATCAGGCCGTCCACGTGGGCGCTGGGCGGACGCAGGATGAAGGTCACGTACTTGCTGTTCAGATGCACATTGAGCTGATTGAGAAAAGTCGCCCAGGGAATGGTTTCCAGCGGCCCCTGATAGAGGTTGCCGATCAAATCACTGAACGTATCGAGGCTGAGGCTCTGCTGCATGGGGAAAAACCGTTTTTATTATTAGCGTTGGCGGTGGCCGAGAATAAGCGCCGGTATCGACTCCTTGCAACGCTCGGGCTCAGGGCCTGACAGGCGGCTGCCGATCAGGCCCGGGGCGGGCGAAAAGCCGCTGGCGTCAGACCCGTTCGCTGGCGCGCACGACAAACTTCTTGTGTTCGGCAACGTCCGCCGACAGCGCCTGGACGTCGGTGTAGAACTGCTCGTACCAACGGCGCAACTGATAGACCGGACCGTCGCCGTCACACAGCAGCGGGTTGTCGACGCGGGTCTTGCTGTGCCAGATGGCCACGTCTTCGTAGAAGGCTGCCTGCGCCTGCGCTACGTAGGCCTTGGCCATCGCCTGGTTCTGCTCTTCGCTGAGCCCCGGGATCTTCTTCACCAGTACGCCGTAGCGCAGGGTGAAGCTATCGAGGTCGATCGGTACGTGACAGTTGAGCAGGATCGAATGGATCGGCTGGCCGTTCATGGCGCCGTTCATTTCGGTGATCTGATAGGCCGGGCCGAAATAGGTGGCTTCGGTGGTCAGCACGCTGTCGCCGGACAGGCGCTCACTGCGGGCGCGCATGATCTGGGTGGCCAGGTGGCCCTGGAAAATGTTGATGAACTCTTCGACCGGCGCGCCGTGCACGGTACCGAAGTGCGCCATGTCGGCGATGTTGTCGATCAGTTCGCGGCAGTTGGTGCCAATCTGCAGCTCGGCGACTTCCCACGCCGCCCATTCGTCGTTATAGCAGGCGTCGATGCGCGGAATGCGTTGTTCCGGCAGCGGCGGGTTGCCTTCGGGGTCGTTCCAGACGAACAGCAGCTGGTTTTCTTCCATGATCGGCCAGCTTTTGATTTTGGCCCGTGGCGGGATGCGCTTGGCATAGGGGATGTCATCGCACACGCCGTCGGCGCCCCAGCGCCAGGCGTGGAACGGGCAGCGGATCGAGTTGCCTTCGACGCAACCGGTGCTCAGGTCGGCGCCCATGTGCGGGCAGTAGCCATCAAGAATATGCAGATCGCCGTCTTCACCCTGGAACGCCACCAGACGGGTGCCGAACACCTCCAGGCGGTGGGCCTTGCCGTCGCGGTATTGCGCGGCCAGGCCCAGGCAATGCCAGCCACGGGCGTAGCGGTCTTCCAGCAGTTTGGCTTCGATGCGGTGCAGGGTACTCATCTTATTATTCTCCCAAGGGATCACGGGTTTGGCGCATGTAACGGATTCTGCCGCCCCTGTAAAAGCGGGCATCGTCTGAATGGACGATGGCTGCTTTTGGCTGGCCCGCTCTACTGGCGACATTGGACCCATGGCAGGAGTTGGCGATGAGTAATGAACAAGGGCCGGTAGCGGTGATTACCGGGGCCGCCAGTGGTATTGGCCGCGGTCTGGCCGAACACGCGGCGACGCTGGGCATGCGCCTGGTGCTGGCGGATCGGGATGCAGCGGGCCTGCAAGCCCTGTGCGACGAATTGCAGGCCCGTGGTGCGCAGGCGATTGCCTGCGTCACCGATGTCGGTGATGTAACGCAGGTCGAGCGCTTGCGTGACCGGGCTGTCGAGCACTTTGGCGGGGTCGACCTGCTGTTCAACAACGCCGGAGTGATGCAAACCGGCTTCAGCTGGGAAATCACCGAGGCACAATGGCAGCGCATGCTCGACGTCAACCTCAACGGCGTGATCAACGGCATTCGCAGTTTTGTGCCGCTGTTGCTCAGCCAGGGCCGGGCGGCCCATGTGATCAACACCGCGTCCCTTGCCGGGCTGGTCAGCAGTCCGCTGATGGCACCGTACAACGTGACCAAGCAGGCCGTGGTCGCGCTCTCGGAAACCCTGCATTACGAACTCGCCATGCTCGGTGCGCCGGTGTCGGTTTCGGTGCTGTGCCCGGGGCCGGTGGCCAGTGAAATCATGGCGTCGAACCAGGTGGTGGACACCGCCGGATCCGACTTCAGTCAACTGCTCGACAGCACCATTCGCCAAGGCATGACCCCGGCGGAGCTGGCCGCGCAAGTGTTCGCCGCCGTTGCGCAAAAACGCTTCTGGATCCTGCCCCACAAGGGTTTCAAGCCGGCCCTTGAGCGTCGGGTTCAAAGCATTCTGGGCGAGACCAATCCGCAGTTTCAAATGGCCGACGTAGAGGACGATGCCCATGCCGCTCGATAAGCAGATCGCTGGGGTTCTCCAGCAGTTTCGCGACATTCCGGAGCCCGATTTCAGCCAGGTCGATGCCGCTCAATACCGGCAGTTCTCCGACAACCTGCTGCCGGCCATCCCCGGCGAACCGATGAGCGAGGTGCGCGACTTGCGGGTGGCCGGCGCGGACGGTGAACTGGACGCACGGCTGTACCGGCCATCGGAACAACCTGATCTGCCATTGCTGGTGTTTTTCCATGGCGGCGGATTCGTCATGGGCAATCTCGATACCCACGACAATCTCTGCCGCTCGCTGGCCCGCCAGACTGAGGCGGTGGTGGTGTCGGTCGCTTACCGACTGGCCCCGGAACACCCGTTCCCGGCGGCACCTCTCGATTGTTATGCGGCCACCTGCTGGCTGGTCGAGCACGCGGTTGAACTGCGCGTCGATGGCAGCCGGCTGGCCGTGGCCGGGGACAGCGCCGGGGGCAATCTGGCGCTGGCGGTTAGTCAGTTGGCGGTACAGCGCCGGGGGCCGAAGATCAGTTATCAGTGCCTGTTCTATCCCGTTACCGACGCAGGTTGCGACAGTCAGTCCTTCGAAGACTTCGCCGAGAGCTATCTGCTTTCCGCCGGGATGATGCGCTGGTTCTGGCAACAATATTTGCAAGACGTCGGGCAGGCGGATGATCCATTGGCCTCGCCACTGCGCGCCGAGAGCCTGACGGGGTTGCCGCCAACGACCCTGATTACCGCCGAATTCGACCCATTGCGCGATGAAGGCGAGGCAATGGCCGAGTGCTTGCGCGAGGCCGGAGTGCCTGTGCGCGTCCAGCGTTGTGACGGCATGATCCACGGCTTTATCAGCATGGCGCCGTTTGTTGAAGGCGCGGCACAGTCCTTGTCCGATGCGGCGGCCGACCTGCGCGGGGCGCTCAAATGAGCGGCCTGGCTTTCAACACGGTGCCGCAACTGATCGAGGCCATCGGCGCCGGTCGGATGGTGGTGATCACCGACGACGAACACAACGGCGAAGGCTCGTTGCTGATGGCTGCCGAACAGGCCGGGGCCGAGGCCGTCACCTTCATGGCGGTGCAGGCGCGCGGGCTGATTTGCCTGGCCCTGACCGAGCAGCGCTGCCGCGCGCTGGGCCTGGACCTGATGGTGCCCAACTCCCGAGCGCAACATGGCGTGGGTTTTACCCGCTCGATCGAAGCCGCTACCGGGGTGTCCACGGGTATCTCGGCGGCAGACCGGGCGCGGTCGATCCAGGTGGCGGTCGACCCGGCCAGCGTACCGGCGGACCTGGTGCAACCGGGGCATATCTTCCCGGTGCAAGCCTTGCCCGGTGGCGTGATGCAGCGGGCCGGTCATGTCGAGGCCGCTTGCGATCTGACGCGACTGGCGGGGCTGCAACCGGCGGCAACCCTGGTGGGCATTCTCAACGAGGACGGCGAGCTGGCCCGTGGCGCCGAGTTGCATGACTTCGCCCAGCGGCATGGCTTGCGGATCGGCACCATTGCCGACCTGATCCACTATCGCATCCTGCATGAAGGCACGATCGAACGCGGCGGCGAATATCCGTTGCATACTCGCCACGGCGAGTTCCAGGTGACCACCTATCAGGACACCTACCAGGGCTCGTTGCACCTGGCGCTGGTCAAGGGCCGGATCGACAGCACGCAACCGGTGCTGGTGCGGGTGCAAAGCATCGAGACGTTGCGTGATGTGCTGGGCTGTGAAAGCGAAGGCGGGCCGCAACAGTGGACCCTGGACCGTTCGCTGGCCTGTATCGCGGCGGCCGGTAGCGGTGTGCTGGTGCTGCTGGCGCAAAAGGAATCCGCCGAGGGCGTGCTCGAACAACTGCGTCAGCGCAGTGGAGGCAAGCATCGGGCGCCACATTTTCCGCAACGGACCCTGGGCATCGGCGCGCAGATCCTGCGGGACCAGAATGTGCGCAAAATGCGCCTGATGAGTTCACCGGTACCGTACACCGCCGTTTCCGGGTTTGATCTGGAAGTGACGGAGTTCGTGCCGTTTCAACCGGCTATCTAAAGCCAACACAAAACCCTGTGGGAGCGAGCTTGCTCGCGATGGCGGTCTGTCAGGCGACATTGATGTTGAATGGGCCGGCCTCATCGCGAGCAAGCTCGCTCCCACAGGGTTAATGGGTGTATGCAATATCTGCGAGCAGCCGAAATCATTGTGGGAGCGAGCTTGCTCGCGATGGCTATCGATTGGTCACATCCAGTCAAAAGCTGACCCAACGCTTAAGCATCCACCGGTCTAGCTTTCCTCCTGAATTCACCATGGAGAGGGCAAAGGAATGCCGGATTTACCCGCCTCACACCGCCTGCGCACAGGCCGCTATCCTGAACCCAACAGGATTTACCTGCTGACGAGCAATACGCTGGATCGAGAACCGGTTTTCAAGGATTTCGGTTTGGGCAGGCTGGTCGTCAAGCAATTTCAATATGCACAGGAACAATACTGGGCGAACTCTTTAGCCTGGGTCGTCATGCCCGATCATTTTCATTGGTTGATCGAACTGCAGCAGTGCTCACTCAGTCAGCTGATGCAAAAAACCAAATCATTGAGTACGCGGGCCGTGAACATGTCCGTCGGACGTAAAGGCAGTCTTTGGCAGCAGGGCTATCATGATCGGGCGTTGAGGCGTGATGAGGACCTGGTAAAGCTTGCTCGATATGTCGTCGCCAACCCGTTACGTGCTGGATTGGTGGAGAAGCTGGGCGATTACCCGCTGTGGGACGCGATATGGGTTTGATCCGTAACCGCGTTGCCACCATCGCGAGCAAGCTCGCTCCCACAATGATTTTTGGATAGCCGCAGATATTGCGTACACCCGCTAACCCTGTGGGAGCGAGCTTGCTCGCGATGGCGGTCTGTCAGGCGACATTGATATTGAATGTGCCGGCCTCATCGCGAGCAAGCTCGCTCCCACAATGATTTTTGGATAGCCGCAGATGTTGCGCACACCAGATAACCCTGTGGGAGCGAGCTTGCTCGCGATGGCGGTCTGTCAGGCGACATCGATGTCGAATGTGCCGGCCTCTTCGCGGGCGAGCCCGCTCCCACAATGATTTCGGTTGTTCACAGATGTTGCGTACACCCTCAGGTTCTGCTTTGGCTTAAGGCTTGATCCCGCGCAACATCTCCTTCGCCTGATCCTGCATCGCCTGCGGCGCGGCCATGTTGCCGTCGATCACGGTGATCACGGCGTAGCCTTGCCACAGTTGATAGGCATCGGCCTTTTGCTGGACTTCTGTCGGTGTCGACGGCGGGGCCAGGTTGACGTGGACCACGCCGTCGGCGCCGCGTTGTGAGGTGAAGTTCACGCGATCCCAGTTGCCGATCGGCGCAAAGCTCACGCCTTTGACTTCAGCGGGTTTCAGGGGCGGGTAGTTGAGGTTCAAGCCGCTGACACCCGGCAGGCCGAGCACGTTCAAATCACACTGATGTTTGTTCTTGGCGCAGGCCTGTTTAGCTTCTGTACCGGCCAGACTCGCCTGTTCGATGACTTTCACGGCAAAGCGCGCCGTGTCGTCCATGGCGCCGAGGGTCTTGCGGTAGCCCGCCTGCTGATCGCGAATGATCAGGTCCATGTCGATACCGGTGGACACCGCTACCGCCGGAATCCCTTTGAACATCGCGCGCACTGCAGCGTTGAGGGTGCCGGACATCTGCGTCAGCGGGCCGACGTTTTCACCAAAGTTGCTGCCGGACACCACCAGGTCTGGCGGCGAATCCTTGAGGATCACGTCGAGGCCGACGTTGACTGCATCCACCGGCGTGCCGATAGCGGAGGTCTTGCCGGCGGGCGGGGTGTAGCCCTCTGGCGGCCCGACACAAAACCGGCCTGGCGCCAGTTCGGTCACCGCCAGGGCCTGGCCGGGTACGACCACGCTGGCAGCACTGATGCCGCTACTGTCGTTCAACGGGCCGACCAGCGTGACCTTGTGCCCGGCGGCGGTCAGGGCGCGGTACATCGCATCGATGCCGGGTGCGCGGCAGCCATCGTCGTTGGTCAGCAGGATGTTCAGGGCGTTGGCTTGCAGCGACAGGCCAACGCTGGCCATGGCGATGATGCCGGTGAGGAGTTTGTTCATGGCGGAGTCTTCCGTGGAAGGAGCGGATTTTACAAAGCACAACGCCCCGACCGAATGATTCGGTCGGGGCGCGGTGAGTTTAGCGGGTGCCGAGTTTGCGCAGGTTGCCAGGGGTGAATTCGTCTTCGGTGAAGGCGGTGGCGTTGAGCTTGGCCGGTTTCTGATCGACCAGCATGCGGTCAACCAGGTAGGAGCCTGCGATCAGGTCGTGGTAGATGCCCAGACGGGAGTGGAAACGCTCGATGTGATAGGCGTAGATCGAGGTTTGCATGTTGGTGCGCCACAGTTGCCCACGGCTGTCGTAGTTGTCTGCCAGGGCGGCCTGCCAGCTGTCCTCGTCCAGGTAGAGCACACGCTTGGCATAGAGGTGCCGTGCGTTTGGCTTGAGCGTGGCCTGCACGATCCACACGCGGTGTTTCTCGTAGCGCATGATATCCGGGTTGATGTGACCGGTGGTGGACAGGATCTGTTCGATGTTCACGTCAGGCTGGTCGATCTTGTAGTTGTTGTACGGAATGTAGATCTCTTTTTTACCGACGATGGACCAGTTGTAGCGATCCGGGGCGCCGTTGAACAAGCGATCTTCATCATAGACCCGGAAGCCGCCCGCACCGCTAGGCGAGTCGTAGCCGACGGTCGGCGCGCGGCGCACGCGGCGTTGACCCGGGGAGTATTGCCAGGCTTGCCGAGGTTCGGCGGTGGCATTGATGAACTCGTGACCGACGACGATCTCACCCTTCTTGCGCACGGGTTCCAGGGTGGTGAGCAAAAAGTGCGTGAGGATGCCACCGGATGTGTCCAGGGTCTTTTTGGGGTCGGCCCACACCGAAAAGATCTTGTAGTCGACCTTCTCCGTCACCCGATTTTTGTCGGGATAGATCACTGCCTGTTGGTAGACGGCCTCTTCGGTGAAGGACCGCCCTGACATGGTGTGGTTGAGGATCAGTTCGTTGCCGTTCTTCGGAATCGGGAAAGGCGAGGCACCGAAGGCATTGCTGGTGTCGTTGCCGTCGTTTGAGAGCTCCGCGTTCAGGGCGTTTTTCTTGATGCCGTCTTCGGTGAGCTGATCGACACGGAAGTCGCGATGGCTCGGGTACACCGGCATCTTGAAAGAGTCCGGGTAGCGCTTGAACAACGCTTTCTGGCCGTCGGTGAGGTTGGCGGAGTACTGGCCCATGTTCTGCGCGGTGATGGTGAACAAGGGTTTTTCAGACGCATAGGGGTCCGGGTACGGCGTACCTGCACCACCGAACGTGAGACCCGGTGGCAGACCGCGCCATTTGCCGGTCCAGGCCGGGATGCTGCCGTCGGCGTTGCCGGCCTTTTCGGCGCCCATCGGGGTCAGGTCCTGGCCCAGGCGGGCGGCTTCTTCGGGGCTGACCTTGGCGTAGGCCAGGCCGCTGCCGAGCAGACCGACGGTCAATGCCGTGCTCAGTAAGGTTTGGGTGAATCTGGACATGCTGTGCTCCTCCGACAGGGGAATCAGAACCGGTACTTGAAGTTGAGCGCGACGTTGTCGCGGTCGGCCAACGGGCTGTTGTTGGCACTGGCGAGGTAGGCGTTGTAGCGGGCCTCGACGGTGAAGTTGCCCAGGTAGCGCCACGAACTGCCGATGCTGGCGCGGTTATCGTTCTGGCCGGCGTTGATCGAGCCGACCATCGAGCTGTCGCCGTGGGCGGCGGCGCTGAAGGTGACAGGCACCGACATGTCCCATCCGTTGAACACGTTGTTGTAGTCAAAGTTCGCCTGCACCGTGTAGCCCCAGGCATCGCGGTCATAGACCAGGCTGTCGGTTCCCGGCAGCGCGAAGCCCGGCGCCAGGGTCACCGGCTGCGACTCGTCGTTGCTGACCACGGTGTTGTAGACCAGCTCGCCGGTCAGGCTGGTGTTGTCGGCGAAGGCGGTCGGGCCGAGCACGTAGATCATCGACGTTTGCGCTTGTATGGTCTTGCCGCGCACCGGGCTGGAGAAACCGTTGTCGACCATCACCGGCGTACCGTCGCGGTAGCTGACTTCACCGGCCCAGCTGACGTCGCCCTGCACCGTGGCGAAACTCGCGCCGAACAGGTCGATGTTGTCGAAGTAGCGCACCTGATAGCGGCCCAGGGTCGATGCGAAGTCCAGCGACGGGGTCTTGTCGTGATAACGCGAGTAGTAGATGCCGAACTCGGTGTTTTTCAGCGACTCGGCGGCGTAGGTGAAGGCCAGACCGTACTGGCCGCTGTCGCTCGGTTTGTCGTCCTTCAGACGGGTTATGAAACCGGAGGCGTCGTTGAAGCCGCCCTCATCGATGAAGTCGGTGGTGGAGAAGTAGCTACCCACGCCGAACAACTCGGTTTTCTCCCACTTGTATTGGTAGTAGGCCTGGATACCCAGGCTTTCGGTCAGGGCGAACTGGGTGAACAGTTGGCCGACCGGCAGCAGGATTTCCTTGACCTCGACGCCCGGAGTGGTCGCCTTGGTCGCGTCCACCGGGCTCTGGGCCGCGGAAATACCTGGGTAGAACAGGCTCTCACCCCAGCTCACCACCTGGTTACCCAAGCGCGCGTTGAAGGCATGGCCGCCCACGTCCCAGGTGCCATAGGCGTAGTAATCGAGCATGCGCAGTTCATTGCGGTGCTGGTCGATGGTGTCCTGGGAGAAACGGTCGGGTTTGCTGCAATGACCGCCGGCGAAGCAGTTGGAAGTGCCGGTGGTGTTGTCGTTGTCCTGATCGTAGACGTTGTCGTAGAAGCCCGTCGCCCGCACGAACACGCCGTAGTCGTCTTGCCACTTGATGTTGGCTTCGGTGAGAAAGCCGCTGCGGTTGTTGATCAGGCTGCCTTTGTCGAAGGCGTTGTCGCCGTCGTTGCCGTTGGCATTGGCGGTCAGTTTGTGATCGCGAGACTCGGTCCGCCAGGCGAGGCTGTACGTCAGTGTGGTGTCCCAGTCGATGCTCAAGTCTTCGCTTGGCTGAAAGCTCATGGCGTTAACTTGTGCGCTCAATCCGCCAACCAGCATCAATAGAACAAGCTGTGTGCGAGGGTGTTGTGTTGGTGGGGCGATTATTGTTTTTATCATGTCGTCCTCATGGCCCAGGTCAGACCTGCCCGACCTGCATTTCAGGGGGTGATTGGTGCTGTGGGCGACTATGGAGTCACGACTTGCGCGCAACATCGTCCAAGCGGACTAAGCGATTTGTACGGGGCGGCCGCAGGCCTGGCCTTAGTCTTATCGGACGATGAACACCCGGCGCGCGCGGCGAACAATCCCGAGACCGACTGCACCGGGCGAAGATCCGGCGGTGGCGGTTTCTGCCTGATGGGCGCTGAACAAGGGTGATCGCATGAACGCTGCCGGGATCAAATGGGACGAGTGCTGTGATGTGTTGGTGATTGGCTCGGGAGCCGGGGGCATGACCGCTGCGCTGCGCGCCCACGACTTGGGCCTGAATGCGTTGCTGATCGAAAAGAGCGGCGAATACGGCGGCACCTCGGCGGTGTCCGGCGGCGGCATCTGGATCCCCAACAACCACCGGATCAACGCGATCGGCGGCAGTGATTCGGCGGCCGAAGCGATTGCCTACATCCGCGCGGTGACCCACGGCGAGATCGACGACGGGCGCATCGAGGCCTATGTCGAGCACGGCCGGGAGATGGTCGAGTACCTGGAACAACACACCCGCGTGCGCTTCGAGGCGCAACCGCGCTACGCCGATTACTACCCGGAAGTCGAGGGCGGCAAACCGGGCTATCGCTCGATGGATCCGCAACCGTTCGATGCCGCCGTACTCGGTGAAGAATTTTTGCGCATGCGCGCACCGTCCCCCGGCACCCTGATGATGGGGCGCATGGCGATGACCATGAAAGAGGCGCAAGTGTTGCTGTGCCGCGGCCCCGGCTGGTTGCGCCTGACCCTGCGGGTGATGTGGCGCTACTGGCGTGATCGCGAGGGGCGGCGCTTGTCCCGTCGCGACCGTTTCCTGACCCTGGGCAATGCCTTGATCGGTGCCTTGCGCTGTTCGTTGCAGGATCGCGGCAAGTCGCTGTGGCTCAACTGTGCGCTCGAAGAGCTGCTGCTGGTCGGCGACCGGGTCGGCGGGGCGCGGGTCAATCGCAACGGTCAGTTGCTCAACGTCAAGGCGCGCTACGGGGTGATCATCGCCGCCGGTGGTTTCGAGCGTAATCAGGCGATGCGCGAGCAGTACCTGCCGCAGCCGTCCCAGGCCAACTGGAGTGCCACGCCGCCGAACAATACCGGCGACGGCATTCGCGCCGGCCAGGCCCTTGGCGCGCGGACCGCGTTGATGGAACACAGCTGGTGGGCGCCGACCACTTACGTCAAGGGCGAAGAAAAACAGCGCGCGCTGTTCGTTGAACGCACTTTGCCGGGGTGCGTGATGGTCAACGCAGCGGGGGAGCGTTTCGTCAACGAGGCCGCGCCCTATACCGATATCGTTTACGCGATGTACGCCAACAACCGCGAAGGTGCCGCGAGTGTGCCGTGCTGGATGGTGTTCGACGCCGAGTTCCGCCGCAAATACCCGTGCGGCGCCTTGCTGCCGGGCTATGCCCAGCGCGACTGGCAATTGCCCGAGCATTTGCGTGATTACTTTCAAAAGGCTTCGAGCCTGGAAGAACTGGCGACGAAAATCGGCGTCGACGCCGGCGGGCTGGTGCGCACCGTGCAGCGCTTCAACGGCATGGCCGTGCAGGGCGTCGACGAGGATTTCCACAAGGGTGAATCGCTGTTCGACCGCTACTACGGCGACCCCAACGTGCAACCCAATCCGTGCCTGGCGCCGTTGCTCAAAGGGCCGTTCTACGCCGTGCGCATCGACGCCGGCGACATCGGCACCAAGGGTGGCCTGCTGACCGACGTGCACGCTCGCGTGTTGCACGAAGATGGAGAACCGATCAACGGCCTGTACGCCATCGGCAACAGCGCCGCCTCGATGATGGGCCGCACCTATCCGGGCGCCGGTTCGACCATCGGCCCGGCCATGACCTTCGGTTACCTGGCCGCCAATCACATCAAGCGCCAGAGCGAAACCGCTTCGGCGAATACCTTGTTCGGGAGTGTCGAATGAATCACCCACGTCAACAGATCGCTGTCGTTACCGGCGCCAGTCGCGGAGTGGGCCAGGGCATCGCCTTGGCCCTTGGGGCGGCCGGCATGACCGTGTACGTCACTGGCCGCGCCCCGACGCAGGGCGGATCGAATTTGTACGGGCATGCCTTGCATGGCTCGCTGGAGGACACCGCCGCCGCAATCACAGCAGCCGGCGGGCGCGGTATCGCGGTGGTCTGTGATCACGCCGATGATGCGCAGGTTCAGGCGCTGTTTACCCGTGTGGAAGATGAGTGCGGGCATCTGGATTTGCTGGTCAACAACGCCGCGTTCATCCATGACCGGTTGATCGAGCCAGGACCGTTCTGGGCCAAGCCGCTGGAGTTGGTGCGCATTCTCGACGTCGGTCTGCGCTCGGCCTACATCGCCAGCTTCTACGCCGCGCCGCTGTTGCTGAAAAGTGCCCAGGGGTTGATTTGCTTTACCTCGTCGTTCGGTGCCGGCTGCTACATGCATGGCCCAGCGTACGGCGCGCAAAAGGCTGGAGTCGACAAACTGGCGGCCGACATGGCGATCGATTTCGAAGGGCAGGGCGTGGCGGCGTTGTCGCTGTGGCTCGGCCCGCAACTGACTGAGCGCACGAAAATTGCCGGCGAGCAGCATGGCGAGCAGTACCAGGCGTTTCTGGCCCACGCCGAAACCCCGCAATTCAATGGGCGGGTGATTCATGCCTTGCTCAATGATCCGCAGTTGATGGCGTTGTCCGGGCAGACCCTGATCACCGCCGAAATCGCCCCTGGTTACGGCATCAGCGAAGCCGAAGGCCGCCAGCCGCCATCCCATCGCGCCATGCTCGGTGATCCACGCCAGCAACATCCGGCGCGGGTGGTCTGACTCCGTCATCTCGGCACACACAAAACCTGTGGGAGCGAGCTTGCTCGCGATGAGGCCGGCACATCCAGCATTGATGTTGGCTGACACTCCGCCATCGCGGGCAAGCCCGCTCCCACAGTTGAACTGTGTCGGACGCGAAGTCTGAGGACACCCTCGAGCACTGTGGGAGCGAGCTTGCTCGCGATGAGGCCGGCACATCCAGCATTGATGTTGGCTGACACTCCGCCATCGCGGGCAAGCCCGCTCCCACAGTTGAACTGTGTCGGACGCGAAATCTGTGAACACCTTCGAACATTGTGGGAGCGAGCTTGCTCGCGATGAGGCCGGCACATCCAGCATTGATGTTGGCTGACACTCCGCCATCGCGGGCAAGCCCGCTCCCACAGTTGAACTGTGTCGGACGCGAAGTCTGAGGACACCCTCGAGCACTGTGGGAGCGAGCTTGCTCGCGATGAGGCCGGCACATCCAGCATTGATGTTGGCTGACACTCCGCCATCGCGGGCAAGCCCGCTCCCACAGTTGAACTGTGTCGGACGCGAAATCTGTGAACACCTTCGAACATTGTGGGAGCGAGCTTGCTCGCGATGAGGCCGGCACATCCAGCATTGATGTTGGCTGACACTCCGCCATCGCGGGCAAGCCCGCTCCCACAGTTGAACTGTGTCGGACGCGAAATCTGAGGACACCCTCGAGCACTGTGGGAGCGAGCTTGCTCGCGATGAGGCCGGCACATCCAGCATTGATGTTGGCTGACACTCCGCCATCGCGGGCAAGCCCGCTCCCACAGTTGAACTGTGTCGGACGCGAAATCTGTGAACACCTTCGAACATTGTGGGAGTGAGCTTGCTCGCGATGAGGCCGGCACATCCAGCATTGATGTTGGCTGACACTCCGCTATCGCGAGCAGGCTCGCTCCTACAGGGATTGCGTTTAGTCGGCGGGCTGCAGTGCCCACTCGCGCAACACATTCTTGGTCACTTTGCCCGCCGCATTGATCGGCATGCTTTGCAGCACCTGCACCCGGCGCGGAACCTTGTAGTTGGCCATCTGCTCGCGGCACCAGGCGAGGAACCGTGCCTGTTCGATTTCCATCCCGGGAGCAGGCAGCAGGAACGCCATCGCCACTTCACCCATGCGCTCATCGGGAATGCCGATCACCGCTGCCTGGGCCACGCCCGGATAGGTCAGCAAACACTGTTCGATCTCCGCCGGGTACACATTGAAGCCACCGGTGATGAACATGTCCTTGAGGCGGTCGGTGATGCGCAGGTAACCCTGTTCGTCGAGCATGCCGATGTCGCCGGTGTGCAGCCAGCCGTCGGCGTCGAGAATCTCCTGGCTGGCTTCGGGGTTGTTGAGATAACCCTGCATCAGGTTGTAGCCGCGAATCTGCACTTCACCGGGAATGTTCGCCGGCTGGCTGCGGCCGCTGTTGCCGACACAACGTACTTCTACCCCCGGCATCGCCCGGCCACTGGTATTGGCGACCAGTTCCGCAGAGTCGCCGGCGCGGCAGATCGTGGCGAAACCGCAGACCTCCGTCAGGCCATACGCTGTGACGATGGTGACGAAGCCCAGTTCGTCGCGCATGCGGTGGATCATCTCCACCGGGATCGCCGCCGCCCCGGTCACCGCCACGCGCAAGGAGCTCAGGTCGAATTCACTGCGTTGCGGATGGGCCAGCAACGATTGATACAGCGTCGGCGGCCCGGGCAACACGGTGATGCGTTCGCGCTGCACGCATTCGAGCACGGCCTGCACGTCGAACACTTGTTGCGGCAGGAGGGTGCAGCCACGCATCAGCGCTGCCAGCCAACCGGCCTTGTAGCCGAAGGAGTGGAAGAACGGATTGACGATCAGGTAGCGATCGCTCTCGCGCAAGCCAACGATATCGCTCCAGTCGCGCACGATGCGCAGGTTCTGACCGTGGCTGGTCATCACGCCTTTGGGTTTGCCGGTGGTGCCCGAGGTGAACAGCACGTCGGACAAGGCCTGCGGGCCAACGCTCTGTTCGCGGGTGCGCAAGGCCAGGTGCGGCACGTCGACCCCCAGGTCCATAAACCGTTCCCAGGCCAGGGTGCCTGAGTTGGCACCGCGCACGCTGACGATGTGGCGCAGCTCAGGCAGGTCTTCCGACGCCAGCATGCCGGGGTAGTCCGCGCCGAGGAATTCGCCGATGGCAAACAGCACGCAGGTGCCGCTTTCGCGCAGGATGTAGCCGGCCTCGCTGCCTTTCATCCGGGTATTGAGCGGCACCAGGGCGGCGCCGACACTTTGCAGGGCACCGGCGGCGACAATCCATTCCCACACGTTGGGTGCCCAGACCGCCACGCGGTCCCCGACCTGTACGTCGAGGGCCAGCAGTGCGCGGGCAGCCTGGCGGCGCAGTTGGTCCAGTTGTCGGTAGCTGATGACGTGGCCCGCGTCCTCGATGGCCGGGCGGTCGCCGTAGGCCTGGGCCGCGTTGGCGAACAGTTGAGCGATGGTCAGTGCGGTGGCGACAGGCGGCATGGGGCCTCCCCGGTTAGAAGACAGTTGCGAAAAAGGGAGTAGGCCGGGCAGGGCGCCCGGCCGGATTGCGAATTACTGCGCGGGTGGGGCGAAACGGCGACCGGCGGAAAAACCACCGTCCACGGCGATCATCTGGCCGCTGACAAAGGACGCTTCGTCGGACGCCAGGAACAGCGCGACGTTGGCCACTTCTTCCGGTTGCCCGGAGCGGCTGAGCATGTGTTGCGAGGCGAAAAACGCGTGGACCGCCTCATTTTCGCGGACCATGCTGGTCATCGGCGTTTCGATCAGGCCCGGGCACAGGCCGTTGACGCGAATGTTGGCGTAGCCGTAGTCGATGGCCATCGAGCGGGTCAGCTGGTTGATGCCGCCCTTGGACACGTTGTAGGCCACGTTGCCGTCGCAGCCTTGCAGGCCGAAGATCGAACCGACGTTGATGATCGAGCCGCCGCGTTGCGACACCATCGATTCCAGCGCGTATTTGCTGGTGAGCATGCTGCCGGTCAGGTTGATGTCCATCACCCGTTGCCAGGCGGCGGTGGTGGTCTGGGTCACGCTGCCCTGGTCGGCGACGCCGGCGGCGTTGACCAGCACGTCGATGCGCCCGAAGCGGCTGACGACTTCTTGCATGACCTGCTGCACCTGCGCTTCGTCGCGCACGTCCAGGGTCATGAACAGGCCGGGAAAGTCTGCCGGTGCGCTGCCGATGTCCAGCCCGACCACTTGCGCGCCTTCGGCAGCGAAACGGCGCACGCAGGCCAGACCGATCCCCGAAGCGCCGCCGGTGACCACCGCGACCTTATTCTGCAAACGAGCCATAACTGCACCTCTTTATTGTTGTGGGCTAATGCTGTGGCCGAGTCTAACCGCAGACCGGACCTGAGTGATCGTCCAATGAGACTAAGCAACAGATCTCAAGACCGGCACATTTCAACTGTAGGAGCGAGCCTGCTCGCGAAAAACGCTCAGAGAATGCGGTCATTCAGACAGGGCGCATTATCGTTGACGTCCATCGCGAGCAGGCTCGCTCCTACAGGGGGATGCGTATCTTCAATCCGGGAATTTCAGGCGTACCCGGGCACCCGTCGGTCGGCTTTGGCAGGCCAGTGTCCAACCGTCCGCGAGTTCTTTTGCGCTCAACACGTCGTTGCGCGCCAATTGGATTTCGCC
Source organism: Pseudomonas fluorescens (assembly GCF_040448305.1). Classification (NCBI taxonomy): domain Bacteria; kingdom Pseudomonadati; phylum Pseudomonadota; class Gammaproteobacteria; order Pseudomonadales; family Pseudomonadaceae; genus Pseudomonas; species Pseudomonas fluorescens. The sequence goes on along the minus strand of NZ_CP148752.1, from coordinate 4,707,539 downwards.
TTCCTTGACCACACACATGCACGCGCCGCAGAAACCTTCTTCACAGGACGACGGCACATCCAGGCCGGCGGCCTTGCAACTTTGCAGCAGGGTGTCGCCCGGCTGGCAGGTAATTTCGTGTTGCTGGCCATCGAGTTCGACGATCAGCGCTTCGCACTGCGAACCCATCGCTGCCTCGCGGGCGAGGGCTTCTTCGGCCAATAGTTCGTCGGGGTCCGGCGGTGAGACGAAACGTTCGACATGGATGCGCTCGGCCGCTTCGCCCAGTACCAGCAGCGTGCGCTCCACGGTGTCCATGAACGGTCCAGGCCCGCAGATGAAGTAGTCGCCACCGGCCGATCCGCGCAGCAGATGACGGACCTGATGGTTCGTCAGGAAACCCTGCACCGAATCGAGGACGTGCACCACGTGCAGTTGATCAGGATGCGCCTTGATCAACTGGCACAGTTCGTCCTTGAAAATCACCGACGCCTCATCGCGGTTGGCGTAGATCAACTTGATCGGCCGCCGGCTGCTGTGCAGCACCGATTTGAGGATGGAAAACACCGGGGTGATGCCCGAACCGCCCCCGAACAGGACCAGGGGCTTTTCGGTGTCCGCCTGCGGGTCCAGGCAGAAATGCCCGGCCGGTGGCAGCACTTCCAGCCAGTCGCCGACCTGCACTTCGTTCATCCAGTTCGACACCCGGCCACCGTCGACCCGTTTCACCGTGACCTTGGGCAGCGCGTCCGCGAGGGGCGAGCTGGCCATGGAATAGCAGCGGGTCAACAGTTTGCCGGCCAAGGGCACGCGAAAACTCAGGAACTGGCCCGGTTTGTAGCGAAAGCGCTCACGCAGGGTTGGCGGTACGTCCAGCACCAGCGAGCGCGCATCGGCGGTCTCGTCGATCACCGCGCACACTTGCAATGAGACACTTGCCGTCGTGTGTTCGGCCGGGGTCAGGTTCTGTTGTTGCGTGCCCATGTTCACCTCGGCCTCAGAGCCCGCTGATCAGTTGGGCGTTGTCGACGCGGATCTCGGCACCGTTGACGAAGCGCGACTCGTCGGCGGCGAGGAACAGCACCACGTTGGCAATGTCCCGTGGCGCGGCCATGCGGTTCATCGGGTCCTGGTCGAGGGCTTCCTGCGGGATTGGCTGACCACCGGCCAGGGCCTGGGTCATCGGCGTGTTCACGCCATCCGGGTGCACGCTGTTGCAGCGAATGCGGTAGCCCTGCTGCTTGCAGTGCAGCGCAATGGAACGGGTCATCGCCGCCACCGCGCCTTTGGACGCCGAGTAAGCGCAGAACATCGGCATCGCGCCCAAGGCCGCGACTGACGACATGTTGATGATCGAGCCGCCACCGGTTTCCTTCATGGCCTGGATCGCGTACTTGCAGCCGAGGAAGTAGCCTTCGCCGTTGATCTTCTGCACCTTCTGCCACAGCTCCAGGGTGGTGTCTTCGATGCTTCCCAGGGCGAGGATCGCGGCGTTGTTGACCAGCACATCGAGACGGCCGAAGTGTTCGACGGTGGTTTTGACCACCTGTTGCCAATCGCTTTCGCTGGCGATGTCGTGGCGGATGAACAGCGCGTTGGCGCCGATTTCCGCAGCGACCTGACGGCCGGCTTCTTCATTGAGGTCGGTCAGTACCACTTTGGCACCTTCGCGGGCCAGCAGCAGGGCGTCTTCGCGACCGATGCCGCTGGCGGCGCCGGTGATGATGCAGACTTTGCCTTCTACACGTTGCATTGTTGTTCTCCTGATCGTGCGGTTTGAAGTGCGATTTGGTCGGCCACGTGGGCGGCAGCCCGGCGACCGGAATAAATGCAGTCGGCCAGGGACAGGCCGGAGACATACAGGTTGGAAGCGACCCCGACCGCATTGCGGCCGGCGCTGTAGAGACCGTTTATTGGCTGGCCGGCGTGGTCCAGCACCCGACCGCTGTCTTCGCAGACCTTCAGTCCGCCGAGTGTGATGACCGGGCAGGGGAAGAGTTTGCTGTCGAAGGACAGGTCGAGGGCGTACCACGGGCCTTGGTCGAGGTTGGTGAGCATTGCGGCGGATTTGCCAAACTCGTCGGCGACCTCACCGCGTGCTGCTCGGGAGTAGCGTTCGACACTTTGGCGCAGCAGTTCGGGCGGCAGGTTGCAGCGTTTGGCCAACCCGGCCAGGCTGTTGCTGCGCTTGGCGTTGAACAGCAGATTGAGCAGCACCGGCAGGCGTTGGAAATTCCAGACTTTGCCGGGGCCGACCTGACTGAGTGCTTCTCGAACCAGCGCCCGATTGAGAATCAGAATGGCGCGGCCATCCTGTTCTTCGACCATGGCGTGGCCGAGGGTCGCGCCGTAGATTTCTTCGTTGGCGTATCGCTGTCCGCGAGCATTGACGATCAGCCCGCGGGCCCAGGCCAGTGGCGGGTTGATGAAACGCCAGGCGCTGACCTTGTCCATCCGCGCCACGCTGCCACCGGCGCTCTGGCCCAAGGCGATGCCGCTGCCATTGCACCCGGTGGCGCCCAGCGGCAAACCGGCCAGGTACTGCGGCGCGTGTTGGCGCACCAGATCGCGATTGAAGATAAAGCCGCCGCTGCTCAGCAACACCGCCTGTTCGGCGCGAATCAATTGGCGAATGGCGCTGGTCTGTTCGATGCGACGCTGACGGGCGCGCAAGCGGTCGGCCAACGCTGGGGCGTACATATGAATGGCCGCGGCCCAGCGTGACAGACGCGCATGTTGTTTGGCGGCGCGGCTACCCGACGGCAGTTGCCAGGCTTCGACGCCGATGACCTTGTCGTCGAGGTCGAGCACCAGGCGCCGCACTTCGCACTGGCTGCGCAGGCGTGCGCCGTGACGCAAGGCACTGGCCTTGAGCGGGGCGAACAGGCTGGCGCCGGACATGCCCGGGCCTTTGGTGCGGTGGCCACGGGGCGCCGGCTTGGCGCTGGCGGCGTAGGCCGGCACGGCTTCGTTGCCGGAGTAATAGAGGTAGTACTGGTCACTCGGGTATGAGGTTTTGTGCGGCGGCACGCTGGCCTCGAACGCCGCGCCTTGTCGCTCCAGCCAGGCCAGTTGCTCGCGGCTGCCGTCGCAGAAGTGCTTTAGGGTTTCGCCGCTGACGGCCTCCCCGACTTCCTGACGCAGGTAATTGAACATGGCTTCGCTGCTGTCTTCGTAGCCAGCCTGACGCTGATACGGCGTACCGCCGCCGGCATACACCACGCCACCGCTGAGTGCCGTGGCGCCGCCGCCTTCGAAGCGATCCAGTGCGAGCACCGACAGGCCACGAGCGCTGGCTTCGATGGCGGCACAGGCGCCGGCACCGCCAAACCCGACGATCAGCAAATCGCAACGCTCATCCCATGGCAACTGGTCGGCGCTGTTCACTCGCAACGCCGTCAACCCGTTCACGCCGTTCATGTCCAGGCCTCAGCCGGCTACAGCGAAGGAAGGAGTGGGTTTGGCGGTGGTGGTGTAGCTGCCGTCGAGGTAGACCAGCGGGGTGATGGCATCGGTGGTGTGAATCTGCAGGATGCGTCCGATGAACACGGTGTGGGTGCCGTAGCTGAAGTGGCCGTCCTGGCGGCAGAGGATTGCCGACTGTGCGTCACCCAGGTAAGGAATGCCGCCGGGGCTGGTCAGCCAGTTGCCACGGTCGAAGCGTGCTTCGCCCTTGATCGCGCCGCTGCACAGGTTGGCCAGGTCTTGTTGTTCGACGCCGAGGATGTTGACGCAGAAGTCGGCGCCGGTTGCCAGTGCGGCGTGGGGCGAGGCGGTCTTGTTGACGCAGATCAGCAGCGATGGCGGTTCGGTGCTCAGGGAGTCGACCGCGGTGGCGGCCATGGCGAAGCGTTCGGTGCCGTTGCTGGTGCTGATAATGGTGACTGACTTGGCCAGGCGGCGCATGGCCTGGAGCATGTCGGCTTTGAGATTGACGTCGTTCATCGCACTGGGCCTTTTTGTTGGTTGGGGAGTGCGATGGATTCTTGCTCTGGCTCTGGTCTGGGGCATCGTCCGAGGGGACTAGGCCTTGGCGGCCTCTGGGCCGACCAGGCTGTCGGGTTGATTGAGTACATATCCGTTTCTGCGGTAACGGCGGCTAATGGTTTCGCCCTGACGGCGACTCACTTTTTTTAACAAGCGCCTCAAAAAAAGTAAGCAAAAAAAGCGCTCGCCCCGAGCGTCCGGCCCCTCGCCAAGGCTCGGGGTTCCTTCACTCCGGTATTCATCCGGGGGCATTGCCCTCCGGTCTGCTTCGCGAGACCTACATGCAATGAGTTCGGCTGCGCCGAACGGCGCTACGCGCCAGTCCCCGGATGAACACCTCCGCTCAGCCTCCCGAGGGGGCGGGTGGATCAAGATCAAAAGCTGCAGGCGAGCTAACGCTCGGCCTGATGAGTGGTGAAGAGCGAAGGCGTACGCTGACCTGCTTTTGCTCTTCTGTGGGAGCGAGCTTGCTCGCGATGGCGGCCCGACGGCCGACCGAAATCTTGCAGATGTACTGAGTACCGGTGGGAGCGAGCCTGCTCGCGATGGCAGCCTGCCAACCAACACATCCCTTTCAGATACACCCCCTGATACCTGTTCCCCCAAAACCATATGGTCCGTTTGAGGGATGTCCACTCTGTTGCGCATTGCTTGAATGCCAGTGTAGGGGCGCTACACCCGCCCCGTTGCACGCGCGCCCCGGCGGATGGGGTGAACAAAGGAGAACAATAAAAATGCTCAACCAAGACCTGATTCGCCAGCGTCTGAGCCAACGTGCCCGTGAGTTGGTGCCGATCCTGCGTGAACGCGCCCTGAATGCCGCGCAAGCAGGCCAGTTGCCTGAAGAAACCCTGAAGGATTTCCAGGACGCCGGGTTCTTTCGCATCCTGCAACCGTCCCGTTGGGAAGGTTATGAACTGGAGCCCAAGGATTTCTTCGACGTACAGATGACCCTTGCCGAAGGCTGCATGTCCTCGGCCTGGGTACTGGGGGTGGTGGCGATCCACAATTGGCAACTGGCGTTGTTCGACGACCGCGCGGCCCAGGATGTCTGGGGTAGCGACTCCAGCGTGTTGATCTCCTCTTCCTATATGCCGGTGGGCAAGGTCGAGCGGGTCGACGGTGGCTTCAAGTTGAGCGGTCGCTGGGGTTTTTCTTCCGGCAGCAAGCATTGCGACTGGGCGTTCCTCGGTGCGCTGGTGCCGCCGGCAGAGGCGGGCGGGGTGCCGGATTATCGGACGTTCCTGGTGCCGCGCAGCGACTACCAGATTCTCGACAACTGGAACGTCATGGGCCTGGAAGCCACCGGTTCCCACGACATTCTGGTGGAAAACGCTTTCGTTCCCGAGTACCGCACTCATCGCTCCCTGGACGGTTTCATGCAGAACAGTCCGGGCAACGAGGTGAACACTGCACCCTTGTTCCGCCTGCCGTTCGGGCAGATTTTCGTGCGTGCGGTTTCGTCGTCCGCTATCGGTGCCCTGCAAGGCGCGGTGGATCAGTTTGTCGAGCACAACCGTGCCCGGGTCGGGGTCAATGACGGTCGCAAGATGGTCCAGGACCCGGCCGCGCAAGCGGCGCTGGCTAATGCCATGGTCTGCGTCGACGAGTGCAAGACCGCGCTGCATCGCAACTTCGCCCTGATGCTGGAGCGCGCGCAGAAGGGTGAGCCGTTGAGCATGCCCGAGCGGGTGAAGATGCGTTACGACTCGGCGCTGGTGGCAGACAAGTGCGCCAAGGCCGTTGGCGACCTGATGTTCAACAGCGGTGCTTCGACGATCTTCCGCAGCCATCCGATCAACCGTGCCTTCCGCGACATTCACACCGGTCGCGCCCACGTCGCCAACAGCCCGGCCAAGTATGCCTGGAACCTCGGTGGGGTCAGCATGGGTCAGGACAGCAGCGACTTTTTCCTCTGACTTTTTTACTGAATCGGGCTAGTCCGTTTGCGTGATTCGAGCGCCCCGTCGATGCACGAGCATTGACGGTAAGGCGAAGGTCTACGGCGCCGACTGCGCATCCAAATAAGCACAAGGATCAACCATGAAATTTTCCCTGATTTACGAAGCACAGACGGTGGATTCCAGCCGTGAAGGCGACCGCAAGATTTTTGAAGACACCGTTGAGCAGGCCGTGCTGGCCGACAAGCTTGGCTTCGACACCTTTTGGTGCGTGGAACACACCGCGCTGAGCAACTACTCGCACATGTCCGCGCCGGAAACCATGCTGGCGTTCGTGGCCGGTAAAACCGAGCGCATCGGCATCGGCCACGGCGTGGTCTGCTTGCCGCCGGCGATGAACCATCCGGTGAAAGTCGCCGAGCGCATCGCCACCCTCGACCTGTTGTCCAAGGGCCGTGTGCACTTCGGCGTGGGCAAGGGCGGCACCCAGCAGGAAGCCGGCACCTTCGGCTACGACCTGGCGACCTTGCAGCCACAGATCGACGAGATGATGTACTTGATCCCGAAAATGTTCGTACAGGACGAGATCGAGCACAACGGCGACTTCGTGCAGATCCCCAAGCGCCCGATCCATCCAAAGCCTTACCAGGATCCGCACCCGCCGATGTACCTGGCATGCACCAACACCGAGTCGCTGAAAAATGCCGGCGGTCGCGGCATGGGCGCACTGGTGTTGGGCTTCGGTGGCCCGGAAGAGATCGCCAAGAAGGTCGAGGTGTATCACACGGCCTACGACAACCGCGATGAGAAGAAGCAAGTGGGCTTCCGTCCTAACCGTCACATCGCCGCGCTGTGCCCGGCCATTGTGCTGGACGACAACGCAGAAGCGCGCCGCATCGGTATCCGTGGCCAGCGTTACTTCATGGAATCCCTGGGCTACTGGTACGGCGGTGGCGAGCGTCCGGACCCGGAGAAGTGGAAAGACGACACCTACGTCGATGGCAACGGCCAGAGCGTGATCAAGTCGCGCTTCGCCTCGGAAGAAGTCAGCGTCGACTTCTCCGACCCGACCATGGCGATGATGAACCCGAACCACGCCTACGGCACCGTCGAGGATTGCATCGGCTACGTGCAGCGCCTGATCGATGCCGGCGCCGACGAAATCCTGTTCATCTGCCAGATGGGTACTGTGCCGCAGTGGGCGCAACTGGAAACCCTGAAGAACATTGGCGAGAAGGTGATTCCGCATTTCCGTAAGGGCTAAGTCCTGCCACATAAGGCATGAACACCGCACAACCCTTGTGGGAGCGGGCTTGCTCGCGAAGAGGTCGGCACATTCAACATTCATGTTGCCTGACACACCGCCTTCGTCGGAACGCCGCCCGGAGCAAGCCCGCTCCCACAGTTTGATCGCATTTCAGGTCCGGCACGGACGTCAGGCCAACTTTCCAACGGGTCCCCAAGGCCCGTTTTTTTATGCCTGCCGAATAAGATTGAACACCGCATACCCCTTGTAGGAGCGAGCCTGCTCGCGATGAACCGGAGAGCGCCGCGGGGTGTCAGGTTTCCAGCGTTATCGTTGACGACCATCGCGAGCAGGCTCGCTCCTACAGGTTTTTGGCCTATAGATAGCGCCTGTTTAACGGCTGTCAGCGTTACTTGATGAAAGCTACAATGCCTTGCGTCGTTGCCTACAGGTACGCCAGAATCCGCCGGCTTGTGCGCCTTGGACCCCCTCGGTAACTTGATTCGCGTCACTGCTCTTCAGTGATCGGGTTTAGCAGCTCGGGTATAACCTAAGTCGTACGACGCTTCTATCAGTCAGGTTTTTGCGCCTGCATTTTGATGGTAGCTGTACGCAGGGCGCCCTTGGGCGCGCCGGCTTCTTAGGTTCCCCGGTCTGCTAACCTGCGTGCAGCTGCCACCCTCTTCGTTTAGCAGCAGGAGGTTGGCACATCATTAGGAACCTGAGATATGTTCAAAGTCACACCAAACCCACCGAACACCGATCCAGCATCCCCATACGAACCCGATTCAAAAAAACTGCACGAGGCCGCCGAGCGTGCCCTCGCTTACCACTTCCCCTCGACCGCCGACATCAAAGCCGCCCCTCGAACCATCAGCACCTTGTTCACCGTCGCCCCCGGGGCCACGACCGAAACCCTGGTGGTCTATCTGGTCGAGACGCAGGCCTCGGTGGATGTGATGGTGCATCAACTGGTGGATCATCTGGAGGGCGGTGACCGCAATGCCCTGCTGGGCATTTCCAATAGCGTGATGCTGGCGGAGATCACCGCAAACCGTGTGCTGGATCAAATCGAACAACCTGCATAAAGCCGCCCTTTGTGGGAGCGAGCCTGCTCGCGAAGAGGCCGGCACATTCAACATCCATGTTGCCTGACACACCGCCTTCGCGAGCAGGCTCGCTCCCACAGGTTTTTCGCGTCACAAGCCATCAAATCCGCTAGTCCCATTGGACGATGTTGCCCCTCCCCGAACCCGTTTGAATAGGCCCTACATAAAGTCTCCCCCGGCAGTCGCCGAAGGGCGGCACCGCCTGAGTAAAACGAGGAGTGCATCCATGGATATCCGTGGTCTGGGTTACGTCACCCTGTTATCCAGCGACCTGGCGCAATGGCGCCATTACGCAAGCCAGGTGCTGGGCATGATGGTCATCGGATCTGATGACGACGAGCACCTGTACCTGAAAATGGACGAGCGCCACTACCGCATCCTGGTGCAGAAGAACGCCGAGAACAGCTTCGGTGCCTGCGGCTGGGAAGTGGCCGGCAGAGCAGCCCTGGAACAGGCTGTCAGCGAGTTGCAACAGGCCGACGTGCAAGTGACCCGTGGCACCGCCGCCGAAGCGGAGCTGCGCAAGGTCCAGGAACTGGTGCACTTCAGTGATCCGGATGGCAACCGCCACGAAATTTTCTGGGGCCCGTTGCAGGACTTCGCCCGTTTCGTCTCGCCAGTCGGCGTCAAAGGTTTTGTCACCAACGACCTCGGCATGGGCCACGTCGTATTGCCGGCCCCGGCCTTCGAGCGCTGCCGCGATTTCTACGAACAGGTGATGGGTTTCGGTCTGTCCGACCTGATGAAAGTCCGCTTCACCCCGGACCCGGCCGAGCCACAAAAACGCATCCACTTCCTGCACTGCAACAACGGCCGCCACCACTCGCTGGCGATTTTCGAGTGCCCGATGCCCCACGGTTGCGTGCACATGATGGTCGAGGTCAACGCGCTGGACGAAGTCGGCCGCGCCCTGGATCGCGTCCACGCCAATGGCGTGAAGCTGTCGGCCACTCTCGGTCAGCACACCAACGACCAGATGATTTCTTTCTATATCAAGACCCCGTCCGGGTTTGACCTGGAATACGGCTGCGATGGCCTGGTGGTCGACTGGGACCGCCACACGCCGTTCGAAAGCACCGTGGTCAGCCACTGGGGCCACGACTTCAGTGTCGGTCGCCAATGAGGAACAAGACGATGGACAAGCAAATGAGCACCGCCGAAATTGTCGGCCAACTGCGTGACGGCATGACCATCGGTATCGGTGGCTGGGGCCCACGCCGCAAGCCGATGGCGCTGGTGCGCGAGATTCTGCGCTCGGACCTCAAGGACCTGACCGTGGTTGCCTACGGCGGTGCCGATGTCGGCATGCTCTGCGCTGCGGGCAAGATCAAAAAACTGGTGTTCGCCTTCGTCTCCCTGGATTTCATTCCGCTGGAGCCGTATTTCCGCAAGGCGCGCCAGGAAGCGGCGCTGGAAGTGATGGAAATCGACGAAGGCATGCTGCTGCTCGGCCTGCGGGCGGCGGCGATGAATGTGCCGTTCATTCCGACCGCCGTGGGCCTGGGCACTGATGTGCTGCGCCACAACCGCCAGATCAAGTTGATCGCCTCGCCCTATGCCGATGACAAGGATTGGGTTGCCATGCCGGCGCTCAAGCTCGACGCGGCGCTGGTGCACGTCGACCGCGCCGACAAACGCGGCGTGTGCCAGATCAGCGGACCCGATCACTACATGGACGACCTGTTCGTGCGGGCCGCGACCCACAGCTACGTGACCTGCGATGAGCTGGTCGACAGCGAGTATTTCCATCAGGACAGCGCTCACGCGCATCAAGTGTTCTGGGAACGCAACCTGACCACCGCCGTGGCCCACGTGCCGGGCGGGGCGCATCCGTCTTCGTGCGCGCCGCTGTACGGTTTCGACGTCGCGCACTTCAAGGCCTACAACGCCACGGTCCAGGCGGCCGATGGCTGGCAGGGCTACGTGCGCGACTACGTCGACTGCACCCACGAACAGTATCTGGAAAAGGTCGGCGGCCTGGCTGCGATCCGTGAACTGCCGTTGCCGATTTTCTAAGGAGCCTTTCGATGAGCACTACTGATTTCAGCCTCGCTGAGTTGATGATCTGCGCGGCCTCTGAAGCCTGGCGCGAAGACGGCGAAGTATTGGCCTCCGGCATCGGCGTGATCCCGCGCCTGGCCGCTTCGCTGGCCATGTTGACCAGCAACCCGCAACTGCTGATGACCGACTCCGAAGCCTACATGGTTGCCGAGCCGGTGCCCTTGGGCGCGCGCAAAGGCTATGAACCCAAGCGCGACAGCTGGATGGGTTTCTCGCGGATTTTCGACAACGTCTGGGGCGGCAAGCGCCACGCGCTGGTCGGCCCGACCCAGATCGACCGTTACGGTCAGGCGAACATTTCCTGCATCGGCGACTACGCCAAACCGAAAGCGCAGATGCTCGGTGTGCGCGGTTTCCCCGGCAACTCGATCAGCCATGCCAACTCGTTTTGCGTGCCGAGCCATAACCGTCGGGTGTTCGTCGAAGGCGAGGTCGATATGGTCGCCTCGGTCGGCTACAACCCGGCTCGCCTGGCGCGGGGCTGGTCGCTGGACGATATCGATATCCGCCTGATCATCACCGACCTCTGCATCCTGGATTTCCAGGGCCCGCAGCGGCAGATGCGCATCCGGTCGCTGCACCCCGGCGTGACGGCGGCGCAAGTCCAGGACAACACCGGCTTCGAGCTGCACGTTCCAGATGACTGCCCGACCACGGCAGCACCGACGGCCGAGCTGTTGCAGCTGATCCAGCGCCTGGACCCGCACAACCTGCGCTCCCTGCAACTCAAAGACAACCCGCCAGGCCAACGCTGAGCAACGCGTTGCGGAGAAAAGTGATGGCTGAACATAACGATAACAATCAGGCCGAGGTGGTGCTGTACGAGGTGCGTGGCGCGGTGGCCCTGGTCACCATGAACCGCCCCGAGTTCCACAACGCGCAGAACTCGCAGATGACCTATGCGCTGGACGCGGCGTTTCGCCGGGCCTGCGATGACGATGAAGTGAAGGTCATTGTGCTGCGTGGCGCCGGCAAGCATTTCTCCGCCGGGCATGACATCGGTACACCGGGCCGCGACGTCGACAAGACCTTCGACCGCGCCAGCCTGTGGTACGACCATGTGAACAAACCGGGCGGCGAGTTTCTCTATGCCCGCGAGCAGGAAGTCTATCTGGGCATGTGCCGCCGCTGGCGCGAAATGCCCAAGCCGACCATCGCCATGGTCCAGGGCGCGTGCATTGCCGGTGGGCTGATGCTGGCCTGGGTCTGCGACCTGATCGTCGCCAGCGAGGACGCCTACTTCGCCGATCCGGTGGTGCGCATGGGCATTCCCGGTGTGGAGTATTTCGCCCACGTGCATGAACTTAATCCGCGCATCGCCAAGGAATTCCTGTTCCTCGGCGAGCGCATGCCAGCGCCGCGTGCCTATCAGATGGGCATGCTCAATCGGGTGGTGGCTCGCGACGAGCTTGAACAACAGACCCTCGACATCGCCGGGCGCATCGCACAGATGCCGCGCCTGGGCCTGCAACTGAGCAAGCAAGCGGTGAACAACGCCGAAGACCTGATGGGCAAGCGCGCGACCATGGACATGGTGTTCGGCCTGCATCACTTCGCCCACGCCCACAACGAACTGGTGTCCGGCGACCGCCTCGGTGGCTACGACGCCAAGGCCATGGCCAGTTCCCAGCGCAAAGCGGGCGAGGCGTGAACATGGCGATCTCGTTGAATACCCGTTTGACTGAACTGCTCGGTTGCCGCTACCCGATCATCCAGACCGCCATGGGCTGGGTCGCCGACCCGAAACTGGTGGCGGCCACGGGCAATGCTGGCGGCTTTGGTTTTCTCGCCGGGGCGACCATCGAACCGCAGCAGATGGAAGCGGCGATTATCGAAACCCGGCGCCTGACCGATCAGCCGTTCGGCGTGAATTTCCATATGTACCAGGCCAATGCCGGCGAGATCGTCGAGCTGGTATTGCGCCACAAAGTCCGGGCGGTCAGCTACAGCCGTTCGCCGGGCAAACAAATGATCAGCCGCCTTAAGGATGCCGGCGTGGTGTGCATCCCCACGGTGGGCGCGCTCAAGCATGCGCAGAAAGCCGTGGAAATGGGCGCCGATGCGGTGACCGTACAGGGCGGCGAGGGCGGGGGACACACCGGTTCCGTACCGACCTCGATGTTGCTGGATCAGGTGGTCAATGCCGTATCGGTGCCCGTGGTGGCGGCCGGCGGATTCAAGGATGGCAAGGGGCTGATTTCGGCCTTGGCCTACGGCGCCGAAGGCATCGCCATGGGCACGCGGTTCCTGATGTGCGCCGACAGCCCGGTGCCCCAGGCGACGCTGGCGCGTTACCTGGCGGTCAAGGACCCGGCGGCGATCATCATCAGCCGCGCCATCGATGGCATGCCGCAACGGATGATCCGCAACGAATTGCTCAACCAGCTGGAAAACAGCGGTGGTCTCAAGCGCCTGTTGCTGGCGTTGCAAAGTGGCCTGGCCTACCGCCGCCACACCGGCATGAGCCTGACGCAACTGTTGACCAGCGCACTGAAGATGCGCGGCAGCGGAGAGTTGACCGCCGCGCAAAGCATCATGGCCGCCAACGCGCCGATGGTGATCCAGAAAGCCATGGTCGACGGGCAACCGGCCTCGGGCGTGTTGCCCGCCGGGCAGATCGCCGCATCCATCGACAGCTTGCCCAGCTGCGCCCAATTGATTGAACAGATCGTCCGCGACGCCGAAGCGCGCCTGGGCGAGCTGTGCCGCCGTGTGTCGTAAGGGGCCATGCATTGTGAAGGAAGGAAACCATGAAACCATTTAGCGTCAGCATCGAACACGGCATTGCCGAACTGGTCTTCAACCGACCACCGGTCAACGCCTTCAATTGCCAGGGCTGGGCCGATATCGCCAGCGAGATCGAGGGCCTGGGCCGCAACAACGACGTGCGGGTGATCGTGATCCGTGCCGAAGGTCGCGGCTTCTGCGCCGGGGTCGATATCAAGGAACTGGCCGCCGACGGCAACCTGATCGTCGCGGTGAACAAGGGCAACTACGACAGCTTCAAGGCCATTCACCGCAACCCGAAACCGGTGATCGTCGCCGTGCACGGCTTTGTGCTGGGCGGCGGCATCGGCATCTGCGGTGCCGCCGACATCATCGTCGCTGCCGAGTGCGCCACTTTCGGCGTGCCGGAAGTGGATCGCGGGGCCATGGGCGGCGGTGCGCATTTGCAGCGTTTGTTCCCGGTGCAGAAAGTCCGCCACATGTACTTCACCGGCGAGGCGATCGACGCCGCCGAGGCCTACCGCCTGGGCGCGGTGGAGCGGGTGGTCAAGCGCGAAGACTTGCGCGAAGCCGCGTTGCAGATCGCCCGCACCATCGCCGCCAAGAGCCCCGGCATGATCAGCCTGGCCAAGGAGGCGTTGAGCGGCATCGAAGACGGCAATCTGGAAGACAAATACCGCTGGGAGCAGGGCTTCACCCTCGAAGCCTACCGCTCACTGGACTCTCAGGAAGCACGCGACTCGTTCGTCGAGAAACGCGATGCCCGATTCAACGGCTGAAGGCATATCCATGGACCTGACCTATACCCCGGCCCAGCAGGCCTTTCGTGCCGAGGCGCGGACCTGGCTGGCGGCCAATGTACCGAGTGAACCGCTGCAATCGTTCGACACCGAGCCTGGCTTTGCCCAGCATCGGGCGTGGGAAGCCAAGCTCAATGAAGGCCGTTGGGGCATGGTCACCTGGCCGACCGAACTCGGCGGACGCGGCTGCGACCTGATCGAGTGGCTGATTTTCGAAGAGGAATACTACCGCTCTGGCGCCCCGGCACGGGTCAACCAGAACGGCATCTTCCTGCTCGGCCCGACCCTGATGGAGTACGGCAGCGCAGAGCAGAAGGCGCGATTCCTGCCGCGCATGGCCACCGGCGAAGACATCTGGGCCCAGGCCTGGTCCGAGCCGGGTGCCGGTTCCGACATGGCGGCGATCCGTTCCAAGGCAGAGCGGGTGGGCGACCACTACGTGATCAATGGCCAGAAAACCTGGTCGACCCGCGCGGTGTGGGCCGATTGGGCGTTCGGTATTTTCCGTACCGACTCGCAGTCCCAGCGTCATCACGGCCTGACCTTCATCCTGCTGCCGCTGGACACGCCGGGCATCACCGTGCGGCCGATTCCGCAGCTCAACGGCTTGCCGGGTTTCGCCGAGATTTTCTTCGACGACGTCAAGGTGCCGGTGGAGAACGCCCTCGGTGGCGAAGGCATGGGTTGGCACGTGGCGATGTCCACCGCCGGTTTCGAGCGTGGTTTGTTGCTGCGTTCACCGGCACGCTTCCAGGAAACCGCCAAGCGTCTGGTGCAACTGTACCTGGCCCACCGCGAGCAGGCCGACCGCGACCCGGCCATTGGCGAGGCGGTGATGCGCGCCTGGCTGGATGCCGAGGCCTACACCCTGAGCACCTACATGACCGCCTCGCAACTGGTGCAGGGCGGCAAGATCGGGCCGGAGTCGTCGACCAACAAGATCTTCTGGTCGGAACTCGATCAGCGCATGCACGACACCGCCATGAGCATTCTCGGCCTGCGTGGCGAGCTGCTGCCGCAAGCCCCGGCCGCCGGTGACGTCGGCCATTGGCTGGAAGGTTTCCTGTTTGCCCAGGCCGGGCCGATCTACGCCGGCACCAACGAGATCCAGCGCAACATCATTGCCGAACGCATGCTCGGCATGCCGCGTGCCTGAGGAATAGACCATGGACTTTAGTTTCAGCCGCGACCAATTGCTGTTTCAGGACAACGTCCGCAGCTTCCTGATCAACGAAGTCACCCCGGAACGCATCCGCGAACTGTGGCAGAGCGACAGCGGGCGCAGTGAGCAACTCTGGGCGCAACTGGTAGAACTCGGCCTGACCGCCCTGACCGTGCCCGAAGCGCAGGACGGCATGGGCATGAATGAGCTGGACTTCGTGTTGATCGCCCAGGAGTGCGGTTACGCCGGGCTGCCCGAACCGCTGGTGGACACCATGCTGATCGGCGTACCGATGCTCGCCGCCCTCGATGAGCAACACGCGCCACTCAAACAAAAATGGCTGTCGCGAGTGGCCGAGGGCCGTGCGCGTCTCGCGGTGGCCGAGCCAGGTAATCCGCTGGTCAGCGATGCCCATGTCGCCGATCTGCTGTTGCTGGCCAATGGCGATGAAGTGCATGCCTTGGAACGTGATGCCGTGTGCCTGACCCGCAACGAGTCGGTCGACCCGAGCCGCCAACTGTTCCAGGTCGAGTGGACGCCAACACCTGCCACTTGCGTTGCCAGCGGTGAACAAGGGCGGCGCCTGTGGGCAGCCGCCTTCAACCGTGGTGCCCTCGCCAGTGCCGCGCAATTGCTCGGGCTGGCCAAACGCATGGTCGACCTGGCGGTGGACTACACCTTCGAGCGCAAGCAGTTCGGCAAGCCGGTGGGTTCGTTCCAGGCGGTCAAGCACTTGATGGCCAACGTCGCAGTGCAGATCGAGTTCGCCAAAGGCCCACTCTATCGCGCCGCCTATGCGGTGGCCGAGCAGCAACCGGGGCAGGACGTGCTGGTGTCCCACGCCAAACTGGCAACGGCCGAAGCGGCCATGCTCGCGGCGAAGAACACCATCCAGGCCCACGGCGCCATGGGTTACACCTGGGAAGTCGACTTGCATCTGTTCATGAAACGCGCCTGGGCCCTGGACAAGGTCTGGGGCGATCGCGGCCATCACAAAGGGCGGATTCGCGCGGCGCTGTTTGACGGCAAGCTCGCGCTGGGAGCGGGTAGTACGTTCTAACCAGTCATTAAGGGTGACTACATCCCTGTGGGAGCGAGCTTGCTCGCGATGAGGCCGGCACATCCAACATCAATGTTGACTGACACTCCGCCATCGCGAGCAAGCTCGCTCCCACAGGTTTTTCGGCGCTCTCAATACTCGATTTCATTTTTTATACCGAGGTAGACCATGCCTGAAGCTTATATCGTCGACGCCCTGCGCACGCCCACCGGGCGGCGCAAGGGTGGTCTGAGCCAGATCCACGCCGCCGACCTGGGCGCCCATGTGTTGCGCGCGCTGGTCGAGCGCAACGCCATTCCCGACGAGGATTACGACGACGTGATCTTCGGCTGTGTCGACACCATCGGTCCGCTGGCCGGTGACATCGCCCGCACCAGTTGGCTGGCGGCCGGCCTGTCGCAAGCGGTGCCGGGCACCACCATCGATCGCCAGTGCGGTTCGTCCCAGCAAGCGGTGCACTTTGCCGCTCAAGCGGTGATGAGCGGCACCCAGGACGTAGTCATCGCCGGTGGCGTGCAGACCATGACCCAAATCCCGATTTCCTCGGCGATGATTGCCGCCGAGCCCTTGGGCTTCACCGATCCATTCAGCGGTTCCGAAGGCTGGGTGCGGCGCTATGGCGCGCAACCCCCGACGCAGTTCCGTTCGGCGCAGATGATCGCCGAAAAGTGGGACCTGTCCCGGGCGCAACTTGAAGCCTATTCGCTTGAGTCCCATCGACGTGCCTTGCAGGCCATCGAGCAGGGCCGCTTCAACCGCGAGATCGTGCCACTGGCCGGCGTGCTGCATGACGAAACGCCGCGCCAGACCAGCCTGGAAAAAATGGCCGAGCTGGAATTCCTGTTCGGCTGCGACCGGGTGACCGCCGCGGTGTCGAGCCAGACCTGTGACGCGGCCAGCGCGATGCTGATCGTCTCGGAAGCGGCGCTCAAGCGTTACGGCCTGACGCCACGGGCACGTATCCATCACCTGAGCGTGCGTGCCGAAGACCCGATCTGGATGCTCACCGCGCCAATCCCGGCCACGGCTTACGCACTCAAACGCGCCGGCATGAAACTGGAAGACATCGACCGGGTGGAGATCAATGAAGCCTTCGCCTCGGTGGCCATGGCCTGGTTGAAAGAGACCGGTTATCCCCATGAACAGACCAACGTCAACGGCGGCGCGATCGCCCTCGGTCATCCATTGGGCGCCACCGGCACCCGCTTGATGTGCACCTTGCTGCATGAACTGGAACGCAGCGGCGGACGCTTCGGCATGCAGACCATGTGCGAAGGCGGTGGACAGGCCAATGTGACGATTATCGAGCGTTTGTAAACCAGGATGCACACCGATCCTGTAGGAGCGAGCCTGCTCGCGATGGACTCAAGAACGACGCGGTTATCCAGATACCCCGCGTATTCGTTAACGACCATCGCGAGCAGGCTCGCTCCTACAGGGGATTGTGTCGACCCGTGATGAATTTGAAGGATGTAGAACATGAAAATCTGTGAAAACCGCGTCGTGATCATCACCGGTGCCGGCGGTGGTCTGGGCCGTGCCTACGCGCTGGCCTTCGCTGCCGAAGGCGCGAAAGTGGTGGTCAACGACATCAACCGCGAAGCGGCGCTCGCCGTGGTCGGCGAAATCCTCGGCCAGGGCGGCAGCGCCGTGGCCAACAGCGATGACATCACCCGCTATGACTCGGCGGGGCTGATCGTGCGCCAGGCCATCGAAACCTTCGGCGACCTGAATGTGGTGGTCAACAACGCCGGCATTTGCCGCGACCGAATGTTCGCCAGCCTCAGCGAAGCCGACTGGGACGCCGTGGTAGCCGTGCACCTCAAAGGCCACTTCTGCATTTCCAGCCACGCGGTGAAGTACTGGCGCGAGCAGGCCAAGGGCGGTGCCAAGGTCGATGCGCGGATCATCAACACCAGCTCCGGTGCCGGTTTGCAGGGTTCCATTGGCCAGTCCAACTACGCGGCGGCCAAGGGCGGTATTGCCTCGCTGACGCTGGTGCAGGCGGCTGAACTGCGCCGCTACGGGATCACCGCAAACGCCCTGGCGCCGGCCGCGCGCACCGGAATGACCGAGCAAGTGTTCGCCGACGCCATGAAAAAGCCTGAAGAAGGCTTCGATTACTTCGCCCCGGAAAACGTCGCACCGCTGGTGGTGTGGCTGGGTTCCGAGGCATCTGCCGAGGTGACCGGGCAGATGTTCGAAGTCGAGGGCGGCAAGTTGTCGATCGCCGACGGCTGGCGCCGTGGTCCGCAACTGGATCGTCAGGGCCGTTGGGCAGTAGGCGAGATGGGCGAAGCCGTCGCACAGCTGGTGGCTCAGGCCGTTCCGGCGGCGAAGGTTTACGGCAGCTAAAAAAGTCCGGTCCGGGGAGGGGCGTGCATGGCTATAATCGGCCCACGTTCCAAAACCGATCACCTGTGGGAGCGAGCCTGCTCGCGATGGACGTTAACGATAACGCGTTGATTCTGGATAAACGCGTTGCGCCTGAGTCCATCGCGAGCAGGCTCGCTCCTACAGGTGGTCGACGTTTCCCTCCGTCACCACACGAGACCTGCCATGACCATTTCCCTGTACGACGCTTCCGTGCCTGTTTTCCAGCAAATGCTCAACGCCCTGAGCGATGTACTGAAGAAGGCCGAGGCTCACGCCACCGAAAAAAACATCGACCCTAACGCCTTCCTGCAAGCGCGCCTGTTCCCGGACATGTTCCCGCTGGTGCGTCAGGTGCAGATCGCCGTTGATTTCGCCAAAGGCATTTCTTCGCGTCTGGCCGAAGTCGAGCTGCCGAAGTACGACGACACTGAAACCACCTTCGCCGAGCTGCAAGCACTGATCGCCAAGGTTCTGGCCTACATCGGCGAGTTCACGCCGGAGCAGATCAACGGCAAGGAAGGCATCGAGATCGTCACCCGTCCGGGCACGCCTAAAGAGAAGCGCTTCAGCGGCCAGTCCTACCTGCTGACCTACGGCCTGCCGCAGTTCTTCTTCCACATCACCACCACTTACGCACTGCTGCGCCACAACGGCGTGGAAGTGGGCAAGCGCGACTACATGGGCGCGTTCTAAACCGTCCAGGTACAAAAAAGCCCCCGCAACCTTTGGCTGCGGGGGCTTTTTCATGTGTACGAATTTTTCCGCTGCACCACGAACCCTGTGGGAGCGAGCTTGCTCGCGATGAGGGAGTGTCAGTCGACATCAAAGTTGAATGACCCACCGCTATCGCGAGCAAGCTCGCTCCCACAGGGGGTTGTGTCAGGCCAGGCGTTCTGCTTTTGCCTCTTCACCCAGGCAAGCCGCCGCGGTGAACAGCACATCGGTGGACGAGTTCAGCGCGGTTTCCGCCGAGTCCTGCAACACACCAATGATGAAACCAACCGCCACCACCTGCATGGCGATCTCGCTCGGGATGCCGAACAGGCTGCACGCCAGTGGAATCAGCAACAGCGAACCACCGGCCACGCCCGAGGCGCCGCAGGCGCAGATGGCTGCGACGACGCTCAACAGGATCGCGGTCGGAATGTCCACGGCGATGCCCAGCGTGTGCACGGCCGCCAGGGTCAGTACGGTGATGGTGATCGCTGCGCCGGCCATGTTGATGGTCGCGCCCAGCGGGATCGATACCGAGTAGGTGTCTTCGTGCAGGCCCAGACGCTTGCTCAACTCCAGGTTGACCGGAATGTTCGCCGCCGAGCTACGGGTGAAGAACGCCGTGATGCCGCTTTCGCGCAGGCAGGTGAGCACCAGCGGGTACGGGTTGCGACGCAGCTTCCAGAACACGATGAGCGGGTTCATCACCAGTGCCACGAACAGCATGCAGCCCAGCAGCACGGCCAGCAGGTGGGCGTAACCGATCAAGGCGCCGAAACCGGAAGTGGCCAGGGTCGAGGCCACCAGGCCGAAGATGCCTAGCGGTGCGAAGCGAATCACCACTCGCACGATCACGGTCACACCGTTAGACAGGTCGCCCAGTACTTCACGGGTGGTGTTGCCGGCATGGCGAATGGCGATGCCCATGCCGATGGCCCAGGCCAGGATACCGATGAAGTTGGCGTTCATCAGGGCACTGACCGGATTATCGACCACGCTCAGCAACAGGCTTTGCAACACTTCGCCAATCCCGCCTGGCGCTGTGACCGCGACGTCCTGGGTCGACAGCACCAGGTTCGACGGGAACGTCATGCTGGCAACCACCGCCACCACGGCCGCGGCGAAAGTGCCCAGCAGATACAGGAACAGAATCGGCCGGATGTGGGTTTCCTGGCCGTGCTTGTGGTTGGCAATCGACGCCATGACCAGCACGAACACCAGAATCGGCGCGACGGCTTTCAGCGCCGAGACAAACACTTTGCCGATGAACGCCGTGGACTTCGCCATGTCGGGGGCAATCAGCGCCAGGGCAATACCGGCGATCAGGCCGATCACGATCTGTGTGACCAGGCTCAAGCGTTTAAGGCGGTGCAATAGAGAAGGGGATGAAGCAGTCATAAAACGGCATCTCTGATTTTTTATAAGTGCAAGGTTTCACCGCGCATGCAGCCCGCAGGAAACCGAAGAGGATCGTGACATCGACGCCAAAAATGGCCGACGAACACTGGGTGTACGTTTTTCAGGGCGCGGACTTTATCACAGCGTAGGAGTGATCTTTCAGACCTGTGACGAACTGCCACCCTGGCATTCAACGAGATAGGCAGGTTCGTGCAACCGCGTTCGGAAACACTCTGTTAAGATTCGCCATCCTCATTTTCATGTCTGCCAGTGGGCCTTCGGGCTATCGCTGGTGTCGTCGTTTTCTGGAGTTCTGCATGCTGTTGCCCATTCTTCTGTTGTCTGCCGCCGGCTTCACGGTGCTGACCACGGAATTCGTCATCGTTGGCCTGTTGCCGGCTATCGCCCGGGATCTGGAGGTCAGCATCCCGCAGGCCGGCCTGCTGGTGACCCTGTTCGCTTTCACCGTCGCCGCGTTCGGGCCGTTCCTGACGGCGTATTTCGCCCGCTTCGAGCGCCGCAAGCTGTTCATCTCGGTGCTGATCATGTTTGGCCTGGCCAACACGCTCGCGGCGCTGGCGCCGAACATCTGGGTCATGGCGTTTGCCCGATTGATCCCGGCATTGGGGCTGCCGGTGTTCTGGGCCTTGGCCAGTGAAACGGCGGTGGACATTGTCGGGCCGGATTACGCCGGTCGCGCCATCGCCAAGATCGGCTTCGGCATCGTTTGCGCCACGGTGTTCGGCATTCCCGTGGGCACGCTGATTTCCGATGCGTTCGGCTGGCGCAGTGCCTTCGCGATTCTGGCGGTCATCGCCTTTGCCAAGGCGTTGCTGCTGTTTATCTATCTGCCCAAGACCAACCTGCACCAGCATCAGGTGAGCTTCCGGTCGCAGTTCAAGATCCTGCGCAGCCCGCTGATGCTCGGTCACGTGCTGCTGTCAGTGATTGTGTTCAGCGGCATGTTCACCGCCTACACCTACCTGGCGGACATTCTTGAGCGCCTGGCCGGCTTCAACGGCACCGTGGTTGGCTGGTGTCTGATGGGCTTCGGCGCGGTCGGGTTGATCGGCAACTCCCTGGGCGGCCGGGCGGTGGATCGTCATCCGCTGATGGCGTCGATGATGTTCTGTGCGTTCATGATTGCCGGCCTGGTGGCGCTGGTGCCGAACATCCATTCGCCGCTCGGTCTGGCGGCGGCGATGGGCATCTGGGGCGTGACCCAGGCGGCGTTGTTCCTGGTCAGCCATGTGCGCCTGATGAAAGCGGCGCCCGAAGCGCCGGCCTTCGCCGCGTCGCTGAACATCGCCGGGGCCAACCTCGGTATCGGTCTGGGGGCGATGATCGGTGGTCGGGTGATCGACAGCGTCGGCCTGCAAGGCCTTGGCTTTGCAGCCGCCGCTTTCATTCTGGCGTCGATCCTGCTGGCCATCGCCCTGATGACGTTCAAGCCGCGGGAAGAGGTTACAGCGCTGTAAACAACTCGCGTCGGGCACCTTCGGTAATGGCGACAATGCCGGGGTGCATGACCTTGCGTTCCACTGAGATGGCATAGAACGACTCGCTCACCGCGTCGGTCTGGCCGATCACTTCCACGCCATATTGGCGTTGCACTTCATCGGCAATCACGCTCGGGCCGATGAAGATTCCGCTGCCGGATTGGCCGAAGGCCTGCATCAGGGCGCTGTCGTCGAACTCACCGACAATTTTCGGCTGGATCTGTTGCTCGGCGAACCAGCGTTGCAAGCGGCTGCGCACCACGGTTTCCGGGCCGGGAATCAGCAGTGGCGCACCGTGCAGGTTACGCGGAAAGTCCCGGCCGTATCGTGCCGCCAACTCAGGGGTGGCGAAAAAGCTGATCCCGCACTCACCGAGTTTCTGGCTGTAGCCCTTGATGTCCAGGTGCGACGGCATCGGGCTGTCGGATATCACCAGGTCCAGGCGCTGGATCGCCAGGTCGGCCAACAAACGCTCAAGCTTGTCTTCGCGACAGGTGATGCGCAGCGGTTCGCTCAGCTCCATGGTCGGTGCGATCAGGCGATAGACGATGGACTTGGGCACCACGTCGGCCACACCAACGCGAAACAGGATCTGCTGTTCATTGGGTTGTGCCCGCAGCATCAGTTCCAGTTCGCCACCGAGCTGGAACATTTGTTCGGCATAGGGCAGGGCCTGGCGGCCGGCCTCGGTCAGTTCGAGTTGCCGTCCGACTCGCCGAAACAACTCGATGCCAAAGGTCTGTTCCAGCAATGAAATCTGCCCGCTGATGGTTTGTGGAGTGAGATTCAGTTGCTCGCAGGCGCGCACGATGCTGCCGGTCTTGGCCACCACCCAGAAGTAATGCAATTGCCGATAGTTGAGCATGGCGTCTAACACTTCGTAAAAATCGAAGTATAACCGCTGAAAATACGAATTTTCCTGAAGTATTCACTTCCCTAGAATGCATCGCTATCAACGGGCCATCGTTTAGGTCCCGTTCGTTCTATCGAGGAAAGCATCATGAAGCTTAAAGCCACGGCACTGTTGATTACGTCTTTACTGGTACTGGCCGGTTGCGACCAGGCCGAGAAAAGCGCGCAACAATTGATGGGCAAGGCTGCCGAAAGCGCCAAACAGGCGATTGACGATACCCACAAGGCCGCCGAGCAAGCACTCAGTGACGCCACCAGCGGGTTGATCAGCAAAAAAGAATCATCGGAAAAAGACTCGGAAAAAACCGAATCTTCCTCCCAGGAAATCTAAACCGTATTACAACGAGTCAGGACTGACCCATGGACTACCTTTTACAACTTGCCGCCAGCCCCACCGCCTGGGTCGCCCTTGCCACCCTGATTGTGATGGAGATCGTGCTCGGCATCGATAACCTGATCTTCATCTCGATCCTGACCAACAAGCTGCCCTTGCACAATCGACAGCGGGCACGGCGCATCGGTATCGGCATGGCGTTGATCCTGCGCCTGGGTTTGCTGAGCACCATCGCGTTCATCGTCCAGTTGACCAATCCGGTGATCGAGATTCTCGGCCACGCGCTTTCCTGGAAAGACATGATCCTGATTGCCGGTGGCCTGTTCCTGTTGTGGAAGGCAACCACCGAGATCCATCACAGCATGGACCCGGCACCGGAAGATCCGAAGTCGGCGACCTCGACCGTGACCCTGGGCTTCGCTGCCGCGATCGGTCAGATCCTGATGCTGGACATGGTGTTCTCCATCGACAGCATCATTACCGCTGTCGGCATGACCGAGCATTTGCCGATCATGGTCATCGCGGTGGTGGTGTCGGTCCTGGTGATGTTGCTGGCGGCTGATCCGCTGGCCAAGTTCATCAACGACAACCCGACAGTGGTGATGCTGGCCCTGGGCTTCCTGATCATGATCGGCATGACGCTGATCGCCGAAGGCTTCGGCGCCCATGTACCGAAAGGCTACGTCTATGCGGCCATGGCATTCTCGGCTGCGATCGAGGTGTTGAACATGATATCCCGCCGGTCCAGGCAGAAGAGGTCTGCCACTGAGGCTTAACCCAGACTAAAGGAAACGGCCGCCTGAACTCGAAGGAGTGCAGGCGGCCGTTTTTGTTGGTCTCGGGTAAAGGTCTGGTCAGTGGGCGTTGGCGTGTTGGTTCGGCGTCTTGTCCGCTTCCGGCGCAGGAGCCTGCTGGACAGGGTGATGGTGGCGACGAGTAATGCGCAGCACGCCCCACAACATGGCGGCGGCTACCGCCAACCAACCGCCAATCAACATCATAATGATCATGGTCAGGCTCATCTGTGCCTCCTCTTTGCCCTTCTGTGGGCACACGTGCTTCGCTGTCGTTCCTTCAGGGAACAGTCTAGCCGTTGCTGTATTTCAGGCTATTGACCGAAAGTCGGCAGTTACCAACCAGTTCGCTCTATCGAATGCACGCGACTACCGTTTAGAGCTATACCGTAGCGGTGCGGCGCCCTATGATCGACGACCAAGCCGGGAATGGGATTGCCTGGCGTTTGAACCTGAACAAGAGAGAGATGATGGTGCGGGTATTTTCTCGAATTTTGTCGGCCATGCTCATCGCCGGTTGCGTGGCAAGCCTGGCGGGCTGTGCCGGGAGCGTTGCGCCCGAGATCAAGCGTTTGCCGGAGCGTGTCGAGCTCAGCGGCCGATTCTACCGGGGCGATGCGTATCAAAGCGGGCCGCAGGTGCTGGCCAGCATGCTGTCTCAGCAGGGTATCGTGATCACCCCGGGGTTGCTCGAAAAACCCTTGCATTTGCCGGGGGGCGAAGCCCAGTTGCAACAGAACATGCAGAACCTGGCCCGAGAGTACGGGATGGTGGTTTATCCCCTCGACAGCAACCTGCCGGCCTTGTTGACGCAAGTCGCCGCCGGTTATCCGGTGATGGTGCGCTTTACTGAAGGCTCGGCCATGTGGGCCGAACCGCGATACGCCATTCTTGCCGGCTATAACCGCCAGAAGCAGACGGTCCTGCTGCGGGCCGGGATGAATCGCCGCGAACTGATGAGCTTCAGCTCCTTCGAGTCGGCGTTCAAGGACGCCGGTGGTTGGGCTGTGCTGATCCAGAATCCGACGCAAATCCCGGCCCATGTCGATCAGCAGCGTTGGCTCAAGGCCGCCAGCGATCTGGCTCAGGCCGGTCAGGAACAGGCCGCCGCCAAGGCTAAAAAAGCCTTGGCCAGCCAGTAAGTCCGTTGGTCACCCGTCGGGCACCTTCGCCCATCGCCAGCCTCTGATCTTTAAGGGCCCGGAACATTATTTCGGGCCGAGATCAGGAGGCGCCCATGGCTCATTCCACAACGCCCGTCGGTCCGCATTCGTCTGAACATTCGTCTGGCAACGAGCTGGGTTTCGATCCCGATTCCCCGGACCTTGCCGATCCTCAGGTCGACCCGATCGGGCCCGCCAAGGCCCCGCGGGATGTGAAGCCGGGTGACAACCCCAAGGCTCCCGCCAAGCCCTACGATCCACTGGGTGACCTGAAGCCTTAGGTCCGATGGAGGTGTGTATGTCTACCGATTCCAGTTTCGACGACAAACGTCCGGAAACCGTCCCCACAACCCCCGAGCAAAGCACCGATCCGGTGATGGATCCCGACAGCCCGTTGAGGGATCCCTTGGCGCGGCCAACGGTAGTGCCCACTGAAAAGCCGAAGGGGTGGAGAGATCCAAGTGCCGGCGACGGTATTCCGGATGACGACCAGATGCCGCTGCCCAACGACTGAGTGTCTGGCGAAAAAAAGCCCCGAATGATCGGGGCTTTTTCATGCGTTTGCAGCAGGGTTACTTCGACGCTTCAACCACGCCACTCTGCCGCTGTTTGAGGTTCTTGTCTGCCTTGTACTGCAAGGCTACGGAAGGCACGTCCGCGCTCTTTCCGCTCTCTACCCAATTACGCATGCGCGTAGCATCGGCAAAATGGGTGTACTTGCCATAGGCGTCAAGGATCACCAAGGCCACCGGGCGGTTACTCATTCGGGTCACCAGCACCAGGCAGTGACCTGCTTCGTTGGTGAAACCGGTTTTTGTCAGCTGGATGTCCCAGTCCGGCTTGCGGACCAAATGGTCGGTGTTGCGGAAACCCAGGCTGTACTTCGGTTTGCGAAACGAAACGGTCTTTTCCTTGGTTGTACTCAGCTCGGTCAGCAGCGGGTACTTGTGCGCGGCGATCAACAGTTTGCTCAAATCGCGAGCGGTCGAAACGTTGCGCGGCGAGAGACCTGTCGGCTCGACGAAATGGGTATTGGTCATGCCCAAGGCCCGGGCCTTGGCGTTCATTGCAGCAATGAACGCGACATAGCCACCCGGATAGTGGTGGGCCAGGCTTGCAGCGGCTCGGTTTTCAGATGACATCAGGGCAATCAGCAGCATCTCCCGGCGCGGCAGTTCGCTCTTGAGCTTGACCCGGGAGTACACACCTTTCATTTCCGGTGTGTCGCTGATGTTGATGTTGATGTATTCATCCATGTTTTGCCGGGCTTCAACCACGACCAGGCCGGTCATCAGCTTGCTGACGGACGCGATTGGGACGACGACGTCCGGATTGCTGGCATAGATGACTTTGTTGGTCTGCATATCCAGCAGTAAAGAGCTGCCGGAAGCGAGCTTGAGTTGCGAGGTATTTCGAGGCGCTGCGGTGGTTTCGCCAGCGCTGGCGATTGGCGTGATGAAAGTCCCTGTAACTGCAAAAAATAGGCTCAGGATGGAAAGACGGATTTTCACGCTGGCAGACTCATAATGTATTGATAAGCCGTTTTGTAACGGGCTATTTCCCAAAAAGCGCGACATTCTGGAGTATGGCTGAATAACTGTCGATGGTTGATCAAGTAGCAGGTGAAAGTCCTGAGAAACATGAAAAAAAAGTCATTTTCCGGCGAGCGGTCGGTGTTTTCCGTGGGCAAAAAAAACCCCGCCAGGGCGGGGTTCCTTGTCACGCTGACAGCGTGCACGTTGAAACTCAGCTGTGCAGGGTTTCAGCGGCGTACAGGGTGTTTTCCAGCAGGCAGGCACGGGTCATCGGGCCTACGCCGCCCGGTACCGGAGTGATCCAGCCGGCGCGGGGCAGGGCGGTTTCGTAGATCACGTCACCGACCAGCTTGCCGTCGTCCTGGCGGTTGATGCCGACATCGATCACGATCGCGCCTTCCTTGATCCATTCGCCCTTGACCAGGCCCGGCTTGCCGGCGGCGACGACGACCAGGTCCGCACGGCCGACATGGCCGGCCAGGTCCTTGGTAAAGCGGTGGGTGACCGTCACGGTGCAACCGGCCAGCAACAATTCCATGGCCATCGGGCGGCCAACGATATTGGACGCGCCGACAACCACGGCATTCATCCCGTAAAGGTCGACACCGGTGCTTTCCAGCAGGGTCATGATGCCTTTGGGGGTGCATGGGCGCAGCAGCGGGATACGCTGGGCCAGGCGACCGACGTTATAAGGATGGAAACCGTCGACGTCTTTATCCGGACGAATGCGCTCCAGCAGCCTGGAGGCGTCCAGGTGTTCGGGAAGTGGAAGCTGAAGCAGAACGCCGTCGATTGCAGGATCGTCGTTCAGGCGATCGATCAGCTCGGTCAGCGCTTCTTGAGTGGTTTCGGAAGGCAGGTCATAGGCTTGGGATAGAAAGCCGACCTCTTCACAGTCTTTACGCTTGTGCGAGACATAAACCTGAGAGGCAGGATCGCTGCCGACCAGGATCACCGCAAGGCCGGGCGTGCGCAGGCCTTGCTGGCGACGCTCGGTGACACGTTGGGCGATCTGCTGGCGCAGGCTGGCGGCGATCGATTTGCCGTCGATAAGTTGTGCAGTCATTGCGCGTGATTAACCATCGAGAGGGGAAAAAAAGAGAACGCATTCTCGCATGTCATGCGGTGAGGGCAAAGGCGCTTGGTCTGCAAATTCCCCTAACTCCTTTAATTAAATGAATTTTTTTTAAAAAGGATTTGACGACCTTCGGGTGGCTCTATACTATTCGTCGCACTTGTCGGGCACAGCCTAGCACTGGTTAGGAAGGTTGAGCGGGATTACTATTCTGCAAGACTGGAAAGCACTTAGTTTGTAGTCCTCCAAGGTTACAGCTAACAAGGCGCCCGTAGCTCAGCTGGATAGAGCATCCGCCTTCTAAGCGGATGGTCGCAGGTTCGAGTCCTGCCGGGTGCGCCATTAGGCAGCTTTGGCACAAGTAACGCGATATGGTGGGCGTAGCTCAGTTGGTAGAGCACGGGATTGTGACTCCCGTTGTCGTGGGTTCGATCCCCATCGTCCACCCCATATTTCGAAAGGCGCCAGATTAACAGTCTGGCGCCTTTGCTTTAAAGGCTTCACCCGCGGATGTGGTGGAATTGGTAGACACACTGGATTTAGGTTCCAGCGCCGCGAGGCGTAAGAGTTCGAGTCTCTTCATCCGCACCAATTAAAGCTTCACTCAGGCACTTGGCCTGGCTGGAGCTTGATAAAGAAGTTTGTTTGGCTTCTTTAACAGGCAATATGGTGGGCGTAGCTCAGTTGGTAGAGCACGGGATTGTGACTCCCGTTGTCGTGGGTTCGATCCCCATCGTCCACCCCATATTTCGAAAGGCGCCAGATTGAAAAGTCTGGCGCCTTTTTTGTTTCGGCGGCCGCAGGTTTTGGGTCGCAAGGGCAGGGCGTTTCGTCGTATTTATGTTTCTCGATGATGCTGTGTTGTCCGCCGGCCTCGCTTGCGAGCTCGGTCGTCAGGGAGATGGTTGGCGTCCTCCTCTATATATGGAAAGGTTGGCGCAGAGCCCTGGCGTGATTGGTTGTATTTGCCATCGGGGCGAGGTGCATTCGTGCATTCGCACCTATAAATTGCCTGCTGCGTTTTTACCCGTTTTCAGTAGGGTGACTTCTTGAGTTTGACCCACTAGAATGCATGCCCTTGATTCTGGGGTCGGAAACGGCCGGCTAACGTCTGTGCAACGAGGAATATCCATGCAAGTTTCTGTTGAAAATACTACTGCTCTTGAGCGCCGCATGAGCGTCACCGTGCCGGCTGAGCGCATCGAGAGCCAGGTCAACAAGCGTCTGCAGCAGACCGCCCAAAAGGCCAAGATTGCTGGCTTCCGTCCAGGCAAAGTGCCAATGAGCGAAATCAAGCGCCGTTTCGGTGCTGACGCTCGCCAGGAAGCTGTAGGCGACGTGATCCAGTCTTCTTTCTACGAAGCTGTGGTTGAGCAGAAGCTGAACCCGGCTGGCCAGCCTTCGATCGAGCCTAAATCCCTGGAAGCGGGCAAGGACCTGGAATACGTAGCCGTATTCGAAGTGTTCCCTGAGTTCACCGTTGCCGGTTTCGAAGGTATCACCGTCGAGCGTCTGAGCGCTGACGTGTCTGATGCCGATCTGGACAAGATGCTGGACATCCTGCGCAAGCAGAACACCCGTTTCGAAGTGGCCGATCGCGCCGCTCAAAACGAAGACCAGCTGAACATCGATTTCGTCGGCAAAGTCGACGGTGAAGTGTTCGCTGGCGGTTCCGCCAAGGGTACTCAGCTGGTTCTGGGTTCCGGCCGCATGATCCCTGGTTTCGAAGATGGCCTGGTTGGCGCAAAAGCCGGTGAAGAGCGCGTTCTGAACCTGACTTTCCCAGAGGACTATCAGAACCTGGACCTGGCTGGCAAAACCGCCGAGTTCACCGTGACCGTCAACACCGTTTCCGAGCCAAAACTGCCAGAACTGACCGAAGAATTCTTCGCTCAATTCGGCATCAAGGAGACCGGTCTGGAAGGCTTCCGCGCCGAAGTTCGCAAGAACATGGAGCGCGAACTGCGTCAGGCGATCAAATCCAAGGTCAAGAATCAGGTAATGGACGGTCTGCTGGCCACCAACCCGATCGAAGTGCCAAAGGCCCTGCTGTCCAACGAAGTTGACCGTCTGCGCGTGCAGGCTGTCCAGCAGTTCGGTGGCAACATCAAGCCTGACCAACTGCCGGCCGAGCTGTTCGAAGAGCAAGCCAAGCGCCGCGTAGTGCTGGGCCTGATCGTGGCTGAAGTGGTCAAGCAATTCGACCTCAAGCCTGACGAAACCCGCGTTCGCGAGATGATTCAGGAAATGGCTTCGGCCTACCAGGAACCTGAGCAAGTTGTGTCCTGGTACTACAAGAACGACCAGCAACTGAACGAAGTTCGCTCGGTTGTGCTGGAAGAGCAAGTTGTGGATACTGTTCTGCAGAAAGCTAGCGTGACCGACAAATCGGTCTCTTACGAAGAAGCGGTCAAGCCGGTAGAAGCTCCACAAGCCGACTGATCACTTTTGCGGTAAGAAGCAAACACCATAAGCCAGCCTTCGAGCTGGCTTATGCGTATTCAAGACATAACTATTTGGGAGTGACTGCAGAGCATGTTCCGTAATTCGTATATTCAGCAGAACTCTGATATCCAGGCCGCAGGCGGCCTGGTCCCGATGGTTGTCGAGCAGTCCGCTCGTGGCGAGCGCGCCTACGACATCTACTCGCGTCTCCTCAAGGAGCGGGTGATCTTTCTGGTTGGTCCGGTAGAGGACTACATGGCCAACCTGATCTGTGCGCAACTGCTGTTCCTTGAAGCGGAAAACCCGGACAAGGACATCCATCTCTACATCAACTCCCCGGGCGGTTCGGTGACGGCGGGCATGTCGATCTACGACACCATGCAGTTCATCAAGCCCAACGTGGCGACCACCTGTATCGGTCAGGCGTGCAGCATGGGTGCGTTCCTGCTGACGGCCGGTGCAAAAGGCAAGCGCTACTGCCTGCCGAACTCGCGTGTGATGATTCACCAGCCACTGGGCGGTTTCCAGGGCCAGGCGTCGGATATCGAAATCCATGCCAAGGAAATCCTCTTCATTCGCGAGCGTCTCAACACGCTGATGGCCCAGCACAGCGGGCGCACTCTCGAAGAAATCGAGCGCGATACCAATCGCGACAATTTCATGAGTGCAGAAGCCGCGCGTGAGTACGGGTTGATCGATGAAGTGATCAGCCAGCGCCCTGCTTAAAATAAGCAGCTCAAAATAAGGTTGGTCGGCGGGTCCGATCACCAGCGGGCTTGAAAAAGCCCGCAATAGCCTTCATCTTGTGTTGCAAGCCTATCGGATTTGGATCGAACGAATGACTGACACCCGCAACGGCGAGGACAACGGCAAGCTGCTCTATTGCTCCTTCTGTGGCAAAAGCCAGCATGAAGTACGCAAGTTGATTGCCGGCCCCTCGGTCTTTATCTGCGACGAGTGCGTCGACCTGTGCAACGACATCATCCGCGAGGAGGTGCAGGAAGCACAGGCCGAAAGCAGCGCGCATAAATTGCCTTCGCCTAAAGAAATCAGCGGCATCCTTGATCAGTATGTGATTGGTCAGGAGCGTGCGAAAAAGGTTCTGGCCGTAGCGGTGTACAACCACTACAAGCGCCTGAACCAGCGTGACAAAAAGAATGACGACGTCGAACTCGGCAAGAGCAACATTTTGCTGATCGGCCCGACAGGCTCGGGTAAGACCCTGCTTGCCGAAACACTGGCCCGTTTGCTGAACGTTCCGTTCACCATCGCCGACGCAACCACCCTCACCGAGGCGGGTTACGTGGGTGAAGATGTCGAGAACATCATTCAGAAGCTGCTGCAGAAATGCGATTACGACGTGGAAAAAGCCCAGATGGGCATTGTCTACATCGATGAAATCGACAAGATTTCGCGCAAGTCTGACAACCCGTCGATTACCCGGGACGTTTCCGGTGAAGGCGTGCAGCAGGCCCTGCTCAAGTTGATCGAAGGCACGGTCGCTTCCGTTCCACCACAAGGTGGTCGCAAGCATCCGCAGCAGGAATTCCTGCAGGTCGACACCCGTAACATCCTGTTCATCTGCGGTGGTGCGTTCTCTGGTCTTGAGAAGGTCATTCAAAACCGTTCCACCAAGGGTGGCATCGGTTTCAACGCAGAAGTGCGCAGCAAGGAAGAAGGCAAGAAAGTCGGTGAATCCCTGCGTGAAGTCGAGCCTGACGATCTGGTCAAGTTCGGTCTGATCCCTGAATTCGTCGGTCGTCTGCCGGTACTTGCCACGCTGGACGAGCTTGACGAGGCTGCGTTGATGCAGATCCTCACCGAGCCGAAAAATGCCCTGACCAAGCAGTATGCCAAGCTGTTCGAGATGGAAGGCGTGGATCTGGAATTCCGCAGCGACGCTCTGAAATCGGTCGCCAAGCGTGCCCTGGAGCGTAAAACCGGTGCCCGTGGCCTGCGTTCGATTCTCGAAGGTGTATTGCTCGACACTATGTATGAAATCCCCTCGCAATCGGAGGTGAGCAAAGTAGTGATCGATGAAAGCGTGATAGAAGGCAAGTCCAAGCCACTGTATATCTATGAAAACAGTGAGCCGACCGCCAAGGCCGCGCCAGACGCTTAAGCGTCACGCAGCTTGAATAAAGAAGGGGCCTTCGGGCCCCTTTGCTATTTGGGACCTGGCCTGCAGGCGTTGATTTGCCAGCGATGGCGGTCCTTGAAGGCGTATCCGACCCATCGCAGCAGCTTTCGTAAGCTGCAATCTTTCAAGTGGACCTTTTATCCGCTTGTTTTTTTCCAAGGCAGCCCCCATCTTGGTTTCAAGCTTACTTCCATCTGTTTCCGGCCTTGCGGCCGCCGTAGAGGCGAAATCATGAAGACAACCATCGAATTGCCTCTCCTGCCATTGCGTGATGTCGTGGTTTATCCGCACATGGTTATCCCGCTGTTCGTGGGGCGCGAGAAATCCATCGAAGCCCTCGAAGCTGCGATGACGGGTGACAAGCAGATTCTTCTGCTGGCCCAGAGAAACCCGGCTGACGACGATCCCGGTGAAGAGGCCCTGTACCGCGTTGGTACGATTGCCACTGTTCTGCAGCTGCTGAAGCTGCCTGATGGAACGGTCAAGGTTCTGGTCGAAGGCGAGCAGCGGGGCGCCGTTGAGCGCTTCAGCGAAGTGGATGGCCACTGCCGTGCCGAAGTCTCCCTGATCGACGAAGTTGAAGCACCAGAGCGCGAGTCGGAAGTGTTCGTTCGCAGCCTGCTGTCCCAGTTCGAGCAATATGTGCAGTTGGGCAAGAAAGTCCCGGCTGAAGTCCTGTCGTCGCTCAACAGCATCGATGAGCCAGGCCGCCTGGTGGACACCATGGCCGCGCACATGGCGCTGAAAATCGAACAGAAGCAGGAAATCCTCGAAATCATCGATTTGTCGGCCCGGGTCGAGCACGTCCTGGCGTTGCTGGATGCCGAGATCGATCTGCTGCAAGTCGAAAAACGCATTCGCGGCCGCGTCAAAAAACAAATGGAACGCAGTCAGCGCGAGTACTACCTGAATGAGCAGATGAAGGCCATTCAGAAAGAGCTCGGCGACAGCGACGAAGGTCACAACGAAGTCGAGGAGCTGAAAAAGCGTATTGATGCCGCCGGTCTGCCGAAAGACGCGCTGGCCAAGGCGACGGCCGAGCTGAACAAGCTCAAGCAGATGTCGCCGATGTCCGCGGAAGCGACCGTGGTGCGTTCGTACATCGACTGGCTGGTTCAGGTGCCGTGGAAGGCCCAGAGCAAGGTGCGCCTGGACCTGGCGCGCGCAGAAGACATTCTGGATGCCGATCACTATGGCCTCGAAGAGGTCAAGGAACGCATCCTCGAATACCTCGCCGTGCAAAAGCGCGTGAAAAAAATTCGTGGTCCGGTGTTGTGCCTGGTCGGTCCTCCAGGGGTGGGTAAAACGTCCCTGGCGGAGTCGATTGCTCACGCCACCAACCGCAAATTCGTGCGCATGGCCCTCGGCGGTGTGCGTGATGAGGCGGAAATTCGTGGTCATCGCCGTACTTACATCGGTTCGATGCCAGGAAGATTGATTCAAAAAATGACAAAAGTGGGGGTTCGCAACCCGCTGTTCCTGCTCGATGAAATCGACAAAATGGGCAGCGACATGCGGGGCGATCCGGCATCGGCGTTGCTGGAAGTGCTCGATCCCGAGCAGAACCACAACTTCAACGATCACTATCTGGAAGTCGATTACGACCTGTCCGATGTGATGTTCCTTTGCACCTCTAACTCGATGAACATCCCGCCGGCGTTGCTGGACCGGATGGAAGTGATCCGTCTGCCGGGCTACACCGAAGACGAGAAGATCAATATCGCCGTCAAATACCTTTCGCCGAAGCAGATCACGGCCAACGGCCTGAAGAAAGGCGAGCTGGAGTTTGACGCAGAAGCGATCCGCGACATCATCCGCTATTACACCCGTGAAGCCGGTGTGCGCGGGCTGGAGCGCCAGATTGCCAAGGTCTGCCGCAAGGCCGTCAAGGAGCATGCGCTGGAAAAGCGCTTCTCGGTGAAGGTTACCGCAGACATGCTGGAACACTTCCTGGGCGTGCGCAAATTCCGCTACGGTCTGGCCGAGCAGCAGGATCAGATTGGCCAGGTGACCGGGCTGGCGTGGACCCAAGTGGGCGGCGAATTGCTGACCATCGAAGCCGCTGTCGTGCCGGGTAAAGGCCAGTTGATCAAGACCGGTTCCCTGGGTGACGTGATGGTCGAATCGATCACCGCGGCCCTGACCGTTGTCCGCAGTCGGGCGAAGAGCCTGGGGATCCCCCTGGACTTCCATGAGAAGCGTGACACGCACATCCATATGCCGGAAGGGGCGACTCCAAAGGACGGTCCTAGCGCCGGCGTGGGCATGTGCACGGCCTTGGTATCGGCATTGACCGGCATTCCGGTACGCGCGGATGTCGCCATGACCGGCGAAATCACTTTGCGTGGCCAGGTACTGGCCATTGGCGGCTTGAAAGAAAAACTGCTGGCTGCCCATCGTGGCGGAATCAAGACCGTGATCATTCCTGAAGAGAATGTGCGCGATCTCAAAGAGATTCCGGACAATATCAAGCAGGATCTACAGATTAAACCGGTTAAATGGATTGACGAGGTCCTGCAAATTGCGTTGCAATACGCGCCGGAGCCCTTGCCGGACGTGGCTCCGGAGATAGTCGCGAAGGATGAGAAACGCGACGCAGATTCTAAGGAAAGAATTAGCACGCATTAGTACGTATTTGCCTGGGGGGCTTTCTTGACAGCTTTTTAGAGCCCTTGTTATAAAGCGGCTCTTAAGTGTCTGTAGGCCATTCAGCACTCGTTTTTGCTTTCACCAAAAAAACTTAGAATCATACTCAAATAGATATAAGGGGACTTAGAGTGAACAAGTCGGAACTGATTGATGCTATCGCTGCATCCGCTGATATCCCGAAAGCTGCTGCTGGCCGTGCGCTGGACGCTGTAATCGAATCCGTCACTGGCGCTCTCAAGGCTGGCGACTCTGTTGTTCTGGTTGGTTTCGGTACTTTCTCCGTAACTGATCGTCCAGCTCGCATTGGTCGTAACCCACAGACCGGTAAGACGCTGGAAATCGCAGCAGCCAAAAAACCAGGTTTCAAAGCCGGTAAAGCACTGAAAGAAGCTGTCAACTAAGTTCGATTCAGGTTTTTACCCATCCGGGTCGGGGTCATGCCTGACTTGGCAGCGGAGCGGCAGTCCTGACTGCAGGTCGCCGGTTCAAGACACCGAGGGTCGCCAGTTCGAGCCCTCGATCCGCTCCGCCAGTTACGAGAAGGCGCATCCTCGGATGCGCCTTTCTTCTATTCGGATTCTACCCACGCTCCACGGTTGCCTAATTTTGAAGTTCAACCGTTTCTGGGGGACGCATGCTGCAGAATATCAGGGACAATTCACAAGGCTGGATTGCCAAGACTATTATCGGGGTCATCGTTGCACTGATGGCTTTGACCGGTTTCGACGCCATTTTTCAGGCCACGACGACCAAGAATGAAGCGGCGAAGGTCAATGGCGAAGAAATCAGCCAGAACGAGCTGAGCCAGGCGGTCGATATGCAACGCCGTCAGCTCATGCAACAGCTCGGCAAGGATTTCGACGCTTCCTTGCTCGATGAAAAAATGCTGCGCGAGTCGGCTCTCAAGGGTCTGATCGATCGCAAACTGCTGCTGCAAGGCGCAGAAAGTTCGAAATTCGCTTTTTCCGAAGCGGCTCTGGATCAGGTCATCCTGCAAACTCCTGAGTTTCAGGTGGATGGCAAGTTCAGCTCCGAGCGTTTCGACCAGGTGATTCGCCAACTCGGCTATAGCCGCATGCAATTCCGCCAGATGCTGGCTCAGGAAATGCTGATTGGTCAGCTGCGTGCCGGTCTGGCCGGTAGCGGTTTCGTGACCGATGCACAGGTGCTGGCATTTGCCCGTCTGGAAAAACAGACCCGCGATTTCGCCTCCCTGAACATCAAGGCCGACCCGGCAGCGGTGAAGCTGACCGACGATGAGGTCAAGGCCTACTACGACGAGCACGCCAAGGAATTCATGACGCCGGATCAGGTGGTCATCGATTACCTCGAACTGAAGAAGGCTTCCTTCTTCGATCAGGTCAGCGTCAATGACGAAGACCTGCAGGCGGCCTATCAGAAAGAAATCGCGAACCTGTCCGAGCAACGCCAGGCGGCGCACATTCTGATTGAAGTGAACGACAAGACCTCCGAGGCGCAAGCCAAGGCGAAGATCGAAGAGATCCAGGCCCGTCTGGCCAAGGGCGAGAAATTCGAGGCTCTGGCCAAGGAATTCTCCCAGGATCCGGGTTCGGCGAACAACGGCGGTGACCTGGGTTATGCCGGTCCTGGCGTCTACGACCCGGCGTTCGAGAAAGCCCTGTATTCGTTGGCCAAGGACCAGGTTTCCGCGCCGGTTCGCACCGATTTCGGTTTCCACCTGATTAAGCTGTTGGGCGTGGAAGCGCCTGAAGTACCGACATTCGCCAGCCTGAAAGACAAGCTGACCCGCGAATTGAAGGCCCAGCAGGTCGAACAGCGTTTTGTCGAGGCGACCAAGCAACTGGAAGACGCCTCGTTCGAAGCCTCCGATCTGGCTCAGCCAGCGCAGGACCTGAAGCTGACCGTCCACACGTCCAAGCCGTTCGGCCGTGAAGGCGGTGAGGGTATTGCGGCCAACCGTGCCGTGATCACTGCCGCGTTCAGCCCGGAAGTCCTGGATGAGGGCGCGAACAGCACCGCCATCGAGCTCGATCCGGAAACCGTGGTCGTGTTGCGTGCCAAGGAGCACTTGAAGCCTTCGCAATTGCCGCTGGAAAGCGTCTCTGCCGCGATCCGTGTGCAATTGGCCAAGGAGCACGCCAGCGCCGATGCCAAGACCAAGGCTGAAGCCCTGATTGCCAGCCTGCGCGATGGCAAGACCCCGCTGGATCAGGCGGTCGACGGCCAGGCCTGGAAAGTCACCGAGGCGGCGACTCGCGCTCAGGAAGGGGTCGACCCAGCGGTGCTGCAAGCGCTGTTCCGCATGGCGAAGCCAGCGGCCAAGGACAAGCCGACCTTCACCAGCGTGACGCTGGCTGATGGCAGCCTGATGATCGTGAGCCTCAATGGCGTGAACGAAGCCGCGGCGCCGACCGAAGAAGAGAAAGCGCAGTATCGTCGCTACCTCGCTTCGCGCATCGGCCAGCAAGACTTCGCGGCCTACCGCAAGCAGCTGGAAAGCCAGGCGGAGATCAAGCGTTACTGATGC
This sequence comes from Pseudomonas fluorescens, assembly GCF_040448305.1. NCBI lineage: Bacteria > Pseudomonadati > Pseudomonadota > Gammaproteobacteria > Pseudomonadales > Pseudomonadaceae > Pseudomonas > Pseudomonas fluorescens. Next base: position 4,669,964 of record NZ_CP148752.1, on the reverse strand, counting down.
CTGACCAGGTTTAGCGCTGCACAGAAGACCCCGGCCGGAAGGCCGGGGTCTTTTTTTTTTTTGTTTTGCCGTACGTCATTTGCCGCGGTGACGTTTGCACAAAACCGGGGTCAATCAGCCTGTAACCGTTTTAAGACATGATCGATGCTCCGCTAAGCATCGATCTGTTGCACAATATGCCCCGAACCGTTTTCCTCAGGATGTTCAATGTTTAAATCACTTCCCATGCGGGTTGTCGGGTTGGCAGCCGTGCTTGCCGCTGCGGCCGGTTGTTCATCGAACAAGACCGCCATCTATGAGCATGAGAATTTCGACGACTCCGGTACCTTTTCCCGCAACTATCCGGTCACCGATACCCAGAGTTGTGAAGCCGCCCGTCGCGCCTTGCTCAGCCAGGGATACATCATCACCAGCAACGATCCGAAGCTGGTCAGCGGTCACAAGAGCTTTCAGCAGACCGGCGAGAATCACATGGAGATCAGCTTCAGTGTGGTGTGTACCGATGACGGCAGCGAAGGGCATCACGCGACCGTATTCGCCAATGCCCTGCAGGATCGTTATGCGCTGAAGAAGACCAACAACTCCGCCAGTCTCGGTGTGGGTGTGTTGGGCTCGGTGTCGATGCCGATCGGCTCCTCCGATGACTCGATGGTCAAGGTCGCCAGCGAAACCGTATCGTCTGCCAAGTTCTACGAGCGTTTTTTCGCACTGGTCGAGCTGTTCCTGCCGCCGGAAGCGAAAAAGGCTGCGCACATCCCCGAAAAGCCGAAAACCGACCTGGGCATGCCTGAAGCCAAGGCGGCACCGGCACCGCTGGCACCTGCCCCGGCAGCAGCTCCCGCGGTAGAGCCTGTGGCACCTGCATCCGTTGAAGCGGCTCCAGCGGCCTCCGAGCCGCTTGCCCCGCCTCCTGAAGCGGCGCCGATTACCCCGGTTCAGAACACAGAACCGGCACCTTCGGCAGAAACCATTACGCCACCGACGAACCTGACGAACCCGACGAACCCGACGGACATGCCGCCACCGAGCGAGCCGATTCCGGCGATTCCTGTCTCTGGCCAGTGATCGATCGCGTTACGGGATCGGCCAACGAGTAACGATCCCGTAGCAGGCGCAAAGATTGACCCGCATCAAGCAAGTCCGCTGTTCTGTGCCCTCCCGCGAAAAAACCAATGATAAATTCCTGACCAGCTGCTACGTTTTATTCAGTAGCGACAGAGTGTCGTGTCCGCGTCATTTTTCCTTCACGCGGGCACTTTATGCTCAAGGGATTGGTCATTTATTCAGACGTTTTTCAATAAGGGTTGGGGGATTCAAAAATGGACGATTATCAAGAAGAGCTGCTCGAGTACCAGGCATTCGAACTGGACCCACTGGAGCCGGCGGAAGACGCTACCGAGTTGTAGGCATCAGGCGGATTGGCGATGACTGCGGCGAAATTCGCCGGGTGTCTGCCCGTTCCAGCGTTTGAAAGCGCGTTGAAACGCTTCGGCTGAGGCAAAGCCCAGCAGGTAGGCGATCTCTCCGAACGCCAATTCGGTGTCGCGTATGTAAGTCATGGCCAGGTCGCGGCGGGTGTCGTTGATAATCGCACGAAATTGTGTGCCTTCATCGGCGAGCTTGCGGCGCAAGGTCCAGGTGGGCAGCTTCAGGCGTGCCGCCACCTCTTGCAGGTCGGGCTCCCGGCCACCATTGAGCAAGGGTCCCAGCAGCGCGATGATGCGTTCACGCAGGCTGCGGGTGCGTGTCAGTTGTTCCAGTTCCCGCTCACACAGTTGCAGCAAATGCCGCCAGGTACTCGGGCAATGCTCGGGGTTGCGCTGGGCGAGACTTGCCAGGCTCAAGCGCAGTTGATTGCGCTCTGCGCCAAACTGAATCGGACAGTCACCCAACACGTCATAGGCCGCGCGGTAACCGGGCTCCTCGAATTCGATCTCGATGCGTTCGGCGCGCAGCGGGGCAGGGCTGACACTGGATAATTGCTGCAACCAGCCGGCGATGATCGAATCCACCACAAAGCGGTTATAGGCGTTATAGGGGCTGATCGAATAGAAGCGCAGCCAGGCGCCCTGGGCGTCTTCGTGAAAGCTTGATTGACCCCGATAATTGGAGCCATACAAGGCTTCGAATCGAATCAGGCAGCGCGCGGCTTCTCGTACCGTCGGTGCCTGCGCCGCGGTGATGCCAGCGAGGCCTGCCTGGCTCAGGCGACTGAGCTGACCCATGCGCAAGCCAAGGGCCGGGTTGCCGGTCAGTTGAATGGCGCCGTGGCCCAGGCGCATGTAGCGTGGTATCGACAGCCGGGCACCGGCTTCGCTCAGGCGCGCGGCATCAAGGCCGTATTGATCGAGCAGTGGCTGTGGATCGACGCCATGACTGCGCACGGCATCGGCCAAGCTATGAACAAAGCCCACTGACAGATCGCCAAGGCGCATCGGCTGCGGTTTCATGGCTTACAACCAGAGGTTCAGCAAACGCGCACCCTGGGCGTTGCCGTCGGCAAAGTGCTGGCCGTTGCTGCTGAGGAAGCTATGCCCGGCGCTGGCCTGATCCCAGAACTGACCCCGCAGGAACACACTCATGCCAGCGACGGCTTGACTGGCCGGCATCCGGGTCGTGAGGGTCAGGCGCTGCCAGGCCTGGCCTTCACTGACTTCTCCAGGCTTCAAGTTGACCGATGCCGGCGCCGACGAACTCCTGTAGCCGCGCCACGGTTGATCCCAGGTGCCACGGCCGGCAACAAAGGCCGGTACCGCAACCAGTTGTACGCTTTGGTCGTTGAGCTTGAGGTAGTTTTCCGGGTACCAGCTGTCGTGGCCAATCAATACGCCCAACCTTCCTGCGGGGGTATCAACGACGTTGAGCGAGTGCTCGCCGTTCGCCTTGATCCCGTTCTGTTCAGCGAAGAACGGGTGTATCTGACGCTGGGGCTGGCCGATCGGCAAACCCTCGCTGTTGAACACCACGCTGCTGTTGTACAGCGCGCCGCGGCCGATTTTCAAAGTGCCGTCGATGATGCTTGGTTCGGGCAGCACGATAGAGCCCGCCACCAGCGTCACGTGGAATTCTTTGGCCAGCCCTCCGAACAATGCCTGGTAGTCCCTGGCCATCGCCTTGGCTTTCATGCGCAGGTGGGCATCGTCCAGGCGGTTGCCGCCCTCGGCGTTGATCAACGCCTTGGCGAACTTCAGGGGATTGCTCACCGCCAGCCAGTTCATGGCCTCCTTGAGGGTGCTGGCCTGATACAGCTCATCCTTCTCGCCGCTGACCATCAGCCAGGTACCGACGTGCTCCGGCAATACGACGACGGTCTTGCTGTTCAACAAGCCCTGGTCTCGGGCTGCCTGCAGATAGGCCGCGAGCTTGCGGTGCAAGCGCTCGGGGCTTTGATAGTCGGTAGGAAACAGTTCGGGCTGGATGCCCAACAGATTGCCGCGGTCCGCAGGCGTACCCTGGTCGACAGCCAGGTTGATCCGCAGGTCCGAAAGGTAATGACCCACCGGCCGGTCAGCGGCCCACATCGCGTAGGTCGTGAGGGCGGCGAGCAACGCCATGGAAAATGTCAGGTACAAAAGTTTGCGCATGGGGAAACAGTTTACAGCCTGGAGCCGGGCGTGGCTTTTCATTAGGAACTGGATCGAGCATAAAGGGAATCAAGGGCTTAGTGGGCAAATTTCAGCGGTGACGGTTTTTTTCGCTGGTGGTTGCCGTTCTGCGCCGAGATGCAGCAATGAATGACCGGGTTAAACGAGAGATGAATTGACGGGGTGGGGATCATGGAAGGGGAGCACCGGTCAGCCGTCATTTGGCTAGACCGGCTGGCAGGTGAACGTTATTTGGTGACCAGCAGTTCCGGGCCGAGGTAGTCGTTGATCTGGTCGATATCATCGTCGCCCAGGCTGCCCACCGAGGAGGCCAGGCGCAGGCGCGACATCAAATAGCGCAACTTGGCATCGAACAGGTCGTGGCGCGCAACGAAGAGCAGCTCTTCGGCATTGAGGACGTCCGAGTTGGTGCTGGTGCCACCTTCCTTGAAGCCTTTGCGTGACGATGCCAGTGAGCGTTCGTTGGACGCTACGGCCTTCTCCAGCGCGCGAATGCGTTTGGCGCCGCTCAGTATGCCTTGAAACTCTCGGGTGGTTCCGGTGATGACTTCCTGTCGCGCGGCGTCGAGTTCGTCCGTGGCCTTGTCGCTATTGGAACTGGCCTGGCGTGTCAGCGCGCTGACGCCGCCACCACTGAACAGCGGGACATTGACTTCCAGTCCGATCGAACTGTAGCGGTTGCGTTGATTCAGCTCGGAGAGTGATTGGCTCTCACCCGCGGTGTAGCCCGCAACGAAATCCAGGGTTGGCCAGTGGCCGGCCCTGGCGCGCTTCACTTCTTCTTCGGCGAGGTCGCGGCTATAGCGGCGCGCATGGAGCAGCGGGCTATCGGTCTGGGCTTTGACCAGCCAGTCCTGCAAGTTGCTCGGCAGCAGCGGTGGTGTATCGAAGCTCGGACGCAAGGTGGTCAGCGACTCGGGGGTTTCACCGATGTATTCCTCGAGCTTGCGGCGCGCGTTGACCAGGTTGTCTTGCGCTTCGATCAGCTCGGCTTCGGCGAGGTCGCGGCGAGCGGCCGACTCGTCGATGTCGGTGACGGTGCCGGCCCCCAATTCCATGCGCCGTTTCGCCGAGGCGAGTTGTTCTTCGAAGGCGTTCAGCTTGGACTTGGCCAGGGTGATGGTTTCGCTGGCCAGGAGCACATCGAAATAGCTTTCGGCCAGGCGCACCGCGGCGTCCTGGCTCTTGGCATCGAATACCGCGTTGCTGTAGTCGGCACGCTGCTGACCCTGGCGGTACTCGGCCATTTTCTGTTTGTTGAACAGTGGTTGGCGCAGGCGCACGTTTGCGCCCTTGGAGTCGTAGTCGAGATCCCTTTCGATACCGCTCTGGCGTTGTGTGCCATTGACCTTGTTGTCGTAGGCCGAGGCGTTGATCTGCGGTAGCAGGCCGGCCGTGCCGATGGCGCGGTTTTCCCCGCCGGCCTCTTTTTCATGCACGGCGGCCTGGTAGATAGGGCCCTGGAACTGCAACAGATCCCAGGCTTGCTTGAGGTCCATGGCGTCGGCCGGCAAGGCCAACCCCATCAGGCAGAAGAGCAGGCAATGACGGTCCATTTCATTGTTCCTTGAATGAGCTGTCCACACGTTCGAGCATTGGTTTAAGAAGATAGCTCAACATATTGCGTTCGCCTGTCTTGATGGTGACGCTGGCGGGCATTCCAGGGCGAATATGATTGGTTCCAAGCAGGCTCATGCCATCGGGGGTGACCTCCACCTGGGCCAGATAGAACGGCTCCTTGCTTTCCTCGTCGAGCAGGCGGTCGGCGGAGATGGTCATCACGCGCCCGGGGATGTTTGGCGTCTGGGCATGGTTGAAGGCCGGAAAGGAAATGTCCACAGGCAGGCCGGGGAACATCTTGTCGATGGCCTGCACGGGAATCATCGCGTCGACCTGCAACGGTTCGTTGACCGGAACGATTTCCATGATCTTGAAGCCGGGCTGAATGATCCCGCCGACGGTGGCGATGCTCAGGGCCTGGACCATGCCGTCGATCGGCGAGCGGATCACCGTGTGGGTCACTTCATAGTCCAGCGCGCGTAAGCGGTCGGCCAGGGTGGTGTTTTCCTTGGCGGTGTCGGTCAACTGCGATTCGACTTCCTTCAGGTAATCGTGCTGGCGCTGCAGGATGCGCAGCTTGATTTCGGTGGTCTGGCTGCGCACGCGAGCGATGTTGTTGAGGTTCTCGGCCTGGCCGGCGGAGAGGTCGGCATTGCTGCGTTCCAGCTCAAGCAGGCGGTTGCGCGGCACATAGCCTTCGGCTGCCAGCACACGGGTGCCTTGCAGTTCCTGGTTGAGGAAGCTGATCTGCGAAGCACGGGCACCATAGACCTGCTGCAGGCCCTTGAGCTGCACGGCCGACGCCGCCAGGTTCTCCTGCAGGATGCTGATTTCGCCAGCGAGACCGGCGCGCCGGGTGTCGAGCAGGCGCTGTTGCAGGTCCATGGCGGCTTCCAGGCGGTAGTCATCCTTGAAGCGCTTGAGCAGTTCAGGGTCGAATTTCACCACGTCGCGGTTGTCACGTTCCGCTTCCAGTCGGTTCTCCACCGTCTTGCTGACGATGTACTGAGCGCTGACCGCACCCTGTTCGGCAAGGGCACGCAACGAGTCGAGACGGACCACCTCCTGGCCTTTTGTCACCAGATCGCCTTCGCGAACGAGAATGGCGTCCACGGTACCGCCGCTCAGATGCTGCACGGCTTTGCGATTGCTGGTGACCTTGACCGTACCTGTCGCTACCACGCCGGCATCCAGCGGCGCCAACCAGGACCACAGGAGAAAGCCGCCGAAGCCGGCGATCACCAGCCAAATGCCTAACCGCGCGGGTTTACGGACATCCAGATCGATCAGGCTCTTGGGATCGGAGGGAATTATTTCGGTATGTTGGCTCATTTGCATGATCGGTCACTCCCGTGCTTTGACGGAGGCCAGCGGAGTTGACGCGCCTGCAGGGATCACACTGGCCTTGCGCAGCGCTGCGAATACTTCATCGCGCGTGCCGAGCATCTGCACGCCGCCGTCGCGCATCATCAGCACCTTATCGACGGCACAGAGAACGTTGGGACGGTGAGAAATCAGAATGACGGTGGCGCCGCGGTCCTTGAGTTCGGCCAGCGCATCCACCAGGGCTTTTTCGCCGACGTCGTCGAGGTTGGCGTTCGGCTCATCCAGTACGATCAGATTGGGGTCGCCATACAGCGCGCGGGCCAAGGCGATGCGTTGCTTCTGACCACCGGAAAGCGGGCTGCCATCGGTGCCCAGGCGGGTGTCATAACCCTGCGGAAAACGCAGGATCATCTCGTGCACTCCAGAGCTCTTGGCGGCGCGGATGACCGCTTCGCTGTCTACCTCGCCAAAGCGCGCAATGTTGTCGGCGATGGTGCCCTCGAACAGCTCCACATCCTGTGGCAGGTAGCCGAGCCAGGGGCCAAGTTCGCCCTTGTTCCAGGTGAACATGTCCGCACCGTCCAGGCGCACCTTGCCTGCCTGCGCCGGCCAGACGCCGACCAGCAGGCGCGCGAGGGTGGATTTTCCCGAGGCGGACGGGCCGATAATGCCAAGGCTTTCGCCGGGGATAAGGCTGAAGCTCACCCCGCGCAGAATCGTGTTGTTGGTACCGGGGGCACCGGCATATACATTCTCCACGGCCAGCATGCCCAATGGCCGCTGCAGCGACATGCTCGGTGGCCTGCGCGGAAAGTCTTGCAGCATCTCGTTGAGCCGGCCCCAGGCCGAACGGCAGCCGAGCAGTTGCTTCCACGACGCGATGACCTGCTCCACCGGGCCCAGAGCACGGCCGGTGAGGATCGAGCAGGCAATCATCATCCCCGGTGTGATCTTGCCTTCGATCGCCAGCAGTGCGCCGGCGCCGAGGATCAGAGACTGCAAAGTGATCCGCACGAAGCGCCCGGTGCTACTGATAATGGCGGCGCGGTCGGAGGCCAGGGTCTGCATTTCCAGAATACGCAAATGGCTTTGGTACCAGCGCTTGCTGATCGAGGGCAGCATGCCCATGGCCTCGATGACCTCGGCATTGCGCAAGTTGTTGTTGGCGTATTGGGCTGAGGAGAGGGCGGCCTGGTTGGCTTCGGCCAACGGCTTCTGCGTCGCCTTCTCGGTGAGCCAGGCCAGGACCACCAGAATCAGCGAGCCGATCAGCGTGATCAGTCCGAGTATTGGGTGAATCAGATAGGCGACCAGAAGGTAGATCGGCGTCCACGGTGCATCGAAGAAAGCGAACAGGGAGTTGCCGGTGACGAACTGACGAACCTGGGCGAGGTCCTGCAGGGCCTGGGCCGGGTTACCTCCGGCGCGGCTCAGGTTGCGCTCGAATGCAGCGGTGAAAATGCGTCGGTTGAGGTCCATGTCGAGGCAGTTGCCGACCCGGATCAGTACGCGGGTGCGGACCATTTCCAGCGTGGACATCAGCAGGAACAGACCCACCACCAGGACCGTCAACATCGCCAGCGTCGTGACGTTGCGACTGACCAGGGCTCGATCATAGACCTGCAGCATATAAATAGCTGGCGTCAACATCATGACGTTTATGACGCCGCTGAACCCTGCCAGCAAGTAAAAGCTGCGGCGTAGACGAAAGAGCGCGTCGGCCAGCTCGGAACGGATGCTCGACTGCCTGGACATGTTGGTCCTCCCACTTCGAAAAGCCGGTTGCCCTTTTTGCGCAACAGCTAACGATAAATGTAGTTCCTTAAACAGCTTATGGACACGCAGGCTGGTCGCTCTATGGATGGCGAGTCTTCCGAAATCGCTGCGTTACTCCCTTATGCAGCAGCGTAGGTGGCGACGATACAGTCCGAAATAACATTTCGCTCTATACCTGCACTCAACTTTCTATATGTCTTTTAAAAACAGCTAGTTGTGATGGCCAACACCAGTCGTCTGTTTTAGCGACGTAATATTGACAAAGATTTGCTATGGAACTTTAGTCTTAGTTATCGGGGGGCCCGCCCGCCTGAAGCCTGCCATCGTTTTGGCAACGCAAGGCGCGGTGATTTTCCCGGGAGGAGCAAAATCATGTCGATCATTTCGTTCTTTTGCAGAGGGAAGGGGCTGTCCAGGACGTTCGCCTTCACTTCCAGATTCCATGGCCCGCCCAAGGCCCGAATCCGCTCTGCCTGATCGCCCGGCGAGCAATTCATTTCGCGAATTCCAGGCGCGTATCCCGGGTCCCGGGTAACGCCAGCTCTCGCAAAAAAACATAACCAACAAACTGCGCAAGCCAGCACTTGAATTGGCGCGGGAGGATTCTCTCGTCCCGCGCCTTTACCCAGACAGATCGAGGGCAATCCAAAATGGCCAATTTCACCAAGTCGGACCTGGAGTTCATCCTCAAGCAAATCTTCATCGCTGAAGCGAATGCCGACGGTACCAGCCTCATTGATTTGCTTCCCAACACTCAGGTGCCGTTCGGCCTGCGTACCGTCGATGGCAGCTTCAACAACCTGGTCACCGGCCAGACTGATTTTGGCGCGGCAGACACTGACTTTCCGCGCCTGCTTGACCCTTCCTTTCTATCGGCGGAATACGCCGGAACAGGTACGGTGATCGACCCGCAACCACGGATTATCAGTAACCTGGTCGTCGACCAGACCGCCAGCAATCCGGCGGCCTATGCCTCAGCGTTCGACCCGGGCCTGGACGGAGTGCTCAACTTCGGCGTGGTGGGTAATGACGACGTACTCAAGGATGGCGTACAGATAGTCGCCAGCCCCGGGCTGGATGGCGTGTTCGGCACGGCCGATGACAAGGATGTGTTCTTCTTTCCCAACGAGTCGCCGGATGTCGGCCTGACCGCCAGCTTCAACTCGTGGATGACTTTCTTCGGCCAGTTCTTCGACCACGGTCTCGACCTGGTCACCAAGAGCACTACCGACGTCGTGTTCATTCCGCTGCAGGCGGACGATCCGTTGTTCGTCCCGGGCAGCCCGACCAACTTCATGGTGCTGTCACGTGCAGTGCATACCGTCGGCGCGGACGGAGTATTCGGCACGGCCGATGATGGCCAGACCAATACCACCTCGCCGTTCGTCGACCAGAGCCAGACCTACAGCTCGCACCCGTCGCATCAGGTGTTCCTGCGCGAGTACGTGCTCAACGCGGCAGGCGATCCTGTTGCAACGGGGCGCTTGATTACCAACCGCGACCTCGGTGCCGACGGCCTGTTCGGCACTGCCGATGATGGCAACGGCGAAAATGGCGGCATGGCGACCTGGGCAGTGGTCAAGGCCCAGGCCCGCGACATTCTCGGCATCAACCTGACTGACGCCGATGTACACAATGTGCCATTGCTGGCAACCGATGCGTACGGCAACTTCATCCGCGGGCCGAACGGCATGCCGCAGGTGGTGATTCGCATCAGTAACGGTGCTGACGGCATCGCCGGGACGGCTGATGACGTCACGCAACTGGTCGAAGGCAACCGGGCAGCTCCCATCAGTCTGGCCAGTGCCGTGAGTACCGGGCATGGTTTCCTCGACGACATCGCCCACAATGCCGCGCCGGTAGTCGTCGGCGGGGTTCTGCAGGCGGATGCCGACATCGCTGTCGGCAATGCGCAGATAACTGACGGGGTCGGCAACAACCTGACCTATGACAACGAACTGCTCGACGCCCACTACATTGCCGGCGATGGCCGGGCGAACGAGAACATTGGCCTGACCACCGTGCACCATGTGTTCCACTCCGAGCACAACCGCCTGGTCCAGCAAACCAAGGACACCCTCATTGCCGCTGGCGACCTGGCCTTCCTCAATGAGTGGCTGGTGGACGACGTGGCCGCGATACCGACTACACCCGCCGAGATTGCGGCGTTGGTGTGGGACGGCGAACGCCTGTTCCAGGCCGCCAAGTTCGGCACCGAAATGCAATACCAACACCTGGTGTTCGAAGAGTTCGGGCGGACCATTCAGCCGCAGATCGACGAATTCCTTGCACCCAGCGGGTATGACACTTCAATCAATCCGGCAATTCTCGCCGAGTTCGCCCACGTGGTGTACCGCTTCGGTCACTCGATGTTGACCGAAACTGTCGACCGCTTCGATCCCGCGTTCAATCCGCTGCTCACTGACCCGACCAACCCGGACTCGCAACTGGGTCTGATCGCGGCCTTCCTCAACCCTCTGGCGTTCGCCAGCAGCGGGTTGACTGCGGACCAGGCGGCAGGGGCGATCATTCGCGGTTTGACCCGGCAGGTCGGCAACGAACTCGATGAGTTCGTCACCGAAGCGTTGCGCAACAACCTGCTCGGTCTGCCGCTCGATTTGCCGACCCTGAACCTGGCACGTGGTCGCGACACGGGCATCCCCACCTTGAATGAAGCGCGTCGCGAGTTCTACGCATCCACCGGCGACAGCCAACTCAAGCCGTACATCAGCTGGGCTGACCTGGCAGACAGCCTCAAGCATCCCGAGTCGCTGGTCAACTTCATCGCGGCCTATGGCACGCATAGCACGATCACGGCGGCGCTCACGCTGGCAGACAAACGCGCTGCAGCCCTGGCGCTGGTATTGGGTGGCGTGGGTTCGCCGGCTGACCGCCTGGACTTCCTCAACAGTACCGGTGCCTATGCCAACGTAACGCTGGCCGGCGCGGATGGGGTACTGGGTACTGCAGATGACCTGACCGGTGTGACGGTCACGGGCGTCGACGACATCGACTTCTGGGTTGGTGGCCTCGCCGAACAGAAGATGCCGTTCGGCGGCATGCTCGGCTCGACCTTCAACTTCGTGTTTGAAACCCAGATGGAGGCGTTGCAGAACGGCGACCGCTTCTACTACCTGGCGCGTACCGCGGGCCTGGACTTCGGCACCGAGTTGGAAAACAACTCCTTTGCCAAGCTGATCATGCTCAACACCGATGTTACCCACCTGTCGAACACTGTGTTCCTGACGCCGACGTTCACCCTCGAGGTGGATCAGACAGCGCAGTTCACCGGTCTTGGCGTGGACGGCCGCGCCGATCCGACGGGCGGCATCATGATCAACGGCGTCGAAGTCGTGTCGCTGGTGATTCGCGACAACCCCGACACCGTGGGGCCGGACACCAATTATCTGAAGTACACCGGTGAAGACCATATCGTCATGGGCGGCACCGCCGGCAATGACATCATCATTTCCGGTGAAGGCGATGACACCCTTTACGGCGACGGCGGCAACGACCTCCTCGAAGGCGGTGCCGGTAACGATGCGGTACTGGGCGGCGCGGGCGATGACATCATCAGCGACTCGTTCGGTGACAACCGCCTGGAGGGCAATGACGGCAACGATGTGATCGTGGCTGGCAGCATGCTGGTTGGTGGCAACCTGATCCTGGGTGGCGACGGCCAGGACTTCATCATCACCACTGAAGACATCTCCCTTACCTTCGGCGGCCAGGGTGACGACTTCATCCTGGGTGCCAAGACCAACCTGCCGGCTACCGGTGGCGAAGGTGATGACTGGATCGAGAAGGGCACCCAGGACGGTGCACCTGGCGATAACGCCTCGCCGTTGCTCAATGACGATGTGATCGGCAACGACATCTTTACTGGTGGTGGCGGTTTCGACGAAATGATCGGCGAGGGCGGCGATGACATCTTTGTCGGCAGCGATGCCCAGGACAAGATGGAAGGCATGTCCGGTTTCGACTGGGTGACCTACAAAAATGACAGGGCCGGCGTGACCGCCGACCTGACCATGGCCGCGCTGGCACAGCCCCACGGCAATACACCAAGCCAGAATGCCGGCATATTCAATCCGGTCGGTGCCTCGCCAGCCTCGATTCTCGACCGTTTTGCCGAGGTCGAAGGCTTGTCCGGTTCGAGTTTCAGCGATGTGCTCAAAGGCGATAATGTCAATGCGGACACCATCATCAACCACGGCGGTACCACGGGCAGTGCGCTGACCAATGTGGCATTGATCCGCGGACTGGACCAGTTCCTCGCCGATGCCGGTCTACCGGTCACCGGCTTTGCCACTGGCAACATCATCCTCGGCGGTGATGGCAGCGACCTGATCGAGGGTCGCGGTGGCGATGACCTGATCGATGGCGACAAATGGATCAATGTCAGAATTGCCGTTTATGACCCGGCTGACGTCAACCATGTCGGCCCCGAGATCGCCACTTTCGACAGCATGGTCGATATGATCCCGTTCATTCTGGACCGCACCATCAACCCTGGTCAGCTCCAGGCTGTGCGGGAAATCATGCCCGGCACCTCGACTGGCGGGGCCGCCTTCGACACTGCCATTTTCTCCGGGCTTGAGGCCGAGTATGCGGTTACTGTCGACGACCGTGGCACGGACGATGTGACGGACGATGTCTGGACGGTGGCCGATAGCGTAGTGGGTCGCGACGGCATCGATACCTTGCTGAATATCGAACGCCTGCAGTTTTCCGATAACCAGCAAGTGCTGGTGGCGGGGCTCAATGCTCAACCGGATGGCAGTCCGACTGTCGCGGATGGCAACGGCGGCGCGATCACCGTGGGCGATATACTGACTGTCAGCGTGGCCGGCGTGACCGATGACGACAACGTCGTGGCGGGTAATCCGCAGGGGTTGATCACCAACTCCTCGGTGTCCTACATCTGGCAGTTCGAGGCCGATCCAGGCACTGGCATATTCGAGGACATCATTCTGTTGCCGGCTGGCGACCTGGCGTTCCAAAGCGCCGATGGTACCGCGTTCAAGGTCTCTCCTGATCTTGCCGGGTTGTCGTTGCGGGTCAAGGCGATCTATCAGGACGGTCACGGCACCACGGAGATCCTGTTCTCCACGCCGACGGCTGCCATCGTTGCCGGTGCACCGGTTACGCCAACGGCGCAGGTACCTGTAGTCGATGCCACCGCGGGTGGCGCGGGACTGCACATGGTCCGCTCCGACCTCAACTTCATCCTTGACCAGATCAAGATTGCCGAGGCGGATGCAGCCGGTCAGGACATCCTCTCGCTGATCCCGAACATCCGCGCACCGTTGGGCCTGCGTACGGTCGATGGGTCGAACAACAACCTGTTGAACCTCAACGGCACCAACAACACCGAGTTTGGCGCCGCCGATAACCTCTTTCCGCGGGTGACCGATCCGGTCTTCAATCCGGCGGAAGGGGGAACGTCGTATGCGCAGAACAACGGCATTGTGATTGACTCGCAGCCACGCACCATCAGTAACCTGATCGTCGATCAGACGGCGAACAACCCGGCGGCCTATGCCACGGCTTTCGACCCGGGCCTGGACGGTGTGCTCAACTTCGGCGCAGTAGGCAACGACGACGTGCTCAAGGAAGGCGTACAGATTGTTGCCAGCCCCGGGCTGGATGGACAGTTCGGTACTGCCGACGACCACGATGTGTACCTGTTCGAGAACACCACTTCGGACGCGGGATTGTCCGCGCCGTTCAACGCCTGGATGACCTTCTTCGGGCAGTTCTTCGATCATGGCCTGGACCTGGTGACCAAAGGCGGTTCGGGCACCGTGTTCATCCCGCTGCAACCGGATGATCCGCTGTTTGTTCCAGGTAGCCCGACGAACTTCATGGTCCTGACCCGCGCGACCAACCAGCCAGGGGCGGATGGCGTTCTTGGCACGGCCGACGACATCCATGAGCACACCAACACCACCTCGCCGTTCGTGGACCAGAACCAGACCTATAGCTCGCACCCGTCGCACCAGGTGTTCCTGCGCGCTTATCAAATGACCGACAACGGCCCCATAGCGACCGGCAGGCTGATCACCAACCGTGACCTGGGTGTGGATGGCACGTTTGGTACCGCGGACGACATCGAACTTGGTGGCATGGCGACCTGGAAGGTGGTCAAGGCGCAAGCCCGCGACATCCTGGGTATCAACCTTACCGATGCCGATGTCGACAACGCCCCGCTGTTGGCGACTGACGCCTATGGCAACTTCATCAAGGGGCCGAACGGCTTCCCGATGGTGGTGATGACAGGGGATGACGGTATTGGTGGCACGCCTGATGACGTCCTTGTCGAAGGCAATCCGCTTGCTCCCCTTGACCTGACCAATGCTGTGCGCACCGGTCACCAGTTCCTCGTCGACATCGCCCACAATGCCGTGCCGGTAGTCGTTGGTGGGGTTCTGCAGGCGGATGCCGACACCGCTGTCGGCAATGCGCAGCCCGTTGGCCCAGGCGGCAACAACCTGACCTATGACAACGAACTGCTCGACGCTCACTACATGGCTGGCGACGGCCGGGTCAACGAGAACATCGGCCTGACCGCGGTGCATGCGATCTTCCACTCCGAGCACAACCGGCTGGTTGCGCAGACCAAGGACACCGTGCTCGATTCGGGTGACGTGGCCTTCCTCAACGAGTGGCTGCTGACTCCGGTGAGCGCGTTGCCAACCAACCAGGCTGAGTTCGATGCGCTGGTGTGGAATGGCGAGCGCCTGTTCCAGGCGGCCAAGTTCGGTACCGAGATGCAGTACCAGCACCTGGTGTTCGAGGAGTTTGCGCGGACCATCCAGCCCAACATCGACCTGTTCTTCGCACCGACCCAGGTCTATGACGTCGACCTCGATGCCTCGATCGTCGCCGAGTTCGCCCATACCGTGTACCGGTTTGGCCACTCGATGTTGACCGAGACCGTCGATCGCTACGATATCGACTTCAACGTGGTGAGCGATCCCAACAGCGCTGATCCCACTCAGCAGCTCGGCCTGATCGCGGCGTTCCTCAACCCGTTGGCGTTCGCCGCCAGTGGCGTGTCGGCAGAGGATGCGACCAGTGCAATCATACGAGGGGTGACCCGGCAAGCCGGTAACGAAATCGACGAGTTCGTCACCGAGGCGCTGCGCAACAACCTGCTCGGCCTGCCGCTCGACCTGCCGGCGATCAACATCGCCCGTGGCCGCGACGTGGGGATTCCCTCACTCAATGCGATCCGCCGCGACATCTACAGCCAGACCGGTGATACCCAACTCAAGCCGTACACCAGCTGGGTCGATCTGGTGCAGTACCTCAAACATCCGGAGTCGTTGATCAACTTCATCGCGGCCTATGGCACGCATGACACGATCACGGCGGCGACCACACTTGAAGGCAAGCGCGCGGCAGCTCTGGCGCTGGTCTTCGGTGGTGTGGGTGCACCGGCTGACCGTCTGGACTTCCTCAACAGCACTGGTGCTTTTGCCAACGTAACGCTGGCCGGTACGGATGGCGTGCTGGGCACTGCCGACGACCTGAGGGGTGTGACGGTCACTGGCGTCGATGCCATCGATCTCTGGATCGGCGGCCTGGCCGAACAGAAAACCCCGTTCGGCGGCATGCTCGGCTCGACCTTCAACTTCGTGTTCGAGAACCAGCTGGAAAAACTGCAGGACGGCGATCGCTTCTACTACCTGGAACGTACCGCTGGCCTGACGATGAATGCCGAGCTTGAAAGCAACTCGTTCGCCAAGCTGATCATGGCCAACACCTCGGCCACTCACTTGCCGGGCCTGGTGTTCTCGGACCCGGGCTTCTACCTGGAAGTGGACCCAGGCAGGCAATTCAACGAAGGCCTGCTCGCGGCCGATCCGCTCGGCCCGAACGGCGAGCAGGTGGTGTTCCGCGACAACCCGCTGACCGTGGGGGCGGACACCAACTACATCAAGTACACAGGTGACCAGCATATCGTGCTGGGCGGTACCGACAACGCAGACATCCTCATTGCCAGTGAAGGCGATGACACGGTCTGGGGTGATGGCGGCAACGATCGCATCGAAGGCGGTGACGGCAACGACCAGTTGCGCGGTGGTGCCGGCGACGACATCATCACCGACACCGGCGGCGACGATAACCTCCAGGGTGGCGACGGCAACGATGTGCTGCACGGAGGCAACGGCGTCAACCTGCTCATTGGCGGGTTCGGCAACGACTTCATCATTACCGGTGAGGACGCCTCTGAGGCCATTGGTGGCCAGGGCAATGACTTCATCCTGGGCAGCAAGGCCAACGAACAGGACATGGGTAACGAAGGCAACGACTGGATCGAGAAGGGCACCTCGGACGGTGCACCTGGCGACAACTTCGACCCGCTCGGCAACGACACTGTGATCGGCCACGATGTCTACATCGGCGCCAGCGAGAACGATAAGTTCAACGGCGAAGGCGGCGACGACATCATGGTCGGCAGTCTCGGCTTCGGTGATCGCTATATCGGCGGCTCCGGCTATGACTGGGCGACCTTCAAGGGGCTGGCCCAAGGCGTGAGCATCGATTTCAGCGACCGCTTCTTCGATGTACCACCGATGCCGGGTTCAGGTGCCTCGGCGCTGGTACGCTTCGACATCATGGAAGGCCTGTCGGGTTCATCCCACGGTGACTTCCTGCGCGGTGACAGCACAGATGCGACATCGCTGCCCACCGCGGGTGCAACCGGCAGTGTGCTGACCAACATCAGCCTGATCAACGGTCTGTCTGATTTGCTGGCAGCCGGAGCTACGTTCTTCGACGGCGGCAACATCATCCTCGGTGGCAGCGGCAGCGACCTCATCGAAGGTCGCGGCGGTGACGACATCATCGACGGTGACAAGTGGTTGAACGTACGCATCAGCGTACGGGCAAACGCTGATGGCACCGGCGCGGAAATCGCCACGTTCGACAGCATGGAGCCGTTGGTGCCGTTCATGCTGAACGGTACCTACAACCCGGGCCAGCTGGTCATCGTGCGGGAGATTCTGACCGGCACTGACAGCTTCGACACCGCGGTGTACTCCGGTAATGCGTCGGAGTACACAGTCGCTGTCGATGGCAACGCTGTCGTTGTGACCGACCTGGTGGCGGGCCGTGATGGCGTCGATCGCCTGACGGGCATCGAGCGCCTGCAGTTCGCTGACCTGGCGCAGTCGTCCGGTGTTGGCACCGTCTTGAACAGCGGTCCCGTGGGACGTCTGGCAATCCTCGATGCTGCCACCGGTGCGCGTAGCGATGCACCTGTCGCCGGCCAACTGTTGCGCGTCAGCTCTCAGTCGATACGCGACGCCAACAGCGCGAGTGCGGCCAATCCGACCGGCGCGATTTTCGGTCCGGTGTCTTACTACTGGCAGGTCGAAACCATTGCCGGTTCGGGCATCTATGATGACATCACCATTCTCGCCGCCGGCGAGGCATCGCGGGTGACGGGTGCCACCTACCAGGTGGCGGACGATGTCGCCGGCCTGAACATCCGCGTTCGGGCGGTGTATCAGGATGGCAGCAGTACGCTGGAGATCGTCGACTCGTCGGGGAACAACGCACCGACCGCTGGGCCGGGCATCCTCGGGTTTGCGTTTCTGAACCAGGTGTTGACCGCGGACCTGTCGACCATCGTCGACGTCGATGGCCTCAGCAATCCGCAGTTCACCTTCCAGTGGCAGGAGACCAATGGGGTCACCTTCGTCGACATCGCCGGAGCCACCGGCAGCACGCTCACGCTTGGCCAGGATCAGGTCGGTGATCAAGTGCGCGTGGTGGTCAGCTACGTGGATGACTTCGGAGTGGCCGAAAGCATTGCGTCCGACGCCACGGCCCCGGTGGCCGTCGGTGTAGTGTTTGTCGGTACCCCCGGTGTCGACATTTTTATCGGCACGCCAGGCGACGACGTGGCCAGCGGAGGTGATGGCAACGACATCCTGAACGGGCTGGGCGGCAACGACATCCTCAATGGTGACGCGGGCAATGACATTCTCATCGGGGGTGCGGGTGCCGATACCATGTCTGGAGGTCTCGGCGACGATATCTTTGAAGTCACCGACCTTGGGGACGTGGTGACCGAACTCGTCGGTGCCGGCAACGACACGGTCTGGACCTCGCTCGCGAGCTACACCCTGAGTGCCAACGTCGAAAATCTGTTTTTCGGCGGCAGCGGCAACTTCGCGGGCACCGGCAATGCGCTCGACAACACGCTCGTGGGCGGTGCGGGTATTGATGTCCTCATCGGTGCCGCAGGTGCCGACACGATGGCCGGCAGTGGCGGCAACGATGTCTACGAAGTCACCGACCTTGGGGACGTGGTGATAGAGCTCGCCGGTGCCGGCACCGACACGGTCTGGACCTCACTTGCGAGCTACACGCTGGGTGCCAACGTCGAGAATCTGTTTTTCGGCGGCAGCGGCAACTTTGCGGGCACAGGCAACGCGCTCGACAACATAATCGTGGGGGGGGCGGGTAACGACGTCCTCATCGGTGACGCAGGTAACGACACCATCATCGGTCGCGCAGGTGCCGACACGATGGTCGGTGGCGTCGGCAACGATACCTATGAAGTCGCCGACCTCGGGGACGTGGTGACCGAGCTCGCCGGTGCAGGCATCGACACGGTATGGACCTCGTTTGCGAGCTACACGCTGGGTGCCAACGTCGAGAATCTGTTTTTCGGCGGTAGCGGCAACTTTGCGGGCACAGGCAACGCACTCGACAACATAATCGTGGGCGGTGCGGGTATTGATGTCCTCATCGGTGGCGCAGGTAACGACACCATCATCGGGCGCGCAGGTGCCGACACGATGGTCGGTGGCGTCGACAACGATACCTATGAAGTCGACGACCTCGGGGACGTGGTGACCGAACTCGCCGGTGGCGGCAGCGACACGGTCTGGACCTCGCTCGCGAGCTACACCCTGGGTGCCGACGTCGAAAATCTGTTTTTCGGCGGCAGCGGCAACTTCGCGGGCACCGGCAACGGGCTCGACAACATAATCGTGGGAGGGGCGGGTAACGACGTTCTCACCGGCGGTGGCGGTAACGACGTGATGAGTGGCGAAGTCGGCAACGATACGTTCGTGTTTGCTGCCGCGGGTTTCGGCAACGATACGATCCTGAACTTCGGAGCCAATCCGGCCGGGCAGGACTTGCTCAATATCACGGCGCTGGGGATCAACAGCGCGACGTTCGCTGCCAACGTGACCATAACGGCTAACGGGGCGGACACGGTGGTAGGGATCGGGGCGGACACGATTCACCTTGTCGGCATCAACAGCGCGGCCGTTGATCAGACGGACTTCATTCTGGCCACTTGAGGTCCTGGTCAGTACTGTCGCAAGGAGCGTGGACAGCGGAGGGGAGGGCAATGGATGCCCTCCCTTTCTCCTTCCATTCAATTGCCCATTGGCTATCGGGGTGCCAGCAGCGTACTGGAACTCATCAAAGCAGGTTGGAACCGAACTGCGAAATCAAAGAAACAATGGAAAAAGGAAACCCGGCCTTGAACATTTCAGCCATCTGCGTCTTGAGCAGTCTATTGGTTTCGGTTGCGGCTTTTGCTAGTGGGGTTACTCCGCTCTTCGACCTGGATTTCACCAGATCAGCCACGGAAACACTGAAAAAACTGGACATCAACGACGCTTGTATTATCGCCGTCTCAAGTCCTGCTGCGTTTACCTTCTGCCGAGACGGATCGTCAACACTCTGGAAGTATCAGGCGTTGGATCTAGAGCAACAGGCGGCGATCCAGATTGGTCAAAAGCGCTCTTCGGCGGATGATCAGCGAATTACCGTTGAAGAAATCGATAGCGCTGCCTGCGAGGAGGATCACCTTGAGCTATTGGTTAATCCGACTATTACGCGTGGACTTGTCCTTGGCCTGATCACCCTGTTTCTGGTGCTAGGCATCCGACACACTTACCGGGCAATCCTGTATTGCCGTTATGACCACACCAGGTTTTCGAAGTCCGGCTGGCAGCGGTTGAGTGAATCCCGGTTACCGCACAATTCAACGGTTATGGCATTGGCCGCGTGGGGTGTAGTTGCAACTATGGCGTTTGCTTACTTTGGATTTTGGGCATGACCACAGATGACGATTAAGTAACTTGATTCACGCCCTGATTGATTCAATTGATACTGCGTTGCGGCCTGCTTGACGTGGTGGCCGGATTACCGCGGAATACGCAGTTGGAGCTGGCTCTGGATGAGAGTCGCTCGCTATTGTGCATGTTATGGGATGTATAATAACTAGCGGATCCAATATGCAGTTGTAAAAGTGCATGTAGTCAAGCAGGCCAGTTGTGGTGGGGCATAGAGTGAAAGTTGGCTCATTACTGTCGCTTCAGGCGCACTTGCGCTACGCACCGTTTGTCGGTGGTTTGCTCAAGAAATGAACATTGGAGCGTCTGTGGCCTCTGATTCCTAAGCACGTCAGTCATGACCTGCCCCTGCAGTCGAAAAAAAGAAGTGGAAGTTGAATCTCAAGTGCAGTGAATGCACATGGGGGGTATCTGAAACTCATGGAGGTGATAAACCAGCCAGTCATTGATTTGCCAGGCGAGTCAATGAGGTTAACAGTGCCGAGTCCATGATTTGGCTTATCTTTTAGAAGTAAGGTCGTACAGAATTTTTAATAATTAAAGATTCTGTCAAGTGGTCGATCCGTACTCTCGAATAAGGTGGAGAAAATACCGTGGCGATAAATACCATTATGAGTCTGCTGGAAAATAAAGAATTCCTGGAGTTTTTGCGTCTGGGCGTTATTTACGTTCATTTGGTGGCGTGTTGTGTGGCCATCGGTTTGGTGTTGACCAGTGATGTCGCTATGGTTAGAAACCTGTTAAGGCGAAAAGTATTCGTTGAGCATGATAATGCTCACATGGAAAGTCTTCAAAGATCTGTCATCGTTTCACTAATAGCGCTGTGGATAACTGGCATCGCTGTCGTCGGTATCGATTACCTGGAAAAAGGTGTCGAGTACTTTATGAATCCAAAGCTTCAAGCCAAAGTCATTATTGTCGCGTTGCTGAGTTACAACGGCGTCCTGTTGCATCGCATGGTACTGCCAGCACTGCAAAAGGTAGGCTCCTTGCTCAATCTCGGGTTCAGTGCACGAATGCTGGCGTTGGCCTGCGGCTCGTTATCGGCAGTGTCCTGGATGTATGCCGCCATGCTGGGTGTCGGACGTCCTTTGGCCTGGAAGTATTCCCTTTCCGAACTGTTGATGGCTTATCCGGTACTGATTGCGCTGGGGTTCCTGACGATGCTGGTGTTGACCCAGCGAGCGAAACATCAGGACGACTACGTTGCGCCTGCGCGGACCGTAGCAAGCGCATGTTAAGCCGGTTCTGCGTGTAAACCTTGCGGGCTTGTCCAGAGTCCGAAAGGTAGCGACCTTCCTGGAGCAGGTTTCAACCCGGACCTGCACCGGAAGGTCGTTTTAGTTTTGAGTTGTAGCTGCTCACTTCGATCATTAAGTTGTCAGTTATGGTCATTGAGCGACAGCGTCGTGACTCTTAGTCTGTCGAACATGACTGATGGGGGCCGTAGAGCTTCCGCACTTTCCGTGATCGCTCGATGTGGAGTTACCGATGACCGCCGCTCAATACCCGCACCTGTTGGCTCCGCTGGACCTGGGTTTCACCACGCTGCGCAATCGCACCCTGATGGGGTCGATGCACACTGGCCTTGAAGAGAAACCGGGCGGCTTCGAGCGCATGGCGGCGTACTTTGCCGAGCGTGCCCGTGGCGGTGTCGGCCTGATGGTCACCGGCGGTATCGGCCCGAACGATGAAGGCGGCGTGTATTCCGGCGCGGCCAAGCTGACGACCGAAGAAGAAGCGCTGAAACACCGCATCGTGACCCGTGCCGTGCACGACGCAGGCGGCAAGATCTGCATGCAGATCCTCCACGCCGGTCGTTATGCCTACAGCCCGAAACAGGTTGCGCCAAGCGCGATCCAGGCGCCGATCAACCCGTTCAAGCCCAAGGAGCTGGACGAGGAAGGCATCGAGAAGCAGATCAGCGATTTCGTCACCTGCTCGGTACTGGCACAAACCGCCGAGTACGACGGCGTGGAAATCATGGGTTCGGAAGGCTACTTCATCAACCAGTTCCTCGCGGCCCACACCAACCACCGTACCGACCGCTGGGGCGGCAGCTACGAAAACCGTATGCGCCTGCCGGTGGAAATCGTTCGTCGCGTGCGTGAAGCGGTCGGCCCGAACTTCATCATCATTTTCCGCCTGTCGATGCTCGACCTGGTCGAAGGCGGCAGCACCTGGGAAGAGATCGTGCAACTGGCCAAGGCCATCGAGCAGGCCGGCGCGACGATCATCAACACCGGTATCGGCTGGCACGAAGCGCGGATTCCGACCATTGCCACCAAAGTGCCGCGCGCGGCCTTCAGCAAGGTAACGGCCAAGCTGCGTGGTTCGGTCAATATTCCGCTGATCACCACCAACCGCATCAACACCCCGGAAGTGGCCGAGCAGATCCTGGCCGAGGGCGATGCCGACATGGTGTCCATGGCGCGGCCGTTCCTCGCCGACCCGGATTTCGTCAACAAGGCCGCTGAAGGCCGCGCCGATGAAATCAACACCTGCATCGGTTGCAACCAGGCCTGCCTCGACCACACCTTCGGCGGCAAGTTGACCAGTTGCCTGGTCAACCCGCGTGCCTGCCACGAAACCGAACTCAACTACCTGCCCGTGCAGCAACTGAAGAAAATCGCTGTGGTCGGTGCCGGCCCGGCCGGTTTATCCGCCGCGACCGTGGCCGCCGAGCGTGGCCATCAGGTGACGCTGTTCGATTCGGCCAGCGAAATCGGCGGTCAGTTCAACATCGCCAAGCGCGTTCCGGGCAAGGAAGAGTTCTTTGAGACCATTCGCTACTTCAACCGCAAGTTGCAGACCACCAACGTCGAGGTGTGCCTGAACACCCGCGTCGACGTAGCCGGGCTGGTCGAGGGCGGCTACGACGAGATCATTCTGGCCACCGGCATTGCGCCGCGCCTGCCGGCCATTGCGGGGGTGGAAAACGCCAAGGTGCTGAGCTATCTGGACGTGATCCTGGAGCGCAAACCGGTCGGCAAGCGCGTCGCGGTGATTGGTGCCGGTGGTATCGGTTTCGACGTCTCCGAGTTCCTTGTGCATGAAGGCGTCGCTACCAGTCAGGATCGCGCCGCGTTCTGGAAGGAGTGGGGCATCGATACACACCTTGAAGCGCGCGGCGGTGTTGCCGGTGTCAAGGCTGCGCCCCATGCCCCGGCCCGCGAGGTGTTCCTGCTGCAACGCAAGAAATCCAAGGTCGGTGATGGCCTGGGCAAGACCACCGGCTGGATTCATCGCACCGGCCTGAAGAACAAACAGGTGCAGATGCTCAACAGCGTCGAATACCTGAAGATCGACGACGAAGGCCTGCACATCCGCATCGGCGAAACCGGCGAAGCTCAGGTGCTGCCAGTGGACAACATCGTGATTTGCGCCGGGCAGGATCCGCTGCGCGAGTTGCATGACGGTCTGGTGGCGGCGGGGCAGAGCGTGCACCTGATCGGCGGTGCGGATGTCGCGGCAGAACTGGATGCCAAGCGGGCGATCAATCAGGGTTCGCGGTTGGCGGCGCAGTTGTAATCCACATCGTTTGGGTTCACACCACAAGTCGGCTGTTAAGATGCCGGATCTTTCCATAGATCCGGCATCATGCTTTCTCCTCCAGACAATTGGCTTCTTCAAGCCCCCCTCGACCCCCTTTACCTCGACTGGCTGACTCAAGCCGGCATCGAAGTGGCGATCCTGCGCCTGGACCAGATCGACCCGCTGATCAGCGGCAACAAATGGTTCAAGCTCATCGAACACCTGAAAACCGCCGACCGCCTGGGGGCCGAAGGCATCATCAGTCTCGGTGGCGCGCACTCCAATCATCTCCACGCGTTGGCGGCAGCGGGCAAGCGTTTCGGCTTTTCCACCGTCGGCCTGTTGCGCGGGCATCCTCAGCAAACCCCGACGGTCAAGGACTTGCAGGCGTTCGGCATGCAGTTGCACTGGCTGGGCTACGCAGGCTATCGAGCGAGGCATGAAGCGGGCTTCTGGCAACCCTGGCAAACCCGCTATCCGACGTTGCATCCGGTGCCTGAAGGGGGCGGTGGTTTGCCTGGCGCCCTGGGTTGCATGCAATTGCGGGCCAGCGTTTGCGCGCAATTGGAGGGCTTGGGCTGGAGCGACTATGACGGCTGGTGGCTGGCCTGTGGAACCGGCACGACGCTGGCCGGCCTGGTGCTGGGTGAAGCGGGGGATCATCCGGTGTACGGCGCCCTGGCAGTGCCTGATGACCACGGGGTAGCGCAGCAGGTCGAGAGAATCGTGCAGGAAGCGGGTGTGGTCGATGCGGCGTATGAGCTGTTCGAGGCCAGTCGCGGCGGGTTTGCCAAGGTTGATCCGCTGCTGCTCGACTTTATCGAACAGACAGAGCAGGCGGGAAATATTCCACTGGAGCCGCTGTATACCGGCAAGGCACTCATGGCCCTCAAGCAACAAGTCGAGGCGGGGAAGTTCGCCCGGGGCACTCGGCTGATATTCGTCCACACGGGCGGCTTGCAAGGGCGGCGGGGGTTCAACTCACAAGTCTGAAAGTCACCGAAAACCAATGTGGGAGCGAGCCTGCTCCGGGCGGCGTTCCGACGATGGCGGTATATCAGTCGACAAATGCGCCGAATGCAACACCCTCATCGCGAGCAGGCTCGCTCCCACATTGGAATTCATTGGTCTCAGGTATCGCGGTTCACCCGCTTGGGCATCATCCGCAGCAAGGTGTTATCGCCCACCACATAATGGTGATACAGCCCAGCCACGGCATGCAGGCCGATCAGCCAATAGCCGATAGTGCCGCCGAGTTCGTGCCAGCCCTGGAGTTGTTTGGCCAGGTCCTTGTTTTCCGCGATCAGCATCGGCAGGTCGACACCGTAGAACATCACCTGATTGCCTTTGGCGCTGGTGACCAGCCACCCGAGAATCGGCGTGACGATCATGAAAATGTACAGCGCCCAGTGCATCAGCCTGGCCAGCGTCGTTTGCCAGTGCGGTGAGGCCGGGAAGATCTGCGGCGCCGGGCCGAGGCTGCGGGCGAACAATCGCAGCCAGACCAGAACGAATACGGTCAGGCCGAGCATGAAGTGTGATTCGACGATCAGCGTGCGCCCGCCACTGCCCTTGGGAAAGAACCCGCGAAACTCGATACAGGCGTAAACCAGCACCAGCAGGACCAGCATCAACCAATGCAGCGCGATCGATACGGTGCTGTAGCGCGACTCGGAGTTTTTCCACGGCATACGGTGTTCCTCAGAGGTCCGGTTTAAAGCCACCGTTCTTGTCCGACGGTGTGCTCTAACTGTAATCCTGTTTCACCGGGTTTGCCTGAGGCGATTGGTCGCTGGATGCTCGAATACACGGAAAAAAACCTGTAGGAGCGAGCCTGCTCGCGATGGTCGTCAACGATGACGCTGGCAGCCTGACACCCAGCGGTGTCCTGGCGTTCATCGCGAGCAAGCTCGCTCCTACAGGGAGTTGCGTTTTTTAGCTCGACTGCGGCATTTCACCGTTGGCCAGGCGCCTGTTGATGTCGGCGATCACTTCCGGCAGATCAGTGATGGTGTCGATCATGTAGTGCGGGCGCGAACCTTCGAACATTGCGTGGATGCGCTTGCGCTCGCTGTCCAGTTGGTCGCTGCCCAGGGCGCGATAACCTTCGTAGTCCAGGCCCAGGGCGTTACCGGAGCAGATCAGCGCGACGGTCCACATGCCGGCGCGGCGACCCTCGAGAATGCCCGGCACGGTGTCATCGATCTTCACGCATGCGGCGACATCGTCAATGCCCAGGGCGATGACGTTGGCCAGCGCCTGGGCGGGCCATGGGCGGCCATTCGGGACTTCGTCGGTGGCGACCACGTGATCGGCGACGTAGCCGTTGGTGGCGGCCAGTTCGACCACTTTGTCCATGACCTGCTTCGGGTAACCGGAGCAGGAACCGATCCTGATCCCTTGCTGGCGCAGGTTGGCGATGGTCTCCAGCGCCCCCGGAATCAGCGCCGAGTGTTCGGCGATTTTTTCGATCTGCAGCGGCATGAAGCGTTGGTAAATCGCCGTGACGTCATCGTCGGTCGGCGTGCGGCCGAACACTGCGCGATAGCGTTCGGCAACTTGCGGCTGATCGCACAGGGTGCGGATGTGGTCCCACTTGCCCATGCCCATCGGGCCACGGGCCTCTTCGATGGACACCTGGACGTCGAACTCGGCGAAGGCCTCGACGAAAATCTGCGTCGGAGCGAAGGAGCCGAAGTCGACCACGGTGCCGGCCCAGTCGAGGATGGCGGCTTGCAGTTTGGTTGGGTTGGAGTAGTTCATGGCAATTAAATTCCTGTAGAAACTGACTATTGGAGAGCAGCTTTTACTGTGGGAGCGAGCTTGCTCGCGATGGCGGTCTTTCATCCAGCATGTGTGTCGACTGACCTGGCCTTATCGCGAGCAGGCTCGCTCCTACAGGGGGATTGCGGTGTGGATCAGATTTCCAGCACTTCCATCTCACGCAACACTTCAGCAATCGCCGCCACCGCTTCGCGCATTTCGGCGGGTTGGACATGGCCGATGCAGCCGACGCGGAAGGTTTCGACCTGGGTCAGTTTGCCGGGGTAGAGGATGTAACCCTTGGCCTTGACCCGTTCGTAGAATTCCTTGAACGCGTAGCGCGGATCTTTCGGGGCGTGGAAGGTGGCGATGATCGGCGCCTGGATAGCCGCCGGCAGGAAGCTGCGCAGCCCCAGTCTGCCCATCTCTTCCATCAATGCCTGGCAGTTGGCGGCGTAGCGTTCGTGCCGCGCCGGCAAGCCGCCTTCTTCGTTGTATTGCAGCAGGGCTTCGTGCAGCGCCGCGACCACATGGGTCGGCGGGGTAAAGCGCCACTGGCCGGTCTTGGCCATGTAGGCGTGCTGGTCCTGCAGGTCCATCGCCAGCGAATGCGAGTTACCGACGGCGTTGGCCAGGGACTCTTTGCGAGCGAAGACAAAACCCATGCCCGGCACGCCTTCCAGGCATTTGCCCGAGGCGGCGATCAGTGCGTCGAACGGCACTTGTTGCGCATCCACTGGCAGGGCGCCGAAGGAGCTCATGGCGTCGATGATCAGGCGCTTACCGTGTTGCGCAATGACCTGGGCGATCTCTGGCAGCGGATTGAGGATGCCGGTGCTGGTTTCGCAGTGAATCAGGGCAACGTGGGTGATGTCTTGATCGGCACGCAGCAGGCGGTCGACGTCGGCGGCGGTGGTCGGTTCGTCTTCGGCGGTTTCGAAAGTGCTGTAGGAGCGGCCGAGCACTTCACAGATTTTCGCCAGGCGTTTGCCATAGGCGCCGTTGATCAGTACCAGAATCTTGCCGTCCCGAGGCACCAGCGTGCCGATCGCTGCCTCGACCGCGAAGGTGCCGCTGCCTTGCAAAGGCACACAGTGGTGGGTGGCGGCGCCGTTGATGATCGCCAGCAGTTGCTCGCAGAGGCTGGCGGTCAGTTGATTGAAACGGTCATCCCATGAACCCCAGTCAACCATCATTGCCTGACGGGTGCGGGCCGACGTGGTCAACGGGCCGGGGGTGAGCAGGATGGGTTCGGCAGTACTCATTCTCGTGTCCTCGCAATCGATGGGATGAAGCGTTGGTGCCTAAATTGCAATTTGCCGTGTTATCAATCAAATTGTTTGTTGTTATGCCAGTCATCAGTGAGGGTTATTAATGAACCTGTTTCAGCTGCGCGCCTTCGATGCCGTGGCCCGGGAAGGCAGCTTTACCCGGGCGGCGGCGCGGCTGTTCATCAGCCAGCCGGCGGTTACCGGGCACATCAAGGCCCTTGAGGAGCACTACCAGATCACCCTGCTGCGCCGCACCGCCCGACGCGTGGAACTGACAGAGGAGGGCACCAAACTGGCGGCAATCACCCGGGCGATGTTCGGCCTGGCCGAAGAGGCGCAGGTGATGCTCGAAGCCAACCGGCAATTGCTGACCGGGCGCCTGGAGGTGGCGGCGGATGGTCCGCACATGGTCATGCCGATGCTCGCCAGCCTGCGGGCGCGTTATCCAGGGATCACGGTGAACCTGCGCCTGGGCAACGCCCAGGAAACCCTGGCGGCGTTGTTGTCCGAACATGCCGACGTGGCGGTGCTGACCGAAGTCGAGCCGCGCAAGGGCTTGCATCTGCAGGCGCTGAACGAATCACGGATTTGCGCGCTGGTGCCCGATGGGCATCCTTGGGCGCAGAAAACCAAAGGCGTGCAGCTCAAGGAGCTGGATCAGGTGATCATGGTGCTGCGCGAACCGAGTTCGATTACCCGGCGCACCTTCGATGAGGCGTGCGCCCAGGCCAAGGTCAATCCACGGGTGTTGCTGGAACTGGACAGCCGCGAAGCGGTGACCGAGGCGGTGGCCGCCGAACTGGGGGTGGGGGTGGTGTCGTCGGTGGAGGTCAGCCACGACCCGCGGGTGGCGGCGGTGCCGATCATTGGCGAGGGGTTGGTGAATCGGCACATGATCGGGTGCATGGAGCGGCGACGGGATTTGCGGTTGATACAGGCGTTTTTCGGGTTGGCGCCTGCCAGGTAGATCGAGTCGCCTGCATCGCTAGCAGGCTAGCTCCCACAGTGGTCCTGTGTTGCCTGCATAATCTGTGGTCAACGCAAATCTCCTGTGGGAGCTAGCCTGCTAGCGATGGGGCCGGGCCTGCTTATACAAGACTCTCGCGCACCATCTCCAGAAAAGTCGCCACCACCCGCCGCGAACTCTGCTCGCGCAAGCACACCAATGTCTCGGTCAGCCTGCGTTTGCAATCAGTAATCGGCAACGCACACACCCGCGAATCCGCACCAAACTCGGCAGCCGACACAACGCCCACCCCAATCCCGACCACCACCGCCTCTCGCGCCGCCTCCCGACCTTCAACCTGAATTGCCGGGCGAATGCGGAACCCGGCACCGGCCATTTCCTCCTCCAGCGTCTGCCGGGTCACCGAACCGATTTCCCGCAACACCAGTGGCGTGTCATCGAGGTCCGCGAGGGTGATGGATTCGCGCTCAGCCCACGGATGATTACGCGACACGAACGCCACCATCGGGTCGTTACGCAGGGGCAGGGAAATCAGGCGTTCATCGCTGACGTCACGGCCCAGCAACGCCAGGTCGGCCTGATAGTTGAACAGTCGAAACAGCGATTCATCGGTGTTGCCGGTTTCGATCTTCACGCTGATCCCAGGGTAGCGTTCGCAGAATCGGGCGATCTGCGGCAGCACGTGGATCGGTGCATCCACCGCCAGAATCAGGCTACCGGTCTGCAGGGCCTGGGAGTCCTGAAGCAGTTCCTGGGCCTCGGCTTCGATGACAAACAATTTCTGCGTCACGCCGAGCAGGCGCTCGCCCAGATCAGTCAGGCGCACGGAACGCTTGTTGCGGTGAAACAGCAAAACCCCGTAGCGCTCTTCGAGTTTGCGCACCTGGTCGGAAATCGCCGGTTGCGTCAGAAACAGGCGCTCGGCGGCCTTGGTAAAGCTTCCATGCACCGCCACGGCATGGAAAGCTTTGAGCTGGGCGTGGGACACCGACATGGGAATCTCCAGTAACAAGCTGAGCTTATATTTGAAATACGATAAATCGATTTCACTTATTAATCAGTAATTGTTTTTATCCACCTCAGCCCCGCTGACTGGTCAGTCGAACAGCAGCGGGTGCCATGAGCCTGTGCGTGCAACTACAGGACTCATCTGACCGGTATTCGCCGTAGGGACAGGGCGATATCGCAGTGCTCAACAATAAAAACACAGGCGTTTTCTTCCAATTCTGCCGGCACACTCACACCCTGAGGTCAGAACCACAATGAACAAGCACATCGGCACCATCAAGCGTTGGCGCGTGCAGATCTTCGCGATCACCTGGCTCGCCTACGCCGCGTTCTACTTCACCCGCAAAGCCTTCTCGGTCGCCAAGCTCGGTATTGGCGAAGACCCGACCTTCATGCTCGACAAAATGACCATGGCCAACCTCGACGCCATCTACCTGACGGCTTACGCCGTCGGTCAGTTCACCTGGGGCATCCTGGCCGACCGCTTCGGGCCGCGGGTGGTGGTGCTCGGCGGGTTGGTGATTTCCGCCGCCGCGGCGCTGGTGATGGGCAACTTTGCAACGATACCGATTTTCGCTACCTGCATGCTGATACAAGGCCTGGCGCAGTCCACCGGTTGGTCGGGGCTGTGCAAGAACCTCGGCAGCTTCTTTCCCTCCGAACAACGCGGACGGGTATTGGGCCTGTGGAGTTCCTGCTACGCCTTTGGCGGTCTGGTGGCCTCGCCGTTTGCCGGTTGGTGGGCGTACACGCTCATTGGCAGCTGGCATGCGGCGTTCATTTCCAGTGCGGCGGTGGTTGGGCTGGTCGCCGTGCTGTTTTTTATTTTTCAACGCAACAAACCGGAAGACGTCGGCTTGCCGGCGGTGGAGCCGGAGCCTGAGCTGACCGCCGAACAGGCCGACGCGCAAAGCAAAATCAGCATGTGGGAGCCGTTGAAGGAAATCCTGCGCAACCGCACCGTGCTGGTGCTGGGGTTGGCGTACTTCATGCTCAAGCCGGCGCGTTACGCGATTCTGCTGTGGGGGCCGGTGATCGTCTTCGAGCAGATGCCCTCGGTGGGCAAGGTCGGCGCGGCGATCATTCCGACCGCGTTTGAACTGGCCGGGTTGCTCGGGCCGATCCTGATTGGCCTGGCCTCGGACAAATTGTTCGGCGCCCGGCGCATGCCGGCCTGCGTGATCAGCCTGTTGGCGCTGACGGTGTCCCTGGCGTTTTTCATGGGCGCCCTGCATACCGGCAGCGTGCTGCTGGTGGTGGCACTGCTGTTCGTCATGGGCCTGACCCTCTACGGGCCGGACTCGATGATCAGCGGCGCGGCCGCCATCGACTTCGGCACCGCCAAGGCCGGCGCCACGGCAGCCGGTTTCGTCAATGGCTGCGGCTCGGTCGGGGCGATCCTCGGCGGGCTGCTGCCGGGCTACTTCGACACCGTTACCGTGTTCATCGTCTTCGCCGGCTGCGCCATGTTCTCGGCGCTGGTGTTGATCCCGCACTGGAACAGCCGCCCCGGTGGCCTGGGTACTCACTTCGCCTACGTACCCAATAAAGCGATGACCATCAAACCCCTGCGTACCTGAATCCTGTCCCTCGTCGCCTGCTGCACCTGCGGCAGGCTGGCGTGTGGGCCACTGACCGGAGATTGACCCCATGAGACCCTTTTGGCTGGACCAGGCCTTGAAGGCTGATGCATCCGAAACCTGTCCGCCACTGGAAGGCGACACCCGCGTCGACGTGTGTATCGTCGGCGGTGGGTACACCGGGTTGTGGACCGCGATCATGCTCAAGGAGCAGAACCCCGAGCTCGATGTGTTGCTGATCGAAGCGGACATCTGCGGTGCCGGGGCCAGTGGACGCAATGGCGGTTGTGCGTTGTCGTGGTCGGCCAAGTATTTCACCCTTGAGCGTTTGTTTGGCGTCGAAGAAGCCGTGCGCCTGGTCAAGGAGTCCGAGCGCAGCATCCATGCCATCGGCGCCTTCTGCGAACAGTATGCGGTGGACGCCGATTACCGTCTCGACGGTACCCTCTACACCGCGACCAACCGCGCTCAGGTCGGCTCGACCGACGCTGTGATCGCGGCGCTGGAGCGCAACGGCATCAACTCGTTCACCCAGCGGCCGGTGGCCGATGTGCAGCGCATGGCCGGTTCCAGCAAGCACCTGGAAGGCTGGTTTTCCCCGGCCGCGGCCAGTGTGCAACCGGGAAAACTGGTGCGTGGCTTGCGCCGGGTAGCCCTGCAACTGGGGGTGAAGATTCATGAAAACACCGCGATGACCGGGTTGGAGGAGGGCCGGCCGGCGGGTATTCAAACCCGCAACGGCACCATTCGTGCCGACCGCGTGGTGCTGGCGATGAACGCCTGGATGGCCCGGGCGTTCCCGCAGTTCGAACGTAGCGTGGCGATCGTTTCCAGCGACATGCTGATCACCGAGCCTCGACCGGACCTGCTCAACGACATCGGCTTGACCAGCGGCGTCACGGTGCTCGATTCGCGGATTTTCGTGCACTACTACCACAACACCCCGGACGGCCGGATCATGCTGGGCAAGGGCGGCAATACCTTCGCCTATGGCGGGCGCATGCTGCCGGTGTTCGATCAACCTTCGCCTTACGCCGGTTTGTTGCAGAACAGCCTGGCGGATTTCTTCCCGGCGTTTGCCGACGTCAAGGTCGAAGCGACCTGGAATGGTCCGTCGGACCGTTCGGTGACCGGGCTGCCGTTTTTCGGACAGATGAGCGCCAGTGGCAATGTTTTCTACGGTTTCGGCTACTCCGGCAGCGGCGTCGGGCCCTGCCACATGGGCGGGCAGATTCTGGCATCGATGGTCCAAGGCCTGGACAACCCCTGGACCCGTTCGCCGCTGGTCAACGGACCGCTGGGCTTTTTCCCGCCGGAGCCGATTCGCTACATCGGCTCGCTGATGGTGCGCAACGCCATCCGCCGCAAGGAGCGCGCGGAGGATCACGGGCGTCGGCCACGGCATCTGGACGTGCGCCTGGCGAAGTTCGCCGCGGCGGCCGGCAAGGCTGACAAGGGCTGAGCGTCAGGGCGCAAAGTCCGAGCGGGTGAGCAGCCAGTCGAACAGTAGGCGGGTATCGCCACGGGGTTCATGCGGACGAGGGCGGCGAGGTTGTGGCCGAGGGCCCATGGCCGTACAGAGCACCGGGCGGTCCGGGTCACTGTCGAGGAAAATCACCAGTACCTCGCTGCCAGCCACGGGCAAGCGGGCCGGATCGATCCAGTCCTCGGCGGTGGTCAGCGCCAGCGGTAGCCACAGGCCGTCGGACGCCTCTGCGGCTGATGGTGTGGCGGGCCAGAGGTTCACCTGAACCCGGCCATCCTCGTCCACTGTCGCCGGTTGCCCGATCGGGCCGCACACCTGGCCGGGCTGATACCCGGGGATACTCGGCCTGGGTTGTTTGAGCGCTGGCCTGAACACGGTCGACCAGGGGATGGCGCTGAATTGATTGCGGTAACCCGGGGCCATGTCGGGTGTGTCGTCGAGCAGAATGGATGAATGACGACCCTGATGGCGGATTTCGGTGACCAGCCATTGATCATTGAAATTCGCCAGCGGGTGCTCGGCCACCTGCAGGATCCAGCCACTGCGTAATGCCCCCTGGTTGCTTTGACCGTGGATCTGCAGGTGTCGACAGCGCAGGCGTTCCAGTTGTCGACGGCTGAGCTGGTCGCGATGTTGTTGTTCGCCAGCGAGACAGTGCCTCGCCGTGGCGAACGAGTGATTGGCTGCGCCTTCGCTGATGTCCGCTGCACCCGGATTCCTGGCGCCTGGGCGCACAGGTGAGAGCGGGGCATCATGGCGCTGGAACAGTTCGCTGATCACAGGTTCGCGGTGTTCGCCGAGGGCGTCGCTGCTCATCGACATGAGCAGTGGTTCCTGGGGAAAACTCAGGCTGTCATCGGCCAGCACCAGCACATGGCCGTTGCGTTGATGCTCGAAGTGATAGTGGATGCCTTCTTCCTCGCACAGCCGTTGCAGCAGCGCCAGGTCGGTTTCTTCGTACTGAATGCAAAAAGGTCGCAGGGGATAGTGCCCGGTTGCCAGTTCAAAGCGATAGCTGCCGGCGGTCAACCCATGCTCCTCCAGCAACTGGCGCAGGATCATGGGCACGCTGGCACGCTGGAAAATACGTCGGCATCGTTGCTGTTCCAGCGACTGGACACGGGGCACCAGCACCAGTCTGTAAGCGACCCGGTACGCGCTTCGATGTTCACAACTGGCGCTGTGCAGCACGCCATGAATGCCTTGGTCGTGGCCGAATTCGAGGAACGCCGGTTGTTGCAGTAATTGTTCAAGGTTCAGGGCCGGTGCCAGCCCGATAACCTCGATGTCGAATCGATAGGGCTGGTTGAGTGCTTCATGACCACTGAACCGGACCACCTGAAAACTCAGGTCGTCGTCGAGAAGCGTCAGGGTGGTAGGACTTTCCTTGTCGTTGTGCATCGAACACGCTGCTGCCGTGGAATTAGGGCGCAAAGCGTACGAAACCCCAGCGCTTTGCGGGCATCGCAAATCGACATTTCAGAATCGCCCTACAACCGCTGGTGAAGATGTCGATGCAAGTCGGGATTTTTTGGTCGATTGCCAACTTTAGGCCGTATAAACTTGTGCAAAGCGTCGGCCAAAAGATGTCTCGGCGCCACAGATGCCACAGATAAGAGAGTGAGAAATGGGCGCACAGTGGAAGGTTAAACACAAAGAAGCGGCAGCCAATGCCAAGGGCAAGATCTTCGGCAAACTGGTGAAAGAAATCACCATTGCTGCGCGCAATGGCGCTGATATTGCTACCAACGCGCACTTGCGCCTGGTGGTTGAACAGGCCAAGAAAGCTTCGATGCCCAAGGAAACACTGGATCGCGCCATCAAGAAGGGCGCGGGCCTGCTGGGCGAAACCGTGCAGTACCATCGCGTGACCTATGAAGGGTTCGCCCCGCATCAGGTACCGTTGATCGTTGAGTGCGTGACCGACAACATCAACCGCACCGTCGCCGAGATCCGCGTGGCGTTCCGCAAGGGCCAGCTGGGGGCATCCGGTTCGGTGGCCTGGGACTTCAACCACGTCGGCATGATCGAAGCGTCGCCCGACACCCCGGACGCCGATCCGGAAATGGCCGCCATCGAAGCCGGTGCACAGGATTTCGAGCCGGGTGAAGAGGGTGCAACCCTGTTCCTGACCGAGCCGACCGACCTCGACGCGGTACAGAAAGCCCTGCCGGAACAAGGCTTCACCGTGCTGTCGGCCAAACTGGGCTACCAGCCGAAAAACCCGGTCAGCGGCCTGAGCGATGAGCAGATGGCGGAAGTCGAAGCGTTCCTCGAAGGCCTCGATAACCACGACGACGTGCAGGACATGTTTGTCGGCTTGGCGGGTTAAGTCTTTGTGTCAAGACGGCTCTGTTGTCTGGCAGGCCGTCATCGCGAGCAGGCTCGCTCCCACAGTTGACCGAGTTGCCTGGTCGGGCGCGATCTAATGTGGGAGCGAGCCTGCTCGCGATTGACCGCGCAGCGGTCACCAACCATTCAATTCCTGAACGATCTCGTCAAAACCAGGCCGCGCCAACACTTGCGGCTGACAGCAACGCTGTTCCAGATCTTCCAGCACCCTCCGCTGTTCAGCGCTCAGACCCGAATCAACCCGCTCCAGCAATTCCCCCAACAACACCCCGAACGCCCGCACCTCGATCCGTTGCAAGGCACGGCTTTCCAGGCTGTCGGAAATCCCGTGGAACGACGCCGCGCCAAAATCCCCCAGCAAGCAGTCACCCTGTTCATTCCACAGAATATTATGCCCGTAGAGATCGCCGTGGGTGATGCCATGGCCGTGCAAGTGTTCGGCCACCGAGGCAATGCCCGAGGCAATGCGCAGCGCCACCGCCGCACTGAAACGCAAGTCATCGGGGTAAATGTCGCGGCTGCATGATGCCAGGCTCGGCAGGCTGGCGAGGTTGCGAAAACTCGGCGGGATCAACTGCATGACCAGCCCGGCGGTTTGCTGCGGGTGATCGACAATCCGCCCTTCGACGCGAATCAGGTTCGGGTGCAGGCCGGCGGTGATGCAGGCGTTCATCTCGTGCAGCGGTGAGCCATCGCTGGTCATTTCGCCCTTGTAGAGCTTTACCGCAACGGCCATGGGCGGCTGGTCGGCCGGTTGCCAGACGGCCTGATGAATCACCCCGGACGCCCCTTCGCCGAGTTTTTTCTCCAGGTGCAATGCCGACCAGTCAATGCGCGGTGTGGCGCCGAGGGCGGCGGCATCGGCTTCGGTTTCCAGCGGGTTACCGGCATAGGCCAGCCAGGTCAGGCTCGGCAGCGTCAGCAGCCATTGTGGCAGCTCGGTAAGCTGGTTGGCGGCGATGCGGATCAGTTCCAGTCGATGACAATTGCGCATCGACTCCGGCAATGCCCGCAGGCGGTTACCGGCAAGCATGAGCTTTTGCAGGTATGGCCGCTCTCCCAACTCGCTCGGCAGCGTCTCGATGCAGTTGTCGGTCAGGATCAGCCAGCGCAGCAGCGGTGGCAGTGCCGCTGCGGGCACGTGGGCGATACGGTTGGCCTTGAAGCCGATCATCGTCAGTGCAGCGCATTGGCCCAGGCAGGCCGGAAGCTCGGTGAAGCGGTTATCGGAACAGAACAGCACGCGCAAACGGGTCAGGCGATGCAAATCCTCTGGTAGCGCGCTCAGAGCATTGCCGCTGAGGTTGAGCACTTCCAGCGAATCCGCCAGATCGAAGATCTCCTGGGGAAACTCGGTCAGGCCTTCTGCCAGATCCAGCCGCGTGATGCCCGACAACTCGCCGGCGCGCAATTGAGCAAGGGTATGCATGAGCAGATTCGCCATTAACCAAGGGGAGGGCGCGGGGCCCCGGAAATGCGCGACATGATACCGGGAAAGATGTGGGAGCGAGCCTGCTCGCGAAGAGGCCATTCAATACAACAAAAAAATATCGCTTATGCCGGTTCGCTGACTTCTACCAGTTGCCCCAATCGGCTGCGGGTGCGCGCCAGATCAATGGCATCGCCACCCAGGCTTTCGCGCAATGAGTGCTGCCCGAGCAATGTCAGGTGCTTGTCCTGGTCGTACAGCACGTCGATGAGATTGATAAAACGCTGCTGGGCGGCAATCGTGCAATCGCCCAGCAGTGGCAGTTCATCGATAATCCAGCAGTCGAACTGGCGGCACAGCTCCAGATAATCCATCACCGCCGTGGGCTGATCGCACAACTCGGTGAAGGTAAAACCGATGCCGCGCCCTTCGCACAATTGCGCTCGCAAGTGCCGGGTGCCAACCGGCAACGAAATCGGCATGGTATTGCGCTTGGGCAGGTTCAGCGATTGTCGCTGCGCCACGCTCGCCGGCCAGACGTAGTGACCTTGAGTGAACAACTGATGCGCATGGGTCCGGGCCTGGCTGCGATAGTCGTGCGGCCCGCCGACTTCCATCACCTGCATGCGCGCATGGATCAAGTCGATCACCGGTTTGAAGCGTGCGTGATACAGCGGATTGGGCAGCAGGCCTTCGGGCGGATAATTGGAGGTCACCAGCAACAGGATGCCGCGCTGGAACAGTGCCTTGAACAACCGGGTGATGAGCATCGCATCGCCGATGTCGTGCACATGGAACTCATCGAAACACAGCACCCGGCAATCGCTGAGCAGTTCATCGAGGGTGATCGCCAGGGCGTCGGCCTGTTCGCGGTGCTCAAACATGCCCTGATGCAGCTGGGCGAAAAACTGATGGAAGTGCAGGCGTTGTTTTTGCGCGAGGGGAATGGCCCGGAAAAAACCGTCGAGCAGCCAGCTTTTGCCGCGCCCCACGGCACCATGCAGGTAAAGACCCGGAAGGGGTTTCGCCGCAGCACCCATCAGCATGCAGGCATGCCGGGTCATGCAGTCGATCACCCGCTGTTGGCTGTGACTGAGGGTGTAGCCCTGGGCATGGGCCTGTTGGTGAAAGTAGTCGTGGATGACTTGGCCTGCCGCAGCGCTGCCAGCAGCCGGTGCCTTGCCGAGAAGGCGACGCAACGTTTGCCAGCGCGATTTGATTGGCGAACGGTTGGGCGGTCGAACGGCCACTGGGATATCACCTCTGGTGTGCGGGCAGGTTCTTTGTGCTGCGGCGGCATAGTGTAACCAGAGCAGGGAATCTGCTTCCAGCGGTGTCGGCATATCCGGGCGCCGTCATTGGGTTCTAAAGGAACACCGCAAACCCTGTGGGAGCGAGCTTGCTCGCGATAGCGGTCTGTCAAGCAACATCTCAGTGATTGTCAGGCCGTCATCGTCGGAACGCCGCCCGGAGCAAGCTCGCTCCCACAAGGTTATGCCAATGTCCAGGCCACTGTGCCTGGCCAGTGACCTAGCGCTCGATACTGCGGTTCCATCGCGCACTCCATGCCGGACGTTGTTCGTTGACCTGATCCCAATCCACGGCAATCGCCGTATCGAGGTACTGTTTCATGGCTTCGACCTGACCATGGGTTCGCTCGGTGGTCGGGGTGTTGGGGTTGGACGGAATCTGGTCGCCATCCTCGAGTGCGACGGCCTGGGCTTCGGGGGTCAGCAAGAAGGCGGCAAGTTTTTGCGCCAGCTCCGGTTGCGTGTTGTTGGCGATTGCGCATTCGGCGACGTTGAGTACCACGGCGCCTTCCTTCGGCTGTGCGTATTCCACTGGCATGCCCTTGAGCTTCAGAGCCGTCACCTGGGTGGGCGTCAACGGGAACAGCGCCGCTTCGTCGGTCTGAAGCATTTCGGAGATCTTCGCCGAGCTCGGAATGTATTCCAGCACGTTACGCCCAACGGTGTTCGGCCAGGCCTTGAAACCAGGGTCGACATTGGTTTCAGTGCCGCCCTGAATCCGGTTGAACATCAGGAAACCGTGCAAGCCGAACGTCGAAGAGGCCATTGACTGGAACACCAGTTTGTCCTTGAAGCGCGGGTCGGCCATGTCCATCCAGGAGGTCGGCGCGCTCCAGCCTTTTTCTTTGAACAGCCGGGTGTTGTATGCCAACCCGGTGACCCCCAGGCTGACCGCCACGGCCTGGTCCTTGATCCGTCCCTTGGCCGGAATCTGTTCCAGCGTCGGGCTGTCTTCGAGTTTGTCGCACAGGCCCATGGAGATCGCGCGGTACATGATGCCGTCGTCGAGGAACATCACGTGCATCTGCGGGTTGCCCTTGCTGGCCTGGACCTTGGCCAGGATATCGGCTGAAGTGCCCGGCACGATCACCACTTTGACGTTGTTCGCCTTCTCGAAAGCCGGCA
This sequence comes from Pseudomonas fluorescens, assembly GCF_040448305.1. Classification (NCBI taxonomy): domain Bacteria; kingdom Pseudomonadati; phylum Pseudomonadota; class Gammaproteobacteria; order Pseudomonadales; family Pseudomonadaceae; genus Pseudomonas; species Pseudomonas fluorescens. The sequence continues at coordinate 4,630,756 of NZ_CP148752.1, read as the reverse complement.
GCACCTTGTCGGCATAGAGCCGCTCCATGGTCCCGCCGTTCATGCCCAGATAAAGTGTCGGCTCGGCCTGGGCCTGAGTGACCGTGAGCAGAGCGCTCACGCAAGACAAACCGAGCAGTGCACTGCGTTTGACGTTATTCATTGGCGCGACCTTCCTCTATCAAGCTACGGAGATGGAGTGAAACCGGGTGATGGAAAACGCATCCAGCGACGTCTTTGACGCGCCGCTACAGATGATTTCGGTGAGCGCCTGGCCCACCGCGGGACCGATCTGGAAACCGGCGCCGGCAAAGCCGAACGCGTGCAACAGACCGGGTTGGGTACCACTGTGGCCGATCACCGGTTGGCGATCGGGTAGATAACCTTCGGTGCCGCTCCAGGTACGAATCGCCTGGGCACCTTCAAGAAACGGATAGAGCTCGACGGCCTGGCGGAGTATTTCCAGCACTGCGCCTTGACCGGGGCGGGCGCGGGCCTCGTCGAGGGCAAAGCCCTGGCCGCCGCCCAGTACGCAATTTCCCCGGGTAACCTGACGGGCATAAATACCTCCGCCCTCGACGCCGGTGCTGGCATCCATCACCAGCGGCAACGGTTCGGTGACCAGCATCGCCGGGTGACCTGAATACATCGGCACCGGTTCGCCGAACTGCGTGGCCAGGCTGCCGGCCCAGGCTCCGGCGCAGTTCAACAGCCAGGGTGCACGCCATTCCAGGCCAGTTTGCGTACGTACACGAAATCGTTGCCCGTCATGTTCTACAGCGCTCACCGCGCATTGTTCGTAAACCTGCGCACTCTGTTGCCGCGCCGCCCGAGCGAACGCCGGAGACACCAGGCGCGGGTTGGCGTGACCATCGTCAGGGCAATAGGACGCGCCTGTCGCCACGTCTCCAACCCACGGAAAACGTGCGCGCAATTGGGTTCGGTCGAGCACTTGCAGATCGAGACCGAAACCCCGACTGCTATCGGCATAGTCCTGCAGGGCTTGCAGATCGTTGAGGCTGCGGGCCAGTTTGAGGTGACCGCTACGCTGGTATTCGCCGTCGATGCCGATCAGTTGTGGCAACTGCGCCCAGATTTCGTGGGCCTTTTGCGACAGTGGCAATTGCGCCAGGGGACGACCCTGACGCCGCACACCGCCGTAGTTCACGCCGCTGGAATGTGAGCCGCAAAAATCCCGTTCCAGCAGCGCCACGCGCCGGCCGGCCCGACTGAGAAACAGGGCGGCGCTTGCACCAACAATGCCACCGCCAATGATGACTGCATCGACCTCGCTCAAGGCTCGATCTCCAGGCCAAACGGCAGCGGTTTGATCGGTGCTTGGGCGCGCAACCGGCCGATATCGGACACGGCGCGCTGGCTCTGGCAGGCAATGATTTCTGCTGCTGCGGCACCGCACATCCGACCCTGGCAACGACCCATGCCGACACGACAATGAGCCTTTACCCGGTTTATTTCCCAATGACCTTCGCGCACCACGTCGCGAATATCCCCGGCGCGTACTTCTTCACAGCGACAGACCATCACGTCATCGGCGAGACCCGCGGCCCAGTTGTCGGGAAATGTAAAGGCGCGTTCGAGGCCCTGACGAAATTCGCCAATGCGTTCCAGGCGGTGTTCCAGTTGCGCAGGGCGCTGCGCCGGAATCAGGCAACCCATATCTTCGAGCAATGCCAAAGCGGCGCGCTCACCGGCCATTTCCGCCGCGTCCGCACCCATGATACCGGCGCCGTCGCCCGCCAGATAAACCTCGGCGACACTGCTGCGGCCCGCACGGTCACGCTGGGGCAGCCAGGCGCGATTGAGCGGGTTCCAGGCGAACTCACAGCCGAGCAGATCGGCCAGTTGGGTTTCACTGCGCAGGCCGTGAGCGAAGGCCACCGCGTCGCAGTCGAGTGAATGGTTGCCCTTGGCGTTGGACCAGAACAGCGATTGCACGCGTTGCTCGCCGTGGATGGCTGCCAGTGTCGCGCCTTGATGCACAGAGATGCCGTGCGCGGTCAGCCAGCCGCGGTAATAAATGCCTTTGGCCAACGTGGACGGTTGCGCCACCAGTCCGGGCAGGGCGCGAGCTTGTGCGCTGAAGGGTGAGCTGTCGAGCACCGCGACCACGTTGGCGCCAGCCTTGGCGTATTGATAAGCGACCAGGTACAGCAACGGGCCGCTGCCGGCAAACACCACGTGTTCGCCGATGGCGCAGCCCTGGAACTTCAAGGCGATTTGCGCCGCGCCGAGGCTGTAGACCCCCGGCAATGTCCAGCCCGGTACGGGCAGAATCCGGTCGGTGGCGCCGGTGGCGACGATCACCCGGGAGAACTCCAAGCGTGCTGCGCGGCCGTTCTGCAAGGTGTCGAGGGCGCCGTCTTCGGCATTCCACACCAGGGTTTCGGGGCGGTAATCGATTAGTTCGCGCAGTGCGTCAATCGTCTGATGCAGCGCATTGGCTTTGCCTGCTTCAAAACCATACAGCTTGACCGGCGATCGTTTGAAATTGGCCGGTTGACGCCGATAAATCTGCCCGCCGCCGCGTGCGGCTTCGTCCAGCAGCACCGGACGCACGCCATGGGCAACCAGCGTTTGTGCCGCACGAATGCCCGCCGGACCGGCGCCGACGATGACCACAGACTTCATACTCTCATCCCCACAAGGGATTCGGTTTCTGCAGATGGAATGTTTGTTCATAACGATCGCCCCGGTTCGCGACAGACCTGCTGCCCGGCTTCGAGCAGCGTCGAGCAGGCGCGCACCCGGCGGCCATCGCCCAGTCGCACCCAGCAGTCCTGACAGGCCCCCATCAGGCAGAAGCCGGCGCGGGGTTCGGCGCTGAAGTCGCTGCCGCGCAGGTGTTCGCTGCAAGTCAGCACGGCGGTCAGCACGGTATCGCCGAGCAAACCGCTGGCGGGATGGCCGTCGAGGGTAAAGTCCAGGGCCGGGCGGTCAGCTTCGGCCAGTCGTTTCAGCAGAGCCATGGCGCCCTCATTGTTTACCCACCAGAACCCGATCCAGGCCGTAGACCCGATCAAGCAGAATCATCGTCAGCGCGGTCAACGCAATCACCAGTGCCGACACCGCCGCCATCATCGGGTCGATGGATTCAGTGGCGTACACGTACATGCGCACCGGCAGGGTTTGTGTGGCCGGCGAGGTGACGAAAATCGACAGCGTGACTTCGTCGAAACTGTTGATGAACGCCAGCAACCAGCCACCGGCCACCCCCGGCAGAATCATCGGCAGGGTGATCTGGCGGAACAGCGTGAAGCGCCCGGCACCCAAGGATTGCGCGGCGTGTTCGGCGCTGCGATCCAGGCCAATGGCCGAGGCCAGCACCAGACGCAGCACATACGGTGTAATCACCAGCACGTGGGCAAAGATCAGCCAGACGAAGCTGCCATTGACACCCAGCAACGCAAACAGGCGCAGCAACGCCACACCGAGTACCAGGTGCGGAATAATGATCGGCGACAGAAACAGGCCGTTGAGAAAGTCTCGACCGGGAAACTCGAATCGGGTGATCGCCAGCGCGGCGGGCACCGCGATCAGCGTCGCCAGGGTGGCGGCACTGAACGCTAGGATCAGGCTGTTGTAGAACGCATCGACAAAATCGGCACGCTCGAACACCGCGCGAAACCAGCGTAGAGAGAACTCCGTGGTCGGCAGGCTCAGGGTGTTTTCCGGAGTGAAGGCCACAAGGCAAACCACCACCAGCGGCGCCATCATGAACAACACCACCAGGGTATGAAACAGCAGGGCGAAAGGACCGTTCCTGGACATGACGAATTATCCCAATGACTTCTTGTAGCGGCCTTCGATCATGCGATTCCACGACAGCATGATCAGCAGGTTGATGAGCAGCAGAGCCACGGCAATGGCCGCGCCCATGGGCCAATTGAGTTCCGACAGGTACTGGTCGTAGATCAGCGTGGCAACCATCTTCAGCCGACGACCGCCGAGTAGTCCGGGGATCGCGAAAGAACTGGCGGCCAGGCCAAACACGATCAATGTGCCGGACAACACACCGGGCATGACCTGTGGCAGCACGACCTGGCGAATTACCGTGAAGTGACTGGCGCCCAGCGACTGCGCGGCTTGTTCGGCGGCGGGATCGAGTTTCTGCAGCGAGGTCCAGACCGGAATGATCATGAACGGCAACATCACATGGACCAGCGCAATCACCACCGCGAACGGCGTGTAGAGCAGCTTCATCGGTGAGCCGCCGAGGGCTTGCAGGGTCTGGTTGACCAGGCCGTCGGCGCCGAGCAACAGGCTCCAGCCGAAGGCGCGCACCACCACCGAAATCAGCAGCGGAGTGAGGATCAGAATCAGAAAAATCGAGCGCCAGGGGGTGCCCATGCGGCTGAGGATGTAGGCCTCGGGCACGCCGATCAGCACGCAGAGCAATGTGGTCAGGGCGCTGATCCACAGGGTGCGCAGAAAGATCTCGTAGAAATACGGATCGCCCAGCAGGTTGCTGTAGTGCTCGACGGTGTAGGCGTCGCCGTTGATCCCCGAGTTGTAGTCAAAGACGTTGAATGACAGCACCAGGGTCAATCCCAGCGGGATGATCAGCAAACTGAGGTACAAGGCCAAGGCCGGTGCAGACAGCCAATACCCCTGGCGTCCCTGGCGGGTGGCGGTGATCGTACTCATGCTGGCACCTCGTCGACACTCAGCACTCGCAGCAGCGCCGCGTCCCAGTCCAGACCGACTGCAGTGCCTTCGTTCAACGGTGCCGAGCCATCGTTGCGGCGCACCACGCAGAGTTCGCCCAGGCTTGTCCCGACGCCGTACAGCCATTGGCTGCCGAGGAAAAACCGACTGACGATCTTGCCTTGCAAACGACCGTGGCCAGCATCGCGCAGATCGATTTTTTCCGGCCGCAGGCTCAGGGTCAGATCGCCATTGCCAACACTGCACACCTGAACCATACCGGCACCATTGCGCTCGCCGGGCAACAGATTGGCCTTGCCGACGAATCCGGATATGAACTCGGTGCGCGGGTGTTCGTAGAGGGTGTAGGGCGCGTCGATCTGGGTGATGCGCCCGGCCTGCATCACCACGACACGGTCGCTGATGGACAGCGCTTCCGACTGGTCGTGGGTGACCATCAGCGTGGTGATTGCAACTTCGCGCTGGATGCGGCGGATCTCGAATTGCATCTCTTCGCGTAGATTGGCGTCGAGGTTGGACAGTGGTTCATCCAGCAAAAGCACCGGCGGCTGAATCACCAGGGCGCGGGCCAGGGCGACGCGCTGGCGCTGGCCACCGGAGAGCTCCCGCGGGTAACGCTCGGCGTGCTGATTCAGGCGCACCAGTTTCAGTACCCGGTCGACTCGCTGCTGGATATCAGCGTTCGGCACTTTGCGCATGCGCAGGCCGAAGGCGACGTTGTCCTTGACGGTCATGTGCGGGAACAGTGCGTAGCTCTGGAACACCACCCCCAAACCCCGGCTGGCGGGTTTGGCGTGGGTGATGTCGCGGCCATCGAGCACGATGCGCCCGCTGGTGACTTCGACGAAGCCGGCAATCATTTGCAGGGTGGTGGTCTTGCCGCACCCAGAGGGACCAAGCAAGGACACGAATTCACCTTTCTCGACCGAGAGGTCGGTGGCGACGACGGCGTCGATTTCGCCGTAGCGTTTGCAGAGTTTTTCAAGTTGCACAAAAGCCATGACTGCGCTCCACCTGAGATTGTTATGCGTCACCCAAAGGCGCGCTTTTTTGTATGGGCAGATACGAAAAGATGTTGCCGGGGTGCGTGGCGCTCAACTTGAGTCGGCTGCCGCTGTTGTTCGAATCGCCCCTGTCTGGACGCAGAGTAGGACGAAGACTAGGATGGGCTCAATGGCCTATTTCACTGAGGCGATGACTATTTTAAGTTTTATTCGATCAGTAAATTAATAATCGGAAAACAAGATGCCAGATTCCATTGAGCGGAATGAAAACAAAAATGAAGTCGGTGTCGGCGCCGTCTCAAGATTGTTTGCGGTACTGCGAACACTGGGTGATACCGTCGAGGGCGGCGAGCGGGTGACGCAACTGGCGCAGCGCATCGGTTTATCGCAACCGACCACGCACCGGTTGCTGCGCAGCCTGATGGACGAGGGCATGGTCGAGCAGGATGCGCGCAGTAAACGCTATCGCCTGAGCCTGGATTTTTTCGCTCTGGCGGCTCGTGCGGGCAACACCGGAAACTTGCGTGAACTGGCACGGCCGGCGCTGCTTAGACTCTCGGCGTCGCTGGGTGATTCGTTGTTTTTGCTGGCGCGCTGCGGCTTTGATGCGATCTGTCTGGACCGCAGCGAAGGGCCGTTCCCGATCCGCACCTTTACCGGGGATATCGGCGGGCGTGTGGCGCTGGGCGTGGGGCAGGGCAGCCTGGCGATTCTGGCGTTTCTGCCGGAGGAGGAGCGCGACACCGTCATCCATTACAACTTGCCGCGCCTGAAAGACTTCCACCTGTATGACGAGGTGTTCCTGCGCTCGGAAGTCGAAAACGTGCGCGCCCTGGGTTACGCCGGGCGCAATACCGGCGTGCTGCAGGGCATGGCCGGGGTGGCCGTGCCGATTCTCGATCGTGAAGGTCGCGCGGTGGCGGCGTTGAGTGTGGCGACCGTGAGTGACCGATTGGGACCGGATCGCCTGCCGACGGTGGTGGACATGCTCAAGCGCGAAGCGGCGCTGATCGGGCCGCGGATCAATCCGTTCGACCCGCTGTTGCGCCGGCCTTCGCAGGTGTTTGGGCAAGGATGAAAAGATCGCAGCCTGCGGCAGCTCCTACAGGTTCATGTGTACATCTGTAGGAGCTGCCGCAGGCTGCGATCTTTTGATCTGTCAGAACTGGGTGGTCTGTTTAAGCATCTGCGCCGTCGCTGTATCCGCCGGGCTGACCATCGCATAGTTGTAGCCACTTCCGGACCAGTACTCGGCCTGCAACTCGCCATCACTGCGACTGCCCCTGGGCAGCAGGAAGTTTTTCGGCCCTGGCGGGCGCACGTAGAAGCTGATTTTCTGCCCGCTCTGGTTCTCGTAAATCACCATCGCCGCAGGGCCTTGCTCGGTACTCAGCAAACGCCCGCTGGCCGGCTTGAACCCGGCACCCGAGAGGTCGGGCAGGCGATTGGCCTGGGTGAAGTAGCGGTCGAGCCAACCCTGCATGTCGCCGTCGTCGCCGACTTTGTAATCCGCCGGCAGGATGCCTTGCTGGGCAATCAGGCGATACGCCTGCAGGGCATCGGTCATTGGAAGCTGGGGGGGCGCCAGTGTCATCTCCCGCGCTTGCCAACCGCTGAAACCGCCAACGCTGACGGCAACGAGCAACACCGCGGCACTGGCCAGGTGTCGACGGGATTGGCGTTTGAGGCGCTGGCGAATCACGGCCGGATCCAGGTCCGGGTTCGAGGGTTGTTGCAAGGCACCACTCAGGGCTGCGCGCAGTGTCTGGGCATCCTGCTGCCAGGCGCGCACTTGCGCGGCCACCTCCGGTTCAGCGGCCAGAAAAGTCTCCACCAGACGTCGGTCGGCGTCGCTCAGTTGGTGGTCGACGTAGGCGTGCAGGTCTCGTTCGCTGGGGGGCATGCTGATCATTTGAGTCTCCGCAGGGATGGGCGGTTGATTTCGCCATCGCTGAGTTGGCGCAGGGCCTGGCGAGCCCGGGACAGGCGGGACATCACGGTGCCGGTGGGTACGTCGAGAATCCCGGCGACCTCTTTGTAGCTCAGGCCTTCCACCGACACCCAGAGAAGCAGCGCGCGTTGCTCGGTGGGCAGTTGATCGAAAGCGCTGAGGGTCGATTGAGCGATAACGGTGCGCTCCACCGAGGGTTGGGCATCGTCACGCCCGGTGAAGAATTCAAGCATGCGCGCATAGCGCCGGGAGCGGCGGTGCGCATCGAGAAACTGCCGATAGACAATCGAGAACAGCCAGGCGCGCAAGTCGCCCTCGGCGCGTTTGCCAGCCCAACTCGACAGTGCCCGCTCCAGGCTTGCCTGCACCAGGTCGTCAGCGCTGCTGGTGTTGCGCGTCAACGACACGGCAAAACGTCGCAATCTTGGAATGATTTCCCTCAGTTGTTCGTCGATATCGTTCATGAAGTTCTGACTAGTCGCTACGCTTGGGACTAGGAAGACGTCCGGTACCGGAGGTTATTCCACGTCAGAAAAAATAAACACCGCATGTGGGAATAAACCTGCATGCGGTTCGTCTGCTTGATTCTTCTCATTTGTGGCCGATGGCCCTGGAGTCTTTCATGGTAGATCGATCATCACCGCCAACCCGGCCACCCTTGAGTGCGGCGAGCCTGACGTTGCGTCTGGCTGGCATCGCCGTGGTCGTTGCCGCCGTGGCGGGGGCGTTTGCCTACGTCAACGGCACCTTTGACCCACAGCGCCTGACCCCGAAGAAACTGATCAATGTGCTGGAAACCAACAATGGCGTGCATCCGGGCTTCCGTCGCAACCATTCCAAAGGTGTGTGCGTGATCGGGCATTTCGAGAGCAGCCTTGATGCGCGCAGCTATTCCACCGCTCAAGTGTTCAACGAAGCACGGACACCGGTGGTGGGGCGTTTCGCCTTGGGGTCCGGTAACCCTTACGCGCCGGACAGTGCCGTGCCGATCCGCAGCATGGCCTTGCGCTTCACTCAGGCCAACGGCCAGCAGTGGCGCACCGGGATGAACAGCATGCCGGTGTTCCCGGTGGGCACGCCCGAGGCGTTCTATCAATTGCAGCAGGCGCAGTCGCCGGACCCGGCTACCGGCAAGCCAAACCCGACCGCGGTTCCGGCGTTTTTCGGTGCGCATCCGGAAGCTGCACCGTTCCTGGCCTGGATCAAGACCGCCAAGCCGTCAGCCAGTTACGTCACGGAGACCTATAACAGCGTCAACGCGTTTTATCTGGTGAGCGCCGCCGGACAACGCCAGGCCGTGCGCTGGAGCATGGTGCCAGTGGCTCAAGATACGCCGGGTGCAGCGGCGCCGGAGGGGGCCGATTTTCTGGAGAAAGACCTGGTTCAGCGTATAGCCGCAGGGCCGTTACGTTGGCAGTTGAACATCATCCTGGCCAATCCCGGCGATCCAGTGAACGACGCCAGCAAAGCCTGGCCTGAAGGGCGCAAAGTGTTGAACGCGGGCACGCTGGTACTGGAAAAAACCCAGCCGCAACTCAATGGCGAATGCCGTGACATCAATTACGATCCGCTGGTGTTGCCTGCCGGGATCGAAGGTTCCGAAGACCCGTTGCTCGCAGCTCGTTCAGCCGGTTACGCCAATTCCTACCTGCGTCGCACCAGCGAAGTCAGCCAGTTGCCCGCCGCCAAACAGGAGGCCCAGCAATGAGCACTCAACCGAACCACTTCGCTCCATTGGCGCGTCTGCTGCACTGGCTGATGGCGCTGATGATCATCGCCATGCTGTTTATCGGCGCCGGCATGGTCGCCTCGGTGTCCGAGCGGCATGAATGGCTGATTCATCTGCACAAACCCTTGGGCGTCGCGATCTTGCTGTTGGTGATCGTGCGCCTGGTGGTGCGTTTCTCCACCACGCAACCACCTCTGCCGGCGGACATGCCGGGTGTGCAAGTACTCGCGGCCAAGGCCTCGCATGTCTTGTTGTATGCATTGATGCTGGTTTTGCCGCTGCTGGGCTGGGCGATGATTTCGGCCTCTGGCGAACCGGTGATGCTCAGCAGCTCGCTGCAATTACCGTCGATTGTGCCGGCCAATGCACAGGTGTTTGCGTTTTTGCGCAAGGCGCATGGGTATCTGGCGTATTTGCTGTTTCTGACCGTGTTACTGCATTTGGCGGCAGCGTTGTTTCACGGCTGGGTGCGTCGCGATGAGGTGCTGGACAGCATGTTGCGGGGTAAGGATCGAGGGTGATCTCGCTGGACTGTGATTTGGCTTTTGTCACACAGCGATCATCTGCCCACCTGTCAACTCTGACAGTTTCGCTGATCTGAAAAAGCACGTTCAATGCTCAAAGACTGCAGTGGTCCCGAACGGGGCCAGTCGAACAGCACTGATCGTGCCATTCAGGGAGACGAACCATGTTCAAGACTGCAGGTGTGGGTTCCATGCGACGCGCTTTTTCCGGGCTGTCGTTAGTGTGTTTGGCTGTGATTCTCGGTGCCTGTGCACATCCGCCGACGACTGATTCCGTGGAACCGAAAAGCCGGGTTGTCGAAAATGTTGCGAGTAAATCGACAGCAGAGTTATATGCGGATTTGATTGCGCCAGCGGTTTTCGAACGTTCGAGTTCAAAGGTCATTGGTGGTTACACCGTTGAGAGCGGTAAGTTGCGGATGCGGGATAAGTCCGAGGGTTCGCTGGTAACGGTGCGTTCGTCTGATGGAAGCTTGATGGCATTGATTAATAGGCCGGGACTATTCGGTTCTTTACACGTTGATAGTAAGGGCGCAAGTAGTTTCACTCCAGAACCTGAGGTTAATACTGATATAGAGGACGTTGTCCCCAATCCGAATGAAAAAATCGCCACTGCACCTGTGGATTCAACTATAGCAGAACACTATGTTGTCGATGTGCTAATGGGGTATTCCAAGGCAGGGGTTATTAGAGCAGGTGGTGATGCGCATGCGGATGCGCTGGCCAAGATAGAATTAGTCAACCTGATGCTACGCAATTCATTGGTGGACAATGTTTCACTGAGACTGGTGGGTATTCAGATTGTTGAGGATGATTACCCCATTACATCAGAAACTCTAGGGAAAATACGTACAATTTTTGCCGAGGGTATGGCCAAGTTTGAGCCAGACGTTACGTACGGCAATTTTGCTTATATTGTGCCAGGAGGGGCAATCGGATGGGGATGGACGCCTGGTGGTTCTGCTATCGGTGTATCTAGTAGCGCTTCGACATTCGCTCATGAGATTGGCCACAATGCGGGCAGTAGTCACTGCAACGTAAACGGCGTGAATAACTATCGTTTTGGATATTTTAATGGAAAATCGCGAAGTATCTTATGTAGTGGCCCAAACTCACTTTATTATTCGACACCGGCCGTTATCGATCAGTACGGTTTGCCGTTAGGGAATGCTGTAACCGCCGATACAGCACGTGTCTGGCGCGAAAATGCTGTGCGGCTATCCTCTTACGCTCCACCCCAATCCCCACCAACCGCTCCAGCTGACTTTGCCAAAGTGAGCTCAACCGCTAGCACAATTACATTTATCTGGAGTGCATCACCTAAAGCAGTTCGATATGAAATATACAGCGTGAAAAATATTGGGAGCCCGCTGCCAAAAAAAATTGGAGACAGTACGGCGTTAACGTTTACCGCAACCAATATTTTAGGGGAGGCACTGTACTTCGTTAAGGCTGTCAGCTTTGTTGAAATGGTTTCACCGCCGAGCAATTCCGTCGTTACAACGCCGTAAAGCTCAGGAGGGTGACATGACCTTGTCAGTTCATGTCACCGTTAAACCAACTAGCGCAAGCTCTCGACGATATCCGCCACCGTGGTCAACACATCCTTGCCCAACTGCTTCGAACGCTTGCCCGACCAACCGGTTTCCGCGTTCGGATGGTCGTCGTGATCTTTGAACGGCATTTCCAGGGTCAGCGACAGGCAGTCGTATTTCTGACCCACACTGTTGCAGGCCAGCGTCATATTGGCCTGACCCGGTTCGTCTCGGGTGTAGCCGTACTTGGTCTGGAAGTCTTTGGTGGTGTGCTTCAGGTGGCTGCGGAAGTGCTCTTCAAGCTTTTCGATCCGCGGTGTGTAACCCGGATTGCCTTCGCACGCAGCGGTGAAGACGTGGGGAATTTCCTCGTCACCATGCACGTCGAGGAACATATCGACGCCGTACTTTTCCATCTGTTGCTGAACGAACAGGACTTCCGGGCTGGTCTCCTGGCTGGCGTTCTGCCAGGCGCGATTGAGGTCCTGGCCCATGGCGTTGGTGCGCAGGTGGCCGTGGAAAGCACCATCCGGGTTCATGTTTGGCACCAGGTACAGGTCGGCGCTGGACAGCAGTTTATTCAGCACAGGGTCGTCGTGTTTTTCCAGACGTTCGATCACGCCTTCCATGAACCACTCGGCCATGTGTTCGCCCGGATGTTGCTGGGCAATCATCCACACCTTGCGTCGGCCTTCGGCCCCGGTGCCTTTGCGCAACAACTGGATGTCGCGGCCTTCGACACTTTTGCCGGTGGACAACAACTCGGTACCGGCCTTGCTCAGCGCCTGCTCGATCAGCCAGTCGTGGCGGCCACGGCTGTAGGGTTCGAAGTAGGCAAACCAGGCGTGAGTCTGTTCGGCTTCGAGGCTGAAGCGCAGGCAGTCGCCTTCAAAAATGGTCGGTACGCGGAACCAGTTGACGTGATCGTAGGACGCCACCGCCTGATAACCGGTCCAGGCCTTGTTATAGGAGGATTGGCTGGCATTGTTCAGGCGAAACCAGTGCTCCTGACCGACGTGCAGGCCGCTGGCCTTGAAGTGGAACCACTGGAAATGTGCACTGCGGGTGTCCGGGCGAATGGCCAGAAGCGGTTTGAGCGGATCGCTGATGTCGATGACTTGGATATTGCCGCTGTCGAAGTTGGCACTGATGTCGAAAGAGGATTTAGCCACGGCCATAATCGGGTCCTGAATATGATTATTATGGCGGCTACTTTACACGCAAGAGTGGGGTGAAACCGAGGGAAATTGCGGGGTGCAGAGGTGGGGGGCGTCTTCCTTGACGCCGTCGCAGCTTAGAGACTGTGCGATTGATTCTCAAGTGCTATCTGTCGCTGGTTTCAACCCATGATGCCGGGCTTCTCTTGCCAATCGGCATTCTTTTGATATCATCCGCGCGCATCGAATTTGCGGTACCCAAAGACTTCATTAGCCTGAAGCCAAAGCCAGAAAACTGGCAAAAAAAGACCCGGCAAAAAGCCGGGTCAAAAACCGTGATTAGCCTGATGAGGAGATAGTCCGGGAGACCGACCTAAGGTCACCTGGTCCATCGACTGATCTCGCGATCAGTTGGTGCAATAATAATCATTCTCGTTTGCAGGTCAAGCGTTTTTACCTGCCCAACAGGAAAATTCTTTCCTGTCCTCTCGATTTGCCTTCTTACCTCAACCGTTTTCATACTTCTCCAGTGATCGATCGACCATCGCCTTGGCCATGTCGATCATGTGCACCGTCGAAAACGCCAGGTCGCGATTCGCACCTTGCAGGTGATTGGCTGACTCGTACGCGGTGGCGGCAGCACAGCGCAACAGGTCCAATGCATGGACCAGCGCCTCTTCGCCGCTGATATTGCGGTTCACATCAAAAAAACGCGGCTCGGCCACTTCCTCCGAAATAGCTGGTTTCAAGTAATAGTCCAGCGCGCGTTGTGCCGCCGCTGAGCCCAGGGGGGAAGTGAAAGTGGTGTCGATTTGCATGTCCGGCAGGTCATTGGTGGGTTGGTTCATGGCGATGGCAAGCTCCGTGTTAGATTCAGATCCGTGAATCGATCCTAATACGAACTGTATTTGTGACGATAATTTAAATACTACATTTTGTGTTTTGATGGCCGGAGTCGCCCACGTATCGTGCCGCACATGGATAAATGGATTGAATTGGTCAAGGCCAAGATGAGTGAACTCAAAATCACTCAAGAGATACTCGCCGAGCGCCTCGGGATGTCCCAGGGCGGCATTGGCCACTGGCTCAACAAACGTCGTGAACCCGGCATCGAAGACATGAACCGTGTGCTGCGGGCGCTGGGCCTTGAGTTTCTCGAAGTGGCGCTGGTGATCCGGGAACCGCAGGCGTCAACGGATGACGAAATCCCCCTGACACAGAAGTACAACCCGTACTTTCGCTACCCGGTCAGTGACTGGCGCGAACCTGCCGAAGTGCGCGACGGCGAGGTCCCGGCGTACGGAAAAGGGCACTTTGAACTGTCCGATTACCACGCCCGGGGGCCGGCATTCTGGTTGAGAGTGGCAGGCGATGCGATGACCGCACCCAGTGGCATCAGCATCCCGGAAGGCATGCTGATTCTGGTGGACCCGGCGGTGGACGCCGAGCCTGGCAAACTGGTCATTGCCCAGTGGCCGGGCAGCGCCGAAGCCACGTTTCGCAAGCTCATCGAAGAGGGCGGGCAGCGTTATCTGGTCCCGCTCAATCCGACGTATCCGAAAGCCTTGTACGCCGAAGAATGTCGAATCATCGGCGTAGTGGTTCAGGCAACAGCCAGGTTCTGATCAGATCGGTCCTCGCGGTGTGTAGGACCGATCTTCATTTCACGCTTCTTCCAGTTCTACCAGTGCACTGCCTTCGCTGACCATCTCGCCTTCCTGGCAATATAGCGCCTTGATCACCCCTGCATGGGGCGCGCGGATGCTGTGCTCCATCTTCATGGCCTCAAGTACCACCAATTGCGCCCCGGCTTCGACCGATTGCCCGGCCTCCACCAACACACGGACGATGCTGCCGTTCATGGGTGCGGTCAGCCCGCCGTGATGGCTGTGGCTGGCCTCGACGGCGCTGATCGGGTCGTAAGCCTCGATGCGGTGCAACTCGCCATCCCACTGCAAGTACACATGTTCGCCACGGCGTATTGCGCGGTGTTGACGGCGCACGCCAGCCTGCTCGGTCAGCAGATGCTCGCCCGTGAGCCGAGCGCTGTGGGCATTGATGTCGCCCAGCGTCAGCGCCCGGTCCTGGCCTTCACAACTCAGATGCAGGGTGATCTCTCTCGGCAATCCAGCGCGCAGCCCGTTACCCGCCGCCCATGGCGAACTCGGGTCATCGGCGCGGGTGGCAGGCGGCTGGCTCTGGGCAAACGCCTGGGCGGCGGCTTGCCAGAAGTCATCGCTGAGTTCCGCTGGGGCCGGCAGCAACTGCTCCTGATAGCGCGGAATGAAGCCGGTATCCAGTTCGGCTGCGGCAAATGCCGGGTGGCCGATGATGCGTCGCAGGAAGTTGATGTTGGTCTTCAACCCGCCAATGGCGAATTCGTCGAGCATGCTCAGCAGGCGCAAACGCGCTTGTTCACGATCCTCGCCCCAGGCAATCAACTTGCCGAGCATCGGGTCGTAGAAGGGCGAAATTTCATCGCCTTCTTCAACGCCGCTGTCCACTCGTCGTCCCGGCCCCTGGGCGGATTCGCGATACAACTCCAGACGACCGGTCGCCGGCAGGAAATCATTGCCCGGGTCTTCGGCATACAGCCGCACTTCGATCGCGTGACCCACCAGCGGCACCTGGTCCTGAGTCATCGGCAAGGCTTCGCCACGAGCCACGCGAATCTGCCAGGCCACCAGGTCGAGGCCGGTGATGGCTTCGGTGACCGGGTGTTCCACTTGCAGACGCGTGTTCATCTCCATGAAGAAGAATTCGCCGCGCGCATCCAGCAGAAACTCCACGGTGCCGGCACCGACATAACCGATGGCCTGGGCCGAACGCACGGCGGCTTCACCCATGGCCTGACGTAATTCCGGGCTCAGGCCCGGTGCTGGCGCTTCTTCGACGACTTTCTGGTGTCGACGCTGAATCGAGCAGTCACGTTCGTTGAGGTATAGGCAGTTGCCGTGTTGGTCGGCGAACACCTGGATTTCCACGTGACGCGGTTTGAGCAGGTACTTCTCCACCAGCATCCGCGAGTCGCCGAACGACGATTGCGCTTCACGCTGGGCCGAGGCCAGGGCTTCGGCCAGTTGGCTGACGTCCTCGACCACTTTCATGCCTTTGCCACCGCCACCCGCGGTGGCTTTGAGCAGCACCGGGTAGCCGATGCGTTCGCAGGCGGCGCGGAAGGTTTCCAGGTCCTGGGCTTCGCCGTGATAACCGGGCACCAGTGGCACGCCAGCGGTTTCCATCAAGGCTTTGGCGGCGGACTTGCTGCCCATGGCGTCGATGGCCGAGGCGGGCGGGCCGAGGAATATCAGGCCGGCGTTTTCGATGGCGCGGGCGAACCCGGCGTTCTCGGATAAAAAGCCATAGCCGGGGTGAATCGCCTGGGCGCCGCTGGCCTTGGCGGCGGCGATCAGTTTGTCGATCTGCAGATAGCTGTCGGCGGCTTTGCTGCCACCGAGGTCGACCCGAATGTCAGCTTCGCGGCTGTGCCGGGCGTCACGGTCGGTGGCGCTGTGCACGGCCACGGTGGTCAGGCCCAGGGCCTTGGCGGTACGCATCACCCGGCAAGCGATTTCGCCACGGTTGGCCACCAGCAGGGTGGTGAGGACAGGTGCGCTCATCAACGGGGCTCCTTGGTGGTTTGTGCTTGCCAGTTCGGCGGACGTTTTTGCAGGAAGGCGCGCAGGCCTTCCTGGCCTTCGGGGCTGACGCGGATGCGGGCGATGGCGTTTTCGGTGTAGCGGCGCAATGCCGGGGTCAGTGAGCCGTCGCCGACTTCGCGCAACAGGTCCTTGCTGGCGCGCATCGCGGCCGGACTGTTGAGCAGCAGATTGTCGATCCACTGCTCGACTTTCTGTTCCAGTTCGGCACTTGCATAGCTCTCCGACAACAAACCGATTTCCCGCGCCCGTTGCCCGCCGAAGCGCTCAGCGGTCAAGGCATAGCGACGGGTCGCGCGCTCGCCAATGGCTTGCACCACGAACGGGCTGATCACCGCCGGTGCCAGGCCGATGCGTACTTCCGACAGGCAGAACTGCGCATCATCGGCACCGATGGCCATGTCGCAGCAACTGATCAGGCCCAGCGCGCCACCAAAGGCTGCGCCTTGCACCACCGCCAGGGTCGGAATTTTCAGTTTGGCCAGGTTGTACATCAACTCCGCCAGTTCCCGGGCGTCATCGAGGTTGGTGGCGTAATCGAGCTCGGCCGATTGCTGCATCCAGGCCAGGTCGGCGCCGGCGCTGAAATGCTTGCCGCGACCGCGCACGATCAGAAACCGAAGGCTGGCGTCACTCGCGACTTTGTCGAGGGCGAGGATCAGTTCGCGGATCATTTCGGCATTGAAGGCGTTGTTCTTTTCTTCACGGCTGAGCCACAGCGTGGCAAAACCACGGGGGTCGGTCAGCAGTTCGAGGGTGTTGAAGTCGCTCATATTCGTCCGTCTCCACGGTCCTTGTAGGAGCGAGCTTGCTCGCGATGGTTTACAGGGCGGCGCGTTTATTCAGAAAACACGCGTTATCGTTAACGTCCATCGCGAGCAAGCTCGCTCCTACAAAAAAATCACATCCGGAACACGCCGAAGCGGCTCGGTTCGATTGGCGCGTTCAACGACGCGGACAAGGTCAGGGCCAGTACGTCTCGGGTCTGGGCCGGGTCGATGACACCGTCGTCCCACAGGCGCGCGCTGGAATAGTAGGGGTGACCCTGTTCTTCGTACTGGTCGAGGATCGGTTGCTTGATCTCGGCTTCCTGTTCGGCGCTGAAACCCTGGCCGCTGCGTTCAGCCTGTTCGCGCTTGACCTGCACCAGCACGCCGGCCGCCTGTTCGGCGCCCATCACGCCGATGCGCGCATTCGGCCACATCCACAGAAAACGCGGATCGTAGGCGCGACCGCACATGCCGTAGTTACCGGCGCCGAAGCTGCCGCCGATGATCACGGTGAACTTCGGCACCTTGGCGCAGGCCACGGCGGTCACCAGTTTTGCGCCGTGCTTGGCGATGCCGCCGGCCTCGTACTTCTGGCCGACCATGAAGCCGGTGATGTTCTGCAGGAACAGCAGCGGGATGCCGCGCTGGCACGCCAGTTCGATAAAGTGCGCGCCTTTTTGCGCGGCTTCAGCGAACAGGATGCCGTTGTTGGCGAGGATGGCGATCGGGTAACCGTGCAGGTAAGCAAAACCGCAGACCAGTGTCGTCCCGAACAGCGCCTTGAACTCGTCGAACACCGAACCATCCACCAGCCGTGCAATCACTTCGCGCACGTCAAACGGTTGCTTGGCGTCGGCCGGGACCACGCCGTACAACTCGTCGCTGCTGTAGAGCGGGGCGATCGGCGTGCGTTGCTGAACTTCACCCAGCTTGCGCCAGTTGAGGTTGGCGACGCTGCGGCGTGCCAGTGCCAGGGCGTGTTCATCGCTCTCGGCGTAATGGTCGGCCACCCCGGAAATCTTGCAGTGCACATCGGCCCCGCCAAGGTCCTCGGCACTGACCACTTCACCGGTTGCGGCTTTCACCAGCGGCGGGCCGGCGAGGAAGATCGTCGCTTGATCGCGGACCATGATCGCTTCGTCGGCCATCGCCGGTACATAGGCGCCGCCAGCGGTGCAGGAACCCATGACCACGGCAATCTGCGGAATGCCCATGGCGCTCATGTTGGCCTGGTTGAAGAAGATCCGCCCGAAGTGCTCGCGGTCCGGAAACACTTCATCCTGGCGCGGCAGGTTGGCGCCGCCCGAATCCACCAGATAGATGCACGGCAGGCGATTCTGCTGGGCGATGGTCTGGGCGCGCAGGTGTTTTTTCACCGTCAGCGGGTAGTACGAGCCACCTTTTACCGTGGCGTCGTTGGCGACGATCATGCACTCGACGCCTTCCACACGGCCGATCCCGGCAATCACGCCAGCGGCGGGGACGTCTTCGCCATACACCTCGTACGCCGCCAGTTGGCTGATCTCCAGAAACGGCGAACCCGGATCGAGCAGGCGGTTGATGCGCTCGCGAGGCAGCAGTTTGCCCCGCGAGGTGTGGCGTTCCTGTGCCTTCGGGCCGCCACCTTGCGCCACTTGGGCGAGCAGGGTGTGCAACGCGTCGACCTGCTTGAGCATCGCCGCGCTATTGGTGGCGAACTCCGCTGAACGGGGGTTGAGCTGGGTATGCAGGGTAGCCATGGACAGCTCCGTTTAGCGGGTTTCGTTGAACAGTTCGCGACCGATCAGCATGCGACGGATCTCACTGGTGCCCGCGCCGATTTCGTACAGCTTGGCGTCACGCAACAGACGGCCGGCGGGGAATTCATTGATGTAGCCGTTGCCGCCGAGAATCTGGATCGCGTCGAGGGCCATTTGCGTGGCGCGTTCGGCGCTGTAGAGGATCACGCCGGCGGCGTCCTTGCGTGTGGTTTCGCCGCGCTCGCAGGCCTGGGCCACAGCGTACAGGTAGGCGCGGCTGGCGTTGAGTTGGGTGTACATGTCGGCGACCTTGCCCTGGATCAGCTGGAATTCGCCGATGCTTTGGCCGAACTGCTTGCGGTCGTGGATGTACGGCACGATCAGGTCCATGCACGCCTGCATGATCCCGGTCGGGCCGCCTGAAAGAACGACGCGCTCGTAGTCGAGGCCGCTCATCAGCACTTTCACACCGCCGTTGAGCACACCGAGGATGTTTTCTTCCGGCACTTCGACGTCATCGAAGAACAGCTCGCAGGTGTTCGAACCGCGCATGCCGAGCTTGTCGAACTTGTTGCTGCGGCTGAAGCCTTTCCAGTCGCGCTCGACGATGAAGGCGGTGATGCCGTGGGGGCCCTTTTCCAGGTCGGTTTTGGCGTAGATCACATAGGTGTTGGCGTCCGGACCGTTGGTGATCCAGGTCTTGCTGCCGTTGAGCACGTACTTGTCGCCACGTTTGTCGGCGCGCAGTTTCATCGATACCACGTCGGAACCCGCATTCGGCTCGCTCATGGCCAGGGCGCCGATGTGCTCGCCGCTGATCAGCTTGGGCAGGTACTTGGATTTCTGTTCGTGGTTGCCGTTGCGGTTGATCTGGTTAACGCACAGGTTGGAGTGAGCGCCGTAGGACAACGCCACCGAGGCCGAGCCGCGGCTGATTTCTTCCATGGCCACCACGTGGGCCAGATAACCCAGGCCGGCACCGCCGTACTCTTCCGGCACGGTAATGCCCAGCAGGCCCATGTCGCCGAACTTGCGCCACAGGTCGGCGGGGAACAGGTTGTCGATGTCGATCTGAGCGGCGCGCGGGGCGATCTCCTTGGCGACGAAGGACTGGACCTGATCGCGCAGCATGTCGATGGTTTCACCGAGGGCAAAGTTCAGGGATGGATAGCTCATGGGTCACCTTTTGGCTTTTTTGTCGGTTGGTGAGACTGTCAATGGGTTCTCACCTTTACGTTAACGTAAGCCTGTGACGAATGGCTGTCAATCACCCTTTACGTTAACGTCAACTTGAGCGAGAGTAGAGCCAGTTCAAGATAGAACGCGGACCCATCCTGTGGGACCGCCGGTAGCCCATAAATAAAGACAATAGGGGTCGTCATGGATCAACCCAGTGCAAGCCCGCAACGCAGTTACACCCGTGGTTCCCAGGACAAAGCCTTGCTGGCGATGACCATTGGCCAGGCATTCGACAACACGGTTGCGCAGTACCCGGACGGGGAGGCGCTGGTGGTGCGCCATCAGCAGCTGCGTTACACCTGGCGGCAATTGGCCGAGGCTGCGGATCTGAACGCCAGAGCACTGCTGGCGCTGGGGCTGCAAGCCGGGGACCGCCTCGGTATCTGGGCGCCGAACTGTGCGCAGTGGTGCATCAGCCAGATTGCCACTGCGAAAATCGGCGTGATCCTGGTCAACATCAATCCCGCGTATCGCAGTTCCGAACTCGAATACGTGTTGAAGCAGTCCGGCTGCCAATGGCTTGTGTGTGCCGGGGCCTTCAAGTCCTCGGACTATCACGCGATGCTGCAAGGCCTGGTGCCGGAGTTGGCCGAGCAATCCATTGGCAAGTTGCAGAGTGAGCGGTTGCCGGAGTTGCGTGGCGTCATCAGCCTGGATGCGCAGCCACCGTCGGGATTCCTGCCCTGGTCGCAACTGGCCGATCTGGCGGGCAGCGTGACGGTCGAGCGACTGCATGAACGCCAGGACAGCCTGCATTTCGATCAGCCGGTGAATATCCAGTATACCTCCGGCACCACTGGTTTCCCCAAAGGCGCGACCCTCAGTCACTACAACATTCTCAACAACGGCTACATGGTCGGCGAAAGCCTCGGCCTGACCGCCGCAGATCGCCTGGTGATCCCGGTGCCGTTGTATCACTGCTTCGGTATGGTCATGGGCAATCTTGGCTGCATCACCCATGGCAGTACGATGATTTACCCGAACGACGCATTCGATCCGTTGCTGACCCTCGGCACCGTGGCCGAAGAAAAAGCCACTGCGCTGTACGGCGTACCGACCATGTTCATTGCCATGCTCGATCAACCTCAGCGTGCCCAGTTCGACCTGTCGAGCCTGCGCACCGGAATCATGGCAGGCGCAACCTGTCCTATCGAGGTGATGCGCCGGGTCATCAGCGAAATGCACATGAGCGAAGTGCAGATTGCCTACGGCATGACGGAAACCAGTCCGGTGTCGTTGCAGACCGGTCCTTCAGACGACCTGGAACTGCGCGTGACCACCGTCGGCCGCACGCAGCCGCAACTGGAAAGCAAGATTATCGACGAGGCGGGCAACCTGGTACCGCGCGGCACCATCGGCGAGCTGTGCACCCGCGGTTACAGCGTGATGCTCGGCTATTGGAACAACCCCGAAGGCACGGCAGACGCCATCGATCAGGCAGGGTGGATGCACACCGGTGACCTGGCGAGCATGAACGACGAGGGTTACGTGTGCATTGCCGGGCGCAACAAGGACATGATCATCCGTGGCGGTGAGAACATCTACCCACGGGAGCTGGAAGAGTTTTTCTTCACTCACCCGGCTGTTGCGGATGTGCAGGTGATCGGCATTCCTTGCTCGCGCTACGGCGAAGAGATCGTCGCCTGGATCAAGTTCCACCCCGGCCACAGCGCCACCGAACAAGAGCTGCAAACCTGGTGCAAGGAGCGCATCGCGCACTTCAAGACGCCG
The DNA here is from genome assembly GCF_040448305.1 of Pseudomonas fluorescens. Classification (NCBI taxonomy): domain Bacteria; kingdom Pseudomonadati; phylum Pseudomonadota; class Gammaproteobacteria; order Pseudomonadales; family Pseudomonadaceae; genus Pseudomonas; species Pseudomonas fluorescens. The sequence goes on along the minus strand of NZ_CP148752.1, from coordinate 4,609,053 downwards.
CGTTACTTCAAGTTCGTCGAGGAGTTTCCGATGACGGTGACTGGCAAGATCCAGAAATTCCGGATGCGTGAGATCAGTATCGAGGAGTTGCGCGGGACTCGGGGCTGACCACAATCCCCTGTGGGAGCGAGCTTGCTCGCGATAGCGGAAGTACATTCAGAAGATCTGTCGACTGAACCACCGCAATCGCGAGCAAGCTCGCTCCCACAGTGTCTTGCACAGTTTTCAGAATCGCAGACAGCACAAAGGGGAGCCGAAGCTCCCCTTTAATTTTCGTTGCGCGTGCTCTTTTTTTATTATTGAGGGTCGGTCTGTTGTTGTTTTTGGCAACCGTTGCCCTTTACCGCTGTTTTTGGCGATCCCCATCCGGGATCAAGAGCAAACGTATTTTTTTGAGCGCTGATCTACTTTTTCGCTAAGCGATCCAACCAGTACGGGAGCTACCTGAGGGTAGTTTTATTATTCTCTGTCCGGTTGCGGGTAACTCCGAAAAGCACCCTGAAAAGCACATCTTCTCCAAAAAAATCTGTTAGCTGCGTCTCTGCCGTGTTGTTTTTGTTATGTCAGAGTCGTTACGTCTTGTTTTTATTAGGTTTGCCGCAATTTTTTTTATTCTTGTTGTGCGATAGAGATAGCAGGAGGCGTGCCAACTTTTAAAAAGCCTTTAAAATCAATGCTTTACGAATTTGTAGGGTTTTGCGTCTCAGGCAAAACCCTACATTTTGTTTCCGTGTTACTCGCTTACGCCCACGTTTCAGACACAGCGGTAACACCAGGACACACTCGGCGCACTCACTGTGCGCTGCGGGCCTTGGCCACGCGGGAGCCGGTAGGGCGACCCAGTACGGTACAAATCTGCTGACCAGCGAGCAGCAAGGCGTCGAGGTCGATTCCGGTGTCGATGCCCAGGCCGTTGAGCAGGTAAACCACGTCTTCGGTGGCGACGTTACCGCTGGCACCCTTGGCATAGGGGCAGCCGCCGAGACCGGCGATGGAGCTGTCGAACACCGAGATGCCTTCCAGCAGGCTGGCGTAGATGTTGGCCACTGCCTGGCCGTAGGTGTCGTGGAAGTGCCCTGCGAGCTTCTCCCGGGGCACATCCTTCGATACCACTTCAAACATCCTGCGGGTTGCGCCAGCGGTGCCGGTGCCGATGGTGTCCCCCAGCGAGACCTCATAGCAGCCCATGGCATAGAGCTCGCGGGCGACCACGGCGACCTGCTCCGGGGCGACGTTACCTTCATAGGGGCAGCCCAGCACACAGGACACATACCCGCGCACGGTCACACCATGTTGTCTGGCGGCCTCCATGATCGGCCCGAAACGCTCCAGGCTTTCGCTGATCGAGCAATTGATATTGCGCTGGGAAAACGCTTCGGATGCCGCGGCGAATACGGCCACTTCCTTGACCCCGGCGGCGAGGGCATCTTCGAAGCCGCGCAGGTTGGGGGCGAGCGCGCCGTAGACCACGCCCGGTTTGCGCTGGATCTGCGCGAAGACTTCGGCGGAGCCGGCCATCTGCGGCACCCACTTGGGCGACACGAAACTGCCGACTTCTATATAGCCGAGCCCGGCTGCGGTCAGCGCATCGACCAGTTGTACCTTGTCGGTAACACTGATGGGTTGGGCTTCATTTTGCAGGCCATCGCGTGGGCCGACTTCGACGATGCGTACGTGGGTGGGGAGGGACATGGGGTTCGACCTGTTGTTATTGTCTGAATGCGCTGAGAACCCTGTGGGAGCGAGCTTGCTCGCGATGAGGGCATCACATTCAACATTTTTGGTGACTGACACTCCGCTATCGCGAGCAAGCTCGCTCCCACAGTGGATAGTGTGGATTTACTGAACCGATTCCTGGCTTTTGAGCGTCTGCTCCAGCGCCTGCACGCAGCGCTCTTCGGCGGTATCCAGTTCAAGCTTCATCTGTTCGATGTCCAGCAACTGCTGTTCAAGCTGTTCACGGCGCTCGCTGATTTTCGCCAGCATGCTGTGCAGTTGCTTGGTGTTACCGCTGGACGGGTCGTAGAGCTCGATCAGCTCGCGGCATTCAGCCAGGGAGAAACCGATGCGCTTGCCCCGCAGGATCAGTTTCAGGCTGACCTTGTCGCGGGGCGAGTAAATGCGTTCCTGGCCGCGGCGCTCGGGGCTGAGCAGGCCTTGCTCTTCATAAAAGCGAATGGCGCGGGTGGTGATGTCGAGCTCGCGGGCGAGATCGGAAATGCTGTAGGTCTGGCTGCTCATGGGCGCGCTCGCAAAAGGTCATGGCGCTAAGCTAATGGCAGGTTGACGTTTACGTCAAGGGGCATGGATTTTCGCTGCTCTTGCTGGCCTCATCGCGAGCAGGCTCGCTCCCACAGTGGTTCTTCATTGAACTCAATATCTGTGTACGACAAATATCCCTGTGGGAGCGAGCCTGCTCGCGATAGGGGCACCTCGGTATCAAGCCCTATACCTTCTCGAGCTTTTTCTCCTGCGCCGTCACCTGCTGGCACAACTCGATCATCTGCTCGCGCATCCAGCGGTTCGCCGGGTCCTGGTCAGTACTTTCGTGCCAGTAAAGGTGGGTTTCCACCGGCGGCACATCGTTGACCGGCAGATAAAAGGCGTGCAGGTCGTTACGGCGGGCGAAGCGTTCCGGCACGGTCATGACCATGTCGGTCTGCTGCAACACCTGCGAGGCCATCAGGTAATGCTGGGAGCGCAGGGCGATCTTGCGCTGGATGCCCATCTTGCCCAGCGCCAGGTCGACATAGCCGAGGCCGCTGCGGCGGCTGGAAATATGGATGTGGGTCAGGCCCAGGTAATCATCCAGCGTGAGTTTCTCCTTGCCCGCCAGCGGATGCCCCTTGCGCATGGCGCACACGTAGCGGTCCTCCATCAACTTGACGTGACGCACCTGCGGGTCGGTGTTGAGCGGCGCATCCACCGCGAAGTCGAGGCGACCGGCCGCTAGCTCCTTGGTGGTTTCGCGGCGTTTGGACAGGAAGCTTTCGATGATCACCGCCGGCGCCAGGCGACGCAGGCGCTGGAACAGTAGCGGCAGGATCACCGCTTCTGTCAGGTCGGTCATGCTGATGCGGTAAGTCTTGACGGCTTGCTGCGGGTTGAAAATGCGGCTTTCCTGCACTGACACGCGCAGCAGCGAGAGCGCGTTACGCACCGGGCCGATGATGTTCTGGGCCATTGGCGTCGGCACCATGCCCTGGGCGGTGCGCACGAACAACGGGTCGTTGAAGGTCTCGCGCAGCCGGGCCAGAGCGTTCGACACCGCTGGCTGGGTAATGCCCACAATCTGCCCGGCACGGGTCAGGTTGGCTTCGGTGTAGATCGCGTCGAAGACGATGAAAAGGTTGAGATCGACCTTGCTCAGATTCATTACGCGGCTCTCTTATTGTGTGGGCGGGCTGGTCTTGATGATCAGCCGATCATATATCGGTGATGAATGTTTATACACGCCGAGAATAGGCTAGGTAAATTATCAACGCTGTTCTAGCATCGATTGCATGACCTAAACAACCTCCCCCAAGAAGGTATCTCGCTCATGGATTTCGCTTATTCGCCCAAGGTTCAGGAACTGCGTGAGCGCGTAACAGCGTTCATGGACACCTACGTTTATCCCGCCGAAGCCGTGTTCGAGCGTCAGGTCGCTGAGGGCGATCGCTGGCAGCCGACCGCGATCATGGAAGAACTCAAACTCAAGGCCAAGGCCGAAGGCCTGTGGAATTTGTTTCTGCCTGAGTCCGAACTGGGTGCCGGGTTGACCAACCTCGAATACGCGCCGCTGGCGGAAATCATGGGCCGCTCGTTGCTGGGACCAGAGCCGTTCAACTGCTCGGCTCCGGACACCGGCAACATGGAAGTGCTGGTGCGTTACGCCAACGAAGAGCAGAAACAACGCTGGCTCGAACCCTTGTTGCGCGGCGAGATCCGCTCGGCATTCGCCATGACCGAACCGGATGTCGCATCCTCCGACGCCACCAACATGGCCGCCCGTGCCGTGCGCGATGGCGACGAGTGGGTGATCAACGGCAAGAAGTGGTGGACGTCGGGTGCTTGCGACCCGCGCTGCAAAATCCTGATCTTCATGGGCCTGAGCAATCCGGATGCGCCGCGTCATGCCCAGCACTCGATGATTCTGGTGCCGGTGGATGCACCCGGTGTGAAGATCGTGCGTCCGCTGCCGGTGTTCGGTTATGACGATGCACCTCATGGGCACGCCGAAGTGCACTTTGAAAACGTGCGGGTGCCGTACGAAAACGTCCTGTTGGGCGAAGGACGCGGCTTCGAAATCGCACAAGGTCGCCTCGGCCCTGGCCGGATTCACCACTGCATGCGTTCGATCGGCATGGCCGAGCGCGCGCTGGAACTGATGTGCAAACGCTCGGTGAGCCGCACGGCGTTCGGCAAGCCGCTGGCACGCCTGGGCGGCAACATCGACAAGATCGCCGACTCGCGGATGGAAATCGACATGGCACGCCTGCTGACGTTGAAAGCGGCGTACATGATGGACACCGTCGGCAACAAAGTGGCGAAAAGCGAGATCGCGCAGATCAAGGTCGTCGCGCCGAACGTTGCGTTGCGGGTGATCGACCGGGCGATCCAGATCCATGGCGGGGCAGGGGTTTCCAACGATTTCCCGCTGGCCTACATGTACGCGATGCAGCGCACCCTGCGCCTGGCCGATGGCCCGGACGAAGTGCACCGTGCGGCGATCGGCAAGTTCGAAATCGGCAAGTATGTGCCGAAGGAGATGATGCGTAGCGGGCATTAAGACCGCGGCGCCTGCCATTCGCGAGCAGGCTCGCTCCCACAGGGTTATCACTGGACCTGTGGGAGCGAGCCTGCTCGCGAAAGCGTCAGCCGATTCAACACAACAGTATCAGACTCAATACACCCAAACCTCAACCCGCCGATTCTTGATCCTTCCCTCATCGGCGCTGTTGGCCGCCACCGGCATCTGCGCGCCGAATCCGCGAATCTCGCGAAACACCACGCCGCTCTTCACCAACTCCCGCCGTACCGCCATGGCCCGCAGCTTCGACAACAGATCGGCGCGTGCCGGGTCGCTCTTGGCATCGCCAAACCCCACCAACGTGACCTGACCATCGGTCTTGCCGTGCTGCTTTATATAGTCGAGCACTCGCGTCAGGTCTTGCCGCGCCTTGTTGTCCAGGCTGGCACTGCCTTCCTCGAAGCGAAAATTCACCGACAGCCGTTGAGCATGTCGACTCAGCGCCTGATAACCCTCGGGCATCAACGCATTGGGGGTAACGGCCATGGCCTGGACGGTTTGGGCAACAAAGCCGTTCGCTGCGACTATGGCCTGGCCGTTGCTGCTTTGGGCAAAGGCCACCAGAGCGTCAGCCCAGGGATTTTTCCCGTTGGGTGGCAGGTAGAAGAACAACCGACGGGACAGCGGATAATCTTCCGTGGCAATCAAGCTGTTGAGCGGCAGCATGGCTTGTGATTGACCGTCGACAATGGCCACGGCCCTGGCCTGGCGCACATAGGGCAAACCGATAAAACCGATGCCTTGCGGGTCTGCGCTGACCGCATCAGAGAGTTGTTCGCTGGACTCGAAGCGTTTCGCCGCGCTGCCGAGGGTTTTCCCTCGGCCGCTGAGGACCAGTTCCTTGAAGGTGTCGTAGGTCCCGGACTGATCATCCCGCGCATATAGATGAATCGGCCCGCCGCGACCGCCGATGTCTTCCCAGGATTTCACCTCACCACTGAAAATACGCGCCAGTTGCAGGGTGTCGAGCTGGATCAGCGGATTGTCCGGGTGAAGGATGATCGCCAGGCCGTCGATGGCAATGACCTGTTCGGCGCTCGGGCTTTTCAGGTCACCGAGCGATTGCAGGCTGGCCAGTTCGCTGTCCTTGATCGGGCGTGACGAGGCGGCAAGATCGGCGCTGCCTGCTTTGAGTGCAGTGAAACCGGTGCTGGAACCATGGGCCGCCACCTCCACCACGACCCGATGGCCCTCAGCGGTTTCGCCGACGATGCGCAGTTCGTTGGCGGTGTCCCGGGTTTCGCGGTGGATCCTGCGCAGGCCCTGTTCACTCAGCAGACCCTCGACCAGCGCCGGTCCCAATGCCGCGCCGATGGTGTTGGAGCCCTGAATCCGCAGCACCGGGCCGTGTTCGGGTGTCGGCAAGTCTCCGGCCGAGACCGCCTGCGGCCAGCCCGTGCACAGCATCAACAGGAACAACACGCGCAGCATCATGCCGGCACCTTACATAGCCAAAGGAGGTGCCGGGAGATTAAGTCAGTAACGTTTCCGAAAAATGACACTTTCTCATGTGGGGGGTGATGCAGCCGTCAGGGATCAGCTCAACTCAAGCCAGATCGGCGCATGGTCCGAGGGTTTTTCCATGCCGCGCAGTTCGTAGTCCACCCCCGCGGCCTTCACCCGTGGCAGCAAGCCGTGGGAGGCGAGGATCAGGTCGATACGCAGGCCACGCTTGGGTTCGTCCTCGAAGCCACGGCTGCGGTAGTCGAACCAGCTGAAGGTGTCGGTCACGTCCGGGTTCAGGTGGCGGAAACTGTCGACCAGGCCCCAGTTCTTCAGGCGGGCCATCCACTCGCGCTCTTCCGGCAGGAAGCTGCATTTGCCGGTTTTCAGCCAGCGCTTCATGTTGTCCGGGCCGATGCCGATGTCGCAGTCTTCCGGGGAAATGTTCACATCGCCCATCACCACCAGCGGCTGGTCGTTCTTGAACTGGCTTTCCAGCAATTGCTGCAAGTCGCTGTAGAAACGTTCCTTGGCCGGGAATTTGGTCGGGTGGTCGCGGCTTTCGCCCTGTGGGAAGTAGCCGTTCATGATGGTCACCGGCACGCCGTTGGCGTCGGCGAAGGTGCCCCAGATGAAGCGCCGCTGAGCGTCTTCTTCATCGGTGGCGAAGCCTTTATGCAGGGCCAGTGGCTCCTGGCGCGAGAGCAGGGCGACGCCGTAATGGCCTTTTTGCCCGTGGAAGTACACGTGATAACCCAGGGCCTGCACCTCGGCCAGCGGGAACTGTTCGTCGTGGACCTTGGTTTCCTGCAAGCCGATCACATCGGGCTGGTGCTTTTCGATCAGCGCCGCCAGCTGATGGGGACGGGCGCGCAGCCCGTTGATGTTGAAGGAGACGATCTTCATGGTCGGCAGTCCTGGCAAAAGGGCGATGCTAGCTGACATGTGGGAATCGGGCCAGTGTGGGGTGAGGGGATTTACTGGGTTCTGTCAGATCTGTGTAGGCAGTCCTGGCCCCTTCGCGAGCAAGCCCGCTCCCACAGTGTGTTGTATCGTCCACAGAATTTGCTCACACCACGGCACCTGTGGGAGCGGGCTTGCTCCGGGCGGCGTTCCGACGAAGGCGATTTCATTGCCTACACTCATTTCGGATCTGTAAGGAACTGTGTCAGCACCGACAGGCTCGTAACAACAAGAGCGCAGCCACCCGAGCTGTGCCAGGGAGATCATCCGTCATGCCCGAAACCGCCATCGCCGATATTCACATGCTCGACAGCGGCTACACCCGCGAAGCGCGTTCGCTGCTGTACCAGGCTTATCGACACGAGCCGACTTTCGGCTATTTGTTCGAAGCCGAACGCCCCGGTTACGAACAGCGGGTTCGCGCCACCGTGCGTGAGCTGGTGACCCAGCATTTTCTCCAGGATCTGCCAGCCATTGGCCTGCTGGTCAACGACCGCTTGATCGGCATCGCCCTGATCGCACCGCCGCAACGCCGCCTTGGCGTCACCGAAAGTTGGGCCTGGCGCCTGCGCATGGTGCTCAGTACAGGGTTTCGCTGCACCCGTCGCTACCTCGAATATCACGCTGCCGTGGAGGCCTGCGTGCCAAACGACTCGGTGCACGTCCTGCCATTGCTGGGGGTGCATCCACAATTCCAGGGCAAACATTTCGGCGAGCAGTTGCTGCAAGCCGTGCACAACTGGTGCGCGGTGGATGAAAACTCCCAGGGCGTGATCCTCGACACCGGGAATCCGCGTTATCTGGAGTTCTACAAGCGTCAGGGCTACGAGGAAATCGGTGAGGTCGCCGTAGGACCGATTCGCGAGCACGTATTTTTTCACCCCAATCCCCAGGTGTTGCATACCGCATCGGCTTAAGTGACGAACTTTCCGGGCATGTCAGGCTCTATCACGCTCTCAAGCTCGTGATAGCATCCGCGCCTATGAAGTTTCCAGGAAGAATTACCAGCGGTGTGCTGATGCTGATGACCAGCTGCGCAGCGCTGGCACAAAGTGAATTGGATGTACGGATCAAGCCGTCCAATGATGAGCTGAAAGCCAATATCGAAGGCTATATCGGCAGCCTCGGCGATCGCGATGAAGAAGCGTTGCTGCGCTTCAGCCGTGGCGCCGAAGAACAGGCGCGCAAGGCCTCCCAGGCCCTGGGTTATTACCAGCCGCACATCGACAGTGAAGTGAAGGGCGGCGAAAAGCCGCGCCTGGTGCTTACGGTCGACCCCGGCGAGCCGGTGCACCTGCGCAACGTCACGGTGCGTGTCGACGGTCCGGCAGCCTCCCTCAAGTCCTTTCGAATCCCCAAGAACGACGCGCTCAAGCCCGGCGCCGTGCTCAATCATGGGCATTACGAGGACGCCAAGCGGCTGATCCAGAATCAGGCTTCGCGTTATGGCTTTTTCAGCGGCCGGTTCACCCGTTCAAAACTGTCGGTCGACCCGCGTGCCGGCGTCGCCGATATCGAACTGATCTATGAAAGCGGTCCGCGTTATACCTTGGGCAAGGTTAGTTTCGAGGGCGATACGCCGTTCGATGACGAGCTGCTGCAACGCATGGTGCCGTTCAAGGCCGGTACGCCGTATGACTCGGAACTGATCGCCGAGCTCAATCAGAACCTGCAATCGAGCGGCTACTTCGAAGGCGTGCGCGTGGACGCGGCGCCCGCGGCGTCCAAGGACGATGCGATCCCGGTGGACGTCAAGCTCGAAACCCGCAAGCCCCGGACCATGAGCCTGGGCCTTGGCTTTTCCACCGACGTCGGTCCACGGGCCAAGGCCAACTGGACCCGGCACTGGGTCAACGCGCAAGGGCACAGTTATGGCTGGGAAACCGAAGTCTCGGCACCTCGGCAAAACGTCGGGCTATTCTACGACATTCCGCTGGACCCGCCACTGACCGACAAACTGCGTTTTGCCGGTGGTTACCAGAATGAAGAAATCGCCGATAAGGACAGCCGCAGCAAGCTGCTGACCCTGGGCCCCGAGTGGCACAGCAAATTGCCCAGTGGCTGGCAACGGGTAGTGTCGCTGAAGTGGCAGCGCGAGGACTACCAACTGGGCGACGACTCGGGACTGAGTACCTTGCTGATGCCAGGTGTGAGCTATTCGTACCTCAAAAGCGACAACCGCATCGACCCGCATAACGGCTATCGCCTGCAATTCGAATCCAAAGTGGCCAAGGAAGGCCTGGGTTCCGACAGCAACCTGCTCTACGGCACGGCATTGGTCAAGGGCCTGACCACGGTGTTTGACAACCATCGTTTCCTCGGGCGGGTGCAGGTCGGCGGCAGTGCCACCAACGGCTTCAAATCAGTACCGCCATCGCTGCGCTTCTTCGCCGGTGGCGATCAGAGCGTGCGCGGTTACGACTATCAGAGCCTGTCCCCGGAAAACTCCGACGGTGAGCGCATCGGTGGCCGCTACATGGTGGCCGCCAGCGCGGAGTATCAGTATTCCATCGCCGAAAAATGGCGGATCGCAACCTTTGTCGATCAGGGCAACTCCTTCAACACTCTCGAACTGCCGAACCTCAAGACCGGGGTCGGTATCGGCGTGCGCTGGGTCTCGCCGGTGGGGCCGATCCGCCTCGACCTGGCCCATGCGCTGGACGACGATGGCGGCATTCGACTGCACTTTTCCATGGGGCCTGAGCTGTGAAGCGTGGTTTGAAAGTAACGCTGCTGACGATGGCGGCACTGTTGATGCTGGTTGTCCTGACGCTGGCCACGGTGCTAGGCACGGCGACGGGCAGCCGCTGGGCGTTGGGCTTCGTTCCGGGGTTGACCCTGGAAAACTTCCAGGGCCGGTTGGGCGGGCAGTGGAGTGTCGACCGGGTGCTGTGGCAACGGGCCGACAACCGGGTTGAGCTGAGCAAGGTGATTTTTGCCTGGTCGCCGTTGTGCCTGACGCGCATGACTTTGTGCATCGAGCAATTGCAGGCCGATCAGGTCAGCCTGACGTTCCCGCCGGGTGCCGAAGAGCCAGACAGCGGCCCGATCACGCTCCCGGAGCTCAAGTTGCCGTTGGCCATCGAACTGGGGGAGATCAAGGTCGGCAGCCTGTTGTTCAACGGCAGCGAAGAACTCAAGGGTTTGCAACTGGCGGCGCACTGGACGACGGCCGGTTTGAAGATCGACGCGGTGTCGATACAGCACGATGACCTGAATCTGAACCTGTCCGGTCTGCTGCAACCCTCCGGCGACTGGCCCCTTAGCGCCGAAGGCAAGCTGACCCTGTTGTCGACGCCTGAACCCCTGGCGCTGGCATTGAAGATCGACGGCGACCTGCTGAAGACCCTGAGCCTGAAAGCCGACAGCAGCGGTTACCTCAACGGGCAACTGAGCGGCGAACTGCAACCGCTGGTGGAAAACCTGCCGGCCAAGGTGCGGATCACCGCCGACGGCTTCAAGCCCGGTGCCGATCTGCCGGACACCCTGCAACTCAATCAGCTTGAACTCACGGGTGCTGGCGACTTGAAGAACGGCTACGCGCTGCTCGGCAAAGCCACGTTGCCCGCCGAGCAAGGGCCAGTCGCCCTGGCGCTGCAAGGCAAGGTCGACGCCAATGGCGCACAGATCGCTGTGCTGGACCTGATCGCCAACGACAAGCAAAGCCTCAAGCTCACAGGGCTTGTGGATTGGAGCAAGGGCCTGAGCGCCGAGGCGAAGATCGACTGGCTGGACTTCCCGTGGCACAGGCTCTATCCGCTCATCGACGAACCGCAAGTAGCGCTTCGCACGTTCACCGGCGAAGTTTCTTACACCGACGGCAAGTACCTCGGTCATTTTGACGCGGCGGCGGATGGCCCAGCCGGCGCTTTCACCCTGGCCAGTCCGTTCGCGGGCGACCTGACGAAAATCTACCTGCAACAGATTCAACTCCAGGCCGGGCAGGGCAAGGCCGAAGGGCACCTGAACCTGCAATTCGCCGATGGCATTGCCTGGGACACCGCGCTGGACTTGTCGGCGATCAACCCGGCGTACTGGGTCGCGGAGCTGCCGGGCACACTGGCCGGGCCGTTACGCAGCACCGGCGAAATGAAGAATGACACGCTCAGCCTCAATGCCGACCTGGACCTCAAGGGCAAACTGCGCGGGCAACCGGCGGTGATCCAGGCCAAGGCCGATGGCCGTGGTGAGCAATGGAACTTCAACGCCCTGCAAGTTCGCCTCGGCGATAACAGCATCACTGGCAAGGGCAGTCTGCAACAGAAACTCGCCGGCCAGATCGATCTCAAGCTGCCGCGCCTGGCCCAGCTCTGGCCGCAGCTGCGCGGCCAGCTCAATGGCCGCGTGGATGTCGCCGGCACGCTCAAGGCGCCCCAAGGCAAGTTTGACCTGCAAGGCTCGCAACTGGCTTTCCAGGACCATCGCCTGCAAAGCCTGAACCTGGACGCCACGCTGGACAGTGCGCAACGGGCGAAAATCGGCCTCAAGGGCAGCGGCATCCGGGCGGGCGACACTTCACTGGGAACCCTGACCGCCAGCGGCCAGGGCGACATCAAGAACCAGAAGTTGAGCCTCGATCTGCAAGGGCCAAAGCTGAAACTGGCGCTGGGGCTGGACGGTGCGCTGGACAAAGGCAATTGGCGCGGACGCCTGGCCAGCGGTGATATCCAGGCCGGTGGCCAGGACTGGAAGCTGCAAGGGCCGGCGAAACTCGAACGCCTGGCGGACGGCAAAATCAACTTTGGCGCCCACTGCTGGGCATCCGGCCAGGCCAGCCTGTGCGGTGAGGACTCGCGCCTGATGCCCGAGCCGAAGCTGCGTTATCACCTCAAGCAATTCCCGATCGACAGCCTCGCGCAGTGGTTGCCGAAGGATTTCGCCTGGCAGGGCCGACTCAACGCCGACCTGCAACTGGACCTGCCGGCCAGTGGCCCGAATGGCCAGGTCAGCGTCGATGCCGGCGGCGGCACGTTGCGCATCAAGGACAAGGACCAGTGGCTGGACTTCCCGTACCAGACCCTGAAACTCACCAGCAAACTCACGCCCAAGCGCATCGACACCGAGCTCAATTTTGTCGGCGGCAAACTCGGCGAGCTGATGGTGCAGGCGCAGCTCAATCCATTGCCGCAAAACAAACCGTTGAGCGGCTCGTTCCGCTTGAGCGGGCTGGACCTGTCGGTGGCGCGACCGTTTGTGCCCATGGTTGAAAAGCTGGCCGGGCGCCTGAATGGCAGTGGCACGATTTCCGGTGGGCTGTTGGCGCCACAGGTCAATGGCAGCCTGCAACTCAGCGACGGCGTAGTTGCCGGGCCTGAATTGCCGATGGAACTGCAAAACCTGCACGTTCAAGCGCTCATCGCCGGTGAAAGCGTGCAACTGAACGGCGGCTGGAACAGCGGCAAGGCCGGACAGGGCAGCCTGAACGGCAACATCGCCTGGGGCAAGGTGCTGGCGGTGGATCTGGCGCTCAAGGGTTCGCAGTTGCCGGTCACCGTCGAGCCTTACGCCAAGCTTGAGGTCGCACCGGACCTGAAAATATCGATGAAGGATGGCGAGTTGGCCATCGCCGGCAAAGTGCTGGTGCCCAAGGGCGAAATCACCATTCGCGAATTGCCGCCATCGACGGTCAAGGTCTCCGATGACACGGTGATCATTGGTCAGCAAACCGAGGAGGGTAAACCGCCGCTGGCGATGAAGATGGACATCGAAGTGCTGGTCGGCGAGGACAAGCTGAGCTTTGCAGGATTTGGCCTGACGGCGAATGTGCAGGGGCATGTGCACATCGGCGACAATATGGACACCCGTGGCGAGCTGTGGCTCAACGACGGGCGTTATCGCGCCTACGGCCAACGGCTTTCGGTGCGCCGGGCACGCTTGCTGTTTGCCGGACCCATCGATCAGCCGTACCTGGACATCGAGGCCATTCGCAAGACCGGCGACATCATCGCCGGCATTCGCCTCAGTGGCAGCGCTGAGCAGCCGACCACACAGATCTTTTCCGAACCGGCCATGAGCCAGGAGGAGGCCCTGTCCTATCTGGTGCTCGGGCGTCCGCTGAGCAGCAATGGCGAGGACAACAACATGCTCGCCCAGGCGGCCCTCGGTCTGGGCTTGATGGGCAGTTCCGGGGTGACCAGCGGCATCGCCAAGAACCTGGGCATCCAGGACTTCCAGCTCGACACCCAGGGTAGCGGTACTGCCACCAGTGTGGTGGCCAGCGGCAATATTTCCGAGAAGCTCAGCCTGCGCTATGGCGTCGGCGTGTTCGAACCGGCCAACACCATTGCCTTGCGCTACAAGCTGAGCAAAAAGGTCTACCTCGAAGCCGCCGGCGGCGTGGCCAGTTCGCTGGACATCTTCTACAAGCGGGATTTCTAATTCTCAATCAAGCGGCGGTTCGGCAATCCGGTTTGCCTGCTCAGGCGGCCTGATAGCCGGCGTTTGCTTTGTTGACTGAGTACATATCCGTTTCTTCGGTAACGGCGGCTTATGGTTTCGCCCTGACGGCGACTCACTTTTTTTACAAACGCCTAAAAAAAGTAAGCAAAAAAACGCTCGCCCCGAACGTACGGCCCCTCGCTAAGGCTCGGGGTTCCTTCGCTCCGGCATTCATCCGGGGGGGGCGGGTGGATCAAGATCAAGAGCTGCAGGCGAGCTAACGCTCGGCCTGTTGAGTGGTGAAAAGTGTGGGGGGGGACGCCGAACCGCTTTTGCTCTTCTGTAGGAGCGAGCTTGCTCGCGATGGCGGTGGATCAGTCAACAAAGATGTTGAATGTTAATCCGCTATCGCGAGCAAGCTCGCTCCCACAGGGATCTCCTACAGCCTTCAGTTCGCGGGGGCTGCCAGTTGGGGGGGCGGAGTGAAATCAAACGGCGCCAGCGCAAACCCTTGCTCATCCACCTGCAACGCCCACCCCTGGCGATCCCAATCCCCCAGCACAATGCGCCTGGCCGCTTGCTCGCCAAGCTGCAACTTGTGAATCGCCGGACGGTGGGTGTGGCCATGGATCAAGGTCTTCACGCCGTATTCCTGCATGATCCGCGGGATCTCTTCAGGCGTGACATCGACGATGTCGTTGGCCTTCATCCGCGTTTGCGCGCGGCTTTCACTGCGCAGCTTGCGCGCCAGCTTGTGCCGGGTGCGCAGCGGCAGATGCCGCAGAATGAACAGGGTGATCGGGTTGCGCAGGTAGCGACGCAGCTTCATATAGGCTTCGTCGCGGGTGCAGAGGCTGTCGCCGTGCATCAGCAGCACCGGCTCGCCGTTGAACTGCACGACACTCGGATCCTTCAACAAGGTGCAGCCGGCTGCTTTGCAGAAGGCCTTGCCGAGCAGGAAGTCGCGATTGCCGTGCATCAGGAAAATGACCGTGCCGCTGTCGCTGAGGTCGCGCAGGGCCTGGCAGATGGAACGCTGGAAGGGTGTCATGGCGTCGTCGCCAATCCACACTTCGAAAAAATCGCCCAGGATGTACAACGCACTCGCCGAGCGGGCGCGTCCGGCGAGCAAATCCAGAAACGCCCGGGTAATGTCCGGGCGCTCCTCTTCCAGATGTAAATCTGAAATAAGCAGTATCACTCAATGATCTCGGCTTTCTCGATGATCACGTCGTCTGCTGGTACGTCCTGGTGGCCGGACTTGGAAGTGGTGGCCACGCCTTTGATCTTGTCGACAACGTCGGTGCCAGCGGTCACTTTACCGAATACCGCGTAGCCCCAGCCCTGAACGTTCTTGCCGCTGTGGTTCAGGAAGCTGTTGTCCGCCACGTTGATGAAGAACTGTGCGGAAGCCGAATGCGGCTCCATGGTGCGGGCCATGGCGACGGTGTACTTGTCGTTGGAAAGACCGTTGTCAGCTTCGTTCTGGATGCTTGGGCGCTTGTCTTTTTTTTCTTTCATGCCTGGCTCGAAACCGCCGCCCTGGATCATGAAGTTACCGATGACACGGTGGAAAACGGTGTTTTCGTAGTGACCGGCTTTAACGTACTCAACGAAGTTGGCCACGGTGATCGGGGCTTTGTCGGCGTTCAGTTCGAGGACGATGTCGCCATGGTTGGTAGTCAGTTTGACTTGGGTCATGATCGGTACTCTTTTGAGATGAAGCATATCTAAGGAATTCGTGGTGTTGGAACATCACGTCCCGCCACCGGTTCAGCCTTTTTGGCCAAGGTGCGCAGTTTAGCGTGCCAGACGCGAAATTCGAGGCTGTTTTTTCATTTGCGGCCTATTAAATGCGACGGTTTACAGAGTGCGCTCTGTCAGGTACTTGACGGCATCGGCTATGATAGCGGCTTTGTTTTGTCCGGCCTTCATTACGGCCACGCACTTGTACGTTCAAGGATCCTATGAGCAAGCCCACTGTCGACCCTACCTCGAATGCCAAGACCGGCCCTGCCGTGCCGGTCAACTTCCTGCGGCCGATCATCCAGGCAGACCTGGACTCGGGCAAGCACACGCAGATCGTCACCCGTTTCCCGCCTGAACCCAACGGCTACCTGCACATCGGCCACGCCAAGTCGATCTGCGTGAACTTCGGCCTGGCCCAGGAGTTCGGTGGCGTCACGCACCTGCGTTTCGACGACACCAACCCGGCCAAGGAAGACCAGGAATACATCGACGCGATCGAAAGCGACGTCAAATGGCTGGGCTTCGAATGGTCCGGCGAAGTGCGCTACGCCTCGCAGTATTTCGACCAGTTGCATGACTGGGCGGTGGAGTTGATCAAATCCGGCAATGCCTACGTCGACGACCTGACCCCTGAGCAAGCCAAGGAATACCGTGGCAGCCTGACCGAGCCGGGCAAGAACAGCCCGTTCCGCGACCGCAGCGTCGAAGAGAACCTGGACCTGTTCGCCCGCATGAAAGCCGGCGAGTTCAAGGACGGTGCACGGGTGCTGCGGGCCAAGATCGACATGGCCTCGCCGAACATGAACCTGCGTGACCCGATCATGTATCGCATCCGTCACGCTCACCACCACCAGACCGGCGACAAGTGGTGCATCTATCCGAACTACGACTTCACCCACGGACAGTCGGACGCCATCGAAGGCATCACCCATTCGATCTGCACCCTGGAGTTCGAAAGCCACCGTCCGCTGTACGACTGGTTCCTCGACAACCTGCCAGTGCCGGCGCACCCGCGCCAGTACGAGTTCAGCCGCCTGAACCTGAACTACACCATCACCAGCAAGCGCAAGCTCAAGCAGCTGGTCGATGAAAAGCACGTCAACGGCTGGGACGACCCGCGCATGTCCACGCTGTCGGGTTTCCGCCGCCGTGGCTACACGCCGAAATCGATCCGCAACTTCTGCGAAATGATCGGCACCAACCGTTCCGACGGCGTGGTCGACTTCGGCATGCTCGAATTCAGCATCCGTGACGACCTCGACCACAGCGCCCCGCGCGCCATGTGCGTACTGCGTCCGCTGAAAGTCGTGATCACCAACTACCCGGAAGGCCAGGTCGAGAACCTCGAACTGCCGTGCCACCCGAAAGAAGACATGGGCGTGCGCGCACTGCCGTTCGCCCGTGAAATCTACATCGACCGTGAAGACTTCATGGAAGAGCCGCCGAAGGGCTACAAGCGCCTGGAACCGGCCGGTGAAGTGCGTCTGCGTGGCAGCTACGTGATCCGCGCCGACGAAGCGATCAAGGACGCCGATGGCAACATCGTCGAACTGCGCTGCTCGTACGATCCGGACACCCTGGGCAAGAACCCTGAAGGCCGCAAGGTCAAAGGCGTGGTCCACTGGGTACCGGCTGCGGCCAGCGTCGAGTGCGAAGTGCGTCTGTACGATCGTCTGTTCCGTTCGGCCAACCCCGAGAAGGCCGAAGACAGCGCCAGTTTCCTGGACAACATCAACCCTGATTCGCTGCAGGTACTCACCGGTTGTCGTGCCGAGCCTTCGCTGGGCAACGCACAGCCGGAAGACCGTTTCCAGTTCGAGCGCGAAGGTTACTTCGTTGCTGATTTGAAGGACTCGAAACCAGGTCAGCCGGTATTCAACCGTACCGTGACCCTGCGTGATTCGTGGGGCCAGTGATTCAAGGACTTAACGTGCTAACGATCTACAACACGCTCACCAAGAGCAAAGAAGTCTTCAAGCCGCTCGATGGCAACAAGGTGCGCATGTACGTGTGCGGCATGACCGTGTACGACTACTGCCACCTGGGCCACGGCCGCAGCATGGTCGCGTTCGACCTGGTGACGCGCTGGTTGCGCTTCAGCGGTTACGACCTGACCTACGTGCGTAACATCACCGACATCGACGACAAGATCATCAACCGGGCCTTTGAGAACGGTGAGTCGTTCGAAGCGTTGACCGAGCGCATGATCGCGGCGATGCACGAAGATGAAGCGCGCCTGAACATCAAGAAGCCGGACATGGAGCCGCGTGCCACCGATCACATCCCGGGCATGCACGCGATGATCCAGACCCTGATCGACAAGGGTTACGCCTACGCCCCGGGCAATGGCGACGTGTACTACCGCGTCGGCAAGTTCATGGGCTACGGCAAGCTGTCGCGCAAGAAGATCGAAGACCTGCGCATCGGTGCCCGCATCGAAGTCGACGAGTCCAAGCAGGACCCGCTGGACTTCGTGCTGTGGAAAGCTGCCAAGCCGGGCGAGCCAAGCTGGGAATCGCCTTGGGGCGCCGGGCGTCCGGGCTGGCACATCGAATGCTCGGTGATGTCCACCTGCTGCCTGGGTGAAACCTTCGACATTCATGGCGGCGGCAGCGACCTCGAGTTCCCGCACCATGAAAACGAAATCGCCCAGAGCGAAGCGGCCACCGGCAAGACCTACGCCAACGCGTGGATGCATTGCGGCATGATCCGTATCAATGGCGAGAAGATGTCCAAGTCCTTGAACAACTTCTTCACCATTCGCGACGTGCTCGACAAGTACCACCCGGAAGTCGTGCGTTACCTGCTGGTGTCGAGCCACTACCGCAGCGCGATCAACTACTCGGAAGACAACCTCAAGGACGCCAAGGGTGCCCTGGAGCGTTTCTACCATGCGTTGAAAGGCCTGCCGAACGTTGCACCTGCTGGCGGCGAAGCTTTCGTCGAGCGTTTCACCCAGGTGATGAACGACGACTTCGGCACGCCGGAAGCCTGCGCGGTGCTGTTCGAGATGGTCCGCGAGATCAACCGCCTGCGCGAGAGCGATCTGAACGCAGCGGCCGGTCTGGCAGCCCGTTTGAAAGAACTGGCCAGCGTGCTGGGTGTGTTGCAGCTTGAGGCTGATGATTTCCTGCAAGCCGGTGCCGAAGGGCGCGTGGATGCAGCCGAAGTCGAGGCGTTGATCGCAGCGCGCCTGGCGGCACGTGCCGGCAAGGACTGGGCCGAATCCGACCGCATCCGCGACCAGCTCACCGCCATGGGCGTTGTGCTGGAAGACGGCAAGGGCGGCACGACCTGGCGTCTGGCTGACTGATTGCTTGATCCGCTGTAAAACAAAACCCGCCTTGTGCGGGTTTTTGTTTTTTGGGGGGGCTGCTGTTTTTGAGGTGCCTGAGCTGACGTAATCGCGAGCAGGCTCGCTCCCACATTGGATTTTCGCCAGGTTTGAGTTCTGTGGACGACACAGATCCCCTGTGGGAGCGAGCCTGCTCGCGATGGACTCAAGCCAAGTACCGCCAGTGCGGCTCACCTGTCATTCAGCCTGCCGCAACCGCTTGTAAAGGGTATTGCGGCTGACCCCTAGGCGCCTTGCCAGATACGAAATATTCCCCCCCGCCGCCTGCAACTGCCGGTTCAAATCCTCGGCATCATTCAGATCCACGGCCAACGGTTCCGGCGTATCGACCGGCTCCATTTCCAGGTCGACAAAAAAATCATCCGGCAAATGCTCCGGCTTTATCGGTTGTTCCTCCGCCATCGCCAGCGCTACCTGCATCACACTGCTGACCTGGCGCAAATTCCCCGGCCACGGGTGACGGTCGAACAGCTCCAATACCTCGCGGCTCAGTCCAGCCCATTGGCTGGGTTCGCGATGCTGTTCCCAGAGACGTTTAAACAGCGCCTCTTTATCGCTGCGCTCTCTTAACGGTGGCAGTTCCAGGGTCAGGCCGCCGATGCGGTAATACAGGTCTTCACGAAACCGCCCCAGTTGTACCTGTTCGCGCAACGAGCGATTGGTCGCGGAAATGATACGCAAGTCCACCGGGAACAACTCGCTGCTGCCCACTGGCTGCACGCAACGCTCCTGCAACACCCGCAACAGTCGTGCCTGGGTCGGCAGCGGCATGTCGCCGATTTCGTCGAGGAACAGCGTGCCTTTGTCAGCCTTGCGGATCAGCCCGATGCTGCCTTTCTGATTGGCACCGGTGAACGCGCCTTTCTCATATCCGAACAACTCGGACTCCACCAGTTCGGCGGGAATCGCTGCACAGTTGACGGCGATGAACGCTTGTTTGCTGCGCGAGCTGGCCTGATGCAGGGCTTTGACGAACACTTCCTTGCCGACCCCGGTTTCACCGTGGATCAGCAACGGAATGTCTTTTTCCAGCAAGCGCTCGGCCTGACGCACGGCTTTTTCCACGCGACTGTCGCCGAAATGCAGGGAGTTGAGGCTGATGGCCGCGAGTGCAGTTACAACCGGCTCGGTGAATACTCGTGGTTGAATTGATGCCTGTTTCGGCCGCTTCAACAGGCACTGAAAGCGGTTGCGCCCCGAGGTTTGCAGGGCGAAGGGCAGGCCTTCTGGCTGGTTGAGCAACTCCAGCAGCGAGACCTTGAACAGGCTTTCGACACTGACCCGCGACAGGCTGATGCCCAGCAGATTGTCGGCCCGGCGATTGGCCGACAGCACCTGGCCGGTCTCATCGAAGATCAGTAACCCGGCCCATTGGCTGTCGAGGTTGTTCAGCCCGGTGTTGAACGTCAGCTGGAAATGCTGGCCATGGAACAGGTTGAGGATCAGCCGGTTTTCCACGGTCTGGCTCATCATCTTGACCATGCCCAGGGTGTGGGAGGGCGGCAGGTAGCTGTCGCTGGAAACGTCCAGCACCGCGATCACCTTGCGCTCGGCATCGAAAATCGGCGCGGCGGAACCGGTCATGAAGCGGTTGGCCTTGAGGAAATGTTCATCGTGCTCGATGTGTACCGCTTGTTCGCAGGCCAGGGCGGTGCCTATGGCGTTGGTGCCGGTGCAACGTTCCATCCAGCTGGCGCCGGCGCTGAAACCCCGGGCCAGTTTGGGTTCGATAAAGCGCTGGGTGCCCCAGGACGTGAGCACCTGGCCCTGATGGTCGGCGAGCATGATCAGGCAATTGGAGTTGCTCAGGATGTTCTCGTAGTAGGGCAGCACTTCCTGATGGGTGGTTTGCACCAGTGAATGCTGGCTCTCCAGCAGTTGCGCGATGCCCGCGGCCGGCAATTGGTCGAATGCCGGCGCGCTCTGATGACTGAGGCCGAACGCGCGGCAACGGGACCAGGAGTCCTGGATGATGGCGTCGTGGGACAACGGCGATGCGGGTGCGGCCATGGCAGTCGATCTCTGGGCAAGCTTTTATTGTTGTTATGGGTAGTACTGCAGCATAAATCTATGAAGGCGGTGAGTTCCATGTGGGAGCGAGCTTGCTCGCGATGAGGCCGTGCCAGACAACATTAATGTCGTCTGACCCACCGCTATCGCGAGCAAGCTCGCTCCCACAAGTACTGCCAAGCCAGTCCAAAGTATCCGTAGAGTGTTGTTCACTATTGTTCACTGTCAATGGGTGAACTGTTCAATTGTTCATTTCAGATTGTTCATTTGTGTTCAGCAACGAACGTGTTTTTGCCGTCTTCTTCTGGAATTTCAAGCTGAATCAACAGCTTGAGTTTTTTGGCACGGATGTCGCTTTAGAGCTCCGGTCGCTTGACTCCAATAATAAAAAGGCCGAGCCATGTCACTCACCCTGGAGCACGTCAGCCGCACCGTCGAGGGCCAGACCTGGATCGACGATGCCAACCTGAGTTTTGAACCCGGTTCCTTCAACGTTTTGCTGGGGCGCACCTTGTCCGGCAAGACCAGCCTGATGCGCCTGATGGCCGGTCTGGACAAGCCCGACAGCGGCCGCATCCTGATGAACGGCGTCGACGTCACCCAACGCCCCGTGCGCCTGCGCAATGTGTCGATGGTCTATCAGCAGTTCATCAACTACCCGACCATGACGGTGTTCGACAACATCGCCTCGCCGCTGCGTCAGGCCGGTGTATCCAGCGAAGTGATCCAGAACAAGGTGCTGGAAACCGCGAAGATGCTGCGCATCGAGAAGTTTCTCAAGCGCTATCCGCTGGAGCTTTCCGGCGGTCAGCAACAACGCACGGCCATGGCCCGGGCGCTGGTCAAGGATGCCGAGCTGATCCTGTTCGACGAGCCGCTGGTCAACCTAGACTACAAGTTGCGCGAAGAACTGCGCCAGGAAATGCGCGAGCTGTTCAAGGCGCGCCACACCATTGCGATCTACGCCACCACCGAGCCCAACGAAGCCCTGGCCCTGGGTGGCACCACCACCATTCTTCACGAAGGCCGGGTGATCCAGAGCGGCCAGTCCGCCTCGGTCTATCACCAGCCGCAAACGGTGCTGGCGGCGGAGCTGTTCTCCGAGCCGCCGATCAACCTGATGCCGGGACGCATTGCCGGCAACGAAGTGAGTTTCGCCAACTTCGTGCATTTCCCGCTGAACGTCGATCTGCGCCCGGTGGGCGAGGGCGAGTTCCGTTTCGGCGTGCGGCCCAGCCATATCTCGCTGGTGCCGAGCAACGACGATGACCTCGAATTGGCGGTGACCGTCGAAGTCGCGGAAATCAGCGGCTCGGAAACCTTCCTGCACGTGCGCAACGAGCACTTCCTGCTGGTGCTGCACTTGCCGGGTGTCCACGAATACGACGTCGATGCGCCGATCCGCATCTACATCCCCACCCATAAACTGTTTGTGTTCGATACGCAGGGGCGGCTGGTCCAGGCGCCGGGCCGGCGTGTCACGAGGGTTGCCTGATGGCCGAAATCCGTTTGCAGAACCTCGCCCACAGCTACACCAAGACCCCGGCGGGACCGGAGGACTATGCGATCCGCGAGATGGACCACATCTGGGAACAGGGCGGCGCCTACGCGTTGCTCGGTCCATCGGGCTGCGGCAAATCGACCTTGCTCAACATCATTTCCGGTCTGCTCAGCCCGTCCCAGGGCCATGTGCTGTTCGACGGCAAAGCGGTCAACAACCTGACCCCGGAAAAGCGCAACATCGCCCAGGTTTTCCAGTTCCCGGTGGTCTACGACACCATGACGGTGTTCGACAACCTGGCCTTCCCGCTGCGCAATCAGGGCATGGCCGAGGCCAGGGTGCATAGCAAGGTGCAGGAAATCGCCGAAGTCCTCGACCTGCAGAACCTGCTGAGCAAAAAGGCGCGCAACCTCACCGCCGACGAAAAACAGAAAGTTTCCATGGGCCGCGGGCTGGTGCGCGACGACGTGTCGGCGATCCTCTTCGACGAGCCGCTGACGGTGATCGACCCGCACCTGAAGTGGAAACTGCGGCGCAAGCTCAAGCAGATCCACGAGCAGTTCAACATCACCATGGTCTACGTCACCCACGATCAGCTGGAGGCCTCGACCTTCGCCGACAAGATTGCGGTGATGTACGGCGGGCAGATCGTGCAGTTCGGCACGCCAAGGGAATTGTTCGAGCGCCCGAGTCACACCTTTGTCGGCTACTTCATTGGCAGCCCCGGGATGAACCTGATCGAGGTGCAGCCACAACCGGGCGGTGTCGGTTTCGCCTCGACGCACCTGCCGCTGTCCGAGGCCATGCAGCAGCGTATTGCTGAATCGGAGTGGAAAACCCTGAAGGTCGGCATTCGTCCGGAGTTCGTCCATGTGTGGGACGAAGCCTTTGATGACGCGCTGCGGGCACAGGTCGTACACGTCGAAGACCTGGGCACCTACAAGATCATGAGCCTCGACCTCGATGGTGCGCCCCTGAAGGTGCGCCTGGCCGAAGACAAACCGGTGCCGCAAGGCACGGCGTACATCAGTTTTCCGGCGCAGTGGTTGATGGTCTACGCCGATGAATTCCTGCTCGAAGCCAATGCCAACCAAGAGGCGCAGCCATGAACAAGGTGCAGAACAACAAGGCCTGGTGGCTGGTGCTGCCGGTGTTCCTGCTGGTGGCGTTCAGTGCGGTGATCCCGATGATGACCGTGGTCAACTATTCGGTGCAGGACATCTTCGACCAGTCCAGCCGCTACTTCGTCGGCGCCGACTGGTACAGGCAGGTGCTGCTCGATCCACGCCTGCACGACTCGTTGCTGCGCCAGTTCATCTACTCGGCCTGCGTGCTGCTGATCGAAATCCCCTTGGGCATCGCCATCGCCCTGACCATGCCGACCAAGGGCCGCTGGTCGTCGGTGGTGCTGATCATCCTGGCGATTCCGTTGCTGATCCCGTGGAACGTGGTCGGCACCATCTGGCAGATCTTCGGTCGGGCCGACATCGGTCTGCTGGGGGCGAGCCTCAAGGCCATGGGCATCAGCTACAACTATGCGGCGAACACCATGGACGCCTGGGTCACCGTGCTGGTGATGGACGTCTGGCACTGGACGTCGCTGGTGGCGCTGTTGTGCTTCTCCGGCCTGCGGGCGATTCCGGATGTGTATTACCAGGCGGCGCGGATCGACCGGGCTTCGGCCTGGGCGGTATTCCGGCACATTCAGTTGCCCAAGCTCAAGAGTGTGCTGCTGATCGCCGTGATGCTGCGCTTCATGGACAGTTTCATGATCTACACCGAGCCGTTCGTGCTCACGGGCGGCGGTCCGGGCAATTCCACGACCTTCTTGAGCCAGACCCTGACGCAAATGGCGATCGGGCAGTTCGACCTGGGGCCGGCAGCGGCATTCTCGCTGGTGTACTTCCTGATCATCCTGTTGGTGTCCTGGCTGTTCTACACCGCCATGACTCACTCCGACGCCAACCGCTGAGGCCCGCCATGAGCAAGAGAAAGCTTGTTCCACTGCTGCTCTACATCCTGTTCCTGCTGGTGCCGATCTACTGGCTGCTGAACATGTCCTTCAAGAGCAACAGCGAAATCCTCGGCGGTCTGACGTTGTTCCCCCAGGATTTCACCTTCCACAACTACAAGGTGATCTTCACCGACCCGAGCTGGTACACCGGTTACCTCAACTCGTTGTACTACGTGAGCCTGAACACGATCATTTCCCTGACCGTGGCCTTGCCAGCGGCCTATGCGTTCTCGCGCTACCGCTTCCTCGGTGACAAGCACCTGTTCTTCTGGCTGCTGACCAACCGCATGGCGCCACCGGCGGTGTTCCTGCTGCCGTTCTTCCAGCTGTATTCCTCGATCGGCTTGTTCGATACCCACATCGCCGTGGCCCTGGCCCACTGCCTGTTCAACGTGCCGCTGGCGGTGTGGATTCTCGAAGGCTTCATGTCCGGCGTGCCCAAGGAAATCGACGAAACCGCCTACATCGATGGCTACAGCTTTCCCAAGTTCTTCGTGAAGATTTTCATCCCGCTGATCGGCTCCGGCATCGGCGTCACGGCGTTCTTCTGCTTCATGTTTTCCTGGGTCGAACTGCTGCTGGCGCGAACCCTCACCTCGGTGAACGCCAAGCCCATCGCGGCGGTGATGACCCGCACCGTCTCGGCGTCGGGCATCGACTGGGGTGTGTTGGCGGCGGCGGGGGTGTTGACCATCCTGCCGGGCATGCTGGTGATCTGGTTTGTTCGCAACCACGTGGCCAAGGGCTTTGCCCTGGGCCGGGTATGAGGAACTGATGATGGAATGGATGAGTTGGACCGTCCCGACGGCTGCATTCTTCAGCGTGATTGCCCTGATCCTGGTGGTCATGACCACTTGGGAGTTGCGTTCGCCGAGCATCCTTCGGCGTGGTTTTCTGCCGATTGCCACCACCCGTGGTGATCGCTTGTTCATCGGTCTTCTCGGCAGCGCCTACCTGCACTTGCTGGTAATCGGCGTCACCGACTGGAGCATCTGGGTCGCCTTCGCGATGTCCCTGGTGTGGCTGTTGGCTGTGATGCGTTGGGGCTAGTCGAATCGCTCGGCAATGTTGCTCCGAAACTCAATAAGGAGGTCTCTATGTTCGACAAAAACAATAAGCTGCGACATAGCATTTCATTGGCAGCCATGCTGGCACTCAGCGGTTTGAGCGCGTCTGCCTGGGCCGATGCCTATGAAGACGCCGCGAAGAAATGGATCGGCAGTGAATTCAAGCCATCCACCCTGACGGCCGATCAACAACTCGAAGAGCTGAAGTGGTTCATCAAGGCGGCCGAGCCGTTTCGCGGGATGAGCATCAAAGTGGTCTCGGAAACCATTGCCACCCACGAGTACGAATCCAAGGTGCTGGCCAAGGCCTTCACCGAGATCACCGGGATCAAGCTGACCCACGACCTGCTGCAGGAAGGCGACGTGGTGGAAAAGCTGCAGACCCAGATGCAATCGGACAAAAACATCTATGACGGCTGGGTCAACGACTCGGACCTGATCGGTACGCACTTCCGCTACGGCAAGACCGAATCGATCACCGACCTGATGGCCAACGAGGGCAAGAACTTCACTTCGCCAACCCTCGACATCAAGGACTTCATCGGCATCTCCTTCACCACCGCGCCGGACGGCAAGATCTATCAGTTGCCCGACCAGCAGTTCGCCAACCTGTACTGGTTCCGCGCCGACTGGTTCGAACGCGCGGACCTCAAAGCCAAGTTCAAGGAAAAGTACGGCTACGAGCTCGGCGTACCGGTGAACTGGTCGGCCTATGAAGACATCGCCAAGTTCTTCAGCGAAGACGTCAAGGAGATCGATGGCAAGCGCGTCTACGGGCACATGGACTACGGCAAGAAAGACCCGTCGCTGGGTTGGCGTTTCACCGACGCCTGGTTCTCCATGGCCGGCGCTGGCGATAAAGGCATACCCAACGGCTTGCCGGTGGACGAGTGGGGTATCCGCGTCGAGGATTGTCATCCGGTCGGCTCCAGCGTGACCCGCGGAGGCGACACCAACGGCCCGGCAGCCGTGTATGCGACCACCAAGTACGTGGACTGGATGAAAAAATACGCGCCACCGGAAGCGGCGGGAATGACTTTCTCCGAATCAGGTCCCGTGCCATCCCAGGGCAACATCGCCCAGCAGATCTTCTGGTACACCGCGTTCACCGCCGACATGACCAAACCGGGCCTGCCGGTGATGAATGCCGACGGCACGCCGAAATGGCGCATGGCGCCTTCGCCGAAAGGTCCGTATTGGGAGGAGGGCATGAAACTCGGTTATCAGGACGCCGGTTCCTGGACGTTCATGAAGTCCACGCCTGAGAAACAGAAACTCGCGGCCTGGCTCTACGCGCAGTTCGTGACCTCGAAAACCGTGTCGCTGAAGAAAACCATCGTCGGCCTGACGCCGATCCGCGAATCGGACATCAACTCGCAAGCCATGACCGACCTGGCGCCGAAACTCGGTGGCCTGGTGGAGTTCTACCGTAGCCCGGCCCGCGTGCAATGGACCCCGACCGGGACCAACGTGCCTGATTATCCTCGCCTGGCACAACTGTGGTGGAGCCACATCGCCGAAGCCGCCAGCGGCGAGAAAACCCCGCAACAGGCACTCGACGGCCTGGCCAAGGATCAGGACGCAATCATGACCCGTCTGGAACGCTCGAAGGCACAAGCCACCTGCGCCCCGAAAATGAACCCCGAGCGTGACGCGCAATACTGGTTCGACCAGCCGGGCGCACCGAAGCCGAAACTGGCGAACGAGAAGCCTAAGGGCGAGACCGTGAGCTACAGCGAACTGCTGAAATCGTGGGAGGCGGCGCGTAAGTAAGTTGGTTGTATTGTGAAAGGCGAACGGCACCGGAAGGTGCCGTTTTTGTTGGTGTCTGTTACACCGTCATCGCGAGCAAGCTCGCTCCCACAGTGTCCGAGGGTGACCGCAGATTTTGTGTACGACACAAAACCTGTGGGAGCGAGCTTGCTCGCGATGAGGGCATTGAGGGCAGTAGGGCTCTCTGAGCAGCATTACTTCTCAAAAACAATGACCCGTGGCGAGGGAGCTTGCTCCCGCTGGACTGCGCAGCAGGCCCCTTTCGCAAGTTCCGGTCTATCTGGTAGAGAGCGAAGATCTCAAATTCTGGCGACTGCTTCGCAGCCGAGCGGGAGCAAGCTCCCTCGCCACAAAAAACGGCACCCGAAGGTGCCGTTTTTGTTTACTGCCGAATGACTCTAAGCGATCAACCCGCAAGGCCCGACTGTTGAACCAGGTTCAGCAGCGGTTGTGGGTACAGGCCGAGGAAGAACGCCAGTACCGCAATCGCCAGCAGCATCACGCCGCCTGCGCGTTGTTCCCAGTGCAGTTGGGCGTCGACGCGACGCAGGTTTGGCTCGATCAGGAACAGGGTGACCATCACACGCAGGTAGTAGAACACGCCGATGGCGCTGCCCAGTACCAGGGAACCGACCAGCCACCACTGGTGCGACTCGACACCGGTGGCGATGATGTAGAACTTGCCGATGAAGCCCGCGGTCAGCGGGATACCGGCCAGGGACAGCATCATCACGGTCAGTACGGCGGTCAGGTACGGACGGCGCCAGAACAGGCCGCGGTATTCGTACAGGGCGTCTGCGTCACGGCCTTTGTACGGCGAGGACATCAGGGTGATCACACCGAAAGCGCCGAGGCTGGTGATCACGTAGGTGACCAGGTACACGCCGATGGCTTCCACGGCCAGACCCTTGCTCGCCACCAGGGCGATCAGCAGGTAGCCGAAGTGGGCGATGGACGAGTAACCCAGCAGACGCTTGAGGTTGCTCTGGGTCAGGGCCAGCAGGTTACCGAACAGGATCGACGCGATGGCGATGATGGTCAGCACGTTGCTCAGCACGCCGCTGCTCGCCACTGGCGAGATCTGGAACAGGCGCACCATCACCGCGAACACAGCCACTTTGGAAGCGGTAGCCAGGAACGCTGCGACCGGCGCCGGAGCACCCTCGTAAACGTCCGGAGTCCATAGGTGGAAGGGTACCAGCGACAGCTTGAACGCCAGACCGATCAGCATCATGCCCAGGCCCAGTTGTGCCAGCGAGCTTGGCAGACCGGTAGCCGCCAGCGCCTGACCGATGCCGACGAAGCTCAGGGAACCGGCGTCAGCGTAGAGCAGGGCCATACCGAACAACAGGAACGCGGAACCTGCCGCCGACAGCACCATGTACTTGATACCGGCTTCCAGCGAGCGCTTGTTGAAGAAGGCATAGGCCACCAGACCGTAGACCGGTACCGAGAGCAGTTCCAGACCGATGAACAACCCGGCCAGGTGCTGCGCGCTGACCAACACCAGGCCACCGGCGGCGGCCATCAGGATCAGCAGGTAAAGCTCTTCACGGTTGCCCGGGTAGCCCGTGCCGCCATCGCCGAGGTAGGCGTGGGCGAGGGTTACACAAGCGAGGGTGGCGACCAGGATCAGCGCCATGTACAGGCAGGCGAACGAGTCGATCTGCAGCAACGGAGTCACAGCCAGGGGCGCGACTTTTAAGGCAGGCAGGATCGACAGCAATGCCAGGTTCAGACCCGCCACCGACAGCAGGAAGGTCTGGGAGTGGTTGCGGCGCCAGGCAATCGCCAGCATCACCACGATGATCGTGGCGCTGGTGATCAACAACGGCGCTAGCGCGATAAAGTGTTGAGTCGTGAATTCCATAGCGCTCTTACCGGGCCGAAGCGAGTTGAGTGAAGGCGGTGCCGATCCACTGCTGCACGCCATGCATCGTAGCGGCAGAGGTGTCGAGGAACGGTTGCGGGTAAACACCGATGTAGATCACCAACGCCGCAAGACCGGCTACCATGATCAGTTCGCGACCGTCCATGCCATGCAGCACCGCGTCCGATTTGGACGGGCCGAAGAAGGCACGGTGGATCATGATCAGCGAGTAGACCGAACCGAACACCAGGCCGGACGTCGCGATCACGGTGACCCATGGGGCACTGGCAAAGGTGCCGATCAGGATCAGGAACTCTCCGACGAAGTTACCGGTCGCCGGCAAGCCCAGCGACGCGGCGGCGAAGAACAGGCTGAGGGCTGGCAGGTAAGCGATCTTCGACCACAGGCCACCCATTTCACGCATGTCGCGGGTGTGGGTGCGTTCGTACAACTGGCCACTCAAGATAAAGAGTGCCGCGGCCGACAGGCCGTGCGCCAGCATTTGCATCACCGCGCCCTGCAGCGCCAGTTGGCTGCCGGAGTAGATGCCGATCAGAACGAAGCCCATGTGGGAAACGGACGAGAAGGCAATCAGACGCTTGATGTCAGTTTGCGCGAAGGCCAGGAACGCACCGTAGAAGATCCCGATCAGACCCAGAGTCATGGCGATCGGCGCAAACTCGGCCGACGCATTCGGGAACAGCGGCAGGGCGAAACGCAGCAGACCGTACGCAGCAGTCTTCAGCAAGATACCGGCGAGGTCGACGGAACCTGCGGTCGGCGCCTGGGCGTGAGCGTCAGGCAGCCAGGAGTGGAACGGTACGACCGGCAACTTGACCGCGAAAGCGATGAAGAAACCGAGCATCAGAATGTACTCGGTGGTCAGCGACATCTTGGTTTTCAACAGATCGGCGTAGTTGAAGGTAATCACGCCGGTGTCGTTGAAGTTGACCAGTACCAGGCCCAGGATCGCCACCAGCATGATCAGGCCGGAAGCCTGAGTGAAGATGAAGAACTTGGTCGCCGCGTAGATCCGGGTTTTCTTGCCGTCCGAAGAACTGTGACCCCAGAGCGCGATGAGGAAGTACATCGGCACCAGCATCATTTCCCAGAAGAAGAAGAACATGAACAGGTCGAGGGCGAGGAACACGCCGACGACACCGCCCAGGATCCACATCAGGTTCAGGTGGAAGAAGCCCACGTGACGCTGGATCTCTTTCCACGAGCAGAGTACCGAGAGGACACCCAGCAGACCGGTCAGCAGGATCATCAACAGGGACAGGCCGTCGAGGGCCAGGTGCACATTGATGCCGAAACGCTGGATCCAGACGTGTTTGAACTCAATCACCCAGGTCGGATCGGCGCCTGGCGCCGGGGCAAATGAATAGTCACCGTTGGCCCACAGCCAGAGGCCGAGGGAGAGCAGCAGGGACATGGTGATCAGCGCAATCCAGCGCGGGAGAGTGGCGCCGAAGCGCTCACCCATCCAGCACAGCAGGCCGCCGATGAAGGGGATCAGGATTAGCCAGGGCAGAATCATGACGGGCTCGTTTCCTTTCGCAAATTCGCAAGGTTCATATCAGACCGCTACCAGCACGACGGCGCCAATGACCAGCACGGCACCAGCAGCCATCGAGGCGGCATACCAACGCAGTTGACCGGTCTCGGTACGGCTCAGGGCGGTGTGACCGCCTTTGGCCATGCGCGGGATCAGACCGATGGTCTGGTCGAGCGGGTCTTTGCGCAATACATGGATGATCGCAAGGTAAGGCTTGACGAACAGTTTGTCGTAGATCCAGTCGAAGCCCCAGGCAGCGAACCACCAGGCCGAAAGGAGGCGGCCGATGCCGCTGTTGGCGACGGCAGTGACGAAGCGACGCTTGCCGAGGAACAGCAGCGCGGCCAGCAGGATACCGGCCAGGGCGATGGCGCCCGAAGCGATTTCCAGGCTGTGCTTGGCTTCGCCGCCAGCATGGCCGACGCTTTCCGGCAGTACGCCGTGCAGCGGTGGAACGATCATCGCGCCGATGGCGGTGGACAATACGATCAGCACCGACAGTGGCAGCCAGTGGGCAATGCCGTGACCGGCGTGGGCTTCGGTCTTCGCTTCACCGTGGAACGCGATGAAGATCAGGCGGAAGGTGTAGAGCGAAGTCATGAACGCGCCGACCAGACCTGCATAGAGCAGACCGTTGTTGCCGCTGGCGAACGCTTCCCAGAGGATTTCGTCCTTGGAGTAGAAGCCCGCAGTCACCAGAGGCAGGGCCGCCAGGGCCGCGCCGCCGACGATGAAGCTGGCGTAGGCCAGTGGCAGTTTCTTCCACAGACCGCCCATCTTGAAGATGTTCTGCTCGTGGTGGCAGGCAACGATCACCGAACCGGACGCAAGGAACAGCAGGGCCTTGAAGAAGGCGTGGGTCATCAGGTGGAAGATCGCGCCATCCCAGGCACCAACGCCCAGGGCCAGGAACATGTAGCCGATCTGGCTCATGGTCGAGTAGGCGAGGATACGCTTGATGTCGGTCTGGACCAGGGCTGCAAAGCCTGCGAGAACCAGGGTCACGCCACCGACGATTCCTACTAGATGCAGGATCTCCGGCGCCAGGGTGAACAGGCCGTGGGTACGGGCAATCAGGTAGACGCCAGCGGTTACCATGGTTGCGGCGTGGATCAGTGCCGAAACCGGAGTCGGGCCGGCCATCGCATCCGCCAGCCAGGTTTGCAGCGGCAGTTGTGCGGATTTACCGACAGCACCGCCCAGCAGCATCAGGGTGGCCATGACCATCCAGAAGTCACCGGACTGGAATTTCTGCGGAGCCAGCACCAGCAGTTCCTGAACGTTCAGGGTGCCCAGTTGGGCAAACAGAATGAACAGGCCGATGGCCATGAACACGTCACCGATACGGGTCACGATGAAGGCTTTGAGTGCGGCGTTACCGTTGTTGCGATTGCTGTAGTAGAAACCGATCAACAGGTACGAGCACAGGCCCACGCCTTCCCAGCCGAAGTACAAGAACAACAGGTTATCGCCCAATACCAGGAACAGCATGCTGGCGATAAACAGGTTGGTGTAGGCGAAGAAGCGCGAGTAACCGGCTTCACCGCGCATGTACCAGGAGGCGAACAGGTGGATCAGGAAGCCGACGCCAACCACCACACCGAGCATGGTCACGGACAGACCGTCCAGGTACAGGGCGAAGTTCGGCGTGAAGCCTTCCACCGCCATCCACTGCCACAACACCTGGGTGTAGTGACCGCCTTCCGGCGGGGCGACGTTGAACTGCCAGATCACATAGGCCGCGACGATCGCCGACAGGCCAATGGAGCCGACGCCGATCAGCGCCGAGAGGTTTTCCGAGAGGCGTCCCCGGGAGAACGCCAGCAGCACAAAACCGATCAGAGGGAACAGGAAAGTCAGATAGAGAAGGTTCATCCGCGCATCTCACTGGCAGCGTCGATATCGAGCGTGTGGAAGCGGCGATACAGTTGCAGCAGGATCGCCAGGCCAATACTGGCCTCGGCGGCTGCCAGGCTGATCACCAGGATGAACATGATCTGTCCATCCGGCTGCGCCCAGCGGCTACCGGCAACGATGAACGCCAAGGCGGAGGCATTCATCATGACCTCCAGGCTCATCAGCACGAAGAGAATGTTGCGGCGGACCATCAGGCCGACCAGACCGAGGCAGAACAGGATGCCGGCGACCGCCAGACCATGCTCCATGGGGATAGCAGGCATCGTCATTGCTCCTTGGCTTCGTTGCGGCCCAAGTGGAACGCCGTGACGGCTGCGGCGAGCAGCAGCATCGAGGCGAGTTCGACCACCAGCAGGTAAGGACCGAACAGGCTGATGCCCACGGCCTTGGCGTCTACGGTGGTGTGGCCGATGGCTTCACCGGTCTGGTGGGAGAACAGCACATACAGCAGTTCCACCAGCAGCAGCGCGGCGAGGAGGACCGGGCCGCCCCAGATACCGGGCTTGAGCCAGGCGCGCTCTTGCTGAGCCGAGGCCGGACCCAGGTTCAGCATCATCACCACGAACACGAACAGCACCATGATGGCGCCAGCGTAGGCGATCACTTCCAGTACACCGGCGAACGGCGCGCCGAGGGCGAAGAACGTCATCGCCACGGCGATCAGCGAAATGATCAGGTAGAGCAGGGCGTGCACAGGGTTGGTGTTGGTGATCACGCGAAGCGTGGACACCACAGCGATACCCGATGCGAAATAGAAAGCGAATTCCATCTTTCTTCCTTAAGGCAGCAAGCTCTTCACGTTGATCGGTTCGGCTTCATTCTGCGCGGAGCCTTTCGGCTTCCCGGCAATCGCCATACCTGCAACACGATAGAAGTTGTAATCAGGGTTTTTGCCGGGGCCGGAGATCAGCAGATCTTCTTTCTCGTAAACCAGGTCCTGACGTTTGAACTCGGCCATCTCGAAATCCGGTGTCAGCTGGATCGCGGTGGTCGGGCAGGCTTCCTCGCAGAGGCCGCAGAAAATGCAGCGCGAGAAGTTGATGCGAAAGAACTCCGGGTACCAGCGACCGTCTTCGGTTTCAGCTTTCTGCAGCGAGATGCAACCGACCGGGCACGCCACGGCGCACAGGTTGCAGGCTACACAACGCTCTTCGCCGTCGGGGTCACGGGTCAGGACGATACGCCCACGAAAGCGCGGCGGCAGGTACACCGCCTCTTCCGGATACTGCAGCGTGTCGCGCTTGCGGAAGGCATGGCTGAAGATCATCACCAGGCTGCGAAGCTGGGTGTAGAAGCCATGCACGATGTCAAATATGTACTTCATGATTCTCTATCCTCACTGAGCCGCGACGGCGGGCGTGTTGAGCAACACGATCGCAGCGGTCACCAGCATGTTGATGAGGGTCAGCGGCAGGCAGAACTTCCAGCTGAAATCCATCACTTGGTCATACCGTGGGCGCGGAATCGAGGCGCGCAGCAGGATGAAGAACATGATGAAAAACGCGGTTTTCAGAGCGAACCAAATGAACGGGATCTGCGGCAGGATGCCGAACGGACCGTGCCAGCCACCGAAGAACAGGGTTACCAGCAGAGCCGAGATCAGCACGATGCCGATGTACTCGCCGACGAAGAACATGCCCCATTTCATGCCGGCGTATTCAATGTGGTAACCGTCGGCCAGTTCCTGTTCCGCTTCCGGCTGGTCGAACGGGTGACGGTGAGTCACGGCGACGCCAGCGATGAAGAAGGTCAGGAAACCGAAGATCTGCGGAATGACGAACCACAGGTTCTGCGCTTGATACTCAACGATGTCGCGCATGTTGAACGAGCCAACCTGGATCACGATGCCCATCAGCGACAGGCCCATGAACACTTCGTACGACACGGTCTGTGCCGAGGCCCGCAAGCTGCCCAGCAGGGCGAACTTGTTGTTGCTCGACCAGCCGGCGAACAACACCGCGTAGACCGACAGGCCCGCCATGGCGAAGAAGAACAGGATGCCGATGTTGATGTCCGCGACACCCCAGGTCGGGGTGATCGGGATGATTGCGAAGGCAATCAGCAAGGCGCTCATGGCCACGACCGGCGCCAAAGTGAAGATCACTTTGTCGGCGAACGGCGGAGTCCAGTCTTCCTTGAAGAACATCTTGATCATGTCGGCCGCGATCTGGAACGCGCCGAACGGACCGACGCGGTTCGGACCGTAACGGTCCTGCCAGAGGGCGAGCAGACGACGCTCGACCCAGCTCAGCAGAGCACCGCAAACCACTACGGCGAGCAGAATCACCACGGCCTTGAGGACCGCGATGATCACGTCGATCACTTCAGGAGTGAACAAGGTCATTGAGCTGCCTCCTGCAGACCGTCAACGGATTTGCCAAAGATCGCTGGCGGAATGCCGGCGATGCCCGCAGGCAATGCCACCAGACCGGCGCCCAGCTCTTCATTGATACGCAGTGGCAGGCGCAGGGTCTGGCCAGCCACATTCAGGCTCAGC
Organism: Pseudomonas fluorescens; assembly: GCF_040448305.1. NCBI lineage: Bacteria > Pseudomonadati > Pseudomonadota > Gammaproteobacteria > Pseudomonadales > Pseudomonadaceae > Pseudomonas > Pseudomonas fluorescens. The sequence continues at coordinate 4,574,166 of NZ_CP148752.1, read as the reverse complement.
ATGGCACCGTCATTGACGCCCAAACGGTCGGCTTCAGACTTGGCCAGTGCAACATAAGCAGCTGGAATGCGTTCCTGAACCGGAGCGGCTTTCGAAGAGTTCTCTTCGCTGCCGAACAGGTGGAAGAACGGCACAACCTGCCAGGTGCCCTGGGCTGGGTTGAACGCGCGCGGAACACTGGCGAACCAGTTCAGCGAGTCACCAGTGCTTTCGATCAGGCGGGTGCCCGGGTCGCCAGCGCGGATATGACCACCGACTTCGTCCTGGAACTTGTTCCAGGCTTGCGGCGAGTTCCAGCCCGGAGACCAGGCGAATGGCACTTGCTGACGCGGCTCGGCCGAGCCCGAGTAACCTTCCATGGAGAAGGCGAACGCGGTGTCCTTGTCCTGCGGGGTACGTGGCTCGTGCACGCTGATATCGGCGCGCATGGCGGTACGACCAGAGTAACGCAGCGGTTCACGGGCCAGTTTCATGCCCTTGATGCGGAACGCGGCGGACGGTGCGGCATCGACGATGCGGTTCAGGATCGAAGTGCTGGAAGCGACGGCGGCGGTGGCGTGGTCCAGTTGGGTCCAGTCGATCGGCTGGTTCAACAGGGTCGCGCGCAGGGCATGCAGCCAGCGCCAGCCTTCGTGAACCAGGATGCTCGCGTCCATGTACTTCGGATCGAAGACCTGGAAGAAGCGCTGGGCGCGCCCTTCCTGGCTGACCAGGGTGCCGTCGCCTTCAGCGAAGCTGGCGGCTGGCAGAACCAGGTGCGCGCGATCGCTGGTGGCAGTCTTCTGATGGTCGGCGACGATCAGCACTTTGGCGGCGCTCAGGGCAGCATCGACCTTGGCTTTGTCGGTACGGGTGTACAGATCGTTTTCCAGCACGACAATGGCGTCGGCCTTACCGTCGATCACCGCTTGCAGCGCGGCGTCGACCGATTCGCCACCGAGCATGGCCAGGCCGAGGCTGTTGGCCTCAGGCACGATCAGGCTGATGGAACCGTTCTTCTCGCGCAGCTTCAGGGCCTTGGCGATGTTCGCGGCGGCTTCGATCAAGGCTTTGGAGCCCAGGGACGTACCGGCGATGATCAGTGGACGCTTGGCTTTGATCAGGGCGTCGGCAATGCGCTTGGCCAGCTCGAGTGCTTCGCTGTCCAGGCCTTCAACGGCTGGAGCGTTGGCGTCGAGGGCGTGAGCCACGGCGAAACCGATGCGGGCCAGGTCGTCCGGAGCGGCGTGAACGCACTCTTCGGCGATGTCGTCGAGCTTGGTTTCAGCCAGGCTTGCGATGAACAGCGGGTTCAGCGCGTGCTGGCCGATGTTCTTCACGGCGGCGTCGAGCCAAGGCTGGACGCGCATGGCGTCGGCCATGTCTTCGGCCTTGCCCTTGACCGATTGACGCAGGGACAGGGCCATACGCGCAGCAGTCTGGGTCAGGTCTTCACCGAGGACGAACACGGCGTCGTGATCTTCGATGTCACGCATGTTCGGCACTGGCAGCGGGCTGTCTTTGAGCACTTGCAGGACCAGACGGATGCGCTCCAGCTCGGCAGCTTCGATACCCGAGTAGAAATGCTCGGCGCCCACCAGTTCGCGCAGCGCGTAGTTGCTTTCGAGGCTGGCGCGGGGCGAACCGATACCGACGATGTTGCGACCGCGCAGCAGGTCGGCGGCTTTATCCAGCGCTTCGTCGAGGCTCAGCTTGGCGCCATTGGCCAGCAGTGGCTGACGCGGGCGGTCTTCGCGGTTGACATAGCCATAGCCGAAACGGCCACGGTCGCACAGGAAGTACTGGTTCACCGAACCGTTGAAACGGTTTTCGATACGACGCAGTTCACCGTAACGCTCGCCCGGGGAGATGTTGCAACCGCTGGAGCAGCCATGGCAGATGCTCGGCGAGAACTGCATGTCCCACTTGCGGTTGTAGCGCTCGGAGTGAGTCTTGTCGGTGAACACACCGGTCGGGCAGACCTCGGTGAGGTTGCCGGAGAACTCGCTTTCCAGGGTGCCGTCTTCAACGCGACCGAAGTACACGTTGTCGTGGGCGCCGTACACACCGAGGTCGGTGCCGCCTGCGTAGTCTTTATAGAAGCGCACGCAGCGGTAGCAAGCGATGCAGCGGTTCATCTCGTGGGAAATGAACGGGCCCAGTTGCTGGTTCTGGTGGGTACGCTTGGTGAAGCGGTAACGGCGCTCGTTGTGGCCGGTCATTACCGTCATGTCTTGCAGGTGGCAGTGACCGCCTTCTTCACAGACCGGGCAGTCGTGAGGGTGGTTGGTCATCAACCATTCAACAACACTGGCACGGAAGGCCTTGGATTCTTCATCTTCGATGGAGATCCAGGTGCCGTCGGTGGCAGGGGTCATGCAGGACATGACGATACGACCACGGGTGTCGTTCTCGTCGGTGTACTGCTTGACCGCGCACTGGCGGCAAGCGCCAACGCTGCCCAGGGCAGGGTGCCAGCAGAAATAAGGGATATCGAGGCCTAGCGACAGACATGCCTGTAACAGGTTGTCTGCCCCGTCGACTTCGAGCTCTTTGCCGTCTACGTGGATAGTGGCCATGGTTCAAAGTTCTTCGTTGGCCCGGTGTCAGCGGGCGTGGCTAATGGAATCTTGTTATCCGCGTGAATCAACACAGCCGTTAAAGGCGTCATCACACGAAAAGCGAAGGGCACGGACCCTTCGCCTTTTTTAAGCGTTTACGCGCCGACCAGGATCGGCCTTGCCAGAGGCGGGACGGCGGCGCTGACAGGCGCGATACCGGCTTCGAACTCTGGACGGAAGTATTTGATTGCGCTGCCCAACGGCTCCACGGCGCCCGGTGCGTGAGCACAGAAGGTCTTGCCTGGGCCGAGGAAGCCGACCAGACCCAGCAGGGTCTCGATGTCGCCTGGCTGGCCTTCACCGTTCTCGATGGCCATCAGGAGCTTGACGCTCCATGGCAAGCCATCGCGGCACGGGGTGCAGAAGCCACAGGATTCGCGAGCGAAGAACTGCTCCATGTTGCGCAGCAGGGACACCATGTTGACGCTGTCGTCCACCGCCATGGCCAGGCCGGTACCCATGCGGGTGCCCACTTTGGCGATGCCGCCGGCGTACATTTGTGCGTCCAGGTGTTCCGGCAACAGGAAGCCGGTACCGGCGCCGCCAGGCTGCCAGCACTTGAGCTTGTACCCGTCGCGCATGCCGCCGGCGTAGTCTTCGAACAGTTCGCGACCGGTGACGCCAAACGGCAATTCCCACAGACCAGGGTTCTTGACCTTGCCGGAGAAGCCCATGAGCTTGGTGCCCATGTCTTCGCTGCCTTCGCGGGCCAACGATTTGTACCAGTCCACGCCGTCGGCGATGATCGCCGGCACGTTGCACAGGGTCTCGACGTTGTTCACGCAAGTCGGCTTGCCCCACACGCCAACGGCGGCAGGGAAGGGCGGCTTGGAGCGCGGGTTGGCGCGACGGCCTTCGAGGGAGTTGATCAGTGCGGTTTCTTCACCGCAGATGTAACGCCCGGCGCCGGTGTGGACGAATAGCTCGAAATCAAAACCCGAACCCAGGATGTTCTTGCCCAGCAGGCCCGCTGCCTTGGCTTCTTCCACGGCACGGTTCAAGTGCTTGGCCGCGGTGGTGTACTCGCCACGCAGGAAGATGTAGCCACGGTAGGTTTTCAGTGCGCGGGCACTGATCAGCATGCCTTCGATCAGCAGATGGGGCAGTTGCTCCATCAGCATGCGGTCTTTCCAGGTGTTGGGCTCCATTTCATCCGCGTTGCACAGCAGGTAGCGGATGTTGATGGACTCGTCCTTGGGCATCAGGCCCCACTTAACACCCGTGGGGAAGCCTGCACCGCCGCGACCCTTGAGGCCGGAATCTTTCACGGTCTGGACGATGTCGTCCTGAGCCATGTCGGCGAAGGCCTTGCGCGCAGCGGCGTAACCGTTCTTGGCCTGGTACTCGTCGAGCCATACGGCTTCGCCGTCGTCACGCAAACGCCAGGTCAGCGGGTGAGTCTCGGCCGAACGCTTGATGAGGTTGGCCGGACCGAAGGAAGTCAGGGTCATACGTAGCCCTCGAGCAATTTGGCAACGCCTGCTGGCTGCACATCACCGAAAGTGTCGTCGTCGATCATCAACGCCGGCGCCTTGTCGCAGTTGCCGAGGCAGCAGACCGGCAGCAGGGTGAAACGACCGTCGGCGGTGGTCTGACCCAGGCCGATGCCGAGCTTGCTCTGGATTTCGCTGACCACGGACTCGTGGCCGCCGATGTAGCAGACCATGCTGTCGCAGACGCGAATGATGTGACGGCCCACTGGCTGACGGAAGATCTGGCTGTAGAAAGTGGCCACGCCTTCAACGTCGCTGGCCGGGATGCCGAGGATCTCGCCGATGGCGTACAAAGCGCCGTCCGGCACCCAGCCACGTTCCTTCTGGACGATCTTCAGGGCTTCGATCGACGCCGCGCGCGGGTCTTCGTAGTGATGCAACTCGTGCTCGATGGCCGAGCGCTCGGTTTCACTCAAGGTGAAACGGTCTGTCTGGATAAGCGTGCTGTTCATGCTTAGCGGTCCACGTCGGCCATAACGAAATCGATACTACCCAGGTACGCAATCAAGTCCGCGACCATGCTGCCTTTGATCACCGAAGGGATCTGCTGCAGGTGCGGGAAGCTTGGGGTGCGAATCCGGGTGCGGTAGCTCATGGTGCCGCCATCGCTCGTCAGGTAATAACTGTTGATGCCCTTGGTCGCTTCGATCATCTGGAAGGATTCGTTGGCCGGCATGACCGGGCCCCACGAAACCTGCAGGAAGTGCGTGATCAAGGTTTCGATGTGCTGCAGGGTGCGCTCTTTCGGAGGCGGCGTGGTCAGCGGGTGATCCGCCTTGTACGGGCCTTCCGGCATGTTGCGCAGGCACTGGTCGATGATCTTGATGCTCTGGCGCATCTCTTCGACGCGCACGATGCAACGGTCGTAGGCATCGCCATTGGCCGCCAGCGGCACTTCGAACTCGAAGTTCTCGTAGCCGGAGTACGGGCGCGCCTTACGCAGGTCGAAATCGCAACCAGTGGCGCGCAGGCCGGAACCGGTGACGCCCCATTCCAGGGCCTCTTTGGTGTTGTAGTCGGCGACGCCGATGGTCCGGCCGCGCAGGATGCTGTTGTCCAGTGCGGCTTTCTGGTATTCGTCCAGACGCTTTGGCATCCACTCGACGAAATCCTTGACCAGTTTTTCCCAACCGCGCGGCAGGTCGTGGGCGACGCCACCGATGCGGTACCAGGCCGGGTGCAGACGGAAGCCGGTAATGGCCTCGATCACCGTGTACGCCTTCTGGCGGTCGGTGAAGGTGAAGAACACCGGGGTCATGGCGCCGACGTCCTGGATGTAGGTACCCAGGAACAGCAGGTGGCTGGTGATCCGGAAGAACTCGGCCATCATGATGCGGATGACGTCGACCTTCTCCGGCACCTTGATGCCGGCCAGCTTCTCGACCGAGAGCACGTACGGCAGGTTGTTCATCACGCCGCCGAGGTAGTCGATACGGTCGGTGTACGGGATGAAGCTGTGCCAGGACTGACGCTCGGCCATCTTCTCGGCACCACGGTGGTGGTAACCAACGTCAGGCACGCAGTCGACGATTTCTTCGCCGTCCAGCTGCAGGATGATGCGGAACGCACCGTGCGCGGACGGGTGGTTCGGGCCGAGGTTGAGGAACATGTAGTCCTCGTTCGGGCCGGAACGCTTCATGCCCCAGTCTTCAGGCTTGAAGCGCGCGGCTTCTTCCTCGAGCTGTTGCTTGGCCAGGGTCAGGCTGAACGGATCGAACTCGGTGGCACGGGCCGGGAAGTCCTTGCGCAGCGGGTGACCTTCCCAGGTCGGCGGCATCATTATGCGCGACAGATGCGGGTGGCCTTTGAAGTCGATGCCGAACATGTCCCAGACTTCACGCTCGTACCAGTTGGCGTTCGGCCAGATGCTGGTGACGGTCGGCAAGCTGAGGTCGCTCTCGGACAAGGCGACTTTGATCATGACGTCACTATTACGTTCGATCGACATCAAGTGATAGAACACGGAGAAGTCGACGCCGTTCGGCAGCCCTTGACGCTTGGTGCGCAGACGCTCGTCCACGCCGTGCAGGTCATAGAGCATGACGTACGGCTTGGGCAGGTTGCGCAGGAAGCTCAGGACTTCGACGAGTTTGGCGCGGGCAACCCAAAGCACCGGCATGCCGGTGCGGGTAGCCTGGGCGGTGAACGCCTCCGGGCCAAAACGGTTGTTCAGTTCGACGACCACATCCTGGTCGTCTGCCTTGTAAGGCGGGATGTACAGAGCACTGCCTGTAGTCATGGTTATTTTATCGCTTTCGGTCAACGTAAAGAATGAAGCCAGTTTCTCGTTCTATTAAAGAAGCAGATCTGGATCAGACTTCGTCGGGGCTGCGCAGGTTGGTTACCTGAATACGCTGTTCGCGGCGCTTTTCCTTTTCGGAAGGCATCTCGGCGCGGTACACGCCTTGATCGCCAACGACCCAGGAAAGTGGACGACGCTCCTGGCCAATCGACTCCTGCAACAGCATCAAGCCTTGCAGGAAAGCCTCAGGGCGGGGCGGGCAGCCAGGCACGTAGACGTCCACGGGCAGGAACTTGTCCACCCCTTGAACGACGGAGTAGATGTCGTACATGCCACCGGAGTTGGCGCACGAACCCATGGAGATGACCCATTTAGGCTCGAGCATTTGCTCGTAGAGACGCTGAATGATCGGCGCCATCTTGATGAAGCAGGTACCGGCGATAACCATGAAATCCGCCTGACGCGGCGATGCCCGGATAACCTCGGCGCCAAAGCGCGCGATGTCGTGGGGCGCCGTGAAGGCGGTGGTCATTTCCACGTAGCAGCACGAAAGACCGAAGTTATACGGCCACAGGGAGTTCTTGCGCCCCCAGTTGATCGTGCCGTTAAGCACGTCTTCGAGCTTGCCCATGAAAATGTTTTTGTGGACTTGATCTTCTAACGGATCGGAAACGGTTTCCCGCTGGCCAATCGGATACTGCTCGTTAGGAGCATCGGGGTCGATCCTGGTGAGATTGTATTGCATTGCCAAAGCCTCATTGTTTCAGCTTCGCTTGCCGCTTGCGCCGAGCTTCCGGAGCCCAGTCAAGGGCGCCCACTCGGAATAGGTAGACAAGGCCTGCCAACAGAATTGCTATGAAAACGAGAGCTTCGACGAATCCGGTCCAGCCGCTTTCGCGGACGGACACAGACCATGCAAAGAGAAAGAGGGCTTCGATATCGAAGATCACGAAGAGCATCGCGACCAGATAGAATTTGGCTGAGAGCCGCAAGCGGGCGCCACCTGTAGGTAGCATGCCGGACTCGAACGGTTCGTTTTTGCTGCGGCCCCAGGCTTTTGACCCGAGGAGGCTGGAAACACCGAGCATGAAGGCACAGAGGCCGACAACGCCTAGAAGGAAAATGGCAAAGCCCCAGTTGTGGGCCATGAGTCCTGTCGCTTCGGGCATGCTGGTAATCCTTAACAGAGAGCAAAGGTCTCTGAGCTTGAAAAGAAACAAAAGCAGTGACGATATGTCGCAGCAATCAATCCCGCTGATTTTATGGCTAAACACCCGGCAAGTAAAATTCCTATAGCGAAATTTATTATAGGAATAAGGACATAGCGCGATTCAAAAACCCCGCAGGCCTTGCGCCTTGGGCATTAGCCGGCATTTCGTCAATTATGTTTTGTAGGGAATGTAACGAACATTGTTTGCGCTAAATGATAATCAGTATTGTTTGGCGTGGTTTTTAAACTGCTTGTCCGCCGGGTACTCGGGAAGTTGTCTTATATGTGCGTAACTGCAAGTAGCGGCGGAGTGCGTTTTAGCGGATTTTTCTGACAGTCGCACCGCTCTGGATCAATGATTTGCTGCAAGCACCACCGCCTCCCCTGTGGGAGCGAGCCTGCTCGCGAAAGCGGTCTGTCAGGCAATATCTCTGCTGGATGTGCCGGCCTCTTCGCGAGCAGGCTCGCTCCCACAGGGTCTCTCTGTGTTCATGAGAAATCCCAGGCAAAAAAACGCCCCGAACCAGTCGGGGCGTCAGATGTGCAGCGCTGCGGTTAGCTTTCTATTCGGCCCGCAGCGGCTGATGTCTCAGGCGAAGCAGATCAGTGGAACTGTTCTTCTTCAGTCGAACCGGTCAGCGCGGTTACCGAGGACGAGCCACCCTGGATCACGGTGGTCATGTCGTCGAAGTAGCCGGTGCCCACTTCCTGCTGGTGCGCCACGAAGGTGTAACCCTTGGAGGCGTCAGCGAACTCCTGCTCTTGCAGCTTCACGTAGGCAGTCATGTCGTTGCGGGCGTAGTCGTGCGCCAGGTTGAACATGCTGTGCCACATGTTGTGAATGCCGGCCAGGGTGATGAACTGGTGCTTGTAGCCCATGGCGGACAGTTCGCGCTGGAACTTGGCGATGGTCGCGTCGTCCAGGTTTTTCTTCCAGTTGAAGGAAGGCGAGCAGTTGTACGACAGCAGTTGGTCCGGGTATTCCTTCTTGATCGCTTCAGCGAAGCGACGAGCCTCGTCCAGGTCTGGCTTGGCGGTTTCGCACCAGATCAGGTCGGCGTACGGAGCGTAGGCCAGGCCGCGAGCGATGGCCTGGTCCAGACCGGCGCGCACCTTGTAGAAGCCTTCCTGGGTACGTTCGCCAGTCACGAATGGCTGGTCGTACGGGTCGCAGTCGGACGTCAGCAGGTCGGCAGCGTTAGCGTCGGTACGGGCCAGGATGATGGTCGGAGTACCGGCAACGTCAGCAGCCAGGCGGGCAGCGGTCAGCTTCTGTACGGCTTCCTGGGTAGGAACCAGTACCTTGCCGCCCATGTGGCCACATTTCTTCACGGAAGCCAGTTGGTCTTCGAAGTGAACGCCGGCGGCGCCTGCTTCGATCATGCTCTTCATCAGTTCGTAGGCGTTCAGTACGCCGCCGAAACCGGCTTCAGCGTCAGCAACGATAGGAGCGAAGTAGTCGATGTAGCCGTCGTCGCCCGGGTTCTTGCCGGCTTTCCACTGGATCTGGTCGGCGCGACGGAACGAGTTGTTGATGCGCTTGACCACGGTTGGCACCGAGTCCACCGGGTACAGCGACTGGTCCGGGTACATCGATTCGGCGGAGTTGTTGTCCGCAGCCACTTGCCAGCCCGACAGGTAGATCGCCTGGATGCCGGCCTTGACTTGTTGTACGGCCTGGCCGCCGGTCAGGGCGCCCATGCAGTTGACGAAATCTTTCTCAGGACGGAAGGCTGGCTTGGCACCCTGGGTCACCAGGTTCCACAGCTTCTCGGCGCCCATTTTTGCAAAGGTGTGCTCAGGTTGAACCGAGCCACGCAGGCGGACGACGTCAGCAGCGGAGTAAGTGCGTGTCACGCCTTTCCAGCGCGGGTTTTCAGCCCAGTCTTTTTCGAGGGCTGCAATTTGCTGTTCGCGTGTCAGTGCCATGGGAGATAAACCTCGTCGCGTCTTTATGAAAAGTTGTTCTGCGGTGGAAAATTCCTGCGCTCGCTGACCAGAAGCTTAAGCGGTCAAGTCGGATTCGGCGGGGAGGGCGACGGGATGAACGATCGGCTCGAGGGGAAGTGAGCAGGTAAAGGCGAACTGCGGGCGCATTCAGGCGTCGTGGGCCTTGGTGCGAACAACAGTGTGGTGCCGGGTTACCTATTACGCTTCCGTCCCTCGGGACAACTTCGTTCCAGTCGACAACCTCGTCAAACACACCTTGTGGGCGGTACAGACACGAAGCGGTTCGCGGGGGTAGGTGCGAACATCGCCTCGAAGGCCCTTGCCAGGGCCTCTGATTAGCGGGAGCGAGGCCATCATGCCTTTGCTTTTTTGGCTCGTCAAACGTTTTGTAGTGCTTTTTTTAAGGCACTACATCTTTGGTCTAATACGACTCGTCAGTCAGTTTTTGGTGCTTTAGTCCAGGGTGTCGACTTTCACCCGCAAAGTCATGTCGTTGCGGCTCTGGGTCGAGTAGCTGCGGGTCTGGCCCTGTTTGTCGGCCTGGGTCTGGCCGTTGACCCCGGCCAGCAGGATCCACTCACCGAGGTGGCCGGTGACGGTTGTGTCGGTGCTTTGTACGTTCACTACATCGGGACGTTCCTGGCTCATGCGGTCACGGTTGGTACTGACCGACAGGTGAACGATGTCACCGGTGACGTTTGCGGTGACATAGAAGCCCTGGGTGACGTTGCGGTATTCGGTCTGGCTGCGCAGGTCGCCGTAGGAATCGGTCTGCGAGCTGGTCAACGGCACGCTCTGGCCGACCTGGATCAGCGCCGGTGCGCCTTCGCTGGCCTGCACTTGCTGAACGCCGCCGTCGCGGCTGTCGGTGCTGTAGTTGATGATGCGGGTCTGGCTTGGCTTGGCGCCGTTCACCGAATAACCCTCGTCACCCTGGAAGTTGTTGTCGCTGGTGTCGACGGTGATCAGCAGGCGCTTGGGCGCCGTGTCGAGTTGCGAAAGAAGGGCTTTAAGTTCGTCGATCTTGCGCTGATCGGCGTTGACGATGAGTTGATTTCCGTAGGCGCTGACCTGTCCGTCCTTGCCGACGAAATCTTGCGCCACCGGCAGCAGGTCGGCGCTGGTGTGGTACTTGAGGGGCACAATTTCTGTGGCTGCCATCACCGAAAAACTGCAACCGAGCAGCAAGGTGGTGAGCAGGGTGCGTAGGGACATGTCCGTTATCTCCGCGTTCTGAAACTTGATATTGCCAGTTTGTCGGCCTGGCGTGGCGCTAGTTGAATCGTAGACAGCAAAACGCCCCGGCATCGGTTGATGGCAGGGCGTTTTGTGGTGTTTCGTCGGGCCTCATCGCGAGCAAGCTCGCTCCCACAGGGATCAATGGTGTTGCCAGAATCTTCAGCAACTCACAGATCTATTGTGGGAGCGAGCTTGCTCGCGATGGCGGCACCCGGGTCTTAAGCCGAGTGCCGCACCATGTCCACATGTGGAATCCCGGCTTCCAGGAACTCCTCACTGACCATGTGAAAGCCCAGGCGCTCATAGAATGCCGTGGCCTGGACTTGAGCGCTGAGCATCTGCTGCTTGAGTCCGCGCTCTTCGGCTTCACCGATGACCGCTTGCATCAGTGCATCGCCGACTTTCAGGCCGCGCCAGTCCTTGAGTACCGACACCCGGCCGACGTGGCCGTCGGGCAGCAGGCGGGCGGTGCCAATCGGAAAGTCGCCTTCGTAAGCGAGGAAATGCACTGCATCAATGTCATCGGCGTCCCATTCCAGTTCTGGCGGAACGGATTGCTCGGCGACGAACACCGTCTCACGAATGCGCCGGATCTCGGCGTTGTCCTTCTGCCAGTCTGCGACACGAACGTGAATCTTATTCATCGGCAAACCCCAGGCTTCCTTGCTTGACCAGTTCGCACAGCAGGCCGCGGCCGTCTTCGTCGCTCAGCCAGTCGCCAAGGTTGTCGGCGTGCAGCGAGTCGGCGGCGCAGATCATCTTCAGCAGTTCGCGCAGTTTGCCCGGAAGGTAACGGCTCTGGCCGCTGGCGAACAGCAGCAGGTCGTCATCGACTTCAGACCACGCCAGGCGAGCGCTCGGGTTGCGAACCAGGATCGCGCCTTGCTCCAGGGCGGACATGAAGTCCTCTTCTTCGACGTCTTCCGGGCCCACCACCAGTTCCGGGTAGCGTGGCTCGGTCATGAACTGGCCGAACCAGGTCAGCAGCAGGCGCTCGTCGCTCATGTGCTCGGCCAGCAGGCCTTTGAGGCGGTCGAGTGCGTCGCGCTGGATCTGGTGAGGATCGGCAGTCGGCAAGGCGTCGGCGTCGGTGTAGCGTTCTTCGTCCGACAGGAACTGGCTGAGGAAGTCGGTGAAGTGGGTCAGCACTTCAGCGGCGCTCGGTGCACGGAAGCCGACCGAGTAGGTCATGCATTCATCGACGGCGACGCCGCAATGGGCCAGACGCGGTGGCAGGTAGAGCATGTCGCCCGGTTCCAGCACCCACTCATCGGTGGCTTCGAATTCGGAGAGGATGCGCAGGTCGGCGTGGGCCAGCATCGGGCTCTCGGTGTTGCACATCTGGCCGATCTTCCAGTTGCGCTTGCCGTGGCCTTGCAGCAGGAACACGTCGTAGTTGTCGAAGTGCGGACCAACGCTGCCACCCGGTGCGGCGTAGCTGATCATCACGTCGTCGATGCGCCAGCTCGGCAGAAAGCGGAAATTTTCCAGCAGTTCGCTGACTTCCGGGACGAACTGATCCACGGCTTGCACCAGCAGGGTCCAGTCACGTTCAGGCAGCTTGCTGAATTCATCTTCGGCGAACGGGCCGCGACGCAGTTCCCACGGACGCTCGCCATTCTCGATGATCAGTCGCGATTCGACTTCTTCTTCCAGCGCCAGGCCGGCCAGTTCGTCGGCGTCGATCGGGCTTTCGAAATCAGGAATCGCCTGGCGGATCAACAGCGGCTTTTTCTGCCAGTAGTCGCGCAGGAATTCCCGTGCCGTGATGCCGCCCAGAAGTTGAAGAGGAATATCAGGATTCATGTGTAACCTATTGAAAAAATGCACTTTTCAGACGGGAATAAAAACGCCCGGCGCGGCCGGGCGTCTTAAAAGGGTCTAGCGGTCGATCAGATGCGCTTGGCTTGTTCTACAGCGTTGCCGATGTAGTTCGCCGGGGTGAGCAATTTCAGCTCGGCCTTGGCGGCGGCTGGCATGTCCAGGCCGTCGATGAAAGTCTGCAGTGCTTCAGGGCTGATGCCCTTGCCGCGGGTCAGTTCTTTCAGCTTTTCGTACGGGTTTTCGATGTTGTAGCGACGCATCACGGTCTGGATCGGCTCGGCCAATACTTCCCAGCAGGCGTCCAGGTCAGCGGCAATCTTCTGCTCGTTGAGCTCAAGCTTGCTGATGCCCTTGAGGCTGGCTTCGTACGCGATCACGCTGTGGGCGAAGCCGACACCGAGGTTGCGCAGTACGGTGGAGTCGGTCAGGTCGCGCTGCCAGCGGGAGATCGGCAGTTTGCTCGCCAGGTGCTGGAGCAGTGCGTTGGCGATACCCAGGTTGCCTTCGGAGTTTTCGAAGTCGATCGGGTTGACCTTGTGCGGCATGGTCGACGAGCCGATTTCGCCAGCGATGGTGCGCTGTTTGAAATAACCCAGGGAGATATAGCCCCAGATGTCGCGGTCGAAGTCGATCAGGATGGTGTTGAAACGGGCAATCGCGTCGAACAGCTCGGCAATGTAGTCGTGCGGTTCGATTTGCGTGGTGTACGGGTTGAAGCCCAGGCCCAGTTCGTCTTCGATGAAGGCGCGGGCGTTGGCTTCCCAGTCGATCTCAGGGTAGGCCGACAGGTGGGCGTTGTAGTTGCCGACAGCGCCGTTGATTTTGCCCAGCAGCGGCACGGCAGCCACTTGGGCGATCTGGCGCTCCAGGCGGTAAACCACGTTCGCCAGTTCTTTGCCCAGGGTGGTCGGCGAGGCCGGTTGACCGTGGGTGCGCGACAGCATCGGCACGTCGGCGAAACGGATCGCCAGTTCGCGGATGGCGTTGGCGGTCTGGCGCATCAGCGGCAGCATTACGTCATCACGGCCTTCGCGCAGCATCAGGGCGTGGGACAGGTTGTTGATGTCCTCGCTGGTGCAGGCAAAGTGGATGAATTCGCTGACCTTGGCCAGTTCAGGCAGCTTGGCCGCTTGCTCTTTTAGCAGGTATTCGATGGCCTTGACGTCGTGGTTGGTGGTGCGCTCGATCTCTTTGACGCGCTCGGCGTGCTCCAGAGAGAAGTTTTCCGCCAGGGTGTTGAGCACAGCGTTGGCTTCGGCGGAGAACGCCGGCACTTCACTGATGGCAGGGTGAGCGGCCAGGCGCTGGAGCCAGCGCACTTCAACCAGGACGCGGGCACGGATCAGGCCGTACTCGCTGAAAATTGGGCGCAGGGCCTGGGTTTTGCCGGCGTAGCGGCCGTCAACAGGGGAAACCGCAGTGAGCGAAGAAAGCTGCATGGGGTGTTCTCGGACAGTCGGGCAACGAAATGGGGCGCGTATCATACATGAAAAAATCCGCCGGTCCGTCGCCAACTGACCGGCGTATTACGCGTATTGCTAAGTTCGGTGCTGTCGATGCGGGTTATTCGTTACGCATCAAGGGGTAAAGCTCTTTGAGCAATTTGCGGCGGCTGACCACCAGCTGCCAGCGATGACCACCCAACTGCCGCCACAGGCGCGCCGAACGAATCCCGGCCAGCAGCAGGGCGCGGATTTTCGAGGCGTTGCTCGGTTGTTGCAGGTTGCGCATGTCGCCGTGCACTTGAATGCGTTGGCGCAGGGTGCTCAGGGTGTCCTGGTACAGCGCGCCGCAGGCGGCGACAACGTTTTCGTGGGCCGGGCCGAAGTGTTCGACCTGGGACTGAATCTGCGGCAGGCGTTTGCCGATCACGTCGAGCATGTCGTTGCGCTTGGCCAGCTGACGCTCAAGGCCGAGCATGGCCAGGGCATAACGCAGTGGCTCGCGCTGCAGGGCGCTTGGATCGCGTTCGAGGGCGCCGATCAGCGCACGGTAGCCTTCACGCAGGTTGATGTCGTCGCCGCCGTAAACCTCCAAAGTGTCCTTGGGGTCGCGAATCAGCAGGCTGCCGAGCATGCAGGTCAGACCGGCTTCGTTGGTCTGGCCGGTCTTGGCAATCCTGTCCACCAGCACTGCGGCGAGAAACACGCCGCCCAGTGCCGTCAGTTGCTCCTGAATCGGGTTCATAGGGCTTGGCCCTTGCTCGTCCACGGCTCGGCTACTTCAATCACACCGCCGCCGAGGCAGATTTCACCGTCGTAGAACACCACGGACTGGCCCGGAGTGACCGCGCGTTGCGGATCATCGAAGGTCGCGCGATAACCGGTGGCGGTTTTTTCCAGGGTGCACGGTTGGTCGCTCTGGCGATAACGAACCTTGGCGGTCAGCTTGCGTGGCTGGCTCAGGTCGATCGGGTTGACCCAGTAGATATCGGAGGCGAGCAGGGCGCGGGAGAACAGCCACGGGTGATCATTGCCCTGGCCAACGATCAGCTCGTTGTGTTCCAGGTCCTTGATCAGCACGTACCACGGCTCGTCACTGGCATCTTTCAGCCCGCCAATGCCCAGGCCCTGACGCTGACCAATGGTGTGGTACATCAGGCCGTGGTGGCGGCCGATGATTTCACCTTCGGTGGTCTTGATCTCGCCCGGTTGCGCTGGCAGGTATTGCTTGAGGAAGTCGCTGAAGCGGCGCTCGCCGATAAAGCAGATCCCGGTGGAATCCTTCTTCTTCGCGGTCGCCAGTTCGTATTTCTCGGCAATGGCGCGCACTTGCGGTTTTTCCAGCTCGCCGACCGGGAACAGGGTCTTGGCGATCTGCTCAAAGCCGACGGCGTGCAGGAAGTAGCTCTGGTCCTTGTTCGGGTCCAGGCCCTTGAGCAGTTCGGTGCGGCCGTCGATGTCGCGGCGACGCACGTAGTGACCGGTGGCGATCAGGTCGGCGCCAAGCATCATGGCGTAGTCGAGGAACGCCTTGAACTTGATCTCGCGGTTGCACAGGATGTCCGGGTTCGGCGTGCGTCCGGCCTTGTATTCGGCGAGGAAATGCTCGAATACGTTGTCCCAGTACTCGGCGGCGAAGTTGGCGGTGTGCAGCTTGATGCCAATCTTGTCGCACACGGCTTGAGCATCCGCCAGGTCATCCATGGCGGTGCAGTATTCCGTTCCATCGTCTTCTTCCCAGTTCTTCATGAACAGGCCTTCCACCTCATAGCCCTGCTCAATCAGCAGGAGGGCGGAAACGGAAGAGTCCACGCCGCCGGACATGCCGACAATGACGCGCTTCTTTTGTGTGTCAGAAGGGGCTGGATCACGCATAGGGATTCAATGAGTGTCTTGAAAAAGGACGCGATTCTATCAGGCTCGGGCCTGCATGGCTAAAGAGAAGGACGGATCAATTCGAGGCCGAAGTGTTGGCCTGCCAGATAGTCGTCGATGCAGCGGATAATCAGCTCGCTGCGCCAGTTGTCGCGCTGCTCGATTAATTCGTCGCGGGTCAACCACTTGGCGCCGACGATGCCATCGTCCAGTTGATATTCCGCGTGGTGTTTCAGCGGTTTGGCGATGAAGCAGACCCGCTGGTACGTCACGCCGTTGCTCGGTGCGGTGTAGAGGTAAATGCCCAGTACGCCGGTGGGTTCGACGTCCCAACCGGTTTCCTCGAGGGTTTCACGGACGGCGGCTTCGGTCAGGGTTTCGTTCGGGTCCAGATGACCGGCGGGTTGATTGAGCACTATGCGCCCGTGCTTGAGTTCTTCGACCATCAGGAAGCGACCGTTGTCTTCGACGATAGTGGCGACGGTGATGTGGGGTTTCCAGTCCATAAACTTCCTCATATTCCAAAGATGAAGCGCATTCAAATGTGGGAGCGAGCCTGCTCGCGATAGCGGAGGGCCAGTCGACATCAATGTTGAATGGTATACCGCTATCGCGAGCAGGCTCGCTCCCACAGGGGTTCGGTGTCCACATTTGAGTTGTAGCAAACACCAAAAACACAAACCCCGGCACAGGGCCGGGGTTTGTGATGTTCCCTTACAACCTTAAACCAGCGCAGCAACTGCCGCGTTGAAGGTTGCGCTTGGGCGCATGGCCTTGCTGATCAGCTCGGCGTCGGCGTGGTAGTAACCGCCGATGTCTACTGGCTTGCCTTGAACGGCGTTGAGTTCGGCAACGATGGTCGCCTCGTTCTCGGTCAGGGTCTTGGCCAGGGTCGCGAACTGCGCTTGCAGTGCAGCGTCTTCGGTCTGGGCAGCCAGGGCTTGAGCCCAGTACAGCGCCAGGTAGAAGTGGCTGCCGCGGTTGTCGATGTTGCCGACTTTGCGCGATGGCGACTTGTTGTTGTCCAGGAACTGGCCGGTGGCCTGGTCCAGGGACTTGGCCAGAACCAGCGCCTTGGGGTTGTTGTAGGTCTCGCCCAGGTGTTCCAGGGACGCGGCCAGGGCCAGGAATTCACCCAGCGAATCCCAGCGCAGGAAGTTTTCTTCCAGCAGCTGCTGAACGTGCTTCGGAGCCGAACCGCCGGCGCCGGTTTCGAACAGGCCACCGCCGTTCATCAGCGGCACGATCGACAGCATCTTGGCGCTGGTGCCCAGTTCCATGATCGGGAACAGGTCGGTCAGGTAGTCGCGCAATACGTTGCCGGTCACCGAGATGGTGTCTTTACCTTCGCGGGTGCGCTGCAGGGTGTACTTCATCGCGTTGACCGGTGCCATGATCTGGATGTCCAGGCCGGCAGTGTCGTGATCCTTCAGGTAAGCCTGAACTTTCTCGATCACTACGCCGTCGTGGGCGCGCATCGGGTCCAGCCAGAAGATCGCCGGGGTCGCGCTTGCGCGAGCACGGTTGACGGCCAGTTTGACCCAGTCCTGGATCGGCGCGTCTTTGGTCTGGCACATGCGGAAGATGTCGCCGGCCTCGACAGCCTGTTCCATCAGCAGGGTGCCCTTGCTGTCGGTGACGCGAACCACGCCGTCAGCCTTGATCTGGAAAGTCTTGTCGTGGGAGCCGTACTCTTCGGCTTTCTTCGCCATCAGGCCAACGTTCGGCACGCTGCCCATGGTGGTCGGATCGAACGCACCGTTGGCTTTGCAATCTTCGATCACAGCCTGGTAGATGGTGGCGTAGCAGCGATCCGGGATCACGGCCTTGGTGTCGTGCAGCTGACCGTCGGTGCCCCACATCTTGCCGGAGTCACGGATCATCGCCGGCATCGAGGCGTCGACGATCACGTCGCTCGGCACGTGCAGGTTGGTGATGCCTTTGTCGGAGTTGACCATCGCCAGGGAAGGGCGAGCGGCGTAGACCGCCTGGATGTCAGCTTCGATGGCCGCTTGCTGTTCAGCAGGCAGGGCCTTGATGCGAGCGTACAGGTCGCCGATGCCGTTGTTCAGGTTGAAGCCGATCTGTGCCAGCACGTCAGCGTGCTTGGCCAGTGCGTCTTTATAGAACTCGGCAACGATCTGGCCGAACATGATCGGGTCGGAGACCTTCATCATGGTGGCTTTCAAGTGAACCGACAGCAGCACGCCTTGTGCCTTGGCGTCTTCGATTTCGGCCGCGATGAAGCTGCGCAGGGCGTTTTTGCTCAATACAGCGCAATCGAGGATCTCACCGGCTTGTACGCTGGTCTTTTCTTTCAGGACGGTGGCGGTGCCGTCTTGAGCGATCAGTTCGATCTTCACGGCGTCAGCGGCGTCGATCAGGGCGGCTTTTTCGCTGCCGTAGAAATCGCCGGTGCTCATGTGTGCGATGTGGGACTTGGAGTCCTTGGCCCAGGCACCCATTTTGTGCGGGTGCTTGCGTGCGTAGTTCTTGACCGACAGCGGAGCGCGGCGGTCGGAGTTGCCTTCACGCAGAACCGGGTTTACAGCGCTGCCCTTGATCTTGTCGTAGCGCGCCTTGGCTTCTTTGTCGGCGTCGCTGGTGACGGTCTCAGGGTAGTCCGGCAGTGCGTAGCCCTGAGCTTGCAGCTCTTTGATCGCGGCTTGCAGTTGTGGAACCGAAGCGCTGATGTTCGGCAGCTTGATGATGTTGGCTTCAGGCGTAACGGCCAGGGCGCCCAGTTCGGCGAGGTGGTCGGCTACGGCTTTGTCACCCAGTTGCTCGGGGAAGCTGGCCAGGATGCGCCCTGCAAGAGAGATATCGCGGGTTTCAACGGCGATATCAGCCGAGGCGGTGAACGCCTCTACGATAGGCAACAGTGAATAGGTGGCGAGGGCAGGAGCTTCGTCGGTGAAGGTATAGATGATCTTCGAGCGGGTGGGCATATTCGGATTAACTCTCTCTTCTTTGCTAAAGCGTGCGCAGAAACTCGAGGGCGCCGGGTAAGCGCGTTCGTTTCAAAGTCATCCATGAGCCGAATATCGAGGTTTCGTTGCTGTGATGTTGGGTGCATCAGTGGGGTGTCAAGCAGCCGGGCTGCGGTAACAGACCGGCTTATCGGGCCGAAACACTCGTCGTAGAGCTGTTCAGTCCGTCGTGACCCTTTAGTCAGCGGCGGCATTATACATAGGTAGCTGGCAATCTGCCGATGGTTCATACGCAACGAATGTCGTCCATTGGTCTAAAGGTCGCAGGGGCAAGTCGGGCGTAGAGTCATTCGTCGTGCTTGATTTTGGCGTTTTTCCCTTTGCTTTCAGGCTTGTAGCGCACGAGTTGCAAGGCTTTGCGCCAGATCGATGGAACATAGGGTTTGCGCGCCGATTCAACTGGGTTACGCTCGAACCAAGCCAGATGTTCAATCCAATCAATGGAGTTCAGCATGGGTTACAAGAAGATTCAGGTTCCAGCCGTCGGCGACAAAATCACCGTCAATGCAGACCATTCTCTCAATGTTCCTAATAACCCGATCATCCCCTTCATCGAAGGCGACGGCATTGGTGTCGACATCAGCCCGGTCATGATCAAGGTTGTCGATGCTGCTGTTAAGAAGGCTTACGGTGGCGAGCGCAAGATTTCCTGGATGGAAGTGTACGCCGGGGAGAAAGCGACTCAGGTTTACGATCAGGACACCTGGCTGCCTCAGGAAACCCTGGACGCGGTCAAGGATTACGTGGTTTCCATCAAGGGCCCGCTGACCACCCCGGTCGGTGGCGGCATCCGTTCCCTGAACGTGGCCCTGCGTCAGCAACTCGACCTGTACGTCTGCCTGCGCCCGGTGCGCTGGTTCGAAGGCGTGCCTAGCCCGGTCAAGAAGCCAGGCGATGTCGACATGACCATCTTCCGCGAGAACTCCGAAGACATCTACGCTGGCATCGAGTGGAAGGCCGGCACGCCGGAAGCCACCAAGGTCATCAAGTTCCTGAAGGAAGAAATGGGCGTTACCAAGATCCGTTTCGACGAGAACTGCGGTATCGGCGTCAAGCCGGTGTCCCTGCAAGGCACCAAGCGTCTGGCACGCAAGGCCCTGCAATATGTGGTCGACAACGATCGCGATTCGCTGACCATCGTGCACAAAGGCAACATCATGAAGTTCACCGAAGGTGCCTTCAAGGAATGGGCCTACGAAGTGGCGGCTGAAGAGTTCGGCGCGACCCTGCTCGACGGCGGTCCGTGGATGCAGTTCAAGAACCCGAAAACCGGCAAGAACGTTGTCGTCAAGGATGCCATCGCCGACGCCATGCTCCAGCAGATCCTGCTGCGTCCGGCCGAGTACGATGTGATCGCAACCCTGAACCTGAACGGTGACTACCTCTCCGACGCCCTGGCGGCGGAAGTGGGCGGTATCGGTATCGCGCCGGGTGCCAACCTGTCCGACACCGTGGCCATGTTCGAAGCCACCCACGGTACGGCACCGAAGTACGCCGGCAAGGACCAGGTCAACCCCGGTTCGCTGATCCTGTCCGCTGAAATGATGCTGCGCCACATGGGCTGGACCGAAGCGGCCGACCTGATCATCAAGGGCACCAACGGCGCGATTTCCGCCAAGACCGTGACCTATGACTTCGAACGTCTGATGGAGGGCGCCAAGCTGGTGTCGTCTTCCGGCTTCGGCGATGCGCTGATCTCGCACATGTAAGAAAACGCAGGCACACAAAAACCGCCTGATTCAAGTATTTGAGTCAGGCGGTTTTTTTATGGCGGGATGACGGTGTGGGCTTAAACTGTAACGGTCTGTTGCGGGGCGGATGTCGTCGCTTTCGAAGCATCAACCGGGTTGCCAATGTTGATCGCGTGCAGGCCTTTGGGGCCCTGGATGATGTCGAATACGACAGCTTGCCCGGCTTTCAGGGTTTTATAACCTTCCATCTGGATGACGGAGTAGTGGGCAAACAGGTCTTCTGTCTTGCCGTCCTCGATGATGAAACCGTAACCCTTGGCGTTGTTGAACCATTTGACCTTGCCGCTGACCTTGCCGCCTGACATACCCAACTCCCTCTGCAACAGACTCCATCACTGGAGTATCATCCAGTACATCCGCAGTCGAATCTGTAAATAAGATTGACTCCGCGGACCTTTTTTACCCACTGTGGGCTCTATTGGTTGTAACACCGTTTTGCCGATAGTCAAGCTGACCCGGCAGTCGGAGTTGAAAACGCTGATAGCCGCCCCCACCACTGTATTTGAACAACTGACGAACCTTTCTTTCCATGCATGCAATCAGCCAGATTCGACTAACATTCAATCAGGATCGCCCTGATTTACACGACGACGATTCCGCAGGCATTGCTGTTCAGGAGGCAAAGCCTGCACTACAGGCGCCGCCGATGTACAAGGTGGTTTTGTTCAACGATGACTACACACCGATGGATTTCGTCGTCGAAGTGCTCGAGGTGTTTTTTAACCTGAATCGCGAGCTGGCGACCAAGGTCATGCTGGCCGTCCACACAGAAGGGCGGGCAGTATGTGGAGTGTTTACCCGTGACATCGCCGAGACCAAGGCCATGCAGGTCAACCAGTACGCCAGGGAAAGCCAGCATCCGCTACTCTGTGAAATCGAGAAGGACGGTTAATCGCCGACCACTTGGGTATGAGGTGAAGCTATGTTAAACCGCGAGCTCGAAGTCACCCTCAATCTTGCCTTCAAGGAGGCACGTTCGAAGCGTCATGAATTCATGACCGTCGAACACCTCTTGCTGGCCCTATTGGACAATGAGGCTGCCGCCACCGTTTTGCGTGCGTGCGGCGCGAACCTCGACAAACTCAAGCATGACCTGCAGGAGTTCATCGACTCCACCACGCCATTGATTCCCGTGCATGATGAGGATCGCGAAACCCAGCCAACCCTGGGCTTCCAGCGTGTACTGCAACGTGCTGTGTTTCACGTACAGAGCTCGGGCAAACGCGAAGTGACTGGTGCCAACGTGCTGGTCGCGATCTTCAGTGAGCAAGAGAGTCAGGCGGTGTTCCTGCTGAAACAGCAGAGCGTCGCCCGTATAGATGTCGTCAACTACATCGCCCATGGCATTTCCAAGGTGCCGGGGCATGGCGATCACTCTGAAGGTGAGCAAGATATGCAGGACGACGAGGGCGGTGAGTCTTCTTCCTCAGGCAATCCCCTGGATGCTTATGCCAGCAACCTCAACGAACTCGCGCGCCAGGGGCGCATTGATCCGTTGGTAGGTCGTGAGCTGGAAGTCGAGCGCGTCGCGCAGATCCTGGCGCGTCGTCGCAAAAACAATCCGCTGCTGGTGGGCGAGGCGGGCGTGGGTAAAACCGCGATTGCCGAAGGCCTGGCCAAGCGCATTGTCGACAACCAGGTGCCGGACCTGCTGGCCAACAGCGTGGTTTACTCCCTCGACCTGGGGGCCTTGCTGGCCGGTACCAAGTACCGTGGCGATTTCGAGAAGCGCTTCAAGGCGTTGCTCAATGAGCTGAAAAAACGTCCGCAGGCGATCCTGTTCATCGACGAGATCCACACCATCATTGGTGCGGGTGCCGCGTCCGGTGGCGTCATGGATGCCTCGAACCTGCTCAAGCCACTGCTGTCCTCGGGTGATATCCGCTGCATCGGGTCCACAACGTTCCAGGAGTTTCGCGGGATCTTCGAGAAGGACCGTGCTTTGGCTCGGCGCTTCCAGAAGGTCGATGTGTCGGAGCCTTCGGTGGAAGACACCATTGGCATTCTGCGCGGCCTGAAGGGGCGTTTCGAAAGCCATCACAATATCGAATACAGTGATGAAGCCCTGCGCGCGGCTGCCGAACTGGCTTCGCGTTACATCAATGACCGTCATATGCCGGACAAGGCCATCGACGTCATCGACGAGGCGGGTGCCTACCAGCGCCTGCAACCGGTCGAGAAGCGTGTTAAGCGCATCGAAGTGCCACAAGTCGAGGACATCGTCGCGAAAATCGCGCGGATTCCGCCAAAGCACGTCACCAGTTCCGACAAGGAGCTGCTGCGTAACCTCGAGCGTGACCTGAAATTGACCGTATTCGGTCAGGATGCCGCGATCGACTCGCTGGCGACCGCGATCAAGCTGTCCCGTGCTGGCCTCAAGTCCCCTGACAAGCCTGTCGGTTCGTTCCTGTTCGCAGGGCCTACCGGTGTCGGTAAAACCGAAGCGGCGCGTCAGTTGGCCAAGGCCTTGGGTGTCGAGCTGATTCGTTTCGACATGTCCGAGTACATGGAGCGCCACACCGTATCGCGTCTGATCGGTGCGCCTCCGGGTTATGTCGGATTCGATCAGGGCGGTCTGCTCACCGAAGCCATCACCAAGCAGCCACACTGCGTGCTGTTGCTCGATGAGATCGAGAAGGCGCATCCGGAAGTCTTCAACCTGCTGTTGCAGGTGATGGACCACGGTACGCTGACCGATAACAACGGGCGCAAGGCGGATTTCCGTAACGTGATCGTCATCATGACGACCAACGCCGGTGCCGAGACCGCAGCCCGCGCTTCGATCGGTTTCACCTATCAGGATCACTCGTCCGATGCGATGGAAGTGATCAAGAAGAGCTTCACGCCGGAATTCCGCAACCGTCTGGACACCATCATCCAGTTTGGTCGCCTCAGTCATGAGGTCATCAAGAGTGTGGTGGACAAGTTCCTTACCGAGCTTCAGGCGCAGCTGGAAGACAAGCGTGTGTTGCTGGAAGTCACCGATGCAGCCCGCAACTGGCTGGCCGAAGGTGGCTACGATGCGGCAATGGGTGCTCGCCCAATGGCTCGCCTGATCCAGGACAAGATCAAGCGTCCGCTGGCGGAGGAGATTCTCTTTGGCGAACTGGCCGAGCATGGCGGTGTAGTGCACATCGACATCAAGGACGGGGAGCTGACCTTCGAGTTCGAGACCACGGCCGAGATGGCCTGACGTTCAGAAGCAAAACAAAAAGGCGCCGTGAGGCGCCTTTTTGTTGTCTTGAAGAAATTCACCGAGCCCCTGTGGGAGCGAGCTTGCTCGCGATGGCGGCGTGTCAGCTTGCGCATTTGTTGAATGTGCCACCCTCATCGTCGGAGCGCCGCCCGGAGCAAGCTCGCTCCCACAGGGTTTTGTGTTGTGGTCGCTAAATCGCAGACAAACAAAAACGCCCGGCATGAGCCGGGCGTCTTGTATTGACTTGATTAGCGGGCGCGGTAAGTGATGCGCCCTTTGCTCAAGTCATAGGGAGTCAGCTCTACGCGCACTTTGTCGCCGGTAAGAATACGGATGTAGTTCTTGCGCATCTTGCCGGAGATGTGCGCGGTTACGACGTGCCCATTTTCCAACTCCACACGAAACATGGTGTTGGGCAGGGTGTCGACGACAGTGCCTTCCATTTCGAAGCTGTCTTCTTTCGACATGCAGTAAAGCCCTCGGTGTCCAATGAATGGCCCGGTGCAACTGCGCCAGGCAAAAGCGGCGTGCATTGTGCCCGAAAAGTGGGGTTTAAGCCAAGGGGTTTAGGGCCGGCTCTAGTTTAGAACGACCCAGCGCTGATTAATCAGCAACTCAATAGGGCGATATTGAGTCTTGTAGTTCATTTTTTTGCAGTTTTTGATCCAGTAGCCGAGGTAGACCGCATCCAGCCCCAGCCGCCGGGCCTCGGCGATTTGCCAGAGGATTGCATAGCGCCCAAGGCTGCGGCGCTCTTCGGCCGGTTCGTAGAAGGTGTAGACCGCCGAAAGACCGTTCGGCAGTAAATCGGTGACGGCGACGGCCAGCAGCTGGCCGTTCAGGCGGAACTCGTAAAATCGGGAAAACGGCAGGTCCCGCACCAGGAATGTCGAAAACTGGTCGCGACTCGGCGGGTACATATCGCCATCGGCGTGACGCTGTTCGATATAGCGCTGGTAAAGGTCGAAGTACTCTTCGTTGAAGCCGGGCCTGGCCGGACGCACCTGCAAATCCACGTTGCGCTTGAAGATGCGTTTCTGTTGCCGGTTGGGCGTGAACTGCCCCACGGGAATGCGCGCCGGAACGCACGCATTGCAATTCTGGCAATGCGGCCGATAGAGATGATCGCCACTGCGACGAAACCCCATCTCCGACAGGTCTGCGTAGACATGCACATCCATGGGCTGACTAGGGTCGAGGAACAGGGTTGTGGCCTGCTCATCGGGCAGATAACTGCAAGAGTGCGGCTGAGTGGCATAGAACTTCAAACGCGCCAACTCGGTCATGATCAACCCTCGGGATAATGCTTTTGAATAAGTGTAAGCCACCTGCGCAAAAGTCGCTCAGCAAACCCAGGTGGCATGGTTGGGTTGGTCAAGGTGCCTGACCAGATAATCGGCAAACTCGCGGCGCGCAATCGCCCGGGCGCCCAGGCTATGCAGGTGGTCGGTGGGCATTTGGCAGTCGATCAGCACGAAGCCTGAGTCTTTCAGATGCCGAACCAGTGTGGCAAAACCGAATTTCGAGGCGTTGTCAGCGAGGCTGAACATGGACTCGCCGAAAAACAACTGGCCCATTGCCAGGCCATACAATCCGCCGACCAGTTCATCCCCGTCCCACACTTCCACCGAGTGCGCGTGTCCGCGCCTGTGCAGCTCGATGTAGGCGTCCTGCATGGCCTCGGTGATCCAGGTGCCATCTGCGTAATCCCGGGGGGCGGCACAGGCACGGATGACGGCCGCAAAATCCTCGTCAAAGGTCACTTGGTAGCGTTGTTGGCGCAGCAGTTTGTTCAGGCTGCGCGAGACGTGCAATTCGTCTGGAAACAGAACCGTGCGCGGGTCCGGTGACCACCAGAGGATCGGCTGGCCTTCGGAAAACCATGGGAAGCAGCCGTGGCGATAAGCCGAGATCAGCCGATCGGCGGACAGATCGCCACCGGCAGCCAGCAACCCGTTGGGGTCGCGCATGGCCTTTTCCAGCGGTGGGAAATGCAAGGTGTTGCGTTGTAACCAGGTCAGCATGGCATCCGGACTTACAGAAGGGGAGGGCAGTGGCGGGTTTTGGCCCGCCATAAAGTTTGCCTTCAAACGGTTGGAATGTCGTCGAGGTATTTTTCGGCGTCCAGTGCCGCCATGCAACCGGCCCCGGCAGACGTAACGGCTTGGCGATAAACGTGGTCGGCCACGTCACCGGCGGCAAACACACCTGCAATCGCCGTAGCGGTGGCATCGCCTTCGCTGCCACCCTTGACCAGCAGATACCCGTCGCGCATTTCCAGTTGGCCCGTGAACAGGTCGGTGTTGGGTTTGTGGCCGATGGCGATAAACACCCCGGCCAGCGGCAGCTCTTTGGTTTCACCCGTTTGGCTGTCCCGCAGGCGGGCGCCGGTCACGCCACGGGCATCGCCGAGCACTTCGTCCAGGTTCTGGTTCCAGTGCAGGCGGATATTGCCATTGGCGGCTTTTTCGAAGAGTTTGTCCTGGAGGATCTTCTCCGAGCGCAGCTTGTCGCGCCGATGCACCAGGTGCACTTCCTTGGCGATGTTAGACAGGTACAAGGCTTCCTCGACCGCCGTATTACCGCCGCCGACCACCGCAACCACCTGATTGCGATAGAAAAATCCATCACAGGTCGCGCATGCCGACACGCCTTTGCCGGCGAACGCTTCTTCCGACGGCAGGCCCAGGTATTGCGCGCTGGCGCCGGTGGCAATGATCAGCGCGTCGCAGGTGTAGGTGCCGCCATCGCCGATCAGTTCGAACGGCCGTTGTTGCAACTTGGCGGTGTGGATGTGGTCGTAAACGATCTCGGTGGCAAAGCGTTCGGCATGTTTTTGCATGCGATCCATCAGCACTGGTCCGGTCAGGCCTTCAACGTCGCCTGGCCAGTTATCGACTTCGACGGTGGTGGTGAGCTGGCCACCTGCCTGTATGCCGGTAATGACAACGGGCTTGAGGTTGGCGCGGGCGGCATAAACGGCCGCGCTGTAACCGGCGGGGCCAGAGCCCAGGATAATCAGGCGTGAATGCTTCGCTTCGCTCATAAAAACACCTCATAAGCCTTTGTCACAAAAGAGAATGCATGCTCAAATTGAACAGCATGTCATGTGCTGTTGACTATGCTACACCCAAGGGTCTCAAGCATGGCGTCGTGCGTACAAACCCGTACAATGCCCTGCGTGTTACATATATTCAGTGCGCGCCATGTTTATAAAAACCGGGGCGCAGTGTTAAAAGTAGTCCCGGTAACGCGTGTTAACTTTTTTACCTGCCTGGATTGGGCAGTTTTTCGGCAGTTTTTATAGTCATTCAACAGATGGACGCGCCCATGGCGCAGGAAAAGAAGCGTTTTGAAGAAATCCACCGCAGCACCTAAACCAGCCGTCGTACCGCTCTGGCGCCAGCACTTGCACTACCGACTCAAGGAAGGTGCGCTGATCGCCATCGGTGCCTTGTGCCTGTTCCTGATGATGGCCTTGTTGACCTATGGCAAGGATGATCCGGGCTGGAGTCATAACAGCAAGATCGACGACGTGCAGAACTTCGGCGGGCCAGCGGGCTCCTACAGCGCCGATATCCTGTTCATGGTGCTGGGTTACTTCGCCTACATCTTCCCGTTGCTGCTGGCCGTCAAGGCGTACCAGATCTTCCGCCAGCGTCACGAGCCGTGGCAGTGGAGCGGCTGGCTGTTCTCCTGGCGCCTGATCGGCCTGGTGTTCCTGGTGCTGTCGGGCGCCGCCCTGGCCCATATCCATTTCCATGCCGCGACCGGTCTGCCGGCCGGTGCGGGCGGTGCGCTGGGGGAAAGCCTCGGCGAACTGGCCAGGAACGCCCTGAATATCCAGGGCAGCACGCTGTTGTTCATTGCCTTGTTCCTGTTCGGCCTGACTGTGTTTACCGACCTGTCGTGGTTCAAGGTGATGGACATCACTGGCAAGATCACCCTCGACCTGTTCGAACTGTTCCAGGGCGCCGCCAATCGCTGGTGGGCGGCCCGTACCGAGCGCAAACAACTGGTCGCCCAGTTGCGTGAAGTCGACGACCGTATGGATGAAGTGGTCGCGCCGAGCGTCACCGACAAGCGCGAGCAGGCCAAGGTCAAGGAACGTCTGATCGAACGTGAGCAAGCCCTGAGCAAGCATATGTCCGAGCGTGAGAAGCAGGTGCCGCCGGTGATTGCGCCCGCGCCGCCAAAGCCCGTCGCACCGAGCAAGCGCGTGGAGAAAGAGAAACAGGCGCCGCTGTTCGTCGACAGCGCCGTGGAAGGCACCTTGCCACCGATCTCGATTCTCGATCCGGCGGAAAAGAAACAGCTCAATTACTCGCCTGAATCCCTGGCTGCGGTTGGCCACTTGCTGGAAATCAAGCTTAAGGAATTCGGCGTTGAAGTCACGGTGGATTCGATTCACCCGGGCCCGGTGATCACCCGTTACGAAATCCAGCCGGCCGCCGGGGTCAAGGTCAGCCGTATTTCCAACCTGGCCAAAGACCTCGCGCGCTCACTGGCCGTGACCAGCGTGCGCGTGGTGGAAGTGATTCCGGGCAAGACCACGGTCGGTATCGAGATTCCCAACGAAGACCGGCAGATCGTGCGTTTCTCCGAGGTGTTGTCGACCCCAGAGTATGACAACTTCAAGTCCCCGGTCACCCTGGCCCTGGGCCACGATATCGGCGGCAAGCCGGTCATCACTGACCTTGCG
Source organism: Pseudomonas fluorescens (assembly GCF_040448305.1). Lineage (NCBI taxonomy): Bacteria > Pseudomonadati > Pseudomonadota > Gammaproteobacteria > Pseudomonadales > Pseudomonadaceae > Pseudomonas > Pseudomonas fluorescens. The sequence goes on along the minus strand of NZ_CP148752.1, from coordinate 4,545,652 downwards.
AAAATGCCGCACTTGCTGGTGGCCGGTACCACCGGTTCCGGTAAGTCGGTGGGTGTGAACGCGATGATCCTGTCGATTCTGTTCAAGTCCGGCCCGGAAGACGCCAAGCTGATCATGATCGACCCGAAAATGTTGGAACTGTCGATCTACGAAGGCATTCCGCACCTGCTGTGCCCGGTGGTCACCGACATGAAGGACGCCGCCAACGCCCTGCGCTGGAGCGTTGCCGAGATGGAGCGGCGCTACAAGCTGATGGCCAAGATGGGTGTGCGAAACCTGTCGGGCTTCAACGCCAAGGTCAAGGAAGCCCAGGACGCCGGCGAGCCGTTGAGCGATCCGCTGTACAAGCGCGAAAGCATCCACGACGAAGCGCCGCTGCTGCAAAAGCTGCCAACCATCGTAGTAGTAGTCGACGAATTCGCCGACATGATGATGATCGTCGGCAAGAAGGTTGAAGAGCTGATTGCCCGTATCGCGCAAAAGGCTCGTGCGGCCGGTATCCACTTGATCCTTGCGACCCAGCGTCCGTCGGTGGATGTGATCACCGGCCTGATCAAGGCCAACATCCCGACCCGCATGGCGTTCCAGGTATCGAGCAAGATCGACTCGCGGACCATCATCGACCAGGGCGGCGCCGAACAACTGCTGGGCCACGGTGACATGCTCTACATGCCGCCGGGCACCAGCCTGCCGATTCGTGTTCACGGTGCTTTCGTGTCCGACGATGAGGTTCACCGCGTGGTGGAAGCCTGGAAACTGCGGGGCGCGCCGGAGTACAACGACGACATTCTCAATGGCGTCGAAGAGGCGGGCAGCGGCTTCGAAGGCAGCAGCGGTGGCGGCGACGGAGACGATCCCGAGGCCGACGCGCTGTACGACGAAGCGGTGCAGTTCGTGCTGGAAAGCCGTCGCGCCTCCATTTCCGCGGTTCAGCGCAAGCTGAAGATCGGCTACAACCGCGCCGCGCGCATGATCGAAGCCATGGAAATGGCCGGGGTCGTGACGTCCATGAACACCAACGGTTCGCGTGAAGTCCTGGCCCCGGGCCCGGTGCGCGACTGACCCGAGTATGAAAAGGGTGGTGCCTTTGGCCCCACCCGCACTCCCACGAATGTTATGAGGACTCCCATGCGTCTGATCCGCATGCTGTTGCTGCCGGTACTGGCCTTGACCACGCTCCAGGCTAACGCCGATGACAAGGACGTGGCACGCCTGACCCAACTGCTGGAAAAATCCCAGACCCTGACTGCACGCTTCTCGCAACTGACCCTTGATGGCACCGGCACCCAGTTGCAGGAAACCGCCGGTGAGATGTCGCTGCAGCGTCCGGGTCTGTTCTACTGGCACACCGATGCGCCGGCCGAACAGACCATGATCTCCGATGGCAAGAAAGTCACCCTGTGGGACCCGGACCTGGAACAGGCCACCATCAAGAACCTCGACCAGCGCCTGACCCAGACCCCGGCCTTGCTGTTGTCCGGTGACGTGTCCAAGATCAGCCAGAGCTTCGACATCAGCTCCAAGGAAGCCGGCGGCGTGATCGATTTCACCCTCAAGCCGAAAACCAAGGACACCCTGTTCGACAGCCTGCGCCTGTCGTTCCGCAATGGTCTGGTCAATGATATGCAACTGATCGACAGCGTCGGCCAACGCACCAATATCCTGTTCACCGGGGTAAAGGCCAACGTGCCGATCCCGGCGTCCAAGTTCAAGTTCGACATCCCCAAGGGTGCGGATGTGATCCAGGAGTAAGGGCCGACACAAAACCCCGTGGGAGCGAGCCTGCTCGCGATGGCGTCCGGTCAGTCAGCATTGATGTCGAAAGTAATACCGCTATCGCTAGCAGGCTAGCTCCCACAGGGGGCTGCGGTGTTCAAATCTTGCAGTGAGGTTTCACCCGATACTATGGATCTGTTTCGCAGCACCCCCATCGCCCAGCCCTTGGCCGCCCGACTGCGTGCGGCCAATCTGGACGAGTACGTCGGTCAGGAACACGTGCTCGCTCGCGGCAAGCCCTTGCGTGAGGCGCTGGAGCAGGGTGCCCTGCATTCGATGATTTTCTGGGGGCCGCCGGGTGTGGGCAAAACCACCCTGGCGAGATTGCTCGCGGAAGTCTCGGATGCGCACTTCGAAACGGTCTCGGCGGTGCTGGCCGGGGTCAAGGAGATCCGCCAGTCGGTGGAAATCGCCAAGCAGCAGGCCGCGCAGTACGGCCGCCGCACCATCCTGTTTGTCGACGAAGTGCATCGCTTCAACAAGTCCCAGCAGGATGCGTTCCTGCCCTACGTTGAGGACGGCACGCTGATTTTCATCGGCGCAACCACGGAAAATCCCTCGTTCGAGCTCAACAACGCCTTGCTGTCACGGGCGCGGGTCTATGTGCTGAAAAGCCTCGACGAAGCGGCCCTGCGCAAACTGGTGCACCGCGCGCTGACCGAAGAGCGCGGTCTGGGCAAGCGCAACCTGACCCTCAGCGACGAAGGCTTCCAGATGCTGCTGTCGGCCGCCGATGGCGATGGTCGGCGCCTGCTCAACCTGCTGGAAAACGCTTCGGACCTGGCGGAAGACAACAGCGAAATCGGCACCGACCTCCTGCAAAGCCTGCTCGGCGACACCCGCCGGCGGTTCGACAAGGGCGGCGAAGCGTTCTACGACCAGATCTCCGCGCTGCATAAATCGGTGCGCGGCTCCAACCCTGATGGTGCGCTGTACTGGTTTGCGCGGATGATCGACGGCGGTTGCGACCCCTTGTACCTGGCCCGGCGCGTGGTGCGCATGGCCAGCGAAGACATCGGCAATGCCGACCCGCGCGCCCTCAGCCTGTGCCTGGCGGCCTGGGAAGTGCAGGAGCGCCTCGGCAGCCCCGAAGGCGAACTGGCGGTGGCCCAGGCCATTACCTATCTGGCCTGCGCGCCGAAAAGCAACGCGGTGTACATGGGCTTCAAGAGCGCACTGCGCGCCGCCGCCGAACACGGCTCGCTGGAAGTGCCGCTGCACCTGCGCAACGCGCCGACCAAGCTTATGAAGCAGCTGGGTTATGGCGATGAATACCGTTATGCCCACGATGAGCCGGACGCCTATGCCGCCGGCGAAGACTATTTTCCGGAAGAACTCGACCCGATCCCGTTCTATCAACCGGTGCCCCGTGGCCTGGAATTGAAGATCGGCGAAAAACTCAATCACCTGGCGAAACTCGACCGTTTAAGCCCAAGGCAGCGGAGAAAATAGTGCTTCCCTTGATCGTTGCGGTTTCCGTCGGCGGGATGGCCGGTACGTTGTTGCGCTTTGCCACGGGCAACTGGATCAACGCGAATTGGCCGCGGCACTTCTATACCGCGACGCTGGCCGTTAATATCGTGGGCTGTTTGCTGATCGGCGTTCTATACGGTCTGTTTTTGATACGCCCGGAGGTGCCCATCGAGGTGCGTGCCGGGTTGATCGTCGGCTTCCTCGGAGGGCTGACGACTTTTTCATCCTTTTCACTGGATACGGTGCGCCTGCTGGAAAGCGGGCAAGTACCGCTGGCCCTGGGCTATGCGGCGCTCAGCGTATTCGGCGGGCTGCTTGCCACCTGGGCCGGCCTGTCCTTGACCAAACTTTGATAAACGAGAAACCGACATGCTCGATTCCAAACTGTTACGTAGCAACCTTCAGGACGTAGCGGACCGCCTGGCATCCCGTGGCTATACCCTGGATGTTGCGCGCATCGAAGCGCTGGAAGAACAGCGCAAGACCGTCCAGACCCGCACCGAAGCACTGCAGGCTGAACGTAATGCGCGCTCCAAATCCATCGGTCAGGCCAAGCAGCGCGGCGAAGACATCGCGCCGCTGATGGCGGACGTCGAGCGCATGGCGGGCGAATTGAGCGCCGGTAAAGTCGAACTGGACGCGATCCAGACCGATCTGGACTCGATCCTGCTGGGTATCCCCAACCTGCCGCACGAATCGGTACCGGTCGGCGAAGACGAAGACGGCAACGTCGAAGTGCGCCGCTGGGGCACCCCGACGGCCTTCGATTTCCCGGTTCAGGACCACGTGGCCCTGGGCGAGAAGTTCGGCTGGCTGGACTTTGAAACCGCCGCCAAGCTGTCCGGCGCCCGTTTCGCCCTGCTGCGCGGCCCGATCGCTCGTCTGCATCGCGCCCTGGCACAGTTCATGATCAACCTGCACGTCACCGAGCACGGCTACGAAGAGGCTTACACGCCTTATCTGGTCCAGGCCCCGGCGCTGCAAGGCACCGGCCAGCTGCCGAAGTTCGAAGAAGACCTGTTCAAGATCGCGCGCGAAGGCGAAGCTGATCTGTACCTGATCCCGACCGCCGAAGTGTCGCTGACCAACATCGTCGCCGGCGAAATCGTCGATTCGAAACTGCTGCCGATCAAGTTCGTCGCTCACACGCCATGCTTTCGCAGTGAAGCCGGCGCATCGGGCCGCGACACCCGCGGCATGATCCGTCAGCACCAGTTCGACAAGGTTGAAATGGTGCAGATCGTCGAGCCGTCGCAGTCGATGGAAGCGCTGGAAGGCCTGACCGCCAACGCCGAGAAAGTCCTGCAGTTGCTGGAGCTGCCTTACCGCACCCTGGCGCTGTGCACCGGCGACATGGGCTTCAGCGCGGTCAAGACCTACGACCTGGAAGTGTGGATCCCGAGCCAGGACAAGTACCGCGAAATCTCGTCGTGCTCCAACTGCGGCGACTTCCAGGCCCGCCGCATGCAGGCGCGTTTCCGCAACCCGGAAACCGGCAAGCCGGAACTGGTACACACCCTGAACGGCTCCGGTCTTGCCGTCGGTCGTACCCTGGTGGCGGTGCTCGAGAACTATCAGCAGGCCGACGGTTCGATCCGTGTGCCTGAGGTCCTCAAGCCATACATGGGTGGCCTCGAGGTTATCGGCTAAATGAACTATCTGCCGCTGTTTCACAACCTTCGCGGCAGTCGTGTGTTGGTCGTCGGCGGGGGGGAGATTGCCTTGCGCAAATCCCGCCTGCTGGCCGATGCCGGTGCGCTGCTGCGGGTGGTTGCACCTGAAATCGAACCGCAACTGCGCGAACTGGTTGCCGGCAGCGGTGGCGAGTGCCTGTTACGTGGCTATGCCGAGGCGGATCTGGACGGTTGCGGGCTGATCATTGCCGCCACCGACGACGAAACGCTGAACGCACAAGTCTCCGCCGATGCCCATCGGCGTTGCGTGCCAGTCAACGTGGTGGACGCGCCAGCCCTATGCAGCGTGATCTTCCCGGCGATCGTCGACCGCTCTCCGTTGATCATTGCAGTGTCCAGCGGCGGCGATGCGCCAGTGTTGGCACGTTTGATCCGCGCCAAGATCGAAACCTGGATTCCTTCCACCTACGGTCAACTGGCCGGTCTGGCGGCGCGATTCCGTCATCAGGTCAAAGGCCTGTTTCCGGATGTGCAGCAGCGTCGGGCGTTCTGGGAAGATGTTTTCCAGGGCCCGATTGCCGACCGCCAGCTGGCCGGGCAGGGCGGTGAAGCCGAGCGCTTGCTCCAGGCGAAAATCGATGGCGAAGCGCCAGTGGCGACCGGTGAGGTCTATCTGGTGGGCGCAGGGCCAGGTGACCCGGACCTGTTGACGTTCAAGGCATTGCGTCTGATGCAGCAAGCCGACGTGGTGCTGTACGACCGTTTGGTCGCACCGGCGATTCTCGAGCTGTGCCGTCGCGACGCCGAGCGGGTCTACGTCGGCAAGCGACGAGCCGATCACGCGGTGCCGCAGGATCAGATCAACCAGCAATTGGTGGATTTGGCCAAACAGGGCAAGCGTGTGGTGCGGTTGAAGGGCGGTGATCCGTTCATCTTCGGTCGTGGTGGTGAGGAGATCGAAGAACTGGCGGCCCATGGCATCCCGTTCCAGGTCGTGCCGGGGATCACGGCGGCCAGTGGTTGCGCGGCCTATGCCGGGATTCCGCTGACCCACCGCGATTATGCGCAATCGGTGCGTTTCATCACCGGGCACCTCAAGGACGGCTCCAGTGATTTGCCATGGGCCGATCTGGTGGCCCCGGCGCAAACCCTGGTGTTCTACATGGGACTGGTGGGCTTGCCGATCATCTGCGAGCAGTTGATCAAGCATGGTCGCGGTGCCGATACCCCGGCAGCGTTGATCCAGCAGGGCACCACGGTCAACCAGCGGGTGTTTACCGGCACCCTGGCGGACCTGCCACGGCTGGTGGCGGAGCATGAAGTGCATGCGCCGACATTGGTGATCGTGGGTGAAGTGGTGCAACTGCGTGAGAAACTGGCGTGGTTTGAAGGGGCTCAGGGGCAGGTCTAGAGACCGAGTCGGTCGAGCGCGACCCCGGCCCATTGCGAGCAGGCTCGCTCCCACATTTGATTTGTGAACGACACAAATCAAATGTGGGAGCGAGCCTGCTCGCAATGGGGCCTTCAAAACCTGTACAAATCTCAAGCTCTGCGCCAAACCCCTTTCCCACTCAACCGCTCCCGATCATGGGCCGCGGTAAAGTCCTGCTCCGGCCCTTTCGGCACCACACCTGTCGGATTGATAGTGCGATGGCTGGCGTAGTAGTGGTTCTTGATGTGAGTGAAGTCCACCGTCTCGGCAATCCCCGGCCACTGGTAAATCTCCCGCAGCCAGTTCGACAGGTTCGGATAATCGGCAATCCGCCGCAGGTTGCACTTGAAGTGCCCGTAGTACACCGCATCGAAGCGAATCAGCGTGGTGAACAGGCGGATGTCCGCTTCGGTCAGGTACTCGCCAGCCAGGTAGCGGTTGGCCCCCAGCAGCAGTTCCAGGCGGTCCAGTTCGGCAAACACCTCATCGAAGGCTTCTTCATAAGCCTGTTGCGAGGTGGCAAATCCGGCGCGGTACACGCCATTGTTCACCGCCGGATAAATCCGCTCGTTCAGCGCATCGATCTCTCCGCGCAGCGGCGCCGGGTAGAAGTCCAGGTCGTTACCGGTCAGATCGTCGAAGGCGCCATTGAGCATGCGGATGATTTCCGATGATTCATTGTTGACGATGCGCTGGTGCTGTTGGTCCCACAGCACCGGTACAGTGACGCGGCCGGTGTAGTTGGCGGTGTCGGCGGTGTAGCGCTGGTGCATGAAGTCGAAGTGATCGAGCTTGTCGCCGGTCGAGCCGAGGTGCTGGTCGAAGGTCCAGCCGTTTTCCAGCATCAACCAGCTGACCACCGAAACGTCGATCAGGTTTTCGAGGCCTTTGAGTTTGCGCAGGATCAGCGTGCGATGGGCCCACGGGCAGGCCAGGGACACGTACAGGTGATAGCGCCCGGGCTCGGCCGCAAAACCACCGACGCCGGTCGGTCCCGGCTTGCCGTCAGCGGTCAACCAGTTGCGACGCTGCGCCTGTTCACGCTGGAACGCGCCGTCCTTGCTGCTTTCGTACCACTTGTCCTGCCAGCGGCCATCCACTAACAAACCCATGTTCAAGACTCCCGAAACCCATAATCGATGGAGTCGAGTCTATTCCGATGAGTTCGAACAAAAAGCGCAAAGATCGGGCGCGAATGATCGGTTAAATCGATTTGTCTCGCGCGACCCAGTATTTTTCAGCGGTTTCGAAGGCCTGATCGCGGCTCTGTCCGAGGCCACGCAGGGCCAGGGCCATGGTCGAGATCAGGGCCATTTGCGGGTAGCTGTCGACCACATCGCCACGCCAGACCGCTTTCAAATGTTCAGGCTCAAGCGAGGCAGGTTTGACGTGACGCTGCGCCGACAACTGCGGCCATTCCTCGTCCCAGCTCTCGCCGCCGGTGGTGCCGTACAGGTGGCTGTCGGCGTCCGGGTTGATCTCGATCTCGCCGCCATCGCCCTTGATCACGATGGCGGTGTCACCCAGCAGGCCGCTGGCATCGCGATGCACCGCCTGATAACCCGGGTGGAAAATGCTCTGCAAGCCGCAACGGGCGCCCAGCGGATTGAGAATCCGCGCCAGGGAGTGGATCGGCGAGCGCAGGCCCAGGGTATTGCGCAGGTCGATCATGCGTTGCAGCTGTGGCGCCCAGTCCATCAATGGCATGAAGGCCAGGCCGCCGTTATCCAGCGCCGAACCCACCTGTTGCCAGTTGCGGCACAGCGGGATGTTCAATTCGCCCAGCAGTTGCTCGCTGTACAAGCGTCCGGCCGTGTGGGCGCCGCCGCCGTGCATGAAAATCCGCACGCCGTTTTGCGCCAGGCACTTGGCTGCCAGCAGATACCACGGCAGATGGCGTTTCTTGCCGGCATAGGTCGGCCAGTCCAGATCCACCGCCAGCGTCGGAGGATTCAGACGCTCACGCAAGGCCTCGGTGAAGCCCGCCATCTCTTCCGCGCTTTCTTCCTTGTGCCGCAACAGCATCAGGAATGCGCCGAGTTGGGTTTCCTCGACTTTTTCATCGAACACCATGCCCATGGCCTCGCGGGCCTCGACCCGGGTCAGGTCACGGGCGCCGCGCTTGCCTTTGCCAAGGATCCGCACGAACTGGGCGAACGGATGCTCGGCGGGCGTTTCGAGTGTCAGTGCTGGGTAGTCGGTCATAAGCAATTCGTCGGTTTGGGCAGGCCCGCCAGTTTCGCGGCGAGTTTGGCGGGAGTGCCTTTGAACAGTCGGTTCAGGTGCAGGCTGTTGCCTTTTTCCGGGCCGAGTTTCAGGGCGGTGTACTTGATCAACGGGCGGGTGGCCGGTGACAGCTGGAATTCGTTGTAGAAACTGCGCAGCAGTTCGAGGACTTCCCAGTGTTCGGGCGTCAACTCGATGTCTTCGGCAGCCGCCAGGGCACTCGCCACATCGGCGGACCAATCACTCAGTTCGACCAGGAAACCGTCCTTGTCCAGTTCGATGGCGCGGGCGCCGACCGTCAATGCATTCATAGCCAACTGTTGACCTTGTCGTAGTGAATCGACAGTTCGACGAAGGCCGGGTAATCGATGGCTTTGGCCCAGTCTGGAACCGCAAGCGCACGGGCCTGGGCATCTTCGGCCAGGACGAACAGCTTCAGGCCACGTGCGCTGAGCGCCAAGAACGGCGCGGTGCCTGGCTGCAACGCATAGGCGGCATCACCGGACAACAGCAACCCGTCGCTGGCGCCGATCACGCGCAGGCAACTGGTCAGGCGTTCGTCGCCGAACGGGGAATGAGACAACACATGCAAAGTCGACATCAGAGGGTGATCACCTGGTCGTAACGGTCAATGAGGGCGGTGATTTCGTGGGCAGCCAACACTTGGGCTTCTTCCAGCGACAGGTCGCTGGGGGCCAGGCCACGCAGGGCGATGCTGTCGCCGCAGGCGAACAGTTCCTCGACACCGAACATCGGCAGGGCTTGCAGGTTGGCGCTCAGGTCCTTCTGTTGCAGGGCCTTGGCGTTCTGGCTGGCGGCCAGCTGGAACACGCCGTCATCGAGAAACAACAGGCCGATCGGCAGATCGAAGGCGCCCCCGGCCAGCACGATATCCAGCGCTTCCCGCGCGCCTGGGCCGGACCATGGCGACTGGCGGCTGATGATTAATATGGATTTGGCCATGTCATGCGCCTCCGAAACAGATCAGACGGTCGGCATCCTGCGCAGCGTCATGCAATTGGCCGAGGCCGGACAATTCCCACGGCGCACCGACGGCTACCGCCTCGCGCTGATAGCGTCTGGCTTCTTCCTCGTTCAACACACCACGCCGCAGGGCAGCGGCGATGCACACCACGCCATCGAGTTGATGGTCGCTGACAAAGGCACGCCACTGTTTGGGCAAGTCCAGTTCATCCTGGGGAGTGACCACGCTGGCGGATGCGTTGTAGACGCCATCCTGGTAGAAAAACAGCCGGACAATCTCGTGCCCACCGGACAGCGCCGCTTGGGCGAACAGCAGGGCGCGGCGCGAGGAGGGCGCATGGGCGGCGCTAAATACGGCAATGGCGAACTTCATGACGGACTCGATCAGCGAAACTGCGGCCATGATAAAGCTTTATCGGCGGGGCGGCTAAAGTGATGTTGTCTATGCTGGCCCCATCGCGAGCAAGCTCGCTCCCACAATTGTTTCGTGGTGGATTTCAATTTTGTATTCGACACCGATCCCCTGTGGGAGCGAGCTTGCTCGCGATGAGGCCCGCATAGGCACCGCCAAGCTCAACGCGGCATATACCCCAACTGCCAGCGCCGCGGGATCTTCAACGACAACACCCCGAGCCCGGCAGCCAGCAGGCCACTGGCAAACAACGCCTTGAGCCCCAGGTGATGTTCCAGCACGGCACCGAGTACCGCGCCGGCGAGCATGCCGGTCCAGGGGATCAGTTGCACGCGCCAGCCGCTACGGCGCTCGCCGAGCATCCAGCGACCCAGCCCGCGGCCGAAACGCGACAGGGCACCCGTAACGTAAGTCAGGCCAACCGGCAGGCCGTTCACTTCTTCCACCGCGGCGTTGAGCATGCCCATTGCGATGATCGCCGCCAGCAGGGCCGGCAGTTGCGCGTCATAAGGCCAGGCCGCGGCGGCGCACAGCAGGGTGGCTATGCACAACAGCAATGGCAGGGCCCGGCGGCCACCTAGTCGACTGACGATGATGCCCAGCGCGTTGCCGACGATGAAAGTGGCGACGAGGATCACCAGGCGCAGGGTCAACCCAAGGTCGCCAGCACTGATGGCGACCGCCATCCGCGTGGTATTGCCGCTCATGAACGAGACGAAGTCACCGCTGGCCATGAAACCGATGGCGTCGGTCATGCCGGCGAGGACCGAGAGCATGGCCACCAGGCTCAGGCCGATGCGCCCGCGCCATTTCTGCGTGTGCAAGTGACCGGGGCTGGCGTGGGTCCTGGCGGTATTAGGCAGCATCGGCGACGGCATCCTTGAACTGTGCTTAGGGTTTTATCCCATTCAACTCGCAATATTCCAGCCAGTCCATGCCGGCCATTTCCGCCACTTCCCGGTGCACTTCCAGGCGCTGCGCTTCGTACTCCTGGGGTGTGGCGGTGGTTAACTGCAACGTCAGTTCCCAGGCGAACAACTGCTGGCGTTCTGCTTCAGCTTCAAACGCTTCGTGCAGCCGTTCCTCGCGATACTGTTCCGCCGTTTCGCCCTTGGCCTGAGCCAGCAGCGGGTTGAGGTGGTCGAGTTCTTCGCGCAACTCGGGGCGCGCATCGAGAAACCGCTTCAGTGCTTGCTCATGCTGCAGTTCGGTTGCCGCCATGGTCGCTCCTTGAGAACGGATTACGAGGATTGCTTTTTGCCGGCCTTGGCCGCTGCCGCCAGGCATTCGAGGGCAAACTGTTCGGTGTAGGTCATCTGGATCGGCGTGGTTTCGCCTTTGACGGTTCTTTCGCCGTCGAGGATGTAGCGAATCCGCTTGTCGGTGACGCCGATTCGCTTGGCAATCCAGGAAGGCGTCTGACCGATCTGGCTGATCAGCTTGTCGGCATATTCAGTGCTCGGTTTGTAGAACTCGGCATTAGGTGTCATCGGGTTTCCAGTCAGAGGTGCGATGGGGCGTTATTGGCGCGACAGGGTGCGCGAATCGTTGCGCGCTGTCGCGGTATAAATGCAGTAAAGCAGAACGATACGGGCTGCCGGGGTGATAAAGTCCGCTTTTTCCTGATGAGTGAATGCAATGCGAATTCTGATGGCGGCGCTGGCCGTGACGTTGCTGGCGGGATGCGCCGGCTCGGCGATGAACGATGCCCGCACCAAGGCCCCGTACAAGACCCTGAACTCGGAAAAACCGGGAAAAGACGTCGCCCAGTGCGTGCAGTTTTCCTGGCAGGACGAGGCCGTGTTCGGTGTCGATGCCGCTGCGTATTTGGAGCCGGGGGAGAAGGGCGGTACGACCGTTTACACCCGTTCCGCGGAGTCTTTCGTCGACGTGACCACCGATGCCTCGGGCACGGTGTTGAGCTACTACGCACAGAAGGACGATTTCGTGGCCAAGCGCCGGTTGGCGGCGTTGGCGACTTGCCTGTGATCTGAAGGTTTGTTGCATTCCCCCTGTGGGAGCGAGCCTGCTCGCGAAGACGTAGTGTCAGTCGCTATCAATGTTGGCTGATATACCGCTTTCGCGAGCAGGCTCGCTCCCACAATGGTTTTTGTACTGATCAGTAATTCAGGCGCTTCTGGAAGAAGAAGTGCTTGTGCCCCGGCGGGTAATCGGCAATGTGCCCGATCTCGCTGTAGCCGCATTTCTTGTAGAACTCCGGTGCCTGGAATTCAAAGGTGTCGAGCCACAGCCCGACACATTTCCGCTCCCGCGCCAGGTCTTCGGCCATCTGCATCAATTTCGAACCAAGGCCCTGTCCCCGCGCCTGCTCCGGCACCACCAGCAAGTCGATGTACAGCCACTGGTAAAACAATCGGCCATGCAGGCCGCCGAGGATCTCGTCGTTGTCGTCGCGCACCAGCAAGGCGATGTGCTCAGGCACGTTACCTTCGGCCTTCGAGCCGTTGTACGCGCGCAGCGGTTTGAGGATGGCCTGTCGTTGTTCATCCGTGGGGTTTTGCGACAGTTCGATACGCAGGTTCATGGCTATATCCATATGGCATTGAAGCCGCAGCCTATCCCGGTTGCAGCGATTGTTCCATCCCCGGAAAAGTTGAACCGTCGCCAACGCGCAGCTTGCTTGAGGGGGCAAAGGCTGTCCGTTTTCACTTAACATGTGGACCCTCAGACCAATAACAGGACGCGTTGTCATGTCGAACACAGCCGAGCGGGTCAACATCCTAGAGTCTCAGGTGTTGTCCCACGACTGGTACCTGCTCAAGAAAATCACCTTCGATTACCAACGCAACAACGGTGAGTGGCAACGCCAGACCCGGGAAGTCTACGACCGTGGCAATGGCGCAGCGATTCTGTTGTACAACCGCGAAAAGAGGACCGTGGTACTGACCCGGCAATTTCGCCTGCCGGTGTTCGTCAACGGTCACGATGGGCTGTTGATCGAAGTGGCTGCGGGGCTGCTCGAAGGCGCAGCGCCTGAAGACCGCATCCGCGATGAAGCGGAGGAAGAGACGGGGTACCGCGTGCACCATGTGCAGAAGGTGTTCGAGGCGTACATGAGCCCCGGTTCGGTGACGGAAAAATTGCACTTCTTCATTGCCGAATACGATGCGAAGTCGAAAGTCAGCGACGGTGGCGGGCTGGAGGCGGAAACCGAAGAGCTGGAAGTGCTGGAGTGGGCGTTCGAGGACGCGCTCGAAGCGTTTTACCGCGGCGAAATCTGCGACGCCAAGACCATCATGCTGTTGCAGTATGCGGCGATGAAAAACCTCTTCAATTAAACGCAATCTCCTACAGGGTTAAAAGCCTGGCAGACGCGCGGTGCCGGGCCATTGCCCGCCTTCAAGGGTGAGCAACTTCTCCTTCGCCTCAAGCCCACCGGCGAACCCGGTCAACTTCCCCGACGCGCCAATCACCCGGTGACACGGCGCCACGATCGAAATCGGGTTCTTGCCATTTGCCGCACCCACGGCCCTGACCGCCGTCGGGTTACCGATCTGTTCGGCGATCTGGCTGTAGCTGCGGGTTTCGCCGAACGGGATGGTCAGCAGCGCCGCCCAGACCTTCTTCTGAAATGCCGTGCCGGCAAAATCCAGATCCAGTTCGAAGCGATCGCGGGTGCCGGAAAAATATTCGCGCAACTGCGCAGCCGTGCGCACCAGGATCGGATTGTCCGGCGCTTCGCTCATCGGTCCCAGGCGCACCCGGCCGGGTTTGTCGTTTTCCCAGAGGATGGCCGCCAGTCGTGAACCGTTCGCGACCAGCTTCAACTGGCCCACGGGGGAGGCCACGGTGGTGCAGGTATAGGTCATGCCAGGGCTCGCGCAAAATTGCTGAACAGGCGTTAAGGATACTGCCTCGACGGGGAGGCGCAATACGTAATCCCGACCATACTTGGCAACGGCTTTTGAAACGTTTCCCCGTTTAATGACAAGAAGAGACCGACTCATGAAGTACGAACCTTTTGCCAAATCGCTGATTGCGACCTCGTTGGCGCTCAGCTGCCTGACCGCCCATGCCGCCTCCGTGGCCCCGGCTACCGGGGAAAACGGCATGGTGGTCACGGCCCAGCACCTGGCCAGCCATGTGGGCGTGGATGTGCTGAAGAACGGCGGCAACGCCGTGGATGCGGCGGTCGCGGTCGGCTATGCGCTGGCGGTGGTGTATCCCGCGGCAGGCAACCTCGGCGGCGGTGGTTTCATGACCATTCAACTGGCGGACGGGCGCAAGACCTTCCTCGACTTCCGTGAAAAAGCGCCGCTGGCCGCTACCGCCAACATGTACCTGGACAAGGAGGGCAACGTCGTTCCCGATTTGAGCACCCGTGGCCACCTGGCCGTGGGCGTGCCGGGCACCGTTTCGGGCATGGAACTGGCGCTGTCCAAGTACGGCACCAAGCCGCGCAAGGAAATCATCGCCCCGGCCATCAAGCTGGCCGAAGACGGTTTCGTGCTGGAGCAGGGGGATGTCGATCTGCTGGACTACGCCACCGACATGTTCAAGAAGGACATGAAGGATTCCGGCGCGATCTTCCTGAGCAAAGGCGAGCCGATGCAGGTCGGCCAGAAACTGGTGCAAAAGGACCTGAGCAAGACCTTGCGGGAGATCTCCGAGAAAGGTGCCGACGGTTTCTATAAAGGTTGGGTGGCCGACGCCATCGTCACCTCGAGCCAGGCCAACAAGGGCATCATCACCCAGGCCGACCTCGACAAATACAAGTCCCGTGAACTGGCGCCCATCGAGTGCGACTACCGTGGCTACCACGTGGTTTCCGCACCGCCACCGAGTTCCGGCGGCGTGGTGATCTGCGAGATCATGAACATTCTCGAAGGTTATCCGATGAAGGATCTGGGCTATCACTCGGCCCAGGGCATGCACTATCAGATCGAGGCCATGCGCCACGCCTATGTGGACCGCAACAGCTACCTGGGCGACCCGGACTTCGTGAAGAACCCGATTGCCCATCTGCTGGATAAAAACTACGCGACCAAGCTGCGCGAAGCGATCAAACCACAAAAAGCCGCGGTATCCAGCGAACTCAAGCCGGGCGTAGCGCCCCATGAAGGCAGCAACACTACCCATTACTCCATCGTCGACAAGTGGGGCAACGCGGTGTCGGTGACCTACACCCTCAACGACTGGTTCGGTGCCGGCGTGATGGCGAGCAAGACCGGGGTCATCCTCAACGATGAAATGGACGATTTCACCTCGAAGATCGGCGTGCCGAACATGTACGGCCTGGTGCAGGGCGAGGCCAACGCTATCGCACCCGGCAAGGCGCCGCTGTCGTCCATGAGCCCGACCATCGTCACCAAGGACGGCAAAGTAGTGATGGTGGTCGGCACGCCGGGCGGCAGCCGCATCATCACCGCGACCTTGCTGACCATGCTCAACGTGATCGACTACGGCATGAACATCCAGGAAGCGGTGGATGCACCGCGTTTCCACCAACAGTGGCTGCCGGAGGAAACCAACCTGGAAGCCTTCACCACCAGCCCGGACACGGTGAAAATCCTCGAGAGCTGGGGCCACAAGTTCGCCGGTCCACAGGATGCCAACCACCTGGCGGCGATCCTGGTCGGCGCGCCATCCCTGGGTGGCAAGCCGGTCGGCAAGAACCGTTTCTACGGGGCGAACGACCCACGGCGTAACACCGGGTTGTCGCTGGGTTATTGAGGGTTGTGTCCGGAGGGGGACGGGCTTATGTTCGTCCCCTGATCCATCGACAAATCAAGGAAGGAAATCATGACCACTGCGTTGTTAATCATCGACGTCCAACAGGCTTTGTGTTCCGGTGAATACGAGTGCTTCGAGATTGGACGGGTCATCAACACCATCAATGACCTGTCTGCCCGGGCGCGCAAGGCGGGAGTGCCCGTGGTGCTGATCCAGCACGAAGAAGCGGGCAGCCCGCTGGCGCATGAGGCTGCCGGCTGGCAACTGGCGGAAGGGCTGGAAACCTCGCCCAAGGACCACCGCGTGCGCAAGACCACCGGGGATTCGTTCTACCAGACCAATCTGCAAAAACTGTTGCCGAAAGAGGACTTCGAGCGCCTGGTCATCTGCGGCCTGCAGACTGATTACTGTGTCAACGCCACCGTGCGCCAGGCCCTGAAACTGGGCTACGACGTGGTGCTGGCGGGCGACGCACATTCCACCGTCGACAACGGCAACCTGACCGCCGAAGACATCATTGCCGAGCACAACAAGGACCTGGCGCACCTCACCGGCTCCGTGGCGCGGATCGATGTAATACCGGCCAAGGACATCCACTTCTGAAACCACCACATCCGCCCTGTAGGAGTGAGCCTGCTCGCGATGGCGTCATTACAGCCAGCATCGGTGTTGACTGACCCACCGCTATCGCGAGCAAGCTCGCTCCCACAGTAATTTCGGTCGCTGGCAGATGTTGCGTACACCCACTAACCCTGTGGGAGCGAGCCTGCTCGCGATGACGTCGTTACAGCCAGTATTGATGTTGACTGACCCACCGCCATCGCGAGCAAGCTCGCTCCCACAGTGATTTCGGTCGCTGGCAGATGTTGCGTACACCCACAGTAATCCCGGTTGCTCGCAGATGTTGCGTACACCCACCAACCCCTGTGGGAGCGAGCTTGCTCGCGATGACGTCATTACAGCCAGCATTGATGTTGGCTGGCCCACCGCTTCGCGAGCAGGCTCACTCCCACTGGACTTACACCGCTCCGAAAATCTCGATCAGCTCGTTGAGGAACGCACTCACCAGGTCCCGCTGCCGCGCCGAATGCCGCACCGCCGCATGAAAGCTGACTTCATAGCGCAACAGGTCCGGGTTCAGCGGGTGTAACTGCCCCAGCTGTTCATGGCGGGTCGCGTAGTGCTGCGGCAGAAATCCCAGGTGCTGGCCGGACAGGATCAGCAAGGCCGCGCCGTCCATGCTGTCGGTGAGCACGGTCAGGCGCTCGATGGACGTGGGGGCCGGCATTTCCGGCAGCGGATGGCTCGGCCAGACCCAGTCGAACCCGCTGACATCTTCGCGAGTCAGTGCGCCGACCTGGCCGAACAGCGGATGCGAGGGCGCGCAATAGGCAATCTGGGTTTCCGGGAACAGCGGGAAATAATCGATGCTGGGCAAACGATGCCAGAAGTAACCGATGGCCAGGTCGATATGGCCGTTGATGATTTTTTCTTCCAGCAGCGACGACGACAGTTCGGTGAAGTGGAAGTACAGCCCTTCGTGCCGCGCCCGCAAACGGGCAATAGCCAGGCCGATTTTCCTGTTCGCCACTGGATCGATTTGCCCCAGCAGGCCGATGTTGATGCTGCCCGAGACTTTGCGGTTGATGTGCTGCACCTCGACCCGGAAACCTTCGGCCGCCGCCAGCAAGCGTCGGGCCGCGTCGATGAACTGAGTGCCTTTGGGCGTTACCGAAAACCCGCCGCGCCCGCGCTCGCACAAACGGAAACCGACCCGGGCTTCCAGCGTCGCCAACTGCGCGCTGATCGTGGGTTGCGTGGTGTTGAGGGCGGTTTGCGCCGCCGAGATGCCGCCCGCTTCGACGACGGTCAGAAATACCCGGATCAGGCGCAGATCCAGCTCCGTTACAGTTCCCAGCATGGGGGCTCCCGATTCTCGCTTACATAGATGTTGATCTATGTGAACAGTGTGCCTGCGATATTTTACTGCCCGGACTCACGCCCTACATTGCCGTGAAACCAGCGTCATCGTCAGCTTTTTATGGAGTTTCACCTGAACTGGACGTCGTAGCGAGCGCTGTACCCACAAAAACAACAAACAACAGCATAGGAACAATCGTATGTCAGGTTCCCCAGTGTCTGCGCACGCCGCCGAGGCGAGCGGCGGGTTGGCCATCGAAGGCCACTCCATCGACTACATCCCGGAAAACGAACGCCACGCCAAACTCAGCAGCCAGGGTCCATTCTGGTTCCTGGGCAATTTCCACTTCTTCACCATCTCCATCGGCTTTGTCGGCCCGAGCCTCGGCTTGTCCGCGCTGTGGACCATGCTCGCCGGTGCCCTGGGCATCATGTTCGGCACTATCTTCATGGCGTTCCACGGCTCACAAGGCCCGGAAATGGGCCTGCCGCAGATGATCCAGTCCCGCGCCCAGTTCGGTTATCGCGGGGTGATCCTGGCGTTGATGGCGACGATGTTTGTGTTCGTTGGTTTCAACGTGGTGAACATCTCGTTGATCATGAACGGCCTTGAACATGTGTTCGGCATTGACCCGACCATCGTCGCCGTGGCCGTGGTGCTGATCGGCGCGCTGTTGTCGATCTACGGCCACGACCTGATGCACAAGGCCTTCAAGTGGGCCTTGCTGGCGACCTTGCCGCTGTACGCACTGGTGACCATTGCCCTGATGTTCGGCGCGGGCCAGGAAGGCGTCACGCCGGCGACCGACCTGGGCTTCAACTGGGTGGCCTTCGCCACGCTGTTCGCCATCGGTGCCAGCTACAACATTTCCTATGCACCCTACGTGTCTGACTATTCCCGTTACCTGCCGAAAAACACCAGCCGGGCGAAACTGATCGCGGCGGTGTTCATCGGCGCCTCGTTGTCCGGCAGCTGGATGATCGGCCTCGGCGCCTGGCTGGCCCAGGAGCTCAAAGCAGCGGATGCGCTGGTGGCGTTGAACCAGGTCGGCTCCTCGATGGTGCCGGGGCTGGGCAATCTGCTGGTGATCGTCTCGGTGGCGGGCTTCCTGCCGATCATCGCCCTCAACACCTACAGCGCCATGCTGACGCTGCTGACCGGTGTCGACTCGATCAAAAAAATCACCCCGACACCCCGTGCCCGTGTGCTGTCGATCAGTGTGATCAGCGTCATTGTGTTGACCTGCGTGCTGTCGATCAAAGGTGACGGCATCGCGCTGTTGAACACCTTCCTGGTGCTGTTGCTGTACTTCCTCGTGCCGTGGACCGCCGTCAACCTGGTGGACTACTTCTTCGTGCGCAAGGGCCGCTACGCGATCCCGCATTTCTTCACGCCGAAGGGCATCTACGGCGCCTGGCAATTTCGCGGCATCGTCTCGTACCTGATCGGCTTCGCCGCCATGGTGCCGTTCTTCTACATCTACGATGCCGCTGCCGGCAAAGAGGTCTTCGTCGGCCCGCTGGCGCGAGTGCTGGAAGGCGTGGACATTGCCTGGCTGGTGGGCCTGGTGGTGTCGGGCCTGACGTATTACCTGCTCAGCCGTTCGATCGATCTGGCCGCCGAACGCCGGGTGATCGACGCGCTGAGCGAGAGCGACATCGTCGCCATGACCCATTCATCTGCGGAGGCAGGGCGTTGAACAGCGTAAAAAATACCGTGGTCGCCTGCTGCCAACTGGCACCGAAAATCGGCGACCTGGCCCACAACCGCATTCTGACCGAACGGGCGATTCGCCAGGCAGCCTTACAGGGTGCGCAAGTCGTGGTGTTGCCCGAGCTGGTGCAGAGCGGCTATCTGTTCGCCGACCGTGATGAAGCGCTGAGCCTGGCGGAAACCGTTGATGGTCCGACCTTGCAGCTTTGGCAGGCCCTGGCCCGTGAGCTGAACCTGGTGATCGTCGGCGGATTCTGCGAGCGCCTGCCCGGTGACGAACTGGCCAACAGCGCGGCGATGATCGACGCCAATGGCCTGCGCGCGGTGTACCGCAAGGCGCATCTGTGGGATGCCGAGAAGGACATTTTCACGGCCGGCGATGCGCCACCGCCGGTGGTCGAAACGCTGCATGGGCGGCTGGGCATGCTGATTTGCTACGACCTGGAATTCCCCGAGTGGGTGCGTCTTCCAGCGCTGGCCGGGGCCGATCTGCTGTGTGCGCCGGTCAACTGGCCCGACGGTCCGCGGCCGCAGACCGAGCGCCCGGCCGAAGTGCTGCGGGTGCAGGCCAATGCCTCGGTCAATCGCATGTTCATCGCCGCCTGTGATCGCTATGGCCATGAACGCGGGGTCGGCTGGGTCCAGGGTTCGGTCATCGTCGACGCCGACGGCTACCCGTTGGCCGGGCCGGCGGAGCAGGGCGGCGAGCAGTTGTTGCTGGCCACGCTGAACCTCGCCGAGGCGCGCAACAAGCGCATCAGTGCCCGCAATGACTTGCATCTGGATCGCAGGCCTCAGCTGTATGGGCTGCACAGCACGTTGTAACCGTTGATGTCGTTGCGTGCTGGACGCCCGTCACGGGCCATGGCATCGTCGAAACTAAAGGCCATGCAGTGAACGGGAACGCAATGATGGGGGAGGGAAATAGAGTCGACGGTGACGCAACGATGGTCACGCTCAAGGCATTCAATCATTGCGTATTGCACCTTGGCCGGTTGGCGCGGGAGAGCGGGGCGTCGCGATTCATCGCCGATGGCCTGCAGGCATTCGGTCAACTGGTGCCCTTCGCGTCTGCCTGGTGGGGTGAGATGTCGACCCCAGGTCCTGATGTTCCCCCTCAGAGCTGGATGCACGGCAGCATCAATCTCCCCGAATCCTTTGCCGCCGAATGGCATCCGGTGGCGGCAAACGATCAGTTCTCCCACGCCACGCTCAACCGTCCCGGTGAGGTGGTGCGCGACAACGGTTTCAACGACCCGTGCGAGGCGGTCAACGATTTCGCCCGGCGCTACGATCTCTACCACTTGATGAGCATCACCTATGAGCTGCCCGAAAGCGGCTTGATGTTTTTCGTCTGTCTCTACCGTGGCCAGGATGAACAGGCGTTCGAGGAGAACGAAGCCGAGCTGTTTTCGGCATTCTGCGATCACCTGTTCCAGCTGTGGCGGTTCCAGGTGCAGGACATGATTCGCTTCGACAGCGAAAACGGCGCGAGTGATTTTGGCGTCGCGCGCATGGACGGCAGCCTGCTGTATGTGGGCGCCAGGTTGTGCGCCGCCATTCAACGGGAATTACCCGGCTGGAGCGGTTCAATGCTGCCGGGCGAGGTGATCGCGCAACTGTCGAAGGCGCCCTGCGTCATCCGCCTGGGCCGCTGCGCCCTGACCCTGAGCCCCAACGCCGGACACGTCATCCTGTCCCTGGAAGCACCCTCGGGCGGGGACGGCCTGGCGCCACGGGAACGCACGGCAGCGATGCTGTTCGCCGCCGGCCACTCCTATAAGGAAATCGCCAAAATGCTCGCCTTGAGCCCCGCGACCGTACGCACCTACCTGCGCAATTGCTACTTGCAGTTGGGTGTGAAAAGCAAGGTGGAGCTGGGTTCGGCCCTGCGTTCGCCGGGTGCGCTGGCGGAGTCCGTGCGCCGGGATTAATCCCAGCCGTTTCAATTATTTGCCTTACCCCTCCTCATTTGCAGAGGTCCATTCGAACGCTGCGCCCTATAGGGTAGGCCCTGTCTATCAGGGGCTGGCGCAGTCGCTTCGGGCCGCTTCAAAACAATAAGAACAGGGGTGAGGCATTTGAGACTTTCCAGGCTTTTTGTCGCCTTCGCGGCGACGACGGCATTTTCCGGCATGGCATTGGCGGCGGCACCCGCCGACACGGTCATGCGCAATGGCTACGTCTACACCGTCGATGGCCAGAATTCCGTGCAGCAGGCCATTGCCATCTCGGGCGGCAAGATCGTCTATGTCGGCAGCGATGCCGGGGTCGACGGCTACATCGGCAAGCAAACCCAACTGATCGACCTGGCCGGGCGCATGCTGATGCCGGGCTTCGTCGATGCGCACATGCACCCGGGGGATGGCGGTCGCGCCATGACCTTGTGCGACCTGAAATACCAGACCATG
Source organism: Pseudomonas fluorescens (assembly GCF_040448305.1). Taxonomy (NCBI): domain Bacteria; kingdom Pseudomonadati; phylum Pseudomonadota; class Gammaproteobacteria; order Pseudomonadales; family Pseudomonadaceae; genus Pseudomonas; species Pseudomonas fluorescens. Next base: position 4,523,976 of record NZ_CP148752.1, on the reverse strand, counting down.
ACCCGCGCGCAGTTTCAGGCGAGCATCCAGGCCTGCCTCGATGCCGACAAGGACAAGGGCCCGGATGTCTGGCTGGAAGTCGGCAGCTGGGACCGCATGGGCATGACCGGGCTCGACGGCGACGCCGACAAATCGACCCTGGACGTGCTCAAGACCAAGCGTCCGATCCAGGTGCGCTCCACCGACTTCCACACCGTGCTGACCAACTCTCGCGGCCTGGAACTGGCCGGCATCAACAAGAACACCGCCGACCCCGAAGACGGCAAATACCGACGCGACAGCGCCGGCAACCCGAACGGCATCTGTGAAGACGGCGCCGCCGAATCGTTGGCCGCCGTGGTGCCGCCTGCCACCGACGCGGAAAAACTCAATCAGGTTCGCGCAGCCCTCGACGCCATGCGCCAGCAAGGCATCACCAGTTTCATGGATGCGCTGTCCGGCCCGGAAAACGGCAAAGCCTTCACCAGCCTGCAAAAGTCCGGCGAACTGACCGCCCGGGCCTTGCTGGCGATCAAACTGGACCCGGCCGCCGCTGCCGCCGACCCGGTGAAAACCATCGCCGAGGCCAAGGTCTTGGCCAGCACCTACGACCAGGGCGAAGTGCATGTCGCGCCGGGCGTGAACATGCGCCACGTCAAACTGTTCATGGACGGCATCATTAATGCCCCGGCGGACACCGGCGCCATGTTGACCCCGTACCTGCACAACAGCGGCACCGACAAGGCGCCGAAGTGGACGCCGGGCAAGAACCTGGGCGAACTGTACTTCCCACCGCAAGTGCTCAACCCGTTGTTGCTGCAAGCGGTGAAGGCCGGTTTCGATCCGCACCTGCACGCCACCGGCGAGCGTGCGGTGCGCGATGCACTGGACAGCGTCGCCTATGTGCGCAAGCAACTGCCCGGTCAAGACTTCCGCCCGGCCATCGCGCACGCCGAGTCTGTCGACCCTGCCGACTATTCGCGTTTCAAGGCTCTGGACGTCACGGCCACCATGTCGTTCCAGTGGGCGCAGCAGGCACCGTCCACGGTCGACGGCACCAGTGATCACCTTGGCGCCGAGCGATTCGAGCGCATGGAACCCTCAGGCAGCATCGCCCATGCCGGCGGCCGCGTGGCGTTTGGCAGTGATTGGCCGGTCGATCCGCTGGATGAATTCCTGGCGTTGAAAGTCGGCGTCACCCGTGCCGGCGACCCGACCAATCCGCACAGCTATGGGCCGAAGTATGCCGGGCGACTCAATGCCGATCCGGCGCTGTCGCGAGCCGAAGCGCTGCGCAGCATCACCCTTAGTTCCGCCGAGCAGTTGAAGCTGGACGCGGTGCTGGGGTCGGTCGAAGTCGGCAAGTTCGCTGACCTGATCGTGCTCGACAAGAACTTCATGCAGGTGCCCGAGGAGGAACTGGGCCGCAATGACGTGCTGCTGACGCTGGTCGGCGGCAAGGTCGTGTGGGCCAAGGCGCCGTTCCTGGGGCTTGCGCCGCACGTGGTTTCCCAAGCGGTTACTTCCCGATCCGCCCCATAAAAACTAGAGAGCGTTCCGATGCGATTGATTCCAAACCTGTTGGCCGCCGCGCTGGCCCTATCGTCGGTGCAGGCCATGGCCGCCGCTGACCTGGTGTTGTTCAACGGCAAAGTCTTTACCGCCGAACCCGGTCAGGCACTGGTGCAGGCTGTTGCGGTGCAAGACGGCAAGATTCTGAAAGTGGGCAGCGATGCCGAAATCAATGCCCTGGCCGATGCCAAGACCCAGCGCATCGACCTGGCGGGCAAAGTGTTGATGCCGGGCATGATCGACACCCACAGCCACCCGGTCTCGGGCGCTTTCGACAGCATGAAGGCCAACCTGCTGGACGAGGTCAAACCCTTGCCGGAACTGGAGCAATGGTTGATCGAAGAAGACAAGGCCGGGCGTGCCCGCTCCGGTGATGTAATCAGCGTGGCCGGGGTCAGTTCGGCCTACTGGGAGAAGAGCCGTGAACTCGGCAAGGTGTTCAACCAGGGGCGCTGGGCCGATCAGCCCATCGTCTTCAGCGGCATCGACGGGCACACCGGTTGGGCCAACAACGCGATGCTCAAGCGGCTGAACATCGACGCGGCACTGGTCAAGAGCCTGCCGGAGAAAGAGCGCAGCTTCGTCGGCCATGAAGCGGACTTCACCCCTAACGGCTACTTTGCCGAGTCCCGCTGGGACGTGGTGCGCAACGGTATTCCGGCGCCGAGCCCGGAGGCCATGCTCAAGGCCGCTCGCGAGGCGGTGAAGATCAACAACCAATTCGGCGTCACCGCCTGGATGGACGCGGCGGCGAACGGCGGCAGTGAAGATTCGCTGTTCGATTTCCATGCCACCGCCGAAAGTGTCGGCGTGCTGCCGCTGTACAAGGAGCTGGCGCAGAGCGGCGAACTCAGTGCCCACGTCGCTGCGTTGATGGTCACCAATCCGAAGAGCAAACCTGCCGACCTGGAAGTGATCGCCACGGTGATGAAGCAGTTCGAGGGCGTGCCTAACCTGACGTTCCCCGGCGTGAAGATATTTGTCGACGGTATTCTCGAGTTCCCGGGACAAACGGCGGCAGTCGTCGTGCCGTACAAGAACAGCCACAAGGACGGTCAACTGCTGACCGACCCGGCGCACTTCGGTGAACTGGTGGTGGCGGCGGAAAAACGCGGCTGGATCGTGCACATGCACGCCGTCGGCGACCGCGCGGTGCGTGAAGCGCTCAATGGCGTGGCGTATGCGCGCAAGCTCAGCCCGACGCCCGTGCCCCACAGCGTTGCGCACCTGCAACTGGTCAATCCCAAGGAGTTTCCACGCTTCAAGGAACTGGGCGTGATCGCCTCGATGCAACTGCTGTGGGCCACCGGCGAGTCCTACACCGTCGAACTGGTCAAGCCTTACATCAGCGCCTTTGCCTACGGTTACCAGTATCCCGCGCGGTCCTTGCATAACGCCGGCGCGACGATTGCCGGTGGCAGCGACTGGCCGGTGTCGAGCGCCAACCCGTTCAACGCCATTGCCCAGGCCAGCACGCGCAAAGGTCCGTTGGGCGTACTCAATGCCAAGGAAAGCATCGACCGCCAGACCATGTTCTACGCCTACACCATCAACGCGGCGAAAACCCTGCGCCTGGATCAGCAGATCGGTTCGCTGGCACCGGGTAAGCAGGCCGACCTGATCATCCTCGACCGCGATGTGTTCAAGGTCAGCGATGACGACCTGTTCGAAACCAAAGTCCTCAACACCTTCTTCGCCGGCAAGCAGGTCTACGCCCCCGCGTCCTGACCTGCGTACACCCAGCACCCGCAACAAACGGCCAGCCCCTCGTCGCGCGAGGGGCCTGGCATCGCCATGCCTGAAATTCCCCGTACGCCATAACAACAAGAGAACTGTATGAACGCACTTTCAGCATTGACCCTCGCGACACTGGCATTGATCCCCCTGACCAGCCAGGCCCTGACACTCAACGATGATTTCAGCCTGGAGATGACCCTGGGCGTCGTCAGCGACTACCGCACCCGTGGCATCTCGCAGACCCTGGGCGATCCGGCAGTGCAGGGCGGCGCAACGCTGCTGCACAGCAGCGGCCTGTACATCGGCGCCTGGACCTCCAACGTCGATTTCGGCGGCGGCTTCGACACCCGCCAGGAACGTGAGTACTACGCCGGTTACTACTGGCAGGCCACGGACGCCATCAGCCTGGACCTGGGCTACATCAAGTACGACTACCCGAAAAACTCCGAATTCAACCTCAGTGAGGCGTACGCCGTCCTCGACCTGTACGGCGTGAAGCTGGGTGCTTTTTACTCCAAGGACACGCCGAACTTTTTCGGCGAGGACCAGGACACCCTTTACACCTACGTGGGCTACAAAATCGATTTGCCGGCCGAAGTCGGCCTGGACCTGCGCTTTGGGCGCAACGATGTGAATGATCCCGCGTTCTGGTCCGCCAATGGCGATAGCCGTGAGTCTTACTACGAGTGGGAAGCCAAGTTGACCCGCGACTTCGTCGGCGTCACCTGGGGGCTGAGCTACGTCGACACCGACCTGTCGAAAAGCGAGTGCAGCAGTTGGTACGGCTATGACGACCTCTGTTCGGCGACAGTTGTAGCCAGCGCAACCAAGACCTTTTAAATTCCGTCCCTGACAACAAAAACAGTTCCACAAAGGAAACACCGTCATGAGTGCGCAACGCAGTCCCCTGATCGAGACCCGCTCGATCGATTTCATTCCCGAGGCTGAGCGACACGGCAGTCTCTACAGCCAGTTCACCCTGTGGCTCGGCGCCAACCTGCAAATCACCGCCATCGTCACCGGCGCCCTGGCCGTGGTGCTGGGCGGCGATGTGTTCTGGTCGCTGATCGGCTTGCTGATCGGGCAAGTGCTCGGCGGTGCCGTGGTGGCGCTGCACGCGGCACAAGGGCCGAAGCTCGGGCTGCCGCAGATGATCTCCAGTCGCGTGCAGTTCGGGGTGTATGGCGCGGCGATCCCGATTGTCCTGGTGTGCCTGATGTACCTGGGTTTCAGCGCCACCGGCGCGGTGCTGTCGGGGCAGGCGATTGCGCAGTTGATCAGTGTCAGCGACAGCACCGGCATCCTGATCTTCGCGGCGTGCATCGCGTTCCTGACGATCTTCGGTTATCGGGTGATTCATCTGGTCGGGCGGGTGACCAGCGTGCTCGGCATCATCGCCTTCGCCTACCTGTTCACCCGGTTGATGACCCTCAACGACATCGGCCTGCTGCTCGACAATCGTCATTTTGGCTGGAGCACCTTCCTGCTGGCGGTGTCGCTCTCGGCGTCCTGGCAGATCGCCTTCGGCCCCTACGTGGCGGACTACTCGCGCTACCTGCCGAGCAAGACGTCATCGTGGAAAACCTTCACCGCCGTGGGCCTCGGCACAGTGCTGGGGGCCCAGACTTCGATGGTGCTGGGGGTGTTCGCCGCCGCACTGGCCGGGGCGAATTTCCGTGGACACGAAGTGGCGACCATTGTCGGCCTGGGCAGTAGCGGTGTGATCGCGTCCTTGCTGTACCTGAGCATTGTGTTCGGCAAGGTCACGGTGTCCACTCTCAACGCCTACGGCAGTTTCATGTGCATCGCCACCATCATCAGTGGCTTCCGTCGTCGCCTGGAAATCACCGCCCGCCAGCGCATGCTGTTTGTGCTGCTGATCGTCGCGGCGTCCACCGCGCTGGCATTGCTGGGGCAGTACTCGTTCCTCAACTCGTTCAAGTACTTCATCCTGTTTTTGCTGACGTTCTTCACCCCGTGGAGCGCGATCAACCTGGTGGATTACTACTTCATCAACAAGGAGCGTTACGACATCCCGGCACTGTCCGACCCGAACGGGCGCTACGGTCGCTGGAACGTGCTGGGGATCAGCGTCTATGTGATCGGTGTGTTGATCCAGTTGCCTTTTGTCGACACCCATTTCTACTCCGGGCCGATGGTTGCGCAATTGGGCGGCGTGGATATTTCCTGGATCGTCGGGCTGCTGGTGCCGGGTGTGATCTATTACGCGCTGGCCAAACCGTCGATGGGTGCGGTGGTGGTTGAGCGGGGGTAATGCCCGCATTTGTGGCGAGGGAGCTTTTGTGGCGAGGGGGCTTGCCCCCGTTGGACTGCGTAGCAGTCCCATCTTTTGGGGCCGCTTCGCAGCCCAACGGGGGCAAGCCCCCTCGCCACAGGGTTCAGCGTTTACTGGCGTTCGGGAAGCTTCCAGTGCTCACGCATCTGCTCGTACTGCACTTCAGGCAGTTGCACCAGCACCGGGGATTTGCCCGGGTCCAGCCAGTCGAACAACCGCGCGATATCCGCCGGGTCCATGGCCGTACAGCCACGGGTCGGCGCCGCAGGGCCGCGCCAGATGTGGAAGAAAATGCATGACCCTGCGGCGGGAGTGGCCGGAGTGTTGTGCTGGATGACGATGCCTTGGCGGTACAGCTCATCCGAGCGGCGCATCCGTTCGGAACTGCTCCAGTCCTTTTCCACGACCGCTCCGTCGACCAGTTCGTTGTAGCGAGTCGATTGGCTGTCATCCACGCATTCGATGGCCGGCGTCAGCGGTAGATAAGGCAGGCGGGTTTCGGCCGAAGGCGCGTAGCCGAACGCCGTGCCCAGCTTGAACATGCCTGCCGGCGCCTTGCCATCGCCTTCCTGTTTGATCGGTCCTTCAGGTTGCCCGATATCGAGCAGCCCCTTGCCCCAACCCATGCCGTTCTTGCCGAGAACGACTGCAAAGGGAGATTCGAATTTTTCAAAGGTCTGCCCGTGCCGCTCATAGCGCTGGGCAGTCCCCTGGATGTCATCCCAGTTTTTGCTGGTGACCACGATCAGTTGGTCGCTGCCGTCGAGTCCCTGGGCCATTGCGGCCAGCGGAAACAACGCCACCAACAGGGTCTTGAGCAGAATGTTCATGGTGCAAGCGACGTGATGGGGAAGTCCATGACGTCCGGCTTCGGCGGATTCCCGCTGTACGTGAAGTGCCACCACTCGGCCGAATAACCCAAGAAGCCTTCCTTGGCCATGGCACTGGTCAGTCGCTGGCGATTGGCTTTGGCCGTGGCGTTGATCAGCGCCGAGTCGGTGTGGGCCCGCTCATCAAAGCAATCGAAACCGGTGCCCATGTCGAGCGCGCCGTCGCGCCAGCGCTGGCCGTAAGGGGCGGTGCAATCCACTGGCGTGACTGAAGGCGTCCAGGTGTCGGCGGGCAGGGCGTCGGGGCCGGTCATCGTCAGGTCTACGGTGTTGCCCCGGGAATGATTGGACACCCGGGCCACGTAACCCAGGCGCCAGAAATCCTGCTTGTCGACCCGAGGATAGAACTCGGTCTTCAGTGGATCACCCGGTTCGGTGGCGAAGCGGCCCATGTCCGCCACCGCACGCTTGGGTCGATAGCAGTCGAACACTTTCAAGCCGTAGCCTTCGGCCTTGAGGGCCGTTTGCACCCGGGCCAGGGCCTTGGCCGCGTCTGCCGACAACAGACACTCCGCCGCCTGGTAGCCGTCGAGCGGATGCCCGGTGAAGTTGTGCGCGCTGGCGTAGCGGATGTCCTGCTCGATGCCCGGGTCGACGCTGCGCACATACACCATGTGCCCTGGTTTCGACGCGTCGGCCATGCACGGCGTGGCAAGGCTCAGACACAGCAACAACAGACAGGGTGAACGCAACATCGGGAGCGGCTCCGTGCATGATCAGTCACCTCATCATGGCTTGAAACCGGCTGTACCTCCATGAAGTTGTTGATCGGCGTGATAGGACGAACGAACCAGCGGCCCGGACGCCACGTTCTTGAAGCCCATGCGCATGCCTTCCTCGGCGAACCAGGCAAAGGTGTCCGGATGCACGAAGCGCTGCACCGGCAAGTGGCTGCGCGAGGGTTGCAGGTATTGGCCGAGGGTCAGCATGTCGATGTCGTGCTCGCGCATGCGCTGCATGACCTCGATGACTTCCTCGTCGGTTTCGCCAAGGCCCAGCATCAGGCCGGATTTGGTCGGCACATGGGGCACCGATTGCTTGAATTTCTGCAGCAGGTCCAGCGACCACTCGAAGTCCGAACCCGGCCGCGCGGCCTTGTACAGGCGCGGTACGGTTTCCAGGTTGTGGTTGAACACATCCGGCGGCTCATTGGCGGTGATCGCCAGGGCCACGTCCATGCGTCCGCGATAATCCGGCACCAGGGTTTCCAATTGAATGCCGGGGGACAGCTTGCGGATTTCCCGCAGGCAATCGACAAAGTGTTGGGCACCGCCGTCGCGCAAGTCGTCGCGGTCCACCGAGGTGATCACCACGTACTTCAGGCGCAGCTCGGCGATGGCCACGGCCAGGTTCATCGGCTCGTTGGCGTCCAGCGGCTTGGGCCGGCCATGGCCGACATCGCAGAACGGACAGCGGCGGGTGCAGATGTCGCCCATGATCATGAAGGTCGCGGTACCACCGGAGAAACATTCACCGAGGTTCGGGCAGGACGCTTCTTCGCAGACGCTGTGCAGCTTGTGCTTGCGCAGCAGTTGCTTGATCCGGTCGACCTCGGGAGAGATCGGCATGCGCACGCGAATCCAGTCGGGTTTGCGCGGGAATTCATCCGTGGGAATGATCTTCACCGGGATCCGCGCGACCTTTTCCGCGCCGCGCAGTTTGGTGCCGATTTCTACTTTGGCCGGGCTTTTGCTGGTCGAATCGACAATGGCATTCATGATGCTTTCCTTGTGCAGCAGGGTACTGAACCTGTGGGAGACCCTGTGGGAGCGAGCTTGCTCGCGATGGCGGACTTTCATTCAACATCAATGCTGAATGTAATGGCCCCATCGCGAGCAAGCTCGCTCCCACAGGGTTTTTTCCATATGGTTTTGTCGTGTTTGTTCAGTCGCGGTAGACCGGGAAATCGGCACAAAGCGCTGCAGCCTGGCGGGCGACATTGGCCTCGATATCGGCATCGCCGAGGTGATCGAGGATGTCACAAATCCAGCCCGCCAACGCAATGCTCTGCGCTTCCTTGAAGCCACGACTGGTAATCGCCGGCGTACCAATGCGCAAACCGGAGGTCACGAACGGCGATTGCGGATCGTTGGGCACGGCGTTCTTGTTCACGGTGATGCCGGCGCGACCGAGGGCGGCGTCGGCGTCTTTGCCGGTCAGGCCCTGGCGGATCAGGCTGACCAGGAACAAGTGGTTGTCGGTGCCGCCGGACACCACGTCGTAACCGCGCTCGATGAAGACCTGCGCCATGGCCTGGGCGTTGCGGATCACTTGCGCCTGATAAGTCTTGAACGCTGGCTCCAGCGCTTCCTTGAAACACACGGCCTTGGCAGCGATCACGTGCATCAACGGCCCACCCTGACCACCAGGGAACACCGCGGCGTTGAGCTTTTTCTCAAGTTCAGGATTGGCCTTGGCCAGGATCAAACCGCCACGTGGACCGCGCAGGGTCTTGTGGGTGGTGGTGGTCACCACGTCAGCGTAGGGCAGCGGGTTCGGGTACAGACCGGTGGCTACCAGCCCGGCGACGTGGGCCATGTCGACGAAGAAGTACGCGCCGACCTTATCGGCGATCTGGCGGAAGCGCGGGAAGTCCAGGGTTTTGGAGTAAGCGGAGAACCCGGCGATGATCATCTTCGGCTTGTGCTCGACCGCCAGGCGTTCGACTTCGTCGTAGTCGATCAGGCCCGTGGTGGTGTCAATGCCGTACTGCACGGCGTTGTACAGCTTGCCGGAAAAACTCACCTTGGCGCCGTGGGTCAGGTGACCGCCGTGGGCCAGGCTCATGCCCAGCACGGTGTCGCCGGCTTGCAGCAAGGCCAGATACACCGCGGCGTTGGCCTGGCTGCCGGAGTGCGGCTGGACGTTGGCGTAGTCGGCGCCGAACAGCTGCTTGGCGCGGTCGATGGCCAGTTGTTCGACCACATCGACGTGCTCGCAGCCGCCGTAGTAACGCTTGCCCGGATAGCCTTCGGCGTACTTGTTGGTCAGGCCGCTGCCTTGTGCCTCCATCACCCGCTGGCTGGTGTAGTTTTCCGAGGCGATCAGTTCGATATGGTGTTCCTGCCGCGCATCCTCGGCGTTCATCGCCGCCAGCAGTTCGTCGTCATAGCCTTTGATCTGGTCCTGCTTGCTGAACATAGTGTGGTCCTTGTGTGGAAGGGTTGGGCTTCAAGCGTCGGCGTGTTCTGCGGTCAGGCGTTCATAGGCGTCTTGATCCAGTAGATCGCTCAACGCCAGGGCATCGACCGGTTTGAAGCGAAAGAACCAGCCTTCGCCCAATGGGTCTTCGTTGACCAGTTCCGGGGTGCTCTCCAGCGTCGCGTTGATCTCGACCACTTCACCATCCAGCGGCATGCCGATACTGCTGGCGGCTTTCACCGACTCCAGCACCGATACTTCCGCGCCTGCATCGAAGGCGCCCAATTCAGGCACCTGAACGAACACCACATCCCCCAGCGCCTGCTGGGCAAACGCCGTGATGCCGACGGTGACCAGGCCATTGCTCTCAAGGCGCAACCATTCGTGATCGACGGTAAAACGCAATTGGCTCATCTCAACTCCTTATTGTTTTAAGGCTCGTGGCGGGGCGACGAGCGGGGTTGCAGGAGTGATAGCAAGGGCGGTGCCAAGGTTGATTAGTTGTTTTAAATCAATGGCTTGATGTGATTTTATTAAGTGCGAGAGATTCCATCCGTATTAAAATCAATACAGACAAGCAGGGCTGTGGGCGCAGACGCCGTAAATGCGGGTGGGAAGGGTTTTGTCTTGATTTCGATACGCTGTATCGATTTGCAGACGAAAAATTCAGCAACACCACTGATCCCCTGTGGGAGCGAGCTTGCTCGCGATTGCGGTGTGACAGGCAAAATTGATATCGACTGACACGGCCTCATCGCGAGCAAGCTCGCTCCCACAGGGGAATGTGTTGTCGGTGACAATGTGTTCCGACAGATCACTCAGGGCTTGGCGGGAATCCCGTATTTGCGTAATCGAATGGCGATGGCGCTATGGGACGTCTGCAACCGCGCCGCCAGCAACCGGCTGGACGGATAACTGCGATAAAGTTGCTCCAGCAGGTTCTTCTCAAAGTCGCCAACCGCTTCTTCCAGGCTGCCGACTTCGCCGTCGTTTTGCCGCTCTACCGCCGTGCGCGCAATGTCCAGGTCGTCGATGTCCACCAGCGGGTTTTCGCAAATCGCCGCCGCCCGGAAGATCACGTTTTGCAGTTGCCGCACGTTGCCCGGCCAGCGGTTGCCGAGCAGGGCGCTGAAGGTGCTCGGTGCCAAACGACACGGCGGTCGCTGGATCTGCGCGCAGGCCTGTTGCATGAAGTGATTGGCCATCAGCAGGATGTCGTGACCGCGTTCGCGCAGCGGCGGCACTTGTAGGTTGAGTACGTTGAGGCGGTAGAACAGGTCTTCGCGAAAACGCCCTTCGGCGACCATTTTTTCCAGGTCGCGGTGGGTCGCGCTGAGTACCCGCACATTGACTCGGACTTCCTTGTCACCACCGACCCGACGGAAGCAGCCATCGCTCAAAAAACGCAGCAACTTGGCTTGCAGATAGGGCGACATTTCCCCCACTTCATCGAGGAACACCGTGCCCTGGTCGGCCAGTTCCAGCAGGCCGAGCTTGCCGCCCCGTTGCGCGCCGGTGAAAGCGCCGGGGGCGTAGCCGAACAGCTCGCTTTCGGCCAGGCTCTCCGGCAGTGCCGCGCAGTTCAGGGCCAGGAACGGCGCGTCGTGCCGTGGGCTGATGGCATGGCAGGCGCGGGCCACCAGCTCCTTGCCGGTACCGGTTTCACCCTGGATCAGCAACGGCGCATCGAGGGCCGCCACCCGTTGCGCGCGGGCCTTGAGCGCACGGATCGGCGGCGATTCGCCAAGCAGCGCATCGAAGCCTTCGGCATGGTCATGGTGCAGCGCCGACAGGCGTTCACCAATGCGGTTCGGTTGATACAGGGTGAGCAGGGCGCCGGCGTCGGTGATCGGCATCGCGTCGAGTAGCAGTGTCTGGCCGCCGAGACTGACCTCGTGCATCGGCAGGCGGAAATGCTGAGCGATCAAGGTGCGTTGCAAATCGGCATCGTCGAACAGCGCGGTCAGCGACTCACCGGCCGGTTCGCGGCCGCAGAGGGCGATCAGCGCCGGGTTGGCCAGCAGTACATGGCCGCGGTCATCCACCGCCAGCACCGGGTCGGAACTGGCTGCCAGCAACGCGTCCAGTTGCAGGCGCCGGCGTTGTCCCGGAAGGATGTCGACCATGGTCACCGCTTGCACGCCGCGCACGTCGAAAAGCGCCTCGCGCAACTCCTCCAGCACCTCGGCGCCGAGGGTCGGCGCATCGATGTAGACGTTCGGCGGCACCATCTCGACGGCGTCCAGGTTGAAACTGCGACCACCGAGCAGGGCCAGCACTTCCTGGGTGATGCCGACGCGGTCGATGAAGGTGACGTGGATACGCATGACGGGCCTGCAAGGTTGGCGAACCGAATCAGTATGCCCGGCAAAATTTGAATTTGGCGAGTGTCACATCACGGCTTGCCGGTTTTACGGGTGCTGGCGGCCAGGTCCTCGAGGAACGCTTGCAGGATCGGTGGCGGTGCCGTGCCGCGACGGGTGATCACGTCGAACGGCGATTTCAAACGCAGACTTGCGGGTGCCAGTTGGTGCATCTCGCCGCTCTTGACCCACTGGGCGGCGAAGTGCTCAGGCAGAAAGCCCAGGTAGGCACCGGAAATGATCAGGATCGCCGTGGCTTCGATGTTGTCCACGGTGGCGGCAGCCTTGCTCACGCCCAAGTGTTCGAGGTCGTATTGCTGCATGTAGCCGCGCACGACGATGCGCCCGGCAGCGACTTCTTCGAGCAGCTCCTCACCTTCGGCGTGGCTGCCGTACAACGGGTGACGCCGGCCGCAATACAAACCCAGGGCTTCCTGGTACAGCGGTGATTGCAGCAGGCCCGGCACATGGATCGGGAAGTGCCCGATGGCCAGGTGCAGGCGACCGTCGAGCACCCGCTCTTCGAGTTCCGCCGGGGTGCCGACGTACACGTTCAGGTGCACGTCATGGCCCCGTGAAACGAAGCGCTGGGTGGTGCGCGGGATCGGCGAGTCGGGGTCGGTGATCGTGGTGTCGATGATCCCCAGGTTGAGCTTGCCGCTGATGTGCTGCTTGAGCACGTCGGCGTCCATGCAGAAGTTTTCCACAGCGGACAATAATCGCTGTGTAGCTTCGTGAATTGCGACACCTTGTTCGGTCAGTCGAAAACCGCTTCGACCTCGTTGGCAAAGCTTCACACCAAGACGGGTTTCGAGGTGCGTCATCTGTTCGCTGATTGTCGACTGGCCCGCGTTTAATGCGGCCTGCGCGGCAGAAAAGCCACCACAACGGACAATCGTAGCGAACACTCTGAGCAACTTCAAATCGACATCGTGTAGCTGGATCACATGGAAACTCCCGCCTGAAAATGAATCAGAAACGCCGACATGGAATCAGAAAATGCAGGTCTAATTCCACATCAGTCGTGTACCCCGTGCGCAACAGATGCGCAACAGATGCGCAAAAGGATTGCTCAAAATTTCCCGGAAATCTCACTGATATCTAGATCTGGATTTGCTTCTGACCAGATGATTTCGTCGTGGTCTTTCTGGTAGTTTTTGGTCATCCCTGATGAAGCGTGACCAGCGATCTTTTGACCATCCTTGCCAGCCTTCTTGTACAGGTGAAGGGAGAACGCTCGTATCTCATGGAAGCCCGGCAACTCAGCATCAGACCAGCCAGCATAACAACCTGCTTCCTTCCTAGCCGCTTGGAACGCCATATCGAGGATGTCGTTACGGCGCTGTGCAGTAATCAAAGCAATGTCGATAGCGTTCTGTAGCCACACTGGCGACACTTCCCGTATAGCCCTCAACCCTTCGGCTGTGTGGCGTTTACGCTGCTTCTTCTCGATACGCTTAATCACAACCGTTGCTGGATTGTCAGGACACAGGCCCTTTGACGCAGCGTGATTGAAGATATCAACCAGAATATTCCTACACTGGTTCGATGACCTGGGGGGCAGGGAGTCTAGAAGTTCAGCCACCATTCTGATGGTAATCTCATCAACACGCTTGCCTTCAAAAGCCTTGCGATAGCGCCGAAAGTGAACCCGATACATACACAGTGTGGCTTTGGCCAACCCTCTTGGCGGCAATAGCACATCCTCGTAAAGAGCAAGGAATGCGCTAAAGGTTTCAGACTCTTCAGGACTCTTAGCCATCACGTTGCTAATAAGGTCTGCACCATGCATAAATGTAAGGTTCAGTTGCATAGCAGCATCAATAGCTTTTAAACGATCCTTGCCGAATTGAAACCACTTGCCATCTGTTGGGCGTCGGTATGGGTAAGATAACCTGCGCTTATCGAAGTACAGGTTTTGCGGTAAACCCTTGTTAATCTTTAAGCGCGACCTGTTGGACGTTACACTGTTCCTTTAAGCACCATAGATACCAGGTCATTGCCTGCGGCTTTACTGTACACACTCCAATCCACGTACCACAACTTGCCTATTTGCTCGCCGGGAATGCGGCCATTTTTAAGTTGATTGCGTATTGCTTGGCTGCATGGTGGAGTGCCGTTTACACCCCAGCGACGTTTTGCAAATTCACTAATCTTAATTAACTCGAGCTTCATCATTGCTAAAAAACTGGCTTTTGTTTTTAAAGGAAATCCGAGCTAATTTAACGGGTGTGCACAAAGAGGCAGAGCGCCAAAAATCTCGCACATATTGAACGTTGACAGGCAACTAGTCGCGTCCTACCATGCTGCGCCCTTGATCTTAAAGACCTCCGAGCTAATCTAATTGATTAACTCTATATATGTGGAGTTGGAGAATAAGTGAACAAGCATTATGTACTGTTCCTGCTGATGGCATCTCTTGCTGCGTTCTTGACCTTTAAGATCTCCGAGCTAATCTGATTGATTAGCCCTATACATATGGAATTGAACGTGAAAAAGTATTTTGTACTGTCCCTGCTGATGACATCCCTTTTAGGGTGTTGTTTTCGTCCGGGCTCAAGTCCTTTGTCGCTGAAATAAACTACAACACTACAACTGGCAGGTACGCTATTAGGTCCATGTAGTTTAAGTGTCTGTATTTGGTGATCAAACGAAATTGGAGAAACACAGTGAAAAAGCTTCTAGCAATATTTGCACTACTCGTACCTCTATCCGCTATGGCAGAAAACAAGGTAGAGAAGCTTTGTCAGGTGCTCATTCCTGATATTCAAAAGGGCTATCCCCTATCCAATATTGCTTTGACACCCTCGGGGGTTGTGCTGTCAAAGGATGAGGTGCCTATTATTCATTGTTTGTATACTGCTGCGTACCATCCCGACCTTGCGGTAATCAACAATAGTATTGCCGTAGCGGTTTACGTAGATGTAGACACGGCAGCGAAGACGTTCACTGTTGAATTCATGTAACTGATCCCCTCATTGCGCACTCTGCCTGGAGAAACAAACTGAAAACGTTTCTAGCATTACTTGCACTGCTGACTCCACTATCTGCGGTGGCGGCTACGAATAGTGCCTGCAATAAACTGATACCAAATATCGTCGAAAACTATGACGTAGACAAAGTGGTATGGCAGCCTGCTGGCAATCCACAGGTGTCAGAGTTTTTGGTGAATTGTATCTACAGTGCCGTTGTAAAAGAGGTTTGGGGCGATAGGGCCGTAATGCTCGTTGCACTGCTGAATACAGAAAACAAAAGGTTTACAGTCGAAGTTCGTTGAGGATGGCAGATTGAAAAAGCTACTTGCCCCACTGATCCTGCTTGTGCCATTTATGGCAATTGCTGACGAACCTGGCCACGAAGCTATTTGCAAGAAGCTCAGGCCAGACATCACACGAAGCTATGAAGTGTTCAATTTGGTGTTGATAGATAGCGGTAGTTCATACTCGTCAGAGGAGGGGCGTGTACTTTGTGTATATGACGGCATTGTCCAGAAATTTTACGGCGAACGCGCTGTAAGAGTAATGGCCACACTGAACACCGCTAACAACAAGCTGAATGTCCTGTTCTAAATGGCTTTAACTGTAGATTCCCAGGAACTCACGTTCTTCAACAGTTCTGTGAGTAATTTTGCGTGGCTTCAGGTCGACATCGTGCAGCTGGATCATCTTGGACCTCCGGCATGGGGATGCATCGGGAATACCGATATGAGTATCTGATGTTTAGCATTTTTTCCACGAAAACCTGCGCCCATAGTCTTTCCAACGGCGGTCGCCTTGCAGTCCGTCAAGCCGATAACAAGAAGTGGAGAGGCTAGAAATGTCGAACAACGGTTATGAATCCGGTCGCCTGAACCTGCCATTCGTGGGTCATTGCACCTTTGGCAAATCCCCGGTGTGCACCGATTGGGATGCACTGGATGCCGACGTTGCGGTGCTCGGCGTGCCCAACGACATGGGCACCCAGTGGCGCTCCGGCGCACGCTTCGGACCACGCGGGATTCGCGAAGCATCGACGCTGTTTTCCTTCGGCCACGCCGGCGCCTACGACCACGAAGATGACGTGATGTACCTCACCGCATCGGACGTGCGCATGGTCGACGTCGGTGATGCCGACATCGTCCACACCGACATGGCCACCAGCAACAAGAACACCGAATACGCCGTGCGCAAGATCCTCGATGCCGGCGTGATGCCGGTGGTGCTCGGCGGTGACCACTCGGTTCACGCGCCAGTGATCAAGGCCTTCGAAGGCCGCGGCCCGATCCACATCATCCACTTCGATGCGCACCTGGATTTCGTCGACGAACGCCACGGTGTTCGCTACGGCCACGGCAACCCGCTGCGCCGTGCTTCGGAAATGAACCACATCGTCGGCATGACCCAGATGGGCATCCGCAACGTGTCGTCGTCCAACCGCGATGACTACGAAGCGGCCCATGAAGCCGGTTCGAAAATCCTCTCGGTGCGTGACGTGCGTCGCCTTGGCGTCGAAGGTGTTTTGGCGCTGATCCCGCAGAACATCAACTACTACATCACCATCGACATCGACGGTTTCGACCCGTCCATCGCCCCCGGCACCGGCACCCCGAGCCACGGCGGCTTCCTCTACTACGAAGTGCTGGAAATCATCCAGGCCCTGGCCAAGCGCAGCAAAGGCAACATCGTCGGCATGGACCTGGTGGAAGTGGCGCCGGTCTACGACCCGACCGGCATGACCTCGATCCTGGCCGCGCAACTGCTGCTCAACAGCATCGGTTTCATCTTCCACGAGCGTGGCAAGGTGCGGGCGGCCGCCGAGAGCGAAACCGCATCAGCCTGATCATCGAAACCAGTGACCCGGCAGGCTCTGACTGCCGGGCAGAGAGAATAAAAATGGACACGATCGTCAAAAGTTACCTGCAAAAATTCGGCGTCAGCGAAGCCACCCAGACCTTCCTCGGCAAGGTCCAGAAAATGTTCATCGGCGGCGCCTGGGTCGAAGCCAGCGATGGCCAGACCTCCGATGTGATCGAACCTTCGACCGAAGGCCTGATCACCCGCATTCCCATGGGCACCACCGATGACCTGGACCGCGCCGTGCAAGCCGCCCGCGCGCAGTTCGACGGCGGCGCCTGGCGCCAGGCCAAACCGGCCGAACGCGAGCGCATGATGCAGCGCCTGGCCGACCTGATCGAGCAGAACGCTGCGGAACTGGCGGAAATCGAATCCATCGACATGGGCAAATCGGTTGCCTTCGCCAAGGACGTGGACATCCAGGGCACCGTCGATACCCTGCGTTACTTCGCCGGCTGGGCCACCAAGCTGCATGGCCGTACCGTCGAACCTTCGCTGCCGGGCAATTACCTTGCCTATACCCGCAAGGAAGCGGTAGGCGTAGTCGGCGCCATCGTGCCGTGGAACTTCCCGCTGCAAACCATGGCCTGGAAGCTCGGCGCGGCGCTGGCGACCGGTTGCACCGTGGTGGTCAAGCCCGCCGAACTGACTTCGTTGTCGGCCCTGCGTTTCGCTGAACTGGTGCAGGAAGCGGGCATTCCGGATGGCGTGATCAACATCGTCACCGGGCGCGGCAGCGTGGTCGGTGCGGCCATGGCCACCCACCCGGGCATCGACAAACTGACCTTCACCGGCTCGACCCCGGTCGGCCAGACTGTCGGCCGCGCAGCGCTGGATGACATGAAGCGCCTGACCCTCGAACTCGGTGGTAAATCACCGGTCATCGTCTGCGCCGACGCCGACATCCCGGCCGCCGCCCAAGCGGTCGCCAACGGCGTGTTTTTCAACTCCGGGCAGGTATGCGACGCCGGTACACGGGCCTATATTCATAGCAGTGTCTACGACGAATTCCTGCGTGAGCTGATCGCCTACACGCGCACCCTGAAAATGGCCCCGGGCCTGGATCCTGATTGCTTCATCGGCCCGCTGGTTTCGGCCCTGCAAAAGCAGCGCGTGACCGAGTACATCGAAACCGGCAAGGCCGAAGGCGCCGAACTGGTCTACGGCGGCCAACCGATCGATGGCCCAGGCTTCTTCGTCGAGCCGACCATCTTTGCCAATTGCCGAAACGACATGCGCATTGTCCAGGAAGAAATCTTCGGCCCGGTGCTGGTCACCGCACCGTTCGATGACGAGGAAGAAGCGCTGGCCCTGGCCAACGATTCGCCTTACGGCCTGGCGGCGGCGCTGTATTCCAACGACTTGGGCAAGGTGCACAGCCTGATCCCACGCTTGAAAGCAGGCTCGGTCTACGTCAACGCCCACGGCACCCTCGATCCGTCGATGCCGTTCGGTGGCTACAAACAGTCCGGATTCGGCAAGGACCTGGGCGCCGAGCAGCTCGACTACCTGCTCGAAACCAAGGCGGTGTGGATCACGCTGCCAAGCTGACGCTGATCAGTTAAGACAAGGAACAATGCAATCCCTGTGGGAGCGAGCTTGCTCGCGATAGCGGACTGTCAGTCAACATCAATGCTGCATGTCACGCCCCCATCGCGAGCAAGCTCGCTCCCACAGGTTTTCGATTCCAGCAACAACGCCAGGTAGGCACGGGCAACTGACTCAATCCCTGTGGGAGTCGTTCACCCGAAAGAACGCGGTTATCTCGTCATGATCTTCCAACAATAAGAGTCCATCATGAACACTAACGCCAAGTCCGCCCCGAGCGTGTCCAGCCTCGACGAAAAATCCGTCGTCGAGGGGCATTCGATTGACTTCATCCCCGAGAACGAGCGCACCGACAAGCTGGCCAGTCAGGGCCCGTTCTGGTTCCTCGGCAATTTCACCTTCTTCACCATGACCATCGGCTTCGTCGGCCCAAGCGTCGGCCTGACCGCGCTCTGGACCACGCTGGCCGGCACGCTGGGCATCATGTTCGGCACGCTGTTCATGGCGTTCCACGGCTCCCAGGGCCCGCACCTCGGCCTGCCGCAAATGATCCAGTCCCGTGCACAGTTCGGTTATCGCGGGGTGATTTTGGTACTGCTCGCAACGCTGTTCGTGTTCGCCGGCTTCAACATCGTCAACCTGGTGCTGATGATGCAGGGGCTGCATACGCTGTTCGGGTTCAACCCGGCGGTGATCGCGGTGGCGGTGACCATCCCGGCGGCGGTGCTGGCGATTCTCGGCCATGACTGGATGCACCGCAGCTTCAAATGGGCGTTATACCTGTCGTTGCCGCTGTACGGCCTGGTGACCGTGGCGGTGGTGATGGGCTGGGTGCCGGATGCGGTGCTGCCGGCACTCGCGGAAGGCGAAGTGGCCCGGGAACCGCTGGGTTTCAACTGGACCGGTTTCATCGCGCAGTTTGCGGCGGCCGCCAGCTACAACATCGCCTATGCGCCTTATGTGTCGGACTACTCGCGCTACCTGCCGAAAAACACCTCCAGCGGCAAACTGATCGCGGTGGTGTTCCTCGGGGCGTCGCTGTCCGGTGCGTGGATGATTTCCGTGGGTGGCTGGCTGGCCGATCACCTGCACTCCACTGACGTGCTGGTCGCCCTCGGGCAAGTCGGCAACACCGTGTCGCCGCTGGTGGGCACGGCAGTGGTGGTGGTCACCATCCTGGCGTTCCTGCCGGTGATCGCGATGAACATCTACAGTGCCAAGCTGACCACGCTGACCTGCGTCGACTCGATCAAGCACATCGAACCCACCCGCAAGGCACGCATCCTGGCCATCGGCTTCGTGATCCTGCTGCAACTGGGCGTGGCCCTGAGCATCCAGAGTTCCGGCAAAGGCTTGTCGGTGCTGGGGATCTACCTGGTGGTGATGCTGTACTTCCTGGTGCCCTGGACCTCGGTCAACCTCACCGACTACTTCTTCGTGCGCAAGGGCCGCTACGCCATCCCGCACTTCTTCATGCCCCACGGCAACATCTACGGCAGCTGGGGACTGCGCGGTATCGCCGCCTATGCGATCGGTTTTATCTCGATGATCCCGTTCTTCTACATCTACGACGGCGTTGAACAACGCGAGGTGTATGTCGGCCCGCTCGCCAAGGCGCTGGGCAGCATCGACATCGCCTGGCTGGTCGGGCTGATCGTGTCGGGCGTGGCGTACTACTGGCTGAGCCGCTCGATCGATCTCAAGCGCGAGGAGGCGGTGATCCAGCAGATCGAGAAAAACTCCCCGCAATACACCACCGGTGACACGCTGACCCACAAACAGCAGCCAGTGCCGGTTTTCACTGAATCGACGGTCGGGAGATAGTCATGACCACGCAAAGAATGTCTACGCAAAAATACGACTACATCATCATTGGGGCAGGCTCGGCAGGTTGTGTGTTGGCCAACCGCCTGAGCGAAGACCCGGCCACCTCGGTGCTGGTCCTGGAATTCGGCGGCAGTGACAAGAGCGTAGTGATCCAGATGCCGAGCGCATTCTCGATCCCGATGAACACCAAGAAGTACAACTGGCGCTACGAGACCGAGCCGGAGACCCACCTCAACGGCCGACGCATTCACTGCCCACGGGGCAAGGTGCTGGGCGGTTCGTCGTCGATCAACGGCCTGGTGTATATCCGTGGCCATGCGCTGGACTTTGACGAGTGGGAATCCCTGGGTGCCGAAGGCTGGGGCTATCGCAACTGCCTGCCGTACTTCAAGCGCGCCGAGAGCTACGAGTCGGGTGGCGACAGCTATCGCGGGCAGACCGGGCCGCTGCACACCACCAACGGCAACCACATGAAAAACCCGCTGTACGGTGCCTGGGTCGAAGCCGGCGCGGAGGCGGGCTACATCAAGACCGAAGACTGCAACGGCTACATGCAGGAAGGTTTCGGCGCGATGCACATGACCGTGAAGAACGGCGTGCGCTGTTCCACGGCCAACGCCTACCTGCGCCCGGCCATGGGCCGTCCGAACCTGACGGTGATCACCCATGCGATGACCCGTCAGATAATCCTCGAAGGCAAGCGGGCGGTGGGGGTCATGTATGACCACGGTGGCCAGACTCACCAGGTGTATTGCAACCGCGAAGTGCTGATCTCGTCCGGGCCGATCGGCTCGCCGCACCTGCTGCAACGCTCGGGCATCGGCCCGGCGGACGTCCTGCGCAAGGCCGGGATCGGCGTACGCCATGACCTGCCGGGAGTAGGGGAGAACCTGCAGGATCACGCCGAGGTGTACATCCAGTTCGGCTGCAAGGAGCCGGTGACCCTCAACAACAAGATGGACCCGCTGAGCAAGCTGATGATCGGTCTGCGCTGGCTGCTGTTCAAGGACGGCCTGGGCGCCACCAACCACTTCGAGGCCGGTGGTTTCATCCGCTCCGAGAAGGGCTTGCGCTGGCCGGACATCCAGTTCCACTTCCTGCCGGCAGCGATGCGCTACGACGGCAACAAGCCGATCAAGGGCCATGGCTTCATGGTGCTGACCGGGCCGAACAAGCCGAAAAGTCGCGGCTATGTGCGAGTACGCTCGGCCGACCCGTACGAGCATCCGGAAATCCGCTTCAACTATCTGGAGCGGGAAGAGGACCGCGAAGGCTTCCGCCGCTGCATTCGCCTGACCCGCGAGATCATCGGCCAGAAAGCCATGGACCGCTTCCGCGATGGCGAAATCGCCCCGGGCGCCCAGGTGACCAGTGATGAAGACCTCGACGCCTTCGTGCGTGACAACCTGGAAAGCACCTACCATCCATGCGGTTCGTGCCGCATGGGCGAGGACGACATGGCGGTGGTCGATTCCGAGTTGCGCGTGCGTGGCATCGCCGGTCTGCGGGTGATCGATTCGTCGGTGTTCCCGACCGAGCCGAACGGCAACCTCAATGCGCCGACCATCATGCTTGCCGAGCGGGCCTCGGATCTGGTGCGTGGCGCACAGATGTTGCCGTCAGCGGATGTGCCGGTGGGGTTGGTGGAAGGCTGGGAAAGCAGCCAGCGTACTTCGTTGCCGGGGCGTAACGTCCGCGTCTGACCACACCCCGCAATCCAATGTAGGAGCGAGCCTGCTCGCGATAGCGGTCTGTCAGTCAACTTCACTGTTGAATCTGATGGCCTCATCGCGAGCAGGCTCGCTCCTACAGGGGGCGACGGTGCTTTCAGGAAAATAGTGCGTTGCTGTTACGTCGCCATTGCTAGTCTGTAATTCCTTGAGACCCCAATGGAGCACCCTCATGGCTATTCAGGCCCTGCGCGCCGACGCATCGCACATCGACCAGATCGCACCTTTGTTTGACGCCTACCGGATGTTCTACAAGCAGCCGTCGAACCTCTCGCAATCGCGCGCCTTCATCGCCGAACGACTCGCCCGGGATGACTCGGTGATTTTTCTTGCCCAGGACAGCGACGGCGAAAACCTCGGCTTCGTCCAGCTGTTCCCGACCTTTTCCTCGATCGATGCCCATCGCACCTGGCTGCTCGGTGATCTGTTCACCACGCCTGCCGCCCGGGGCAAAGGCGTCGGCACCTTGCTGATGAACACCGCCCGGGATTTTGCGAAGCTGGCCGGCGGCAAAGGCATGACCCTGGAAACCGCCACCGACAACCTCACCGCCCAGCACCTGTATGAATCCCTGGGCTGGGTGCGCGACCCCGGTTACTACACCTATTGCCTGGATCTGAAAAAAGACTGAGTCAGCGATCCTGTTCGCCAAACACCGGCCGCATGAATGAACGCTCGTAGCTGAGGATGAATTTCCTGTCTTCGGCGTACTTGAACGCGGCGATGCACTCAGGATCGTTCATCGATTGCTGCCGGTAATGCTCGTACGTGGCCAGGCTGGGGAAGGTGAACAGCGCCAGGGCGATATTGTTGGCGCCCTCCGAGGGCAAAAAGTAGCCGTGGTGCTGGCCGCCGAATTTTTCCACCAGGGGAATCCACAACTTGCCGTAGTGCTCGAATGCGTCGAGCTGGTAGGGATCGAGCACGTATTTCAGGTAGCAGGTCACCATTGTTTCGTTCCTTGATCAGGTTTTGAGGGCAGTCGCCACTGTAATCAACCGTGGGCGCCCGGCACAGCCGCTTTTTCGACATTGACCGGTAAGTTTGCGCCAGAGGCAGGTGCTGGCGCCGCCGCACTATTGGTTCAGTCAATAGTCACCATCAAGAATCGCAAGTTCTGTTTTTTGCGCAAAGGCGGAAAATCGCCGGCATTGAACACGCTGCTCAAGGAACCTGCGCGATGAAAATCTTGACCCGACTGGCTGTGATTGCCCTGTTGCTGGGCAGTGTTGCATCCACCGCATCGGCCTTTGCCGAAGACGCACGCACCTGCCATCTGCCGCCCATCACCGCTAGCCAGGGCGGGCTGCAATACGGGCAGACGGTCGGGGTGCTGTACAGCGAAAACACCGTGGAAAACCTGCAATACCTTGAGCAATACCACTCGGTGGCCGTCAACGGTGCGAAGAACGCACTGGACGCGCGGATTCGCCAGGCGTTCGTCAACAGTTCCGACCCGGACCTGGCCATCGACTGGCTGATGGGTTCGCTGCACCACACCTTTGTGTCGGTGACGGTCTACGACAACCTCGATGCGCTGGTGCAGGCCCATCCGGATGTGGTGGTGATGCTCGATACCCACAACCAACTGCTGACCCAGCGTAACGACCGGGTCGAGGCGCGTTTCGCCGCGCGGTTCTACGACGCCAACCTGCAGTACATCGGCAAGGCCGAAGGCGCGGTGGAAAAACAACTGCCGTCGGTGTGGGTGCATGACAAGACCGCACCCGAGATCGCCGCGCAAATCGAACAGCAACGCGACCTGCAACTGACCGCGCTGAAACAGTTCGATGCGTCGTTGACGGCGCTGGTGACCGCCGGATTGACCGCAACAGCAAATTAATCAGACCGACGCCCATTGAGCGGCGGGCAACCCGATCCACCGTGGATTTCTATTCAGGACCTGATACATGCGCACTGTTTTTGCCCCGAGCCTGGTATTCGCCTCGCTGCTGCTGGCCGGTTGTGCCACGCCGAACAATCCGACCATGACCTTGCAGACCAGCAAGTCGCCCGAGGAGTACACCCATTGCGTGGTGCCGAAGTTGCAGCACAATGCGCTCAACCCAACGGTGTCGCAGACCCAGCGCAGCTACCGCATCGTCATCCCGAGCAAAGTGGCGGCGGACAATGTGCTGGAAGCCTATAAAGCCTCGAACGGCGGCAAGGTGTTCCTGTACGAGCGCAAGCTATTGGCTTCGACCTTCGTGCCGTCGACGTTCGAACGTGCGGCGCAGGAGTGTCTGTAAGCAGAATTCCAGGCAAAAAAAAGCTGCCGGGACTGGCAGCAGAAAGTTAAAGCACGCATTGAATGACTTGATTATGCCGCCCGGTTCATGACGATTCGATGACGGCTTGATGGCCATTCATCAGGATGCCGTTAATTCGCTGACTGCCAACTAATAGTGGTGTGGGTCAGATCTCCCGGCGCTGTCATCTGGGTGTCATCGAAGCAATGGCAAGATCCTCGCAATCCGTCTTGAGTGCCCGACGGCCGCCAGTCCGCCGGCAGATGAATGTGCAAGGAACCCCCTATGAAAGACGCCCCGCTGTTTGCCGCCATCGACCTGGGCTCCAATGCGTTTCGCCTGATGATTGGCCAGTCGGTGAGACGGAACCAGCAGATGGTCATCCAGGAAGTGAAAACCCTGCGTGAACCAGTGCGTCTGGCCGAAGGCCTGCAGGGCGGGGCACTCGATGAGTTGGCGCTGGACCGGGGCTGGCAGGCGCTGGCGCGATTCGGCAAAAAACTGCGCGGTTTCGAGGCCGGGCGCGTGCGGGCGGTGGCCACCAGCGCGGTACGCGAAGCGGACAACGCGCCGCTGTTCCTGGCCAGTGCCGAACGCCACCTGGGCTTTCGCATCGACGTCATTTCCGGTCACGAAGAGGCGCAACTGGTCTACGCCGGCGTGGCCCACACCTTGCCGGCGCAAACCACGCGGCTGGTGGTGGATATCGGCGGTGGCTCCACGGAGATGATCATCGGCCGTGGCAACCAGCTGCTGGTCACCGAGAGCATTGCCATCGGCAGCGGCACTTTCGGTGCGCGTTACTTCCACGGCGGGCGGATCGTGGCCGAAGCGCTGCTGGAGGCCGAACGCGAGGCCACCGTGCAATTCGAACGCATTGCCCGGCGTTACCGCGCCATGGGCTGGCAGCAGGCGGTCGGCTCCTCCGGGACGGCGCGGATGCTGGCCAAGGTGCTCAAGGCCAATGGCCTCAATGATGACGGCCAAAGCGGCATCACCTACGGCGGCCTGTTGCGCCTGTCGTTGCGCCTGCTGGAGGTCAAACATGTGAAACACCTCAAGCTGGCCGGTTTGCCCACCCATCGCCTGAGCATTTTGCCCGGCGGCCTGGTGGTGATGCTGGCCGCGTTCAAGGTGTTCGGGATCACGCAAATGATTGCGTCAGAACCGGGTTTGCGGTTCGGCGTGCTGCATGGATTGATGAGCAAACACTAAAACACCCAGCCAGCAGAGGTAAAACCATGACCGACCCCCGTCGCGTGCTGTTCGTCTGCGCCCGAAACGATGTCCGCTCACCCATGGCCGAAGCCCTGTTGCACCACATCGATCCTGCCGATTTCCAGGCCTTCAGCGCCGGGCTCGAGGCCACCGAGATCGACCCGCGCACGTTCGAATCCCTCGATCACATCGGTGTCGATGCCAGCGGCTTGCGCAGCAAGTCCCTCGAGGATTTCGAAGGCCAGGCATTCGACTACGTCATCACCCTGTGCGACAAGTCCTCCGAAGAGGCCTCGCGCATGCCGTTTACCGCGGAAGTGATGGTCTGGAGCTTCGAAGACCCGACCACCAGCGAAAGACACGACCCGTTCCGCCATACCCTCCAGGAAATCGGCGACCGCATCAAAATGTTCGTCACCGTGAAAACCCGCCCCGTGCCCCAGGTGCCGTCAGTCAGCGATTCCTGAAAACCTTCGAACAGCGTCTACCCTCATCGGTCACAACCATCATGATGAGGGTCGAAACGGTGATGAAAACGGACAAGGTTGACTCAAACGAAGCCTCGGCGCTGATCGACGAACGAATCCGGGAACTGGCCGACTGGCGCGGCGAAACCCTGGCACACGTCCGCAAGATCATCTGCCAGGCCGACCCCGAAGTGATTGAAGAGTGGAAGTGGGGTGTGCCGGTATGGTCCCATGCCGGCATCCTTTGCACCGGCGAGACCTACAAGCAAGTGGTGAAGCTGACCTTCGCCAAGGGCGCTTCACTGGACGATCCGTCGAAGCTGTTCAATGCAAGCCTTGAAGGCAATACGCGACGTGCCATCGATGTCCACGAAGGTGAGCAAATCGATGAAAAGGCATTGGCGTCGTTGATTAATGCAGCCATTGAACTCAATACCTCGCGAACCAAAAAGTAACTCAGTACACAGACCCCCTGTGGGAGCGAGCCTGCTCGCGAATGCGGACTGACATTCAAAATCAATGTCGACTGACACACCGAATTCGCGAGCAGGCTCGCTCCCACAGGGGACGGTGCCCACCTGACCGTTTTGGATATCCTCAGCTGTCATGTTCCAATAGCCGGTAATGTAAAACTGGAAACGCAATATGAAGAAAATCGCCGCCCTGACCCTCGCCCTGGCGCTCAGCGCTGGCCTGTTCAGCACTCCCACCCTTGCTGCCGGCGATGTCCAGGCCGGGGAGAAAGTGTACAAGCGCCTCTGCAGCGGCTGCCATCAGATCGGTGAATCGGCTCGCGCCTTCTTTGGCCCGCAACTCAATGGCGTGATCGGTCGCCACTCCGCCGTCACCACGGACTACGTGTATTCCGATGCAATGATGTCAGCCAACCTGGTCTGGGACCGCGAAACCCTGATCGCCTACCTAGAAGCGCCGAAGAAGGTCGTGCCCGGCACCCGCATGATTTTCTGGGGCCTCAGCGACCCGGAGAAAATCGAAGACCTGCTCGCCTACCTGCAAACCTTCCCGGCGCAGTAATCACACTGTGGCCTGCGGGTCGGTCGCCAGATTGTCGACCAGCCACTCGGTGAAGGCCCGCGCCATCGCAATGTTTTCGCTGTCACGGTGGGTCAGCAGCGCCCAGTTCGGGCCGCGGATGGTTTGCTCCACCATCGGCTGCAACAGCCCGGTGGCCCGCGCCTGCCGACTCAGCAACTGGCTAACCAGCGCAATGCCCAGCCCGGTGCAGGCCGCGTCCAGCAGCAAACCCGGATCGGAAAAGTTCAATCCCTGATCCATCTGCCCCACATCGATGCCCGATTCCACCGCCCAGTGGCTCCAGTCCATTTCCCGCTCGCCGTGCAGGGTGGTGCGCTGTTCCACCGGTACGGCCAACAGGCTCGGGTGACACGCCGGGTAGAGGCGGTCGGCGTGCAGCACCTTGAAGCTGCACTCGGCCTGGGAACCGATGTCGTCGCGCACCGCCAGGTCGATGGTCTGGCTGGCCATGTCGGGCACTTCATCGGTGCTGAAAATCCACAGATCGACCAGCGGATGCTGGCGACGGAAATCCCCCAGACGCGGCAACAACCAGTGCCGGGCGAACGCCGGGGTGGTGTTGAGCACCAGTTGATTGGGTTTCTGGTATTGCCCCAACCGGCGAATGCCCACCGCCAGTTGTTGCAACAACGCCTGGGTGGTGCTCAGCAGATCATGACCGGCATCGGTCAGGCTGACGCTGCGCCCGCTGCGATGGAACAGCGGTTGTTCCAGGTAGGCCTCAAGGCTGCGGATCTGCTGGCTGATCGCCGATTGGGTGAGGTGCAACTCGTCGGCGGCCTTGTGAAAACTGCCCAGCCGGGCGGCGGCTTCGAAGCCGCGCAGGGTGCTCAGGGGCGGCCAGTGTTTGAGCATATCGATAAGTTCCTCTAATCAGTTGTCTGCAAAATCCATCGTTTGTTTGCCCGTTTTACCAGCCGTAGCATGCATGCCAAGACCGCCAAGGCCGTTTTCATTGAACACAATGACTTAACTCAGAGGTACTTGTCATGCAGCAGAACGTAATTCAAAACAGCGCTTGGACGATGCCGGCCGAATGGGTCACCCACGCCGCCACCTGGATGGTCTGGCCGCACAACAAGACCCTGTGGGAGTCAGGCTGGCGGGTGACACTGCCACAGGTACAAGAAGACTTCGCCCGGGTGGCCAATGCCATCGCCCGCTTCGAACCGGTGAAGCTGGTGGTCGATCCTTCGGCCGTCGCCAGTGCCAAGGCCTTGTGCGGGCCGAACATCGAGTTGATCGAACTGGCGGTCAACGACAGCTGGTGCCGTGACTCCGGCCCGAGCTTCGTTTGCCACCCGCAGCAAGGCCTGGCCGGTGTGAGCTGGCGCTTCAACGCCTGGGGCGGCAAGTCGGCCCACGATCTGGACGAAAGCCTGGCCCGCCGCGCGCTCAATCATTTGGGGCTGGAGTGTTTCGGCACGGCACTGAGCAACGAGGGCGGCGCGATTCATGTGGACGGCGAGGGCACGCTGATCACCACCGAGTCGGTGTTGCTCAACCCCAACCGCAACCCGGGCGTGACCAAGGCCGAGATCGAAGAGATCTTCACTCGCCTGTTGGGCGTGAAGAAAACCATCTGGCTGCCGGGCGACCCAGACTACGTGACCGGCGACATGACCGACGGCCACGTCGACGGCGTGTGCGCCTTTGCCCGCCCCGGCGTGTTGCTGGTGGACGCCACCCACGACCAGAACTCTGTGTACGCCACAGTCGCACGGGAAAACCGTCGCGCCCTTGAACTGGCCACCGATGCCCAGGGCCGCAAGTTCGAGCTGATCGAACTCTATGAAGCCTCCGATGCGGTGGACACCGAGGCTGAAGTGTTCTGCGCCTCCTACACCAATTTCTACATCGCCAATGGCGCGATCATCATGCCGGCCTATGGCATCGATGCCGACAAGGTGGCGGCCGAAGTGCTGACGCAGGCATTCCCCGGACGTGAAGTGGTGCCGGTGCGGATCAACCATCTGGCCCATGGCGGCGGCGGTGTGCATTGCATCACCCAGCAACAGCCGGCCTGGTCGGTGCGGGGTTGATGCCATGACAACGCTGACCATCGCCACCACCCAGATGCCCTGCACCTGGGACCTGAAACACAACCTCGACCAGGCCGAGCAACTGGTCCGCGAGGCCGCGGCCAAGGGCGCGCAGGTCATCCTGTTGCAGGAGCTGTTCGCCACGCCGTATTTCTGCATCGAGCAGCACCACAAACACCTGGCGCTGGCCGAGGAGTATCGCGACAGCCACGTGCTCCAGCGCTTTGCCGCATTGGCCAAAGAGTTGGGCGTGGTGCTGCCGTTGAGCTGGTACGAGAAAGCCGGCAACGCCTACTTCAATTCGTTGAGCGTGGCCGACGCCGACGGGCGCCTGTTGGGCGTGTACCGCAAGACCCACATCCCCAACGCTATCGGCTATCAGGAGAAGGAATACTTCAGCCCCGGCGACAGCGGTTTCCGGGTCTGGGACACCGCGTTCGGGCGCATCGGCCTGGGCATCTGCTGGGACCAGTGGTTCCCCGAAACCGCCCGCTGCCTGGCCTTGATGGGCGCCGAAGTGCTGCTGTTCCCGACTGCCATAGGCTCGGAGCCGGGCTGCGCCACGCTCGATTCCCGGGATCACTGGCAAATGACCATGCGCGGCCACGCCGCCGCCAACCTGCTGCCGGTGGTGGCGGCCAACC
The DNA here is from genome assembly GCF_040448305.1 of Pseudomonas fluorescens. Lineage (NCBI taxonomy): Bacteria > Pseudomonadati > Pseudomonadota > Gammaproteobacteria > Pseudomonadales > Pseudomonadaceae > Pseudomonas > Pseudomonas fluorescens. The sequence continues at coordinate 4,494,385 of NZ_CP148752.1, read as the reverse complement.
GGGTCGGCCGGGAAGCGGCGACCACCGACCCGACCCTGCAAATGAACTTCTACGGCTCGTCGTTCATCTGCAATCACAAGGGCAAGTTGCTCGCCGAAGCCGACCGCGACAGTACCGGCGTGCTGGTCCACAGCCTGGATCTCGCGGCCATGCGCGAAGACCGCCTGACCTGGGGTATCTACCGCGACCGCCGTCCGGACATGTACGGCGCCTTGTTGACCCAGGACGGTCGTCAGATCCACTCACGCTGGGCAACCCAAGGGGTGTGACATGAACACGATCAACAAGCTGTGCCTGGCCATGGGGCTGGCGCTGGGCTGTGCGGTGTCTGCGTTGCACGCCGAGGAGAAAACCCTGCGCCTGTACAACTGGGCCGACTATTTTGCCGAGGACACCCTTGGCAAGTTCACCGCCGAAACCGGGATCAAGGTGATCTACGACGTGATGGACGGCAGTGAAACCCTGGAAGCCAAGATGCTCGCTGGCGGCAGCGGCTACGACCTGATCTTCCCCGGCGACACCGTGGCCGAACGCCTGATGCGCGCCGGCAGCCTGCAACCGCTGGATCAGTCCAGAATCATCGCCCTGAACGACGTCGAGCCGGGCTTGCAGAAACTGCGCTCGCACTATGAGCAGTCGCGCCAGGCCACGGTCCCGTATACCTGGGGCACCATCGGCCTGACCTACAACGCCGAGCAGATTGCCCAGCGTGCGCCGGACGCGCCGGTCAATAGCCTGGACATGCTGTTCAAGCCGGAACTGGCGGCGAAGTTCGCCGACTGCGGCATCTCGATGATCGACTCGCCGGACGAAGTGCTGGCGGTGGTGCTCAACTACCTCGGCCGCGACCCGCGCAGCGCCAAACCGGCGGACCTGGCGGCGGCCAGTGACTTGCTGATGAAGTTGCGGCCGTACATTCGCAAGTTCCAGTCGCAACCGGTGACCGACCTGGTCAACGGCAATCTGTGCATGTCCCTCGGCTACAGCGGCGACATGACCCAGGCGCAACGCACGTCGGACAGTGCCGGCAAGAAAAGCACCTTCCACTACCGCATTCCCCGGGAAGGCACCACGGTGTGGATGGACACCATGGCCATTCCCGTTGACGCCCGGCATCCGGAGTACGCCTACGCCTTCATCAACTTCGTGATGCGCCCGCAGAACATGGCGGCCATCAGCAACTTCACCGGCTACCCGACCTCCAACGCCAAGGCACGCCCGGATGTCGATGCCGCGATGCGCAACAACCCGGACATCTACCTCGATGAAGCCACCTACGCGCGGCTGATTCCCGGCAAGGACATTCCCCAGGCCGACATGCGGGCACGCATGCGCACCTGGACCAAATTCAAGACCGCTACAGTCAATTGATCGCCGGCCGGCCCGAGGGCCGGCCAAACCTCGATTTCAGGAAAACACATGCCGACACGTCGAACATTCATCAAGCAGGTATCAGTCGCCGCCGGGCTGGGCGCGGTGGCGTCCATGGGATTGGGCTTTGCCTGCCTGCCGGTGCGAGCGGCCGGCAACGGCAAGTGGTACATGCCCGATGAAGGGGACAAACACCAGCGGGCCTTCATTGCCTTTGGCGCCCAGGCCGCGATCTGGGAGGACTTCACGCCCCACGTGCAAGATGCCCTTGGCCGGATCGCCCGCAGCATTGCCGAATACGAGCCGGTCACCGTGTTCTGTCGCCAGAGCGAACGGCGCCTGGCCGAAGCCAAATGCGGCAGCCACAACACCACCTTCGTGATCACCGAACTGGACGACATCTGGATGCGCGACATCGGCGCCAATTTTGTTGTCGATGGCAATGGCGGCCTCGGCGCCGTGGACTTCAACTTCAACGGCTGGGGCAACAAACAGCAGCATGAGGACGATGCGCAATTGGCCGCCCAGGTCGCCGAAAACGCCAAGGCGGACTACCTGCGCAGCGAACTGGTGGGCGAGGGCGGTGGCATCGAAGTGGACGGCCACGGCACCGGGATCATGACCGAAAGCAGCTGGATCAACCGCAACCGCAATCCCGACTGGACCAAGGCCGAGGTCGAAGAGGAACTGAAACAACGGCTGGGCCTGCGCAAAATCATCTGGCTGCCGGGCATCAAGGGCAAGGACATCACCGACGCCCACGTCGATTTCTATGCGCGGTTCGTCAAGCCCGGCGTGGTCATCGCCAACCTCGACAACGACCCCGAGTCCTACGACTACAAGGTCACTCGCGCCCATCTGCAGATACTGGAAAACGCCACGGATGCCGATGGCCGCAAGTTGCAGGTGCATACCGTGTCGCCACCGCTCAACCCGCGTAACAGCCAGTTCAGCAAAGACAATCAGGACTTCGCCGCCGGCTACATCAACTACTTCGTGATCAATGGCGCGATCATCGCTGCGCAATTCGGCGACGAAGAAGCCGATGCCAAAGCCTTCGACCTGCTGTCCGAACTCTACCCGCAGCGCAAGGTGGTGCAACTCGACATCGACGCGATCTCCGCCGGTGGTGGAGGGATTCACTGCGTGACCAGTCATCAGCCGATGGTTTAACGGTTACACATGATCTGAGTTGGAACACCGGACCTGTGGGAGCGAGCCTGCTCGCGATGGCGGAGTGTCAGTCAATATGTTGTTCACTGACCCACCGCCATCGCGAGCAGGCTCGCTCCTACAGGGATTTTGGTGAGTCAGATAAGTCAGGCCTTGCTGGACTTCAGGTAAGCCCCGAGGCGCCGCCCCATTTCCTCACCCAATGCCTGCAAGCCACTCAACGGCCGCACCATCACTTCAAACTCGACAATCTTGCCCTGTTCGTTGAAGCGGATCATGTCGATGCCCTTCAGCTCTTTCCCGCCGACCCTGGCACTGAATTCGAGGATCACGTTCAAGCCATCCGCCGTCGCCAACTCGCGGTGATAGGCGAAATCCTCGAACACGTTGATGACCGTGTTGAGGATCATCGACACCACCGGCGCCCCCGGATACGGCGTATGCGCCATCGGCGAACGGAACACCGCCTGCGGATCGAGCAGTTCTGGCAAGCCGCTCAAGTCGCGCTTGCCGATCATCGCGTGCCACTGCTTCAGGGACGCTGCGACGTTGTGGTTCAGGTTCAGCTCGGACATCTTCAACTCCTGTTTTTTATTTTTGTGCTGCGAAAGCGTTGGTCGATAACCCTTGCGGCGTCGTCGGCCCATTGACGGTAGAGCATCGGCCCCGGATGAAAACCATCGCTGGCCATCAGGCCCGGTGCGGGCGCAAGCGGGGTAGTCAGCATCGTACATTGATCCAGGCGTGCGGCCAGATCCGCAAGCTGTGCGTTGAAACGCCGCGCCCTGAAACCCAGAAACCAGCGCAATGGTTGCGGCAATGCGGGGAACAAATGCATCGGCGGTAGCGGCGACACCACAATCTGCCTCACCGCGAACTTGTCACACAGCAGCGCCATCAAACGCTGTTGCCGAGCGAGCCACTGATCCAGGGTGAGTGAGCTGGTGACATCGTTGACGCCAATCGACAACAGCGCCACATCGAACGGCTCGGGGGCATGCTGTTCGAGCAGCTCCAGCAACCCTTGCGAGTCCAGACCCGAGCGCGCCCAGAGTTTCCACGAAACCTGGTAATCATCGGCCAGTCGCTCGACCAGCCGACCGCTGAGGGCTTCACCTTGAGTCGCCGCACCCACGCCTGCAGCGGCGCTGTCGCCGACTATCAACAACCGCAACACGTCGCCACTGCCGGCATCGCCCTGACGTTCACCTTCGGCCTCGGGCAACTTGGGCGTCACCCGCCTGGTGTAGAGACCTTGCGCCAGCAACACCGGGCCGAGGAAGATTTTAGCGAGGGTTTCAGTGTGGCTCATTTGAGGTTATCGCCCCACAACACACAACTCGCCCGTCGCACGAATCATCGCCTGGCCATGCAGGTAATCCTTGATCAGCGCGGAGCGTTCGGTGGCCAGCCATTGCGGGCAGTTTGGGTCTTTGCGATAGGGCAGGAACGCGGCGTACTGCGTGAGCAGCAGGTTTTGCAGGGTGTCGAGCTTGGGCCGGATGTCGTTGCCCAGGTCCGGCCGTGGCGTGTCCGGTGCCTTGTGCGCCGCTTGCCATTGTGCGATTCGGCCGTATTGCACCAGTTTGCTGGCTTCGATCTGGGCGGCGATCAGGTCGGCGACATCGTCGGGGTCGAGCTGGCGCTGGGTGGCTTGCGCGCGGGCGTTGGCGATGACTTGCGCTTCCCGGGTGTTGTCCTGGACCGGTTTGCCGCTGTCCCACTTGGTCAGCGCCACCAGTTCGCTGATGTACAACCGCTCATTCATCGTCGCCAGCAAGGGCTGCAAGGCATCGGGCGCCGGGGGCGTCGTGCCGGCCTGGGCACCGCCAGCGAACAAACCGAGCAGGGCGCAGGCCAGCCAGTGCGGCAGGCGTGGGGAACGGGACATGGGCAGAACCTCCTTGGACGCAAAAATCACTCCGGCTTGTTTATCACAAGTGCGACCAGGGAACGACAGGTTGCGCAGGATTCAGGCCAGCAACCGTTCAATCTGCGCCAGCTCCCAGGTACTGAGCAAACTCACCGGGTCGGTGCCGAAGCGTTGCCCGTTGTCGAACACATATTCACGGCCATCGGGGCTTTGGCCGTGCAGGCAGTGGCGCAAGTGGCCGGCGTCGACTTCCAGCGTCAGGCGCCAGCCGTCGATGTCGACCCGTACATGGCCAGACTCGCAGACGTCGTCGATTCGCTGGAAGGTGCAAATGCCCTGGGCGGCATCGCGCAACGGCTGGTAAACCTCGCGGGCGGTGAGGGCGGGCACAGGTGTCTCCGGGGTGAAATCGGAGGCACAGGATAAATCATCGCCATACAAAAAAACCTGGCAGATGCGGCCTGGACTCTGTAGGAGCGAGCCTGCTCGCGATGGACTTGAGAGCGCCGCGTTTAGCCAGTAAACACGCGTTATCGTTAACGACCATCGCGAGCAGGCTCGCTCCTACAGGTTACTCATTGCTTGCTCTATTTTCGGTCCAACGCCGCCTCCGCCGCGGCAATTTCAGCCTGGCGCTTGACGATCATGTCGCCCACCGGTGGCCCCTGGAAGCGCCGGGCTTCAAAGCCGAACCAGACGATGGCCGTCAGCACCAGGAAACCGATGGTGATGTACAGCGCCCAATCGTTCGGTGGCTGGATGCCGATGATGAAAATGATGAGCATCGACAGGATCGAGAGAATGGCGAACACCGAGTACCAGAAACGCCCCATGTTCCACGGTCCCATGGTCGGCCACTTCGACGTACCAAAGGTAAACAGGCCGAGCGCGATGGGAATGGCGAAGGAGAAGAACAGGAAGATCACCGTGCAGGACACCACGATGGTATAGACCGGCGTTGTCCCGATCGAGATCACCGACGATCCCCAGACGAACAACACCGCGAGGGTGGCACCGGTCCAGATCGCCGCCACCGGGCTGCGATGGGTCGATGAGACCGAGGACAGCGCTTTTGAGCAGGGCAGGCCACCGTCCCGGGAGAACGCGAAGATCATCCGTGAAACCGAGGTGACGGTGGCCAGCCCGCAGAGCACCTGCGAGATGAAGATCGCCACGAAAAGCACGAGTTTCAATGTCGGGTCGACCTGGGTGTTCATGGCCCAGAAAAACACGTTCCAGCCTTGCTTGGCCGCCTCGTCCATGTTCGGCAGCATCAGCACGAACGCGCTGAGCATCAGCCAGCCGAACAGCAACGACCAGACCACCGACATGACCATGCCGCGCGGCACCGACATGGCCGCATTGCGGGTTTCCTCGGAGGTGTGCGCAGAGGCGTCATAGCCGGTGATGGTGTAGATCGGCAACAGCAGCCCGAGCATGAACACCCAGCCGTTGGAGACCTGCGGCCAGACGCTGCCGCCCACCTCGCCGGAATAGTTGCTGAAGGTCCACAGCCGCGCGAACTCATAGCTGGGTGCCGATATCAGGCAGACGGCGGTCAGGGCCAGCGCCGTGGCGAAGATCAGGTAGCCGGAGAAGTCAGTGAGCTTGGCCGTCAGGCCGATGCCCAAGTGGTTGCACAAGGCCTGCAGGCCGGTGAGGATCGCCAGGAAAATCACCCGGACCGTGGTCGTGTCCTCCATGCCCAGTGCCGGTCCGAAGGCACCGAAAAAGAAATAATAGGTGCCGACGTTGATCGCGCCCAGCACCGTGACCAGCCCCAGCAGGTTGAACCACGCGGTCAGCCAGCCGGTGAAGCGGTTACCGAGAATCGAGCCCCAGTGGTACAGGCCGCCAGCGGTGGGGTAGGCCGAGGAAATCTGCGCCATGGCCATGGCGAATACCCCGGAGATCAGGCAGCCGATCGGCCAGCCGATGCCGATGGATATCCCACCCGCGCCCGAGGTGCCCTGGGCCAGGGAGTTGATGCCACCCGAGAGGATGCAGATGATCGAAAAGGAAATGGCGAAGTTGGAGAAAACCCCCATTCGTCGTGAGAGTTGCTGGGCATAGCCCATGCTGTGCAGCACCTTGACGTCATCGTCGTGCGTTTCGGTGCCCGGCTGGCTTGCTGGGTTCATGATGTGTGCCCCTTCAGGTTTTGGACAGGTCGAACTGAGCCGCCGTAGGCTCGACCTTGGTTTTCTGTAGGAGCGAGCCTGCTCGCGATGGACTTGAGGATGACGCGGGGTGTCAGGCTCCCCGCGTCATCGTTGGCGTTCATCGCGAGCAGGCTCGCTCCTACAGACGGCCGTGAAACGCCGCGTCGAAAATCTTTGCCACGCCGTCCCGGGTCAATGGCAGCGGGTTGCCGCTGGCGGAGGGGTCGACAATCGCCATGTCCGCGATCAGGTCGGCCTGCCGGTCATCCACGCCCAGTTCAAACAGGGTATGGGGCACGCCGATGTCCTTGCGCAGCTTGAGGACGAAGGCCAGGAAACTGTCGAACCCCGGCGAGGGCAGGCGCAGGTACGCCGCCAGGCGGGTGATGCGCTCCTCGATGGCCGAGCGATTGAACTGCAGGACATAGGGCATGAAGGTGGCGTTGGTCATGCCGTGATGGGTGTCGTACAGCGCACCCACCGGATGGGAGAGCGCATGCATCCCGCCCAGGCCTTTCTGGAATGCCGTGGCGCCCATGGCCGCCGCCGCGAGCATTTGCGCGCGGGCCTCAAGGTCCGACGGGGTGTGTACCGCCTTCACCAGTGAGTTGGCCACCAGGCGCATGCCTTCCACGGCAATGCCATCGGCCAGGGGGTGAAAGCCGGGGGCGCAATACGCTTCCAGGCAATGGGATAACGCGTCCATGCCAGTGCCAGCGGTGATTTTCGCCGGCATGCCGACGGTGAGGGCTGGGTCGCTGATCACCACGCGGGGCATCATTTTCGGGTGGAAGATGATGCGTTTGGTGTGGGTGCGCTCGTCGATGATCACCGCCGCACGCCCGACTTCGGAACCGGTTCCCGCCGTGGTCGGCACGGCAATGACCGGGGCGATGCGACTGTCGTCGGCGCGGGTCCAGTAGTCGCCGATGTCTTCGAAGTCCCAGACCGGGCGGGTCTGGCCGCTCATGAAGGCAATCAGCTTGCCCATGTCCAGGCCACTGCCGCCGCCGAACGCGATCACGCCATCGTGCTGGCCGGCACGCCAGGCGTCGAGCCCGCCGGCCAGGTTGGCTTCCACCGGGTTGGGCTTGAGGTCACAAAACAGCGCCACGCCAAGACCGGCGGCGCGCAATGCGTCGAGGGCCGCCGTGGTGATCGGCGCGCGCGCCAGGCCGCTGTCGGTCACCAGCAAGGGGCGCTGGATACCCTGGCTGCGACAGACCTCGGCCAACTCGGCAATGCGCCCGACACCGAAACGAACGCTCGTGGGGTAGTTCCAGTTTCCTGTCAGGTTCATGGTCTACACCTCGTGACGCAGATGAAAGGATTTGGCCCGGGTCAGGTGTTCGTAGCCCAATGGCGACAGAGTGACGCCGCGCCCGCTGTTCTTCACGCCGGTCCAGGCCAGTGCCGGGTCCAGGTAATCGCAGCGGTTCATGAATACGGTGCCGGTGGCGATCTCGTTGCCCAGGCGTTCAGCCGCGGCGAGGTCCTGGGTCCAGATGGAAGCGCTGAGCCCGAACTCACTGTCGTTCATCAAGGCGATGGCTTCTTCATCACTGGCCACCGGCATGATGCCGACCACCGGGCCAAAGCTTTCGTCGCGCATGACCGACATCTGATGGTTCACGTCCACCAGCACTTGCGGCGCGAGGTAGGCGCTGCCCGGTACGTCGGCGGGAAAGGACTTTGGATCGATCAGCGCTTTGGCGCCCTGGGCCAGCGCTTCGGCGATCTGGCCACGAACGAAGAATGCGGCGCCCGGCGTCACCAGCGGACCGAGGGTGGTGGCTTCGTCCAACGGGTTGCCCAGCACATACTGGCGGGTCAGTTCGGCGAAGCGCTCGACAAACACCGGGTAGATTTTCTGGTCGACGTAGATGCGTTCCACGGCGCAGCAACTCTGCCCGGAATTGAAGAAACTGCCGTCCACCAGATTTTCCACCGCATGCTCAAGGTTGGCGTCTGCCCGGACATAGGCCGGGTCTTTTCCGCCGAGCTCCAGGCCCATGCCGAGAAATTGTCCGCTGGCGGCGCTTTCCATGACTTTGCCAGCCTCCACGGAACCGGTGAAGTTCACTTGCTGCACGCGCCCGTCAGCAATGATCGCTCCGGTCGACACATGGTCGAGCAGCAGATTCTGGAACAACCCCTCGGGCAGTTTTGCGCGACGCATGGCCTCGGCAAAACGCTCGCCCACCAGCAGGGTTTGCGATGCATGTTTGAGGATCACACTGTTGCCGGCCATCAGCGCCGGGATGATTGTGTTCACCGCGGTCAGGTACGGGTAATTCCACGGAGCGACCACCAGCACCGTGCCCAGCGGCTCGCGTTTGATAAAGCGCCGGAAACCCGCCTTGGGCTCCGGCTCTATAGCGGCCAGGGCCTGCGGTGCGATAGCGATCATGTGCCGGGCGCGTTCGGCAAAACCGCGCAGTTCGCCGGCACCGTAACGCACCGGGCGGCCCATCTGCCAGGCCAGTTCCGGCACGATGTCCGCCTGCATCGACAGCATCGCGTCCACCGCAGCGCTGCAAAATGCCGCGCGTTCGCTCAGTGATCGACGTTGCCATGACGCCTGTGCGCTGGCAGCCGCCGTCAGCGCCAGCTCAATCTGCGCCGCATCGGCAAGATCGCGTTCGACGTACACCCGGCCATCGATCGGGGAGATCAGTTGCACCTTCGCAGTCATGATGTTCTCAGTAGCGCTCGAAACCGCGCTGCAATTCCCAGTCGGTGATTCGCCGGTCGTACTCCTTCTGCTCCCACTCGGCGGTGTGCACGTAATGGTCGACTACCTCATCACCGAATGCCTCGCGCAACATGCTTGAGGCCTTGAGGGCGGCGCTTGCCTCGCGCAGGGTCTTGGACACTTCCGGCAAATGCTCGTCGAGGTAGGCGTCGCCTTCGAATGGCGGCGCCAGATCGAGCTTCTCGTCGATACCTGCCAAACCCGCCGCGATCAACGCGGCGAAGGCCAGATAGGGGTTGAGGTCGGCGCCGCCGATGCGGCATTCGATGCGGATGGCCTTGCTGCCTTCGGCACACAGGCGAAAGCCGGCGGTGCGATTGTCGCGGCTCCAGACCGCCCGCGTCGGCGCAAAAGTGCCAGCCTGGAAGCGCTTGTAGGAGTTGATGTAGGGCGCGAGAAAACAGGTGATGTCGTTGGCGTACTTGAGCTGCCCGGCGACCCAGGCCCGCATCAGTTTCGACATGCCGAACTCGGCTTTCGCGTCGAAGAACAGCGGCTTCTTGGCGTTCTTGTCCCACAACGAATTATGGATGTGACTGCTGGAACCAGCGGCGTCGTAGCGCCACTTGGCCATGAAGGTGATCGCCTTGCCCTGCAACTGCGCGATCTCTTTGCAGGCGTGCTTGATGATGACGTGGTGGTCGGCCATGGTCATGGCGTCGGCGTAGCGGATGTTGATCTCTTCCTGCCCAGGGCCCCATTCACCCTTGGAGTTTTCCACGGGAATGCCCGAGGCCTGCAAGTGCTTGCGGATCGCCCGCAGCACCGGCTCTTCGCGGGTGGTCTGCAGGATGTTGTAGTCCTCGATGTAATGGCCGGCGGTTTTCGGTTTGTGATAGTTGCGCCGGTGGATCGCCTCGTAGCTCTCATCGAACAGATAGAACTCGAGTTCCGAGGCAAACATGCCGGTATAACCACGCTCGCGCAGGCGCTCGACCTGCTTTTTCAGAATCGCCCGCGGGCTGTGGGGCAGGTCCTGGCGATGGTGATGATCGAGCACGTCGCACAGCACCAGCGCCGTGCATTCAAGCCAGGGCACGCGCCGCAGGGTGGACATGTCGGGCTTGAGCACGAAATCGCCGTAACCCTTGCTCCAACTGGCCGCGGCGTAACCTGGCACCGGCTCCATGTCGATGTCATCGGCCAGCAGGTAGTTGCAGCAGTGGGTTTCTTCGTGGCCGCTGTCGATGAAAAACTCGACCTGGAAGCGCTTGCCGACCAGGCGTCCCTGCATGTCGACCATGCAGACCAGCACGGTATCGATTTCGCCAGCGGCAGCGGCGCGCTTGAGTGCATCAAAGCTGAGGAGGGGCTCGGTCATCACGGCAATCCTGCGTGAAAGGTTTGGGCCAGTCTGGGATAGCTGTTGCAGACGCTCTCCAGAAAAACCCAAAACCTGCAGAACCGAGCATCGTGAGCAACGAGTTGATCACAGCTTAGCCTACCTTGTAGGAGCGAGCTTGCTCCGGGCGGCGTTCCGACGATGGACTTGAAGATACCGCGTGTAATCAGAAAACCCGCGTCATCGTTGACGACCTTCGCGAGCAGGCTCGCTCCTACAGGGTAAGGTGGGTCGCCTTTACTCCGGCAACCCCGCCCGCCGCAGTCCATCGACGAAACGGGCGAAGTCCTCAGGCCGTTGAATGGGCAACCAGTCCTTGAGGGTGCACAGACGCAAGGAGGGGTCCAGCTTTTGCAGGCGCTGCATCGCCAGATTGGCTTTTTCCATTCGACCGCCGAGCGCATGACTGGCCGCCACCAATGCCGCTGCGACCAGCAGACTGGGCAAGTTGCCCAGCGCCTTTTCCGCCCAGTCCGCAGCGGCATCGAAGTGCCCGGCGAAGAAATGCGCGAGCGCCATCCCGACCTGCATCCTGAACATTTCCGGATCCAGCGGACTCAAGCGAACGGCATGGTTCAAATTCTCGATGGCGGCGTCTGTTTCGCCGTGCAGCGCCCGCAGGATACCGCCCAGGAACCAGGCGGGGGCGAGGTTGGGATTGAGCAGGCGCGCCCTGTCGAGCAGTGCAATGCCGGCGTCGACTTCGCCGGCGAGATGAGCAAGCGCATGTCCGCCCCGGGTCAACGCGACGGCATCGTCGCGGCCGAGGGACACCGCCAGACGCGCCAGCCGTATGCCCTCGGCGATTTCTGCTGGTCGATCGGTCATCCAGCCATTGAGCTTGCGCCAGAAGTGGCACCAGGCGGCCATGCCATAGGCCGAAGCAAATTCGGCATCGAGTTCGATGGCCTGGTAGAACATCGGCAGCGCCTGCTCGATGGCTTCCCGGCTGCCGCTGTGCAGTTTTGCCATGGCCCGCAGGTAGTAGTCGTAGGCGTCCAGGCTTTCCGTTGGCTTGCGTTTGGCGCGTTCGATTTCTGCCCGTTCCAGTTGCGGTGCGATGGCACCGACGACGCTTTCGGTGATTTGGTCCTGCAGCTCGAAGATGTCGTCGAGCAGGCCTTCGAAGCGCTCCGCCCAGATGTGCGTCCCGCTCGTCGCATCGATCAGTTGCCCGGTAATGCGCAGCCTGTTCCCGCACTTGCGCACGCTGCCTTCGAGCACGTAGCGAACGCCCAGCTCCTGGCCGACGCCTTGGGCGTCCACTATCCGGCCCTTGTAGGTAAAACTGGAATTGCGCGCGATGACGAACAGCCAGCGAATACGCGACAGGGCGGCGATGATGTCCTCCACGACGCCGTCAGCGAAATACTCCTGCTCCGGATCGCCGCTCAGGTTCTGGAACGGCAGGACGGTGATCGAGGGTTTGTCCGGCAGGACGAGCGTAGAGGAGGGGGTTGGTTTCGGGGCAGCGCTCGCGCGTTCATTGATATCAGGCTGTCGCGCTTCCCCGGTCATGGCGCCGTTGATCTGGCCAACGAAACGGTAGCCCTTGCGGGCGACGGTGCGCACCAGACGCTGCTCCTCACCGGTATCACCGATGGCCTTGCGTACCGCATTGATGTGGCTGGTGATCGTCGATTCCGAAACGATCCGGTCGCCCCACACCGCCTTGAGCAATTCGTCCTTGCCGACGACGCGATCGGGATTGTTGACGAACAACAGCAACAGGTCGAAGACCTGCGGTCCGACGGCCACGACCTGCCCGCGCAGGGTCAGCTCCCGGCGCTCCTGATCGAGTACGTAGTCTTCAAACGTGAATGGCAAGGTGAGCATCCCCTGGCGAAGCGCCCTCAACTCCGTGTCCCAGGCGGCTGGCGGTTGGTAACTGAGGCAGATGATACGGCAGCTCGACACCCGCTGCACCGTCTGCGGCAAGGGCGGCTGGACGAACACCATCGGCTTTGGACATAAATCCAAGCACACGCCAAGGCAAACCCAAGCCCGGCGCAAGGACTTGCCTGGTGCACGCAGGCAATCTCTCTACACCGACGCAATGGTTGCAGTCGACAAGTGGAGAAAAGTCATGAAGATCGTCGTCATCGGAGGTTCCGGCCTCATTGGATCGAAACTTGTGAATACCCTGCGCGAGCGCGGCCATGACGCGCTCGCCGCCAGCCCCAGCTCGGGCGTGAACAGCATCACCCGCGAAGGCCTGGCCGAAGCGATGGATGGTGCTGATGTGGTGGTCGACGTGGCGAACGCGCCGTCGTGGGAGGACCAGGCCGTTCTCGATTTCTTTGAAACCTCGAGCCGTAACCTGCTGGCCGCCGAAGCCGCCGCCGGGGTTCGTCATCATGTTGCCCTGTCGATTGTCGGCAGCGAACGGCTTCCCGATACCGGCTATTTCCGGGCCAAGGTCGCGCAGGAGGCCCTTATCAAGGCATCCAGCGTTCCCTACACCATTGTGCGTGCCACGCAGTTCTCCGAGTTTGCTGGTGGCATTGTCCAGTCGTTCGCCGTCGGCGAGGAAATTCATGCTTCGCCGGCGCTGATCCAGCCGATAGCGTCCGACGACGTGGTGGCGGCGTTGGCCGATGTCGTACTGGCTGCACCGCTCAATGGCACCGTTGAAGTCGGCGGCCCGGAAACCATGCCGATCGACGAACTGGCCAGGCGTTATCTGAGAGCGACCCAGGACAACCGCAAGGTCGTGCCGGACGTGCATGCGCGCTACTTCGGCGCCGTGCTCAACGATCAATCGCTGGTCACCGGCAAGAACGCACGCCTGGGGGCGATCCGCTTCGACGACTGGCTGGCCCGGTCGACGGCGCAGTAACGGATCGCACCTTCACATTTCCCTACCAATCCAGGAGAAATCCCATGGTTACCCGATTGCTAATGGCCGCTGTCTTCGCCGCGCTCTCGATCAGCGCCGCATCGGCCGCCGAGCCGCCCCACGGCAAGGTGACGGTGGTGTTCGACCGTCCCATCCCCAACATCCCTGGCAAGAGCATGAGGGGCGTGGTCGTCGAGTATGGGCCGGGTGCCGCGTCGCCGGCCCACACCCATCCAAAAACGGCCTTCATCTATGCAACGGTGCTGGAGGGCTCGTTTCGCATCGAGGTCAAAGGCGAACCGGAAAAGATCTACAACGTCGGTGAAAACTTCGTAGAGGAGCCGGGTTCCGTGCACCTGGTCAGCGCCAACGCCAGCGACACTCAACCTGCACGCCTGTTGGCGGTGTTCGTCCTCGACACCGACGAAAAGGTACTCGTAACACCTCTCAAGAAGTGAGCCGGGCAACGCGCTCATGAAGGCTCGACAGCCGGGCGGCAGACCCTGTCGCCCAGTGGCTGAGTCAGTTCTTGGCACTGAACAGGAAATGAAAAAATGAACTCGCTCCTGGACAAGGCCGCCATTGCCACCAGCGCAAGCGGCGGAACGCCTGTGGTCGTGGTGCGGCGAAGCAAGCGCAAGACCATCGGCCTGTTGCTGTGCATCGCGGCCTTGATGGTCATGGCGGTTTGGGGAGCCATGGCGTTTTCAAGTGGCGTGACCTCGACCGACAACGCCTATGTCCGCGGGGATGTCACCTCGCTCGCCGCCAAGGTGGCCGGCTATGTCACGGCGGTCGAGGCCCGGGACAACCAGACCGTGCGTGCCGGTGATGTGCTGTTTCGTATCGATGACCGCGACTATCGCGCCAAACTTGCGCAAGCCGAGGCCAATGTCAGCGCCGCCCAGGCGCGCCTGACCCATGTCGATGCGCAGATCCGGCTTCAGCATGCGCTGATCAGGCAGGCCGAAGCACAAAGGCGCTCGGCCACCGCCGACATGAGCCTGGCTGCCAAGACCCACGACCGCAGCCGTAAACTGATCGTCAGCAATGCGGTGAGCCAGGCCCAGGTCGATGAAACCGGCACGGCGCAATCCAGAGCCGTGGCCTCGGTTTCGGCCGCTTCGGCAACGGTCGAGGCGCAACAGCAACGCATCGCGGTGTTTGTGGCCGAGCGCGAGGCTGCAGTGGCCGCCGTGACGCAAGCACAGGCCGCGCGGGATCTCGCCCGGATCGATCTCGATCACACCGTGGTGCACGCACCTGTGGATGGCGTGGTCGGTAACCGTCAGGTTCGCCTCGGCCGCTTCGTCACGCCGGGCGTCTCCCTGCTCGATATCGTGCCGGTCAACGATGTGTGGGTGGTGGCGAACTTCAAGGAAACCCAGCTCGAATATATTCGCCCCGGTCAGCCCGTGCGCGTCACGGTCGATGGCTACCCCGATGCGGCACTGGAAGGCGTGGTCGACAGCTTTGCCCCGGGCAGTGGCTCGGCGTTCAGCCTGCTGCCGCCCGACAATGCCACCGGGAGCTTTGTGCGTGTCGTGCAGCGCGTGCCGGTGAAGATCCGCCTGGCCCACAATCCGCTGCCGGGGCGCATCGTGCCGGGCCTGTCCGCGCGGGTGGAAGTTGCGCAAGGGGCCGGCTCATGAACACCCTTGCCAGCGCCACGCCGAGCAGCATCAGAACCAGGACCGGCGTCCTGCTCATGGTGGGCATCGTGCTGGCGACGTTGACGGAAGCGATCGCCAGCACCGTGCTCGCCCTCGGCCGCGGCGACATCATCGGCGACACCTATGCCACGCCTGACGAGTTCGCCTGGCTGGACGTCGGCTACATCGCGCTCAAGCTGATCGGGTTTATGACCGCCCCTTGGTTGATGCAGCGGTTTTCTGCGCGCAACGTGCTCATCGGCGCCATCCTGGTCATGGGCCTGGCGTGCTGCATGGCTGCCGTTACCGCCCGGCTGGAGCTGCTGATCGCACTGCGCATCCTGCAAGGCTTCGCCGGCGGCACTTTACTGGTGGCGGGCCAGGCAATCATTTTTCGCAGCTATCCACGCGCCGTTCAGCCGATCCTGCAAGCTCTGTTCGCCATGGGCTCCGTGGTCGCGCCCGGTACCCTCGCACCAGCCCTTCAAGGGTGGTTGATCGACAGCCAGTCCTGGACCTGGATTTTCTTCAGCGTGGTGCCGCTGGCCCTGGCGGCGACAGGTCTCTTGCTCATCGCCGACCACCCCATGCCCGCCAAGGTCCGGCAACGTCCGTTTGACTGGCTCGGCTGTGCACTGATCGGTGCCGCGCTGTTGTGTTTCACCTATGTGCTCAGCCAGGGCAGCCGCTGGGACTGGTTCGAGGAGCCGCGCATTCTAGTGATGACGGTGATCGGCGGCGCCGCGCTGCTGGCCTTTCTCGGCCAACAGGTTTTGGCCAACGGCCGGGGGCTGCTCGATTTCAGCCTGTTCAAAACAAGCGATTTCACCTTTGCCTTTTGCGTCAGCTTCGTCGCCGGTGCCGCGCTGTTCGGCAGTGCGTACCTGATTCCGGCGTTTGCCCTGTCGGTACTGGCATTCACACCGACCGATGCCGGTCTGCTCCTGTTGCCCAGTGGCGGTTTTTTTGCCGGTTCGCTGCTCATCGCCGCCTATCTGTTCACCGTGCGCCGCGTGCCGCCGGTGGCGACCGTGCCCTTTGGCATCCTGCTGATCATGGCGGCGATGTGGATGCTGTCCGGCTCCACCAGTGAAAGCGGCAGCGACGACATGATGGCGGCCATCCTGTTGCGCGGCCTGGGCCTTGGCTTCCTGTTTCTGTCGATCACGCTGATCGCCTTTAGCCACCTCAACAGCCGCAACCTGGCCAGCGGCATCGGCCTGTTCAATACGGGGCGGCAACTGGGTGGCTTGATGGGCGTCGCGGGGCTACAGACCTTGATCGACCATCAGGTTGTCAGCAATGTCGTGGTCCTCGGCGCCAACGTCACCCCGGGGGGACACGCGCTCATCGAACGGCTGATGACCACAACCGCGATGCTGGCGGGGAAGGGCATGGATCAGTTGGCCGCTGGCCGGGCGGCCACGAGCCTGCTGGGCAAGGCGGTGTCAGGTCAGGCCACGGTGATAGCCTTCGATACGGCGTTCTTCGCCGTGGCCCTGCTGTTCGTCTTTGCCGCGCCCATCCTGGTTGGCATCAAGATTGGCCTCTCGCGATCCGCGAAAGTGCATGAACAACGGACACATTGATGACCCGCACGAAAAAGCCCGGCTGTTGAGGCCGGGCTTTTCGTTGAGTCCTGCGGTCAAGCATTGCATTCAGACAGCGCGGCTTTCGATCAGACGGTCCGAGCCACCTTCAGCGACGCGGTTTTGCAGCAGTGTGTCGGAACCGCCTTCAGCGACGCGGTTCTGCAGCAGCTTGTCGGAGCCGCCTTCGGCGACGCGGTTTTCCAGCAGGCGATCCGAACCACCTTCGGCCACACGATTCTCGATCAGGCGATCGGAACCACCCTCGGCCACACGGCTTTCAATCAGACGATCCGAGCCGCCTTCAGCGACCACAGGTTGAGCAGAGTTTGCGGCGAAAGCGTTAACTGCGAAAACCGAGAAAGCGATGCTGAGGAGGGTCTGGCGTTTCATGATGCTGTGCTCCGGGGTGCTTATGGGTTGGTATGGAGCAGATGTTACGCCGGGGATTTTTTAAGAGAACTTCATTGAAATGATGGTGACTATCGATGCAGTCAATGGATCGCATATCCCTGTGGGAGCGAGCTTGCTCGCGATGGCAGTTTCACATTCAACATATGTGTCGATTGACACACAGCTATCGCGAGCAAGCTCGCTCCCACAGGTTTTCATGTGCCTGACAACGGGGCTCAAGCCTCACTGATCTGACTGACACTGGTGATCTGCCCATTCCAGACCATCTCGTAATGCGCCGTCTGCACAATCGACGAAACCGGCCTCGGCGTCATCAACGCCCAGCAATGACTGCCCGGCATCCGCACCGAGTGATAACGCAACCCAGGACAACCGGCATCGCGCACCGCGCGCCCCAGCACACGGGAATGGCTGTAGTCGTCCGGCGCATACACCGGATCGCTCATCGGCAGGGCCGCGGCATCCATCATCCCTCCATCGCCAAAAGCACAAGCCAACCCACGAAACACAAAGCGCTCATAGTTCAGGCTCGGCACCCTCGACCAATACAGCGCCTGGTGATGCCGCACCTCGGCCAGCGCCGCTTCCATCGAATCCGCCAGGTACAACACCCCAAAACGCCCGTCACTGAAACGCGACCCCGCCGGGTTGACGTGGGTAAACGGCGCAATGGCGTAGGAGCAACCCGCAATACCGAACGGAATCTCGCTGCGCGCAATCAACTCAAGCTGACCCACCTCATTCTTCAGCCGCGGATTGGTCAGTGCCTGAATCTCGAACAACACCTCGAATTCATCCGCATCCGCCACATCATCAAACAACGCAATGGGCGGAAACTTCGAATTGACCAAGCGATAAGCCTGCAACGACTGACCGGCAAACACCGCCAGCTCACTCGCCATCACCATTGCGCACCCCGCAGCATGTCGATGCGGCGGAAGGTTTCATACAGCGAAATCATGTCGCCCTGGGCCATGATCTCCAGCGGCGAACGCCCGTTGAAAAACTCGTTGTCATTAGCCATCGAGGCAAAGCCGTACACGTTGTCCGGGTTGTCGAACACCAGCCGCAACGTCGCGTGAATGTTCAGCACGAAGCTGATGCGCTGCATCTGATCCGCATCCAGCGCCACCGCCCAATCCGGGTCACGCTGACGGGCGCGGGTATAGGTGCTGCGGGAAATACGCAGGATGCGACAGGCCTGCTCGCTGGTGGCTTTCCACTTTTCCAGAATGCTCACGGCGGCGCGCAGACCGGTGACGCATTGGTTTTTGCTGAAGGATTGGGCTTGGGCGGGGACGGCCATGTTCGTGTCCTTGGTTTGCATCTATAGATTCAAATGTAGATTTATTGAGTCTATAGAGCAATGTTGGTGCGACGGGTGGGCCTGGCGTGCCAATGCAATAGGGCAGCGATCTTGCTGAGGCTATGTGCTACTGAAACCGTCGATGCAGGTCTGGAAAAACATCCTGGGCAAACCAGGCGGGCAGGCCGGGGGTCACGACTCTGGATTTTGGCGTTCGGCTTTCTACCAGGCCGACTTTTACAAGCCTGGATAACTCGTCGATTGCCGGGCGCGGCGTCAGGCCGGTGAACGTCTTGATTTCATTGCGTGGCAAGCTGCCTTGGGTGATTAACGCGATGATCGCAGATGCACTTTCCGGACGGATACCTTGCTGTAGAAGTCTCTCGTTGTAGCGAAACGCGCGTATTACGCGCTCACGCAGTCGGGATGGGTCCACCGCGGCAATCATGTAGTCGACCTGGTCGTGACAAACCTGCAGCATGAACTCAATGAATTCGAAATAACGTCGCTGGGACAGTTGACCCCGTCCGTCCAAATCACCTTCTCGTGCGCGGTCGGCCATGGTCAGGGCGCTGTAGTAATCCTGATGCCGTCGTGCAAGGCCACGTGACAGTGACCAGAGGGTTGGCTCCAGCCCCAGATGTACCAACTGCAAATGGGTGATCAACCGTGCAACCCGACCATTCCCGTCGGTAAAGGGGTGAACCCAGGCGAGCCTATGGTGGTAGGCAAGCGAAGAAATCAGCTGGCGGCGAGGGTCCGTCTGCCGGCCAAACCCTGACTGAAGGTGTCGCAGCATCGCCTCGACAGCTGAAGCGTCCGGCGCATCATGATTGCCGACGATCACGTGTTGACCCGTGACCGACCGAAGTATGCCGGGCTGCATTATTGAGCCATCTGACAACGTACGTTCTGCGTCACTGGCTCCGCGAAAAAGCCGGTAATGCGCAGCGCTCACGAACTCGGGTGAGAACATGTCGCCCCAGGTAAAGGGGCCCCGCTGGCGCAACGTCCGCTCAAACAAGGCTTGTACCGCCATCTGTTCAACCGCCAGGCTTTTGAGCTGTTTACGATCTTTGACCGGCGCCGTTTGTGCTTTCTGCATATCGGCAGGCTCAGTGTATTGCCCTTCGATCAGGTTCGAGTAGTACGTATTGGTGATTTGCAGGAGACGGCCGAGTCGTGTGGCGGTTTCAGGCGATAGTCGCCCGGCTAAAAACTGGGTCTTTCTGGGCAACGCATCTGCAAGATCAATGATCGATGGGGGCAACGACTCCGGGAGAACCGGGTCTAGCCAGGATTTCGATGTGATTAAGGACATGGCAGTTCGTATCGTCAGAATTGTCTTCACATTTTATTTCACATAGATAATCGTTTAACAAGCCTTATTTTGTTGGGTTTTATGTGTGTTTGTGGGGATTTTTAACTGAGCTACCTTCACATTTTATTTCACAATTTTATTTGAAAAAAAACCAGGACTCTGAAGAGCCAATCGCCAGCGAATACAAATCGAGCGCCTATGAGGCGCTCGTGGTCAATTGCTTCGCTGCGGCGCCCTCAAGTAGCGTCTGCAACTTGCCTGGCCTGCGGGTTACCCGCCGTTTTCCCATTGGGAATAAACGCCGCACCCACGGCTGCATTACTGATGAAACATCCGCCCCAACGCATCCACCGCGACCCGCCGATGGCGCGATACAACAGTGTCAACAACACACTGATATCACCGCCCACCAGCAGCGCCTGCTTGAACGTGTCGTACCAGAACGCCAGGCCCATTGCGAAGACGAACATCAGCCAGATCAGGCCCGGCATGATGCGGTCGGCTTTGCGGTAATGGTCGAGGGAACGAGGGGGGGAAGGGCATGTACGCTTACTCCATGTATTCGAACCGGGAAAAAACCGGGCTAGGACTGATACCGGAAGAAAAGCCTGACACCGACCCTGTGGCGAGGGAGCAAACGCCCTCGCCACAGGATTTTTATCGCTTAAGCCATTGAGGCAAATCTGTTGCCGGCATGGTTGAGGTGTAATGGAGAAATCGTGGAGAGTGTAGCCATTAGCCATCAATCTTGGCAGGTACGACGTCGCTTGTGGAAAACAATGTCCGATATAGAGGCGAGTAATGCTGAATTGGCGGGGGGGGTACGACAGACTCCATTGCAAAGCCTGTCGTACCCCCGGGGTCATTACGACTTCTTCGGCGGATAGTTGCCGCGCAAGTCACCGGACTTCTTGCCGGTTTTGCCGGGCAGGTTTGGCACGACCGGACGGGATCTGGGCTGGGGGTTGGAGCGGCTTTGGGGTTGAGGTTGTTTGCTCATTGCTCGCCTCCTGAATTTCAGGGTTTCGCGAAGTGCTTTACTGATGAAGTTTAGCTAATTGACTGTGGGCTGCTTCGTTTGGCACTTGGGGAGTGCGTTGTGAGCGATGCCGATCAGGGTCAAATCAACGGCTGCAACTGAGTAAACAAGTGCTCTTGCCTTCAAAATACGTTGGCGGGGAAAAGGGGATGGTGTACCGGGCCGCGTCTATCTGCACCATAGACGCGGGCTCGCTGGCGCCGGCAGTTACTCTCGCACGTTCTGATACAGCATCAACCTTGAGGTTTCATGCATGGCGCGGGTCAACTGCATCAGGCGTTTGAACTCTTCAGGGTTTTGCTCGGCCACGTTGTCCAGGGGCGTCTTCGAGGCAAGGTCGTGGAGCGTTGGCGAGCTGCCGTCGTGCTCCATTTGCACCATGTAATGTTGAGTCACGCCGGCAATCAGCGGGAACGTTCCCTCACGCAATACCAGCGGTACCACGCGTTCACCCTCGGGCGCCGGCTGCTGGATATCACGACCCATACCGCTGTTGCGGAACTCAAGACCGGCCATGCCCGCCACGGTTGGCAGCAAGTCCACCAGGCCAACCGCCTCCTGGACCTTGCGTGTCCCGAGCAAGCCCGGGGCGTGGATGATCATCGGCACCGCATTGCTTTCCAGGCCCAGTTGCTCATAGGCCGGGGCCAGGAAAGGGATCTGGGCGATACGGGTGTTATGGTCGCCAAACAGCACAAAAATGGTGTTGTCGTAGTAGCCGCCAGCCTTGGCGATTTCCATCAAGCGGCCGATGTTGAAGTCCAGCAGGCGCACGGCGTTGTATTGCTCGACACTGCGCGATCCTGCGGCCTGGACTTCCTCGAGGGTAGGGTGCTTGACCTCGAATCCATCATTGGTCTTGGGAATGGTGAAGGGACGATGGTTGCCGGCAGTTTGTACATACGCAAAGAACGGTTTGTCCTTGGGCAGCGCCTGCAGGAGCTGGTCGGTTTCCTTGAACAGGTCCAGATCGGAAATGCCCCAGACATCCACCACCGGGGATTTCCAGTCCCGCTCTTCGTACAAGCGAACGCCGTCGATGCTTTGCCGAATCAAGGCATTCATATTGGCCCAGCCGGAGTTGCCGCCGATGGTGTAGATCTTCTCGTAGCCGGTGAAGGCATTGACCAGGGAGTTCTGCCGGGTGATCAGCGGGTTACGCGTCGCAGTCTCCTGACGCGTCACGTCAGGGACCCCGCTAATGCTGGCCCATACGGTTTTTGCGGTGCCCGTCACCGGCACATAGAAGTGCTCGAAGAACCAGCTCTGCGTGGCCAGGCGATCGATATTGGGGGTCGGATTGATCGGGTTGCCGTAAGCCCCGACGGCACTGGTGCCCAGGGATTCAAGCATGACGAACATCACGTTCGGCGGTCGTGATCCCGGTACTTTGTAGGGTTGTGGTGCCTGGTGGCGAACAAAATTGAGAGTTTGCGGATCGGGCTGGTCAACGCCCAGGTAGTTGGCCATGACTGAATAGTGCTCGCGCACCTGCGCTTCGTCATAGCGCGACTGGCCGACCTTGAGCGTGTCATAGAGGAATAACACCGGGTTGAGCCCCAGTGCGGCAGTCTGGTTATTGCCCGAGAAGAAGGCATCGCTCCAGCGCAATGGCACCGGGTTTTCCAGGTTCATGTTCTCGACACGGCCCAGGATGCCCAGCAATACCGCAATGACCATCAACGCACCGCCCCATGTGGCGGAGAGCGGGTGAATCGGTTTGCGAGGGCGGTCCAGCGTCACGCGTTCCAGGCGCACCAGGGCCAGTGTCGTCAACGCTACCGTTGCCAGCCAACCCAGAGAAATCCAGATGACCGGGTAGGTCTGCCAGACCATGTCACGGGATATCTGTGCATCCTCGATGAAGCGCAATACCGTGGCGTTGATCCTCACGCCCAAGTAAGCGTAATGCCCGAAATCGATGATGTAGATCAGCAGCAGGGCACCCAGGGACGCGAAGATATACAGGCGTGCGATCCAGCGCAGCAAGCGGCTTGTGGTGAGGTTCCAGCGAGGAATCCAGGCCAGCAAGGCCAGCGGCAGCATCACCAGGATGGCCAGGCGCAAATCGAAACGGAAACCGATGCCAAGGGTTTCCCGTACGGCCTCGTCGTTGGTCAGGGCATTAGCGTCGAAACCGGAATAGCCGAAAAAGAACATCACCCGTAGCAGGGCAAACAACGCAAACAGAATCGCTGTCGCGCCTAGCCAATAGTGCAAACGTCTCGATTGCAGCCAACCCATCCAAGTTCCCCTGTTAAATATGTCGTTGAAACTCAAGCGGATCTGGATACGTAACGCACTGAGCTGAATCGTTTGTTCAGGTAACCATACGTCCAGCGTGTGAAAAGCATCAGAAGTGCCGCGCAGCAAAACAGACCCAGTAGCGGATCAATCAGGTAATCCCAATAGTTTTGCGAAGGTTTTATCCCGGTGATGAAGGCCAGGGTCGCGCTGGCCAGCATCACGACGGCCAGGCTGTTGCGCAGGTAAAACAGGCCCAGTGTGAGCAGTGCGAAGAAAATCAACATCGGGCGCGGGCTGTATCCAAGCCGATAAGGATCCAGATCACTCAGACCAAGGGTTGCCGGGTACAGCACCAGGGCCAACAGGGCGAACATGATCAAAATGCAGGTTTTACCTTGCCGCGCAGGCGGCAGGAAGCCCAGCCGACGTAAACAGCCCCATGCCATGAACACCAGTGACGTGATCGCAAGGTCATCGATGTGGCTGCGCAAATACGTGGCCAACGACAACCCGTCCAGCGGTATGAAGCCGGCGGCCAGCAAGGCGGCAAGCAGAGCGATACGCCAGTTCCTGTTCAAACCGAAAGACGGCAGCACGAGGAAGATGATCATCGCGAAGCTGATATGGGCTTGCCAAAGGTTAATCATTTGAGTCGCTCGGACAGCCACGCATCGTTGAAAGCAACGTGCTTGATGAAAGTGTTGTTCCAGGAATAAACCAGGTGATACATGCCGTCCGGGCTGCGGATGAAATATGGATATTCATATTCAAACTCGCAGCCTCGGGGGTTACAGACACGCGTGTCGAGATTGTTCAGGAATTGCGCCTCCAGCGGCTGGCGGAGCGCTCCACTGGAACCGCGGAACTCCTTGCCTATGATTTTCTTGTAGGCCAGGGGTGAAAACGGCTCTCCTTCCGGGTCTGGTGATTTGTCCAGGTCACGCAACGAGCGCCAATCGTCCATTTTTTCGTCGGTACCATAGAGGCTCAGCTTGAAGCGCCCCTCTTGCAGGTCATTGAGCGCTACCAGCAACCCGTGCTCGGGGGTTGCGACGGCCGCCAGCGAGGAATTGGGGTTCGATGGCTCGAGCGGATAAGGTTCACTCCAGGTTTGTCCGGCATCTTCAGTGCGGGTCGCCAGAACACGGTGGTGGGTGTTGCCGGCATATCGCAACAAGGCGATGCCGCGCTGCCCATCCAGCGGTACCACTGTGGGTTGCAATGAGTTCTTGCCGTGGCTGATGCGGTATTTGTCGATCACATCACCGTCTGCGCTCAAGTAGAGGTATTCGGCAAACTTGCCCAGAAATTCGTGATAGACCGGTAAACCGATGGAGCCGTCGGCATGAAACACGGGGGCGGACCGGACCAGGGTGCTGATGTTCAGAAAGGGGGACGTGATCAGTTGGCGCGGAGCGGACCAATGTTCACCGAGGTCGTCGGAAACCATCACGTTGACTGCACTGCCGGCCCAGCCGCCCATGGACACGGATACGTAGAACAACCACAGGCGTTTATCCGGCGCCAGTGCAATTACCGGATTGCCCAGCTTGCGAATGTATCTTTGGGTGCCCTGTTGGGTCGAACTCCGAGTCGCCAATACCTGTTCAGCACCCCATTCGCCGGTTTTCGCGTCGAAGCGGGCGGAACGCACCTGCACATCGGCTGCGCCTTCGCGAGAGCCAGCAAACCAGGCTGTCATCAAGCTACCGTCAGGCAAGGCTGTTACGGCCGAGGAGTGCACGAAGTCCACCAGCCCGGACGAGGCGAAACGGCTGGTATAAATGGGCCTGGCCACTTGGTCGGTCACAGCCTTCACTGGATTCATCGCAAAGGACGAATGCGTGTGGGCAGGATTGAGTAACCAAGCGGTCACAAAGAGGCAAGACAGTGCGAGATAAACACCGAGGGCAGGAATACTAGGTAGTTTGATGCGCATTTGAGGCTAGGCATCTCTTGGCCCGATCGAGGGCCATAACTTATCACCTATAGTTGCAAGACCGGTTTTTTGCAAATGAGGTATTTGTAAGTAAATGTGTTTACGGTGTCGCCGCTGTTGAAAAAGTCGACCCGGTGAAGTGGGGAATTGATCGAATCCAGGCGTATATTGATAGTGTCGATCCAGACAGTTGAGGCGATAGTAAATCGTCGGTGGTGTGACAGGCGAGAGCGCTGGGGGAGCTAGATATCCCGGAACGTTTGGAGGTGTTACATGAGCCAATATCAACGACTCTTACTGATAGTCGGTCCTGCCATGCGTCACACCCCGGCGTTGGAGCGAGCTGTCGCCATTGCCGAAGCCACTGGCGCGGCGCTGCACATCACGGTGTTTATCGAAGACTCCAACCTCTTGGGTTTGATGAGCGCCGGTGCGCGTTTTCGTGAGGCCTGTCAGCAAGAGAACGAAAAGTGGCTGAAGGATGAGGCCGATCTGATCCGAGGGCGCGGGGTCAAGGTGAGTACCGAAGTGCTTGTTACGCGAACCGCGCTGCAAGAAATACTTCAGCATGTGGCAGAAATGCAGCCGGATCTGGTTATCAAGGACGTGCAACACGAGTCAGCGCTCAAACGCGTTTTCATTACGCCTCTGGATTGGCACCTGTTGCGCGAATGTCCGGTGGCTGTGCATCTGGTCAGCGAAGTCAGGTGCCCACTTCCGCGAGTGGTAGTGGCGGCAGTCGATCCGTCACACCCCGAGACTCAGATCACTGGCATCAACGACCGCATCATCCAGGTGGCGAACGGATTGTCGATGCAATGCAGCGCGGAGCTTCATCTGCTGCATGCCTACGATCTATCGCAGACACATATATCCGACGCAGGTGCTGGTGCAGTGACGATGCTGGGCTTCAGCAGCGATGTGCGCAAGTCACTGCAAAAGTCATTTATCGCACTGGCCGACCACTACGGCGTGCCCAATGAGCGACAACACTTCGTTGAAGGTCCGCCTGGCAAAGCGCTGGCCGACTTTGCAGCGCATCACCGGGCCGATGTGATCGTCATGGGAAATGCGCATCGCAAGGGGCTGGGCAAATGGGTGGGCAGTACGACGGAGCATGTTCTATATAAAGTGCCCTGCAACATTTTCGCCGTTACGGGGACAGCGGATCAGTAAATTGATTCGCTGTTAAATGACTCGCAAAGAGCGCCTCAGCGACTGTGGCGGGATTTTTTGAGCGCGCGTGCCGAGATATCCCGGTAGGTATCGCCATCGGTTGCCGCCAAGAGCTTGCCACCGTCCTTAAGGGTGGCCATGAAGGTCACTTCCGTGCTGTGGCCCGCGAGCAGATAGCCGGCGATGGCACCGACCGGCCCCAACAACATCGCGCCCGCAATGCCCAGGCCGATGGCGGCCTTTATATTCTTGTTGGATTCCGTGCTCTGGACCGTTAGATCTTTGAATTCCGAGACGGAAAAACTCTTTTTTCCCTGTCGTGGTTTGAAGGTCGTTTTGAGCGTGATGGTACCCAGATGATATTCCCCGTTGCACTGTGGGAAGTCACCGGCGAGCATGATGATCTCGGTCATGTGGCGTATTCTCTGGACGATCATTTTAGGGTAGACATTGCGCGCACCCAAACTCAAAACGTCAACGATCTGACGATGAGTGGCAGCCATAGGTCCTGTCAGACAACGCCAATTGACTGCACCAGGCGAAAGCTGGGCCGATAGGGATCGTCCCTTTCACTTTGCGAGACTCTCGGTATGGCTGATAGCTGCCTGCCGCCCGCGCTTGAGGTCGACGCCGGCCAGGATCAGCAGGCCGACTACGAAATAACTGCCGGTGATCAGCATCGCCAGGCGGTGATCGCCACCGGACAGCCAACTGGTCAGGCCGTAAGTCATGGGGCCGAGGATTGCCGACAGTTTGACCGCCAGCCCCCAGAGGCCGAAGAACTCCGCCAGGCGCGTCGGCGGCGCCAGCAGTCCGACTATCGCGCGGCCAGCCGATTGGCTGGCGCCCATGCACAGACCGGCGAGGTTGGCCGCCAGCCAGAATAGCTCGGGGCCGCGCGCGAACCAGACCAGACCGACCATGCCGAGCCAGCCCACCAGGGTCAGCGCCAGCGTGGCGCGATGGCCGAGGCGATCCTGCAGCCAACCGAACAGCACGGCACCGATGGAGGCCGTGATATTCACCACGAAGATCAGCAGCAGCGTGTCCTGGGTACTGAAGCCCATGACCTGATTGGCATAGATGGCAGCCAGGGCGATCACCGCCGAGATACCGGCCTGGTAGCAGACGGTGCAGGCAAGGAAGCGCAGCAGGTCGCGATAGTGCTCGGCTTCGCGCAGCGTCTGCGCGAAGCGCGCCAGCGCCGCCTGTGGGATAGGCGTGTCGCCGCGCCCTGGCTGCGGCTGGCTGCGTTCGCGCAGGAACAGGAAGGTCGGCACGCTGGCTACAGCGAACAAGGCCGCGGTGATCAGCATGCACACCGGCACGAACTGCGCCGCAGTCTGGCCCTGCGCCTGAGCCCAACTGACGAAGGCCAGGCAGGCACCCAGGCTGACCAGACCGCCGATATAGCCCAACCCCCAGCCCCAACCGGACACCTTGCCCAAGGCATCTGCACGGGCGAGTTGGGGCAGGAAGGCGGCGATCAGGTTCTCGCCGCTGCCGAAGCAGAAGTTGGATAGCACGATGAAAAGGATCGCGACACCGAGCTCCCCCGGTCCGGCCAGCGCGAGTCCAGAGGTGAAGGCGACGCAACCGACCGTGCTGAACAGCAGCAGGCGCTTCTTGCAGGCGAAGGCGTCGGCATAGGCGCCGATCAGTGGCGCGGTCAGGATAATCAGAACATAGGACAGAGCGGTGGCGCTGGTCCAGGCCAGCGTACCCCAGGCTTCGCCCTTGGCGACCACCGCGACGAAGTAGGCATTGAACACGGCGGTGATCACCACCGTCGTGTAGCCGGAGTTGGCGAAATCGAACATCGCCCAGGCCCAGATTTCTCGGCGTGTCACTCCGGGGGCAAGGCTGGCTGGCATGGCGATCTCTCTGTAGGTGCGGCATCCTTAAGAGCCTAGCCCCAATGCCAGTCAGTTAACAAAAATCTACAGCTTGGTGATCAATTGTGGCGAGGGAGCTTGCTCCCGTTCGGCTGCGAAGCAGTCGTAAAATCAGGCGACTCGGTACTAACTGCAAGATTGAGTCGCCTGATTTTGGACCGCTTCGCGCTCCAGCGGGAGCAAGCTCCCTCGCCACAGGGCAATGTTCGTCTCAAAGTCCTTAACTGGCTCAGCCATCCTGCGAGCGCTGATGGCATTCCCAGTCGCCGCCATAGGCGCATAATGGCAATTGGCAAGGATCTACACACAGAGTGTCCTGTCATGAGGGGCCGCCGATGTCTCGTCCGCCTCCAGAAACCCGTGCCGTTCCCCGTTCCGATGGGGACGCGGAAAAATTGCTCGAAATTGTCCAGCGCACCGTGGTCGAGTTGCGGCCGCAGGCGGCAGAAGGTTTGCAAGTCACCTTGCACAGCGTGCTCGACCGGGACCTGGGCGTAGACAGCCTGGCCCGGGTCGAGTTGTGGTCACGTATCGAGCACGAATTCGGTGTGCGCTTACCGGAAACCCTGTTCGCCTCGGCGGACACCCCCGGCGATGTACTGCGCGTGCTACACCGCAGACAGGGTGCCGATGCGGTACGCCCGTTGTCCTCCAGCGACGCCAGCGAGGCCCCGACAGCAACGGGGCAGGCTCCTGACTCCGCGCGGACCTTGATCGAAGTGCTGGAATGGCATGTGCGCCATCAGCCGCAACATCCCCATGTGCGCCTGCTGGATGAAAGTGAGCAGCCGGAAGACATCAGCTATGGCGCCTTGCACCAGGACGCTCTGGCCGTTGCCGCAGGACTGCAACGCAGTGGCTTGCAGGCGGGTCAGACCGTGGCCTTGATGCTGCCCACCGGGCGCGACTTTCTCCATGGCTTTTTTGGAACGCTGTTGGCCGGCGGTGTGCCGGTGCCCATCTACCCACCGCTGCGCCTGTCGCAGATAGAGGATCATCTGCGCCGCCAGGCTGGCATCCTGCGCAACGCCGAAGTCAAAGTGCTGATTACCGTGACGCAAGCGAAGCTGCTCGCCCGACTGCTCCAGCCGCAGGTTCCGAGTCTGACTCGCATTGCCACCGTGGCCGAGTTGACCGGTGAGGGGGGCGAGTGCATCACACCCGCGCGGCAACCGGATGACCTCGCCTTCCTGCAGTACACCTCGGGCAGCACTGGACAGCCCAAGGGCGTGATGGTCAGCCACGCCAGTCTGCTGGCCAATCTGCGCGCCATGGGTGGGGCTCTGAACGTGGGGCCACAGGACGTGTTCGTCAGCTGGTTGCCCATGTACCACGACATGGGCCTGATCGGTGCCTGGCTGGGCAGCCTGTATTACGGCTACAGCCTGGTGCTGATGTCGCCGCTGGCTTTCCTTGCGCGGCCGGCGCGCTGGTTATGGGCTATCGACCGCTTCCGCGGCACGTTGTCGGCGGCGCCCAACTTCGCCTACGAACTGTGCCTGAGCAAACTCGCTGACGGCGACCTCGAAGGTCTGGACCTGAGCAGTTGGCGCGTGGCCTTCAACGGTGCCGAGCCGGTCAGCCCGGATACCTTGCAACGCTTCACCGAACGATTCGTTCGCTATGGCTTGGCGCCCACAGCGCTGGCGCCGGTCTATGGGTTGGCCGAGGCCACGCTGGGCGTGGCCTTTCCTCCCCTGAACCGAGGGCCGCTGATCGACAGGGTGCAGCGCGAGGCGTTCCAGGCCCGTGGCAATGCGCTGCCCGCCGAAGCGGACGCCAGCGCGACGCTACGCTTCGTCTCCAGCGGCCGGCCGCTGCCGGGCCATCAGATTCGCATCGTCGATGGCCGCGGGGTCGAACTCCCCGAGCGCAGCGAAGGTCACCTGCAATTCAGCGGGCCGTCCACCACCGGTGGCTACTACCGTAACCTCGAAGAGACCCGCCGGGTGCTGCACGATGGCTGGTTCGACTCGCTCGACTTCGCCTACATGGCCGGCGGCGAGGTCTACCTGACCGGCCGCGCCAAGGACTTGATCATCCGTGCCGGGCGCAACATCTATCCCTATGATGTCGAAGCGGCGGTCGGCAATTTGCCCGGCCTGCGCAAAGGCTGCATCGCGGTGTTCGGCAGTCCTGACCCGGCCACCGGCACCGAGCGCCTGGTGGTGTTGGCAGAAAGCTACGAGAAGGAAGCTGCCGCGCGGCAACGCCTGCAGCAGGAGGTCAACCGCATCGTGGTCGACCTCACCGGTGTGCCGCCCGACGATATCGTTCTGGCGCCACCGCATAGCGTACTGAAGACCTCCAGCGGCAAGATTCGCCGTGCTGCCAGCCGTGAACTGTATGAGCGCGGCGAAGTGGATCGGCCGCACCTCGCCGTGTGGCACCAGCTACTGCGCCTGGTGCTGCAGGCTGTACGTGGGCAGTTCGGTCGCAGCTGGCGGACCTGCCGCGCTGCGCTGTATGCCGCCTACATCTGGCTGCTGTTCTGGCTGGTCACACCGCTGACCTGGCTGGGCGTCGCGATCCTGCCGCGCCAGCGTTGGTGCCGCAGCTTTACCCGCGCGGCCGCACGGCTGTTCGTGCGCCTGGCGGGGGTGCCGTTCAGCGTCACGGGGCTGGAGCGCCTGCCTGAGTCAGGGGTGAGCGTGCTGGCCGTAAACCATGCCAGCTACCTCGATGGCGTCATTCTCTGCGCAGCCCTGCCGCCGCAGTTCAGCTTCGTTGCCAAGCGCGAACTGGCTGACCAGTGGATTGCCGGCCTGTTCCTGCGCAAGCTCGGCGCCCGCTTCGTCGAACGCTTCGACCTGCAGCGCAGCGCCGCAGACACCGAGCCCTTGGCCGAGGCGCTACAGACTGGCCAGCCGCTGGTGTTCTTCCCCGAGGGGACCTTTACCCGAGAGCCAGGCTTGCGCACCTTCCACATGGGCGCCTTCGTGCTCGCCGCGCGTGTCGGCGTGCCGCTGCTGCCGGTCGCAATCTGCGGCACGCGCAGGGTGCTGCGCGACGGGCAGTGGTTCCCGCGCCACGGTGCAATCCACGTCAATGTCTGCCCTCCGCTGTTGGCGCAGGGACCGGGCTGGATAGAGGCAATCAAGTTGCGGGATGCAACGATAGCGGTGCTGCTAGAGCACTTGGATGAATCTGAACGGGCCCAGCTCGCAGGTTAGGCGATGACTTCGCCGGTGTCGGCTTTCCAGAGCTGTTTAAAGAGTGGGCAAGCGTCAAAAGCTAAACTGGATTCTTATCCTTTATCGAACAAGGCTGATATCGACATCTGCTGTGAGTGACCGCTTCTGGCCGTTCTCTGCCGGTCATGACAGGCTGTTTCTGGCCGATTTTTGCCTGCCCCGAAGTGCTGAAAACGATCCAAAGCCATCATTGGAAGTGCTTGGTATTTCGACTCTGGCATTCGCCAAGCCAGCATCATTCCCTCACCACAACCGTGCCTCTATCTCGTCATATTTACTGGCGATTTTCAAAAAGGTTTCCGCCCACCCACTGCTGAGACTGAGCTCTTGCAGCGGACCTGTTGGTGCAAAAAGTACAGCAAAGTGGGTTCTTGCGGGCAGCACCCCGGCTTTAAGCGATTTGATCAACCCCTCCAGTTCTGCTTTTGCTTCATCGCTGTCAGCCCAAAAAGACCAGCAGAAATCATTCTCAGGAAGCGATATCAATTCGAGGGATGCCTCCAGCACATGGATGAGGCGCTCAAGAGGGTTGTTGTGTTGAGTTGATCCACAGACAAACTGCTTTGTACGGTTCATCTCCATAAGGCATCCAGGCGTCAAACCGACGGAAAGAAGATAAAGCCTGGCGCGCTTCGCCAGGACCGAGCCTCAGAACAAGTAAACCACTTTTCTCGTCAGACAAAAAAACGGGCACCTTTGATGCCCGTTTTCCTTTACTCAGAAGCCTGCGCCCGTAACCGCCGCCCAATCACATCTATCAAGTCACAACCATCGTGCAACGGAATGGCCAACGGTGAAGATTTTGCTGGAAGCCGCAGAGGTTGTTTGGGCCTAATGCTATTTTTCGCGCGATGCATGCAGTAAATATTGAAGTGTTGAAATTGCTATGTTGTTGCGGCATAACTTTTGTTCTGTCTATTTAATGGAATTAATATTGTTGCATGGAGTGCTATATGCAAAAACCAGTTACTCATTATTCACCTTCAATAACGTCTGGGTCTCTGCCGGTTCAAGCTGCGCAAGCCTCAGTTTTTCCTTCAAGCTTCGATAGTATTTTGTTTTGGGATGGGAATGTCCCGGCGGTTACTACGCCGCATAGTATTGAGGGCGTCAAAAAAACCAGAAACGAATACCAACAATTAGTGGCGATATTTCTTTCGGCGCACGATCAGATAACGAATGTTTTTCGGGTGGTGCACCGAATATTCGAGATTATCTAGAGAAACGCATAGCCGCAGGCATTGACTCCCAAGAGTTAAATGCGCTGGAAGCTGCCTTAAAAAAGAAAGTGATCATCGTTGAGCTTTTGCAAAGGGTCACAATGCACGGAAGTTGGCACGATGCAATATTGCATATTGGCGTGGACGCATTGTCGCTAGACAGAGAAACAATTGCCGAGTTTTTTGCAAGTGATGTGGAGTCAGAAAGAGATGATGAAGTACGACTAAGTTTTTATGAAGAATTCCTGTTGTCGCTAACTGCCGCCTACGTTAAACGAATCCTTATCGAGGCCGTTCGCATTTTGGAGGACGCTTCCGCAACTGCAGACGCTGAAATCCATCGCGCCTTGGCAAGGGGCGAAGTCGCCTACACCTACAGGTTGCCCATTGGTCATGGCGAAGAGGCAGGAACCGTGGCGGGTGCCATTGCCATCCATTTCGCCGACGGTTGGACCTTCGGGGCGCGAATCCAGGGAGGCATTAGGTTATTGGCAGGGTTGGGGGAAGCACTAATCAGTCGGGCCACTGCTGTTGGGATCGGGGCCTTGTTCTATTCACCTGCTCTTGCTAACGGCGAACGCTTTCCTCAAACAGCTCTCAAACTACCCGGTACCACTTTTTTACCAAAGCTGCCGTCAAACCTGAATGAAATCGCCGCTGCCGAAGGAACCATTGACCTTCCTTATCGGATTTATGGCGACCTTAACCAATACACACTCGTTGCAACCCCGGCTGGAGGGAGCGTCTCGGAAAAAGTGCCAGTACGAGCATTGACATTCGATCCAACGACCAGCAGCTACAGTTTCACGTCAAACGATACACCGCCCATTATCCTCAGTTTTCCAATTATTCACTTGGGAAACGGTTCGACAACTTCGCCTGCCCGACCTGCGCAAGTACCGACATACACTGGAGTTACGCTGTCGCCATTGCTTGTGCAGCCTGAAACCTTGCCCGCGGTCGAATTGCCTGATTTCAGGGATTGCATTTACTGCTTTCCGATTGAAAGCGGTCTACCGCCAATCTACGTTGTTTTTAATAGTCCTTATGAAGGAGCAACCACAAGGGGAAAATACAGCGGTCGACTTTTCAATCCCGCCAAAGCTGGAGGCCCAATCCTCGATCTCGATTGGACAAGTGCTGCTGTGACCCAAACGGGTATTGACCTGGTCAAATTACATACGGGACGTTTCAGATCTTCGGATGCCAATGCCATCATGATTGATCGCTTGAAAAAAATTCTGCTGGGTGAATTGGTCATCACAGATGTGGACAAACGCTTCTATACTCATGAAATCAGAGAGCTCGAACGTTTCAGAGCATTAGGTGTAGCTGACGGTGTAAACTCGGATGACGGTGTTATTTGGAACAATACTCACGCCGCGACGCTGGAGGACTACAAAGTCAAAGATGCTTTTGAATTGCTCTATACGCCTGATGCTTTAGAAGCGGATGAAAAGCAAAGGGAACGAGAGTACAAGGAACTTGGAGGGATAAAATAATGAGCTTCATTGCAACCATCGTGCTTAACGAGAAACCTGAAGAGGTAATTCTATTTGTAACCAAAAATCAATTAGGTATTTCCTTTCCTCAGCTTGATGGCCTTTATAATCGGGCTAACTGGGCGCATGTGGAGAACAACATAGGGCTATTGAACCTTGTCCACAAAATGTGTGATGCCGGTTTTATCAAATATAGTGGGGGCGGAGTTGTGAGAGGGCCCAACTGGAGAGAACCGGCATTCATGCTCGAAGGCAAATATACCTTTGATTGACAGCACCAAGTGCCTGAACGCAGGTGCCAGAGAACGGTGACAGTAGCCATCATTTCGTGGTCGTCCGGTTCGTTGGCCAGTCGTTTAAATCGTCGAAGGTTTCCCAGGTTGAGCCGCTGCCGCAGCGGCTCTTCTCTTTGTTACGGGCATATTGCTACTCCGCAGCCTGCGCCCGTAACCGCCGCCCAATCACATCCATCAAATCACACCCATCTCGCAACGGAATGACCAGCAACTTGGAAAAGTCCTCCAGCACCACGGTGTCGCAACCAAGTTCGGATCGGTAGGCGATGTTTTCCAGCACCTGCGTGACTGTCCGAATTCGGTAGTCGGCCATGGCTTGCAGAACGTCGAGAGGGGCTTGGGTGTCGATGAGCAGGGAAGCCGGTATCAGGTCAATCCCGGTAAGAGGCATATATCGATTCATTGTGAAGATCTCTATTTGATTGGCTTAAGCCGTCACTCAGTCGTCGCCAAACGATTGGGTGGCAGCTGTGCGCAGGTTGGCGAACCGGTATAGAGAAAACCGGCAGACCCTAAGGTCTCCCGCGCACAGCCGCCATAACAGCGGCTTTGCGGGTGCGATGATACCTGCAATGAAGCGGATAACCTTCGCATTCTCTATGATCAGGTCGCCAAACCCGAATCGCCATTCTGGGCGACGGTGCCGACTATAAGCCGCATGAGATCAGCGGGGGAAGGTGAGGGATTCCGAGCTTTATGTAGGACCCGCGACGATGAAACTTCAGACCTTTCACATAACGTCGCTGGAAATATAAACACAGACCTGAGATGTTCACGGCCCCTTGGATTCAGCCTCCCACGCTATCCTTAATCTTCGCTCCTCCCGTCGAGATGGACCTTCCCGAATGCAAACCCCCAACCCCCAACGCGCCCTCTGGAAAACCTACCTCCTTTTCCTTGCCCCGATGGTCCTGTCGAACTTCCTGCAATCCATGTCCGGCACGGTCAACAGCATCTACATCGGCCAGATGCTCGGCACCCAGGCCCTGGCGGCGGTGTCGGGAATGTTCCCCATCGTGTTTTTCTTCATCGCCCTGGTCATCGGCCTTGGCGCCGGCGCCGGGGTGTTGATCGGGCAGGCGTGGGGGGCGCGGGAGATGCATCTGGTGAAGGCGATTGCCGGGGCGACGTTGTTGTTGGGGGTATTGATCGGGTTGGCGGCGGCGGTGGTGGGGAGTGTGTTTGCGCGGTCGGCGTTGGTGGGGTTGGGGACGCCGGCGGATGTGCTGGACGATGCGGTGGCGTATGCCCATGTGATGTTGTGGATCATGCCGTCGCTGTTGGTGTTTGTGTTGTTCACCCAGTTGCTGCGCGGGGTCAGTGATACGTTGTCGCCGTTGCTGGCGCTGGTGGTGTCGACCTGCGTGGGGCTGGCGCTGACGCCGGCATTGATTCGCGGGTGGTTGGGTTTTGCGCCGATGGGGATTCAGAGTGCGGCGTTTGCCGGGTTGGTGGGTAACCTGGTAGCGATGGGGCTGCTGGCGTGGCGCTTGATTGGCAAGGGCCATCCGCTGGCGCCGGACCGCGAGTTCTTTGCGGCGATGAAGCTGGACATGGCGATTCTCGGCAAGGTGCTGCGCATCGGTTTGCCCACCGGATTGCAGATGGTGGTGTTGTCGCTGTCGGAGCTGGTGATTCTGGCGCTGGTGAACCAGCACGGTTCCCAGGCGACGGCGGCGTATGGCGCGGTGACGCAGATCGTCAATTACGTGCAGTTCCCGGCGCTGTCGATTGCGATTACCGCGTCGATCCTCGGAGCGCAGGCGATCGGGGCCGGGCGCATCGAGCGCATCGGGCCGATCCTGAAGACCGGGCTGATGATCAATGTGTGTTTGACCGGTGGCCTGGTGGTGCTCGGGTACCTGTTGTCGAGCTGGTTGCTGGCGTCGTTCCTCACCGAAGAGGCGACGCTCAACATGGCTGAGCACCTGTTGCACATCATGCTCTGGAGCCTGTTGGTGTTCGGCTTCCAGGCGATCATCGGCGGCATCATGCGCGCCAGCGGCACGGTGATGGTGCCGGTGGCGATTTCCATTGTCTGCGTGGTCGGGATTCAGTTGCCGGCGGCGTATCTGCTGGATGCGAATTACGGGCTGCAAGGGGTATGGATGGCGTTTCCGGTGGCATATCTGGGGATGCTGGCGTTGCAGACGCTGTATTACAAAGTGGTGTGGCAGCATCAGAAGATTGAGCGGTTGGTGTAGGCGGGGTAAAGGGGGCGGATAATGCTATGGACCAAGTTTGTGGCGAGCGAGCTTGCTCGCGCTTGAGTGCGTAGCACTCACAAAACTCGGTAATCGTTTTCGGTTTTTGGGGGCTGCTGCGCCCGAACGCGGACCGGCCCGGCGGGAGCAAGCTCCCTCGCCACAAAAGCCCCTGCCACAAAAGGCAGGTTTGGCTGAAGTTCGCAGGCGAGATCGCCTGGGGAGGTTTTCACATGAACCCCTTGTCCCATTCCATCCTGCAAGACCGGCCAGCGGCCGGGCGGCGTTTGATTGAGCCGTTGCTGCCTTACGCCAATCGCTCCGACGTCATCGTTCTGGCCTTGCCCCGTGGCGGCGTGCCGGTGGCTTATGAGGTGGCCACGGCGCTGAAGGTTCGCCTGGACCTGATGCTGGTGCGCAAGCTCGGCGTGCCGTCCCACCCGGAGTACGCCATGGGCGCGATTGCCAGCGGCGGCATCCAGATTCGTAATGAAGAGGCGCTGCGGGTGCATCCGATTGCGAAGGCTGCGTTCGACGCTGTGGTCGAACGGGAAAGCCGCGAGCTGCTGCGCCGCGAGCAGGTCTACCGTGGCATGCGGCCGGCGGTGCAGCTCAAGGATCAGGTGGTGATCCTGATCGACGACGGCCTGGCCACCGGCGCTTCGATGAGGGCGGCGATCCAGGCGCTGCGGGTGCAGGCGCCATCGCGCATCGTGGTGGCGGTGCCGGTGGCGCCGATCGAAACGGTGCAGGCGCTACGCAGCGAGGTGGATGAGTTGATCTGCCCGCTGATACCCGAGTGGTTCATGTCGATTGGCCATTGGTACATGGATTTTTCCCAGACCTCAGATACCGAGGTGATCGACCTGTTGCAGCGGGCGTGGCAACGCGGGGAGTGCGGGCAGCGCGGACGGCCAGCGGCAGGTGGTCGCAAATCAACGGGTGAGGTGGAATAAGCGCCGGTTGTTTGCTTTAGTCCATCTGATGCCACCCGATCTGTGCGGCACGCCAACTCAAGACGGGAGCCCTCCCGGAGAGTGCCATGAACCTTCGATCCGCGCGTTGTGTCGCTCTGGCCGGCACGCTTGTGTTCGGCCCGGTGCCGTTTGCTGAAGCCGTGGAATACAAGGATGTGAACGCCAGGGCCAGCACCTTGAGTTTCACCTATGTGCAGATGGGTTCGAAAGCCTTCGGCACCTTTGGCAAGTTCAAGGCCAAACTCGACTTCGACACCGATAACCCCGGCGCCGCCCATGCCGCGCTGACCATCGACCTGAAAAGCATCGACGCCGGCAGCAGCGACGCCAACACCGAGCTGCAAAAACCGGCGTGGTTCGACACCGCGACTTATCCGGTGGCGACCTTCGAGTCGACGTCCATCAAGGCCCTGGGCAATAACCGCTACACCATCACCGGCAAGCTTTCCCTGCGGGGACTCACTCGGGAAGTGAGTGTGCCGGTGCTGCTCAAATCGGAGAGCGCCATCGGCATCTTCGAGGGCCAACTGGTGCTCAAGCGTGACGACTTCAAGATCGGCGAGGGCGAGTGGGCGGACAGTGTGGTGTCCAACGAGATCAATATCCGCTTCCGGATGGTGGCGCCGCAGCGGTGAGTTGGGCCGAACGTTAACTTCCGGTCAACGACATTCCTGTTGTGGGAGCGAGCCTGCTCGCGAAGGCGGCGAACCTGTCGTAGAGATGTCGCCTGACACTCCGCTTTCGCGAGCAGGCTCGCTCCCACATTTGATCTTTGGTGAATGCAAAATCTGAGTACGCTGCACAAAAGAAAAACGCCCGAGCCACATTGCATGGACCGGGCGTCGATCAATCCGCTCTAGTTCGCCTTTATCGGCACCGTCACGGTTTTGCCGAAGGCCGATTTGATGGTCGCCGTCGGGCTAGGCGACGGACCACTGCCGGCGGTCGTCACCGCTATATTCCAGCGCGCGCCTGTCGGTGTCAGCGTCAGGACGGCGGCGCCAAGGTTCACCGTACCGGTCGTGGTGGTGGCAGTCGCCGTGATGGTATTGCCCGCGCCACGGGAGGTGGTGCCGGACAGGACCCAATACCAGCGGCTGTTGCTGCGGGCGGTGACGGTAGCGCTGGTGACGATCAGGCTCTCGTTGATCGCTGCCGAGACCGCCACGGACACCGTCGCCGGTGCCGACTCCGCGTTCCTGGCATCGCTGGCGCTATAGGAAAAGGTCGCGGTGAACGGCGCGGGGACCGTGGCCGGTGGTGTGTAGGTCACGCGCAGACCGTCGGTGCTGACCACGCCCTTGCCGGAGTCCGGTTGCTCCAGGCCCACCACTTTAAGTGGCACGTTACCGTCAGGGT
Source organism: Pseudomonas fluorescens (assembly GCF_040448305.1). NCBI lineage: Bacteria > Pseudomonadati > Pseudomonadota > Gammaproteobacteria > Pseudomonadales > Pseudomonadaceae > Pseudomonas > Pseudomonas fluorescens. The sequence continues at coordinate 4,455,540 of NZ_CP148752.1, read as the reverse complement.
CGGTGTCGTTGGCCAGCACGTTGATGATCACCGGTTGGCCGGTGTTACTGATGGCGCTGTCGGGGTTGGCAATCGGTTTTTGGTTATCGCCGTCCTCTTCACGTTTATCGCCAGTGCGGAAGGTCGGCAGCGCAGCGGAATTGACGTAGGTGACGCCGTCCCAGCCAGGCAGGGGCGTTGGCATCAACTGGAACTGGCCGGGGTGCTCGACATCCCAGCGCAGCAGCATCGAGGTGTCCTCGTGCTGGGTGTTGTGGCAGTGCTCCAGGTAGGTCCCGGCGAACTCCCGGAAGCGGATCGCTATGTCCACGTCCACCGAACTGTCGATGCCCTCGCCGATGAGATAGACGTCCTTGCGCGCCCATTTTTCCCATTCCGGCGGCGCCTTGCCGTCGCGGCTGAGGACGATGCCTTCTTCGAAGTGCACGTGCACCGGGTGGCTCCAGCCGTTGCCGCCGTTCCTGATTTTCCACACTTCCAGGGTGCCGTCGCCGGAGAACCCGGCAGGGGTCGGACCGGTGGCCAGTTGCAGAGCGGCGCTGATGATTCGAGGGTCCATCTGGAAGCCGAACCCACCGTCGGTCTTGATCGTCCAGGGTTCTTCGTCGGTGCCGTCGGAGCGGCCGAAAGTGAACTCGCGATGCCGCGCCGCGTTGAGCTTGGCTTGCACCGTCGGGTCGTCACGGTTGAGGGTCAGCGGGATCATGCTTTGACCCACCGGCTTGCCCGGCTTGGCGGGTTCGTAGTCGGCGGGGTTCATGCTCACGTCCTGGCCGGCATAAGGCTGGACCACCATCTGCATGAACTTGCCCACCGCCGGGTCGCCGGCGTCCCATTCCAGCCCTTTGCTGCCCAGCTTGAGCACTGCCTTGTACTTGCCGGACAGGACATCGGCCAGGCTCAGCGGCAGACTTTCCGGACCCTTGCCGTCGTGGTGCTCCATCAGGTTGACGAAGTACAACTTGTCGCCGGTGCTGATCCCGTGTTTTGAGAAGTTGACGATGATGTCGAAACGCTCGGCGATGCCCTGGGCGGGCAGGATGGCGTTGTGGTCCTGCACATCGCCGTCGGCGTCCAGGTCCATGCTGCCGTCGAACGGCACGGCGTGTTCCATGAGGTTGCCGTCGTTGGCGATCAAGTGGAACGGCACACGGGTATAGGACAGGCCGGAACCGGTCGGGCCGGGGAATTCGCCACCGGTGCCGACGATTTCACGCACCAGCGCGATTCTGAAGAAACGTGACACCGAGCCATTGAGAATGCGGAAACGATAGCTGCGCGCGCGCACTTTCAGGTATGGCTGGTACTGCCAGTTGACCAGGATCTGGTCGCCGAGAAAACCATCGGTGTTGAACGGGTTGAACCACAGCTGGCCAGTGGTATCCCAGGCCTTGTCGGCCACCGTCAGGTTGACGTCATAGTCGCGGTTGCCCCAGGGCAATGCAGAACCGCTGGGCAGGCGCAGGTTGACGCCGTCTACAAACGCTTCGTTACCGCGATCCAGGGCGCTGTAGTAGTTCATCATCGTCGCGTTGCCCTTGTAGACGTTCTGCGCGGTGAAATCGAGCATGTGGTCGTGGAACCAGTGGGTGCTCATGGTTTCGCGCCAGTCGCCACGGATCTTGATGGTGCCGTTGTTGCAGGTCTTGAGGCCCGGCGTGGCATCGTTGACGAACAGGGTTTCGCCCGGGGCGCAGGGGAACGCCGCGCGCGGATCCTGGGCGCTGGTGTTGATGCTGTCGTAACCGGCCAACTGGATCGGCCAGCGATAGTCGTAGTACTGCCCCGGAAAGAAAAACGCATTGGCATAGCCGTCGCTTTCGGCCGGGGAGTGGCCGTTGTGTTCGTGGGTGCTGAGGGTGTGCAGACCGAAACCCATGTTGGCCGACGGATCGATCGGCAGGGCGTTGTAGTGACGCATCAGCACGGGTTGGCCGTACCGCACCATCAGCAGTTTTGGCGGAAAGGTGCCGTCGAAGGTCCAGAGTGCCTTGTGGTTCTGAATCGGCATGTTGGGGTGAAAGCGGGTGTCGATGCCTTTGGTGGTGCCCGTTATGACCGGGTTGTCCGAGGTCTGGTTGTAGAGCCCGCCAGGCCCGAACTCACCGACGGCGTAGTTGTGCAACTGTCGGCGGTCGCGCATGCCGCCGTTGAGCTTGGCACCCGCTTGAGCGGTCTTGAAGGCGACCTGTGGGTAAAACTCGTTCCAGCGCTGGTGCGACCAGCCTTTTCCTGGCGGACGACCTTCGGCCGGCGAGCCGACCGGATGGCGGTTGAGGAAGGCTTCGATCTGCGCTTTCCATGGGTTGCGGTCCAGCACGTTGGAAAACTGCGACGGAAACGGGTACAGCCCCGGCTGGCGCATGAAGGCTTCCAGCGTCGCGGCCGAAGGGCCGCTGCGGGCGATGTTGTTCGGGTCCTGGGTGGGCGCCGGGCCGACGATCGGAACCGGGAAGGTCAGGGGCGGTGCCGGCAGTGTCGGGTCGAGTTTCTCCGTGCCGAATTCTTCGAACAGCAGCAGTTGCTGAGTGTACGGCTGGGCTCCGAACAATGGGCTGGGCTTGCCATTGGTGGGGATCTTGAAGGATGTCTGCAGGGCTGGCGGCAGCACGTTGTCGACCGTTGGCGTGGTGCGGGTGCCGTACACACCATTGGGCAGGGCGTAGGCGCCCGTGTTGGCGGGTGGCATGGCCTCTATGGCATCCAGCGCGGCCTTGGGGTCGGCCGGCGGGTTGGTAAACGCCGAGGGGTCCGTCGGAGGGGGCGGGCCGAAATCATCCAGCGGTGCGGCGTTGACGGCACCGAGACTGACGTTGATCAGTATCACAGCGGCGATGCCCGGTTTGCTGAAAAAGCCGAGCAATTTGAGGTCTGGCATTTTTTTCATGTTGTTCCCCTCGGGGCGCGCCGGTGTGGCTGACGTTCACCATTCGCTCAGTGCAAGAGGTGCGCCAATCGTGGGGAAAAAACGTGGGAGACGAAAAGTTGTTTGATATCAAAAGGCTGGCGGTTTGGACTTTAGTCGTAGTGGCGCTGTGGGTGGGAATCCTCAAAGTTGGGGGGCCTTCACCCACCCATTCCCCCCCAGTCACACCACGGACCGGTGTGATGGTGGACGCTATCGCGAGCAGGCGAGCTCCCACAGAAGATCGAGGAGTGGGCAAAACCGCGGTCCCGGTGGGAGCGAGCCTGCTCGCGAAGAGTCCAGTTCATCCAGCACAAAGTGTGCCTGACTCACTGTTGTCAGCCTTGAAAACGCAACCAGGCGTCCGCCGGCGATGCGCATGGCCCATCAACGGGGGATGTCTGTCCATCACTCTTCGGACCGCTGGTGCCAGGCGCGCTATGATAGGCGGCCCTCGCCCCCGGAGCCTGTCACCGCAATGCCCCTGATCAGCCATTTCAAGACCCCGTGCCCCGAGCACATCAATAGCCAGATCCTGCAGATGGTGGTCGACAACCTGACCGACATCAGCATGGTCGCGATCCCGCCCAGCAACCTGCTGTACAACCTCTATCAATATGCGATCGGCTATGAGGTGCACCTGTATCTGGAGGCGCTGAACGGTGAAAAAGGCATTGCCGTGGAGTTGATCGTCGCCACGGACGAAGACGACCCGCAAAAGGTGACTGGCTTTGTGCTGTACCTGCCGGTGCAGGACGACCCGGAGGCCTGCGGTGTGGCGTACATGGCGGTGCACGCCGAGTATCGGCGCCAGGGCGTGGCCCGGCGGATGCTGCGCGAAATGGTCGGCCGCTATCCCCATGCCGAGCTGACCTGCGCGGTGGCCAGGGTGCCGTATTTCGAGGCGATGGGCTTTGAGGTGGTTGGCGTGCGTGCGACCCAGGTGTTGATGAACACCCGCGACCACGCCACCGATGGCTTGATGGCGCTGCTGGATGTGGCGTCAATCTACAGCTCGCTGGAGGTGCGGCAGATTCACACCTATCTTTTGCAAAAGCATGGCAAGCGGGCCATGACCGACGCGGAAAAACAGCGCGACCGACATCTGGACCAGTTGACGCGCAAGGCTCAGGAGTTTGTGCGGGGGCGGCTCGGAGAGGATGCCGTACCCGCTGGCGGACCTCGATTGCGCCTGGTCTGACCGAACTCTCCCAATCACCACATTTCCCCTGTGGGAGCGGGCTTGCTCGCGAAGGCACCATCACATTCAACATCAATGTTGACTGAACCACCGCTTTCGCGAGCAAGCCCGCTCCCACATTCAATTGCGGTCAGCGCTTAAGCCAGCTTCACATTCATGGTGATCCGCGCCGTGAACACCTTCTTGCCCTCGGCATCGTGAATGTCCACCGGCACGATCTTGTCGCCTTCGGTGGTCCAGTCCACCGCATTCCCCTCGGCCACCGCCGTCACATCGCTCTTGGCCTTGGCCAGGTATTCCACGGTCATGCCTTTGGGGATCCAGCGTGCGCCGGCGGGAATGGAAACGTCGGTCATCATTCCGGCGGCCAGTTCGGCGGCGTTGCACATCGCAATCGCATGCACCGTACCCAAATGATTGGTGATCTCCCGGGCAAATGGCACGTGCACGGTGGCGCTGCCTTTGCGCAAATCCTTGACCAACGGGTTGATGGTGGAGAAGTAGGGCGCCACCTGGCAGGCCATTTTGCTGAACGCTTGCGGGCCTGCGCTGCTGAACATGCTGAGGAACTGACTCATTTTGATGCCTCTTGAGGATGACAGTTTGCAGAATAATATTCTTTAACGGAATAATGTTCTGTAACGGAACAGTATTCTGTCGAAGGGAAATCTGTCAACCTAGCGCCACTTGTTCGCTGGCAACCACCAGCCCCCACCGATGACTTTTCCGGACTGTCTTTGCGCATGGAAACCGCCGATCTGCTCGAACGCTGCTACCCCGGACGACGCGCCGAACTCAAGCGCGACATCTTCAGAAAGGCCCTGGGCCTGTTCAACGAACAGGGGATCGAGGCCACCACCATCGAAATGATCCGCGCCGAATGCGATACCAGTGTCGGCGCGATCTATCACCATTTCGGCAACAAGGAAGGCCTGGTGGCGGCGCTGTTTTTTACCGCCCTCGATGATCAGGCCCGCTTGCGCGACAGCTACCTGGCTGAGGCCAAAACCACTCAAGCGGGGGTGCATGCGCTGGTGCACAGTTATGTGGATTGGGTCGATAGTCAGCCGGAGTGGGCGCGGTTCCAGTACCACGCGCGGTTTGCCGTCACCAAGGGGCCGTTCAAGGACGAACTCGCCACCCGCAACAAGACGCGCAACAAGCAGTTGCTGGAGTGGCTGGGGGCGCAGGGTAATGAGCTGGGGAGTTTGCCGGCGGAGCTGATCCCGTCGTTGATCGTCGGCCAGGCAGACAGTTACTGCCGAGCCTGGTTGTCGGGTCGGGTCAAGAGCAGCCCGAAGGCGTACCGGGACATGCTGGCGCAGGCGGCGTGGCGGTCGCTGTGCACCGGCGAAGCACAATGACTTTCCCCCCTGTGGGAGCGAGCCTGCTCGCGAAGGCTATTTACCATTCAACATTGATGTCGACTGATAATCCGCTTTCGCGAGCAGGCTCGCTCCCACAATGAACAGTATTGGTTTTCAGAGGTAAAAAAAGAGCCTCAAAGCTCTTGATGGGGAGGAAGTGGAGCCGTGAGGCTCAAGATGCGCGTGAAACAAGCGGTGAGCTTGATAGGGGTTCAGTGCACTCACCACTTACGCAGCGGCTTGCACAAACAAGCGACTGCGTAAGTTCATCCTAAAAAGACCTAGTGTTTCACTCAAGTACCGCTAGTCGCATCCCCCGGCCAGCCGGCGCGACGCAACGCCTTGAGCAGGGTGTCGGCATCCAGCCCCTGCACCCCATGCCCGTTGCCTTCGGCCGTTTCGGCGGCGAGCAGGGCATTGATGATGGCTTCTTCCACGGCTTCGGTGGCGGCCAGGAACAGCTCACTGATGTGGTCATTGTTGACCATGCTCAGGTTGTGGGTGGTCGGTGCTTTCTTGCTCTCGTAGGCAGCCGGTGGCACGTGATCGTTACCGGTGGCGAAGGCGATGAAGATGTCGCCGCTGTGGTCTTCATTGCCGCCGCCGGTACGGGCCAGGCCGAGGCTGGCGCGCTGGGCCAGGCGGGTGCACTGGTGTGGCAGCAACGGTGCATCAGTGGCCAGGCAGACCACGATCGACCCCATGCCCGGATGGGGCAACGAGGCCTTGAGGAATGGCGAGTCGACCTGTTCCATGTAGCGCCCTACCGGGTAGCCATCGACACGCAATTCATTACGAATGCCGTGGTTGGCCTGGACGATCGCCCCCACCGTCCAGCCGCCCTGGGCGCTGCTCAAGCGGCGCGACGCGGTGCCAATACCGCCCTTGAATTCGTGGCAGATCATGCCGCTGCCACCGCCGACATTGCCTTCGGCCACCGGACCACCCGTCGCCGAATGCACGGCCTGGGCCACGTGTTCAGGCTTCACGTGAAAACCGTTGATGTCGTTGAGCAGGCCGTCGAAGGTTTCCAGCACCACCGGCATGTTCCAGTAGAGGCGCCCGTCATCCGGTTGCTGCTCGCGGTCGAGCACGATCAGCGCGTCGCGCACCACGCCCATGCTGTGGGTGTTGGTGAAGGCGATGGGGCTGGTCAGCAAGCCGGCCTCGCGTATCCACTCCAGCCCCGTGGCATCGCCATTGCCGTTGAGCACATGCACACCGGCAAAGCAGGGTTGCTGACTGGTGGAACCGGCGCGCGGTTCGATGACGGTGACGCCAGTGAGGATGTCGCGGCCATTGGCGGTGCGTCCTCGTACATTGCTGTGGCCGACGCGTACGCCGGGGACGTCGGTGATGGCGTTGAGCGGGCCGGGTTGCAGTTGGCCGATCGGGATGTTCAGGTCACGGGCGCGTGGTTTCATGGGTTTTCTCATCGTTAATTCATTCCAGAAAATTTGCAGGCCAACTCGATCCTGTGGCGAGGGAGCTTGCTCCCGCTGGGTTGCGCAGCAGCCCCAAGATCTCAGTTAATACGTCGATTTTGTGAGTGCTGCGCACTCAAGCGGGAGCAAGCTCCCTCGCCACAGAACAGAACTGGATTCACTGGCCGTTTTTGACCTTGCTCCAGATCCGCGTGCGCACGCGCTCGGTAGCGGGCGGCAGGGGCTGGAGGGTGAACAAGGTCGCCATGGCTTCGGCGGGTGGATAAACGGCCGGGTTGCTGCGGGTCGCTTCGGCCACCAGTGTGGTCGCGCTACGGTTGCCATTGGGATAGTTGAGGTGGTCACTGACGGGTGCGATGACTTCAGGGCGCATCAGGTAGTCGATGAAGGCCATGCCTTGTTCCGGGTGTGGCGCATCCTTGAGCAGCACCAGCGTGTCGAACCACACCGGCGCGCCTTCCTTCGGCAAGCTGTAGGCGATCTTAACGCCGTTGCCGGCCTGCTCGGCGGTGGTCTTGGCTTCGAGCATCGCGCCGGACCAGCCCACCGCCACGCAGATGTTGCCGTTGGACAGGTCGCTGATGAACTTCGACGAGTTGAAGTAGGCGATGTGCGGGCGCAGTTTCAGCAGCAGCGCTTCGGCCTTCTTGTAGTCCTCGGGGTTGGTGCTGTTGGGCGGCAGGCCGAGGTAGTGCAGGGCGACCGGCAGCATCTCCGACGGCGAGTCGAGCATGGCCACACCGCATTCGCTGAGCCTGGCCAGGTTCTCTTCCTTGAACACCAGGTCCCAGGAATCCACCGGTGCCTTGTCGCCCAGCGCTGCGCGGATTTTGTCGATGTTGTAGCCAATGCCGTTGGTGCCCCACAGGTAGGGCACGGCGTACTGGTTGCCCGGATCGTTGTTGGCCAGTTTTGCCAGCAGTTCGCTGTCCATGTTCTTGAAGTCCGGCATCTGCGCACGGGGCAGGGGGGCGAGGGCACCGGCCTTGATCAGCGTGGGCAAACTGAAGTTGCTGGCCACCACCACGTCGTAGCCGCTACGGCTGGTGAGCAATTTGCCCTCGAGCACTTCGGCACTGTCGAAGGTGTCGTAGACCGGCGCAATCCCGGTGTCACGCTTGAAGTCCTGCAAGGTGGTGGGGCCGATGTAGTCGTACCAGTTGTACACGTGCACCGTCGGGGCTTCGACCGCAAAAGCCGACAGCGAAACCGCCAGACAGGCGCCAAACCCCAGATTGAAATACAAGCGGTGACGACTCATGATGCGGCACTCCTGGCCTGTGGCGGCCGGTGGTAATCAGGAGTTTGCAGCGTATCGACCGGGGTGGTTTTCACCCATTCCCATCATGGGTTACTCAAAAGGGGTAGTGCGTGGACGCGTTGTTGAAAGAGTTGCCGGTGCACCAGGGGCTGGCGCGGGTCTTCACGGCGGTGGGGCGGGACAGTTTCTGGCGTGCGCTGGTCGATACCCTGCGCTTGCTGGTGCCGCTGGACAATGCGCTGGTGGCGCTGATGCGCCCGGGTCATGTGCCGCGCCTGCTGATTGACTTCGATGCCAAGGGCAGCACCGAAGAACATGAAGAACTGGCGGACTACAGCGCTGGCATGTACCTGCTCGATCCGTTCTACCAAGCCGCTTGCGCGGGCATCGCCGACGGCTTGCACAGTCTTGACTCGGTGGCCCCCGACCAGTTCCAGCACAGTGAGTACTACCTGAGTTACTTCAGCACCGTGGTCGGTGGGGACGAGTTGCAGTTCATGGTCAACGTCGATGGCGCCGTGCTCGGCCTGTCCCTGGGGCGTTCGACGCGCTTCAGTCTGGAGGAACAGGGCCGTCTGCTGTGCGTGCGTGACTGGGTGCTGGCAGCAATGCGTCGACACCTGGATTTGCTGCCACCGGAAGGGCCGGTCGCCGAACCACCGGCCGGCGACCTGGCGACTTTGCTTGATCGCTTCGACGCACGCCTGACGCAGCGGGAAATCGAAACCGCGCGCCTGATTCTCCAGGGTTTTTCCAGCAAGGCCATCGCCCAGCAATTGGGCATCTCCCCGGAAACGGTGAAAGTGCATCGGCGCAACCTCTATCACAAGCTCAACGTGAACGGGCATGGCGAGTTGTTTGCGCTGGTGTTGCAGCCGCGTTGAATCGACAGCCCTGCGTCTCATCCGCTTGAATGGAAAAAGCTTTGCCCGCCATGGCGATGTCACAGGCGCAGACCTGTAACTTCTTACAGTTTCGGTCCGGCGCAAATAGGCCCAGTCTGTCCTCAGTCAAAGCGAAGGACCGTCAATGCCGTGAACACTCACCACCACGCCGCGACACCAACGCTGTCGGTCATCGATCCTCGTGCCCTGACGGTTCGCAGCATCGGCTATTGCCGTCATCCCGACAGCCCGGAGATTGACCCGCGCACCACCCGGCAAAGTTTCGACGCGGCAGGGCGGTTGGTCGAGTCGTGGGACCCACGGTTGTGGGGCATGGCGCCGCAGCCGAACCTGACCACGATCTACGGCTTGAGCGGGCAACCGTTGTTGACGGACAGCGTCGATGCCGGGTGGCAGTTGAGTTTGCCGGACCAGGTTGGGTTACCTCTCTCGTTCTGGGATGCACGAGGCAGTCAGCGTCACACCGAGTTCGACGAACAACAGCGACCGATCACCGTCACGGAACAGGACGCGGGGGAACGACCTCGAGTGGTGGAACGCTTGACCTATGGTGGCTCCGAACCCGCGTACGTAGCGCACAACCAGTGCGGGCAGATGATCCGCCATGACCATCCGGCGGGTACTCAAATCTTTCCCGTCTATGGGCTTGTCGGTGCCGTGCTGGTAGAAGATCGACGCTTCCTCGCTGACCTCGAAACACCTGATTGGCCCTTGGATATCGATGACCGCGAGGCGTGTCTGGAAGCCCAATCATTCATCACCTGCCACATCTTCAATCCCATCGGCGAGCTTCAGGAACAAACCGATGCCATGGGCAACGTTCACACCTTTGCCTACGACGTGGCCGGCAAGCTGAGTGAGGTCTGGCTGCAAATGGCCGGTGAGAACAAGCAGCGACAATCCTTGGTCCACGACATCCGCTACAACGCCCAGGATCAGGTCGAACGCGAAACCGCCGGCAATGGCGTGCTGACCCACGTCGAATACGCTGCCGATGACGGCCGGCTGATCCGGCTGGTAGCGGCAGTCGGAAACCAGAAGCCCTTGCAGGACCTGAACTACGTCTACGACCCGGTGGGCAATATCGTCAAGCTGCACGACGAGTCCCAAGCCGTCAGCCATTTCAACAACCAGCGCATCGAGCCGATCAATCGCTACCGCTACGACAGCCTGTATCAACTGGTCGAAGCCCAGGGCTGGGAGGTCAGCCAGCCGAGTCATGGCCCGGCCCTGCCGGCACTGCTACCCACACCGCTGGACCCCAACCAGCGGCGCAATTACACCCAACGCTTCGAGTACGACCGGGGCGGCAACCTGATCACCCGCCAGCACAGCGATGCGCCCGGCTTCTCGATGTTCACCTCGGCACGGAGCAACCGCAGCCTCGCGCAACGCGACGACGGCTCGCTGCCCGGTGAGCCCGATATCGCCTCGAGTTTCGATGCCGGCGGCAATCAACAGGAACTGCAGCGCGGGCAAGCCATGCTCTGGGACAGCCGCAATCAGTTGAGCCGTGTGACGTTGGTCAAACGCGAAACCGAGCCCGACGACTACGAATGCTACCGCTACGACCGCCCCGGCCACCGCTTGCGCAAAACGGGATTCACCCACAGCAGCGGCCGCACCCTGCGCAGCGAGGTCCGTTACCTCCCCGGTCTGGAAATCCACCGTCAGGCCGACGGTGAAGAGCATCACGTCATCAGCCTCGAAGCCGGGCGCAGCAGCGTGCGGGCGCTGCACTGGCCCGAAGGTGCTCATGACGATCAATGGCGCTACAGCCTCAGCGATCACCTCGGTTCCAGCACCCTGGAACTGGATGACGAGGCGGGCATGCTGACCCAGGAACACTATTACCCCTTTGGCGGCACGGCGTGCTGGGCGGGTAAAAGTGCGTTGGTGGCGCAGTACAAGACTATTCGCTATTCGGGTAAAGAGCGGGATGCGACGGGGCTTTATTACTATGGCTACCGGTATTACGCACCGTGGTTGCAGCGCTGGATTTGCCCGGATCCAGCGGGTCCCGTAAATGGGCTAAATATTTTTTGTTTCGTTTCAAACAAGGGGGTCAGTGTTAGCGATGTAGATGGAAGATATTATCCTGGTGGAAACGATCAGATTGAACGCGAGATTATTCCGAGTGGTTCTGTAATTGTCGCGCGTGGCCTTCATCAGTTCTCATCAGCACAATCGACCTACATTAGGTCAGAGATTCTCGAGGCGATGAATTTTTTTCAGGTGCGCAAAATGCTGTGCACTTAGGATATATGGAAAATACAAATATTTTGCAAAGCTACTTCAGCCCGGGATACAGCTCAGTAATGAGTAAGGTCTTGGACTCTATGAGGCGAGGAGAAGGGCTGGCCAGGGAGTACCACGGTCCGCGTGGTCGTGGAAAGTTTCTTGGTTTTAGTGGGAACAGTGAAAATACTAATGCCAGGGTTCATGCGGGGGACTTTTATGGTCGAGTCGCAATAAATGTAAATCCTGTTGGGGATGTTTCACTTCGTGCGGTATTAGGTCATGAGTTTTTGCATTTAAATAGAGCGAGTGGGATGGTAACTATTGGGCCGAATGCCGTAGATAATTTTTACTTAAATCATCATGCGCAGTGGGCACTAGGTCGCCCTATCCGACAGTATGAGATTCCGCAGCAGGGTATATCTGAAGTTATCATGGGTGGAGGATTGACTATGCAATATCTCAACGCATTTACGAGTGATCAACGTGATTTTATTTTTGCGGTCGGAGATTATGTCTCAAAAATGCATCCTGGTATTGAGTTTAAAGGAGGCTTAGAAGATGCAGTCTCATTTTTTAATGTTTTACCGGACCTTAGGGCGAGAATGGCATCCGAAAACTCGGACAGTATTACATTTGCTGCAATAAGCTTGCACCGGTTAAATCAGACCAGAGTTGCAGATAGCCAACTCCTCTATGGCTTGCTAAGAAGTTGAGTCTATCCAACTGCGGAGGTGCCGTGTGGAGCGGGTTGGCGCTGAGCGGGTGGCGCATATCTATAAAGCGATATCCCTCGTTATCTCTCCAACTGGAACACAAGCGCCTTCAACCCACACTCCATATCCGCATCCGGAAACTCCGGCGGGTTCTCCAGCCGCTGCTCAAACCGCAGGCTCGGCGCTTCACGGGTCACGCCATCGATCAGGAAGTCGGCACCAAACGCCGGGTCGTTCATGCAGGCCAGCACGGTACCTTGAGGGCCGAGCAGTTCCGGCAAGCGGCGCAGCACACGCTGGTAATCCTTGGTCAGCAGGAAGCTGCCTTTCTGGAACGACGGCGGGTCGATGATCACCAGGTTGTACGGGCCTTTGCCGATCACCTTGCCCCAGGATTTGAACAGGTCGTGGCCGAGGAAACTGACCTTGCTCATGTCGTGGCCGTTGAGCCGGTGGTTGTCGCGGCCACGGTTCAAGGCCGGACTCGACATGTCGAGGTTGACCACGTGGCTCGCGCCGCCTTCGATGGCCGCCACCGAGAAACCACAGGTGTAGGCGAACAGGTTCAGCACCCGTTTGCCCCCGGCATTGGCGCGGACCCAATCGCGGCCGTAGCGCATGTCGAGGAACAGCCCTGTGTTTTGCTTGCGGCCCAGGTCCACCCGGTACTTCAGGCCACCCTCGGTGATGGTCATTTCCTCGATGATGTCCCCCAGCAGCCACTCAGTGGTGCTTTGCAGCAGGTAGCGGTGTTGCAACAGTAGCGTGTGAGCACCGGATTTTGCCCACTGCTCAGACTGGGTGATCGCCATCAGCAATTGCTTCAAATCTTCCAGTTGCGCCGCTTCCGGCTCCTTGAACAGCGCCACCAGCACGACGCCCTGCAACCAGTCCACGGTCACTTGCTCCAGCCCCGGCCAGCAGCGGCCACGGCCGTGGAACAGGCGGCGGGTTTCGACGGGGGCGGCCGCCAGGGCGGTCAGCAGGTGCTGGTTGAGGGTGGCGAGGGCTTCAGGGTTCATCGGGTCGGGTCGGTCATTTGTAGGGGGCGGCATTTAAACATAACTGAGTCTTTGCCGGGCCACACAAAACACTGTGGGAGCGAGCTTGCTCGCGATAGCGGTGGGTCATTCAGCAGTTGTATCGCCTGACACTACGCCATCGCGAGCAAGCTCGCTCCCACAGGTTCTCCCACAGGTTCTTTGGTCAGCAGTTACCAGGCAGTTATCACGTTTAATTTAACTTTACGTGAGGATTTGGCGATCTTCCGGCTCCCATACTCGGCTCCAACGAACAACAACCGGGAGCCGGACATGTCGCAGAACACTGCTTCACCCAAGTCCACTCATCCACGCTGGCTACGCCTGACCCATTGGCTCAACGCCCTGGCAGTGCTGGTGATGGTCACCAGCGGCTGGCGCATCTACAACGCCTCGCCGATCTATGATTTCAGCTTTCCCAATTCGATCACCCTCGGCGGCTGGCTGGCAGGCGCGCTGCAATGGCATTTCGCGGCGATGTGGTTCCTGGCGATCAACGGCCTGATCTACCTGGCCTTCAACCTGTTTAGCGGACGCCTGAAGCGGCGTTTCTTCCCGGTTTCGCCCAAAGGTGTGCTGCATGACCTGTGGGCCGCCTTGCGCGGAAAACTCGGGCACGCCGATCTCAGTCATTACAACCAGGTGCAGCGTTTTGCATACCTGTTCGTGATGGTCGACATCCTCCTGCTGGTGCTCTCCGGGCTGGTGTTGTGGAAGTCGGTGCAGTTTCCGCTGCTGCGTGAATTGCTGTTCGGCTACGAGGGCGCGCGTCGCGTGCACTTCTTCGCCATGGCATTGCTGGTGGCCTTCGTGGCGGTGCATCTGGTGATGGTCGCACTGGTTCCGAAAACGCTGTTGGCCATGATCGTCGGCCGCAAGGAGCAGGTATGAAAAAGCGCATTCAGGTACCCGGGCTGGACGAGGCTTCGATCCTGACCGACGCCCGAAAGATCCTCGCGCCACAGATCGAAGACCGCTCGCGCCGCTCGTTCCTGCTGCGTGGCCTGACCCTCGGTGGCGTGGCGATGTTGTCCGGTTGCAGTATCACCGACAACGAAAGCGTCGAGACTGCGCTGTCGTCCATGTCGCGCTTCAACGACCGGGTGCAAGGCTGGCTGTTCAACCCCAACGCGATGGCGCCGACCTATCCAGAATCGATGATCACCCGGCCGTTTCCCTTCAATGCCTTCTACGGCATCGACGAAGCACCGACGGTGGAGGAGGAGGGCTATCGCCTGGAAGTCACCGGCCTGGTCGCCGACAAGCGCAGCTGGCGCCTCGAAGAGCTGCGCGCCATGGCCCAGACCGAGCAGGTCACCCGGCACATTTGCGTCGAAGGCTGGAGCGCGATCGGGCGTTGGGGCGGCGTGCGCTTCAGCGATTTCCTCAAGCGCATCGGCGCCGATACCGACGCCAAATACGTCGGTTTCAAGTGCGCCGACGACTACTACACCAGCATCGACATGGCCACCGCGCTGCATGCGCAGACCCTGCTGACGCTGACTTATGACGGCGCGGTGCTGCCGCGCGAATACGGCTTCCCGATGAAGCTGCGCATGCCCACCAAGCTTGGCTACAAGAACCCCAAACACATTCAGGCGATTTTCGTCAGCAACACCTACAGCGGCGGCTACTGGGAAGACCAGGGCTACAACTGGTTCGGTGGCAGCTGATGGGGGCCTGGCCGTTTCACACCTCCACAACCCACGCTCCAAGGAGTTTCATCATGAAAAAGTTGACCACTGTTGTTCTGTCCATGTGCCTGGCCGTTGGTGCTGCCTCTGTGTTCGCCGCTGACACGATGAGTAATGACAGCATGAGCAAGGATTCGATGTCCAAGGACGCGATGTCCAAGGATGCGATGAAGAAAACCGATTCGATGTCCAAGGACGCCATGTCCAAAGAAAGCATGTCCAAGGATGCAATGTCCAAGGATGCAATGTCCAAGGACGCGATGAAAAAAGACGCGATGTCCAAGGATGCGATGAAAAAAAGTGAAATGTCGCAGTAAGTCCAACCGCCGCGGTCCATGTGGGAGCGAGCCTGCTCGCGAAGACGTAGTGTCAGTCGCTATCGATGTTGGCTGAATTACCGCATTCGCGAGCAGGCTCGCTCCCACAGGTTTTTTCCGCAGGGCTTTAGGGACAGCGTGCCGCCTGATGGGCAAAATTGATCAGCATGCTTGATACCCGTCACCTGGTTGCATCAAAAATGAATTTCCGCCGAGTCCGCTGCTCATACCTTTTAGGTAGCGGATCAGAACCCGCGAAATCATTGAGGCAATCAGGGAGCGGCACGGTCATGAGTCGAGTACCGACGGCGGATGGAGATCTTCCTGGCGGGTTGATTCTGGTGGTTGAGGATGACCCGCTGATCCTGGAGTTTCTCTGTGAGATTCTTCAGGAGGAGGGTTTTGTCGTCGAGCCGCACATCAGTGCGGACGCAGCAGCGATCTATCTGGAACAGCATGCACCAGAGGTGGGCATGTTGCTGACAGACATCACCATGCCCGGCACGCTCAATGGCGCGGACCTGGCCAACCAGTTCGGCGATCGCTGGCCAGACAAGCCGATCATGATCATGTCCGGTTTCGAAACCCCTGAAAGCGCAGGTGTGCGGCACCCGGTCTCGTTCATCAAGAAACCCTGGATGATTGGCGGGCTGCTCGATTGCGTGGGCCAGACCTTCAAATCCAAACGACTCAACTGAGCTGCGCGCAGATGCTACATTGCCGGGCAAATCCGTCTGGCACCTGCGAGGTTCTTTTCCTTGTCCGATCACTCTGTATTCAACTCGACTTACCGTGCCTTTCTGTTCGACATGGACGGTACGGTCCTGACGTCCATTGCCGCCGCCGAGCGGGTCTGGACCACCTGGGCCGTGCGCCATGGTGTCGATGTCGACAGCTTCCTGCCGACCATTCACGGTGCCCGCGCCATCGACACCATCAGGCGCCTGGGCTTGCCCGGGGTGGATGCCGAGGCGGAAGCCGCGTGGATTACCGAAGCGGAAATCGTCGACGTCGACGGGGTATTGGAAGTGGTTGGCGCGGCGAAATTCTTGCGGTCTTTGCCAGCCAGTCAGTGGGCCATCGTCACTTCCGCCCCGCGGGAGCTGGCGTTGCGGCGGATGGTGGCGGCGGGGATTGCCGAGCCTGCCGTCATGATCACCGCCGAGGATGTGACTGCCGGCAAACCGGACCCCGCGGGTTACCGCCTCGCAGCCCGGCGCCTGGGTGTCGAGCCTGGGCAGTGCCTGGTTTTTGAAGATGCCACGGTGGGAATTCTGGCGGCCGAGGCGGCGGGGGCGGACTTGATGATTGTCACGGCGACTCATGAGCAGCCTATTGAGACGCCGCATGCGACGTTGGCAAGTTATGAATCGGTGCGGGTTCTGGTGGATGCCGCAGGTCTGCGTCTGCACTCCGTCTAATGTGGGAAGGGCCGGGCGACGTTCGCTTGCTCGCGAAAGCGTCCTTTCAGTCCACATGTTTGTTGAATGATGGACCGCTTTCGCGAGCAGGCTCGCTCCCACAGGGGATAGGGTTGCATTCAGTAAAGCCCGGGGATCAGACGCCAACTGCGGGCGCAATAGGCCTCGTATTCGCTGCCGAACTGCGCCCTCAGCAAGGCTTCTTCCGCGTGAATGCGCGCGATCAGCGGGATCAGCGTCAGCGCCACCAGTATCAGCCCGACACCCGAACGAAAAGCCAGTGCCCAACCCATGCCGATGACCATCATCCCCAGATAACTGGGGTTGCGCAGGTTGCGGTAAATTCCCTCGGTGACCAGTCGATGCCCCGGCTGAATCGCCACCAGCCCGCTGAAGCGCTTGCCCAGCACAAACACCGGCCACAACCGCAGTGCGCCGCCGACGATGAACAACAGTGCGCCGAGCCAGCGCACGCCCTCACCGCCAAAAGTCCAGAAATCGATGCGGTCGGTATAGGCCGGCAGAAAGCCGCTCAGCACACCGATCACGCCGAAGGCCGGAATGACCCAGCGATTGGCCCGGTCTTCGCGTTCCCCCGAACTCAGGTTGACTTCGGTGAACAGTGATACGACGGCCATGATCAGGGTGGCCAAGGCAATGACGACCAGTGCACCGTGGCTGAAGTAAGCCGCGAAACCACCCAGTCCCCAGATCGCCAGGGCGAGGTAGGCGAGGGTGCCGACGACGGCGAAAAACGCCAGTTTGGCCGAAATTTTCAAGGTGCCTCCAAAAGTAACCTCCGTCAGGTTCAGTGTAGATTCCGATGGTTCCCAAGCCGGGCGAGGGCGCGATCAAGGCACCTCTGCTCGCGCATTGCGCCGAATCACCTGTGGCGGTTGCCCGAACACCCGCAGGAAGGTTTCGCGCATGCGTCGGTGGTCAGTGAACCCGGTTTCCAGGGCGATCTGGTCGAGGGTCAGGCGTCCGCGTTCGAGCATCTGTCGCGCCGCTTCCAGGCGCAGGTTTTCGATGGCCTTGGCCGGTGATTGACCGGTTTCGGCGCGAAACGCCCGGCTGAATTGCCGGGGGCTGAGGTTGGCCACTTGTGCCAGTTGCTCTACCGAAAGGGGCTGGGCCAGGTGTTCCCGGGCGTAGCCGAGCACGGTTTGAATACGATCGGATTTCGGATCCAGCTCCAGCAGCGCCGAGTGCTGCGACTGGCCGCCCGCGCGGCGGTGGTACATCACCAGTTTTTGCGCCACGGCCCGGGCCAGCTCGGCGCCGTGGTCCTTTTCCACCATGGCCAGTGCCAGGTCGATACCCGCCGTCATGCCGGCGGAGGTCCAGATCGAGCCATCGATCACGTAGATGCGATCGGCCTCGACCTTGATCGCCGGAAACCGCGCCTGCAGTTCCCGGGCGTAGGCCCAGTGGGTGGTGGCCCGCCGTCCGTCGAGCAAACCGGCCTGGGCCATGACGAACGCCCCGGAGCAGATCGACGCCGTACGGCGTGCAGTGTTGATGCTGGCCCGCAGGTAATCCAGCACGGCCTCGGGCGCCTGTTCGACGATGGAGTCGCCACCGACCACGATCACCGTGTCGAACACGCGCCCGTCGAATGCCTCGGTGCCGACGCTCAAGCCACCGGAGGCCCGCAGGTTGTGACCGTTTTCGGACAGCACGCGGACGTCATACAGGGTCTCTGCGGCACTGAAATTGGCGTATTCGAATACCGGCATGGCGGCCAGTGCCATGGACTGGAAACCCTCGAAAACCACGAATGCGACTCTGATCATGGGCCTGTCCTCAAACGGTTATGTCCGAAAAACGTACTTTAAACGTCATTTGAGACATTCGTAAGTCCCTTTATAACGGTCAGCACCCGGCGAATCTCTCGCCTCACCGTAGAGGAATTGCACCATGGCGCTTTCATCCAAAGGCACTGCACTGATCACCGGCGCTTCTTCGGGCATTGGCGCGGTGTATGCCGACCGCCTGGCCCGGCAGGGTTACGACCTGATTCTGGTGGCCCGCAGCCAGGGCAAGCTCAATGCCCTGGCCAGTCATTTGAGCGACGAAACCGGGCGCACCGTGGAGGTGGTGGCCGCCGATCTGACGAACAAGGCGGATTCGCTGCGGGTCGAACAGATCCTGCGCAGCGACGCCAGCATCACCCTGTTGGTCAACAACGCCGGGGTCGGTGGCGTCATGCCGCTGCTGGCAAGTCCCGTGGACGACATGGAAGCGATGATCGACCTCAACGTGACGGCGTTGATGCGCCTGGCCTATGCCGTCGTACCGGGCTTTGTCGCCCGGGGCACCGGCACCGTGATCAACATCGCGTCCATCGTCGCCATCGCCCCGGAAATCCTCAACGGCGTGTACGGCGGGACCAAGGCGTTCGTCTTGAGCCTGAGCCAGTCGATGCAGCATGAACTGGCGGACAAGGGCATACGCATCCAGGCGGTGTTGCCGGGGGCGACCGCCACCGATTTCTGGAGCGAGGCCGGCAACCCGGTGGAAAACCTGCCGAAGGAAATCGTGATGTCCGCCGAAGACATGGTCGATGCCGCGCTCGCTGGCCTGGCGGCCGGCGAAGTGGTGACCATTCCGGGGCTGCACGATGGCAGCCAGTGGGACCGTTACGAAGCCCAGCGCAAGACGCTGTCCGGGTTGTTTGGCAATTGCGTGGCGGCGCCGCGTTATCGCTGAGAGGTCACCCCGAGGCCGGGTGAACTAAACTTGCATGAGAGGACCGTTCACCGCTGGCTCGTTGACGCGTTCGACGAGCCTGTGGCGTGAAACAGGAGCCTATATGCTTCACATCCGCACGCCTTTGATCCTGCACCCTGGCCTCTCGACCCCAACCCGCCGTATCTGGCTGAAACTGGAAAACCTGCAACCCAGCGGCTCGTTCAAGTTACGCGGCATGGGGTTGCTGTGCAGCCGGGCGGCGGAGCAGGGCAAGCGCGAAGTGGTCTGTCCCTCCGCCGGGAACGCGGGGCTGGCCACGGCCATGGCCGCTGCCCGCCTGGGGCTCAAGGCATGCATCGTGGTGCCGCATACGACCCCGCAAAGCACCCGGGCGCGGATCAGCAAGACCGGCGCCGAAGTGATCGTGCACGGTAAGGTCTGGGACGAAGCCAATCAACGGGCAATGGAACTCGCCCAGGACCCACACAGCGAATTCGTGCCGGCCTTCGACCACCCGCTGTTGTGGGAAGGGCACAGCACAATGGTCGATGAAATCCTTGAAGACTGCCCGCAAGTCGATGCGCTGGTGACCTCGGTTGGCGGCGGTGGCTTGCTGGCAGGGTTGCTCACCGGGCTGATCCGTCATCGGCGCACTGATTGCCGAATCATTGCCTGCGAAACCGAAGGCGCGGCGTCGTTCGCCGCGGCGGTGGCGGTCGGGCATCCGGTCAAACTGGCGAAAATCGACACGGTCGCCACGTCCCTGGGCGCCGCGCAAGTGGCCGCCTGGCCGGTCATGCACATCGGCGATTTCCCCCATGAGTGTGTGGTGCTCAGTGATGATGAGGCGATCATGGGCGTGGTGCGTTACGCCAATGATTTACGGCAGTTGGTCGAGCCGGCGTGCGGCGTTTCTTTGGCGCTTGCCTACCTGGATCACCCGGCGATTGCCGACGTCCATGACGTGGTGATCGTGGTATGCGGTGGGGTGAGTATCAACGCGCAACTCGTGGCCGGGTGGGCACGCTTGTCCACTGGCGCGCACGCCAGGTAGGGCTGGAAACGCTATCCCGGTGTCACAAGCCCCACCGCTGGCGATGACGATCTTCAGTGATCGGTGGCAACGCCTTCCTGGACGAGAATGGCGCGGGCCAGGTCTTCGTCGCTTGCGTTGTTGAGGGCGGGATTGTCCTGACGGACTTTTTTCAATACCGCCTCCAGGTAAGCACCACGAATCGCACCGTCACTGGCAACGAAGCTGGAGGCGTCATCCCGGGCGGGAATCATGAGTTTGTCGTCTTTGAACGTCGAGTACAGCGAGGCGGAAACCCCGGCGGAAGTGGCGACGTCACCCGCATCCACATCGGCCAGAGCCGAGCCGAAAGGTAAACAAAGTACCAGGGAAGAAATGATAAACATCCGGCGCATGACGGTGTCCTCCGACAGCATGAAGCATAAGGTAAGTACCACATAGTTTAGGATGCGCGGCGATCACCAAGAGTTCCGTGGAGCGTTTTCGCTTTATTGCCGACAACGCCGATCAGTCCATACATGGCATGGCGGGGCTGGTGAACCTGTTCGGCATCGAATCACCGGTGCTGACCGGTTGCCTGGCGCTCGCCGAGCGCGTGGTGAAACGCCTGAATGACCGATGATCAGTGCTCGCGCTGCATTGTGGGCATCGGGTCTATGCTAGGGGGTGCGCTTACTGCCATCGGAGAACTCTGATGATCACCGTACGCACTGCCTGCCTGCTGGCCGATTACAAACGCTGGGCCAATCAGCGCCTCTTTGACAGCCTCGCGGCGCTCCCTCCGGGCGAAGTCAAAAAAGAACGGGTGTCGGTGTTCAAAAACATGATCGGCACCCTCAATCACGTGTACGTGGTGGATTGCATCTGGCAGGCGCACCTCGAAGGCCGGGGGCATGGCTTCAAGACCTCACACGACCTGCTACATGCCGACCTGTCCGAACTGCGCATGGCGCAAAAAGCCATCGATCGCTGGTACTGCGACTGGAGCGCCCGGCAAACCGATGCGTCCCTGGACAAGCTCCTGGAATTCACCTTTGTCTCAGGCGAAAGCGGCACCATGAGCGCCGGCGCGATGCTGATGCACGTGGTCAACCACGCCAGCTATCACCGTGGCTGGGTGGTGCAGATGTACTTCGAGATTCCGGCCATGCCACCGGTGACCGACATGCCGGTGTATTTGCGCGAGTCCGAGCCGGTGGTCCTGCAGTCGCTCAATGCCCCGATAGTGGCGCCGCCATGTGCTGTACAATTTTCGAGCGCAACCAGCGTTCTGCCGGATCGTTATCGTTGACCCCGTTCCAGACCATCGACAGTTCGGACAGGTTGATATCAAACGGTGCATCGTCCGCCCGTAGCTGGCTGCTGCCTTCGATCAACGCACTGGCCGCGTAATCCGGCACGGTGGCGAGCATGTCAGTACCCGCCAGCAAGGCCCGCAACCCCGCGAACTGTGGCACCGCCAGCACCACCCGGCGCGAGCGGCCGATTCGGGCCAGGTCATTGTCGATGGCGCCGCTCAGATCCCCGGAAAACGACACCAGCGCGTGGGGTCGTTCGCAGAACTCGTCCAGGGTCAACGGCCCCGGACGATCGTCGCCGCGCAGGATCTTCACGCTCAAATCGCGCAATTTCTTGCGCTTGGCATTGGCCGGCAATTCCGTGGTGTAGCTGATGCCGACGGAAATCTCGCCGCTGGCCAGCATCGACGACATCAGCAGGAAATTCACCCGGCGCACCACCACCACAACGTTCTGCGCTTCTTCACGAATCTGCTTGAGCAACGGCGGAAACAGCCCGAACTCGGCGTCGTCGGACAGACCGATACGAAACACCTCGCGGCTGGTGGAGGGATCGAAATCCTTGGCTCGGCTGACGGCCCCGGAAATGGTGTCCATCGCCGGCTGCAATTCCTTGAGAATCTGCAATGCCCGCAGGGTCGGCTCCAGGGTTCGTCCGTTGCGCACCAGCAACGGGTCGTCGAACAGATCGCGCAACTTTGCCAGCGACGCGCTGACAGCGGGCTGGCCGAGGAACAGCTTTTCCCCGGCCCGGGTCAGGTTCTTCTCGAACATCAGGGTTTCGAAAATCACCAGCAGGTTCATGTCCACGCGGCGCAGGTCGTTGCGGTTCATGGTGGAGGCTCGCTGGGGATTGGGGTCTTTTCAGTAAAGCACCAAACCCTGTAGGAGCGAGCAGGCTCGCGATAGCGGTGTGTCAGCTACATAAATGTTGAATGTGCCGCCGCCATCGCGAGCAGGCTCGCTCCCACACTGGATTTTCAGCGGGCACAAATGCTGCGTACGCCCCCCATCAACTGTGGGAGCGGGCTTGCTCGCGAAGAGGGAGTGTCAGTCGACATCAACGTTACCTGACGCGCCGCTTTCGCGAGCAAGCTCGCTCCCACACTGGATTTTCAGCGAGCACAAATGCTGCGTACGACCCCCATCAACTGTGGGAGCGAGCTTGCTCGCGATGGCGGTCTGACAGTCACATAGAGCTGAATGTGCTGCCGCCATCGCGAGCAGGCTCACTCCCACAGTGTTATGTGGTGGATTCAGGCTCCGTCAGCACCTTCCTGAACGTCTCCACCAGCGGCCGCAGGTTGATCCGGTGCCACGCCGCCCACAATGGCGTGGTGAAGGAAATCCACGGCACTTCCCGCAGCACCACACCCGGCGGGGCATTGCGGCTCAGACCTTTCTGGATCATCGCGATGCCCAGCCCCGACGCGACCAGACCCAGTGCGGTGAAGGGTTCGGTGGCTTGCATGCGGATATCCGGGGTGAAGCCGGCGCGGATGCAGGCGCTGACGAAGTCGTCGTGGCAGCTGGCGTTCTGTCGGTGCTGCACGCCGATCCATTCCTGGTCGGCGAGGTCCGCCGGGGTCAGCACAGTTTGCTGCGCCAGCGGATGGTGCTCGGGCAGGGCCAGCAGCATCGGATCGTCCAGCACCTGAAAACCCAGCAGGTGCGGGTCGTCATCGGTCGGTGGTTCGCTCACCAGGGCAATATCCAGGCTTCGCTGGCGCAAGCCTTCGAGTTGTTCGGCCGAGCTGAGGTTGTACAGCGCCACGTGTACGTTCGGCCGGTCGACCCGCAACACGCGCAAGGCATTGGGCAGCACGCCGGCGTGCATGGCATTTTCGATGTAGCCAATGCACAGGCCGCCTTCTTCGCCACGCCCCAGACGCTTGCCAAGGGATTCCAGTCGATTGGCGTGGGTCAACAGGGCGCGGGTTTCGGCGAGAAAGGTCTGGCCGTCGCGGGTCAGGCGGATGCGTTGCTGGCTGCGCTCGAACAGGGTCAGGCCCAGGCGCTCTTCGAGCTGGGCGATCTGCCGGCTCAGGGGTGACTGGGAAATGTGCAGGCGTTCGGCGGCGCGCCCGACGTGTTCTTCCTCGGCGACGGCGACGAAGTAGCGCAATTGGCGGATGTCGATCATATCAGACCTGTAGGGACTCAAGTGCTGCACATTATGTCTTGGACGGTCCGATCCTCGCAATCTAGCATCTGCTCAACGGTCATCACTGACCCCTGACTACTGACGAGGAATCATCCATGAGCTTGAAAGACAAACTGCCCGGCGCGCTGGGTTTCGGTACCGCGCCGTTGGGCAACATGTTCCGCGCCATCCCGGAAGAAGAAGCGCAAGCGACTGTCCATGCCGCCTGGGATGCCGGTGTGCGCTACTTCGATACCGCGCCGTTCTACGGTTCGGGTCTGTCGGAGATTCGCCTTGGCACCGCACTGTCGCGCTATAACCGTGACGACTATGTACTGAGCAGCAAGGTCGGCCGGGTGATCCTCGATGAAGTCGAAGACGCCGCCGCCCGTGACCTGGGCGAGAAGAGCGGGGTGTTCGAGCACGGCCGGCCGAACAGGATCGTCAACGACTACAGCGCCGATGCAACGATGCGTTCGATCGAGGACAGCCTCAAGCGCCTGCAAACCGATCGCCTGGACATCGTCTGGGTGCACGATATCGCCCAGGATTTCTACGGCGATCAGTGGCTGGAGTACTTCAACCAGGCCCGTACCGGTGCCTTCAAAGTGCTGACGCGTTTGCGCGAAGAGGGCGTGATCAAGGGCTGGGGGCTTGGCGTGAACAAGGTCGAACCGTGCGAACTGACCCTCGATCTGAGCGAAGCGCAGCCGGACGGTTTTCTGCTGGCGGGTCGCTACACTCTTCTCGACCATGACCGCGCCTTGCAACGTTTGATGGACGCCGCCCTGGCGCAAAACGTCGAGATTGTGGTCGGCGGCCCGTACAGCTCGGGCATCCTGGCCGGTGGCGCACACTTCGAGTACCAGAAGGCCAGCCCGGCGATCATCAGCAAGGTCGAGCAGATCAAACGCATCGCGGCGGCCCATGGTGTCGACGTCAAAGCCGCTGCATTGCAATTTTCGTTGGCGAACCCGGCAGTGGCGGCGGTGATTCCGGGCTCCAGTCGCCCGGATCGGATCGCCGAAGATGTGGCCGCGTTGTCGGCGGTAATTCCCGCTGCATTCTGGCAGGCGATGCGTGAGGCGAAGCTGGTTTCCGAGCGCGCACCCTTGCCCCTCATTGGAGCTTGAGCATGAAAATCGATTTGAGCGGAAAACTCGCGATCGTCAGCGGTAGCACCGCTGGCATCGGCCTGGGCATCAGCCAGGCACTGGCCGAGGCGGGCGCCACGGTGGTGGTGATCGGCCGCGACACGGCCAAGGTCGAACAGGCGCTGGCGAGCATTCGCCAACGCGTACCCGGCGCGCAATTGCGCGGCGTGACCGCCGACCTCGGCACCGCCGAAGGCGCCGAAAGATTGTTCGCGGCCGAACCTCGGGCGGACATCCTGGTGAACAATCTCGGGATATTCAACACGGTGGATTTCTTCGACGCCCCGGACAGTGAGTGGACGCGCTTCTACGAGGTCAACGTGATCTCCGGCGTGCGCCTGTCCCGGCACTACACACCGCAGATGGTCAAGCAGGGCTGGGGGCGGGTGATCTTCCTGTCTTCGGAATCCGGCGTGGCGACCCCGGCGGACATGATCAACTATGGCGTGACCAAAAGCGCCAACCTGGCCGTGTCCCATGGCCTGGCCAAACGCCTGGCCGGTACCGGCGTGACGGTCAATGCGATCCTGCCCGGCCCGACCTTTACCGATGGCCTGGAAGACATGCTCAAGGACGCCACGGCCGAATCCGGACGCAGTGCCCGGGACGAAGCCGATGCGTTCGTGCGCAAGGCTCGGCCGACGTCGATCATCCAGCGCGTGGCGGATGTCGAGGAGGTTGCCAATCTGGTGGCCTACATCGCTTCGCCGTTATCCTCGGCCACCACCGGTGCTGCCTTGCGGGTCGACGGCGGTGTCGTCGACAGCCTGGCCATCTGAACCTTATTGATTGGAGAGAGTATTTCATGGCAACTGCATCAGCCTTCATCGACATCCCGGCTTCGGCCGATCAGGTCTGGCAATTGATTGGCGGTTTCAACTCGCTGCCGGACTGGCTGCCGTTCATTCCTAAGAGCGAACTCAGCGAAGGCGGGCGGGTACGCAGCCTGCAAACGGCGGACGGCGCCGTGGTGATCGAACGCCTGCAAGCCTTCGACAACGCGAGCCAAACCTACAGCTACTCGATTTTGCAGGCACCGTTTCCGGCGACTGATTATCTGGCGACGATCAAGGTTCAAGCGCAAGGCGAGGGCGCGCGGGTGACCTGGTCCGGAAGGTTCGAGCCGGTGGGTGTGAGCAACGAGGAAGTGGAGGCGTTGTTTACCGGCATCTATCAGGGCGGGCTTGAAGCGCTACGGGCCAATTACCCGGCCTGATTCACTCCCCGGGCAAACACCATCAATCCCCTGTGGGAGCGAGCCTGCTCGCGATGACGGAGTGTCAGGCCATGCATTTTTGCCTGCTGAACCGCTATCGCGAGCAGGCTCGCTCCCACAGGGGTTGATCATGGTTAGTGGGACTTTGTCAGGCCTGCGGAATCAAACTCTCCCGACAATCAAGCACCAACCGCGCGCCACCCAGTTCGCTTCTGCCCACCTCCAGCGTAAACCCGTGCAGGCTGACAATCGCCGCGACGATGGACAGCCCCAGCCCGAAGCCGCTTTTATGATTGCCCGCCTCGGCGCGATAGAAGCGCTGGAACACCGCTTCACGTTCCGCCTCGGGAATGCCCGGGCCGGAGTCAAGCACTTCGATCCGCGTGTGCCCGCCATCATTGACCCCGCGCAAGATCACCGCGCCGCCGGGCGGGGTGAATTTGATCGAGTTGCTGAGCAGGTTCGCCACCGCTTCGAACAGCAGTGCCCGGTCGCCATGGAGGGGTGGCAACGACGCGGGCAGGTGCAGCTGGAACACCAGGTCGTCGTCTTCCGCCAGGGGCAGGTAGAACTCATGCAGTTCTTGCAACAACGCCACCGGGTCCACTTGCACGAAGCCGGAGCGACGCTGGCGGTCTTCCAGCTCGGAGATCCGCAGCAAGCCACGAAAACGCGCCATCAGTGTGTCGGCTTCGGCCAGCACCAGGTCCAGTTGCATGGCCTGCGGCGAGCCTTCGCCGGCTTGTTGCTGCATGCGGTAAAGCTGCGCGCGCAGACGGGTCAGGGGCGTGCGCAGGTCATGGGCGATGTTATCGCACACGCCCTTGACCTCGTTCATCAAGCGCTCGATGCGTTCGAGCATGGCGTTGACGATGGCGGCGAGCATGTCCAGTTCGTCACGCCGATTGGACAGTGGCAAGCGCCGGCTCAGATCGCCGGCGACGATGGCCTCGGCACTGGCCTGAATCCCGCGAATGCGCCGCAACGGCCGGCGCCGCAGCAAAGTCCAGCCGACGATGCCCGGCACGATGGTCAGGGTCACACCCCAGAACAAGGCGTGAAGGATGATCCGGGTCACGGCGAACAGCGAACCGTTGTCGCGCACCAGCACCAGCCAGCGGCCGTCGAGGGTGCGGGTCGCCACGGCGTCGCAACTGTCGGCGGGCAGCCTCTGGTCGTCGCTGTCGTCGGAGGCATCGCAGTCGCGCAGCATGTGGATCTTGCCATCGAGCGGCAAGCCGTCCGGAATGTAGCGCAGGGCGCCGCTGAGGTAACGGTGTTGGGCATCGAACAGACCGTAGGCGTCGATGCCGCGGATGTCGAAGGTCATGCTGACGGCGAGGGCGTCCACCAGTTGTTCGCCGGAAAAACGCGAAAACAGGTGCTGGCGTTGCATCAGCGAATGCTTGGCCAGGTTGTCCAGGTAAGCGGAAACCTCGTAGTACATGACCCCCATGAGGATCCCGCTCCAGATCACGAACAGCGAACTGTAGAGCGCCAGCAGACGGCTGCTGGAAGAGCGCCAGCCTTTAGACGGGTTCGGCAATGACATAACCCGAGCCTCGCACGGTCCGAATCAGTGGGACATTGCCAGGTGGGTCGATCTTCTTGCGCAGACGGCCAATGTGTACGTCGATCAGGTTGGTGCCGGGGTCGAAGTGGTAACCCCAGACCTCTTCGAAAATCATCATCCGCGAGAGGATTTGCCCGGTATTGCGCATCAGGAATTCCAGCAGTTTGTATTCGGTGGGCAACAGCGTCAGCAGTTGACCGTCGCGGCTGGCTTCGTGGCTGATCAGGTTCAGCTCCAGATCCGCCACCCGCAGCGTGGTGGCCTGGGCGGTCACGGTGTTCTGCCGGCGCAGCAGGACTTCGACCCGGGCGGCCATTTCATCGGTGGCGAAGGGTTTGGTCAGGTAGTCGTCGCCGCCAGCGCGCAAGCCACGCACTCGCTCATCGACGTCGGACAGCGCGCTGATCATCAGGATCGGCGTGGCCACGCCCATGGTCCGCAGGGTGGTGACAATCGCCAGGCCATCAAGCTCGGGCAACATGCGGTCGAGGGTGATCAGGTCATAGTTGCCGCTGACCGCGCGCTCCAGCCCTTCGCGGCCATTGTCGACCCAGTCGACGTCGAGGCCGTGGCTACTCAGTTCGGCGACAATCTCCCGTGCGGTCACGGCGTCGTCTTCGATGGTCAAGATGCGGGTCATAAGGCTGGCCTGATTAAATGTTCACAACGTTGTGCGGCATTTTGCCAAGAAATGATCGCAGGCTTTCTAAATAAAAGTTCATGGACATTCCGAGTTTCGGTCAATGCACCGATCCCGCTGAACATACCCGTTCGCCGCAAACCCCTGTGGGAGCGAGCCTGCTCGCGATGACGGTAGGTCTGGCGAAGCGAATCTATCTATTCGATCGGCGTATCCACAAACACCTCAAGCCTTTCGGCATACACCGTGAATGCCGCGATCCGCGGAAACTGCGCCGCACTCACCTGGTCCGGTACTACCAGATTGGTAAAACTCCAGGCTACGGCGAGGGTAATGCCATCCTGCTCAATCGAACCGTCAGTCTTCAGCGGCTGCTTTTTCAGCTCCCGCTCCAGCGCCGAATAGGCTGCCGTCAGCTGTCCTTCGACCCGCTGCACCCAGGGTTCGAATTGAATCTCCGCCGGCCGCAGGTTGCGCTCGTAGTAAAGCTGCACGGATTTTTCGCTGGCGGCCAGCGCCAGGCCAATCAGGCGCAACGCGCGCAGGCGCTGACCCGGCTCGACGGGCAGCAGGCTGTTGCCGGCCAAGGTTTCCAGGTAGTCGATGATCAGCGTCGAATCCATCAACACCTCACCGTCATCCAGCACCAGGGTGGGCGCCTTGACCACCGGGTTGATCTGCCGGAATTGTTCGAAGTGGCGGAACACCGAGACCGATTGATGCTCCAGCGTGATTCCCAGGCATTTGGCAGAAATGGCGGCGCGCCTGACATAGGGCGAGTCCAGCATACCGATCAGCTTCATGGTCCTTTCCTTTATATGGCCATTTCGGGAGGGACAACCTTAGCTGAGGTTCGCAGCCCTGCAAATGACCGTGAATAATGCCCGGTGCCAGCCGTTTGTCTTCTATATACAGCCGCTCGATTGAATTTCTTGCTATAAACGCACTCCGATTACCGCCTCAAAGCCTGCCTTAGAGCATTTTCAGGGCTTTGTCGGACAAATTCGCAGTCTTTTCAGTTGCTGAGGCCTCAAGTCGGCCGTAGACTGCCGCCCCTCGTAAATTGAGTGCCGGGTGGCGCTTGGAACAAACGGCGCCTTTCCGATGGCCTGCCCAGGTCTGCCGGAACGCTCCCTTATTCGCCTTAATGCACGTTTTTTTATAGAGATATCAATGACAAAGGACAAGTTGCTGGCCATGCCGGCGGATGACTACATGAATGCCGAGCAACATGCTTTTTTCTCCGAGCTGTTGCAGAACATGAAAGTCGAAACCCATGAGCGCATCGAACAGAACCGCATCGCCATCGAAAGCCTGGACACCCCGGCCGATCCGGCAGACGCGGCTTCGGTCGAAGAAGAGCGCACCTGGCTGGTGAACGCGATCGATCGCGACCAGCGCATGCTGCCTCAGTTGGAACAAGCCCTTGAGCGCATCAAGGAAGACAGCTTCGGCTGGTGCGACGACAGCGGCGAGGCGATTGGCCTCAAGCGCCTGCTGATCAGCCCGACCACCAAGTACTGCATCGAAGCTCAGGAACGTCACGAGCAAATCGACAAGCACCAGCGTCAGGCCTGATTCTGCGAGTCAGTCCATCAAGATGGACTGCCTTTGAAAAGATCGCAGCCTGCGGCAGTTCCTACGCATTTGAAGTAGGGCGCTGCCGCAGGCTGCGATCTTTGTTTTCTGCCGTCTTCGATTTCCCGGTTCTTCTATTGATCTGCTGCAACGTTCGCGACTAAAGGCTCATGGATAATGGCTTTATGGTGGCGTTTAATGCGAAGACAACAATTAGAAGCTTTCCGGGGTGACGATGATGACGAGAGACGGGTCTCTGGTTGCGGCAGTGCCCGCACCCGTGCTGTTGCCGAAAAACCGCTGGCTGACGCCAACGCTGCAAAGCATCGCCCTGATGCTGTTGTTAAGTGGCATGACGCTGGGCGGATGGTCGCTCTACCTTGGCCTGCCCCTGGCCGTATTGATTATCTGGCTGCCTCGCCTGCGTTCGCGCGCGACCCTGGAGGCTGCTGCCCCCGCCAACCCCGATGCCATCGGCGAGTTGACTCGCGATCTTTCCTGCACCACCAGCCATAACGCACTGTCGGCCGCCGGTGTGGCGTTTTCGGTTCGGCAACTGGCGGACAAACTGCAATCGCAGCTCACGGCGGCAGCACAGATCGTCAGCAATGCCGAAGTCATGATCACCACCGAACAGGCCACCTCGACGCTCAGTCGCCAGGCGCTCTGTGCCGCCAGCGAGGCTCATCAAAGCGGAGTGGTCGGGCGTACGGAATTGATCGAGTCCATTGCGCGCATGCATCAGCTCAGCCAGCGCGCCAGCAACAGCCGTGAACTGATCGAAGCCTTGAGCCTGCGCAGCGATGATATCCAGCGAGTGACCCTGGTGATTCAGTCCATCGCCAGCCAGACCAACCTGCTGGCGTTGAACGCAGCGATAGAAGCGGCGCGGGCGGGGGAGCACGGTCGCGGCTTTGCAGTGGTGGCCGACGAAGTTCGCGGGCTCGCCGCACGCACGGCGACCGCCACGGGGGAAGTGGGCGAAATGGTGGCCGACATCCAGCAACGCACGGCGCAGGTAGTGGAGCAGATCCGGCAACTGTCCAGCGACCTTGACTCCGGCGTCGAGCAGGTAGAGCGCACGGGGCAGCACTTGGAAAACATTGCCCGACTGGCGGCCAGCGTCGAGTCCCAGGTCGGAGCAATCGCCCAAGGGGCAGACACCAACCGCGAACAACTCGACAGCCTGTTTCACGCCATCGAACAGATGCGCAGCGATCTGGCGGTCAGCGACCAGCAGACTCAGCGCCTGGCCCAGGCGGCGGTGCAAATGGAAGGGCAGGCCGAAACCATCAGCGAGCGTCTTGCCGAGGTGGGGCTGGATGACTATCACCAGCGGATCTATGACCTGGCCCGGGAAGCCGCGAGGCAGATTGCCACGCGTTTCGAAGCGGACATCGATGCCGGTCGAATCAGTCTCGACGATCTGTTCGACCGCAATTACCAGGCCATCCCCAATACCAGCCCGACCAAGTACCAGACGCGTTTCGACCGTTACACCGATCAGGTATTGCCAGCGATTCAAGAGCCGTTGTTGCCGCGTCACGAAGGATTGGTGTTCGCCATCGCCTGCACCCAGCAGGGTTATGTGCCAACCCATAACAAGGCGTTCAGCCAGCCGCTGACGGGGGACGCGCAGGTCGATGCCTTGCAGAACCGGACCAAGCGCAAGTTCGCTGACCGCACCGGGATCCGCTGCGGCAGCCATCAGAAGGCCGTGCTGCTGCAAACCTATACACGCGACACCGGCGAGTTGATGCACGATCTTTCGGTGCCGATCATGCTCAAGGGTCGGCATTGGGGCGGTTTGCGCCTGGGCTACAAACCGGAAAAGCCGCGCTAGAAGCCTCGGGCTGCCGGACGATTGTTACGAATCCTGCAATGAACCTGTGCAGGGTTTTGCTGTTTCCTCGTCGGAAAACTGATTAACATACCTACTAATTAGGTTGCTAATGAATTTCGAGAGGTCAGCATGCAAGGCAAAGTTGATGTCGCGGTCATGATCGGCAGCGGTGTACCCGCCAATTTGCGATCCATGGGGCGCAGGGTCTGCTGGGTGGTGTTGCTCAATGGCGAGCGCCGGGGTACGGCGTTCTCCAGTCGCGATGAAGCGGAGGAGTGCAAGGCTGCCTGGGTGGCGCAATTGAGCGCCGAAAGTCCTGGCAGCCTGCATTGAGGTTGTCAGTGGGTCTGGTGCATGCGCAGGTTCAGGTCGTCGACCACCCGCGCCCAGTCGGCGTCTTCGCGCAGTTGTTCCTTGAGGAAGCCGGCCTGTTGCGGTGACCAGAACTCGGCGTCGATGAGTTTCTTGTCGTCAGGCAGGGAATGGCCGGCAATGAAGTCGTCGATCGCTTTCTGGCTGGAGTCCAGGCCGAGCTGGTCGAACAGGCCTTTCAAGTCATGGGTCGGTGATTCCATCTTCATCTCCTTGCAGGTCATCAGTCGGTTCGAGAAGCGAAGCGCGGTGTCCTGATTTCGAGGGCACCGCACGGGCGGAGTTCGATCGCGATGTTCAAGTGCAACCATGAGCATAGACCGCCAACCCGACCATCAGGCTTTCAATGCACCAGCATCGACCGCGGCCTTCAGTTCCCGGGCCGATTCCTGGGCGGCAATGGCGGCCACATCCGGGGTTTTGAACCAGCGATCCTTTTCGACCTGGTGATACGTCACGGTCTTCAGCGGTGGTTTGGCCCGCATGACAATCACGGCCTGGAATTCACCCTCGACTTCTCTGGCTTCACCCCGGATAAAAAACTCGCCGATATCAAATTCCGTCACGTTGCCGACTTCCCCTGGAAAAACATTGTTGTTGTCAACGCAACCCGATTTTCTGCGGGTCCGTTTTATTTGGCGGGCAGTATGGCAGTAGTTGCCCGTCGACGGCTGAGATAAGTCGGCGGGCAGACGAAATGTCGATGGAAATGAGCACGACGGGCATGTCAACAATGTGATTCCAGAAACCGGGCGAGGGCACAGGCTTCGTTATGATCAGCTCGGAAACCTCTTACGCAGCCTGTCGAAATATCCTTGATATGAAAGAAGGCAATGCCCGCCATCACCACCTGAAATCGCGGGCGGGCCGGGACATCGGGAAGCGGTTCGTGTACGCGCAACCGTATCGGGTGCGGGATCGGCGCTGTTTCTGAGTCAGGCGCCAAGGGATAAGCAAAGTGAGTCAGCGTGCACATATGAAGTCCTTTTCATTGTTTACCGACGTATGTACGTCGTTTTGGCTAGTCTCCAAGAGCATCGCTGCTCTAGAATCACCCCCACTGGTGGGTGAATGATGTTTATCTAAAGCAATTTTTTGCGGACGATATGTAGGAAAAGATTTTTTCTTGATGAGATTTTTCCCCGAAGTTGATAGTCCATGATTTTCTGGCAGCAGGGAGGGCGTTTTCCTTCAACCTGTGACGAACGCCACGCAGGACGACGCGAGTGACGTTCCAGTAGTCTTCTCAAGCTTCGTGATGAATGAGTGCACTGCTCATTCAGGACTTCAATCCGGGTTCTTTGGCGACACCTTCGGCATTGCCGCTTTTTTGGCTGTGCGTTTATTTTTCGCGCACGGCGCCATTTTTCAGATGTGGGGATGTTTCCTTGGCAGTAAGTAATCTCGATATGCATGCTTTGTTCGTGCTGGGTGATTTGCGCGCAAAGCTGGTAAAGCAGTTTCAGTCACGTTTCGTTTACCTCACTGAACAGAACGCTGAAGGCATTTACATTGCCGAAATCGACACCGAATCAGCCCTGGTGGTGGACGACAAGCCCGGACTCAAGCTCAAGGTCGGCGATCATTTCAGCGCGTCCGTGCTGCCCAGCCGCGAAGGCGGCAAGCTGGACATCAAGTTCCGCGACATCAAGCTGACGGTTTACGGCATTGGCGATTACGCCTTCGTGACCACGGCTGACGGTCAGGGGATCGTGTTCAAGGAAGGTCATAGCGTGGTGATGGTGTTCGCCGCCCATCAACAGTTGCAGGAAGGCCTGACCAAAACCCTCAAAGCCGTGACCGCCAAGGCGGCCAAGTGGCGCAAGGGCGAACTGGTGACCTTCAAGGCCAGCGAGTGATGACCCTGACCCGCGCCGACTTCCACGAACAGAACCTGGCCAGCGCTCAAGACGAAGCGCAGCGGTTGTTCGGGCAGAAGACCATTCTGCAGGGAGCCTGGCTGAATTGGGTGGCGTCACAGCTTTACCAACTGCAACCGGCGGAATACGCCAGCATGGTCAGACGAGAGCTGATGCGTTTGCAGGAAACCTGCGAAAACTGACCCACGCACCTCGAAAGCAGGAACCTCTACTACAGTCAGTGGACTGAGTATTCAGAGGCTTCGCGGTCTACTGCCAGGCCATCCTGCTATTGCTGTGAACAGCACGAGGTGCAAAAGCATGAACGGATTTCGACGGTTGCTGGCTGCGGTCCTGGCCACTTTCGCTTTGCTGGCGACACCCGCCCCGGTGTTTGCCGCCCAGACGCCGATCCACTTCGCCGACCTGAACTGGGAAAGCGGCAGCCTGATCACCGACGTCTTGCGCATCATTGTCGAGAAGGGCTACGGGCTGCCGACCGACACCTTGCCGGGCACCACCATCACCCTGGAAACCGCGCTGGCCAACAATGACATCCAGGTCATTGGCGAAGAGTGGGCCGGTCGCAGCCCGGTGTGGGTCAAGGCGGAAGCCGAAGGCAAGGTCGTCAGCCTCGGCGACACGGTCAAGGGCGCTACCGAAGGCTGGTGGGTGCCGGAATATGTGATCAAGGGCGACCCGGCCAAGGGCATCAAGGCGCTGGCGCCGGACCTGCGCAGCGTCAGCGACCTGCCGCGTTACAAAGACGTGTTCAAGGACCCGGAAGCCCCGACCAAGGGACGTTTCCTCAACAGCCCCATCGGCTGGACCTCGGAAGTGGTCAACAAGCAGAAGCTCAAGGCGTATGGGCTGGACGACAGCTACGTGAACTTCCGCAGCGGATCGGGCGCGGCACTGGACGCAGAGATCAGTTCGTCAATTCATCGTGGCAAGCCGGTGCTGTTTTACTACTGGTCACCCACGCCGTTGCTCGGCCGCTTCAAGCTGATCCAACTCGAAGAGCCGCCGTTCGACGCCGAAGCCTGGAAGACCTTGACCGACGCCGACAACCCCAATCCACAGCCGACCCGTTCCCTGGCCTCCAAGTTGTCGATCGGTGTGTCCACTCCCTTCCAGAAGCAATATCCGCAGATTGCCGAGTTCTTCGCCAAGGTCGACTTTCCGATCGATCCGCTGAACAAAGCACTGGCCGAGATGAGCGAGAAGCATACGCCGCCACGTCAGGCGGCGGAGGCGTTCATGAAGGCTCATCCGGACGTCTGGCGGGCGTGGTTGCCCAAGGACGTGGCGGATAAAGTCTCCGCTGCCCTGTAGGCGCTGCCGCAGGTCGGGATCTTTTGATCTTTGTCATAAAAATGCAAAATCAAAACATCGCAGCCTGCGGTAGCTCCTACAATGTTCGGTTCATATCCCTTTCAAGGATCTCTGAACCATGACCCTGTTGTTGGCTCAATGGCTGGTGACGATCTTCGCAGTGATCAGTCTGGTGCATGTGTATTGGGCGTTGGGTGGTGAGTGGGCGGCAGTGGCGGCGGTCCCGCAAGTACCGCAGGAGGGCAGCGCACAACTGAGGCCAGCGTTCAAGCCACGAGGCTGGATCACGCTGGTGGTGGCCGGGGTGTTGCTGTTGATTGCGGTGCTGGTGTGCTTGCGGGTGGGTTGGTGCCTGCCACCCTTGCATCACTGGTCGTTGCAGTGGGTGATCAGCGCGATCGCGATTTTGCTGTTTGCCCGGGCCATTGGCGATTCGGAGTTGGTGGGTTTTTTCAAAGAGGTCAAAGGCTCTAAATTTGCCCGGCTCGACACCTGGGTTTACTCGCCGTTGTGTGTGGTGCTGGGGGCGGGGTTGTTGGCGGTGGCCTGGGTCTGATTAAGCGACGTTTCTGTAGTGACAATACTGGCCTCATCGCGAGCAAGCTGAACTGGTCAAGTAATCCCGGACACCGGTTACGGTGTTTATGCCGCTTTTTGCTCCATGGCTATTGGCGACAGGTAGTTGTTGTAGCTGTGGAGCCTGGTGCGGTTGTAGTACAGGAAGAAACGCACCATATCGGTTTTTGCTTCCTCGATCTTGCTGTAGCCACTACGAGGCACCCATTCTGATTTCAGCGTGCCGAAAAAGCGCTCCGTTGGAGCATTGTCCCAGCACTGCCCGCGATGACTCATGCTTTGCAAAATGCCATGACGCTTCAGTTCTTCTTGAAACTTGCGACTGGTGTACTGACAGCCCTGATCTGAATGGAACATCAGTCCAGGAGGACACGTTCGCACCTCTGTCGCCATGCGTAGCGCCTTGCTGACCAAGTTGGCGTCATTGACCAGCGAAAACGCCCAGCCAATGACGCGGCGAGCAAACAAATCGATCACGATGGCCAGATGAACCCAGCGCTCGCCCACCATCAAGCTGGTAACGTCGCCACACCAGACCTGATCAACTGCAGTCGGCTTAAAATTGCGCTTGAGTCGATTGGGCGCGACAAATGCTTCAACGCCTTTGGATCTGAATGGGTGAGGCTGGCGTTGTTTACTGACAATGTTGGCCTCCCTCATTAGCGCCCTGACAAGGCCTCTTCCGATCGCGATGTTTTGGGACTTCAGGTTCTTGCTGATCATTCTGGAACCCATGGCTTCCCGGCTTTCGCTGTGCAGTTCAACCACTTTCAGCTTGAGGTCTTCGCGTCTGATCCGCGGTTTGGCTCGCCGCTGAAGCCACTCATAAAAGCTGCTGCGCTTCACATCGAAAACACGACACACAATGGCAGTCGGGAATGACTCTCTTAGTTCCGCAATCATCGAAAACGATCGGGATCCGACATCAAGAGAGCGGTAGCCTTTTTTAAGATCTCGGCTTCCATTTCCATGTGTTTGATCTTGGCCTTTAGTTCCTGGATCTGGCGCTGATCTTCGGTAATCGCCTTGGTGCCTTTGACTGGCTGTCCCTCGCGTTCCTTGCGAACCTGATCGACCCAACGCCGTAAAGCGGTAGGGCCGATATCCAGCGATGCACACACTTCTGGAACCGGGCAGTTATCATCAAGCACCATGCTGGCAGCAAGCAGCTTGAACTCGCGGGTATAGACCTTTCTTTCGTTCATGGAACCTCCAAGTTGGCGAAATCATATCGCCCTTAAGAGGTGTCCGGAATTATTAGGCCAGTTCAAGCTCGCTCCCACAGGGTCAGTGTCGTATACAAGTTCCGAATTAAACACTTAACCCTGTGGGAGCGGGCTTGCCCGCGAAGAGGCCAGTCCAGTCAATACAAAACTTTGGTTTAACTACCGCTCTCACTCCGGCGGCTGCTCACTTCAGCCGGCACATCATCCCCGGCCATGCGTTTGCGAAACAGCGCCGCCCGGGCCAGCAGCAGGGTCGTCACCGGCACGGTAATCGCCAGCAGGATCGGAATCAGCCAGGCGTGCAATACCGGCGCGGACTTGAGCGCCGAAAAGTAGATGATCGACGCCAGCGCCACGCACCAGGTCCCGAGCGTCGAGGCCAGGGCCGGTGGGTGCATGCGCTGGAAGTAATCCTTCATGCGCAGCAGGCCGGTGGCGCCGATCAATGCAAACAGGCTGCCGAGCACCAGCAGGATCGCCACCGGGATTTCCACCCACAACGACAATGACGTGTTCATTCGATCACCTCGCCACGCAGCAGGAATTTCGCCAGGGCGAACGAACCGACGAAACCGAACAGGGCGATCAGCAGCGCCGCCTCGAAGTAGGTGTCACTGGCATAGCGAATGCCCAGCGCCAACATCATCAGCATCGCGACGATGTACAGATAGTCCAGCGCCAGAACCCGGTCCTGGGCCGACGGCCCCTTGAACAGGCGAATCAGGGTCAGGATCATCGCCAGGGAAAAGAAGAACAGGCTCAGCAGGATCGCGTTCGACAGCAACGGGCTCATTCGAAGATCTCCATCAACGGACGTTCGTAGGTCGCCTTGAAGTGCTGGATGAACAGCGCCTCGTCGTCCAGGTCGAAGACGTGCAACAGCAGGATGCTGCGATCCAGCGCCAGCTCCGACCAGACCGTACCGGGCACCACCGTGGTGATCATCGACAGCGCGGCCAGGCCGTTGGCGTCACGCAGGTCCAGCGGCACCTTGATGAATTGCGAGCGGGGCGGGCGGCGACCGGCATTGAGCACGCTCCAGGCCACGGCGAGGTTGGACACCAGCACATCGCGCCCGACCAGCAGGACCAGGCGCAGGATCACCCAAGGGCGACGGATGCGCACCGGCAGCGGACGCAGCCTGCGCATCATCAATGGCGCACAGAACCCCAGCGCAGCACCCAGCAGCAGATTGCCGGGGCTGATCGACAGGTTCAGCAACAGCCACAGCAGCCACAGGGCCAGCGATAGCAGCGGTGCCGGAAACAGGCGCTTCATGGTTGCACCTCCTGCGGGGCCGCTACGGCCGACGGGTTCGGTACGACGCGCGTGTCAAGCACCGCCATCACGTATTGCTGCGGGTTGTACAAGGCATCGGCGGCGGCCTGGGTATAGCGCAGCAGCGGCTCTGCCTTGAAGGTCAGCGCAATGCTCAAGCCCAGCAGGGCGAAGATCGGTACGCATTCAAGGCGTCGCAGCAGGGGCGATGGTCGTTCCGCTGGCGTCCAGAAACGCTGGATGCCCAGGCGCGAGAATGCGATCAGCGACGCCAGTCCGGACACAATCAACAACACCAACAGGCCCCATGCAGCATTGGAAATCGGTGCATCGCCGCTGTTGCCCAGGCCTAGCGGATTGAGCAACGCTCCAATCAACCCGAGCTTGCCGATAAACCCGGAGAGCGGCGGCATGCCGATGATCAGCAAGGCGCAGGCGATGAAACTCAGGCCAAGAAACGCCATGGTCCAGGGAATCACCTGGCCGACCACGGCTTTCTGGTCGTCGTCGAGGTTGGTGCCTTTGGGCGGATGCAGGGATTCCAGAGGACGGGGCAGCAATTCGGTTTCATCTTCGAGCAGGATTTCGTTGGCCGAGCGCGAGCGCTCGATCAGTTCGGCCAGCAGGAACAGTGCGCTCAGCGCCAGGGTCGAGCTGAACAAATAGAAAAGCGCCGCGCCGACCAGGTTCGGCTGGGCGAAACCGATGGTCGACAACAGAATGCCCGCCGACACCAGAATGCTCAGGCTGGCCATGCGCTCCAGGCGTTGCGCGGCGAGGATCGCCATGGCGGCGCAGACGATGGTCGCCATGCCGCCATAGATCAGCCAGTCGCCGCCAAAGAACGCCGATGCCCCGGCCTGGGCGGAGAACAGCAGCGTCCACAGGCGCAGCAAGGTGTAGACGCCGACCTTGGTCATGATCGCGAACATCGCCGCCACCGGCGCGCTGGCCGACGAATAGGCCGGCACCAGCCAGAAGTTCAGCGGCCACATGCCGGCCTTGGCCAGAAACGCGACGGCCAGGATCCCCGCGCCGGCGTGTAGCAAGCCGCGATCAGCTTCGGACACCAGCGGGATTTTAACCGCCAGGTCGGCCATGTTCAGTGTGCCGGTGACCCCATAGATCAGCGCCGCGCCAATCAGGAACAGCGACGAGGCCAACAGGTTGATCGAGATGTAATGCAGCCCCGACGACACCCGCGCCCGGCCCGAGCCGTGGAGCATCAACCCGTAGGACGCGGCCAGCAGCACCTCGAAGAACACGAACAGGTTGAACAGGTCAGCGGTGAGGAACGCGCCGTAAAGGCCCATCATCTGGATCTGGAACAGCGCGTGAAAACTCGAGCCGGCGCCGTCCCAGCGTGCCATGGCAAACAGCAGTGCACTGACGCCGATGATGCCGGTCAGCACCAGCATCAGCGCCGACAGCCGATCGACCACCAGCACCAGGCCGAACGGCACTTGCCAGTTGCCCGGCAGGTACACACCGATGGAGCCGGGTACGCCGGTGGCTTGTGTCCATTGCAACAATGCCACGGCAATGCCCAGCCCGAGCAGGCTGGAGAACAGATTGATCTTCGCCTTGAGCGGCCGGTGCTTCTCGCCGAGCATCAACATGATCGCGGCGGTCAGCAGCGGCAGCAGGATGGGCGCGACGATCAGGTGAGTCATCGCCATCATTCTTTGGGCTCCCGGCCATCCACATG
This sequence comes from Pseudomonas fluorescens, assembly GCF_040448305.1. Taxonomy (NCBI): domain Bacteria; kingdom Pseudomonadati; phylum Pseudomonadota; class Gammaproteobacteria; order Pseudomonadales; family Pseudomonadaceae; genus Pseudomonas; species Pseudomonas fluorescens. Next base: position 4,415,504 of record NZ_CP148752.1, on the reverse strand, counting down.
GTCGGTGCCGGTCAGGCCCCGGGAAGCCAGCAGCACCACCAGGAACAGCGCGGTCATGGCGAAGCTGATGACGATCGCGGTCAGCACCAAGGCTTGTGGCAACGGGTCGGTGTAGTGCAACAGGTCCTGCGGCACGCCGTCCTTGATGATCGGCTCCTTGCCGATGAACAGGCTGCCCATGCTGAAGATGAACAGATTGACGCCGTAGGACAGCAGGCACAGGCCCATGACCACCTGGAACGTCCGAGGGCGCAGGATCAGCCAGACGCCGGACGCGGCCAGTACGCCGATGGCGATTGCGATGACTTCTTCCATCAGACGGCTCCTTTGGCGGCAACGGATCTGGGCTGGGCGGCGGTTTTGTGGCCGCGCACCGATTGGTGGGCGAGGGCGGTGAGGATCAACAGGGTCGAGCCGACCACCACGCCGTACACGCCGATGTCGAAGAACAGCGCGCTGGCCAGGTGAATGTCACCCAGCAGCGGCAATGAGAAATGCCAGGTGTGGGTGGTCAGGAACGGATAGCCGACGACCATCGCGCCCAGGCCCGTGGCCGTGGCAATCATCAGTCCGGTGCCCATCCAGCGCAGTGGCCGCAGGCTCATTTGCGCCTCGACCCACTGCGTGCCGGCGACCATGTATTGCAGGATGAACGCCACCGACATCACCAGCCCGGCGACAAAACCGCCGCCCGGTTGATTGTGCCCGCGCATGAACAGGTAGAACGACACCACCAGCGCCACCGGCAACAGCAGGCGCACCAGCACCGCCGGCACCATCATGAAACCGAGCGCGGTGTCGCTGGCGTGACGCGGGTTGACCAGGTCGGTGACCACATCCGGCGCGAGCAAGCGTTGCTGGGCTGGCAGTTGCAGGCTTTCTTTCGGCGGGCGGAAACGACGCAGCAGAGCGAACACGGTCAGGGCCACGGCCACCAGCACGGTGATTTCACCAAGGGTGTCGAAACCACGGAAGTCCACCAGCATCACGTTGACCACGTTGCTGCCACCACCTTCGGGCAAGGCGCGGCTGAGGTAGAACGAGGAAATGTCGTTGGGGGTTTGGCGCGTCAGCATGGCGTAGGCCAGCAACGCCATGCCGACACCGACCGCAGTCGACAGCAGCAAGTCGCGGATACGCCGCACCCGCGCCCGACGCAGGCTGCCCGGCAACGGCGAGACCTCCTCGATCCGTCGTGGCAGCCAGCGCAGGCCCAGCAGGATCAGCACCGTGGTCACCACTTCAACCGCCAGTTGCGTCAGGGCCAGGTCCGGCGCGGAAAACCAGACGAAGGTGACGCAGGTCATCAGGCCGCAGACGCTGACCATGGTCAGGGCTGCGAGGCGGTGATACTTGGCCTGATAGGCCGCGCCAAGGGCGCAGACGATGGCCAGCAACCACAAGGTGACGAAGACGATCGACCCCGGGATTTTCGGCCGGTCACCCCAGTGAAGGCTGCTGTGCAACATGGGGATCAACCCCGCCAGCACGGCGGCGAGCACCACCAGGAACAACTGCATTTGCAGGCGTTTGGTGCCAATCCGCGGTTCCAGGCGGCGGGCCAGGCGCATGATGGCGACCAGCGCGTATTCGAACAAGTGCTTGCCGTCCAGGCGCCCGATGACGGGCGGACGGTCGAAGCGCCCGCGCTTGAATTGATTGCGCAGCAGCAGATAAAGCACGGAACCGCAGGACAATGCGATCAGGCTCATGATCATAGGCGCGTTCAGGCCGTGCCAGATGGCCAGGCTGTATTCGGGCAGTGTGCCACCGACCACCGGTTGCGCCGCGGCAGCGAGCAGCGGGCCGACTATCTGGGCCGGGAAGATCCCCACCAGCAGGCAGGCGAACACCAGCAACTCGACCGGTGCGCGCATCCAGCGCGGTGGCTCGTGGGGCGTGTGGGGCAAGTCGGTCGCGGGCGGGCCGAAGAACACATCCACGGTGAAACGCAGGGAGTAAGCCACGCTGAAGGTACCGGCAATCGTTGCCACGATCGGCAGGCTCAGTTCGACCCAGCGCGTGGCATTGATGAACACGGTTTCGGCGAAGAACATCTCTTTGGAGAGAAAACCGTTGAGCAACGGCACGCCGGCCATCGAGGCGCTGGCGACCATGGCCAGGGTGGCGGTAAACGGCATCAGCTTGTACAGGCCACTGAGTTTGCGGATATCGCGGGTGCCGCTTTCGTGGTCGATGATGCCGGCGGCCATGAACAGCGAGGCCTTGAACGTGGCGTGGTTGAGGATGTGGAACACCGCGGCGACGGCGGCCAGCGGGCTGTTCAAGCCGAGCAGCAGGGTAATCAGGCCCAGGTGGCTGATGGTCGAGTAGGCCAGCAATCCCTTGAGGTCGTTCTGGAACATCGCGCAATACGCCCCGAGCAACAGGGTGCAGGCGCCGGCGCCACTGACGATGTAGAACCATTCTTCACTGCCCGACAGCGAGGGCCATAGCCGCGCGAGCAGGAAGACCCCGGCCTTGACCATGGTCGCCGAGTGCAGGTATGCCGACACAGGGGTCGGCGCGGCCATGGCGTGGGGCAGCCAGAAGTGAAAGGGAAATTGCGCACTTTTGCTCAGTGCGCCGATCAGGATCAGGGGCAACAGGATCGGGTAGAGGGCATGGGCGCGAATCAGGTCGCCGGCGGCCAGGACCTTGTCCAGGTCATAGCTGCCGACCACATGGCCGAGCAGCATGGCCCCTGCCAGCAGGCACAAACCGCCCGCACCGGTCACCATCAGCGCCATGTAGGCGCCGCGCCGGGCATCGGCGCGATGGTGCCAGTAGCCAATCAACAGGAACGAGAAGAGGCTGGTCAGCTCCCAGAAAAACACGATCTGGATCAGGTTGCCGGAGATCACCAGCCCGAGCATGGCGCCCATGAAGGCCAGGAAAAACGCGAAGAATCGCGGCACTGGATCGTTCGGCGACATGTAGTAGCGGGCGTACAGCGAAACCAGGGTGCCGATGCCCAGCACCAGCATGGAGAACAGCCAGGCGAAACCGTCCATGCGCAGGACGAAGTTCAGGCCCAGGCTGGGCAACCATGAAAACTCTTCGCGAATGACGCCGCCATCGGCGATCTGCGGGTACAGGAAGGCGACCTGAACGGTGCCGATCAGGGCGATCAGGCCAGCCAGCAGGGATTCGGCGTTACGTGCATTGTGCGGCAACACGGCCGCCAAACAGCTGCCTATGAAAGGCAGAAGCAGTAGAACTATCAGGGACATAGGCTTCTAATCTGCGGAAGTTTGTGAAGCATCATACGTGCCAGCTCCCGGATCACCAAACGCCAAGCTGTCGCAGAATCCTACACGGTAGACGGAAAAGCCCTGATTCACATTGTTTCTGGTAGAGGGTTTTCGCCTGTACTGACGCCATCGCGAGCAAGCTCGCTCCCACAGGTTTTGAGGTGTACATACAGTTTTGTGCGCAATACATAACACTGTGGGAGCGAGCTTGCTCGCGATGGCGGCCTATCTGGAAATGCAGAGTTTGCGGTTTATCACTGTGTTTCCTGCTCCAGCTCTTCCTCAACCACCGCACCCTTACCCTTGGTCTTCAACTCACTGACTATCACCGCCGCCACAATCAACCCGGCCCCGACCAAGGCAATCGCCGGCAAGCGTTCCCCGGCAATGCGCCCGACAATCCCGGCCCATACCGGTTCGCCGGCATAGATCAGCGTGGCGCGGGTCGGTGACACGCTTTTCTGCGCCCAGTTCATCGCCACCTGAATCGCCGCACTCGCCGCCCCCAGGCCCAGCGCGCTGCACAGCAGCAACCACGAGAAGTCCGGTATCGCCTCGTTGGTCGGCACCACCATCAGGAACGACAGCACCGAAGTGACTGCCAGTTGCACCGTCGTCACCCGGCGCACATCGACCTGGCCGGCATAGGTGCTGATCAGGATGATCTCGGCCGCAATGGCCACGGCGCTGATCAAGGTGGCGATTTCACCGGGGCTGAAGTTGAACGACGCACCGGACGGCCCGGACAACAGCATCAACCCGGTAAAGGCCAGCATGATGCCGATGCTGGGCATCAACCCCGGACGCCGCCCCAGCACCAGCCATTGCAACAGCGGCACAAACGGGACGTACAGCGCAGTAATGAATGCTGATTGGCTGCTGGGAATGCTCTGCAACCCGACCGTCTGCAAACCGTAGCCGAGCATGATGGCCACGCCGATAAACGCCCCGGCCTTGAGTTCGAACAAGGTCAGGTCGCGCAGGTGACGCCAGGAAAACAGGGCGACGATGCTCGCGGCGGCGGCAAAGCGCAGGCCGACGAAAAACATCGGGCCACTGACGGTCATCGCATGCTGTACCAGCAGGAAGGTACCGCCCCAGACCATCGTGATCAGTACCAGCACGCATTCGGCCTTGCTGAACCTTGTAAAACGGGAGGAAGCCATTGGGGAGTTCACCGACGTCATGACCTTGCACGCTACTGGAGGGGGACGCACAATGCGCCGAATGTTGCGCAGTATACTGCCCAACCCCACTCAGTGAGCAATATAGTGCACAAAGATTCTACTCAACGGGCTTCGGTCCTCCAGCACGTCAGTCAAAACGTCCGCCGTTTGCGTCATGCCGCTGACCTGAGCCAGACCGCGCTAGCCGAAAAGTCCGGAGTCAGCCGCCGAATGCTGGTGGCGATCGAGGCGGGGGAAAAGAACGTCAGCCTGACCACCCTCGACCGCGTGGCCGAAGCCCTCGACGTCGCCTTCAGTGATTTGATCCAGGCGCCCGACGCCCGCGATCCCAGCCGTATCAATGAGCTGGCCTGGACTGGCACGATCCCCGGCAGTAAAGCGGTGTTGCTCTCCAAAGCCCAGGCCAGCCGCGAAGTCGAACAGTGGGAATGGTGCCTGCAACCGGGCGAGGTGTATCCGTCGGAGCCGGACGCCGATGGCTGGAGCGAGCAGATTTATGTCTTCGAAGGTTGCCTGACCGTTATGCTCGGCGACCAGCCGCAGCATATCGGCGCGGGTGAATTTTTCATGTTCGCCAGCAACCAGCCGCACTGTTATCGCAACGATGGGGCGGTGGCGGCGAAGTTTGTGCGTAATGTGGTGATCTGAACAGGGAGAGTACGATGGGCCAGACCTTGACCAATGACGCCGACATCCTGATTGTCGGCGGCGGCCTCAGTGGCGCGCTGCTGGCGGCGCAATTGATGCGTTTGCCGGGCCGGCGCCGGGTGCTGGTTATCGAGCCCCGGGCCGAGTTGGGGCGGGGCGAAGCCTACAGCGCGGTGGAACTGGGCCATACGCTCAACGGCAATGCGGCGCGGATGAGTGTCGACCCGGACAACGCCGACGACCTGACCCAATGGTTGACCGGGTACATCGAGGCTGGCGGCTGGCCGGAATCGGATCAGCAGCACGTGCCGATCAGCGAGCTGTTTCCGCCTCGCGGGATTTTCGGCCTGTACGCCCGGCAGCGCCTGGCCGAAGCGCAGGCGGTGGGCGCTTTGAACGGTTCGACGGTCGAGCATGTGCAGGCCGAAGTGGTCGATTTGCAAACCGATGCCGACGCCGTGCGGTTGACCTTGAGCGATGGCCGATGCTTGCAGGGCGCTTTTGCGGTGCTGGCCACCGGGATGTTTCCCGCCGCGCGCACGCCACAAACCCGGACCAGCGGCTTGAATGCGGCGGCCCTCGACCCATGGGACGTGGCGGCCATGCAGCGGCTCGATCCGCAATCGACGGTCATGATCATCGGCTCGGGCCTGACCATGGTCGACGCCGTGGTGTCCCTGGAACAGGCCGGGCATCGCGGGCCGATTGAAGTGTTTTCCCGGCATGGCCTGCTGCCCCATGTGCGGCGCCAGCCACCGGCCTGGGTGGATTTTCTCGCCGAGGATCAGAGCATCCGCACACCCCGCCAGTTGATGCGCGAACTGCGTCGGCACTGCCGGGACGCCATCGCTCAGGGCGTCGACTGGCAGGCGCCGCTGGACACGGTGCGGGCGCACATTGGTCGCTTGTGGCATCAGGCGACGGATATGCAGCGTCGGCAGTTTGTGCGGCATGTGCGGCCGTGGTGGGAAAGCCATCACCACCGCTCGCCACCCTTGAGTGCCGAACTGGTGGAGCGCTTATATAAAGAAGGGCGGTTACGTATTCACGCGGCCTCTTACCAGGGCCTTGAGCCTTCGCTGAATGGCGAGGTGAGTATTCGCCTTCGACGGCGCGGCGAGGCGCACAGCTGTGTGGTCAGCGGTGCCGCCCTGATCAACTCCAGCGGTATCGAATACGACTGGCGCCGGGTTGCGCGGCCGTTGCCCCGGCAATTGCTCGCCCGAGGCCTGGTCCGGCCGGGGCCGTTGGCCTTGGGCATCGCGGCAGAGGTCGATGGTGCGGTCCTGAACGCCGAGGGTCAGCCCGCCCGTCGTCTGTTTGCCATGGGGCCGCCTTTGCGCGGTATGTGGTGGGAAAGTACCGCCGTCACCGACGTGGCTAGCCAGGCCAAGGCGTTGGCCGGGCGGCTGACGGGACTCGTCGATCAGGTTGTGGGTCTGAGTACATATCCGTTTCCTTAGTTACGGCGGCTGGTGGTTTCGCCCTTACGGCGAGTCACTTTTTTTACAAGCGCCTAAAAAAAGTAAGCAAAAAAACGCTCGCCCCGAACGTCCGGCCCCTCGCCAAGGCTCGGGGTTCCTTCGCTCCGGCATTCATCCGGGGGCATCGCCTCCGGTCGGCTTCGCTCGACCTCCTCTCGATGTGTTCGGCTGCGCCGAACGGCGCTGCGCGCCCACCCCCGGATGAACACCGGAACGAGGCCTGCCGAGGGGGCGGGTGGATCAAGATCAAGAGCTGCAGGCGAGCTAACGCTCGGCCTGTTGAGTGGTTAGAAGCGTGGGTGTACGCCGATCTGCTTTTGCTCTTCTGTGGGAGCAGTGTCGAGCGCAAAATCCGTGTACAACCACGCCCCCTGTGGGAGCGAGCTTGCTCGCGATGACGGCCTGTCAACCGACTCAATTCTCACAGACGAACAAACCCGGCAAAAAACCGCGGCCCCCCACCCGAGGCCGCGGTTTTCCATAGGGCTCAAGCCGGCCCCATCAACCAAGGTGGCTAATGGGGCGCGGGCTCAGTTGGCGATCACCGGCACCGTCCGCACGGAGCCTTGGGACGAGGTGATCGTGGCGGTCGGGTTCGCCGACGGTACGACCGTGGTGGTGTTGTTCACTGTCAACCGCCAGCGACCGTTCCCCGGTACGGTGGTGGTGCCCAGGGTGACCAATCCGGTCGGAGTGGTGACCTTGATGGTGATGGTGTTGCCGGTGGTCACCGATGAGGTGCCGGCAAAGTTCCAGGTGAAGCGGTTATTGGAACGGGCGCTCACCGTTGCGGTGGTCACTGCGAAGGTTTCCGCAGCAGGTCGTGGCGAGACCTGCACCGTGACCGTGGCCGGCGACGTCGACTGGGCGCCGAAGCTGTCCCGGGCGATGTAGGTGAAGGTCGTGGTGAAGGCCGTGGTGATGGTGGCCGGTGGGGTATAGGTGAGCACCGTGCCGTTACTGCTGACGGTGCCGCGATCTGCCGGTGGTTGAGTGAAGCTGGCGACCGCGAGTGGAACATTGCCTTCCGGGTCGCTGTCGTTGGCCAGCACGTTGATTGGAATCGCCACACCCAGTGTCGTGACGGCATCGGCGACTGCCACCGGAGGCCGGTTAGGCGCCACGGTAATGGTCACGGTTGCCGCTGTCGTCGAGGCCAGGCCTTTGACGTCTTGGGCCTTGTAGGTGAACGTCGTGGTCAGCGGCGCGTTGACGACAGCGGGAGGGGTGTAGACCACCGTCGTGGTGCCGCTCAATGCCACGGAGCCCTGCTCGGTGGCCGGTTGGGTCAGCGCGGTAATGCTCAGCGGCGTATTGCCGTCCGGGTCCCTGTCATTGGCCAGCAGGTTGAGGGTGATCGGCACGCCGAAGCTGGTGCCGCCGGTATCGGCGACGGAGATCGGTGCCTGGTTCGCCCCGGTGTCCGGTGCTGTGCCGACGACTACGACCGGCTCGGTGTCATTGCCGCCGGCGGCGGATTTGACTGTAACGGTTGCAGGGGGTTGGGTCAGGTCAGCCACCGTCAGGCGTTGCAGGGTGCCGGTTTTCGACAGCCGTCCGTAACCCTGGGCGACCATGTCCGGTACGACCACCTCGTCTGTGGACGTGGCCTCGATCAGCAGGCTGTGGTTGCTCCAGCTGTAACGAGCGGTCTGGATTTTCACCACGTCCGAGAGCTTGCTCGATACCGCGGTCGGGCGGGTGGTCCCGGCCGGGTTGGTGGCGGTGACCACCACGACTGGAGGCACCGTCCCGTTGGCCAGCAGATGCTGGCCGAAGAACACGCCGTTGTTGTCGCTCAGCATGTTGGTCTGGCAAGGCGACACAGGTGGGCCGGGGACCAGGGCAATGCTTTCGCGAAAGCACAGGGTCGAACCGCTAGCGGCTTTGGCAAACACTTCGATCCGGGTGTTGTTGCCGCCCGTGCCGGCTATGCGGCGGTAGGTGGCACGGCTCATGTCCACCGCGGTTTGCGCGCGGTTGTCGAGCACCTTGCCGGACAGGGTGAAGAGGTTGGTCTGGATAGTCCCGGCCGGGCCCTGGATGCGCACGAAGTTGGTGTTGTTGGGGCTGCCGGTCACGGCTTCGGTGAGGTTCGGGTCGCCGACGAAGGTTTCGACGGCACCGGTGTCCGGGTTCACTTCGGTGTAGGGGCCGTTGACGCTGCGCAGGAACGGACCGATCGCCCCATTGACTGCACCGCTGAAAACCCCCGGCGCACCGACGCCGACGTCCCGGGTGATGTTGATTGCACGACGGCCGGGGGTGGTGACGTTGACCGTTTCCACGCCATAGGGGTGGGTAATGGTGTAGGTCCCGGCTGTGGGAATGTTCACCCGCAGACGAATCCGCGCGAAGCTGATCTGGTCGCCGTCGAGCGGGTTGCCGCCAGCAAATGCAGCTTCGATCCCGGCGACATAAGCGTCCATGCCATAGCCGGCGGTGTTGTTGGGGATGCTGGTCTCGGCAAGGAACCAGAAGGCTTCGTCTGGCCAGTTATCCGGGAACACCATCGGCTGGGTGTCGTCGAAAACGCCAGGTGTCGGCAGCAGGGTGCACATGTAGGCCGGTGGCACACTGGCAGCGACCCGCGAGCTGGCGGCGCGTGACTGGCACAGCTCCATCGACAACAGATTGTTGTCCTGATACCAGATCGGGAATTTCCCGGTGGCAAAGGTGTAGGGGCCGGGATCGACGGCGGCGAGTTGCGCGAAGGCACTGCCGGACAGCGATAGAATCAGTCCCAGGGTGTTGAGCGCCAGGCGTGGCCATTTATTCATGATGCCTCCTGATGAGGATCCGGGCATGTGAGCGTTCATTGCACGATGACCACTTCTTCGGTATCGCTGCCGCCATTGGACGACGACACACGAACCTGGGCGGGCGGAATCGGCGAAATGCCGGTGGCCAGGCTTTTCACCGCGCCGTCACCACTCAAGGCGCCGATGGCGATACCGGTGCCGGAGGTGGCAGTGAGCACCGGTGGCGATGTTTCATCGCTGGTCGAGGCCACGATGGTGATTTGCCCGGTGCTCAAGCTGTACTCGGCGCGTGAGATCGTCACCAGGTCGGTCAGCGGCATGGGCAAGGTGGTCGGCGTGCTGCTGGCGATGGCCAAGTGGTTGTCGGCGGTCACCTGCAAGGTGCTCGGCAGCGTCGGATTGTTCGGCGACTGCGCATACCAGTGGCCAGTGGTGTTCGCTTCGGTGAAGTTCAGCACCGGGTTGTTGCTGTCCAGGGTCACGCTGGCCGGTGGTGGCGGGGCCAGCACGAACACGTCCTGCTGGGCCACCAGGGCGCTGGTGCCGGCCTGTCGCGAGTAGGTGCTGCGCTCGGCGATCACCGGGGTCGGCCGGACCACCGTCGACAACTTGCCGGATACGGCGAAGAGGTTGGTGCGCAAGTCCAGGCCATTGGGGCCTTCGATGCGTACGTAGTTGGTGTTGAACGGGCTGCCAGTGACGGCTTCGGTGAGGTTCGGATCGCCAACGAATTGTTCGGCCTGGCCAGTGCTCGGGTTGGTCTCGGTGTAGGGGCCATTGACGCTGCGCAGGAACGGCCCGACGTCGCCCTTGAGCGCGCCGTCGTAGGTTTTTGGCGCACCGATGCCGATGTCCCGGGTCATGTTGATCGCCCGCCGGCCGGGAGTGTCGACGTTGAACACTTCGACGCCGTAGGGGTGGGTGATGACATAAGTGCCGGCGGTGGGCACGTCGATGCGAATACGGATACGGGCGAAGCTGATCTGGTCGCCCTCCAGCGGATCGCCGCCACTGAAGGCTGCCTCAAGCGCCGAGACATAGGTCAGGTCGATGCCTCGGGCGGCATCGACGATGGTGGTTTCGCCTGTGGACCAGAACGCTTCGTCGGGGAAATTGGTCGGGAAGACCAACGGTTGAGTGTCGTCGAAAATTCCGGGGTTCGGGATCAACGAGCACATGTAAGTCGGGGCGCCCGGCGTGCTGGCAACCCTGGAACTGACAGCCTTGGATAAACACAGGTCAAGGGTTCGGCCGTGGGTATCTTGATACCAGGCGGCGAAATTGCCATTGGCTGGCAGGTAGGGGCCGGGGTCTGCGGCAAACAGCGCTGCCTGGGCAATGCCTTGGGCTAGAGCGGTCACAATCAGGGCGGACGCGGTTTTGCACAGTAAAGGGTGCATGAGTATTCCCTCTATCGAAGTACCAGTCCCTTGGGCATGGGGCAGTTGGCAGGGTGTTCGGCAACTTCCATACCAATCAGCGAAAACGCCCGTGGGAAGCCCGGAGTAAGGGCGATGGCGCAGTCGCGGGTGACAGACCGGGAGGCTGGGGCGCGGGCGGCTTTCCCCAGCTTTGGGGGTGGATAGGGTGCGCGGGGCGGGAGGGGATCGTAGTACACCGGGCAAACAGCCATGCGTGGGCTATAAACCTATAGGGGGTTTCCGGGAACCGTGTCCATGAACACCATCGCCAAAGTACTTGCGACCGAAAGCGAAGTTCGCTTGAACACGCGCAAGGAGCCGTTCAATCTGCTGCGCTGGTTTTCGCTGATCAGCATGGTGGTGATCGGCACGGTGGCGGTGGCGCTGGGGGCGGTGTCCTCGCGGTTCGTAATTACCGAAAGCGTGCAGCGCGATGCGCTATTGACCTCACAATTCATTCAGGCGATTGCCTCGGCCGAAGTGCGCCATGTGTCGATTCCCAATGTCAGGACCATGGGCGAGTTGCTCGACCCACGAAAAGACAAGGACTTTCCTGACGTCGACCCGCTGTCCCGTGCCAGTGCCCGTGGTGAATTCCTCGACCATATCGAAAATTTGCCGGACGTGATCCTGGTCAACATCTATGCCCCCGACCGTATGGTGATCTGGTCGACCAACCCGGCCTTGATGGGCATCACGATCCATGGCGATGAAGACCTCGACCGGGCATTCAATTCGAAAATTTCCGTGTCGACCAGTTACCACGATGTGGACAAATCCCGCATGGAGCAGAAGTTCCTGGAACCACCCAAATACACCTTCATCGAAAACTACATTCCCCTGTTCGACGCCGATGGCAGCACCGTCACGGCGATGGTCGAGATTTACAAGGAGCCACAGGACCTGATCAACCGCATGGAGCGCGGCCTGGTGCTGATCTGGCTGGCGACCGCCCTGGGCGGCGGTCTGATTTATCTGGGTCTGTACTGGATCGTGCGGCGGGCGGCGATCCTGCTGGAGACGCAGCAGAAGCAATTGATCACCAACGAAACCTTTGTGGCTCTGGGGGAGGTGTCCTCAGCGGTCGCCCACAGTCTGCGCAATCCGTTGGCGAATATCCGTTCAAGCGCCGAGCTGGCGATAGAGTTCGACAGCGGTCCGGCACACGGGAACATCAACGACATCATTACTCAGGTCGATCGCATGTCGACGTGGGTACGGGAATTGCTCCAGTCCCTGCGACCGCTCAATGACGAGGCGGAACCTGTGAACCTGGTGGCGGCCCTGCATGACAGCCTGATGGCTTACGAGCATCAGATCAGCAAGGCCAGGGTCAACGTGGTGTTCGAGCCGGACCAGACGCCCATGGTCCTGAGCCAGCACGTGCAACTGACCCAGATCCTCAACAGTCTGCTGTCCAATGCGGTGGAAGCCATGGACGGCGGCGGTACGCTGACCATCCAGATCGAGCCGCAGGATGCCCGGCGCGTCAGCGTGAGGGTGAGCGATACCGGCAAAGGCATGAGCGAAGAACAGCGCACCATGGCCTTCCGGCCGTTCTTCACCACCAAGCAGGGCGGGCTGGGGGTCGGGCTGGTGCTGGTCAAGCGGATCATGGAGCGTTTTGGCGGTGCGGCGACCCTGGATAGCCGTGAAGGCGAGGGCACCACTGTTCGCCTGTCGTTTAATCTGGTCCCCTGAAAACGGGGATGAACTACCCCCAATATCGGGGGTTCAATCCCCGGTCCTTTCCACGGTCATCGCCCATTGATTGTGATAAATCATTGTTTTGTTGAGTGTTAGTACCTTTTTGTAAAAAAAACACATGGTTGGCGAGGTCCTTGCAAACCACCATTACCCCCCTTCACGACATCGAGGCGGCTGGTGATGGAAAAAAAAGAGCTGCATTCGCCACGCGCACGAGCCTTGGGCATGCACCTGGTGCTGATGTTGGTGACCGGTTTGCTGGCCAGCCAGCTGCTGGTCGCCAGCCAGCCGACGTCGACGCCTGCACCTGCTCCTGCAGCCACTTCCGAGCCCGCTGTCGTTGAAGACGCCACCCCGTGGGGTGGCGACTATTTCCCCAACACCCTGCTGACCGACCAGGACGGACAGCAGCTGCGTTTTTTCGATGACTTGATCAAAGACAAGGTGGTGGTGATCAACTTCATCTTCACCTCGTGCAGCGACTCCTGCCCCCTGGAAACCGCGCGCATGCGCCAGGTGCAGAAACTGCTGGGGGATCGGGTCGGCAAGGACATCTTCTTCTACTCCATCAGCATCGACCCCTTGAGTGATACCCCCGAGGTGCTCAAGGCCTATGCGCAACGCTTCCAGGTCGGGCCCGGGTGGAAATTCCTCACCGGGGAATTCGCCGACGTGACCGACCTGCGCAAAAAACTGGGGCTGTTCATCGAAGGCGTCGATAACGGGCGCAACAAGGACCACAACCTGAGCCTGATCGTCGGCAACCAGGCAACGGGCCGCTGGATGAAAGCCTCGCCGTTCGAAAATCCGTGGATTCTGGCCGACCAACTGGCCAATACCCTGCATAACTGGAAACAGCCCAGTGTGGAAGAAAGCTATGTCGATGCACCGGAAATTCGCCCGCCGAGCAATGGCGAAGAGCTGTTTCGCACCCGCTGCGCGTCTTGCCACAGCCTCGGTCCGCTGGACGGGCAGGGCATCGGCCTGCGCAGCATCGGCCCGGACCTGATCGGTGTGACCTATCAGCGCGATCCGGCCTGGCTCAAGCGCTGGATCCGCGAACCTGACCGCATGCTCGCGGAAAAGGACCCGATCGCGATGGAACTGTTCGAGCGCTACAACAGGATCTCGATGCCCAACTTGCGGCTGGATGAGCGTTCCGCCCAGTCCCTCATCGATTTCCTGCGAGAAGAAACCGACCGTCAGCATCCGCCGGTGGTGCCATTGGCCAGTGGTAACGAGGAGCCTGAACAACATCATTCGGTCGCGCAACCCGACATGCCCAAGGTGCAATAGCGTCAAAAAAATTACGTTGGCCGGTCAATGGCTATCAATGCCACCTACACTGATCCAGAAAGCGGCTGAACAGGCTCGATTTCAAGTACCCAGGACACCGCCATGCAGATACTAGAACAACAAAAAGTAGCTGCGCCGCAGGCTCCGGCAGCACAACGCAAGAGTTGGCGGCCGCAGTTCAATTTACTGCGCTGGTTTTCCCTGGCGAGCTTTCTGATCATCGCTGTGGTGGCGCTGGGGCTGGGTTACATCTCCACGCGCTTTGTGGTCGACGAAAGCATCGAGCGCGATTCGATGCTGACCGCGCAGTTCATCCATTCCATTGGCGAGGCCGAAATCCGGCATGCCGGCATTGTCCCGGGCCGAACCATGGGTGAAATGCTCGACCCGCGCATGGACGATGCCTACCCCGACGTCAACCCCGTATCCCGGGCCGCCGCGCGTGTTGAGTTTCTCGACCATGTGGAGCATCTGCCGGACATCCTGCTGGCGACGGTGTACGCCCTGGACCGCACCGTGGTCTGGTCGACCAACTCCGAGTTGATTGGTGTGCGCATCGAAGGCGACGATGAGCTGGACGAATCCTTCGAAATGAAATCGCCGGTGTCCACCAGTTACCACGAAATCGATGAGGAGCGTCCCGAGCAGCGCCTGCTGCGCGAACCGGAGTATTTGTTCGTCGAGAACTACATTCCGATGTTCAACGCCGACAAAAGCAAAGTGATTGCCATGGTGGAAATCTATAAAGAGCCGCTGGATCTGGTGGAACGCATCCAGCGTGGCTTCAAGGCGATCTGGCTGGCCACGCTGATCGGCGGGGCGGCCATTTACCTGGGGCTGTTCTGGATCGTGCGACGCGCGGCGACGCTGTTGCAGAGCCAGCAGAAACAACTGATCGCCAACGAGACCTTTGTCGCCCTTGGCGAGATGTCCTCGGCGGTGGCCCACAGCTTGCGCAACCCGCTGGCCAATATCCGTTCCAGCGCCGAACTGGCCCAGGATATCGCCAGCCAGACCGCACAGAAAAACATCGGCGACATCATCAGTCAGGTCGACCGCATGTCGCGCTGGGTCCGTGAATTGCTGGTGTCGTTGCGGCCGATGAATGACGACTGTGAAACGGTCGACCTGGTGCTGGCCCTCGAAGACACCCTGAGTGCCTTTGAGTCCTTGATCAAACGTTCGGACGTCGAAGTGCGTTTCTCCCCTGTCAGCGTGCCACCGATCGTCAGCCAACAGGTGCTGCTCACACAAATACTCAATAGCCTGTTTGCTAATGCACTGGAAGCCATGCCCAAGGGTGGCGTGCTGACGATCGAGATCGATTCCTCGGTGCCCGGCGACTTGAGCATGACCCTGACCGACACCGGCAAGGGCATGTCCAAACAACAGCAACAAATGGTCTTCAAGCCGTTTTTCACCACCAAGCAAGGTGGGTTGGGCGTGGGCCTGGCCCTGGTCAAAAGAATAATGGAACGGTTTGACGGCTCGGTTGAACTGACCAGTCGGGAGCAGGAAGGAACCCGCGTTTGTCTCAACTTCAAAGTGGCAACGGGAGGGGAATATGGAGCACAGCATTCTGCTGGTCGAGGATGACGAAATCCTCGCCGAGAATATTCAGACTTACCTGGAGCGCAAGGACTTCGAGGTAACCGTCTGCCACTCGGCTGAAGATGCACTGGAGCAATTGGGTTCTTTCGCGCCTGACGTGGTACTGACCGACAACTCGTTGCCGGGCATGAGTGGTCACGACCTGATCCAGAAGCTGCGCATCAGCGCGCCGGATCTGAAAGTGATCATGATGACTGGCTACGGCAACGTCGAAGACGCCGTGGTGGCGATGAAAGAGGGCGCTTTTCACTACGTCACCAAACCGGTGGCCCTGCCAGAGCTCAAGCTGCTGCTGGACAAGGCCCTGGCCACTGACCGCATGGAGCGCACGCTGTCGTTTTACCAGGAGCGCGAGGCCCAGAAGTCGGGGGTGCAGGCACTGATTGGCGAATCGGCACCGATGGCGTACCTCAAGGGCACCATCACCCAATTGCTCGACGCCGAACGGCGGATGGCCAACAGCGATCTGCCGCCGGTCCTGGTGGAAGGCGAGACGGGCACCGGCAAGGAGCTGGTAGCCCGGGCCTTGCATTTCGACGGCCCGCGCGCCAAAGGCCCGTTCATTGAATTCAACTGTGCTTCGATCCCGTCCAATCTGGTGGAGTCGGAACTGTTCGGCCACGAGAAAGGCGCCTTCACCGACGCCAAGGATCGTCGCATGGGGCTGGTGGAAGCGGCCGATGGCGGCACGCTGTTCCTCGATGAAATCGGTGAAATGGACCTGCTGCTGCAAGCCAAGCTTCTCAAACTATTGGAAGACCGGACCATTCGCCGGGTCGGTTCGGTGAAGGAGCGCAAGGTCGATTTGCGGGTGATTAGCGCCACCAACTGCAATCTCGAACAAATGGTCCAGCAAGGCAAATTCCGTCGCGACCTGTTTTTCCGCCTGCGCATCATTTCCATCAAGGTGCCGCGCCTGTATACCCGTGGCGCCGATATCCTGCTGCTGGCCCGGCACTTCCTGGGGCTGCATGGCAAACGCTATGGCAAGCCGAACCTGCATTTCAGCGACCAGGCCGAAGATTTGCTGCTCAGTTACAGCTGGCCGGGCAACGTGCGCGAACTGCGCAACATGCTGGAGCAAACGGTGTTGCTGGCGCAAAGCGACACCATCGCCGCCCATCAGTTGAACGTCTGCCTGAGCCTGGTGGATGAACCTCCGATGTTTCATCACGAGCCGCCACATTTCAGCGAACCTCGTCCGTTCCACAACGGCGGCGAATCCATGAACCTGCCGGAAGTGGAGCGCGACATGGTGCGCAAGATGCTCGACAAGACCGACTGGAACGTCACCAAATCGGCACGCCTGCTGGGTCTGAGCCGTGACATGTTGCGCTACCGGATCGAAAAGCTCGGCCTCGCCCGCCCGGACAAACGCCAGTGGTAGGGGGCGTTCTCAATTGGTTTCCCCACCGCGTTGTCGCCTTAAAGCTGGCCAGGCAAGGCGTAGGCCGCGGGGAATGGTTGTTCCCTTTCCAAGGCCTGCAACGCAGCATGGCCAGCTTTAAGGCACAACCCGAAGGGCCGGGCCTGCTGTTGTGCAGGGCTGTGTTGCTCGAAGCTGATTTGGAATGACCAAACTGCGCTTCTCGCGCCTTGCCCTGCACAACAGCAGACCCGGCGCGGCAGGGAAACCAATTGAGAACGCCCCCTAGTGCTCACTGCAACACCGGGCCTTGACTCAGACAGGACTGCATGCAGCCGGGGTTCTCGACTTCCTGGTTCACGTACACGCCACGCTCCGGATCGTAGGAGCGGATAAACACCCGAACCGTGGCGTCGGCCACAGTCGGCAGGCGCGAGTCGGTAAACACATGCTCGCTTGAAACCGGAATGAATTCCCCGGGTGCGGTCGGGATGTACGAACCCGGTGGCACGATGCTCATGGACGGTGGTACGGGGTGGGCGAAGGGTTGGTCGGCGCCGTAATAGTTGAATTCGCTACTGTAGTTGGTGGTGGGCATGTCGTCGGCGTGGGCGACAGCGGGCGCGCCAAGGCAGAGGGCAAGCAAAAACGTCAGGTCGGTCTTTTTCATGGCAACACCTGCTAAATCTGTTTAACCACATTCCCCCCAAGGTTATTAACTATAGCTGCCGCCGTGGACAGCCGTCGGCGCTGCGCGGATTACAAGTTCGCAACACCTGCCAGGTTGAGGTTGATCTAGACTCCGGCCGGTCAAATCGACGACCTGAACCCTGGAGCGTGCAATGGAACTGCCGACAAAAGAACAAGCCATCGCCAGTAACCGCGAGGCCTGGAATGACTCCGCCCGTCACCACAAAGACTCCTGCGAATGGCAAGCCTTGTTGAAGGGCGTGGAATACGCGGATTTTTCCTGCCTGGACGACACACTGACCGCTTTGCTGACCCTGACAGGTGTCGACGGCAAGGACGTGGTGCAACTGGGCTGCAACAACGGCCGCGAAAGTCTGTCGCTGTTTGCCTTGGGGGCGCGCAGCGTGGTGGGCGTCGACCAGTCTGAAGCATTTCTCGGTCAGGCACGGGAACTGGCGTCCCGCTCGCCCCATGCGCCGCAATTCATCGAAGCGGACATTCACCACTTGCCGGCCGGACTGCAGGAGCGCTTTGACCTGGCGCTGATCACCATCGGCGTCTTGAACTGGATGCCGGACATCGGTGAATTCTTCCTCCATGTGGCGCGTACGCTGAAGCCGGGTGGGGCGCTGGTGGTGTATGAAACCCACCCGTTCCTGGAAATGTTCGACCCCGAGGCAGCCGATCCTTTTCGTCTGGCCAGTTCATACTTCCGTCGCGAACCGTTCGTGCAGCACGAACCGATCGTCTACGAAGGCAAGGTCGAACAGCCGTCGGCGGCGTCCTACTGGTTCGTCCACACCCTGGGCGATCTCTTCAGCGCCGCCATTGCGGCAGGGTTGCAGATCCGTCACTTCAAGGAGTACCCGCACTCCAACCGTGAAGAATGCTATGACCGCTATCAACAGCAGGTGGTGCAGTTGCCGTTGTGTTTTACGTGGGTGGTGGTGAAGAGCTGAGTGATGTGTAGCTCGGACTGACGCCTTCGCGAGCAGGGTCGCGAAGGCGGCCTGACAGCCGACCTGTTTTTTGTTGATGGTGTACATATCCGTTTTTTTGGTAACGGCGGCTTATGGTTTCGCCCTTACGGCGAGTCCCTTTTGGCAGACGCCCCAAAAGGAACCAAAAGGTCTCGCCCCGAACGTACGGCCCCTCGCTAAGGCTCGGGGTTCCTTCGCTGCGGCATTCATCCGGGGGCATCGCCTCCGGTCGGCTTCGCTCGACCTCCTCTCGATGTGTTCGGCTTCGCCGAACGGCGCTACGCGCCCACCCCCGAATGAACGCCTCCACTCAGCCTGCCGAGGGGGCGGGTGGATCAAGATCAAGAGCTGCAGGCGAGCTAACGCTCGGCCTGATGAGTGGTGAAGAGCGAAGGTGTACTCTGACCTGCTTTTGCTCTTCTGTGGGAGTGGCGGTGCGGCGATCCGACTTGCTCGCGAAGGCGGCCTGACAGCCGACCAATTTCTTTCGAATGTACCCAGCCCAACTGTAGGAGCGAGCCTGCTCGCGATGACGGCCTGCCAGCTGACTCAATGCTCACAGGCGAACGAACCCCGCGATCAGGCCGGCCGGTAGGCCGCCTCGCTTTGGCTTTGGCTTTTGATCTTCTTGCCCCCTCGAGAGGCCGAGTGGAGGTTCTGTGCAGTGGGCAACCCGGCATGGATGCCGGGTTAGCCGCCGCCGGCCATGGATGGCCGATGGCGGCGGGCCCACGGAGCAGGACCGGAGCGAGGGCATGCCGAGCCTTGGCGAGGCACCGAACGTAAGGGGCAAGAGCCCTTGGTTACTTGGGGCTTTTCCAAGTGACCCGCCGTAAGGGCGGAACCCTAAGTGGCCGTTACCGCAGAAACGGATATGTACACCATCAAAACAAATGCGCCTGACACATAGCCATCGCGGGGCCACGCTCCCACAGCGATTGCGGATTACTCCAGAACGCCCTGTGCGCGGTGAGGCGCAGCATCGCCCGCAGCGGTATAGGCCACCCGCGGCACACCCGGCAAACGCTGCTCCAGCAAAGCACTCAAGGACTCTCCCGGTTCCAGGTAGGCATCGCCGAAGTCGGCGCCGAGCTGGTTCGGGTGGGCGACGATTTCCAGCAGTCCGTCGGGCGGTGGCTCGGCGTTGCGCAGATCCACCGGGGTGCACACGTAGTCGGCGGTGGCACCGGCCAGGTTGCTCAGGCGACGGTTGAGCAGGTCCTTGAACACGCGCTTGGGCAGGCTGAGGTTTTGCCCCAGGTTGCGCGCCAGACGCACCGGCACCCCCTGGCGGGCGGCGAAGCGCGCGACGATCTCGCCGATCGGCCAGATGTTGTGCACGTGTTGATGGGAGTCCAGGTGGCTGGGGCGCAGGCCGTTGTCCAGGCAGCGCTGCCACTGGGCTTCGAGTTCTTCGAGCACGGCGTGGCGATCACGGCGCCCGAGCCAGAGGCGGGTGCGGGGCAGGTTGAGGTCGAACACGCCGGCACCGTCGCAAAACGTCGGACGCTGCACAATGCTCTGGCTCAACGGCCGGCCATAGGTCAGGTTGAAGTGCAGGCCAATGCGGCCTTCGAGCAACGGATGCCGGGCCAGGACGCAAGCCGCTTCGAACGCCGGCATGTTGGCCATGGCGGTGGCGGAGCTGATGAGCCCGGCCTGGAACGCGCCCAGAATCACCGCGTTTTCGCAGGCACTGAGGCCGAAGTCGTCAGCGTTGACTATCACTTGCCGAGGCATGTTCACCCTCCTTGAGTTTTTCCGTAGGCGCAGGCGCTTTGACCGCAGGTGCCGCGACGGGCGCCGGGGTGGCGACTGCGGCCGCGGCGCGCCGGGCGCGCCATTGCTGCAATCGGGGTTTGAAGCGTTGCCAGACCCGCAAGGCCAGCCCCAGCAGCAGACCGCTGGGGCGCCAGGAGTAAAAACTCCAGCGCCAGTGTTCCAGTTGCCCGGTCATGCGTTCGTGCAGTTGATGGCTGGAGTTTTCCAGGCTGACCCGCGACGCATCGATCCACAGCCAGTTGTCTTCCAGGCCCCAGCGAATCCACTCTTCGAGCAGCACCCGGCCGCTGCCCAGGTCGGCATATTGCGGCAGGAACGCCAGATTGTAGTCGTACAGTCGGCCCTGCTCCAGCAAGCCGAGGCGATAGCTGATGCAGCGCCCCTCCAGTTCCAGCAACACCACGCGCACCAGGCCTCGGGCCGCCAGGGCGGTGAAGGCGCGGTCCATCCACTGGCGATGGCGCGCATCGGCAAAGATCCCGACCCCTTCATCGCCTTTCCAGCTCACCGCTTCGACTTCACTGATTTCCTGCAACAGCGGCCCCATGGTCAGTGAGTCGGGGGTAATCCGCCGCACCAGGGCACCACACGCGGCGATGCGTTTGCGCGCCCGGCGCAGTTTGTAGCGCGGGTCGCCGGAGACTTCCTGATGGTCGGCCTCGCTGATCAGGTGCACCGGCACCCGACAGCTGAGGCGTTGTTCGGCGGTCGAACTCAGTGCCTGCCACGGTGCCAAGGCCTGCGCCGTGGAACCGACCAGTTCGTTGAGTTGAAGCACGGCATGGGGCAGGCGTTGACGGATCTGCGCCAGCGCCTTGCATAAATTGTCGCCTTCCAGCCTCGTCAGCAGCGCGAGGCGGTCGGTGAGGGGATAGCCCAAATGATGCAGGACCCGAAACGGCAAACGCGCAAAGCGCTCCACGGACGCCACCAGCGGCAGGCACAGCGCCAGTTCTTCACCCTGCCAGCCAAGCAGCACGTGCAACTGCTCGCCGGGTTTGAGTGCCAGTTCCGAGGCGTATAGCCAGGCCAGGGTGTTGAACGGCGTGTGGTCCGTTACGCGCTTGCGCAACGATTCATAAGCCGCAATCGGAAAGTCGTCGGTGCACAGCGAAGTGCGCCATTCGAATCGTGCAGACATAGGGTCAGCTCGCCTCGGCTGGAACAGGAGAGGGTGCCGGTTTGCGCAAGGCATCCAGGCGTGAACCGCTGTAGCGGGTTTCGCGGAAGAAGCGCCAGCCGAACAGGTGGTAGATGTTCATGATCCGTCCCTGCTCGCGATACCCCATGCGCATGTGCAGCTTGAGCGCGGGAATGTTGTGGGACTCGCAGATATCCACCACTTTGTTGCAGCCCTGATCAGCCATGGCTTTCCACAGGTTCAGCTGGAAATCGACCGACAGCGTGGTGCCCCGGTAGGCAGGAATCTGCTCGATGGCGAACTCGAAGAACTCACCTGGCTTCACCGGGAACATGCAGCCGTAGTAATGACGGTCGAAATAATCGCGTGTGCTGCCCCAGATAAAGGCCACGGTATCGCCGTTTTCATCCAGATACATATGCCCGGTGTACCCTTCGGACGCCAACTCGGCCATGGTGCCCACGCGATCGCCGAAGTGTTTGGCGAAGGCCACGGCGTTCTGTGGGGTGATGGTTTCCAGTCGCAGCGGTGTATAGGGCCGCAGCTTGTGTGGCGGTACCGGGCTCGCCAGATCGCGCTCCATCCACAACAGTTCTTCGTGGAAAAATACGTAGTGTTTCCACAACTTGCCGACGGTGGCGCGCAGGCCTTTTTGCTTGATGTGATCGCTGAGTTTTTTCAGAGCATTCATGTTTTTGACTCCTGACGGTGTTGGCCGTGAGTGGAGTGACTCAAGGCGCGACGAATCGTCCACGCGGTAAAAAATCAATGACGTTCATGAGGTGCTCCAGCTGAGGGCAAACAGGGTTTCTCCTGGTAAATCGAAGCTGATGCGACCCTCCAGGCATTTGAAAGATGCGTCGCGACTGCGGTTGTCGGCGCCGAAATAGAGCAATGCTCCCTGGGTCAATGGACATTGCGCACCGGCCAGGCTCACACGCTGCAAGCGTGAGCCTTTGTTGACGCCCAGCAGGCTGCGTTGGTGTCCGGCAGACATGGCCAGCACGTCAACCTCGAAGGCGTCGTTTTCCAGGCGCATGACATCGTGTAGCCAATGCTGGCGGATAAATTGTTGCGCCAGGCCTACGGGCTTGAGCTCGAATTCATCCTTGCCGAGCACGCGCAACATGCCCTTGGGATACTCAGGTTCGTCGGCGGCCTGGAACCAGCCAAGCATGTCGAGCAAGCCGTCTTGGGAAGCATTGATGATGACCGAGGCCCACCATAACGAGGCGTAGTGGGTTTCCTGATCGTAAGGGCTGAGGCTGGCCCCGCTGGACATGTTGGTCTGGTCCAGCAACAAGGCTTTGCGCGGTCGTCCCTGGGCGTCGAGCCCCACCAGCTCTGCCGCTTTGCGTACGCTATCGCGGTAGACACGGGTCGCCAGCAGGTCGCGGACCATCCATTCGTGCCAGGCCAGCGCATCGATCTTGTCGCCGGACTCGGCCAGCAAGCGTCGGGCCCAGTCGATGCCGCGCTTGTCGGCGGCATGGTCGATGAACGGGCCATTGACGAACCGGGAGCTGGCCGGCATGGCGATGCGTACGCCGGCTTTGGCGTTGTCCGGGTTGCTGCGCACTTGCCAGGCCATGCTGTTGAAGAGGCGCTTGTAGCTGGCGTAGTCCGGGTAGTTGAGGTTCGGTTCGTCGGCAAAGCCGATGTAGTGCGTGCCCTTGCCGCCAAGCGCACGTGTGGCGGCGAGCCAGGCATCGAGGCCGGCGTTGCTGGTGGTGTCGGCGCGCAGGTCGGCCTTGCGCTGACGGCCGGCCAGCAGGGTGATGTCCTGAGTGATGCCCAAGCGATCCTGATACAACCGGCGGAACACGTCTTCGTAATGCGGCCGCGTCGCCATGATGTCGACCAGGCTGTAGTAGGTTCCGGCCTGTGGTTGCAGGGCATCGAGCACGGCGAAACTGGAATCGGGCAGTCGCGCATAGGGCAGGGCGATACCCAGGTTCGGGGTCTTGCCGAGCACGTCGTTGTGCAGCGTCAGCCGGGTCTGGCCTTCGTCTTCGCGCAAGGGTTTGAGCTGTTGCGGGTTCTGGGCGAACAGGTTGGCCGTGCCGTCGAGCCAGAATGCGACCTTGCCGCTACCGCGCAGGTGCAGGCGCCAGACTTGATCGGTGGTTGCAACAGGCAACTCGACTTTGTCGAACTGCCAATAGGCGGGGTAAGGCTTTAGAGACAGTGAAAGTTGTTGGCCGTCACTCACGCGCTGCGCTTGCAACGCGCCGACGCCGCCGTGGTATTTACCGGCCAGCACCGCGTGCTCACCGGCCGCGACCTTGAAATACAACTGGTCACCGTCCCGGGACTCGGCGCTGAAATGCACCTTGGCCGGGGCGAACAGTGCGACGGTGTGGTCGTCGTGCTCAACCGTATAACGGCGGAAGCTGTAGCCAGGAATTTCCAGTCGATAACTGGCGGCACCCGGCGCCAGGGTCCAGCGTTGACTACCGCGGGGCTCATTGGCGGCAATCAGTCGTTCGCTCTGGAGTTTGCCCTGGCCGTCGAGCAAGTACAGGTGTTCTTCGTTGGCTTCAGCCTGCCACACCGGGGCCCAGAGCACTGTCAGGGTGTCGGGGCGGTCCGTTTGCAGGTACAGGCTGCCGTCGCGGATATCGGCCCAACGCATGGTTGCGGCTTCGGCGCTCAGCCCGAGGCCAAGACTCACCAGCAATAACAGGCGTTTCATGCCGATTTCCGTTGCAGCATCAGCAGCATCGGCACGATGTCGCCGGGCAGGACGATGAGCGTTTGCCAGACCGGCACGTGGCTCAACCGGCAATACACCACCAACAGCGCCAGGGTCACGGCCAGGTACGCGATAGAGGACGCCGCTGCTGCGCCGACGATGCCGTAGGTCGGGATCAGCAGCACATTGAGCGCCAGGTTGAGCAGGGCGCTGATGCCCATCAACAACGAAATCGTGCCGGGCCGGTTTTTGCCCAGCAGGTCCAGGCGCAGAATGCTCATGTAGCACAGACCCAACAGGCCTGGCAGCAGCGCCAGCAACGCAGGATAGGCAGGCTGATAGGCCTCGCCAAACAGCGTCACGATCAACCATTCACCCACCACTGCCATGGTCAGGCAAGCGCCGAGCATCACCGTAGCGGTCAAGCGCAAGGCCAGAGGCGTGACTTTTTCGATGCCTGCTTCCTGTTGCAGCAGACGCTTCATCAGCGGCGTGGTCACTGCTTCCGGAACGATCAGCAGCAACTCGGCGGCCGCGCTGGCCATGGCGTAGTGACCCAGCGCCGTGGTGCCGAGCAGGGCGCCGATGAACAGGTAGTCGGAGCGCAGAATCACTTGCTGGAACAGCAGGTCTGGATGACTGCGAACGCTGTAGCGCAGCAGTTCGTTCTGACTGGCGCGGTCCCATTGCAGACTCAGCGGATGCTCGCGCTTGAGCCACACCCAACCGGCCAGCACCACCAGGCTGATCCCCGTCAGCCAACTGATCAGCGCCGCTTCCAGGGCCGCGCTTTTCCACATCCAGAACAGGGCAAGGAACACCAGCAGCGGCGCCAGCGACTCGATCAGGCGCAAGGCATTGAAGGCGACCACGCCGCCCGAGGCGTTGTGCAGGGTCAGCAAACCGCTTTTGAGCACGGTCAGCGGCACCGCCAGCAGCAACAGCCAAGCGAGCAGGCCCAATTGCGTGGTGATGTCCAGTTCACTGCCGAACTCGCGGGTCAGCGCCACCACCAGCAAGGTCAGCAACGCCGCCGGTAGACAACCGAACAGCAGCACCTGGCTGAGCAGCAAGCCCATCGGTCGCTGCTTGGCCGCCTGGTAGCCCACCGCTGAATTCAAGCCGCCGCTGGTGGCAGCGCTGATCAGGTCGGGCAGGGCGCTGAGCAAGGCAAACAAGCCCCGTTCGCTGGGGCCTAAAATCCGCGCCAGCAACACGTTACGCAGCAAGCGCAGGGCGATCATCGCCAGTTTGGTGCCCATGCTCAGGGCCAGGTGCCTGAGGTAGTTGTTGC
The DNA here is from genome assembly GCF_040448305.1 of Pseudomonas fluorescens. NCBI lineage: Bacteria > Pseudomonadati > Pseudomonadota > Gammaproteobacteria > Pseudomonadales > Pseudomonadaceae > Pseudomonas > Pseudomonas fluorescens. The sequence goes on along the minus strand of NZ_CP148752.1, from coordinate 4,390,186 downwards.
GGCTCATGGACGCGCCCCACGGTAGATGCGCCAGGACAGCAACCCGGGATTGCGCGCGGTACGCTGGCTGACGCCGAAGCGTGGCAGGGCCAGTGGATCTTCGGTTCCTCGATAAATGCCGGTGCCGGTGCCCAGGGCAAACGGGAAGTCATGCCTGGCCACCTGTTGGCGCACCCGCGCATCGTTGTCGCCATTGGGGTAGCAGTAAACCGGCAACGGCCGGTTGCAACCGTTGAGCAGCGCGTCGCGACTGCGGCTTAGTTCTTCGTCCAGGCGTTGATCGTCGAGGCCTGTGAGTATGGCGTGGCTGGCACCGTGGGGGCCGAAGCGCACCAGGCCAGACGCTTCCAGGTGGCGCACTTGCTGCCAGTCCAGCGCCTGGGGCAACGACTCTTGCGGGCAGGCGTCGGTCAGGCGATTGAGGTCCAGGGGCGACAGGGTTTTCAGGCTCTGCAAAAAGTTCAGCAACGCCAGGCTGCGGCGTTGCGGATCCGGGTCATCGCACAGTGCCGGCAACGGGCGCCCAAGTTGCTGTTGGCATTCGATCAGGTGCCGGCGTGCCTGTTCGCCATGGCTGTTCCACAGTGTTTCGCCGATGCTTTCCCACCAGAAGCGCTGGCGGCTGCCAATGAAGTCGGTAGACAGAAAGATGCTCGCCGGCACCTGGTGTTTTTGCAGCAGCGGGAACGCGTTCACCGCGTTGTCGCGCCAGCCGTCGTCGAAGGTCAACGCCACTTTCGGCCGCTCCGAGCGTGCAGCCGGTTGCAGAATGTCCATCAGCGGTACGCAGTCGAAGTGTTTTTTCAACCACACCAGCAGATGTTCGAACGCCTTTGGCCCGACGCACAGTTCATTGCGATGGGGCAGTTCGGCGGCCTGGTCGCTGGCCAGCACCCGGTGCAGCATCAGGATCACCCCGGCGCCGTGCAGTTGATTGCGCCCGACCGGGGAGTTGAGGTACAGCCAGCCACTGGTGCGTTTTAACAGTTGTTTGATCGCCACGGCACGCGCCTCTCATCGATTTTGCTCGGGGTTCCACTGGGCGTAACGCTGACCGCGCAGGAACTGCCACAGGCCGATGCTCATCCCGGCAAGGGTCACCAGGAGGAACGCGGCGAGGCGAAAGGGTTTGGGCAAGCGGTGTTGCGAATCCAGCAGGCCGGCAATGGCCGCCGTGTAACCGAGCAGTTGAGCGATCAGACTCAGGCGATAAAAGCCGTGATCCTCCCACAGCCAGAAGTTGCTCAGCAGCAACGGCAGCAACAGGATCGGTGCCAGACGCCGGATCAGCTTGTGGCTGATCAAGGCAATCGCATACAGGCCATGGGTCAGCGGATTAAGCAGCTCCCGGCGCTGGGCCAGGCTTTGCAAACCACCCACTGTGACCCGCTGGCGGCGACGGAATTGCTTGTCGGCTTCGTCCACACCCTGGTCGATTACCCTGGCCTGGGGCACGTAGACAATCCGCTTGAACGCCACCGGCGCGCAGGTGCTGATAAAGAAATCATCGTTGACCTCCGCTGGCACGCTCTGGAACAACTCGCGGCGCAGGGCGAGCAATGCGCCATCGGCGGAGACCATGCAGCCGGTGCGATTTTCCACGTAGCGCAGCCAGCCTTCGTAATGCCGATACAGGCTGTCGCCTACGCTCAAGCCCTTGCCGGTCACCGGAATCACCATTTGCCCGGCACAGCCACCGACCTGCGGGTCGTTGAGCGGCGCGAGCAAATGGCCGAGGGTGTCGGTGGACCATTGGTTGTCGGCGTCGGTGAACACCAGGATCGCACCGCTGCTGATCGCGACCCCGGCATTGAGCGTCGCCGCCTTACCCTGGCGGGGCAGGTCGAGCACGGTAATGCGCGGGTCATTGACCTTGTGTGCACAGGCCACGGTGTCGTCGGTCGAGCCGTCACTGGCCAGGATAATGTGCAGCGAGCGGGCCTGATAATCCTGGGCCAGCACGGTGCGCAGTTTTTCTTCGATATGCCGCGCTTCGTTGTGCGCGGCAATCACGATGCTCACGTCCATCGGTTGTGCCGGTCCATGGCGCGGCGCCGGGTAAAACGGTGCCAGCAACGTCAATAACAGTGGATAACCGAGGTAGGCGTAAACCGGTAGCAACAGGCACAACCAGAAAATGAATTCAGCCACGGGCGGGCCTCCTGGCATTCCAATGACAAAGGCTGAGGATGAACCCGGCGCCCGCCAGGTGCAGGCGCACCCAGTGCAGGCCCCAGAGTTGCAGGGTCAGGAGCGGGTCGCGGTGCCTGGCACTCTGACGCAGGCTCAGTGCCAGGGCGGGCAGGACGGTCAGCAGCAGCATCAGCAACGAATGATGGGGGAAACCGTCGAACAGGGCGGAAATGGCCATGAAATCGATCACCCAGGCGGCAATCGACAGCAGCGGAAAGCGCAGTAGGCGCAGGCTCGGGCCATGGGTGCGCAGCAGCTGCAGATGACTGCCCTGGCGCCATAATTCCTTGCCCATCCATTCCCGCCAACTGCATTCGTAGCCCCAATGCAGCGCCACGCTTTGGTTGACCGAGCGCAGCTTGGCACCGGCGTCGACCAGGCGCATGGTCAGTTCCTTGTCCTCGCCGGTGCGCAGTTGTTCATTGAAACCACCGACCTTGTCGAACCAGCGACGGCGCATCAGCAGGTTGCAAGTGGGCAGCCATTGCGCGACATGCAGCGGCTGCGTGTCGGGGCGCAAGGTGCGGCGCTGCCAGGCGTCGGCGTACCACGGCGCTTCGGCCGGGGTGTGCAGGTCCAGGCCGATGACATCGGCCTGGCCGCTGGACTCGAGGTCGAACAACAGCTTGAGCCAGTTCTCGGGCATCTCGACGTCGGCATCGATAAAGGCCAGCCATTCACCGCTGGCGATCTCCGCTCCGCGATTACGCAATGCACCGATGAGCAGGCCGGGCAGGACCAGCACCTGGGCGCCGAACTGCCGGGCAATGTCCGGGCCCTGGTCATCGGAGCCGTTGTCGACCACGATCAACTCGCATTCGACGTTGGCCGCCTCGGCGGCATGTCGTGCCGCTTGCAGGGTCCGGCCGATGTGCCGGGCCTCGTTGTACATCGGGATGATGATGCTGATGCGGTTCATGCCCTGACCTCCGTCGACGGGGCTTCTTCGGCTTTCGTGCGCAGCACGCTGGTCAACGCGAGCATGATCCACAGGTACTTATGGTTCGGCGCGCTGAGGAACATCAGGAACAGCGTCAACGACAGAAAGCTCATGCCCAGGTGGGTCATCAGATCGGCCTGATGCCCGTCTCCTCGCAACAGCCAGGCCCGGCGGGCGCGAATCAGGTTGTACAACCCCAGGGCCAGCATGCCGACGAACATCAGGCCGGCGGGAATCCCCAGTTCACTGAAGATCTCCAGGTAGGTGTTGTGGGCGCGACGGTACAGGTCGTCGGTCTTGCCGCTGACGGAAAAGGTCTTGGCATAACCGGTGGTGGCGTAGTGCAGCGGGAACGTGCCGGGGCCGGTGCCGAGCAAGGGGTTCTCGGCGATCATGGCGCTGCCGACCACAATGTAGGAGGCGCGACGGCCCAGGGACGCGTCCTGACTCTTGGCCCCGGAGCTGAGGATGCTCAGCGACTGGATGCGCGCCACGTAACTTGCCGGCATCGCATAGAGCCCAAGCGTAATCACAATCGTCAGGCCGAGCATGGCAAAGCCCAGGTGGCGTGGACGAATATGTGGTAACTGCGCACGATAGTGCCACGTGCCGATCAACAGGCTGAGGAGCAACACCACCAGCCCCGAACGGGATTCAGTCTTGGTCATGCCGGCCAGCAGCACGAGGGCACAGGCCCCCCAGAACAACCGGTGCAACCGGTTCGGGCTGCGGACCACCAGCAACAGCGCCATGGGCACGGCGAAGGCGATCATCAGGGCAAAGTCGTTCGGGTCATTGAGCATCCCGGACGCACGGCCGTCGTCCTGGTATTTGGCAGAGAACATCGCCATGGCGCAGGTCACCGCGACACTGAAGGCAACCAGTTTGGCGAACAGGTCGAGATTCAACTCACGCCCGACCAGCAGGGTGATGACAAACAGAATCAGGCCGACGCTCAATTCGCGCAGGTGGCCCAGGGAGAAGCCCATGTCGTCGGTGTTCAACAGGCTGAGCAGGTACAGCACCATGAAGCCGACCAGGAAGCGCCAGATATTGCTGCGCAGGCGCTCGGCTGACAGTTGGTGAATCGCCAGTTGCAGCATCAGGATCAGCGCCAGCGAAGCCCCGAGGAACTTGGAGCCTGATAACGCGTTGTCCTTGAACAGACCCTCGAAAGGCAGGATGGCGACAATCCCCAGCAGGCCCCAGGCAGGCTTGCGGTACAGCACCGCGACACCCACCAGGCCCAGCACCGCTCCCGGCGCCAGATACGGATAAGGGCTGGCCAGCAATCCGAGGCAGACCAGGCCGAGCAAACTGACGATCGAGAGCGGAACAATCACGCGCGTGCCTCCCGTGCAGTGCGGATGTAAACCTGCGACCAGCGTTCGGCCAGGACCTTGAGGTCGTAGCGATCCCGTTGCGTACGTTTTGCGTTCTCGATCAACTCGCCGGCCAGGGCCGGGTCACCCAGCAGTGCGCCGATCTGGCGGGCGAGGGCGGTGCTGTCGGTGGGCGCGGCGAGCAGGCCGTTGTGGCGGTCCTGCAAGACATCGGGAATCCCGCCGACACCGAAGGCCACCACCGGCACCCCGGCCTGCATCGCTTCGAGCAGAATCATGGGCGTGCCTTCGGTGCGCGAGCTGATCACCAACGCATCGAGTTGTCGCCACCAGGCGCGCATGGCGGTCTGGTAGCCCGGCAGCGTGATACGCGTCTGCAATCCCGCTTCGTCTATGCGCGTCTGCAGGCTTTCGCGCTCCGGCCCGTCGCCGAGCATCACCGCGTCCAGTTGCGGGTACTGCTGACACAACGGGATCAGCGCATCGAGAAACAGGTCAGGGCCTTTTTCGCTACTCAGGCGCCCGACGTAACCGGCCAGCCAGCGTTGACGCTCACCACTGTGCGGCGGCAAGTCCTGGGCCGCCGGCAGGCCGTTGGGGATCACCTGCAACTTGTCCGTGCGCACATTGGCCTGGCGGTGCAGCGCTGCAATGCTTTCGGCGACACACACCACCCGGTTCACCGAGGCCGTGCGGCACAGTTGCAGGCTCAGCCAGGTGTAGAATTTCTGCTTGCGACTGCGCGGGGTGAAGCCGTGCTGGGTGATCACCAGTGGCAGGCGCAACAGCGTGGCGCCGAACCAGCCGAACAACAGGCCCTTGAAGTTGTGCGTATTGATCAGTGGCCGCTGGTCCCGTCGCTGGCGCAAATGCCCAAGCAATGCGCCCAAGCCTGCACAGCCGAGGCAATCGACACCGGCCTGGCGAAAACGCGTGATCAGTTCTGGCGGTGCATCGAGAAACAGCACCTGGTGCTGCCCCGGCGTCGCCAGGCAATGATCCAACAGCATCCGCTCGGCGCCATAGAAGCCGCCGCTGCTGAGCATATGAATGATCGGCAGGTCGTGGGCGGTGCCGAGGGGCGCGTTCAATTGCGCACCCAATGCAAGAGGGCCGGTACGCTCCAGTTCTTGTGCGGATTGTTCGGCAGGGTGCTTTGATCGTTGATCACCAGCAGCACCGGCAAGCCCAGTTCATGGGTGATTTGCGCAGGGTGCTTGAAGCGGTGGTCGAAGAACTCACGCACATAGACCAGGGCAATCGCCAGCAGCAAACCGGTGAACAGGCCGAACGGAATGATCAGCATCGGCTTGGGGAACGCCGCTTCGGTCGGCTCGAACGGCGGGCTGAGTACCCGTGCGTTGGACAGGTCGTTGTCCAGCGCGCGCGCGGTGCTGCTTTCGGCGAAGCGCTGGGCATAGGTGCCGAACGCCTTGTGCAGCGCGTTGATTTCGGTGTCCATCTGGCGCAGCTTGCTGCGGGTTTCCTGCAACTGGTGGATGCGATTCTTGAACTCGGCAATGCGCGCGGTTTTCTGGTCGATGACCGAGCTGATCGTCGCCAGGTCGCTGGTGCGCTCCTGAATCCGGTTGCTGACAATCTTCAGGAATTGCCCACGGGCCCGGATGATTTGCTCGCGGGCCCTTTGCATCGGCTCACTGCCGGGCTGAAAGACCGCCAGGTCGTCCATGTAGCGGCTGACCAGGGTCGTCAGTTGCTCACCCAGTTGCTTGATCTCGCGGTCTTCGAAAGCGACGCTGTCGACCGTGGTGGTGAAGGTGTAGGGGAAGGTGTAGTCGTTGAATCTGGCGTTGTTGGCGGTCGCCAGGCTGGTTTTCAGGTAATCGAGCCAGCGCTGGCTTTGCAGCAGTCGGTCCTGATACAGGTTGAGCGCCTGCTCCTCGGTGTTGATCGCGTTGAGGCGGAACGTGATTTCTTCCTTGGGGTCGGACGAACCGATGCTTTCGAGCAAGGCCAGGCGATTGGCTTCCAGGCCATCGAGACGCACCTGGTACTGCAATTTCTTGGTCTCGTAGAAGCTCTGCGGCAGGTCGATCGATTGCATTTCCTGGCGGGTGACCAGGTAGTTTTGCAGCAGGGCGGCGACGAATCGGGTGCCCTGGGCCGGGTCAGGGAAGCTGTAGACGATCGAGATCACGTTGGAACCCGGCAAGGTTTCCACCTTGAGGGCATTGGATGCTTGCTGCGTGAGGGCATCGAGCAGGGTGTCGCGTACCGGATCGGTCTGCAGCCCGAGCAAGCTGCGAACCGGGTTGATCACGTGTTCGCGAACGGGATTGATCACAAACCGTTTGAGCGGCTGCACCAGCAGTTTGTTGAAGGCGCTCACGGGCTGCGTGTACTCACCCTTTTCGCGCAACTCGCTGATGGTCTGGCGGATCAAGGCCGGCGAACGCAGGATATTGCTCTCGGTCTCCATGTCGGCCAGCGACGGCGGGATGAAGGAAGCGTTTTCCTGAGTGAGGGTGCTGGTGGCATCCCCCTGGGAGATTTTCTTGGACTGCACGATCACCTGGGCGGTGATATCGAAACTCTGCTTGAGCAACAGCGGCAAGACCACGGCGATCACGGCAAAGACCAGGAATACTCGCTTCACCAGCTGCCTGTTGGCGAAGAAGATCCTGAAGAACTCATGCAGGTAGTTTTCCTTTGGATTCATGTGGGTACCTGAGAGTTAGTTGCTGCTGTCGTCTTTGTTGTCGACGCGGTAGCTGAAGCTGAGGCCCATGCCCTGGAACAACACGACGTCCGCCAGTTGCCGCGCGAGCTCACCGGCGCTGGCCAGTTTGGTCTTGGGCACGTACAGCATGTCGTCCGCTTGCAGGTAGGCGATCTGGGAGGCGTCGCCGGACAAGGCTTTTTCCACGTCGTAACGATGCGCGACCACTTGGTTGCCGTTGCGCCGCATGATCATCACCGAGTCCAGGCGTGCCTTGATGTTGGAACCACGGGCCATGGTCAGGGCTTCGAGCACCGACACCGGGCGGCGGATCGGATAGGCGCCCGGCTGGCCGACTTCACCCAGTACATAGATTTCGTTGCCGGCGGTGGACTTGAGCAGCACGTCCACGGTCATTCGCCCCGGCAGGGTGGCATAGCGTTTATTCAGGTAGGCCTCCAGTTGGTTGAGGGTCATGCCTTGCAGCGCTACGGCACCGATTTCCGGGAAGCTGGCGTAGCCGTCGGTGCCCACGGTGATTTCCCGGCTCATGCCGGTGGCGGGGTGGTTGAGCACGGACTTGAGGTTCCATTCATTGGCCAGCGGGCTCACCACCATCACTGACAGCTGATTGCGGTTGGGCTGGAACAGCTGTTTGCGATCGTAGGCGCGCTGAATCGCGTCCCGTGCTTCATCGCGGGTCAGGCCCTCGATTTTCACCGTGGTGTGGGCCCCCGGCAGTTCGATGGTGCCATCGGGCAACACCAACTGGTTGCCGTTGAACTGGCTGGCGGCGGTGAAGTTCAGCGCGATCGTGTCCCCGGACTGCACGCGATAGGCGGCCGAGCCACTGGTGCTGATGTGGAAGATCACGTCCAGCACATCCTGTGGGCGCAGGGTCTGCTCGACCTTGGGCACGTCAGTGGCCTGGGCGTTGGCCGGTGGGGCCGTGAGGATTTGCACCGGCATGCTTTGTGATTCGTCGGAGGAAGTGCTGGAGCAACCTGCAAGGGGCAGCAACAGCAAGACAAGCATCTTGGCGTTCATGGCGTCATCCTTGTCTGACTGCTCACAGGTTTTTGTACAGCCATTCGGGCATGTAGTACTTGCGTCGGTTGAACACGCTGCCGACCAGCTTCGCTCCCGCCTGGCTCAGGCGCTGGACCGCGGCCTGGGCCACTTCCCAGCGGGTGTCTTCCGCGGGCACGACCAGGACCACGCCGTCCACCTGGGTGCTGATGACCAGGGTGTCGGAGGCCGAATACACCGCGTCGCCATCGATCACCACGAAGCGGTAGCGGATGCCGAGTTGATCGAGCAGCGGGCTCAGGAGTTCGGGTGTCAGGTGTTCGTTGCCACGGAAGTAGCGGCCGAATGGCAGAACGTGAAAGGGCAGGCTGGAGACGTCCACCACACAGTCCTGCAACAAAGGCGGGCTCTGGGTGTTGAACAACAAGTCGCGAAACCCCCGTTCCTTGCTCAGCCCCAACTGTTGCGTGAGGTTGGTCGCCGACTGGCTGGCATCCACCAGCAGTACCAGGCCGCTGCTCATCTTCGCCAGTTGACTGGCCAGCGCCAGGGCGCTGGTGGTGGTGCCCGCACCGGGGTTGGCGGCGGTCAGTAAAAGGATCCGCAGGTTCTGGTCGAGTACGGTCGATGTCAGGTTGGACTCGCTCGGGCTGGCAATGCTGAGGCTTTTAGCCGTTGAACCGTCCATTTAACTTGCTCCGTGGCCGCTGAACACCTTGAAAGGGGTTTTCAGCAGAATCTTCAAATCAAGCAGCAGGCTCTGCTGGGCGATGTAGGCCAGATCCAGCTCAACGCGCTGGTCGAAATCGATATTGCTGCGCCCGGAGATTTGCCACAGGCCGGTCATGCCGGGGTAGATGCTAAGGCGCACGAGGTGTTTGTCCTTGTAGCGGTAGGCGTTGAACGAAGTCGGCCTGGGGCCTACCAGGCGCATGTCGCCGGTCACCACGTTGAACAGGTTCGGCAGCTCGTCGAGACTGGTGCGCCGCAGGAAGCCGCCGATACCGGTGATGCGCGGGTCCTTGTCGATCTTGAAATCGATGGCGTCGGCGCCGTGCTTGTTCAGGTGCCGCAAGGACTCCTTGAGCTCCTCGGCGTTGACGACCATGGTGCGGAATTTGTACATGCCGAACAGGCGGCCGCGGTAACCGGTGCGCTTCTGCACGAACATCACCGGCCCCGGGCTGGTGAGTTTGATGGCCAGCGCCAGCCCCAGCAGCACCGGCGAAATCAGCACCAGGATCAGCAGCGCGCCGAAGCAGGCCAAGACGCGGTTGGTGCGCGACAGGGTCCACGGCCGGCCACCTTCGCGACCGGTTATCCAGCCACAACCCTGCATATGGATCGCGGCATCCATGCGCTTGCGTTGCTCGGGGTCCAGGCGCTTGTCCCTGCGCATACTGCTAAGTGGCACGCTTTTTTCGTGTTCAGACATAAATTCTCCGCAGAGTTCAGCCGTGTGCGGCATGGGCGACGCAGTCAGTAGTAAGTGCGGAACCAGGCAACGAAGCGCCCCAGTCCCTCGTCCAGCTCGATACGCGGTTGGAAATCGGTAGCGCGGGCCAGCTCGCTGGCATCGGCGCAGGTGTTGAGGACATCGCCGGGTTGCAGGGGCAGCAGTTCGACCCGGGCTTTTTGCCCCATGTGTTTTTCCAGCAACGCCAGATAATCCTTGAGCTCTACCGGGTGCTGGCCGCCGATGTTGAAAATCCGCCAGGGCGCCATGCTCGTGGCCGGGTCCGGTTGTTCGCGGTCCCATTGCTCATTGGCTTGCGGTGGGCGGTCGATCAGACGCGTGATGCTCTCGATAATGTCGTCGATGTAGGTGAAGTCCCGCTGGTGCTCGCCGTAGTTGAACAGCTTCAGTGGTCGTTCTTCGGCGATGGCCCGGGCGAACTGGATCGGCGACATGTCAGGCCGTCCCCAGGGGCCGTACACCGTGAAGAAGCGCAGCCCGGTGCAGGGAATACCGAACAGGTGGCTGTAGCTGTGGGCCATCAGTTCGTTGGATTTCTTGGTCGCGGCGTACAGCGACAGCGGATGATCGACACCATCCTGCACCGAGTACGGAGTGTGCTGGTTGGCGCCATACACCGAACTGGACGAGGCGTAGATCAAATGCTTGACCGGGTGGTTGCGGCAGCTTTCGAGGATGTTCAGGAAGCCGCTCAAGTTGCTGTCCAGGTAGGCTCGGGGATTTTCCAGGGAGTAACGCACCCCGGCCTGGGCCGCGAGGTGGATCACGACCTCCGGTTGTTCCCTGGCAAACAGTGCCTCGATGGCCGGTGTATCGGCCAGGTCAACCGTTGAGAGCGGGAAAGGGCGTGCCTGCTCCTGCACCCAACGCACGCGATCGTGCTTGAGTTGCGGGTCGTAGTAGCTGTTGAAGTTGTCGAGGCCCAATACCTGGTGTCCATCGCGCAACAGTCGCAGCACGCAATGGGCACCAATAAAACCGGCCGCTCCGGTGACGAGAATCTTCATGGGCGTACGACCTCGGGCACGATGCGGCGCAAGCCAATGCTGCTGTAGTGCAGGCCGGCGGCCGCCACCTGTTCCGGGCTGTACAGGTTGCGCCCGTCCACGATCACCCGTTTTCGCAGTTTGTTCGCCAGACTGTCGAAGTCGACCACGCGGAAGTTCTTCCACTCGGTGCAGATCACCAGGGCATCGGCGTCTTCGAGTGTGTCATCGCGGGTGGCGCACAGATGCAGGTCGTCGCGGTAGCCGTAAATGCGCCGGCATTCGGACATGGCTTCCGGGTCGTAGGCGTGCACGCTCGCACCTTCGGCCCAGAGTGCCTCCATCAGGTAACGGCTCGGGGCTTCGCGCATGTCATCGGTGTTGGGTTTGAACGCCAGGCCCCACACGGCGATGGACTGGCCGGCCAGTCCCCCAGGAAATTGCGCCTTGAGTTTGCTGAACAGGATATGCCGCTGGTGATCGTTGACATCGGTCACGCTGCGCAGCAACTTCAGGGGCATTCCGGCGTGTTCGGCGGTGTGCAGCAGAGCGCGCAGGTCCTTGGGGAAGCAGGAACCGCCGAAGCCGCAACCGGGGTAGATGAAGTGGTAACCGATGCGCGGGTCCGAACCGATGCCTTTGCGCACGGCTTCGATATCTGCTCCCAGCAACTCGGTGAGGTTGGCCAGTTCGTTCATGAAACTGATGCGCGTGGCCAGCATCGCGTTCGCCGCGTACTTGGTCAGCTCGGCGCTGCGGTTGTCCATGAACATCAATTTGTCGTGATTGCGGCAGAACGGTGCGTAGAGCTCGCTGATCTGGCTGCGGGCTTCATCGTCACCGGTGCCGACGATGATCCGGTCCGGGCGCATGCAATCGGCCAGGGCACTGCCTTCCTTGAGAAACTCCGGGTTGGACACCACCCGTACCTTCAACGAACCTTTGCCGCGGCGCTGCAACTCTTCAATGGCGGTGGCACTGACCTGGTCCGCCGTGCCGACCGGCACCGTGGACTTGATGATCAGGGTGCGGTCGGCCTCCATGAAACCGGCAATCTGCCGGGCCACGTTCAGCACATGGCTGAGGTCGGCCGAACCGTCTTCATCGGCGGGCGTACCGACGGCGATGAAGATCAGCTCGGCGTGCTCTACCGCATCGCTGGCCTGGGTGGTGAAGAGCAGGCGACCGGCCTTGATGTTTTCTTCAAGGGTGCCGGAAAGCCCCGGCTCACTGATCGGTGGCACGGCCTGTTGCAGTTGCCGGATCTTGTTCGGATCGATGTCGACACACAGGACACGATGTCCGACATCGGCCAGTGCCGCTGCTTGAATCAGGCCAACATAGCCCGTACCAAATACGCTCACGTCCATATTAGCGTGCCTCGTAAGACAGTGGGGGAGTTGCAAAACAAGACTGTCAAAAGGGGTATAGACCAGCCTCGGCAAACCGTGTCAGCAAACCGGCGTGTTAAATTGGCAAGACACCCCCCAAAGTTGGGGCCATTGCCATCAAAGTCGCACCACCATTGGGTTTCTCCCCGGGTTTGAGCGTTTTCCGAGATTTTCAAAAAAAACGACAAGCGGTCGTAAGCCTTGAAGTACAAGGGTTGTAGCTGCGTGAGTGTGTCAGGTTTGAGTCACCGAATTAATGACGTTTTTTAACAGTGTCCGACGGTTTTTACGCGCGGATGGTGCAATGCCGGTGTTAAAAAATGTCCAACAATCTATGGGTCAAGTGCCTGTCGAGTCATAGCAAATTGCGTGGTTTTTTATCGACCTTGCCGGGTTCGCCAGGAGCCCGGCGCGCACCCCAGCCACCGCAGGCATGCACGGTTGAAACTTTGCACATCGCTGTAGCCCAGGCGGTCGGAAATCTCCACCAGCTCCAGGTCTGTCCCCTGCAAAAAGTCTTCGGCCTGGTAGCGGCGGTATTCGTCGAGCAATTCTGAAAAACTCCAGCCCAACGCCTTCAAGCGTCGGGCGGCGGTGCGCTCGAGCAAATGCTGGGTGGTGCAGAATTGCTGCCAGTTGGCCTCGGCGAGGTCGCCGATCAAATGATCGCAGACTTGCTCCAGCAAGGTCGGTTCGCTGTTGCGTCGGGTCTGCTCCAGCAGCTCGACCAGCGTGTGTTCCAGTTCATGATTGCCCGGCGTCAACGGGATGACGAACAGCTGTGGATCGAGGCGGATCGAGTGCTGCGCCTGCCCCCATTGCACCGCTGCGCGAAAGGCTTGTTGATGTTCCTGCGGGTTGGCCGTGCAGGCACCGGCCAGCCCGACGCTCAGAACCGGATCACGCTCCAGGCCGCTGGCGAGGAATTTGCGCCGCAACATGCTGCACAGGCTGATGAGGATGTAATCGGTGGTAGCCGCGTTGGTTTTCACGCTGCCGCGGTCGAGCAGACGCAATTCGACGCTGTCGTCGCCGCGCACGATCTGCGCCTGGAAGTGCCCGTTGAAAAACGGAAAGAAGCGCACGAAATACTGGCAGGCGCTGTCCAGTGAGGCGGCCACGTCGAACAGGTACGTCAGGCCGTTGGTGGCGGTGGAAACGAAACGCCGGCCAGCCGCCAGGCCGATCAACGGGTCGCCGGTCTGCTCCAGGGCAAACGCCCAGAAGCGCCGCGACATGAACAGCGGAATACGCATGAACGGCGTGCGCAACTCGAACAGGCTGCGACGAAACAGGCCTTCGATGCGTTCACGGTCCACACCGCGGGCCAGCAACTCTTCGATGGCCGGCAACAGGGTCGGCGCGTAGAACGCATTGGGTATCGATCGGTCGTGCAGTGGCTGATCGCTTTTTGTCATGTAGGGCTCACAGCTTGTTCCGGAACACTGGTTAGGCTGCCCGACGTTAAGCGATTTGCCGGAGCAAGACCATGCTTGATTTACGCCAGCTCGATTTGAACCTGTTGCTCGCCTTCGATGCGATTTACCAGCAGCGCAGCGTCACCCGTGCGGCCGAGGTGATGTGCCTGTCGCAACCGGCCATGAGCAATGCGTTGCGTCGCCTGCGCGAACTGTGCGGCGACCCGCTGTTCATCAAGAGTCGCCTGGGGGTGACGCCGACACTGGTCGCCCATCGTCTGGCCGACTACGTGCGCGCCGCGCTCGAGTCGTTGCGCGATGGCTTGCGCATGATTCCGGCCGCGCGGCAGAACAATCCGCTGCTGCGCATCAGTTGCCTGGATTGCCTGCAACCGGTGCTGCTCGATGCCTTGCTCGAATCGCCCCACGCCGATTGGCAGGTGCGGTACTTCCAGCCCCGGCGCCGCGACGCCTTGCAGGACCTGGCCAGCGGCAAGCTGGATATCCTGATTGACCTCGACCAGCCTCTGGCCGGGCTTGCCGGCCTGCACAAACAGGCACTGCCCGCCGACCATTATGTGTTCGCCTATGGCGCTGCGCTCAAGGAACCGCCGCGCACCCTGCAGGAATACCTGGAGCAGCCGCAGATTCAGGTATCCAGCCGCCGCGACGGGCTCAGCCCGGTGGACTTGCAGCTTGGCTTGAAAGGCCTGCGCCGGAATGTGGCGATGAGCACCCAAAGCACCCTGGCCGCAAAGCTCATCGCCGACCGCCAGCCGTTCGGCATCAGCCTGCCAAGTCGGGTCGCCAGTGTGCTGGGCTTGCAACACGTGCCGCTGCCCCTGGACGAACCCGTGGAGCTGAAATTGGCGCTGTACATCGAGTCGCGCTATCGCTTCGAGCGCAGCCGCGAGGAGGCGATGCACTGCCTGCTGCGCGCCCTCGGTGAGCCCCGGGCGTTGCAGGGGCTGGCGCGGCGTGCGTGATGTGGAGACAGCAACGCCAAACCCTGTGGGAGCGAGCTTGCTCGCGATAGCGGTGTGTCATTCAAAACGATGTCGACTGACACGGCCCCATCGCGAGCAAGCTCGCTCCCACAGGGGGCATTGGTTGCTCGACTAATTCGACGCCAGCAAGCGCCGGTCAACCGTCAGCACTGCATCGACCATCGCCAGCGCGGCCGGTGTCAGGGAATGGCCGGCACGGCTGACGATGCCGTAGTGCAACAGCAGGCCGGGGTCTTCCTTGGGCACGTCGGTAAATTCCAGCAGCCGGATCAGACCCTGGTCGACCAGTTCGGCCAAGGCCTCCACGGTGGCGATGCCCACCGCGTCGGAGCGCATCACCACGCGGCGGATCGCATCGAATTGCGCGCATTCCACGCTCGGGTTGAAGTCCGCTTCGCCCTGTACGTCGGCGAGGATCTTGCGGATCATCGGCGGTATTCGCGTGCCGACCACCGCGTAGTCGAGCAGGGCGCGCAGGGACAGGTTCTGCTGCTGCACCAAGGGATGACCGATACGGCAAAAGAACCGCCCACGTCGAGGGCGCAGCAGTTGCACCTGATATTGCGGGTCGCCGGTGAAGTACCGCGCGTCGGCCACGAGGAATTCGATCTGCTGTTCGCGAAGCCAGACCGCCAGTTGCTCCCAGTCACCCTGGTGGAAACTGATGCGGATCGCCGGATGAGCCTGGATGAACTCCGCCAGCGCCTCGGGCACCAGCACCTGGGCCGGGTACGGGCCGCAACCGAAGTGCAACTCGCCACCGGTCAGGCCGTTGTATTGCGTCAGTTCGTTGTGCAGGGCCTGGCTGCCGGCGAGCAGGCGCCGGGCATGTTGCAGCACCAGTTCACCCTGGCCAGTCAGGCGGAATTCGCGGCTGCTGCGTTCTACCAGCGCGCAGTCGAGGTCGCGCTCCAGGGTCTGGATGCTGCGACTGAAGGCGGGCTGGCTGAGGTTGATCGCCTCGGCGGCACGGCCGAAGTTGCGGTAATCGGCCAGGGCGACAAGGTGGCGGAGTTGTCGTAGATCCATCATGCGTCTCCTGCATTCGGCGGATACTTTTAATGCATTGGATCGATAGCACAGAGACTGGCATAAGTACACGCCTGTCTTCTCGCCGTAACCTGCCATGACTAGCCAACTGTTTATTTCCAGCGCCTTCACCCGCACCATTCTCAGCCATGCCCGGCAGTCCGGCCTGTGTCAGGACCAACTGTTGCAACGGGCCGGCATCTGCCTGTCGTTGCTCGAAGGGCAGGACCTGCATGTGCCCGTGCACCTGGTTGAACGCCTGTGGAGTGAATGCGAACGTGCGGGCGCGGGGGTGGCGTTTGGCTGCGAATTGGTCAACGGCATGGCGACCACCACGTTGCGGGGGTTGAACATTCTGCTGGACTCCGCCGCGACCTTGCGCGCGAGCCTGGCGTGTTTCACTGATTTCCTGCCGCGGGTGACCAACTACGTGGTGGCGGAACTGGAGGAGGGTGACGGGCTGGCTCGTTTGCATTTGCGCAGTGTTGACCGGCAGCCGCATTTTTTCGGCCTCGATGCGGCGACCCTGACGTTGGTGCGTAACATTGCCCGGCGTTTGGGGCGAGCGCCGGCCGAGGTGTTCGTCGCGGTCCACCTGACGCCGCAACAGGCTGCCGGGCAGTGGTTGCGTAGTGCTGGTATCGAGGTGCTGGAGGGTTCACATCCGTGTTTGAGCCTGCCAGCGGCTAGCCTCGATGAGCCTTTGCTGGGGGCCAATGGGTTTTTGCATCAGAGCATGTTGCGGTACTGGCAGACTGCGGTGGCGCAGCATACTCGCAGTGACAGTCTGGAGTTGGCGCGGCATTGGTTGACGTCGGGGGATCAGCCGATTGAGCGGATTGCCGAGCGGTTGGGGTATCGGCAGCCGAGTAATTTTATTCGGGCGTTTCGTAAGCAGTTTGGGATTACGCCTAAGCAGTTTCGTCTGGGGTTGTAGGGTGTGTACATATCCGTTTTTTGGGTAACGGCGGCTTATGGTTTCGCCCTGACGGCGAGTCACTTTTTTTACAAGCGCCTAAAAAAAGTAACCCAAAAAACGCTCGCCCCGAACGTACGGCCCCTCGCTAAGGCTCGGGGTTCCTTCGCTCCGGCATTCATCCGGGGGCATCGCCTCCGGTCGGCTTCGCTCGACCTCCTCTCGATGTGTTCGGCTGCGCCGAACGGCGCTGCGCGCCTACCCCCCGGATGAACACCTCCGTTCAGCCTGCCGAGGGGGCGGGTGGATCAAGATCAAGAGCTGCAGGCGAGCTAACGCTCGGCCTGTTGAGTGGTGAAGAGCGTGGGTGTACGCCGATCTGCTTTTGCTCTTCTGTGGGAGCGAGCCTGCTCGCGATGGCGGCCTGCCAGCCGACCAATATCTTACGGATGTACTGAGTACCTGTGGGAGCGAGCCTGCTCGCAATGACGACCTGCCCGCCGACTCAATGCTCACAGGCGAACGAACCCCGCGATCAGGCCGGTCGGCCGCCTCGCTTTGGCTTTTGATCTTCTTGCCCCCTCGTGAGGCTGAGCGCAGGTTCTGCGCAGTGGGCAACCCGGCATGGATGCCGGGTTAGCCGCCGCCGGCCATGGATGGCCGATGGCGGCGGGCCCACGGAGCAGGACCGGAGCGAGGGCATGCCGAGCCTTGGCGAGGCACCGAACGTCAGGGGCAAAGCGCTTTGGTTACTTTCGCGCTTTTCGAAAGTGACCCGCCGTAAGGGCGGAACCATTAGCGGCCGTTACCGCAGCAACGGATATGTACACCCACAAAACAATCATCGCCTGACACACAGCCATCGCGAGCAGGCTCGCTCCCACAGGTAACCGCATCCGCAGAAACGGATATGTACACCTTCAAAACAAATACCGCCTGCCCCGCAGCCACCCCCGATGATTATTTTTTGTCGGCCATCGCTTGCGTGTCGCGCTCGATAGTTGGGCACCGTGTCCGGGCTGAGCAAACCTGACCGGAGCCTAATAATGATAAAAAAACGCTCGGCCACAGCCGGAGTCCGCCAACGGCTTCTCCGGCTTGGCCATACCCGCCCGCAACCCCTTGCGCTGGCGATTCTTGCCGTACTGACGGGGCCAACGTACGCCACCACATTCGATCTCAACGAAGACTGGAGCCTGTCGACCAAGACCAGCCTGAGCCTGGGCAGCAGCTGGTCGACGCAAAACCCCGACAAAAGCCTGATGACCCGCGCCAACGCCTTGCAGGCCCAGGGCGTGAACGCCAATGGCACCAGCGTCAGCGCCGACGACAACCGGCTGAATTTCGAGAAGGGCGACTCCATCTCGCAACTCTTCAAGGGCCTCACCGATGTCAGTCTCGATGGCCAGGGCCAGGGCGCGTTCATTCGCTTCAAATACTGGTACGACCACGCCTATGAAACCGGCAATGGCCGCTTCAAGGATTTCGACGATTCAGGCTGGGACGACCTGGCCAAGTTCAAGGGCTTCGAGGTGCTCGATGCGTACGTCTGGAAAGACTTCCAGGTGGCCGAGCATCCGCTGAGCGTGAAGGGCGGCAACCAGGTGTTGTCCTGGGGCGAAGCGCTGCTGATCCAGAACGGTATCAATGTGATCAACCCGCTGGACATCTCGGCATTCAACCGTCCCGGCGTGGAAATCAAGGAAGGCCAGTTGCCGGTGGAGATGATCTCCTTCAGCTTCGGCTTGACCGACAGCACCAACCTCGAAGGTTTCTACCAGTACAACTGGCGCCCCAGCGTACTCGACGGTTGCGGCACTTTCTTCGCCAGCAGCGATGTGATCCAGCCGGGTTGCGGGCCGCTGTTCCTGAGTCAGGTACAGACCGATCAACAGATGCAGGCCGCCGGTTTGTTCGCCACGTCCCGGGGCAACGAGTCGCCGTCCGACAACGGCCAGTTCGGTTTCGCCCTGCGCCAGATGATCCCGGCGCTCAACGATGCGGAAGCGGCGATCTACTACATCAACTATCACTCGCGGTTGCCGTATTTCACCATTAACGCCAGGAACACCGCCTTGCCCGGCACCTTCCCCGGTGGCATCCAGGGGCCGAGCTATGCGGCGGCTTTCCCGGAAAACATTCACCTGTACGGCATCAGCCTCAACGGCGTCGAGCCTGTCACCGGGATTTCCCTGGCCGGTGAGTTGAGCTACCGGCCGAACATGCCGATCGGGATCAACGCGCCCGACGTCAACGTCGCCGTGATTTCAGGGCCAGGGGGCAGTTCCTGGGTGCAGTTGCCGCCCGGTTTCAGCACCACCAATGGCAGCCAGTTCGATGCGTGGGAACGCAAGGGTGTCTGGCAGCTGACCGGTTCGGCCACCCAGGCCATCGACAACGTGCTGGGCGCCACGCGCCTGAGCCTGTTCGGTGAAGTCGGGGTCGTGCACATCGACGATCTCGGCGACGAGCGCCTGGGCCGTAACGCCGCGTTCGGCCGCAGCGCCCCGCGCAACGGCACGCCGTGCAACACGGTGGCTTCCGGTGTGACCAACCAATACTGCACCGACAAGGGCTTTGCCACCGATTGGTCGTGGGGTTATCGCCTGCGCGCCAGCCTCGAATACAGCGATGTGTTGCCGGGCATCAACCTGATTCCGGCCGTCAACTGGCGGCATGACATCTCGGGCTATTCCTACGATCCGCAAGGGCCGTTCCAGGAAGGCCAGCAAGCGCTGGGCGTGAGCCTGACCGGCGTCTACATGAACGATTACAGCGTGGAACTGGCCTACAACGCGTTCTTCGGTTCCAACGACTACAGCACCCTCGACGACCGCGATTTCGCATCCGTCAGCTTCAAGGCAGACTTCTAAGGAGAACCGTTATGCGTATGCAATTGTGCGTGCTGGCCCTGGCCTGCACCGTCGGCCTGGCCCAGGCCAAAGGCACCGAATCGGCGGCACTGGGCAAGACCCTGACCCCCATGGGCTCGGAAATGGCAGCCAATGCCGACGGCAGCATTCCGGCCTGGACCGGCGGCCTGGCGAGCAACGCCGGCACCGTCGACAGCAAGGGCGGATACAGCGATCCGTATGCCGCCGAGAAACCCTTGTTCACCGTCACCGCGAAGAACGTGGCGCAGTACGAGAAGTTTCTCAGCCCGGGCCAAGTCGCGTTGTTCAAGCGCTTTCCCGACACCTACAAGATGAACATCTACCCGAGCCATCGCAGCGCCAACCTGCCCAAGGAGGTGCTGGCGGCCAGTCGTGAGAACGTCGCCAAGACCAGCATGGCCGATGGCGGCAACGGCTTGCACGACTATGCCCGGGGCATTCCGTTTCCGTTGCCCACCGAAGGCCTGGAGGTGATGTGGAACCACATGACCCGTTATCGCGGCGGCAGCTACGAGCGCATCAGCAGCGCCGCGCTGGTGCGTGAAAACGGCGCCACCAGCTACGTGCGCAACCAGTCGTTGATCAACTTCGCCGACACCGTGGGCGGGCTGGAGCCCAACTCGAACATCCTGTTCATGTTCAAGAGCCGGGTGCTGGAACCGGCGCGTCTGTCCGGCGAGGCGGTGCTGGTGCAAGAGCCGATCGACCAGGTCGCCGAGCCGCGTTCGGCCTGGCAATACCTGCCGGGGCAACGTCGCGTGCGTCGTGCGCCGATGATCGCCTACGACAACAGCGCCCGTTACAGCAATGGCCTGATCACCGCCGACAACATCGACGGCTACAACGGCGCGCCGGACCGTTTCGACTGGAAACTGGTGGGCAAGCAGGAGCTGTTCATTCCTTACAACAGCTACAAGATCGGCAGCCGCGACCTCAAGTACGACGCCGTGATCAAGCCCAACCACGTCAATCAGGACCTGGCCCGCTACGAGAAGCATCGCGTGTGGGTGGTGGAGGCGACCCTCAAGCCTGATGCGCGGCATATCTACGCCAAGCGCCGGTTCTATGTGGATGAGGACAGTTGGCAGATCGCCCAGTCGGACCAGTACGACAGCCGCGGTGAACTGTGGCGCAGCGGTGAACTGCACGCGATCCAACAGTACGACCACGGCTTCACCTACAACGTGCTGGAAACCTCCTATGACCTGATCTCCGGACGCTACTACGCCGGCGGCCTGGCCAACGAAGAGACCGAGCCGATGCGCGTGGGCTTCGCCGCCAAGACCGACGACTACACCCCGTCGGACCTGCGGCGCTGGGCCAAGTAACCATTCGCCAATCCACCGTAAATCCAATGTGGGAGCGGGCTTGCTCGCGAAGGCGGCGTGTCAGTGATTCCGGAAATGCCTGGCACACCGCTTTCTCAATGTGGGAGCGAGCCTGCTCGCGAAGAGGGCATGCCAGTCGACTTGTAGGTTGCCTGACACGCCGCTTTCGCGAGCAGGCTCGCTCCCACAGGGGCCGGTGTATTGATGTTTATCTGAAAGGAGATCTGCCATGCGCTACTGGATATCCGCTCTCGCCCTGGGCGCGAGCCTGGGCACTGTTCACGCCGCAACCCTCGATCAACAGCAGGCGAAAGCCCTGGCGCAGGAGGCCTACGTGTTCGCCTACGCCACCGTCGAACACGACAAGGTGCTCAGCGCCATCGCCGCGAGCCTGCCGTTCAACCGCCTCTACAGCGAGCCGCGCCTGCTCGGCCCGCAAGACAACAAAGTGGTGTCGCCGAACAACGACACCTTCTATTCCCGCGCCTTGCTCGATCTGCGCAGCGAACCGATGGTGCTGGACGTACCGGCCGTGCAAGGTCGCTACTACAGCTTTCAACTGGTGGACATGCGCACCGACAACCTCGACTACATCGGCACCCGCGCCACGGGGGAGCAGGCGGGGCGTTACCTGATTGTCGGGCCGGACTGGAAGGGGCCAGTGCCATCGGGTTTCAGCGCGGTGATTCGCTCACCGAGCCGGCTGGTCTTCCTGTTGGGACGGACCGAGGTCAAGGGCGAAGCGGATCAGAAAGACGCCGCGCAAGTGCTGAAGGGCTACGCCTTGCAACCGCTGTCCAAAGTCAATGGCAGCACGGCCCCTGAACCCTTGGCACCGCTGCAACTGCCAGCCTACACGGACACTAAACAAGGGTCGGCGCAGGCGCTGTTCAACACCTTCAACGCGCTGGCAACCTTGCACCAATGGACCGCCATAGAGCAAAAGAAGCTGGCCCGTTTCTCCGCCATCGGCGTGAAGCCGGGGACCGGATTCCAGGCCCCGGCGGACTTGATCGAAGCCGTCGCCCAAGGCGCCGAGGCCGGTCGCGAACAAGTACGCGCAGCCTCCAGCCAGCTGTCGGTGGAACAGCAGGGCTGGTTGCCGTCGCCGTCCAACGTCGGCAAATACGGCGACGATGACCTGACCCGTGCCGCGGTCGCCTGGCGCTACATCTACGCCAACGATGCGGTGGAAGCGCTGTACCCGATGGCGTTGCACGATGCCGAGGGGCAGGCGCTCACCGGCCAGCACGCTTATCGCCTGCATTTTTCCGCCGGGCTATTGCCACCAGTGAATGCGTTCTGGTCGCTGACCCTGTATGACGGTAAAACCCAGTTGCTGGTGGCCAACCCGATCCAGCGTTACGCCCTGGGCGATCGCAGCCCTGGTCTACAATACGATGCCGACGGCGGCTTGACCCTGATCCTGCAAGCCGATGCGCCCAAGGCTGCGCCGCAGGGCAACTGGCTGCCGACGCCGCAAGGTCCGTTCAACCTGCTATTGCGCCTGTACCTGCCCAAGGGCGGGGCATTGGACGGGAGTTATCAGTTGCCGACGATAACGAGGATCGAATCATGAACCTGATTTTCAGTCGCCGCCGGGTGCTGGGCAGCATGGGGGTATTGGGCGGCAGCCTGATGTTTCCACGCTGGTTGCTGGCCGCCGATTCCGATGACCTGCGGCAGATTGCCAAAGAAGCGTGGATTTACGCCTACCCCATGCTCATGCATTACCAGACCATGGAAAAACAGGCGCTCAACCCGGCCGCGCCAGAGTACGTTGGCGGCTTTAACCGCTTTCGTCATTACAGCGAGTTGTTCACCCCGAACAACCGCGACATCGTCACGCCGAACAACGACACGCCGTACTCCTGGGCCTGGCTCGACCTGCGCAGCGAACCCCAGGTGTTGAGCGTGCCGGCGGTCGATGACGAGCGCTATTACGTGCTTCAACTGGTCGACCAGTACACCCACAACTTTGCCTATGTCGGCGTGCTCAGCACCGGTCGCGATGCGGGGAATTACCTGATCGTCGGACCCGGCTGGCAAGGTCCGACACCGGACGGCGTCAAGGCCGTGCTGCGCAGTGAAACCGAAATCGTCATGGTGCTTGGGCGAACGGGCCTGAAAAACGCCGAGGACCTGCCGGCGGTGCGTGCCTTGCAGCAGCAATACGGTTTGCGTTCGTTGCATGAATACATCGGCAGTGCACCGCCCTTGGCTGCTCCAGCCATTGACTGGCAACCCTGGGACAGCAAGACCGGACTGGGACCGGAGTTCATCGCGACGCTGAACCAGATCCTCAGCCTGTGCCCCACGCAAGCGTCCGAGCAAGCCTTGCGTGCACGCTTTGCCCGGATCGGCATCGTGCCCGGTCAGGGTTTCGACCCGGCGACGTTGCCGCAAGCAACACGTCAGGCACTGCTCGCCGGGATTCAAGACGCCCAGGCGCAGTTGCAAGCCGCAGTGAGCCAGGTACGCACCACCCTCGGCCTGTTCGGCACTCGCGAAGCGCTGAACGGCAATTACCTCAACCGCGCAGTCGCGGCGAATGTCGGCATCTACGGCAACAGCGTGGAAGAGGCCTTCTACACCGGCACTCGCCTGGATAATCAGGGGCAACCCTTGCAGGGCGGGCGAAGCTATCGCCTGCGTTTCGCACCGGGTCAATTACCGCCGGCCAGCGAGTTCTGGTCGCTGACGCTGTATGACTTGCCGGACCGGCAACTGGTGGCCAACCCGATCAATCACTACTGCCTGAGCAGCCGGGATCATTTGCAAAGCGATGCGGACGGTGGCGTGACACTAATCATGCAGAGCACAGCCCCGCAAGAGCAGAGCAACTGGTTGCCGACGCCGGCAAGCGGGGCGTTTACCCTGGTCCTGCGCCTGTATGGACCTGGGCAGCAGGTGGTCAATCAGCGCTGGCAAATGCCGGTGGTTGAAGTGGTGTCTGCCTGAACCGCACCGTCGCTCCTACATTGGATTTGTGTCGATCACAATCTTTGTGTACGACCGGGATCCTGTGGGAGCGGGCTTGCTCGCGAAAGCGGTGTGGCAGGCGGCGTGGATTTTTACGGGTGTACATATCCGTTTCTTCGGTAATGGCCGCTGGCGGTTTCGCCCTGACGGCGACTCACTTTTTTTACAAGCGCCTAAAAAAAGTAAGCAAAAAAACGCTCGCCCCGAACGTCCGGCCCCTCGCCAAGGCTCGGGGTTCCTTCGCTCCGGCATTCATCCGGGGGCATTGCCCTCCGGTCGGCTTCGCGCGACCTACATGCAATGGGTTCGACTGCGTCGAACGGCGCTGCGCGCCCATCCCCGGATGAACACCTCCACTCAGCCTGCCGAGGGGGCGGGTGGATCAAGATCAAGAGCTGCAGGCGAGCTAACGCTCGGCCTGTTGAGTGGTGAAGAGCGACGCGGTGGTGCGTGCTGCTGTGTTTTTGCTTTTCTGTGGGAGCGAGCTTGGTCCGGGCGGCGTTCCGACGATGACGGCCTGCCAGCCGACTCAATTCTCACAGGCGAACGAACCCCGCGATCAGGCCGGCCAGCAGGCCGCC
The DNA here is from genome assembly GCF_040448305.1 of Pseudomonas fluorescens. Taxonomy (NCBI): domain Bacteria; kingdom Pseudomonadati; phylum Pseudomonadota; class Gammaproteobacteria; order Pseudomonadales; family Pseudomonadaceae; genus Pseudomonas; species Pseudomonas fluorescens. Next base: position 4,365,992 of record NZ_CP148752.1, on the reverse strand, counting down.
TCGCTTTTGCTTTTGCTTTTGCTTTTGCTTTGGCTTTTGATCTTCTTGCCCCCTCGAGAGGCCGAGCGCAGGTTCTGCGCAGTGGGCAACCCGGCATGGATGCCGGGTTAGCCGCCCCCGGCCATGGATGGCCGATGGCGGCGGGCCCACGGAGCAGGACCGGAGCGAGGGAATGCCGAGCCTTGGCGAGGCACCGAACGTCAGGGGCAAGAGCCCTTGGTTACTTGGGGCTTTTCCAAGTAACCCGCTGTAAGAGCGGAACCGCCAGAGGCCGTTACCGCAGCAACGGATATGTACACCCACAAAATTATCATCGCCTGACACAAAGCCATCGCGAGCAGGCTCGCTCCCACAGAAATTGCAATGACCTGTGGCAGCGAGCCTGGTTTCACGGGGTAACGATATTGAACTGCGGCGCAAACGTATCGAGGCTGCCCATCAACTCCCCAAGCTTCTTGCCATTGCCCTGCAACTTGATCAGGCCTTTCTGCATCGCCGACGGGATATCCAGTTGCTTGAGGCTGATCTGCTCCAGGGTGGCCTTGCTCATGGTCACGCTGGCATCCGCCTGAGCATTGAGCCCGGCACGGTGGGTCAGCACGCCATTGCGCAGGGTCAGGTTGAAGTCCTGGTTCAGGTCATCGAAGGTCCAGTTCAGGGTCAGGTCACGGCCTACGGCCTTTTCACTGTCCAGGCGCACCGCCAGGAAGTCGAAGAACATCTGCGGGCTCATCGCCCGCACCATGTCCACGGATACCGACGTGCCCGCATTGGGTGGCACACCGTTGCGCAGTTCCATGGCACCGCTCAGGTACATGTTGCGCCAGGTGGCGTTTTCACTTTGATAGCCCATTTGCTCCAGCGCCTGGGCCTGGGCTTTGCGGGCGTCGCCGTTGTCCGGGTTGGCGAACAGCACCTGATTGCCCAGTTGCGCGGCCCAGCGGTATTCACCCTTGGCCATTGCCGCCTGCATTTTCCCCAGCACCGCCGCTTCGCCGCCCATGGCCTCGACCGAACGCTTGGCCGTTTCTACCGGCGGCAGCGGATTGAGGTTGGCCGGGTTACCGTCATAGAAACCCATGTAGCGCTGATACACCGCGCGGGTGTTGAAGCTCAGTGAGCCGTAGTAGCCGCGGGTGTACCACTTCTGGTCCAGGCTGCCGGGCAGTTTCTTGATCGAGTCGGCGATTTCCAGCGGCGTCAGGCCCTGGTTCAGCAGGTGCAGGGTGCGGTCGTTGAGGAAGGCGTACATGTCGCGCTGGTCGGCGAGGAAGGTGCGGATGCGTTCGCCGCCCCAGGTCGGCCAGTTGTGCTGGGCGAACAACACGTCGCTCTTGTCGCCGTAACGCGCCAGGCTGCCGTCCAGGTACTCGGCCCAGGCCTTGGCGTCACGCACTTGCGCGCCGCGCGGGGTGAGGATGTTGTGCATCATTTGCGTGGCGTTTTCCGCCATGCACAGCGCACGCAATTGCGGCAGGTACAGGTTCATCTCCGCCGGCGCTTCGGTGCCCGGGGTCAACTGGAATTCCACGTCGAGGCCGGCGATGGTGCGGGTTTCCAGTTCCTTGTCGATCAGGTCGGTGGGCGGGATCAGGGTGACGGTGCCGCCGCTCGGCGTGCTCTTGCCCAGGCCAGCATCGACCTGGCCTTTTTCGCCACGGGGCAGCAGGCTGCCGAACTGGAACTGCGCGCGGCGGCTCATGGCGTTGCCGGCGTAGACGTTCTCGCTCATCACGTGTTCCATGAACCCGGCGGGGGCGAATACCTTGACCTTGCCCGCCTTGACGTCGGCTTCGTCGATGACCCCGCGCACGCCGCCGAAGTGGTCGACGTGGGTGTGGCTGTAGATCACCGCCACCACCGGTTTGTGCGGACGGTTCTGGTAGTACAGGTCCAGCGCCGCCTTGGCGGTTTCGGCCATGGTCAGCGGGTCGATGATGATCAGCCCGTCGTCGCCTTCGATGATGGTCATGTTGGCGAGATCAAGGCCGCGCACCTGATACAGCCGCGGGCTGACTTCGAACAATCCGGCATGGGCGCTGAGCTGGGCCAGGCGCCAGAGGCTCGGGTTGACCGACTCCGGGGCCTTATCCTTGGCGAGGAAGTCATAGGCCTGGATATCCCAGATGACCTTGCCCGAGGCGTCCTTGACCTGACCCTTGAACGGCGCGATCAGACCCTTGGTGACCGACTCGTAGTCGGTGCGGTCGGTGAAGGGCAGTTGTTGCAGCACGGCGGCGTTACTGGCCGTGGTTTGCGGGCTGGCCGCGACCGGTCCGTCGGCGGCGACCACCGATTGCGCAAGGCAGGCAGTGATCAGGCAAGCGAGCAGCCCACGAGGGCTCAAGGTGAAACGAGGCATGGCGTCTCCGTTTTTTATCGTTATGGTCAGACCAGCTTCGAGGGTAGGGCGGGGCTCGGGCGGGGCGATCATCAGCAACGGACAAAAAACATTCAGGGCCGCTATCCTTGGGCCATGCATATCCAGCAGGTTGACCCATGCTTGAAGTCCATGGCGTTTTCAAAAGCTACGCCACACCGCAGGGGCCACTGCCGGTGTTGCAAGGCGTCGACCTGACGCTCAGGCCCGGCAGCAGCCTGGCGCTGATGGGCGAGTCGGGCAGTGGTAAAAGCACTTTGCTCCACCTGATCGCCGGGCTGGACAAGGTCGATCGCGGCAGCATCCGCAGTGGCGAGCATCGTCTGGAGCAGATGAATGAAGGGCAACTGGCGAACTGGCGCCGTACGGAAATCGGCCTGGTGTTCCAGCAATTCAACCTGATCGGCAGCCTGCGGGTCGAAGACAACCTGGCGATTCAGGCACGCCTGGCGGGGCGCCATGACCCGCGCTGGCAGGCGCACCTGGTGCAGCGCCTGGGCTTGGGCGAGTTGCTGCGGCGCTACCCGGAGCAACTGTCCGGCGGCCAGCAGCAACGGGTCGCACTGGGCCGGGCGCTAGCATCGCGCCCCCAATTGCTGCTGGCCGACGAGCCCACCGGCAGCCTCGATGAAACCACCGGCGCCGAGGTGTTGCAGTTGCTGCTGGAATTGCTCGACGACAGCCCCACCAGCCTGTTGATGGTCACCCACAGTCCCGGCGTGGCGGCACGGCTGGCAGAAAAAGCCCTGCTGTGCGGCGGTCGTCTGGCCGGTGTGGGCGAGCGCTGACATGCGCATTTTCAGCGAAACCCTGCGCGCGTTGCTCAGCCACTGGCGGCAGCACCCGGTGCAGTTTTTCAGTGTGCTGACCGGGTTGTGGCTGGCCACCGGTCTGTTGACCGGCGTCCAGGCACTCAACAGCCAGGCCCGCGACAGCTATGCCCGTGCCAGTCAGTTGATCGGCGGCGAACCCCAGGCCAGCCTCAGCGCGCCCGGTGGCGGCACGTTCCCCCAGCAATGGTTTGTCGATCTGCGGCGCGCGGGGTGGCCGGTGTCACCGGTGTTGCAAGGCCGGGTCACGCTCAAGGGGCACGAAGGGCAGCGCTTGCAGTTGATGGGCATCGAGCCGGTGTCGCTGCCGGCGGGCGCGGCGGTGGCCGGGCAGGCCTTGGCGATTGAGCAGGTGGTTGGCTTTTTCAGTCCGCCGGGCAGTACCTGGATCTCGTCGCAGACCTTGCAGGCACTGGGTTTGCGCGAGGGTGACCGGCCACTGAACCTGGCAGGCACGGCACTGCCGCCGTTGCATGTGCAGGCCGATATGGCGCCCGGTGTGCTGCTGGTGGACATCGGTTTTGCCCAGCAGATTCTGGGGTTGCCGGATCAAGTGTCGCGGCTGCTGTTACCGAAGGATTTCACCGCACCGCTGCCGGAGCCGTTCAAGGGGCAACTGCAACTCAAGCGCGCCGGCGAAGAAAACAACCTGACGCGCCTGACCGAAAGCTTCCACCTGAACCTCGATGCCCTGGGGGTGCTGTCGTTCGTGGTCGGCCTGTTTATCGTGCACGCCGCCATCGGGCTGGCGCTGGAGCAACGGCGAAGCTTGCTGCGAACCCTGCGTGCCTGCGGTGTGAGTGCGCGGATGCTGATCGCTTGTCTCGCCGTCGAATTGGGTGGATTGGCCCTGATCGGCGGTGTGGCTGGGGTGGTCAGCGGCTACCTGCTGGCCGGCGTGCTGTTGCCCGATGTCGCCGCCAGCCTGCGTGGCTTGTATGGCGCTGAAGTGGCGGGGCAGTTGAGCCTCAGTCTGTTGTGGTGGTTCAGTGGTATCGGCTTGAGTCTGATCGGCGCGTTGCTGGCCGGGGCCAACAGCCTGTTGCGGGCGGCGCGTCTGCCATTGCTGGCGCTGGCCGACCCGCAGGCCTGGCATCAGGCCCATGCACGCTGGTTGCGACGCCAGGGTTGGGTGGCGGCAATGGCCGGGGTGATCGCGCTGCTGGCGTTGATTTTCGGCGACAGCCTTATCAGTGGCTTCGTGTTGATGGCTGCACTGTTGATTGGTGCCGCGCTGGCCTTGCCGGTGGTGCTCAGTTCTCTGCTCAATCTCGTTTCGCAGCGCAGTCGCTCGGTGCTCGGCCAGTGGTTTGTCGCCGATTGCCGCCAGCAACTGCCGGCCCTGAGCCTGGCGTTGATGGCGCTGCTGTTGGCCATGGCAGCGAATATCGGTGCCGGCAGCATGACTGCAGGCTTTCGCCAAACCTTCAGCGATTGGCTCGAGCAACGGCTGACGGCCGAGCTCTACCTCAATCCACAGAACCCGGCCCAGGCCCGGGAGCTGCACGGCTGGCTCAACCAGCAGCCGCAACTGGCGGCGGTGTTGCCCAACTGGCAGGTTTCGATCCAGTTGCAGGGCTGGCCGACGGACCTGTCCGGGATCATCGACCACCCGACCTATCGCCAGCACTGGCCGCTGCTCGAGGCCTTGGGCGACGACCCTTGGGAGCGACTGGCCAAAGACGATGCGGTGATGCTCAGCGAACAACTGGCCCGGCGCCTGCACGTGCAACTGGGCGACCACCTGACGCTGTCGACGCCCACCGGCCCGTGGTCGCCGCGGATCGTCGGGATCTATGCCGACTATGGCAATCCCAAGGGCCACATTCTGGTGAACATCAACCACCTGTTGCGCGGCTGGCCGCAACTGACACCGAACCGCTTCAACCTGCGCATCGAACCGGCGTCGATCCCGGCGTTCGTCACGGCGCTGCAGGCGCGTTTTACCCTGGAGGACAGCCGCATCGTCGATCAGGCGCGGCTCAAGGGCTGGTCCACGCAAGTTTTCGAACGCACCTTCGCCGCCACCGCCGCGCTCAACAGCCTGACGCTGTGCGTGGCCGGGGTGGCGCTGTTCATCAGCCTGTTGACGCAAAGCCAGAGCCGTCTCGGGCAACTGGCGCCGCTGTGGGCGCTGGGCGTGACGCGTCGGCATTTGATGTTGCTCAACCTCGGGCAAACCTGGTTGCTGGCGATATTGACCCTGGTGCTGGCGTTGCCGTTGGGCATCGCCCTGGCGTGGTGCCTGGACACGGTGATCAATGTGCAGGCCTTTGGCTGGCGCCTGCCGTTGCGGGTGTTTCCATTGCAACTGATGCAATTGATGGGGCTGGCGCTGGTGGCGACGCTACTGGCCTCGGCCTGGCCGTTGTACCGTTTGTACCGCACGCAACCGGCGGACCTGCTGCGGACATTTGCCCATGAGGATTAACGCTTGCGTGTTGCTCCTGGCGCTGCTGGCGAGCGGTTGCGATCAACCGGATCCGGTCGAAAAGGGCTTTGCCGGGCTGGGTATCCAGGCCGCTGCGTTCACCCCGGTGGTGCCCGGACGGGTGTTCAGCTTCCCGGCGGATCACCGCCCCCACGAGGGCTTTCGCATCGAATGGTGGTATGTCACGGCCAACCTGAAGGACGATCAGGGCAATGAGTTCGGCGCGCAATGGACCTTGTTTCGCAGCGCCCTGAAAGCCAGCCCCGAGGTGGCGGGTTGGCAGAATCAGACGATCTGGCTCGGTCACGCAGCGGTGACTTCGGCGACGGTGCATTACGCGGCCGAACGTTATGCCCGTGGCGGCGTCGGTCAGGCAGGTGTCAGCGTCGCGCCGTTCAATGCGTGGATCGACGACTGGCAATTGCGCAGCCAGGCGACGGCCGACGCCCCGTTGGCTGACGTGCTACTCAGTGCCCGCGACCGGCGTTTCAGCTACCGGCTGCGGTTGACCTCGACAGGTCCGCTGGTGCTTCAGGGGGATCGGGGCTTCAGCCAGAAATCCGAACAGGGTCAGGCCTCTTACTACTACAGCCAGCCGTTTTTCCAGGCCAGCGGCACCCTGGACATCGACGGCAAGACCTTTCAGGTCAGTGGCCCGGCCTGGCTCGACCGCGAATGGAGCAGCCAGCCCCTGACGAGCAACCAGACCGGTTGGGACTGGTTTTCCCTGCACCTGGACAGCGGCGAGCAGGTGATGCTGTATCGCATGCGGCACAAGGACGGCGAGCCTTACCTCACCGGCACCTGGATCGACGCCCGGGGCCAGACACAATTGCTGCACGCCGGCGACATCAGCCTCGCGCCGCAAGACACCGCCCGGGTTGCCGGGCGCACAATGCCCATTCGCTGGTCGATCAAAATCCCCGCCAGACATCTCGATATCGCCATTACCGCGCTCAATCCCCAGTCCTGGATGGACTTGCGCATTCCCTACTGGGAAGGCCCGGTGCGCCTCAGCGGCAGCCATGCAGGGCAGGGCTATCTGGAAATGACCGGGTACTAGGCGCTCGCGTAAGGAAAATCACCGCCCCGGCGCGACCACTCGCAGAACAGCGTCTATGCTCACTCGCACACATGGCGTTGAGTCCGGTTTCAACGCCGTCTGTTGCCATCTATCACAGGGAATGTTCTGCCTATGAAACGCCATGCACTGACCAAAGCCATCACCCTCGCTACCTTGTTATCTGCTGCCAGTTTTGGCGCGGTTGCCGCCGAAATTCCGTTGTCCGAAGTCGTGGTGGCTGATCAGGTCTCCACCAAAGTCGTTTCGGTTGATGCCGCGAACCATTCCGTGGTTCTAAAAGGCCCGCAGGGTAATGAGTTCCCGGTGCAATTGACCGACAAGGCGAAAAACCTCGATAACCTCAAGGTCGGTGATACGGTCGACATCACGGTCACCAGCGCCGTTGCCGCCTACCTCGACACCGATGTCGACAAAGGTTTGCCCGGCACCGCCGAAGCCATCGGCGAAATACGCGCAGCGCCAGGCAGCGCCAACCCGGGCGGCGAAGCTTACCGCCAGGTGAAAGTGCAGTTGAAAATCACCCACATCGACCTGAAGAAAAACCAGGTGACCTTCGAAAACCCGGAAGGCAAGTCCAAGACCGTCGACGTCAAGCGACCTGAAGTCCAGGCCAAACTCAAGGACTTGAAAGTCGGACAAAGCGTCAACGTGGTTTATACCGACGTATTGACGGTGACCAGCAAGCACTGATATCGAGTAATGGTTCTATACGGGCTGATTGTTTTTGTGCAAGTTTTGTATAGGAATAATCAGCTCATAATGGTCGAACTGGTGAGTTTGAGACTCCGTGTTGCATAGTATTTAAATCAACATCCTGTTAAACATTGTGTCGATAAATTTCATCTTTGCGGCACGGACATATTAATTCGCTTCTACTAAAATACTTTCCGTTCGCCCAGTGTCAGGGCTCTTTACCAGTGCATGGATTGCCGAGGCCATTGCACTGGGCGAACACTTTGTTTGCTGCACTGAAAGTTTTGGATATAAAAAAACCGGGAGACCTGTAGGTCGCCCTTTTTTTTATTGAGTTATGAGAAATCGTTCAGTCATGTTTTTTATTGACTTGAACAACATCGGCCAACGCGGTGAAACACTCTTCGATCGAACGCCGCTGGCTCTCGGCGTACAGCTCCAGTTCATCGATCGTCGAACGCCCCAGGGCCTGTTCGAATGCCTGCTGATTGGCATGCACCCCGTAACGGGTTTGTGCCGCGTCCCCCAGGTTCGACTGAAAAATCCCCGCCGCGCTGACGGGCAGGAAGTCTTCGTACACCAGTGGTTCAACCCGCAGGCAAGCGCTGTTGATCAGGTCTTCCAGAGGGGCGTTTTTCAGGTCGCCCGCCGCCAGGCCTTTTTCCGTCACGAAGTAGCGGAAGTAAGCCAGGCCCTGTTGGCGCATGTCTTCCCAGGTGTCAGGGAACTCGCTGAAATGCTGCGCCATCAGGGCGTTGTAGCGCGCGGCGTTGGCTTCGCTGGGGAAGTCCTTGAGTTCGTCCCGTGCGGCATTGAGCAAGCGGTCGTAGAGTGCGCGGCCTTTGGGCGTGAGGGCGGCACCGCGCTGTTCGATCTCGCCGAAGCGGGCACTGTGGCTGCCGCGAGCCTCGCTTTGATCGGTAAAGGCAATCGGCTCGTCCAGGGCCTTGAAGCTGGTCTGGCGCAGCAGGATCGGACACTGGCGGCGAGGCGGGCCTTCGATCACCGCTTTGGGGGTGATGCCATGGGCCGGCATCTGCGCCTGGACGATGTCGATGTCCAGGGTCCGCGGTGTCAGGTGGTTGATGTGCGGGCCTTTGAACGCTACCACGTCGGCGATCAGTCGATGCTGGGCGCTGAGCTGTCGATACTGTTCGGCGGTGACGGTGGCGCTGTGGTGCCAGCGAAACGTTTCCAGTGCCTGCTCGACGAACTCCAGGGCTTCCTGCTCCGTCAGGCCACCCCGGGATTCGGCACGTTCGATGAGCGTGAGGGCCGTGGGGGTGAAGATCGAGCGCTGGTCGAGCATCGACTGGGCGAACGCCCGCAGCTCCAGGTCTTCGATCAATTCCAGGCGCAACAGCGAGGTGAATACCCGGAACGGGCTGACCTGCAGCGACGCTTCATGCACCGCGCGAAAAGCCGTGGAGTGCACCGGCACGCCAGCCGGTGTCAGGTCGTAGTAACCCACCGGTTGCATGCCCATCACCGCGAACAGGCGGGCGAGGGTCGCCAGTTCATCGGCCGTACCGACGCGGATCGCCCCATGACGTTCCAGGTCCAGGCGCTCGATTTCGCCGGTGCTGGTGAGCTGCCGCAGGATTTGCCCATCGCTGTCCAGCACGTGACGGTTAGTCTGTTCCACCAGCTCCATCAACGCGCCGTACAACGGCACTTCCTCGCGGTACATGTCGGACATCGCTTTGGAGAAGCGTTGGCGGATCAGGTCAGGGCTGACGAAGTTCGGGTGGTTCATGAACAGGATTCCTGGCGCGGTGACGTAAAGGATGGACGAAAGATCGCAGCCTTGCGCGCCGGCGACAAACGAAGTTTCTGACGAACTTCATTCTACAAAGGACTAATGCAGTCGTTGATCCTGAGGGCTCTCCGAACGTAGCGATGCCAAAAACTCGCGATACAGCCGCGCCGAACCATATGGCGCTTCCACCATGGGCATGTGCCCGATGGCGTCCCAGATATGCACGCGCAGGTCGGCGATGCCCTTGCTCCAGACCGCCACGCTGCTGACATCGATCAGCCGGTCCTTGCGCCCCCACAGCAACAGCGCCGGGGCGGTGATGTCGGGCAGGTGCGGTTCCATCGGCGGGCTGGCGCGCAATTCGCGGAAAATTTCTTCCAGCTCTTCGCGGGACTGTTCATAGCGCTGGGCGACGGCATCGAGCACCAGCTTCGGTACCCAGGGTGGCGAAGCCATGGTCATGGCGTAGAAGCGCCGGAATTCTTCCCGTGAATGAATCAGAAACGGATTGTGGCCTTTGGCCAAATGCCGCTCAAGGTCACTGGGCTCGGGCGAGGTGACCCCGGCCGGGTCGACCAGGGCCACGGACGCAATGCGTTCCGGGTAAGTGGCCGCTAGCCACGCCGCCATGTAGCCGCCCATGGAGTTGCCGATGACGTGGACTTTCTCCACCCCGCACACGTCCAGCAGCTGGATCATGCGCTTGGCCTGCAGCGGGATGTCGTAGCCGCCACCCGCCTTGAAGCCGGTTTCGCCATGGCCGGCGATGTCCGGGATGATCACCCGATGGCTGCCGACAAAGTGCCGGGCGAAACGCAGCCAGAGGTTCTTGTCGGCGCTGAAGCCATGGAGCATCAGCACATTGCTGGTGGCTTCGTATGGCCCGCCTTGCCAGGTCGAGACGGTCATCTCGGGGATGGGCACGACGATCTTGTGCAGCCGGTACAGCTTGGCCTCGGCCGCCATGTTCAAGTCATAGAGCCAGTAGCCGATGGCCGGGTAGGTCAGCCAGCTCCAGGTGACGAACACTGCGAGAACGACGAACAACAAAAGCATCACGCGTCTCCCTTGTATCTGCTCAGGACAAAATGTGATCGGCGGGTTTCAGCGCTCGGGTCAAGCGATGAAAGCTGAAGCTGAACCCCGGAAACATGGCAATCACATGACCGCTCTTGCTTTGATACCAGCTGTGGCAACCACCGGATTTCCACACGGTGCGTTCCATTTCCCGGTGGATCATTTCAGTGTAGGTACGTTCCGCCTCATGGCGAACTTCGATGCTGCGTAAACCTTGATTCCTCAAGGTGCGAATGCAATCGAGGATGTAGTTCATCTGGGATTCGATGATGAACAGCGCCGAGGTGTGGCCGATGCCGGTGTTCGGCCCGGTGACGATGAACAGGTTGGGAAAATCGGGCAGGGCGGTGCCGAGGTAGGCCCGCGGGTATTGCGCCCAGACCTCCTTGAGACGGGTGCCGTTTTTGCCCGTTGCCGGGTAGGAAATCACCCCGTCGGTGGCGTCGTAGCCGGTGGACCAGACGATCAGGTCCAGGTCAATGTGCTGGCCATCCCGGGTAACGATGCCGGTTTCGTCGATGGCCGCGATGCCTTGCTCGCGGCTGTGCAGCGTCACGTTGCGGCGGGCCAGGGCCGGGTACAGCGTGCTGGACAGAATCACCCGTTTGCAGCCGATGGTGTAGTCCGGCGTCAGTTTGCGCCGCAGTTCGGCGTCCGGCACCTGGCGTTTGAGGAAGTGCAGGGCCTGGCGCTGAACCATGTGCACGGCCGGCTTCGAATACTTGAAGCCAAACACCCGGGTTTCGAATTGCCAGTAGATCCCCCAGCGCAGCAGCTTGTAGGCCGGCTTGAACCCCAGCAGCCAGCGCTGGAAGCGGCCAAACCTGCGATCAGCCCGGGGCAACACCCAGTGGGGCGTGCGCTGGAACACATGCAAGTGCCCGACGTCCGGGGCAATGGCCGGAATGACCTGGGCCGCACTGGCGCCGCTGCCGACGATGGCCACGCGTTTTTGCCGATAGTCGTAGCTGTGATCCCAGTTGTTGGTATGAAACGTCTTGCCCTTAAAGCGTTCCTGTCCGTTGAAGTGTGGAACCACCGGTTGACTCAGCGGCCCGGTCGCGTTGATCAGGAACTGCGCGCAAAACGTTCCTTTGCCGGCGGTGTATACCGTCCAGCGCTTGTTGGCGTCGTCCCATTCGACACGCTCGACATTGGCGTCCAGTTCCACTTTGTCCCGCAGGCCGAAGTGTTCCACCACATGGCGGGTGTAGCGGTGCAGTTCGGCCTGTTCGGCGAACATTTGCGTCCAGCGATACGGGGCGAAAGACAGGGAGTAAAGCGGCGAGGGCACGTCGACTGCCGCACCGGGGTAGGTGTTCTGGCACCAGGTGCCGCCGAAGAAATCCCGCCGCTCCAGCAGGCGAAAATCGTCGATGCCGGCCTTGAGCAAATTAATTGCTGCACACTGGCCGCCAAACCCGCTGCCGATGATCAATACTTGAAAGGTCTGCATGGGCCTCCTCTTATGGTCATTGATCAACCCTTCTTTCATGTATAGCCGTTTCTGGAGACGAGGCTTTTGCTTTTATGCGAGCGTGATGTAGCGATATTCAGCCTGTCAGACGGTGATGGCTATTTGATTTCACCCTGATAGACTCCAGCGCATAGGCACAGGCTGTTGTCGAATTCCGTCGAGTGGCACAGAGGCCCTATGGAAAAATCGGGAGGAACGGGATATTCATTGGCCAGGAGGCTCTATACATCGCGAATCCTGGGGGTGGCCCTGGGGTTGGTATGCGTGAGCGCGGCGATGTATCCACTCGATCCGGCGCCTTGGGTCTGGGGGTTCATGTGGTTCAATGGCCTGGTCTGGCCACACCTGGCCTACCATTGGGCGCGCCGGGCCAGAAAGCCTTATCACGCCGAACACCGCAATCTGCTGATCGATGCCTTTCTCGGCGGCTTCTGGATTGCCGCGATGCATTTCAATCCACTGCCCAGCGCGACCACCATTTCCATGATGGCCATGCACAACGTGGCCATCGGTGGCATTCGCTTCCTGCTGGCCGGGACGGCCGCGCAAGTATTGGGCGTGGGCGTTGGCCTGCTGATTTTCGCCCCGGCGTTCATTCCTGCCACCAGCCCGTTGCAGCTCTATGCCTGTTTGCCGTTGCTGTGCCTGTATCCGCTGGCACTGGGCTGGATCTGCTTCCGCCAGGCCCATACCCTCGGCCGTCAGAAGCGTGAACTGCTGGCACTGAGCCGCACCGACAGCCTGACGGGCCTGCTGAACCATGGCGCCTGGAAAGACCAGATGGAGGTCGAGTTCCAGCGTTGCAAACGCCAGCAAAAAGGCGGGGCGATCGCGCTGATCGACATCGACCATTTCAAAGCCATCAACGACACCTACGGCCATGTTGCCGGCGACATCGTTCTGCGCCAGTTGAGCAAAATGCTCAAGCAGAGCCTGCGAACGGCCGATATGGCAGGGCGCTACGGCGGCGACGAGTTTTGCGTGATCCTTCCGGACCTGCCCCTGAACCGCGCCGCCGCCGTCATGGATGCCCTGCGCGATCGCTTCGCTACCTTGGGGTACAAGCAGAACCCGGCGCTGAAAGTCAGCCTGAGCATTGGCCTGGCGTCATTCAACCCGGCCCATGGCGACGCGACGCTTTGGCTCAACGACGCCGATCATGCGCTATACGAAGCCAAGACCACCGGGCGTAATCGAGTGATCTGTTGCGGTAACGGGAAACCTCACCGCGAACTGCTCGACTCGGTTTAACCGCCCACCGCAAGACCTGTGGGAGCGAGCCTGCTCGCGATGGCGGCGTGTCAGGCGGCATGGATTTTGGCTGTGATGGCCCCTTCGCGAGCAGGCTCGCTCCCACAATTGATCGTTGGTGTACGCAATGATGTGACCACTGCAAATCCACTGTGGGAGCGAGCCTGCTCGCGAAAGCGGCGTGGCGGTTTAAACCGTCATTCCTTCACGCTCATGAACTCTTCCGCGAAGCGGATGTATTCCTCGGGTTGCGTGTAGGTGTGCGTCAGCTCGGTCGCGCTCAGGTCCGAGGTCTGGGTGAGGATCTGGCGTTGCTCGCGCAGGCTGTCGTAGGTCGCCTTGATCGCGGCGAAGTACGCGCCATGGCCGTCGATGGTCACGCGCACTCCCAGTTCGGCCAGGCGTTTGTCATCGCGTAGCAGCGGGTTGCCGTAGGTCACCAGCATCAGCGGCACGCTCAGGTGCTCGGCGATCTGCTCCAGATGGTCGAAGTCCTTTACACCCACCATGCAGATCCCGTCGGCCCCGGCGCTCTGGTATTGCCGGGTGCGGCTGATGATTTCCTGCACCGGCAGAATCCCGGCGTGGGTGCGGGCGATGATTGCCATTTCCGAATCGCAGCGGGCTTCCAGTGCCGCGCGGATCTTGCCGACGCCTTCGGCGACCGTGATCAGGTCGGTGGATTTGCGGCCAAACTGCGCGGGCAGCAGGGTGTCTTCGATGGTCAGCGCAGCGACGCCGGCACGTTCGAGTTCGACGATGGTGCGCATGACGTTGAGCGCATTGCCGTAGCCGTGGTCGGCGTCGGCAATCACCGGCAACTGGGCAACACGGCCGATGCGGGTGGCCTGTTCAGCGAACTCGCTGAGGGTGATCAGGGCAAAGTCGGGGGCGCCCAGCACTTGCAGCGAGGCGACCGAACCCCCGAGGATCCCGACTTCGAAGCCCAGGTCGGCGGCGATACGGGCCGACATCGGGTCGAACACCGAGGCTGTGTGGTAGCAGGTGTCGGAGGCGAACAATTGGCGAAAATTGCGGCGCAAATCTTGATGGGAAAGCCTGGACATATGAGTTCCACCAATGGAATGGAAGGGCTTGAGCAAAAGTGTCAACGCCGAAGAAGTAAAAGGCTATCACGCGTGCCGGGGGAGAATGATGACGAATTTACTGGGTAAGGCCGATTGACGTCGCAACGATGGAACTGATAGGTCACGCCGCCTCGGCCTGTAGCCGTTGGTCAAGCAGCGGCACGGCGCGCACCGAATCACCGGGTTGCAACTGCAAGCGCTTGGCGGTCAGGCGATCAACCACCAGGCTGTTGCCCACCTGTCGGGCCGGGGCGCAGGTAATGCGACAGTTTTCCAGACGGCGGTTGTGAATCAGCCAGAGGGGCGCTTTATCGTCCGGCGAGTCGATGGCCAGTATCAGCGGTTGACTGTCGCGCACAGTGCGGATCCCGGAAACCGGGGCTTCAAGGACCGGTCCACCGTCGAAGATATCGATGTAGCCCTTGTGGGCAAACCCTTCGGCGCTGAGGATTTTCAGGGCCGGCTCGGTATTCGTGTGGGCCTTGCCGATCACCGCCTGGGCCTGTTCGGTGAGCAGGCAGGTGTACAGCGGCTGGCGCGGCATCAGTTCGGCGATGAACGATTTGTTGCCCAGACCGGACAAGTGATCGGCGTAGCTGAAATCCATCTTGAAAAAGTGTCGGCCGAGGCTGTCCCAGAATGGCGAGCCACCTCGTTCGTCGGCACTGCCGCGTAATTCGGCGATGAGCCGGTTGCCGAACAGCTGCGTAAACTCGGCTACAAACAACAAACGCCCGAGCGAAAGCAAACGGCCGTTGCTGCCCTGGCGCTGATCGGGGCGCAGGTACAACGAGCTGACTTCCGATTGCCCGGTCAATTCATTGCTCAGGAACAGGGTCGGGATCTGGCGCTGGATACCCAAGTCCGCTGAAGCGCTGACCGTCAGCCCGACCCGGTAGTTGTACCAGGGCTCGCGCAGACCGACGGCACCTGTCAGGGCACTGACGCCCACCACTTGCTGCTCGTCATCCTCGAGCACGAACAGGTAGTCGGCATCGGCCCGATCGACCTGCCCGGCGAAGGTGCGTTGGGCCCAGCGAATCCGGTGGGCCAAGCGTTCTTCGTCGGCCGGCAGGCTGGTAAGCCCCGGAACGGCCTGACGCACCAGCTTGAACAGGGCGGGCAGGTCGGTGATCTGCACCGGACGGACAATCATGCGGCTGCTCCTTGTGCGCGCGTGCTCGGGCGTTGAATCTGGCGGGTATTCACAGGGCGATCAGCCTGATCGGGCTGCCCTCGGTCACCTTCAGCGCCTCGCACATGGCGGCGTCCAGCATCACGGGTTGCCCGGCGATGTAATCAAGATCGGCGACGATGGCCCGATAATCCGCCAAGGACTCGTTGCTCACCAGAAAGCTGCCACGGGCATCGATGACCGGGCCAGGCTGCGTTACGCCGCACTGGCTGTGGGCGATGGAACGAATGCCCGAGGTGCGCGCATAGAGCGTCGGGCCTCCATCGAACAGATCGATGTAACTGTTGGTTTCGAAACCTTCACGTTCAAGGATGTCGAAGGCTTCCTGGCCGTCGGGGTGGATGCTGCCGATGCAGTCCTGTGCCGCCTGGGGCAGCATGGGCACGTAAATCGGATACTGCGGCATCAGTTCGGCGAGAAAGGTGCGGCTCTGCAGGCCGCAAAGCCGTTCGGCCTCGACGTAGGGCAAGTCGAAGAAATGCTTGCCCACGGCGTCCCAAAATGGCGAGTGGCCTTCATCACTGCTGTAGCCGACGATCTCGGTGATCACCGTTTCGGAAAAACGCCGGGCGTGGGCGGCGATGAACAACAGGCGCGCCCGCGACAGCAGTTCGGAGTGCGCGCTGCGTACCCGCGCGGCATCGATATGGAAGCCCCGCAGCAAGGTGTGGCCACTGAGGTCGTGACACAACGACAAGGCCGGTACGCCGTGCTCGATGTTCAGTTCCCGCGAGGCACTGGTGAAGTGCCGGTTGCGCAAACTGTAGAACGGCTCGCTGAACCCCGCCGTGGCGAGGATTTCCGAGCAGCCGACCAGGTGCTGTGTCGTCAGGTCTTCGAGTACAAAGAAATAGTTTTCCGGGCCATGAGCCTCGACATCCTTCTCGAATGAGGCACAGGACTCGAGGATTTTTTCGCGCAACCGTTCGCTATCATCGGGCAGGGACGTTACGCCCACGAGGCTTTCACGAGCCAGCCTCTGCAATTGGGGCAGGTCGGCTAACTCGACTGGACGCAAGACCAGCATGGAGACGCTCCTGTATCAAACGATTCGGCGGGTTGAGCCGAACCTGACTATCACTGTCGGTTTTTTCACACATTAAATCGGTGGTCGTCTGAACGTTGTCAGGCGCCACTCTTTTTCTTGTCAGATGTTTCTTGGGATGGACCGCATTAAACGAGGAACGGGCAGTTCGGCCGGATGCGATGCCTGGCCAGGCGCATTGATGGGGAGTTTGAGAAAGGGCATCCGGGCTCCTGCTGGATGAGCGTGGCAAGTGTTTTAACAGTCCGTTGAAAGGAGTATTTAATTATCGCGCACTGCCTGTCTAGTGAATTTTCGCGTGGTCTGGCCGTGCCCGAAAAAGGGGCGAAGTGCCTGTACCAAGGGGCTACGCCGATGTCGTAAAGTCTTGTAGGTGATTGCCTGCATTGCGGTCAGCCATGACAGAAAACCTGGCAGGAAATGACTGAAGGATCCGTTTCAAACAGGAAAATTAAACACCACCCGGGGCTGCTTTGTTGCGGCACAATTGCACGATGGCGGTCACCTGACGCCGTCGTTCCTTTCCATCTTTAGAGTGATTGCTGGTGCAGGCGACCCGTTTAACCCTGATTTGTCATGCTCGAACCGTCGCACAGAAATTGGCGCGCTTTCCATTGGACGAGCCTCTGGAGATGGATTGGCAAGCGCTCAGGCTTTCCCGTTGCAATCAGTTCAAGGGCGCTCCACGCCTTGTCTGTGGCCCGGAGTTGCGCACCCGGCAAACCGCTGAACTGTTCGGCAGCTCGCCGCAGATTATCGACGCACTGAGGGACTGCGACTTCGGGCGCTGGAGCGGTGTGCGCATCGGTGAGCTGCAAAAAACCGAAGCCCAGGCGCTCCAGTATTGGTTGGCGGACCCGGCTTCGACACCCCACGGTGGTGAGTCGCTGGTGCAACTGGAGGAACGGGTGGACGGGTGGTTGACAACCTTGCAGTCGACGCCGGGGCACATCGTGGCCATTACCCATCCCTTCGTCATCCGCGCCGCGCTGACGCAGGTATTGCAGGGGGCATCGTCCAGCCTGATCGACGTCGAACCCCTGTCGGCTGTCGAGTTGCGGTTCCATGGTTGCTGGCGGCTACGCTTGCCGGGCACCGCCCCTGAGGACCTGCTGTGATGAAAAAACTCCTGGTCATCGGGATCGGTGCCGGCAACCCCGACTACATCACGATGCAAGCGGTGAAGGCGCTGAATCAAGTCGATGTTTTTTTTCTCATGGACAAGGGTGAGAGCAAAGACAAACTCATCGAATTGCGGCGCGAAATCTGTGAACGCTACATCACCGGCCACGATTACCGTTTGGTCGAAGCCCACAGCCCTGAGCGTGAGCGCGGTGAGGTGGACTACAAGACCAGTGTTGACGACTTGAACCTGGCCAAACAACAGACCTTCGAACGGCTGATCAATGAAGAACTGTCCGACAGCCAGTGCGGTGGTTTTCTGGTGTGGGGCGACCCGGCGTTGTACGACAGCACCATCCGTATCCTTCTGGCGATCCAGGCTTCAGGAACCTGTGCGTTCGAGTTCGAAGTGATCCCTGGCATTACCAGCGTCCAGGCGTTGGCGGCACAGCACAAGGTGCCGCTCAACCAGATTGGCCGCTCCGTTGAAATCACCACCGGCCGGCGTTTGGCGGCGGGGCAGGTGAGCGATGCCGACAGCCTGGTGGTGATGCTCGATGCCCAGGATGCTTACCATCAGGTGGTGGATCAGGAAACCGAGATTTACTGGGGGGCCTATTTGGGGACGCCGGATGAAATCCTGATCAGCGGCAGGCTCAAGGATGTGGCGGATGAAATCGAACGGGTGCGCAAGGCTGCGCGGCTGGCCAATGGCTGGATCATGGATACCTATCTGCTGCGAAAGCCTTGAGAGTTGAGGTGACCGGGCTCACGCCATCGCGAGCAAGCCCGCTCCCACAGTGAATCTCCAGTGTTCACGCCGTCCGTGTGGGAGCGAGCCTGCTCGCGATTGGGCCCTGAAGGCCAACCGAAGATAATGTGTTGCCCCCACACCCAAACCGCTCCCGATACACCGAAGGCGGCACGCCAACCACCGTTCGAAAAGCCACCCGGAAACTTTCCACCGAGCGATAACCACAACATTCGGCAATCTGCTCGGTGTTCTGGTCGCTGCTTTCCAGCAGTTCGCGGGCGCGGCCCAGACGTTCGTGCTGCAACCAGGTTTTCGGCGACTGGCCGCTGGCTTCGGTGAAGCGACGCAGGAAGGTGCGTTCGCTCATGGCGGCTTCGCTGGCCAGGTCGCGCACCTCCAGCGGTTCGTGCAAACGCTCACGCGCCCACTGCATGACGCGGGAAAGATCGCTGCGCGGTGTGGGACTGACCGGTGTCGGAATGAATTGCGCCTGGCCACCGCTGCGTTGCGGCGACATGACCAGCCTCCGGGCCACGGAATTGGCCACCTGCGTACCGAAATCCCGCGCCACCAGATGCAGGCAGGCATCGATACCCGCCGCGCTGCCGGCGGAGGTGATCAACTGGCCGGAATCGACATACAGCACGTCCGGGTCCACCAGGATGCCGGGAAACCGCTCGGCCAGTTCCGAGGTATAGCGCCAGTGCGTGGTCGCACCGTGGCCGTCGAGCAACCCGGTGGCGGCGAGGACGAAAACACCAGAGCAGATCGACAGCAACCGCGCCCCCCGCGCATGGGCCTGGCGCAAGGCGGCGATCAGTTCTGCGGGCACCGCGGCGCTGCGGTCGCGCCAGCCGGGAATGATGATGGTGCGGGCATCGGCGAGCATTTCCATGCCGCCATCGGCCAGGACCTGGATGCCGCCCATGGCACGCATCGGACCTTGATCGACCGCGACGATACGATGCTCGTACCACGGAAAATCGAATTCAGGTCGTGGCAGGCCGAAGATCTCCACGGCAATGCCGAACTCGAACGTGCACAGGCCGTCATAGGCCAGAATCGCGACCATTCCTGGGGTGGGGTGCATTTGGCGGAAAGTTCCCGGTGAGTGTCTTGTACGCCACTGTAGCCGCAAGCGGTTGGCGGATAAAGTCTTCCCACACCCACCGCTTCTTTGGAGTACCGCCCATGACCAGCCTGGTTCGCGAAATTTCCGCTGCCCCCTCGGCCATCGCCCTGATGCATTTCAGCAACCGTCTGACCTTCGAAACCGATTGTTCCGACGTCCACGGCAGCCAGCAGGCTGGCGAAGTCGATTTCATTCTGGTGGATGTTCGTGGCCCGCTGGCGTTCGAACGCGGGCATGTACCGGGAGCGATCAACATTCCCGGGCGCTTGCTGAGCGCCGAAGGTTTGGCGGGTTATCCGAAAAGCAGCCTGTTTGTGGTCTATTGCGCCGGGCCTCACTGCAACGGCGCCAACAAGGCGGCGGTGAAACTGGCGGCCTTGGGGTATCCGGTCAAGGAGATGATCGGCGGCGTGACCGGGTGGCTGGATGAAGGGTTTGAGTTGAGTGCCGGGGTGCAGCGGCAAACCAGCAGCGTGGTCGGTTGCGAGTGTTGATGTAACCGAAAAGATCGCAGGCTGCGCCAGCTCCTACATTGGATTGCGTTGCCTGTAGGAGCTGGCGCAGCCTGCGATCTTTTGATCTGTATTATTCATTTCCCGCCGCCCACCACTCATCCAGCGTTGCCTCTAACCACTTGGCGACTGCTGCGTAAGCCTCCGTCTCCAGCGGCCCCCGTGGCAACGGCGACTCATCGCCAAAATGCACATTGAGCATGGCCACCGACTCGGCGTTCCACTCCGGATGAAACTGCAACCCCAGCCGCGTCGGCCCGGCGCGGTACATCTGCTGCGCACAGTGCTCGCTGCTGGCCAACAGCTGCGCGGCAGGCGGCAGGTCGATGGCGTCTTCGTGCCACTCCAGCACCTTCAGCGTTTGCCCATCGATAAAGTTCACGGTGGTCCATCCGGTTTCGGTCCGGTCCATCCGCCGTACATTCCCGCCCAGGCTCAACGCCAGCAACTGTGCCCCCAGGCAAATGGCGAACACAGCCGCGTCCTGATCCAGACTGCCCCTGAGCCATTGCCGTTCGGCTTCCAGCCAGGCCGGACCGGCATTGGATTCATAAGGCCCGCCCAACAGGATCACCGGATCGGCGCTGACGGGCGGCAATTGGCCGAGGTCGGCGCGAAACACCTTCAGCGTCAGCCCTCGGGATTCGGCCCAGATGGCGATAGCGCCCGAACCTTCGGCGGGGTGGTGCTGGATCAGGTTCAACGTGGGCATCACGCT
This sequence comes from Pseudomonas fluorescens, assembly GCF_040448305.1. Taxonomy (NCBI): domain Bacteria; kingdom Pseudomonadati; phylum Pseudomonadota; class Gammaproteobacteria; order Pseudomonadales; family Pseudomonadaceae; genus Pseudomonas; species Pseudomonas fluorescens. Next base: position 4,345,444 of record NZ_CP148752.1, on the reverse strand, counting down.
ACTCTCGATGGGACGCAAGGGCGCTCAATGTGCCGCAAAACGCCGGGCATCGCCAGTCGTCCCATTCTGTCGGATGGAGCCGGAAAACCTGTAGGTCCGTTATGAAAGCGCGGTATGTCTGACAGACTTTGCACCGTCATGGCGCGTTCACCTCGACACCTCCCTCCGGGTGCCACTTTTCTATAAATATTTGTCGCCTCGGCGTAATTTGCCCTCCTGTAGCCACTCTAGACTGCCGGCCACTTCGGTTCCCGCTCACGAAGCGATGACCTAACGCTGCCAATCGAAGCTGCCAATAAAAGCCTCCGCACACAGGAGTTATAAATGAAGAAGCTAGTGATGTTCGGTGCCCTGGCACTGTCGATGTTGTCCCTGACCGCCGTGGCCGAAGACGCCAAGCCGATCCGCATCGGTATCGAAGCCGGCTACCCGCCATTCTCGATGAAAACCCCTGACGGCAAACTCACCGGTTTCGATGTGGACATCGGCGACGCGCTGTGTGAGCAGATGAAAGTCAAGTGCACCTGGGTCGAGCAAGAGTTCGACGGCCTGATCCCTGCGCTGAAGGTCAAGAAAATCGACGCCATCCTGTCGTCCATGACCATCACTGACGACCGCAAGAAGAACGTCGACTTCACCATCAAGTACTACCACACCCCGGCGCGCTTCGTGATGAAGGAGGGCAGCGACGTCAAGGATCCGCTGACCGAACTCAAGGGCAAGAAAGTCGGTGTTCTGCGCGCCAGTACCCACGACCGCTTCGCCACTGAAGTGCTGCAACCGGCGGGGATTGTCCTGGTGCGCTACGGCTCCCAGCAGGAAGCCAACCTGGACATGGTGTCCGGCCGCATTGACGCGCTGCTGGCCGACTCGGTCAACCTGGACGACGGTTTCCTGAAAACCGACGCCGGTAAAGGTTTTGCCTTCGTCGGCCCTGAGTACAACGATCCGAAATACTTCGGTGGCGGCGCCGGCATTGCCGTGCGCAAGGGCGATACCGCCCTGGCCGAGAAATTCAACACAGCGATCACCGAAATCCGCACCAACGGCAAGTACAAGCAAGTGCAGGACAAGTACTTCAAGTTTGATGTTTACGGCGAGTAATCCAGCCGTTTGGAAAAGTGGCAACCGTTGGCGCGGTTGCCATTTTTTTTGTGCAATCATTTTCAGCGCAGAGAGACCTGTGGGAGCGAGCCTGCTCGCGAAAGCGTCGTGTCAGGCAACATGGATGTTGAATGTAGCGCCGCCTTCGCGAGCAGGCTCGCTCCCACAGGTGATCTCGCCGTTCTGACATCAGGAGTCCCCCCATGCAACGCATCGACCACCAACTGCCCTGGAGCCACCTGGGCAGCGAGCGCACCCTCAGCGTGTTTCGTTATGGCGCGGGCACGCGCAAGGTGTACATCCAGGCCAGCCTGCACGCCGACGAACTGCCGGGCATGCGCACGGCCTGGGAGTTGAAGAAACGCCTGGCCGAACTTGAACAGCAGGGACAATTGAACGGTGTGATCGAACTGGTGCCAGTGGCCAATCCCATTGGCCTCGACCAGCACTTGCAAGGCAGCCACTTGGGGCGTTTCGAGCTCGGCAGCGGCAAGAACTTCAACCGCTCGTTCGTCGAACTCAGTGCGCCGGTAGCCGCGTTGATCGGTGATCGCCTGGGCACCGACGCCCAGGCCAATATCGCGCTGATTCGCCAGGCCATGGGCCAGGTCCTCGACGGCTTGCCGGCAGCGGCATCGCAGCTGGAAGCCATGCACCGCCTGTTGCTGCGCCATGCCTGCGATGCCGACATCACCCTCGACCTGCATTGCGATTTCGACGCGGCCATCCACATCTACGCGTTGCCGCAGCACTGGCCGCAGTGGCAATCCCTGGCGGCGCGCTTGAAAGCCGGCGTGGCGTTGTTGTGTGAAGACTCCGGCGGCAGCTCGTTCGATGAATCCTGTTCCTCGCCATGGTTGCGTCTGGCCAGGGCGTTCCCGGCGGCGGCGATTCCACCGGCCAACCTGGCGACCACCCTGGAGCTGGGCAGCATGGGCGACACCCGGGTCGACCAGGCCCAGGCCAATTGCGAGGCCATCCTCGGGTTCCTCGCCGAGCAGGGTTTCATCTCCGGCACCTGGCCGGCGGCACCGGCCGAATGCTGCGAAGGCATGCCATTCGAAGGCACCCAATACCTGTTCGCCCCGCATCACGGCGTGGTCAGCTTCCTGCGTGAGGCCGGGGAGTGGGTGGAGAAGGGCGATGCGCTGTTCGAGGTGGTCGACCCGTTGCACGACAAGGTCACCACCGTGCAGGCCGGCACCAGCGGCGTGCTGTTCGCTATCGACCGTGGGCGCTATACCCAGCCCGGCAGCTGGCAGGCGAAGGTCGCCGGGCGGGAGCCGATTCGGGTGGGCAAGTTGATTAACGATTAGCCTGGGAGCCTTTCCGGTTTCTAAGTAGAGCCGTAACAAGTAACCCTTCAGTTTCGTTTCGTACGGGGTAGTGCCTTGGGAGGTCTATGGCGGAAGTTCCTCGCGGCTGAGGTCGGTGGTTATCCGGCATTTCCTCGACTAACTTTACTGGTCTGATCGACTAGGCGGTTATTCGGTGGCGATTTCCTCGACATTGCATGCGGCGACTCCCAATTTGGTAGGCATAGACCCCCGAGGGTTGTCTGTGCGTACGATTGCCTACCATCGTCGCGCTGAAGATGAACCTCTCGAAAGACGGATCCAGCGTCAGGAGTATGACTCGGACGGTCGATTGGTCTCGCAGTGGGACGCACGGTTATGGGCATTGACGGAAGCCGGTGCAGCGGTGCCAGCGAACCAAACGTCAGTGTACGGTCTGTCGCACCAAGTGCTCTCCCACAACAGTGTCGATGCGGGATGGCGGGTAAGTTTGTCGACTGAGTCTGGTCAAATACTGTGTCGTAGGGACAGTCGTGGTAGTGATACTCGCTATGAGTACGATGCTTTGCTGCGTCCGGTGGCTGTGTTTGAGACCGCTCGACTTGGAAGTGAGCGTTGTATTGAACGTTTGCAATATGCCGGTCCAGACGAGGGAGCAGCTACGCATAATTTGTGCGGGCGGTGCGTCCGCCACGACGATCCTGCCGGAAGCCAAATGGTGCTGGAAGCTGGACTGAACGGTAGCATCCTGTTCCAGTCACGGCATTTTTTATCTACGGAGGCACAACCGGACTGGCCGCTACCGGAGGCTCAGCGCAATGGCCTGTTGGAGCCAGGAGCCGGTGTGCTGACGCGACAGCAATTCGGTGCCCTGGGAGAGTTGCTAGTCCACATTGATGCCAAGGGTCATAGGCAGCGCAGTGTTTACACGGTAGCAGGGCAGTTGTTCAGCACAAAATTGCAGTTGATGGGCGAGGCCGAGCAGGCGATTTTCACGGCAGTCAGCTATAGCGCCTTTGGCGATATAGAGCATGAAACCGCGGGAAATGGAGTGTCCAGTCATAGCTGCTATTCGCCCATCAATGGTCGGCTGGAGCAATTGATTGCCCGAAAGGCGGACGGCACGCTGTTACAGCATCTGACGTACAGTTTCGATCCGGTAGGCAACATCATAAGTATTAGGGATAGCTCTAAACCGGTTCGTTATTTTAAGAATCAGAGCATTGAACCGCTCAGTACCTACCGATACGACACCCTGTATCAGCTAGTCGAAGCCACAGGTCGAGAGTCGCGTGCGGGGGGGCAGAAGCGTGGATTGCCGGTATTAAAGCCAATACTGACCGATCCTGATCAACTAGCCAATTACACTCAAGTCTATAGTTATGACGCTGGTGGCAATCTGACCACCCTCCGTCACGTTGGCGCACAGTCCTTTACGCGTGAAATGCAGGTGGATGCCAACAGTAATCGTAGTGTGGAGAAGGATGGGGGCGACCCTGCCACTGCCTTCGATACAAATGGAAACCAACAGCAGTTACAATCGGGATGCGAGCTGACTTGGGATTTGAGGAATCAACTCAATCAACTTATTCAAGTAAGGCGGATCAATGCCGTTAACGATTTCGAACTCTATGTCTACAATAGCGAAGGCCGGAGAGTGCGAAAAATTCACACAGTCCAAGCTCGAAAAGTGGCGCATCGGACTGAGGTTCGATATCTGTCCGGCCTGGAGTTACGCACCAATAGCGTTACAGGAGAGTCTCTGCAGGTAATCGATATTTCAGCAGGCCGCAGCAGGGTTCGGGTATTACACTGGGAGTCCGGTCGACCGGAGGAGGTGCCGAATGATCAAGTGCGCTATAACCTGAGCGATCATCTGGGTAGTAGTAATCTGGAGTTAGATCAGCAAGCTCGATTAATCAGTCAGGAGGGCTATTATCCGTACGGTGGTACCGCTTGGTGGGCTGGGCATAATGTGACCGAAGCGAAGTACAAAGTGATCCGTTACTCCGGTAAGGAGCTTGATGCGAGTGGATTGTATTACTACGGATTTCGTTACTACGCTCCATGGCTCAACCGGTGGATTAATCCAGATCCTGCAGGAGATATAGATGGATTGAATCTTTACCGGTTTGTAGCTAACTCTCCGATAAGCCTTGTCGATGGTGATGGGCGAATGTTTGAGCGGGTAGTCGCAGATTTTGGATTTAATAATCAACAGTCTCGCGGAAAATTTGTATTTGACACATTAGGCTCGCATCAATTATCGCTCGCAGCTAAAGTCGCTTTTTCCGATGAGTTGGACCTTAGTGTGGTGTATCCAATGGATATGACGGAGTATGTGAAGAAGTTTGACGGTTTGAGCAACGTTGAGAAAGTAGCAGTTCGTGGTTGGACAAGTATTGATGACGCTTTTGAGTATCATGATAGAGTCAATGATGATGACTTGCCCCAGTCAATTAACTATGAGCTTCATGAACAGCTTTCAGTGTTGACGCCTTTTTCAAAAAAGCAAATGACGGCATATGAGAATTTAAAAAGTGCACTTTCGAAAATTCCAAGTGATAAAGCATCATTAATACGTACCTCTGAATACTCTAGTAAGGAACACCTGCCATGGGGAAGGACAGTCCATCAAGGTGATGTCGTCACGAACGGGGCTTTTTTTATGTCAGTTTCGGAAAAAAACGAATATGCTAAAAAGCTCACGTATCACCCAGAGCGGAAATCAACCACTACGCTTGTGCATTTTCTGATCAAAGAGGCGACGGCGACTCCTTTGGTCTACGGCATAGCCTCACCTGCGCATGCTGAATACGAGCGACTGTTTTCACCTCATAGACTTTTCGATGTAGAGGATATTGCTTTTGCATCAAAGCTTGACGCTAACTGGAATGTTGATCCTCAATATATGGGGAGAGTTGGTGTTGTGCTGAGGGAGAGAACGGGTTATGCCGGTTTAGTTAAGAATATACACACGGGTATTAGCCAAATTTAAACGCAAAGCTTCACAAAGGATTCAATGTGCCGAAGTACGCCCGAAGTATGTTTGAGAGCGCTCGCGTTTTTGTTATTAGCCACAAGTGCGATACCTTGCGCCGCTTCACAGTGTTAGGCTCTTCCCCGAATCCTGCATTCAGTGAAGGAAGACCCATGTTGAAGATGCTCGCGCTGCTCACGCTCCTGGTATCCACTGCCGTCCACGCCCAAACCCCGCTGCAAACCGACTTGCCGCTCAAGTACCTGGAGCAGGCCAGCTCCGATTCGAACCATCAACCCCTGGTGATTTTCCTCCACGGTTACGGCAGTAACGAGCAGGACCTGTTCGGCATCAAGGATGACTTGCCCGCGTCCTACACCTACCTGTCGGTGCGGGCACCGATGGTGATGGAGCCGGGCAGCTATCAGTGGTTCCGCAAGAAGGGCGAAGGGGCCTACAACGGCGAGACCGATGATCTGAAGTCCAGCGGCCAGTTGCTGCTGGATTTCGTCGCACAGGCCACGAAGAAATATCACACCGAACCCGAGAAGGTGTTCCTGGTCGGCTTCAGCCAAGGCGCGATCATGTCCTACGAAACAGGCCTGCGACATCCCGAGGCGCTCGGTGGGATCGCTGCGTTGAGCGGGCGGATTCTGCTAGTGCTCAAGTCCGAGCTTCAACCGGATGAAAAACGCCAGTCGCTGGCGATTTTCATCGGTCATGGCGAGCAGGACAAACGCCTTCCCTACAGCGACGGCACCGAAGCCAACAGCCTGTTGCAGAGCGTGTCACTCGAACCTGAGTTTCACGCCTACCCCGGTGTCGGTCACAGCATCAGCGCCGACGAGATACAGGATTTGAGCGCCTGGTTGCAGCGTCTCAACCCCTGAGCCTTACTTCCCGCTGACGATCTGTTTGACCAGGGTTTCGTGGGCCGCCATGTCGCCTGGGCGGGAAATCACCTGGATCACCGCCATGCGAGTGCCGGATGCCGCCATCAGCGTGGTGGTGAGGGTCATGCCACCGCCCTGCGTGGCAGTGCCGTCGATCTGGCGCAGGCCCAGCCCGGTTTTCCGGGTCAGGGCTTTCTCGCTGAGCTTGTTGTAGTCGGGCAGGGATGTGTGTTGCGCCGCATCGAAGTCGGCCACGGTGCCGTCGAGGAACCCGCCGTCGTTGTCCTTGACGCTGATACCGTTGGGCAGGGTGTTTTCAGCGGCGATCACCACGGTCTTGGTGGTCTCGTTGCTGTACAGGGTGCCGCTGGCGCCGTCCGGGCTGGCCGGCAGCGGATTGGCGATGAAACCCTTGGGCAGGTTGAAGGTGAACTTGCTGCCGAGCATCGAGACTTTGTGGGCGGACGCATCGCTGGACGCAGACTTGGCGGCCTGCGCATTCAAAGCCCCAAAGCCGGTAGCGGCGGCCAACAGAAGGACAAGGGCTTTTTTACTCAACAATGACATCGGGATCTCCAGGGATGGGCGCGCAGTGGGGAGCGATCATCCCATGGAGCTTGTGATGCGTTCCAGTGTGCTCTACCCAGCGGTCACCCTGCACCTGTGCTGAGGACAGCCTGATGAGCTGATGCAGCTTAGCGTTTGATGGCTGCTCCTTCAGTGTCAGTCGCCGGGCTCGCCGGCCGCGCCAGCAGGCGTTTGGTCACGCCCAGCATGGCCACCGACACCGCGACGCCCAGCACAAAAGCGTTCATCCCCATCGTCGGCAGGGCCAGGGCCAACACCAGGCAGAAGGCCGCGAACGAGTACATGCCGGTGGCGGTAGCGCGCAGCAGCGCGGCGGTGAAGGCCGGGCCACGGGTTTGCTGAGAGAACACCGCCATCACGCTGCCCAATACCGGGAACACCGCCAGCAGGCCGCTCCAGCGGTCGCCGACGGTGCTGGCCAGCAGCGTGACGACCAGGGTGAGCAATGCACCGGCCACCATGCGCAACAGGAGCTTGTCGGATTTCGGTGCCGGGCCACTGAGCACCGGTTGCACAGTGGGGAACAGGTACGGCGCGGCGAGCAGCGCGGTGGCGGCGGCGCACACCGAAAACACCAGGGAGGCCGGGATCAGCGACAGGACAACCGCCACCAGTGCCCAGACCGACAGCGAGATCATCAACGCCAGCGGCCATCCGGCCCGTTGTGCGACCTGGGCGTAAGTCACGCAGAACGCAATCATCGCGAACATGGCCGACAGGGCGGCGGTGGCCGATTGCGCGGCGAACGCCTGGCCTTGTTCGAGGGCGAGGAACAACAGGATCGGCCCGACCACTACCGGCAACCCCGATAACCAACCGGCCACGCTCGGCCCCCAGCGTTTGCCAGCCAGGGAAATCAGTAGCAGGAAGCCTGGGATCACCAGCAACTTGAGGATCAACACGCGCACGTCTCCGACCTGTGTGAGGTGGCAACGGTAACATTGCATCGGATAGATTGCTTTATGTGTATGTGCATTTTGTATACAAAAATAGAGCCATTATTGGAAATTGTACGAAAGGGTCTATTGCGTATACGTTTTTTTGGGCATCCCGCGATGAGGCCAATCTGCCATGAACCGCCAACGAACACCGCTGCGCCATGGTCTGTGGCTGCTTGTCTTGCTGAGCTGCCAGGCCCTGGCCAATTGGCAGGATTCGCTGCCCGGTGCGCAAATCCTCGGCAGCGGCGAGTTTCGCAAGTACGGCTTCGATGTCTACAGCGCACGGCTCTGGAGTACCTCGCGGCCCCTGGCGGGCGATCAGCCGTTTGCCCTGGAACTGATCTACCAGCGCAGCATTTCCCGTGATGACCTGGTGAACGCCAGCGTCAGGGAAATCAAGCGACTCGCCGGCACTTCGGTCAGTGCCGAGCAGCTGGCGTCCTGGCAGGCGCAGATGCACCAGTCGTTCGTCGACGTGTAGACCGGCACGCGGCTGACCGGGGTCTATCTGCCGGGGCAGGGCGTGCGTTTTTTTCTCGGTCAGCAGTTACTGCGTGATGTGACGGACCTGCAATTCGCCAAGGCGTTTTTTGCCATCTGGCTCGATCCGCGTACCAACAACCCCGAGTTGCGCCAGCAGTTGCTGGGCGCGGCCCCGTAGACTTTGCGTTTTGCCGGGTCTGGCCCGAGGTTTGTGGTGATCAGTGGGGCGAACAGTTGGTTGATTCTGCAGTTTGTGGGGTGACAGATCGGGCCTCATCGCGAGCAGGCTCGCTCCCACAGTTGACTTTCTGTGCCCACAAATCCCCTGTGGGAGCGTGCCTGCTCGCGATGAACGATGACTCGGCCCACCTGAAAAAACACAGACAAAAAAGAACCCGGTGCGACTTGCATCGCACCGGGTGTTTTTCCAGACGGTCACGGATCTTCGTGGGTCCCCGCGCCGTCTGTTGAACGCTGTTGGCTTACGCTCGCTCGAGCGCCAGTGCCACGCCCTGACCACCACCGATACACAGGGTGGCGAGGCCTTTTTTGGCATCGCGCTTGAGCATTTCATGCAGCAGGGTCACCAGCACGCGGCAACCCGAGGCACCGATCGGGTGACCCAGGGCGATGGCGCCGCCGTTGACGTTGACCTTGTTCAAGTCCCATTCCAGGTCCTTGGCCACGGCAAGGGATTGCGCGGCGAAGGCTTCGTTGGCTTCAACCAGCTCAAGCTGGTCGATGTTCCAGCCGGCCTTGTCCAGGCAGCGGCGAGTGGCCGACACCGGGCCGATGCCCATGATCGCCGGATCGACGCCTGCATTGGCGTAGGCGGCGATTTTTGCAAGGACTGGCAGACCCAGGGCCTTGGCCTTTTCGGCGCTCATCAGGATCACGGCCGCGGCACCGTCGTTCAGCGACGAAGCGTTGCCGGCGGTCACCGAACCGTCCTTCTTGAAGGCTGGCTTGAGCTTGCCCAGGGATTCGGCGGTGGTGCCGGTCCGTGGCTGTTCGTCGGTAGCGAAGGACAGCGGATCGCCCTTGCGCTGCGGGATCAGGATCGGCGTGATTTCAGCGACGAAGCGCCCGGCTTCGATCGCAGCCACGGCTTTCTGCTGCGAGGCGGCGGCGAACGCGTCCTGCTGCTCGCGGCTCAGGCTGTATTTCTCGGCCAGGTTCTCGGCGGTGATGCCCATGTGGAAATCGTTGAACGCATCCCACAGGCCATCGCTGATCATGGTGTCGACGATTTGCCCGTTGCCCATGCGCAGGCCGGTACGAGCACCGGGCATGACGTAGTTGGCCAGGCTCATGTTTTCCTGGCCACCGGCGATGATCACCTCGGCGTCGCCGCAGCGAATCGCCTGGGCGCCCAGGTGCAGGGCCTTGAGACCGGAGCCGCAGACCTTGTTCAGGGTCATGGCCGGCACGGCGAAGGGCAGGCCGGCCTTGATCGCGGCCTGGCGCGCAGGGTTTTGCCCGGCGCCGGCGGTCAGCACCTGGCCCATGATCACTTCATCGACTTGCGCAGGGTCCAGGCCGGTTTGCGCCAGCAGCTGACGGATCACCGCAGCGCCCAGGTCAACCGCGGACACATTGGCCAGGGATCCCTGGAAGCTGCCGATCGCGGTGCGCGTGGCGGCAACAATGACGACTTCTTGCATGGAATGATTCCTCACTGGGCAGCGAACTGCATTTCCGGCACGTGGTCCGGCACGATCAGTTTACCGGCAGTCTTGGCAACGATCTCTTCGACGCTGACACCCGGTGCACGTTCTTTGAGAATGAACGCGCCGTTTTCGATTTCCAGGTAGGCCAGGTCGGTCAGCACGCGCTTGATGCACCCGGCGCCGGTCAGCGGCAGGCTGCATTGGGACAACAGCTTGGACTCACCGTCCTTGGAGGCGTGGGTCATGATGACGATGATGTTGTCGGCGCCGGCAACCAGGTCCATCGCGCCGCCCATGCCCTTGACCAGTTTGCCCGGGATCATCCACGAGGCGATGTTGCCTTGCACGTCCACTTCAAAGGCGCCCAGCACGGTCAGGTCGACATGGCCACCGCGGATCATCGCGAAGGACTCGGCGGAGGAGAAGATCGACGCGCCGGTACGTGCGGTCACGGTTTGCTTGCCGGCGTTGATCATGTCGGCATCGATGGTTTCTTCGGTAGGAAACGGACCCATGCCCAGCAGGCCGTTTTCCGACTGCAGCATGACTTCCATGCCTTCGGGGATATAGTTGGCGACCAGGGTCGGAATGCCGATGCCCAGGTTCACGTAGAAGCCGTCCTGCATTTCGCGGGCGACGCGTTGAGCCATTTGTTCGCGGGAAAGTGCCATTGTCGTTATTCCTTCATTCGGTCCGGGGGCAGGGGATCACTTACGCACGGTGCGCTGTTCGATGCGCTTCTCGAACGTGCCGCAGATGATCCGGTCGACGTAGATGCCAGGGGTGTGGATCTGCGCCGGGTCCAGCTCGCCGGGTTCGACGATTTCTTCGACTTCGACCACGGTGATCTTGCCGGCGGTGGCCGCCAGCGGGTTGAAGTTCTGTGCGGTGTGGCGATAGATCACGTTACCGAAATGGTCGGCTTTCCAGCCTTTGACGATGGCGAAGTCGCCGGTGATGGATTCTTCCATCAGGTACTTGCGGCCATGGAATTCGCGGACTTCCTTGCCTTCGGCGACTGGCGTGCCAACCCCGGTGGCGGTGAAGAAGGCCGGGATGCCGGCACCGCCTGCGCGCATTTTTTCAGCGAGGGTGCCTTGCGGGGTCAGGGTGACTTCGATTTCGCCCTTGAGCAGTTGCTCTTCGAACAGCTTGTTTTCGCCGACGTAGGAAGCCACCACTTTGCTGATCTGGCGGTCGGTCAGCAGTACGCCGAGGCCGAAACCGTCGACGCCGCAGTTGTTGGAAACCACAGTGAGATCGCGGGTGCCCTTGCGCTTGATCTCGTTGATCAGGTTTTCCGGGATCCCGCACAGGCCGAAGCCGCCGGCGATCACGGTCATGCCGTCTTCAAGACCTGCCAGAGCTTCCTCGTAGGAACTCACGCGCTTGTCGAAACCTGCCATATGCACCTCTTTTATTCTTTGTGGGCGGCTGGCTAGCCGAATGGGATGGAGTGTCTCGCTAGAGTATTCATTTGTTAAGTTGATTTTTAAGGTTAATTAATAGATAAAACTCAACAATATGTAGAGGCTGCCGAAGGCTGCGATCTTTTGGATCAAGATCAAAAGATCGCAGCCTTCGGCAGCTCCTACAATACCCGGGAGAAATCGAGTATGACCGTCAAGCAGATCCGCGCCTTTCTGGCCGTGGCCCAGAGCCTGAGCTTTGCCGTGGCCTGCGAGCGCCTGCACCTGTCGCAATCGGCCCTGAGCCTGACCATCAAGGCGCTGGAGGAGGGCCTGGGCGGGCGCTTGTTCACCCGCACCACGCGCAACGTGGCGCTCACCGCCGAAGGCGAATCCCTGCTGCCGCTGGCGCGCCGGTTGATCGCCGACTGGGACAATGTCGAGGATGAAATGCGCCAACGCTTCACCCTGCAGCGCGGTCGCGTGACCCTGGCGGCGATGCCGTCGTTCGCCGGCAACCTGCTGCCGCCGATCCTCAAGACCTTCCGCGCCCGTTATCCGAATGTCAACGTGACGGTCAATGACGTGATCAACGAGCAGGTGCTGGAAATGGTCCGTGACCGTCAGGTGGAGCTTGGGGTGGCGTTCGAGCCGACCCAGAGTTCGTCGCTGCAATTCACGCCGTTGTACATCGACCGTTTCGTCGCGGTGGTGCCCCTGGATTCGGCGCTGGCCGAACTCGATGACATCGACTGGCAGACCTTGCTCAAGGAGCCGTTCATTACCTTGCAGCGCCCGTCGACGGTGCGGGTGATGCTGGAAGAACACTTGCAGGCCCGCGGTATGAAGCTGCCGGTGGAGTTTGAAAGCCATCAACTGGCGACAGTCGGGCGCATGGTCGCCAGTGGCCTGGGCGTGAGCGCGGTGCCGGCCTTGTGCGCGGGGCAGATGCGCGAACTGGGGGCGCGTTGCATTACCTTGCGTGACCCGGTGGTGGAGCGGGCGCTTGGGGTGTTGACCTTGCCTGGGGGAGAACTGTCGGCGGCGGCGCAGGCGTTGTTTGATGTGCTGAAAGAGGAAAACCTTGGGCAACGAGTTGCCATGAGCTGATCACAATCTCCCTGTAGGAGTGAGCCTGCTCGCGATGGCGCAGTGTCAGTCGACAAAGATGTTGTATGTGCTGACCCCATCGCGAGCAGGCTCACTCCTACAGGGATTGGGTTTTGTCAGTGGTTAAGGCGTTCGGCCAATAACGGAAGAAGCTGCTCACACGACCCCTCTATCTTCAAATCCAGCATCTCATCCGCCCGGGTCTTGCCCAGGTTGATCGCAATCAACGGCTTGCCCTGATCCACCACCGCCTGGCACAAGCGAAACGCCGAATAGGCCATCAGCGACGAGCCGACCACCAACAACCCGGCAGCCTGTTCGACGGCGGCCATCGCCTTGGCCGCCGTGGCCTGTGCGACGTTCTCGCCAAAAAACACCACGTCCGGCTTCATCCGTTCCCCGGCGCAATGCGGGCAGCGGGGGACCTGGAAGCGTGCTTCGAAGGCCGGGTCGAGCAAGGTGTCGCCGTCCGGCGCCTGCACCGCATCGACGCCAGCCAGGTACGGGTTCTGTGTTTCCATCAGACGCTGGATCGAATCGCGCTCGCTGTGCCGGCCGCAATCCAGGCACAACACCCGGTGCAGACTGCCGTGGAGTTCGATCACGTCACGGCTGCCGGCCTGGTCGTGCAGGGTGTCGACGTTCTGGGTGATCAACCCGCTGATCTGCTGCGTGCCTTGCAAACGGGCCAGGGTGTCGTGGGCCACGTTCGGTTGTGCCAGTCGCACCCTCGGCCAGCCGAGCATCGCCCGCGCCCAATAGCGTCGCCGGGACTCCGGGGCCGAGAGAAACTCCTGGTACATCATCGGCTGCCGGCCCCGGCGCACGCCCTGGTTGTCGCGATAATCCGGGATGCCCGAGGGCGTGCTGATACCGGCACCGGTCAGCACGGCAAACGGCTGATCCGCCATCAGTTGATGGAGGCGATCGAGTTGGTCACGGGTCTGGCGGTCGAGCATGCCGGGAAACCTGTAGGAGCGAGCCTGCTCGCGATGGTCGTCAACGATAACACTGTTAGCCTGATACCCCGCGGCGTGATCGCGTTTATCGCGAGCTAGCTCGCTCCTACAGAGATGGCCGCGGGGATTATTTACGCGCCTCCAGAATCAGGTTGAACGGCGTTTCCGTGGCCCGGCGAAAACGGGTGAATCCGGCCTCGCTGAACACCTTGCGTAACCGCGTTTCACCGGCCTGGGCACCGAGGCCGAGGCCGACTTCCTGGGACAGCGAGTTCGGTGTGCAGATGAAAGTCGACGCCGCGTAGAACAGGCGTCCGACGGGGTTGACGTTGTCGTCGAGCAAATCGTTGGCGTAGGGCTCGACCAGCAGCACCGTGCCGTCGTCCTTCAATGACTCATAGGCATGTTTGGCCGCGCCCACCGGATCGCCCATGTCGTGCAGGCAGTCGAAGTAGCAGATCAGGTCGTAGTCGCTGCCGGGGTAGCTTTTGGCCGTGCCCTGGAAGAATCTGGCCCGGCTGGATACCCCCCCTTCTTCGGCCCGTTGGGTGGCAACGGTAACGGATGGCGCGTGGTAGTCGAAACCGACGAAGCGCGAATCCGGAAACGCTTGGGCCATGATCACCGTCGAGGCGCCATGGCCGCAGCCGATGTCCGCCACTTTGGCCCCGGCTTCCAGTTTGGCCACCACGTCGTCGAGGGCCGGCAACCATTCGGCGACCAAATGGGCTTTGTAGCCAGGGCGGAAGAAGCGTTCGGTGCCGCTGAACATGCACGGATGGTGATCGCCCCAGGGCAGGGCGCCGTCGCCGCGCATTGCTTTGACCAGTTTGTCCTTGTCATGGAAAAACGACGCGACCACACCGATTCCGCCCGCCACATAAACCGGTGAGTCTTCGATTGCCAAAGCCATGGCCTGCTCTTCGGGGAGGCGGAACTGGCCGTCACGGTGTTCCATGTAGCCCGAGGCGGCGTGGGCACTGAGCCATTCGCGCAGCAGGCGGGTGTTGCAGCCGGTTTTCTCGGCAAGGGTTTCGGGGGTGATCGGCTGACTGTCGGCCATCGCCCGGTACAGGCCGAGTTCTTCGCCGAGGATGACGTTGGCGAGCATCGCCGCGCCGCCCATGTCATTCACCAGTTTGCCCATGAAATCGTTGAGTCTGGCCTCGTCCATCATGTGTGCTCCTTCAGCAGGATCACGGTCCAGGGGCATTGTCTGGCGAGGTGCTCGCCGCTGGGCGGTGGTCGTGGGAATGTACAGGGCACCAAGCGGGTCCTGTGTGCAGTAAGTTTAGTCCGGACCTTGTATTGCGTGGTCTGGCGCGACGAAAGCGGCGTTTTTCCCTGCCGACGCATGACCTTGTGGGAGCGGGCTTGCTCGCGAATGCGGTGTGTCAGACGGCAATGTCTTCGACTGACACTTCCTCTTCGCGAGCAAGCCCGCTCCCACAAGGGATTTGGGTTGTGTATTCCATTGTGTCCAACCCAGGTTTCGATACACAGACACCCATTGTCGCCCCCTGTCGAACACAGTCCCGATACACCCCTTCGATTAACTCTGTCTCAAGACGGGCACCTGCCCGCAATCCTTGACACATGCGAGATCGACACCATGCAGACCTCCACTCCCCCCGTAACCAAGGCCAGCGCAGGGCTTGGCCTGCGTCGCGGTTTACTCAACGACCTCCAGGCCGCACCGGCAGGCGATTTCGACTTTCTGGAAGTCGCGCCGGAAAACTGGATCGGCATCGGCGGTGCCCATGGTGCGGCATTGCGCGTCCTGGCTGAACGCTATCCGTTGTCCTGTCATGGCTTGTCTCTGTCCTTGGGCGGGCCGTCGCCGCTGGACGTCGATTTTCTGCATGAGGTTCGCAGCTTCCTCGATCACTACAACGTGCCGCTGTACAGCGAGCACCTGAGCTACTGCAGTGATGATGGTCACCTGTATGACCTGTTGCCGCTGCCGTTTACCGAAGAAGCGGTGCACCACGTCGCCGCGCGCATTCGTCAGTCCCAGGACATTCTCGGGCGACGCCTGGCGGTGGAAAACGTCTCTTACTACGCCGCGCCCCAACAGGACATGGACGAGGTGACGTTCACCAATGCAGTGCTGCGCGAGGCCGATTGCGACCTGTTGCTGGACGTCAATAACGTGTACGTCAATTCGATCAACCACGGCTTCGATCCGCAGGCGTTTCTGGCGGGCATCGATTCGGGCCGGGTGGTGGCGATGCACATTGCCGGGCACTTCGACGAGTCCGATTCCTTGAAGATCGACACCCACGGCGCTTCGGTCAAACCGGCGGTGTGGTCGTTGCTGGCCCAGGCTTATGCCCGGTTCGGTGCGCAACCGACCTTGCTGGAGCGCGATTTCAACTTTCCGGCATTCGCTGAACTGGTGGCGGAATTGCAGATCATTCGCCGCCTGCAACAGGAGGTTTGAACCGTGGAGAAGTCGAGTCTTTTGCATCAACAAACCACCATGGGCCTGTACCTGCGCGACCCTGAACACCACGCGCCCCCCACTGAAATGGACCCGGTGCGGGCACAGGTTTATCGCGATCTGGTGTTCGCCAACCTGTCTTCGCTGCTCAGTGGCACCTTTCCGGTGCTGGTGAGGATTCTGGGGGATGAGCGCTGGTGTTCGCTGGTGCGGATCTTTCTGCGGGACTACCGCGCTCGCACTCCGAAATTTGGTGAGATTGCTGAGGAGTTTGTCGGGTTTCTCGCGGCCGGGCCTCGGGCGTTGAGTGATGGGTCGTGGCCGCCATTCATGGTCGAACTGGCGCATTACGAGTGGGTGGAAATGGCGCTGCAGCAGTCTGATGCCGAGCCTCTGGTTGGTAGTGATGTCGCGTTGCTGCTGGATCGGCCCTTGCAAGTGTCGCCGCTGGCCTGGCCGTTGGCGTATGCCTGGCCGGTGCAATTGCTGGGACCGGATTACCAGCCGGACGTTTTACCTGCTCAGCCGACCTTGTTGCTGGTGCGTCGTGCCGAGGACTGGAGTGTGAGGTTTTCTGAACTGAGTCCGTTGGCGTGGCGGTTGTTGCTGCGTATTGGTGAGTTTCCGGAGTTGACCGGACGTGAGCAGTTGCACGGATTGGCGGTGGAGGCGGGGATGGTAGGGGCTTCTGAGTTTTTGGAGGGAGGGTTGGCGTTGTTGCGGCAGATGCATGGGGAGGGGGTTGTTGGGGGGGGGGACCTGGCGGCCTCTTGGCCGACCAGGCTGCTTTTTTGATTGAGTACATATCCGTTTCTGCGGTAACGGCGACTTATGGTTTCGCCCTTACGGCGAGTCCCTTTGGCAAACGCCCCAAAGGAACCAAAGGTCTCGCCCCTTACGTACGGCCCCTCGCTGAGGCTCGGGGTTCCTACGCTCCGGCATTCATCCGGGGGCATCGCCTCCGGTCGGCTTCGCTCGACCTCCTCTCGATGTGTTCGGCTGCGCCGAACGGCGCTGCGCGCCCACCCCCGGATGAACGCCTCCACTCAGCCTGCCGAGGGGGCGGGTGGATCAAGATCAAAAGCTGCAGGCGAGCTAACGCTCGGCCTGTTGAGTGGTGAAGAGCGAAGGTGTACGCCACTCTGTTTTTGCTCTTCTGTGGGGGCGACGGTGCGGCGATCCGACCTGCTCGCGATGGCTGCCTGTCAGCTGAGCAATATCTTGCGGATGTATTGAGTACCTGTGGGAGCGGCGGTGCGGCGATCCGACTTGCCCGCGAAGGCGTCCTGCCAGCCGAGCAATATCTTGCGGATGTACTGAGTACCTGTGGGAGCGAGCCTGCTCGCGATGACGGCCTGCCAGCCAACCATTCTTTACGGCAAGGCCGATATCCTCACCCTTAAGCCAAACCCTTCTACACCGGCAACTTCAGCTCCGCGCACAACCCGCCACCCTCACGATTGCTCAAGGTCAACGACCCTCCAATTGCAACCGCTAGCTGCTGGGCGATCGCCAGCCCCAGCCCGGTGCCGCCGGTGCTGCGGTTCCGGGAATTCTCAACGCGATAGAACGGCTCCATCACTTGCTTGAGTTCTTCCTCGGCGATCCCCGGGCCACGGTCGAGGATCTTGATCGACAGGTTGCCATCGGCCTGCTTTTCCACCCGCAACTCGGCGGCCCCGGCAAACTTCAATGCGTTGTCCGTCAGGTTGACCAGCACCCGGCGCAAGGCGTGTGGGCGGGTGTCGATGACGGCTGCACTCTTGCCTGTGAGCTGAACGTCCTTGCCCACGTCCTGGTAGTCGAACACCAGGCTGTCGAGGAATGAGTCGAGGTCGGTGCGGCGGCTTTCTTCGGTGGCGCCGTGGATGCTGCGGGCGTAGGCCACGCCTTCGCGCACCAGGTGTTCCATCTCGCCCAGGTCGTTCCACAGTTTGTCTTTCTCGCTGGAGTCGTCCATGAACTCGGCGCGCAGTTTCATGCGGGTGATCGGGGTTTGCAGGTCGTGGGAAATCGCCGCGAGCAGTTGCATGCGTTCCTTCAGGTACGCCGCGATGCGTGCCTGCATCGAGTTGAAGGCCCTGGCGGCGTGGGCGACTTCGGTCGGGCCTTTTTCGTCCAGGAGTACTGGGTGCGCGTTGGGGTCCAGGGTTTCGACGGCACCGGCGAGGCGGGTGAGGGGGCGGATGGCGATTCTCACCGCCAGCCAGGAACAGGCCAGCATCAGCGCCAGTTGCCCGAGCAACACGATGGGCAGCCAGGGCGACAACGGCACCATCGCCGGGCGGACGTCGATGGTCAGCGGGCTGCCATCCGCCAGGTTCAAGTGCACTTGAAAATGTTTTTTCGGCCCGGGAATGTCGGTAAAGGTCATCGGGTAATCGTGGCCGATGGCGTCTTTGATCGAGGCAATGGCAATGGGCGCATCG
Source organism: Pseudomonas fluorescens (assembly GCF_040448305.1). Taxonomy (NCBI): domain Bacteria; kingdom Pseudomonadati; phylum Pseudomonadota; class Gammaproteobacteria; order Pseudomonadales; family Pseudomonadaceae; genus Pseudomonas; species Pseudomonas fluorescens. Next base: position 4,327,140 of record NZ_CP148752.1, on the reverse strand, counting down.
GGCATGTCGGTGCGGATGGGCGTGCCCGGCGAACCCTCATTGAGCAGGTAGCTGTAATTGCGCCGCTCCAGTTGTTTGAGCCAAGCGGTTCGCTCGTCGGCGGGCAAGCGGTCGAGGATGGCAACGGACGTGGAAACGTCAGTTTCCAGGTTGCCGAGCATGGTGGTTTTCGAGGACTCGTAGCGTTCGTAGTACTGCGCGCCGAAGGACAGCGCCTGGGCGAGGATCAGGCCGATCAGGAATATCAGCGACAGCCGCGAGGCCAGGGTGCGCGGCCAATGCAGCGCCAGGGTCATGATTGATCGCCCAGGATTTCCACCGGCAGGGAAAACACATAGCCTTCGCTGCGCACGGTCTTGATGTAGGCCGGTTCGCGGGCGTCGTCGAGCAAGCGCTGGCGCAGGCGGCTGACCAAAAGATCGATGGAACGGTCGAACAGGTCGGCGTCGCGGCCCTGGGTCAGGTTGAGCAATTGATCGCGGTTGAGCACCCGTTGCGGATGGTCGAGAAACACCCGCAGCAATCGATATTCGGCACCGCTCAGGGCGACCATGGTGCCGTCTTCATCGAGCAGGTGACGGGCCGAAGTGTCCAGGCGCCAGCGGCCGAAGGCCAACAGCCGGCTGGCTTCGGTCACCACCAGGTTCGGCGGCAGCATGCGCGTGCGTCGCAGCACCGCGTTGATCCGCGCCAGCAATTCACGGGCAGCGAACGGCTTGACCAGGTAGTCGTCGGCGCCCATTTCCAGGCCGAGGATGCGATCGGTTTCGTCGTTGCGGGCGGTGAGCATCAGCACTGGCGTGGCCTTGTGCTTGCCGGCGCGCAGTTCGCGGCAGAGCACCAGGCCATCGTCCCCCGGCATCATGATGTCCAGCACGATCAGGTCCACCGGGGTGGTTTCCAGAAAAGCGCGCATCTGTCGTCCATCCGCCACGACCGTAGTGCGCAGGCCGTTCTTCTTCAGGTAGTTGCCAACCAGTTCGCGGATTTCGCGGTCATCGTCAACGATGAGGATGTGATCAACGTGATCCATTGGGCCAAACCTCTGGTAAATGGGGAATGCCACACAGTCTATCGAGCCTCGGCGGGCTCGCCTGCCGCCCTTTGTATTGCAGTGTATCTGGCTTGCCTGCGGATACACACGAAGGCAAAAAAGCCGATTTCCAGCGGTTTTGTATGGCTGTGTATCCAGACGCCGTTCTGATACGCAGCGATTGATTCACGCCGATTCCCGACACAGACGAGATACCTCGCAGGCTTTTAATGGGTTCCATCGAGGCAAACCAGAGCGCCTCGGCCCAACGACCTGTCGAACCCTGAGGAATCCGCCATGAACACTAGAGCCATCTACGCCGCCTGCCTGTTTGCCGCCCTGAACATCTGCACCTTGTCGGCCCGTGCCGAAGCCGATGTCGCTCCCAAAACCTACACCTACGGCACCCAACTGGATATCAGGAAAGTGGTGTCGCTGACCGAGGACACTTCACCTTCCTGCGGCGTGGTGAATGCGCGGCTGACGTACCTCGACTCCCAGTCAAAAACCCAGGTGCTGGGTTACAGCAAGTTGGCTGACAACTGCAACTCGGAAAACTGAGTGTCGCGATCAACCACCGCTCAATCCATTTGAAACAGGAAGGACATCATGAACAACATTTCCCGCTATTTTACCGCCATCGCCTTTTCCATCGCCGGTGCGGCGGCCCATGCCAACGCCGCGGTAGAGCAAAGTGCCTGCGCCAGCAATACCTGCTTCCAGCTGACGCCGGTGGCAGAGAAGGGCACCAATGGCTTCCTGGCGCAAGACGGTTCCAGCCGCACGCCGCAGGGGCGGATGCTCGCCGAGAACGGTGCCGGTCGCACGCCTCAGGGGCGGTTGCTGGATGAGCAGACGGCTTGAGAGCCCCCCAATCCACTGTGGGAGCGAGCTTGCTCGCGATAGCGATGGTTCAGTCAACGATGTGCCGCCTGACCCGACGCCATCGCGAGCAGGCTCGCTCCCACATTGGCCAATGTGTTGCCTTCTAATGTGTATTAGGTGATCCCATGTTACTCATCGCTTTCCTGGGCGGCATATTGACCGTCCTCAGCCCGTGCATCCTGCCGGTCGTGCCATTCCTGTTTGCCGGGGCCGATCGCACACGCTCCTCGATCCTGCTGACCCTTGGCGGCATGGTCCTGACCTTTGCCCTGGTCTCCAGCCTGGCCGTGGTCAGCAGCGAGTGGGTGATCCAGGCCAGCAACACCGGCCGCCACGTCGCGCTGGTGGTGATGGTGCTGTTTGCCCTGTCGCTGATCTCCGCCCGGGTCGGTGACTGGCTGGCGCGGCCCTTCGTGTTGCTGGGCAACCGCATCGACCCGAACTCGCGCAAGAGGTCCGGGCCGCTGGCGTCGATCATGATCGGTGTCGCCACCGGGCTGCTCTGGGCACCCTGCGCGGGGCCGATCCTCGGGGTGATTCTCACCAGCGCCATGCTGCAAGGCGCGAACGCCGGCACCAGTCTGTTGCTGGTGGCCTATGGCGCGGGCAGTGCGCTGTCCCTGGGCACCTTGATCTTTGCCGGGCGCGGCCTGGTCAATCGCTTGAAACCGTCGATTCCGGTCACCGGCTGGCTGCGCCGTGGCGCCGGGGTTACGGTGCTCGCCGGTGCGGCGGCGATTGCAACGGGGGCCAATGACCTGTTGCTGGCCAACACCTCCTCGGAAGGTGTCAGCAGTGTGGAGAAAGGCGTGCTGGAAACCGTGCCGAAAGTCGTCGATTACCTGGTCAGCAAGGTCAAGGCTGACAGCACCATGGGCGATGCCCAGGGCGCCATGCCGTCGCTGTCCGGCGCGGTGGAATGGCTCAACTCACCGGCACTGACCAACGAAGCCCTGAAAGGCAAAGTGGTGCTGGTGGACTTCTGGACCTTCGACTGCATCAACTGCAAGCACACCCTGCCGTACGTGAAGGACTGGGCGAAGAAGTATGAAAAGGACGGACTGGTGGTGATCGGCGTGCACACGCCCGAATACGGCTTTGAACGCATCATCGACAACGTCAGGGCCAAGGTGAAGGAATACGGCATCACCTACCCGGTGGCGATCGACAACAACTACGCGATCTGGCGCAACTTCGACAACCAGTACTGGCCGGCGCACTACCTGATCGATGCCAAGGGCCAGGTGCGTTACACCCACTTCGGTGAAGGTAGCTACGACACGCAGGAGAAGATGATTCAGCAGTTGCTGGAGGAGGCCAAGGCCAGCGCGCCAGCGGCTTAGTCCGCTCGTTCAATGGCTCACGGGGCTTGCCTCGTGAGCCATGGTTTTTTTCTCCTGACCGCGCCGCCACGCCGCCGGTGGGGCACCGTACTCGCGACGGAAGGCGCGGCTGAAGGCGGTATCGGTCTGGTATCCCACTTCTTCGGCGATGCGCGTCAATGAGCTGTTGCTGCTGCGTAACAGGTTGGCGGCGAGCAACATGCGCCATTGCGTCAGGTACTGCATCGGCGACACCCCTACCAGTTGCTGGAAGCGTTCGGCCAACACCGATCTTGAGGTGCTGGCGGTGCGCGCCAGTTCCTCCAGCGTCCAGGCGTGGCAGGGTTTTTTGTGCAAGGCGTTGAGGGCGGCGCCGACGATGCGGTCGCGCACACCGGCCAGCCAGCCGGTGCGGCCTTCGCCCTGTTCGTTCATGTACAGGCGCAACACTTCGATGAACAGCACTTCGGCCAGTTTGGCCAATACCCCTTCGCCGCCAGGGCGGGGCGAGCGGGCTTCGGCGAGGGCATAGCGCACGGAGGACTCCAGCCAGATACCGGCATCCGAACCGCGCACATTGACCCGCACCACGGCCGGCAAGCCCTTGAGCAACATGCCCGCCAGGCGCGTGTCGCACGCCAGGTAACCGCAGACCAATCGGGTGACCGCGCCACCCCCGCCATAGCTTAATTGCCGGGGCCGGCGCGCCAGCACCGCATCCAGTCGCGCACCCGTGGCCGGGGGCAATCCGGGATGTGAGCACATGCGATGGGCATCGCCTTGTGGAAAGATCACCACGTCGCCCGCACTCAGCAGCAGCGGCGGGTCATCGCCCAGTTCGACGTAGCACTCGCCCTCGGTGATCAGGTGAAAGATCACCACCCGCTCCGCATCGGGCTCCAGAAACGGCGCCGCCGTATCGGCGCTGGGCGACTGGTAGCACCAGGGCGCGGTGAACCGGGCGTTGATGAAGATCGCGCCAACCAGGTGCACGACGCGCAGGGTCTGTGACAGAGCGTCCATTGGGGTTTCCCCGTGGGAGGTTCCTGATTGTGAACGCGCCTGCGCGCAACGTGGAATCTCCGGACGATCGGGCAGGGTTGGGCGACGATCGGACAGGACGCCAGCGCCCGTCAGGACGATAGTTTGATCACAGGGTGAGTGCCGCCCTGCCATCCACAACAATAAAGAGAGGTTGCCATGCCTAAGTTCGTCATCGAACGTGAGATCCAGGGCGCCGGAGCTCTGTCGGAAAGGGATTTGAAAGCCGCTTCGCTGAAGTCCTGCCAGGCGTTGCGTGAGTTGCCAGAGGTGCAGTGGCTGCAGAGCTATGTCACCGGTGACAGACTCTACTGCGTGTACATCTCGCCGAACGAGGCGCAGATCCAGGAGCACGCCAGGATCAGTGGCTTTCCCGCCAATCGCATTTCCCAGGTCATGAACATCATTGATCCGACAACGGCGGAGTGAATGCCCGCCAGGCCCGATTCGTGTTTCAACCCAGAGACCGTTTCCATGAGTACACCCATTGATCTGACTGCCTTGAAAAACCGCCAGATGGCCTCCTGGGCCAGCGGTGACTACGCCGTGATCGGCACCACCTTGCAGATTGTCGGCGAGCAACTGGCCGAAGCCTGCGACCTCTTGTGCGATGAACGCGTGCTCGACGTTGCCGCCGGCAACGGCAACGCAACCCTCGCCGCTGCCCGCCGTGGCTGCCAGGTGACGTCCACCGACTATGTTGCCGCCTTACTCGAACGCGGCGAAGAACGGGCCCGGGCAGAACGCCTGAACGTCTCCTTCCAGGTCGCCGATGCCGAAGCCTTGCCCTTTGCCGACGGCAGTTTTGATGCCGTGCTGTCGACCTTCGGCGTGATGTTCACCCCGGACCAGCCCAAGGCCGCCGCGGAACTGGCGCGGGTTTGTCGCCCGGGCGGGCGGATCGGCCTGGCCAACTGGACGCCGGAAGGCTTCGTCGGCCAGATGTTCAAGACCCTGGGCCAGCACCTGCCACCCCCTCCAGGTGCGAATCCACCCTCACGCTGGGGCACCGAAGCCTGGCTGCACGAGCATTTTGACGAGCGTGAATTCCTGCTCCAGGTGACGCGCCGCACGTTCAATTTCCGCTATCGCTCGGCGGCGCATTTCATCGACACCTTCCGCGAGTGGTACGGACCGGTGCACAAGGCCTTCGCCGCGCTGCCCGCGGACGGCGCCAAGGCCCTGGAGTCGGACCTGACCGAGCTGATCAACCGGATGAACCGGGCGGGCGACAAGTCGCTGGTGGTGCCGAGTGAATATCTGGAGGTAGTGATCACGCGGCGTTAAGCGATAACGATAACAATGCAAAACCCCCTGTGGGAGCGAGCCTGCTCGCGAATGCGGTGTATCAGCCACAGCATCTATGACTGAAAGACCGCTTTCGCGAGCAGGCTCGCTCCCACAGGGGGAGTGGTGGTGCCGGCTAAATAACCTTCGCCCCCCGCGCCTCCAGCAACTCGCGCAATACCGACCGATGACAATGCGCTTCATCCTCGCAGTAACACCCCACGGCCAGGGACGTCTGATGGGAGAGCGCGGCCAGCAGATCCAGCAACTGACTGGCCGCAGGCTGGCTCATCTCGGCCTTGAACTTGCGCCGGAACACCTCCCAGGCCTTGGCATCTTGCGCAGCCTTGGCCTCGGCCACCAACTGCGTACTGGGCGACAGCAGCGGCTGCCAGACATCATAAAAGTCCCGACGGGCGAATTCGGCTTTCGGTACGCCACGGGGAGGGCGGCGTACCGTGCCCAGGCGCAAGCCTTCGTCAGGTCGACGGGGTGATCCGAGTTGAACGATATGCACCACCATGGCTACTTGAACCTCGATTCGTCGAGCCACTCCAGCGCCGTGCGCCACAAGCAGATGCCCAGGAAGTACGCCGACATCAGCAGCCACAGCCCCATCACCAACGGATTGATCAACGGATGGTTGAGCACCAGCGACAAGCTGCACAGCAACCAGATGGCCGTCACCGCAATATTGATCGGCATGAACCGGCGCACGCGAAACGGGTGCAGGAATTTCATCCGGGACACGGTCAGCAGCGCCAGGCCAATCACCGTGACGAAGGTGATCCACGGCGACGGAGCGATGATGTACAGGCACAAGGCGACCACGTTCCAGGCGGCGGGGAAACCCTGGAAGTAGTTGTCTGTGCTCTTCATGTTGACGTTGCAGAAGCAGAACAGCGACGACACCAGAATCAGCGACACGCTCAGCAGCAAGGTGTAGTCCGGCAACGGGATGTAGCGATAGATGAACAGTGCCGGGATAAACACGTACGTCAGGTAGTCGATCACCAGGTCGAGGATCGAGCCATCGAAGCTCGGCAACACCGACTGCACGTTGACCTTGCGTGCCAGCGCACCGTCCAGTCCGTCGACGATCAGGGCGACACCCAGCCACAGCAGGCAATGGGTCGGCTGGTTATCCAGCAGGGAGAGGGTGGCGAGGAAAGCGGTGACCACGCCAGTGGCGGTAAAGCCATGGGCGCCCCATGCTTTGAGCCTGGCGATGTACTGGGTTGAAATCACGGGGGCGTTCTCCAGTGAATGAAGCAAGCCAGTTGTCACCCCGCGTACGGGGTGGTGGCAAACCGGGTCGGGTTGCAGGTATCGACCGGGTATCCGGGAATAAGGTTCACCACCTATGAATCTTAGCTGGCCCACAAAAAATACCCCGGAGCAATCCGCGGTAGCGCGGGCGGGTCAGCCCAACGGTGCTGGCACATTCGCCTGCGGGGGCTATCGTTGCCTGACTGGATAAACGCCCTTCAAGAGGACAAACGGCATGAACACCAGCGATCTGCTCGAACAATTACTGCGCGCCGGCCAGGGCTCTATGGCGCAACAGGGTGGCGGTGGCGCGTCGGCCCAAGGCGGGCTCGGCGACCTGGGTGGATTGCTCGACGGCTTGTTGGGCGGTGGCGCCGGTGCGGGTGCTGGTGGCGGTGGTGCAGGGTTGGGCGGATTGCTCGGTGGTTTGCTTGGCGGCGGTTCGCCGATGGGCGGTGCACCGCAAAGTCGTTCCGCTGGCGGCACAAATTATGCGGCGCTGGCGTCCCTGGGCATGATGGCGTTCCAGGCGTACCAGGCCTGGCAACGCAGTCAGGCGTCGGCACCGCAAGAAGCGCCACGGACCGTGGACTTGCTGGCCGGCCCGGAGGTCGAGGAGCACAGCCATGCGATCCTGCGGGCATTGATTGCCGCGGCCAAGGCCGATGGCCGCATCGATGTCGCCGAGAAGCAGATGATCAGCACTGAAATCGGCCGTCACACCGACGATCCGCAATTGCAGCAATGGCTGGACGACGAGGTCGCCAAGCCACTGGACGCCAATGACGTCGCGCAGTCGGCCACTGACCCAGCCATGGCCTCGGAGATGTACCTGGCCAGCGTGATGCTGGTGGACGACCAGCAGGACGCCGAGCGCAACTATCTGGATGAACTGGCCGCAGCGTTACAGATCGACCCGCAATTGCAAGTGCATCTGGAGCAGCAGGCCAAGGGCGGTGCGGCCTAAATCGCCCTGGGCAACAGAAACGTGGTGATGAAGGAGTGACCGCAAGAGTCAGGAAGGAACTCCATGTGGCGAGGGAGCAAGTTCCCTCGCCACATGGAGTGTGTTACTTGAGGAACGCCTGGAAGTCGGTGCCCAGTTTGTCGATCGCCGCCTTGAAGTCCTTGGCGGTAATCTGCTGGCTTTCGTTTTTCAGTTCGGTGCCGAACACCTTGCGCACCACTTTGGCCACGGTCTGGTTGCTCTTGGCGTCAACGAACTCGGCTTCGATGAACAGGGTGGTGTCCTGGTCACGGTGACCGGTGGCAGCTTGAGTTGCCCCGACTACGGCCGCGATGGGAACCACTTCATACCACTTCATGCCTTCGTTCTCGGCGTTCACCCCGGTGATCGCCGCACGCATGATCAGAGGGCGGGAACCCGCCGGAGCGGATGAGGAAGTGGGTACTACGCGATACTTCTGACCCAGGGAGGCCTTGGCCTTGCTGGTCATGTAGTTCTGAATGTCGGTCAGGGTCTGCTGGTTGACTCGCTCATCGGGTTTTGGCGCTGGGTAGAGCTCCAGTTTGTTGAACACCACGGTGTCATAGGCATTGGGGTTCCACGAAGGGCTGACCCAGCGCATCGCGGTTCCACCGCTCGGCGTTTCGACTTCCTGCAGGTTGTTGTAGTTGGACAGGAAGCCTGAGTATTGCTCCTTCTCCGTCACTTTCGAGGTGCAACCGCCTAGCAGCAGACTGGCCAGCGTGGCGCCGAAGAGCAGTTTTCGGGACAGATTCATAGTGGTGTTTACTCCTTGGAAGAAATCTTCGTTCTTTTGTTTACAAGACATCAAAATCGCCAGGTCATGTTCCCGCTCAAGGCTTGAATCCAGGCATTGTCGAATTGACCGGATACTCGATTGCCCGATACGGATTTGGTCTGCTCAACCGGCATGTCGCCGAGCCAGACCATGGCCCAACTGACGTTGACATCGGTGTCCTTGTTCAGAGCATAAGTGGCTCCTGTGGCAATACGCCAGGATTCGTTCATCGGCAGGATCACGCTACGGTTGCTGTCCGAGACGGCACTGCTGTCGTAGGCCACGCCGAAGTTCCACAGCCACTGCTCGGTCGCCTGGTATTGCGCGCCAAGGGAGAGGTGCCAGGTGTCCTTGAAACCAGCGTCGATCGTTTTCGATTGCGCTCCAAACGCGGTGGTGTCGACCTCTACGCCGATGTCGCCGAACTCCGACCAGTCCTGCCAGTTGGCCGAGGCCAGCAGTGCCCATTGCCGGTCCAATTGCTGGAACAGGCTCAGGGTGACGGTTTGCGGCACCTTCGTGTCGAGTTCGGTGTTGGTGTTGTTGACTCGTTCGAGTAGCCGACCATCGCCCTTGACGTCGAGCTTGTCTTCGAAGTCCAGGTCGACCTGGCTGGTGTAGGTCAGGCCGATGCGCGTGCCGGGTTGCGGGGCGTAGATCACGCCGACGTTGGCGCCAAAGCCCCAGTCGTTGTCCCTGTATTTGAATTGGCCGTCTGAGCGGTCAGTGAAGCCGAAAGGGGAGCGGTCGATGGCGGTGTCCGCCTTCAACATGCCGTACATGGCCTTGATGCCAAGCCCGACCGACCACTGCTCGTTGAAGCGATACGCCACACTGGGCACCAGCGACAAGCCGAGCAGGCTGTCGTTCTGCACGAAGTAGCGGCCAGACCAGTCGTTGTCGTAATTGAGCGCCAGGCCGAAGTCACCGTACTGGCCGAAACCGACGCTCCAGTGCTCGTCCAGTTCATGGCTGATGAAGAAGCTGCCACCGGGCATCGGATCGAGGGCATTGCCACTGCCGCTGCCCGGGGTGTTGGTACCGGAGTCGCGGTCGAAGCTCAGGTCGCCGTACAGGACCTGCAGGCCGGCGGTGATTTGCGTGCCCGGCAGGTAACTCATGCCCGCGGGGTTGCTGGCGATGGTCGAGGGGCCTTGGGCACGGGCGGCGGCACCGGCGTTGGCCAGGCCGGCGTTATCGGTGCCGATTTCATAGAGCATGATGCCACCGGCCCAGGCTTGCTGGCAGCACAGGGCAAGTAGCGCGGAGGTGGGCAGGGCAGCTGTTTTTATTGGCATTGAAATCCCTCGGCAATTGTCCATTTCGAATACGGGTGGACTGCATCAGCCACCCGTGGATTCGGCTGTTACTTGGCCATCTCTGCCCGAGCCGCGGCGATCTTGGCTTTAACCGAGTCGAGGTTGAAGCTCGCGCCTTTTTGCATCGGCGGGAACTCGATCGCCGTTTCCGCCAGTTTGGCCACCTGTTGCTGGACGAACACGAAACGCCAGAACTGGAACTTGAACCAGTCGAAGTACTGTTGCGAACCCTGCGCGGCCTGGTTTTCCGGCCAGCCCATGCGCTCGAACGGGTCGAGTCGAAGATTGGTCAGGATCGGCACGTCCACAGCAACTTTAGCCCCCATCCAGCCCCCCGGTTGGTCAATGAAGCGATATTTGTAGTCGTCTATGCGCACTGCACCCAAGGCGCTCTCTCCAAAGTAGAAGATTTCATGCCGGTTCGACGGACCTTTTCCGGTGATCATTGGAGTTTGATCATAGCCGTCCAGATGAACTTTGTAGGTGGTGTCGCCCAATTGTTTGCCTTTGAGCAGTTCGGCGGTGATGTTCGGGTTGCCCGCGGCAGCGACCAGGGTCGGGAACCAGTCCATACCGGACATGATGCCGTTGGCGACCTGGTTGGCCGGCACTTTGCCCGGCCAGCGAATGATCGCCGGCACCCGGAAGCCACCTTCCATGACCGTGCCCTTGCCCATGGCGAACGGCGTCGTGCCGCCATCGGGCCAGGTGAAGTTTTCCGCTCCATTGTCGGTGGTGAAAATGACGATGGTGTTGTCGTCCATGCCGTCTTTCTTCAGCTTCGCCAGGACATCGCCGACGATGTCATCGAGCTGCGCCATGCCGGCTTCCTGTTCCGACCAGCCATTCTGCGAGTTGCGCATGGCCTGGTACTTGTCGGACAGGTGCGTGACGATGTGCATGCGGGTCGGGTTGAGCCAGACGAAGAACGGTTTGTTGTCCTGCCTGGCCTTGTCGATGAACGAGAAGGCCTTGTCGCGAATCTCCTCGTCGACGGTTTTCATTCGCTCCGGATAGAGCGTGCCGGCGTCTTCGATTTTCTGCTTGCCCACCTTGCCCCAGCGCGGCATCACGGTCGTGTCATCGGTGGAGGAGGACCAGCTGTGGACCATGTTGCGTGGGCCCACGGTCGCGAGCAGTTCCTGCGGATAATTGGGGTGTGCCGGATCTTCCATGGCGTCGAGGTGATAGAGGTAGCCGAAGAATTCATCGAAACCATGGACGGTGGGCAGGAACTGGTTGAGGTCGCCCAAGTGGTTCTTGCCAAACTGGCCGGTGGCATAACCCATGGCCTTGAGTGCGGTCGCGATGGTGACGGCTTCGGCGGGAATGCCTACGGGCGAGCCGGCCTGGCCGACGGTGGTCATGCCCGTGCGAATCGGCAGTTCGCCGGTGATGAAATTGGCGCGTCCGGCGGTGCAACTGGCTTCGGCGTAATAGTCGGTGAAACGCATGCCTTCATTCGCCAGTTGGTCGAGGTTGGGGGTTCTGCCAGCCATCATGCCTTGGTTGTAGACGCCGATATTCGACCAGCCGATATCGTCGCCCATGATCACCAGGATGTTGGGGGACTTGTCAGCGGCCAGGGTCAGGCCAGGAAGCGCCATGGCAGATAGCAACAGGGGGACAGCAAACATCGAGGATAAGGTTTTCCGGTTCATGTCGAGTTCCTGTGTACTAGCGTGAGTACATTGAGACGAGCCCCCAACCGCCGCTGAAATGTGTTATCCCCCCGCGATGAGCGTAGGTTTGAATTGCGAAATATCCAGTAATGAGTAGTCAGAAAATCAGTGTTGCAGGGGCGTTGCATCGAATTGGCCTTCCGGCGAAGCAGCCGCTCAAGTCGGGCGGCGAGCGATACCCGCCGCCCCCTTCGTCATTACCGGTCGGCAGTGGCGGCCAGCAATGGTGCGATTTGCTCATCGGTCAAAGCGGCATGCACGTCCATGCTCATCAGGTCGTTCCACTCCAGCACCCATTTCTGAATCGGCACCAAATCACTCGCCTCGGCAATGCCGAAGCCGGCCGAGCTCCCTACAGCGTGCCAGCGCCCGTGCATGGTGACGCCTGCGGGCGGTGCGCCACCGGTCTTGAGAAAACGTGCGATTGCGGCATCACGGTTGTCCGGGCTGATTGTCCAACTGACGATGAATAACATCGGCCATCTCCTGTTGTGCACTGGCACCTGTTGTTTGCGCGCACCTGGCTGGCGCCGGGGCCGTGGTCACGCTTGGATTTCCAGTTCCGTCCTGGCTGGCTTGCGGCAAAATCTCCCAAGGAAGGCATAGCAGTGCCCCGCGATTCATGTATGACCGCCGATCCTGTTCCGGTGCATTTTCGAGGGGGTAACAGACGCCTGTTTCACCAGCGCAACATGGGCAGCGGGCGCAGTGGCGAGCGGAGCAATTGGCGGGCTGAAAGCTTCATCAGCATCGAGTGGAAACCGTGATCGGGAAAGGTCGCCTGCACGGTTTTGATGACGCTGCGGGGCAAGCCGAAACGCACCAGGCCCAGGGACACATCCACCAGGTCGGCCTGGCGGAAGGGCTCGACACTGTCGGCGTAGGCACCGCGATAGCGGCGCAGCTTGTGATGCTCAAGTATCAACGCGCTGACTTCATCCTTCAGTTCCGGTCGTTGCTGGTTGTCGAGGTATTCGGTGACCAGGGCAATGGACGGCGGCAGGTAGTCGAGCGTGTCATCGGTCCAGATACCCAGGTCATGAAACGCCGCCGCGATTTGAACGGCCTCCGAGGGCAGGCCTTCGGCACCGCACAGGGCGCCATGGAAATTCAGCACCCGGTAAATGTGGTTGCGGTAGCCCTGCAGGTCGGCACCGATGGCCAGGGCGAACGAGGTGAGAATCTCGTCGGTGATGGGGAATTCGAGAATGGGTTTCATCAGGCGTCACGCAACAGGTCGTTGGCATTGAGCAGCTCGTAGGCAATCTCCGGGCGCTTTTCCATGGCACGGCGAATGGCGGCGGGGATATTGGCGCGGGTCTTTCGGCACAGCCCCGGCAGTTCGCCAATCTGGATGCCGATGCCGCGCATGGTGCGCACTTCATTGAAGCCGGGGGCGATGTCCACGCGGATGCCCAACTGTTCGAGCATGCGCCGTTGCAGGTGCTCCAGATCGCTCAGGCTCTGCAGGTTTTCCAGGCGTTCGATCAGGCGTTTTTCTTCGTTGCGGGTCAGAAACAGAATGCGCAGGTCCGCCCCCGGTGTTTCCAGCAACGGGTCACGCCCGCAGTCGCAGGCGCCGGGCGGGCAGGGTGAGCGGATCGCAGCGGTGGTGGTCATGGGGATTAATCATAGAGCGCTGTGATCGAGTTTGCCCATAGGGATTTTTTGGGGGATGCAAAGCAATGTGGGAGCGAGCCTGCTCGCGATGGCGGAGTGTCAGTCGACAGTGATGTTGACTGAAAAAACGCTATCGCGAGCAGGCTCGCTCCCACAGGGGTTGCGGTGAATCTGCGTGACTTATTTCAGTACCAGCATCCGATAAACGCCGTCTTCGACTTCGATCCCGTGGGTGTCATGGGTGAAGCCGGGGAAGGATTTGTCGAAGGCTTCCAGTGCCTTGAGATACGCCAGCAACGGACCGTCCGCAGGACCTGCGTTCTCACCCGGCATGAGCAGCGGGATGCCGGGCGGATACGGCACGATACCGGTCGCGGCGAGACGCCCGGCGGCTTCGTTGAGCGTCACCAGCTCGATGTCGTTGCGCACCAGTTTTTCGTAGGCCTCCACCGGGCTGAACTCGGCTTTTGGCAGGGTGCCGAAGGCCTGGGACATGTTGGCGGTGGTTTTGTGTTTCTTCATGGCGGCGAAGATTTCGTCGGCCAGATCCTTCAGGCCCATGCCGGCATAGCGATGCTGGTTGGCGTTGTACAGGTCGGGCAGGCACAGCTCGAGCTCGGCGTTGTCGTCGTAGTCACGCTTGAAGTCGAGCAGGGCGTTGAGCAGGGTGCCCCACTTGCCTTTGGTGATGCCGATGGAGAACAGGAACAGGATGGTGAAGTCGGTGGTTTTCTCGACCACGATACCCTGGCGGCCCAGGTACGCGGTGACCACGCAGGCGGGGATGCCGTTGGCGAGCAGGTTGCCGTCGTCGCCCATGCCCGGGGCAAGTACCGAAACCTTGATCGGGTCGAGCATGCAGTAGCCGTCTTCGATGTCGCCGAAGCCGTGCCAGACCGCGTTCGGGTGCAGGACCCAGCAGTTCGGGTCGGTTTTCAGCGTGGCCGGGTCGACCTCATGGAACGGCACGGTCGCTGCGCCAACCTGTACGGTCGGCGGCTGCCAGCAGGTAAAGAACCAGTCATCCTTGCTCAGCATCTCGTTGTGCATGCGCGAGAGCACCTGGCGGAAGCTGATCGCTTCTTCAATCGACTCGTTGGTGAGGATCTGCCCGCTCGGTGCTTCCATCATCGCCGAGCTGACGTCGCAGGACGCCATGATCGCGTAGTTCGGCGAGGTCGAGGCGTGCATCATGTACGACTCGTTGAAGCGCGCATGTTCAATCGGGTTACGCCCGTTACGCACATGGATCATCGAAGCCTGGGACAGGGCGGCCAGCAACTTGTGGGTCGACTGGGTGGCGAACACGGTCGGCTTGGACTTGTCGTGATCGGCCGGGTCGCCGTGCATGGCATGGCGTCCGCTGTACAGCGGGTTGAAGCGCGCATAACCGTACCAGGCTTCGTCGAAGTGCAGGCGGTCCACGCTTTCGCCCAGCAGCTCTTCGACGCGGGTGACGTTGTAGGTCAGGCCGTCGTAGGTGGAGTTGGTGACAATGGCGTGCACCGGCGTCGGGTCGATGCCTTGCTTGACCAGCGGGTTGTCGGCGATGGCGGCTTTCACGCCTTCGGCGCTCAGGGTCTGCGGCAGGATCGGGCCGATGATGCCGTAGCGGTTGCGGGTCGGCACCAGGTAGGTTGGAATCGCCCCGGACAGGGTCATCGCGTGCTCGGCGGACTTGTGGCAATTGCGGTCGCACAGGGCGATCTGGTTGCGCGTGACGCTGGCCATCAGGATGACGCGGTTGGACATCGACGAGCCGTTGGTCACGTAGTACGTGCGGTGGGCGCCGAAGACCTTGGCGGCGTAGCGCTCGCCCTGGCCGATGGGACCACTGTGATCGAGCAGGGAGCCCAGTTCGCCGACCGAGATCGACAGGTCGGAACGCAGCAGGTTCTCCCCGAAGAACTCGTAGAAGGCCCGGCCTGCGGTGCTTTTCAGGAACGCGGTGCCGCCGGCATGGCCGGGGGTGTGCCACGAGTATTCATAGTTGCGGGCAAACTTCACCAGCGCACCGAACATCGGCGGCAGGGCGGCCTGGCGATAGCGCTCGATGGCCGCCAGGATGCGCCCGCTGAGGAAACGCGAGGTGTCCTCGGGCAGCCAGATGAAGTCGTCGGCGTGTTGCATGACCAGCAACGGAATGCTCGACGCGGTGGTGCGGTCGCTGATCAGGAACACCGGCACCCGGGTGTTGCGCTCGCGCAGCTTGACCAGCAATTTGGTGCAGTCGGCGTGGCCTTCGCTGGTGTCCATTTCCCATCGGATGAGTACGCATTGAATGGCCGGGTCCGAGCGCAGGATCGAGGCGGCATCGATGAGACTTTCCGAAGCCAGAACACTGACGCCACGTCCCTCTACGTCGTGGACCAGTTGATCCAGGGCGCGGCCAAACACCGTTCGCTTGTCCGGCGGGCTGCTGACCAGTAGCGCCAGCATGCCCAGCGAGTGTTTATATTCCGTCATGCTTGAACCTCCATAGTGGCTTTATTCAGATTGTTCACCGGCACTGGCTCGCCAGTGAGGTGCTGCGCGCTGACGGTTTGCGTCGGCACGCTGTTGTTGAGTGCTTCGAGGCGGATCAGGCGGTTGTTGACGAAGCCGAACAGGGTGTAACCAACGATCGTGGCCACGCCGCCCAGCATCAGGGCCTGCTCACCGGAGCTGTACAGCGCCAGGTAGCTGTAGGCCGCCGCGATCAGGGCAATGACGTTGGTGGCCAGTGCTTTGCCTTCCGGCACGTTGGAGACTTTCTGCATGGTCATCAGCGCGGCCATGGACAGGATGTAAGGCACCAGGTTGGTCACCACAGCGAGGTTGACCAGGGTGTCGAACTGCTTGCTCAAGTCGGGGCTGATGGTGAGCAGGGCCAGCGCGGTTTGTGCCGCCAGCAGCACCAGCATGCCGACAATCGGCGTTCCCGCTTTGTTGCCCTTGGCAAAGATCGGCAGGAAGTAACCGGTGTCCGCCGAGCTTTTGTACACCTGGGCGATGGTGAACTGCCAACCCAGCAGTGAGCCGATGCAGGCGAGCACCATGGCCGCCATCACGATGTCGCCGACCATAGGGGTGAACATCTTGGCGAACACCAGGCCGAACGGCGCGGTGGACGCGACCAGTTCTTCGTTGCCGACGATACCGAAGATGACGTTGGTGGAGACGATGTAGATCACCGCCGCCCCCAGGGTGCCGCCCAGCACGGCAATCGGTACGTTGCGCTCAGGGTTTTCCACCGCGTCGGTGTTGGCGCAAGCCGATTCCAGACCGAGGAACGCCCACAGGGTAATGGCCACCGAGGCGCCTGCCGCTTCGAACCAGCCCTTGTCGTGGGGGTTCCAGCCAGCGGCGTATACGCTGCTGTCGAACCAGAACCAGCCCACCGTGGAGACCAGTACCACCGGTGCAATCACACCCCAGACCGTGACCGCGCCGATCCGGCCGGTAATGCTGGCACCGCCAAAGTTGGCGAAGGTGGTGATCCACAACAGGGCAATAGTGGCCAGGCCTACTTGCAGTGAATCGAGTGTTATCCCGAACAACACCTGGATATAGCCGACCGCGGTAATACTGATCGCCACGTTGGCAATCAACAGCGAGAGGCCATAGGTGTAGTTGGTGATGTAGTTACCTGCTTTACCGAAGGTGTATTCGGCGTAACCGCCCATGCCGCCGGTCTTGCGGCTGAGCATCCCGCATCGTGCAAAGGCGTAGGCCAGAGCGAGGGAGCCGGTGGCCGTTATCAGCCAGGAGAGGATCGAAATCGCACCGACTTCCGCGAGTTTCGTCGGTAGCAGGATAATGCCTGAGCCCAACATGTTGACGGCGGTCAACATTGTCAGTTGCCCCACACTCATTTTCTTTGCGACTGACATTCCGTTGCCTCACTTAGTTGGCGATTGAGAACCTTAGCTATAGCAAAGGTTTGAAAACTCGCAAGAAATTGACGAACCCCCATCCGGCTTTTTCATTTATTTGCAGAAAAGGCACGATGCTGGCCCCCAAGTTTCAAAGTTCTCTTCAAAATTACTTGGTTTTCAGTTGGTTAGATAGGTCGAGATGCGCAAGATATGGATCGCATTAATCCCGCTGGTAGTTGCGGGAATAGCCAATTCGGCTCAAGCAAAAGAACTGGCCGCCAAAGATCAGTACATGTGCAGTTGGGGCGCGGGAACCGCTGCAAGGGCACAGGAACTCAAGCTTTCAGGCGTTTCCTTGTATGCCGCCCGCCAGAAAATCCAGGTCTACAAGTTCGCCAAAAGCTGGATGCGCATGATGGCTCTTGGCATTACAGAGCAAACTTATGACAGTCCGTCGCGATTCAAACCGACTGCTGTACGCCAGAGCTTTTATGAGGACTGCGTCAGGTACAAGTTGGCGCGTAAATAAAGAAGAAGCGGGCACCGGTCGGATCGACCGCGGTGTGGGGCTGCGACGACTATATTGATTGACCATCCCAGCGACCCGATGGGGTGTTAAAACCGGTTTCTTACAACTCAATCAGGAGGTCACCATGAACCAGATCGATAAAGTGTTGTACACCGCCCAAACCCACACCACCGGCGGGCGTGACGGCGCGTCCCGCAGCTCCGACGGGATCCTCGACGTGAAGCTTTCGTCGCCTGGTGCGGGCGGTGGCGGTACTAACCCCGAGCAACTGTTCTCTGCCGGGTGGTCAGCCTGCTTCATCGGCGCCATGCAGGTTGCGGCCAGGGAAATGAAAGTGGCGCTGCCCAAGGATGTGGCCGTCGATGCCGAAGTCGACCTGGGCACCAATGAAGGCGGCTACCTGCTGCAGGCGCGGCTCAATGTCAGCCTGCCGGGGCTGGATCGTGAGACTGCACAAAAAATCGTCGACACCGGGCACCAGTACTGCCCGTACTCGAAAGCCACGCGCAATAACATCAACGTCGTACTCAAGCTTGTTTGAGTTGATGTGAATAGGTTTTGATCTCTAAAAAAAGATCGCAGCCTGCGGCAGCGCCTACGAAATCGGTGTAGGAGCTGCCGCAGGCTGCGATCTTTTTGGTGTTGCGATACTAAGGGAAAATCAATTCATCTTGCTGTGGTCATGCATCATCTTGCTGTGGTCCATGGTGCCAATCGCCTTGGCAACGGCTTCAACCTGAATCGACTCTTTTGCACCCTTGGCGTCTTCCACGGTCAGGGTCAGTGGCACCTTGTCGCCTTCCTTGATCTGACCTGTGAGGTTCATCAGCATGATGTGGTAGCCGTGGGGATCGAAACTCACCGCTTTACCGGCCGGCAGCGCAACGGACTGCACCTGCTGCATTTTCATCACGTCGTCTTTCATGCTCATTTCATGAATCTGTACCAGCCCGGCAACCGGCGTTTGCACGCTCAGCAGTTTGCTGTCGCTGCTCGCGGTGACGGTCATGAAGGCGCCGCTCGACGGTTGGCCGGCTACTGTGGCGCGAACCCAGGCGTCTTTCACCTCGGTTTGTGCCGATGCCTGAAAGGCCAGGCCAGCCAGGGACAGGCCCAGTGCCAGTTGCCTGCAATGTTGTGCGAAACGGTTTTTAGCCTGCGGGGCATTCATTTCAGCAAATCTCCATCACGGTGAGCAGGTCTTCTGCGCACTCTTTGGCCGTCAGGGACGCGGACAGCCCCAGGCGCAGATTGCCCCGGGAGTCGAAGACATAGCTGGTCGCGGTATGGGAGAGGGTATAGGTATCGCCGCTCGGGACCTTCTCAAAGAACACGCCGAATTCCTTGGCGGTGGCGGCGGTTTCTTCAAGCGTGCCGTACAGGGCTTCGAAACTCGGATCGAAAGCCTTGACGTACTTGTCGAGCAACTCTGGCGTGTCGCGTTCAGGGTCCAGGGTGATGAAGACCACCTGCAGCCTTTCGCCATCGCGACCCATCAGCTTCTTGGCTTGGGCGGCGCGGGCCAGGGTGGTCGGGCACACGGCCGGGCACTGGGTGAAACCGAAGAACACCATCGGCATCAGGCCGCGATAGCTGCCCAGCATCCGGGTTTCGCCCTCAGGGTTCTTGAGCTTGAAGTTACGTCCCATGATCTTGTCGCTGAGGTCCTTGCCGTAGTTGAACGACAGCTTGCTGCTGTCGTCACAACCGGCGAGCAGGCCCAGGCTCAACAGGCCCATGCCTTGCAGGACAGTCCGGCGGGTATACAAAGTACTCATGAAAAAAGCATCCTGTTGAACAGGCTGAAATGACAGCGTGATGACTGTACAGACGAAAAAATCGCGGGGATGTTAACAAACTGTGCCAGTGCCGGAGGGGCGGATACGACCATTGGACCGGCGCACAGGCGTGACATAGTGTCGCGCCGGAGCGAGGTCGACCGAGGGCGAGCGCGCTCTTGTGGCGAGGGAGCAAGCTCCCTCACCACAGGTTCAGCGACGCAGCTTCGCGCAATGATCCTGTTGCGGTTGCGCGGCGGTGTACCACACGTAATCGGCACTCTCGACGGTCACGGTCTTGCCTGCTTCGGCCAGGATCAGCACCACATTCCCTTCACCGGCACCGAGATCCTTCAGGTGCAGCGGCACCCCCAGATCCTTGCGCACATGGAAGGCACCGGCCAGCAACAGCGCCGGTGTCGGCGCAGCCATCAGGCGTTCGGCCATGCGCCGGTCACGCTGTTGTTGCACGGCGAGCATGGCTGGCATCTGCGCTTCGGGCAGCAGGCCGCAATGGGATTCGCGGATGTCGTCCAGCAAGGTCGCCTGCACCTGTGGGGTGGTGGACGCTTGCCCCGTGAGCACCGGGCGCTGTTTGTAGATTTGCATGATCTGTGCGCGGTCCAGGTTTGCCGCCAGCAGTGGATACGGTTGGCGCAGCGCGTAGGTGACGAGTGCGCCATAAACACTCCACTCCCAATTGGCCTGCCAGGACAGCGCCGTGAACGTGTCGGCCGGTGGCTGGCCAGCGCGGGTCGCGGCCTGCGCGGCATCGACCCTGGCCTGTTGATCGGGATTGAGCATTTCCATCAACAAACTGCCTTGCGAGCGTTGTGCCGCCAGTTCGCGCAGCAGCCACAATTGCAGGGCGTGGTGGTCCGGGTTGTCGTGCTGTTCACCGACCAGAACACGCGGCACAGCGGCCAGTCGTTCGACCAGTTCTTGCGGCGTCAGCGTACGGCCCGTGGCGAGTTCGCGAATGACCCCAAGGTCGGTGTGATCACGCCCTTGCGGCGCGATCGGCGCCGGCAGTGGTGTGACCTGATGGGTTTGGCAGGCAGCCAACAGGCTGAATGCACAGAGCAACAGAAAGCGCATCGGTTTTCCTTAAATAGATAGAAGCCCCCTCGATCAAGGAAGGAGGGGGGCAGTATCAGCGCGCGATGATCAACGGGTGGCCGCGTTCCGGGTGTTGGTGAATCAGCACCTCCAACCCATACACCGCTGCCAGCGCTTCGGCGGTCAGCACCTCTGCCGGTGGACCGTAGGCGTGGGGCAGACCCTCTTGCAACAACAGCAGTTGATCGCAGTAACGTGCGGCCAGGTTGAGGTCGTGCAGGATCACCAGCACCGCGGCGCCACGCTCGGCGAAGTCGCACACGGCTTGCAAAATGGTGTGCTGGTGCAGCGGATCGAGCATCGACGTCGGTTCATCGAGCAGCAGTGTTTGCCCTTCGGCACCGGGCCAGAGCTGAGCGAGCACCCGTGCCAGATGCACGCGCTGGCGTTCACCGCCGGACAGGGCCAGGTAGCTGCGTCCGGCCAGATGAAGCGCATCGGCGGCTTTGAGCGCCTCGGCGACGATTTCGGCATCACGCACGCGGCCGCTGGCGTGGGGCAAGCGACCCATGCTGACGACTTCGTTGACTGAGAACGCAAAGTTCAGGCTCGAACTCTGCGGCAGCACGGCCAGGCGTTTGGCCCGCTCCTGACCCGGCCAGTCGGCGAGTGGACGCTCGTCGAGGCTGACCCTGCCTTCACTGATCGCCAGTTCGCCGCACAAAGCGGCGAGCAGGGTGCTTTTGCCGGCGCCATTGGGCCCCAGTACACCCAGCACTTCACCGGGACGCAACTCGATATCGATGTTCGCCAGTACCGTGCGGTTGCCACGACGTACCAGCAAGTTGTTTGCCCGCAGCATCAGGAACGCCCTCGTACCAGCAGATATAGAAAGAACGGAGCGCCGATCAGCGCAGTCACGATGCCGATGGGCAATTCGGCTGGCGCCAACAACAAACGCGCCGCCAGATCGGCCAGCAACAGCAGGCTCGCACCGGCCAGCAAAGAGGCGGGCAGCAACACCCGGTGATCCGGACCCACCAGCAGGCGCATCAGATGCGGCACCACCAGACCGATAAAACCGATCAGGCCGGCCGCCGCGACGGCGGCGCCGACGCCGAGCGCCGTGCACAACACCAGCTCAAGCTTGATCCGCTCGATGTCGAAGCCCAGGTGACGCGCTTCCGATTCACCCAGCAGCATCGCATTGAGCGCCGCCGCGCGACGGGGCAACCACAACGCCACGCCCAGGGTGACGATCAGCAACGGCCACAAGCGCGGGTAACTGGCACCGTTGAGGCTGCCCAGGTTCCAGAACGTCAGGGTGCGCAAGGTCGCATCATCGGCCAGGTAGGTGAACAGCCCGACCCCGGCACCGGCCATCGCCGTCATCGCCACACCCGCCAAGAGCATGGTGGCAACGTCGGTTTGCCCGTTGCGACGACCAAATCGATACACCACTGCCGTGACGATCAAGCCACCGACGAAGGCGCTCACCGACAGCAGGTAGGGTTCGATCGCCGGCGGCAAGCCACCGAGCAGGCTGCCGCCGACGATGGCCAGGGCGGCACCGAGCGCCGCACCACCGGACACACCGACCAGGCCCGGATCGGCCAAGGGGTTGCGGAACAACCCCTGCATTGCCACGCCGGACAGCGCCAGTACCGAACCGACGGCGATACCGAGCAGACTGCGCGGCAGACGAATCTGACCGAGGATCAGCTGCGCCTGCTGCGTGTCGCCACCTTCCAACGGCAACCCGAACAGGCGCATCCCGGCTAGCAAGGTATCGCCCAAGGGCAGGCTGACCGGCCCGAGGGCCAGGGACAGCCAGAACACCAGGACCAGTAACAGCATTAGAACGATCAACGTCGGACGCGGCCGAAAAATGGCCGTCATGGGTTGGTCCCGGCGGTCTGCGCTATGGCGTCCGGGTAGAACGCCGTGGCACAGGCCGGCAGTGTCTTGATACGCATCGGGACTATTCCTTGGCCGATCAGAGGGGGGCGGGCATCGAAACCTTCGTAGCGGGTGATGATGCCATCGACGCCCGGCTAACGCACACGCCACGGTTCGGTCACGCCGGATCAGGTGTTCATGTACGGTATCATTGATCATGAGAAGAACTTGTGATCATCACGATTAAAATGAGTTTGTCTCACTCGCCTGCACTGTCGACAATGGCCCCATTGAACGCATTGGAGTTATTTGACATGGCTGTGGCCCATTCCCTTGGATTTCCGCGCATTGGTCGCGACCGCGAACTGAAAAAGGCTCAAGAGGCGTTCTGGAAGGGCGAACTCGACGAAGCCGGTCTGCGCACCGTCGGCCGCGACCTGCGCAAGACCCACTGGGATTTGCAGAAAAAAGCCGGCATCGAGCTGCTGCCGGTCGGCGACTTCGCCTGGTACGACCAGGTCTTGACCCATTCGTTGATGTTCGGTGTGATCCCGGAACGTTTCCGCCCGCACGATGGCAAGGCCAGCCTGCAAACCTTGTTCGGCATGGCGCGCGGTGTGAGCGACAGCTGCTGCGGCGGCGCACACGCCCAGGAAATGACCAAGTGGTTCGACACCAACTATCACTACCTCGTCCCTGAATTCAGCGCCGATCAGCAATTCCAGCTCGGTTGGGACCAGTTGTTCGAAGAAGTTGAAGAAGCCCGCGCACTGGGGCACAACGTCAAGCCGGTGATCATCGGCCCGCTGACTTACCTGTGGCTGGGCAAGGCCAAGGGCGCCGAATTCGACAAGCTGGAGCTGCTGGATCGCCTTCTGCCGCTGTACGGCCAGATCTTCCAGCGCCTGGCGGCACAGGGCGTCGAGTGGGTGCAAATAGACGAACCGATCCTGGTTCTCGACCTGCCACAGGAATGGAAAAACGCCTTTGAACGTGCCTACAACCTGATTCAGCGTGACCCGTTGAAGAAGCTGGTCGCCACTTACTTCGGTGGCCTGGAAGAGAACCTGGGCCTGGCCGCCAACCTGCCGGTGGACGGCCTGCACATCGATCTGGTGCGCGCACCTGAGCAGTACCCGACCATCCTCGATCGCCTGCCGGCCTACAAAGTGCTGTCGCTGGGCGTGGTCAACGGCCGTAACGTCTGGCGCTGCGATCTGGAAAACGCTTTGGCCACACTGCAGCACGCTCAAGAACGTCTGGGTGAACGTCTGTGGGTCGCGCCATCCTGCGCGCTGCTGCACAGCCCGGTTGATCTGGGGCGTGAAGACAAGCTCGATGCCGAACTGAAAAGCTGGCTGGCGTTTGCCGTGCAGAAGTGTGAAGAAGTCGCGGTGCTGGCTCAGGCGGTGAATGAACCGGAAGCGCCGAAGGTGCTTGAAGCGCTGACTCACAGCCGCGCCGTGCAGGCCAGCCGTGCGGCATCGCCACGCATTCATAAGCCAGCCGTGCAGGCGCGTGTTGCCACCATCACCGCCCAGGACAGCCAGCGTCATTCGCCGTTTGCCCAGCGCATCGAGAAACAGCGCGCCGGCCTGAACCTGCCGCTGTTCCCGACCACCACCATCGGTTCGTTCCCGCAAACCGCGTCGATCCGTCTGGCTCGCCAGTCGTTCAAACAAGGCAAGCTGACCGAAGCCGAATACACCGAAGCGATGCACAGCGAGATCCGTCACGCCGTGCAAGTCCAGGAACACCTGGGCCTGGACGTGCTGGTGCACGGTGAAGCCGAGCGCAACGACATGGTCGAATACTTCGCCGAGCAACTCGACGGCTACGTGTTCACCCGTTTCGGCTGGGTCCAGAGCTACGGTTCGCGTTGCGTGAAACCGGCGGTGATCTACGGTGACCTGAGCCGTCCGAAAGCCATGACCGTTGAGTGGATCCGCTACGCCCAGGGCCTCACCGACAAGGTGATGAAGGGCATGCTGACCGGTCCCGTGACCATGCTGATGTGGTCGTTCCCGCGCGAAGACGTGAGCCGCGAAGTGCAGGCCCGTCAACTGGCGCTGGCGATCCGTGACGAAGTGGTCGACCTGGAATCCGCCGGGATCAAGATCGTGCAGATCGACGAAGCTGCGTTCCGCGAAGGCCTGCCATTGCGCCAGGCGCAGTCGCAGCACTACCTGGACTGGGCGACCGAAGTGTTCCGCCTGTGCGCCTGCGGCGTGCGGGACGAAACCCAGATCCACACCCACATGTGCTACAGCGAATTCAACGATGTGATCGAGTCCATCGCCGCCATGGATGCCGACGTGATCACCATCGAAACCTCGCGCTCGGACATGGAACTGCTGGACGCGTTCGAAGCCTTTGCCTACCCGAACGAAATCGGCCCGGGCGTGTATGACATCCACTCGCCAAGGGTGCCGGACTCCTCGGAAATGGCCAACCTGCTGCGCAAAGCCGCCAAGCGTATTCCCGCCGACCGCCTGTGGGTCAACCCGGACTGCGGCCTGAAGACCCGCGGCTGGCCGGAAACCGAAGCAGCGCTGGTGCACATGGTCAATGCGGCACGTCAACTGCGTAAAGAATGGGCCTGACGCTATAGTGGGTGTACCACTGACCCTGTAGGAGCGGGCTTGCTCGCGAAGGTGGCATGACAGCCAGCAATGCAGCGACTGCCAGACCGCTATCGCGAGCAGGCTCGCTCCCACAGTGATTTGGTTAGTTCGCAGATTTTGCGTACAGCCGCTGAACCTGTGGGAGCGAGCCTGCTCGCGATGACGGAGTGTCAGGCGACATCGATGTCGAATGTACCGGCCTCTTCGCGGGCAAGCCCGCTCCCACAATGATTTGGGTGGTTCGCAGATTTTGTGTACAGCCGCTGAACCTGTGGGAGCGGGCTTGCTCGCGATGACGGAGTGTCAGGCGACATCGTTGTTGAATGTGCCGGCCTCTTCGCGAGCAAGCCCGCTCCCACAGTTGATTTGGGTGGTTCGCAGATTTTGCGTACAGCCACTGAACCTGTGGGAGCGAGCCTGCTCGCGATGACGGAGTGTCAGGCGACATCGATGTCGAATGTACCGGCCTCTTCGCGAGCAAGCTCGCTCCCACAGTGATTTGGTTAGTTCGCAGATTTTGCGTACAGCCGCTGAACCTGTGGGAGCGAGCCTGCTCGCGAAGGCGGGGTGTCAGGCGACATCGATGTTGAATGTGCCGGCCTCTTCGCGAGCAAGCCCGCTCCCACAGTTGATTTGGGTGGTTCGCAGATTTTGCGTACAGCCACTGAACCTGTGGGAGCGAGCCTGCTCGCGATGACGGAGTGTCAGGCGACATCGATGTTGAATGTGCCGGCCTCTTCGCGAGCAAGCCCGCTCCCACAGTTGATTTGGGTGGTTCGCAGATTTTGCGTACAGCCACTGAACCTGTGGGAGCGAGCCTGCTCGCGATGACGACTCGACAGCCAGCAATGAAGTGATTGCCAGACCGCTATCGCGAGCAAGCCTCCAACGGAATTGCATCAATCAGCGCCGTGGCTCGGCCACCAACAGCAATGACTGCGGCACAGAGCTTTGCGGGTGCTGTGGCTCCTGCAGGCTGGCAAGAGTAAATCCCGCCATGTCCAGCGCATTCAGCCAACTGGACAGGGTGCGGAAATACCATGACATGGGCTGCCACTGCCCCTTGAACCCGGCGAAGGTCTCTTCCCGCCAGCCATCCTGATAATCGCCCGCCGCAGCCACCCACGGGTGCAGCGTCTGGATCACCAGCGCGCCACCCGGGGCGAGCAGGGTGTTCATGGCGGCGAGCAGGGGGATGATGTCCTGATGCAGCAGGGCGAAGTTGGCGCAGATCAGGTTGTAGTCGCGGCCGATGTCGACTTCGGCTTCTGCCAACTGTTCATAGCTCGCCAAATGCACTGGCGCAGCGCCCGCCGCCCGTGCTGCCTCCACCAGCGTCGTATCGCCATCCACGCCAACCGCCTCGATACCCCGGTCTGCCAGCGCCCGCAACAACCAGCCTTCGCCGCAACCCAGGTCGAGCACACGCTCGGGCTGGCGACCCAGCACCGCCAGCAGGATGGCCTGGTCGGTGACCTTTTGGCGGCTTTCGATGGTGCCGCTGCGTATGGCGTCGATCCAGGCCCGGGCGTTGTGGTGCCAGCTGTCGAGGAGGGTGGTTTCGGGGGCTGACATGGTCGATGTCCGGCGTGATGGGTTGGATGAAAGGATAGGGCAACAGAAGCTTTACGGTGGAGCCGGTTTTACCCGGCACCACCGATAGCGCAGAGAAGGATGGACCCGCGGCTAGGCGCTTTTGCTGGCTGCCAGATGATAGGCAACCAGCGCATTGGCGTGACCATGACCCATACCGTGTTCGGTTTTGAGCCAGGCCACCATTTCCATGTGTTTCTTGTCGCTGACGTTCTTGAGCAGGTCCAGCCAATGGCTGATCGGCTGCCCGTGCTTTTTTTCAATGGACGGGAAATACGAAGCCGGTCCTTTGGTTTTTGTCTCTTCGGTCACGATGCAAACTCCCTTTTCGATTTTCCAGGTTCGAAAACAGCACCGAATACGTTACTTATTTGCCGTCAACGCGTCCATCGTCCAGATAGTCGAACCTGAACCACGTCGCTCTCAGTAATTCATCCCGTCATCGATCGCGATACCCTGGGCACGCATGGCCTTGATCAACTCGCTACGGGTGCCGGGCAGGTTGAGCATGGTCTTGGCGCGCAATGCCGTGACTTCTTCGGCGGTGTAGGGCTGATAGTCGGCCGGCACGCTTTTGCCCGCCATGCCGTCTTCCCGCATCAGCCAGTTGAGCAAGTCCGCCAGTTGCGCGTTGTTCAGCGCCGATTGCGACATGCCCGGCACCCGCACGAGGAATTCGCGGCCACCGGGGACTTTGAGGAAGTTGCCGACAAAGCCTTTCATCCGTGGCGTGTCGTTGGCGGCGGAACCCGTGCC
Source organism: Pseudomonas fluorescens (assembly GCF_040448305.1). Classification (NCBI taxonomy): domain Bacteria; kingdom Pseudomonadati; phylum Pseudomonadota; class Gammaproteobacteria; order Pseudomonadales; family Pseudomonadaceae; genus Pseudomonas; species Pseudomonas fluorescens. The sequence continues at coordinate 4,299,821 of NZ_CP148752.1, read as the reverse complement.
GTCGCCCAGGTGGCAACCGGCGCATTGCAGCTGGTAGTTCACGCCGACGCTGTAACCGGCCTGGGCAATCGGGGTTTGCAGCGATTCATTGCCCGGCGCGTGATGCTGGTTTGGGTCGGGAATGGCCCGGGCATAGGCGAGCGGGGCGCCAAGGGCGCAGACGAGACCGAGCAATATCAAACTACGCATGTAACCCAACTCCGCTGATGACCGGTTTGGCACCTGTAGGAGCGAGCCTGCTCCGGGCGGCGCTCCGACGAAGAACTCAAGGGCGACGCGTTAAACCAGATAGCCCGCGTTATCGTTGACGTCCTTCGCGAGCAGGCTCGCTCCTACAGGTACTCACACAAAGCAGTAAAAAAATAAAAAAGCAGCCACAGAAAAAAAGCGCCGGTTGCGCGAACAACCGGCGAAAAGCGCGTTTTTTTAAACGGCGACGCCGCGGATGACCGAAACGGTGCAGTGGTAGATGTGCGATTTGGCGGCCAGGCACCAGTTCACATCGTTGTTGTTGAACGGGCGGTAGGCCGGTTCTTCACTGTCGTTACGGGTGCAGGCGCACTGGGCGCAGCTCTGCTTACCGCAGCAGTCGTTGTACGAAATAATGTAGTCCTTGCCGTCGGCCGGGTTGCGGCAGGTGCCGATCCAGGTCACTTGCGAGGCTTCGGTGCCCGGTGGGCATGACGTTACCGACCCACCGCAGCAACTGCACAGAAAGCCGTCGACGGAGCAGTAGCGCCAGTAGTCGCAGCTGTTCGGATCACCCGGGTCGCCGGCCTGCGCAGGTTCCGCGGCCAGGGCCTTGCTGGTGCGATCCAGCGGCAGCAGCAGGGGCAGGGCGGCACCGGCCACCATCAGCGAACCCATGCGTGCCAGCAGTTTGCGGCGCGAAGTGGTGTCGGCGACACGGCGGGACGAACGCTCAAACAACAGATCCAGCAGTTTCATAAAGTTCTCCCTGCCTTATCAGTGGCTATGGCCGTGGCTGTGGTCGTGATCGTGGGTGTGCGGTTGGGCATTGAGGTACTGCTGCAGCGTGGCGTGCTTCAAATGCTCGACTTCGAACAGGCTGTCCAGGTGCTCGCGGGAGTTGACCAGGCCTTTGGCGCGCAGGGTGCCGGCCTTGTCGATCAGTGCGGCGTACGGCAGCTTGCCGATCTGGTAGGTCATGCCCACTTCCGGGCCGACCACGTAGGTGGCGTCTTCGAGTTTGTGTTCGCGGATCAGCGCTTGCTGGGCGTCCATGTCGCCATCGCTGACGAACACCACGTCCAGGCGGTCCGATTGCTCCCTGGCGATGGATTTGATTGCCGGCAGCAACGACTTGCAGATCGGGCAGGTCGGCGAGAGGAAGAACAGCAGTTGCGATTTCTCGCCGGCATAACCGAAGTTCACCGGACGACCGTGACGGTCGCTGGCGGTGACTTGCGGCGCAGGTTCATTGACCGCCACGCCTTTATCGACCATCAACGCGCCGGCCGGCGCCAGGCGACCGTGCAGCACGCCAATCTGCCGCACCAGGCCCATGACGACAAACGCCACGGCCACCAGCAGCACCCAGAGCAGAACGTTGGAAACAATCAAGCCTTCCATTTCGATTACCTACCAATCAATTTGAGCAGAAGAGGGGAATTCGCCAGCAAGCCATCGGCCGCGGCGTAGATGAGCAGCGCGACTGCGGCGGCGGCCAGGGTCACGAAGCCATCGAACAAGTTGAGGTCGCGGGCAACCGGGGCCACGCTGGCCACCAGCGCCAGTGCCACCAGTGCGCTGTTGCGCAGCAGCAGTACCGGGCGCAGCGGCTGTGCCTGGTCGGGGCCGGCGCAACCGCAGTCGATGTCCGCACGACCGCGCCACAGGTTGATACCGATGGCGGCGGCGTACAGGGCTAACAGGCTGGCGGCGCTCAACGCGGCGTAACCACGGCTGACCGGCGCCAGCAGGGCAAAGGCGATGGCCAGTTCCAGCAGCGGCACCAGCCGCGCCGTCGGGCGCACCAGCGCCTCGGGCAGCAGTTGATAGTCCGCCAGCTGCCGGGCGAAGCGGGCCGGCGCGCGCAACTTGTGGGTTGCGGCGCTGGCCAGCAACACCGCGATGGCGATGGCGCTGGTTATGATGAAGATCGGATCTGTGTGCATGGCCGAACCTCTCAGTAGCTCAGGACCTGAGTCGCGGTTTTGGCGACTTTCGGCATGCTGCCGGTGAGCTTGTTGGTCTTCAGATCGAAAATCTGCAAACCGCCTTCCACGTCGGCGCCAAGCAACAACGGCTTATCGTCGCCAGTGGCCTGCATGCTCCACACCGGAACCGGGGCCTCCAGGGTCGCCACCTTCTTGTGGGTCTTGAGATCAAACGCCCAGATCAGCGGGCTCGGGTCTTCCCACTTCATCGGTTCGTGGGCGTCGTGCATCAGCACGTACAGACGGTCCAGCTTCGGCGCCACGGCCATCATCTGCCACCCGCCTGGTGCCCAACCGGCCTTCTTGTCTTCATCGGAAACCAGCGACCAGGACGGCAGGACCTTCGGCGCATCACCGGCGAAATCCACCGGGCGTACGGTGCCGGTCGTGGTGGTGAAGTAGTAGGTGTCGCCGACGTTGACGGCGCGCTCTACCAGTTTTTCCGCGTTCGGATCAAAGAACGGCGTGCGGCTGCGCGCGGTTTCCTGACCCTGATCGTTGAGGGTCACCACCTGCAGGCTGCCGTCGCCGCACAACGAGGCGAAGCGGCGGTTGCCGACCGGGTAGTTGAGCACGCAACCGGGGATCGCAATCTCCGTAGCGACTGCCTTGGCCTGGGTATCGACCACGGTTACCGAGGTCGACGGCGTGAAGTTGTAGACGTAGACGAACTTGTCGTCGCCGCTTGGCTTGAGCGAGTAACGCTGGGTCAGCGACTCGGCGCGCTTGTTCGGAATCAGCACTTCCCAGGCTGGCGACAGGGTCGAGCTGTCCCACGCGGTGAGCACGTCGGTGCGGGTGCCGCGGGTGCCGCGGGAATACCAGATGTCCGCACTGTAGAGGGTTTTCTTGTCGTGGCTGAGGGTCGACGGCGCAGCGAAACCGGTCGGCACCATGCCGAGGATGCGCTTCTGGTCCGGGTCGACCACGGTCACGCGGCCAGCCACGAAGCTTTCGAACTCGACGTCGATGACGAACGCGCGGTGAGCTTCGGGTGGAAACGCCAGAACGGTCTGGCCAATCGTACCGGCGGGCAAGTCCGCGCGGGCACTGTTCAAACCGAGTACAAGCAGGCTCAGGCCTAGCGCTGACTGTACGGAGATCCTGTTTGTTCGCATAAGGGGAACTTCCTGAATTGTTGGTAACGCGGATCGCGGATGCTTTGGCAGATTTTTACCCTTTGATTCTGCCGTGCCCCGCGATCGGGAGAATTGCCCTGCCTGCCAAGTGTTTGTGTGTCTGTGCCAGTCGTACGGAAGAGCGAAAAGATCGCAGCCTTCGGCAGCTCCTACAGGGTAGTGAGGTCTCTGTAGGAGCTGCCGAAGGCTGCGATCTTTTGCTTTAAACGAGGGAAGCGAGGGGAAGGGAGAAGCTGAACACCGCGCCGCACGGCTCGAGGTTTTGCGCCCAGATATCGCCACGGTGGCGGCCGATGATGTTCTTGCACAGCGCCAGGCCAATGCCGTTGCCGCTGACCTTGGACGAGAAGAACCCGTCGAACAGCTTTTCCTGCGCCTGGGCCTGGATGCCTCGACCGCAGTCTTCAATGCGCACCAGGGCCACATCGTTCTCGCGGCTGGCATGGATGCGCAGCAAGCGACGTTCAGTAGGCAAGTCGGCCATTTCTTCAATGGCGTTGAAGGCCAGGTTAAGGATCACCTGGCCGATCAGCACCTTCTCGCAACTCACCCGCAGCGGTTCGGGCGCGGTGACGACTTCCACGCGCACCAGGCTCGGATCGGCCCGCAGGCTGATGAAGTAGCGGGTTTCGCGCAGCAGCTCATTGAGGTCGACCAGCTCTTCGGTCTGTTCCAGCTTGACCACGTAATCGCGCACGCTCTTGATGATCACCGAGGCATGCTCGATTTGCCGCACCGCGTTCTGCAAACCCCAGGCGACGCCTTGATCGGTTTCGCCGGCGTTGCCCAGGCGAATCACTGCGCCTTCAATAAAGTTGCGAGTCGCCGCCAATGGCTGGCTCAACTCGTGGGCAATCGCCACGGCCATTTCACCCATGGCGTTGTAGCGCGCCAGGTACTCGAGTTTCTGCTCGCTGACCCGCCGCGCCTCTTCGGCCTGCACCTGCTCGGTGACGTCGCGGAACAGCAGCAGGTGGCCGACCAGATCGTCCTCTATCTCGATGTAGCGGCAGGTTGCGTCATGCCAGCGCCACTCGCCATCGCGGCGTTGCACCTTGTAATGCACGTTGAACGGCGTGTGCTTCGGTCTCTCATGGGCAAGCTGTTGCAACAGGCGCTGGCCGGATGCGTCGTCGCACCAGGCCAGGAAGTTCTTGCCCATCAGCTTGTGCACTTCGCTGTTGAGCAGGTGCGCGCCGGAGTCGCTGATAAAGCGAATGTCGCCCTCGGGGCCGAGCACCGCCACGCCTTCGGCCAGGTCCTGCATGAAGGCCTTGAGCCGGCTCTCGAAACGCTTGAGGTCGCGCTTGACCTTGTCCTCCTTGGAAATGTCGCGGAACTGCACCATCAACACATCGCGACCGTCCAGGTGCACCAGGGTCGCCACCGCCTCGGAAAGAATCTCCACCCCTTGCTTGGAGCGATAGCACCACTCGATGGCCCGTTGCCCGGTGCGCGCGGCACCTTCCAGCCAGCGCAAGCCCACCGAGCGCCGGTACTTCGGTGCGTCGCGGGTCATGTCCGGGGCCTTGAGCGGCGTCAGTTCTTCCAGGGTAAAGCCCAGCGCCGCCAGGGCAGCGGCGTTGGCCCAGAGAATTTCCTTGGTGTGCGCGTCATGAAGAATGATGCACAGCGGCATGGCTTCGATCAGCGCATAAAAGTCGTTCGGTTTTGGCTGGTACATCGCACGGCCCCTGGCGGCAGAGATTTGCAGTATGGCGTTTTATACCTGCTCGCACAGCGGGATGCGCTCAGAGGTAAGGGGTGTCGGCCTAGGGGTTTTCTTTAGTCGGGGGGCTGCACGCACCAATAGTTGTGCCGGGACGCGGTTTTTACACTGGACCGCAATGCAAGGGTAACCACACCACTACCTGTAGGAGCGAGCCTGCTCGCGATGGACGTCAACGATAACGCGTCCGGTCTGAATGACCGCGTTGTTCAGACGATTTTCGCGAGCAGGCTCGCTCCTACAGGGAGCAGCGGAGCCCACTAACAATAATCAAAACGGAGAACTAGCCCATGCTGCGTTCAGCTGTCGCGCAACAAGACCCTGTGTCCGCCCCGGTCGTGCCAATGGTCGAGAGTCAGCTATTTCAGCAGGTGCTGGATGAGGTCCGCCAACGCCGCGAAGAATTCGACGCCGGCTCCCACGTGCCTCGGGACATGATCGAGCGCTTCAAGCAGGTGGGCATCTACCGCGCCGCCACGCCGAAATGCTTCGGCGGCGACGCCCTGGCACCTTCGCTGTTCCTGCAAATGATCGAGCGCATCTCCGAAGCCGACGGCTCGGCGGGTTGGGTGGCCAGCTTCGGCAGCGCCGGTGTCTACCTGGCAGCGTTGCCTCGCGAAACCCTGGCTGAACTCTACGCCGATAGCCCTGACCTGGTGTTCGCCGGTGGCTTGTTCCCGTTGCAACCAGCCGAGGCTGTAGAGGGCGGTTATAAGGTCAACGGCACCTGGAAATTCGCCAGCGGCTGCAAAGGCGCAGACCTGTTGGGCGTTGGCATCGGCGCCGCTGGCGGCAAGCCGCGCACGGCAGTATTTCGCCCGGAGCAGGTAGACATCGTCGAGAACTGGGAAGTGGTCGGCCTCAAGGGCACTGGCAGTCATGACCTGCGAGTGAGCGATAAACGCGTTGAGGAGCGCTGGACATTCATCCGTGGCGGTGCCGCGACCATCGAAGAACCGCTGTTCCACTACCCGTCGATCGCCTACGCCGCGCAAGTGTTGGCGGTGGTCAACCTCGGCCTGGCCCGTGCCGCACTGGACGAAATCAGCCGCATGGCTGGCGGCAGCGGCATCACCGGCGCACCGAAATTGTCCGACCGCGCTTACGTGCGCATCGAGATCGCCAAGGCTGAAGCCAAGCTCAGCGCCGCCCGCGGTTTTTTCTACAACGCCACCGAACAGGTGTGGAACTCGATCCTGGCCGGCAACCCGGTCACGCCGGAGCAAACCAGCCTGTTGCGCCTGTCGGCCATTCACGTGTCCCAGGCCGGTGCCGAGGTGGTGCAGAGCGCCTACAGCCTGGCCGGCACCACCGCTATTTACCTGCGCCATCCGCTTCAGCGCTATCTGCGCGATTCGATGGTGGTGACCCAGCACGCCTTCCTCAGCGAAGGCCTGTATGACGGCGCCGGCTCGGTGTTCCTCGGCGTCTCGCCGTTTCCGGGCTACATCTGAATCCCCATTACTTTTTCAAGGAATCGCACCCATGTCGCAAACCACCCAAGAGCCGTTGCGCGTCGTCTTCTGCATTGGCATCACCCAGAACTTTTTCGACCTGCCCACCGGCGAAGGCCTGAGCGTGTGGAAAGGCTTCAGCCAGATGATGGGCGATCTCGGTGCCATGCCCGGCATCACCGTGCTCGGTGCGATGGATGACGACCGCCTGATGGTCGGCCCGTCCACCACCTCGCCCTGGACCGTGTACATCATGGCCGACGTCGACTGCCACCAGTCGGTGATCGACGCCTGCAACCTGTTCCGCACCACGCCGGTCGGCCAGTACAGCCTGTGGCGCTACGCGAAGATCGAAGCGCGCATCGGTCGCCCGTTGACCATTCCTGATGCGGCCAAGGTGTAAGCCATGAACGAGGCCTTGCTGCAGCGTCTGGCGACGCTCGAAGGGGAAAGTGCAGTTCGCCGTTTGATGGCGCGCTACATGGACCTGTGCGACGTGCCGCGGGCGGCGATTCATCTGAGCCAGTTGGCGCAACTGTTCACCGAAGATGCGATCTGGGAAGGCCTCGGCACCCAGACCGCACAGACCTTTGGTCAACACCAGGGGCGTGAAGCGGTGGCGGCGTTTGTCGGCGGTTATCTGCCGCCGTCCGACCACTTCAAGCTGAACCTGCATTACCTCACCAGCGAGTCGATCATGGTCGACGGCAAGGCGGCGCAGGGGCAGTGGATCATGCAGCAGATCTCGACTTACGCCGATGGCCGCAACGAGCTGTTCGGCACGCGGCTGAACATCGATTTTCGCTGTGTCGACGGCGTCTGGCTGATCGCGCATTTCCGTACGCAACGTCTGTTCAATACGGAGCTATTCACCTTGGGAGCGGGCGCATGAGTACTTTCATCAGCGAATTCCTCCTCGGTGGCAACGGCAAACGGGTTGCGATCAAAGACTCCATCGACATCGCCGGCCATCCGACCCGTTCGGGCAGCCGTGCCTTCGCCGATGCACCGGCGGCGACGAAAAACGCCGAAGTGGTCGATGCGATCCTCGACGCTGGCTGGCAGATCGTCGGCAAGACCAACCTGCATGAACTGGCGTTCGGCGTGACCGGCATCAACGACTGGACCGGTACACCGATCAACCCACAAGCGCCGGACCGTGTTCCTGGCGGCTCGTCCAGCGGTTCGGCTTCGGCGGTCGCGGCAGGCTTGGCGGACATCGCCATCGGCACCGACACCGGTGGTTCGGTGCGGGTGCCGGCGGCGTGCTGTGGCATTGCCGGGCTCAAGCCGACTTATGGTCGCGTCAGCCGTGTCGGCGCCCATCCGCTGGAATCCAGCCTCGATTGCGTCGGGCCGTTCGCCAAAAGCATGGACGACCTGATTGCCGCGATGCAGGTGATCTGCCCGGGCTTTACCGCTCAAGGCCTGCCAAGCGATGGCGCCAGGGTCGGCTTTCTCGAGGTGGCCTGCGATTCGCACCTGCAAGCCAGCCTGGGTGCCGCCGCCGACCGCGCCGGATGGCGTCGCAGCAACCTGCACCTGAGCGAATTCGAAGCGGCGTTCGCCGCCGGCCTGACCGTGATCAATTTCGAAAACTGGGCGGCGTTCGGCCACCTGACCGGCAAGGGCCTGATCGGCGCCGATGTGGAAACACGTTTGCTGGCGGCCAGCCGCACCACGCGCCAAGACCTGGCCGAGGCCGAAGCCGTGCGCACAGCGTTCACCCAACAAGTGGACGCGGCGCTGGAAGACTTTGCGGTGTTACTGCTGCCGACGATGCCGACCCTGCCGCCGACCCTCAGCGAGGCCCGCGCCGGCAGCAAAGCGGTGGCCGGCATGACTCCGCTGGTTCGGCCTTTCAACCTCAGCGGCCACGCGGCCCTGACGGTTCCGGTGGAACTCGACTGCGGTGGGCTGAAGGTTGGCTTGCAAATCGTTGGGCGCAAAGGTCAGGACGAACTGGTCTGCGCCTTCGGCGCGCAACTGCAACAGAGCATGGCCGGTGAACGGCTTGGCTCTAAATCAAAATCATAAAAAGAAGCCATGAGGAGAACCGCATGAGCACTCATGAATATCAGCTGATCGCAACGTCGAAAAGCCCCGAAGACCTGGTTCAGCATGACCGCGTCGACGTCTCGCTGTACAACGACCCGGCGCTGTTCGAAGCCGAGCTGGACAAGATTTTCTACCGCACCTGGGTGTGGGTTGCCCACGAAAGCGAAGTGCGCAATAGCGGCGACTTCAAGACCGCCACCATCGGCCGTCGCCCGGTGATTGTCGTGCGCGACAAGAAGAACAACATCAACGTGCTGGAAAACCGTTGTCGGCACCGTGGCGCCACCGTGTGCGAGAAGCACAAGGGCAACGCCACCGGTTTCACTTGCCCGTACCACAGCTGGTCCTATGGCCTGGATGGCAAGCTGCGTGCGCTGCCGTATCCGGATGGCTACGAAGGCATCCTGGAGAAATCCGAACTGCCGCTGACCAGCCTGCGCGTCGAAAGCTACGCCGGCATGGTGTTCGCCAGCTACAACGACGAGATCGAACCGCTGGAAGACTTCCTCGGCGGCGCCAAGCACTGGATGGACCTGTTCATGAAGCAGGGCGCCGGTTACCCGATCAAGACCCAGGGCGAACACAAGTTCAGCTTCAAGGGCAACTGGAAGATCCAGCTGGAAAACACCACCGATGGTTACCACTTCCCGATCGTGCACAAGTCGTTCATGTCGTCGGTGGATGAAGAAACCTCGGAAATGCTCTCGTTCATGACCGACGAACAAGCCGTGACCCACTCCCTGGGCAACGGCCACAGCGTGATGGTGATGGTGCCGGAGCACGTCGACCTCGATCATGACGACGGCACCGAACAGTTGCAGGAGCGCTTCGCCCATGTGACTGAAGAACTGTCGAAAACCCTGCCGGCCGATCAGGTCCGTCGCATCGTGCGCTCGCTGCACGGCGCCGGTTTCAACCTGAACCTGTTCCCGAATGTGGCGATGTCGATGTCGTTCTTCCGCGTGCTGCGCCCGGTGTCGGTCACCGAAACCGAGATCCGCCACGTCGCCCTCGGCATGGACGGCGGCCCGGAAATCGCCAACCGCGAACGCATGCGCATCCACGAACACTTCCAGGGCCCGTTCGGTTTCGGCAGCCCTGACGATGCCGAGGCTTGGGATCGCGTGCAACGCGGCTCGTACGCCGGCGTCGATGCGCCAATCCTGGTCAACCGCGGCCTGAACCGCGAAATCACTGCTGAAAACGGCGACAAGGTCAGCCACGCCACCGACGAAGGCGGTATGCGCGGTGCCTACGACATGTGGAGAAGGATGATGAGCCAATGAGCAATCACGACACCCTGAACGGTTTTGCAGGTCCCTTGGCCCAGGCCATCGAGTTCATCTGGCGCGAAGCCGAACTGCTCGACCACAAGCACTACGCCGAATGGGCGACCCTGTGGAGCGAAAGCGGCAAGTACATCGTGCCGATCGACCCGGACACCGAGGACTTCGAGGCGACCCTGAACTACGCCTACGACGATGCGCGCATGCGTGACCTGCGCATCGAACGCCTGACCGCCGGCTACTCGCCGTCGGCAGTGGATGCAGCGAAAACCATCCGCACGATCTCGCGTTTCCGCCTGGTGGAAGCGGCCGGCGACATCGTCGAAGTCAACTCGGCGCAACTGCTGTACGCCTACAAGCGCGGCGTACACACGCCATTTGTGGCCGACCTGAACCACCGTATCCGCTTCACCGACGGCGTGCCGACCCTGGAGCGCAAAGTGGTGCGCCTGATCAACTCCACCGACAGCCTGAGCGCGCTCGGCTTCCTTTTGTGAGGGCAACATCATGAGTCGAGTAGCCCTCGTAACGGGTGCCTCGCGCGGACTGGGCGAGTGCATTGCCCGCCGTCTGCACGCGGCAGGTTATCGCGTCGGCCTGGCCGATGTGCGCCTCGATGGCGTGCAGCAACTGGCTTTGGAACTCGATGGCAGCGGCGCCAGCGCTATGGCCATCGAGCTGGATGTGCGTAGCAAGGCCGACTTCCAGCGTGCCCGCGATCTGCTCACTGAGCAGTGGGGTGGCACCGACATTCTGGTGAACAACGCCGGTGTGTCGAAAGTCGCGGCGCTGATGGACATCACGCCGGAAGAGTTCGACGAGTCGATGGCGATCAACCTGCGCGGCACCTTTGTTGCCTGCCAGGTGTTCGGCGCGCATTTCGCCGAGCGCGGCTTCGGACGCATCGTCAACATTGCGTCCCTGGCCGGACAGAACGGCGGCACCGCCACCGGCGCGCACTACGCGGCGGCCAAGGGTGGCGTGGCGACCCTGACCAAGGTCTTCGCCCGTGAACTGGCACCCCAAGGCGTGACGGTCAACAGCATTTCGCCAGGTCCGCTGGACTTGCCAGTGGTACGCGAAACCGTGGCTCCGGAACGTCTGGAACAGATCCTGAAGATGATCCCGGCCGGCACCCTCGGTGATCCAGCGTTCATCGCCGACAGCGTGTTGCTGCTGATCGCCGATAACGCGACCTCCGTGACCGGCGCGTGCCTGGACGTCAATGGCGGCTTGTTCATGCGCTGAGCGCGCCAACCCAATGTTATGGCCGGGGAATGATCCTTGTAGGAGCGAGCCTGCTCGCGATGGTGTATCAGCTGAATCGATGTCGACTGACACTCCATCGCGAGCAGGCTCGCTCCTACAAGGTGTAACCAAGCCGTAGTGCTAAATCAAAACAAGTGTATTCAGGTGATGCAATGATGAAGGTGAAGATCGAAAGGATCGTCGACGAAGCGCTGGATATCCGTTCCTTTCGCCTCGTGCGCAGTGACGGCCAGCCGCTCGACACCTATGAACCGGGTGCCCACGTCGACCTCACCGGGCCGACCGGGGTGACCCGCCAGTATTCGCTGTGCAGCCCGCCACAGGATCGCCGCGCCTACCTGGTGGCGGTGAAGAAAGAAGCGCAGTCGCGCGGTGGCTCGCTCGCGCTGCACGAGCAAGTGGAAGAGGGCATGGAGCTGGAAATGGGTGCGCCGCGCAACCTGTTCCGTCTCGATGAAACGGCCAGTGAACACGTGCTGTTCGCCGCCGGTATCGGTGTCACGCCGCTGCTGAGCATGGCCTACAAATTGGCTGGAAGCGGCCAGCCGTATCGCTTGCACTACTTCGCCCGCTCGGCGCAGTACGCTGCGTTTACCGAACTGTTGGCGACGAACTTTGCTGAATCAGTGGAGTTTCACTACGGCGTGGAACCCGCGGATCTCGACGCAGCGTTGAGCGAATGCCTGGAGCGTGCCGGCAGCGCCGCCCATGTCTACACCTGCGGCCCGGCGCCGTTCATGAACAAAGTGGTGGAAGTGGCGTCCCGCAGTCGCTCGGACGATGCCATTCACCTGGAGCACTTCGCCGCAGACCCGGCCGCCAACAGCGCCCCGGCGGGTACGTTCGAAGTCGAACTGGCCAGTTCCGGCGTGGTGTTGCAAGTGCCGGCCAACACCAGCCTGGTCGATGTGTTGCAGGCCCATGGTTGCGACATCGACACCGAGTGCCGCGAAGGTATCTGCGGCACCTGCATCGTCGAGGTGCTGGACGGTTTACCGGAGCACCGCGACAACTGTCTGTCGAACAAGGAAAAGGCCTCCAACAAGCAGATTTGCGCCTGTGTATCACGGGCGCTTTCCGCTCGTCTGGTATTGGACCTTTAACCGAAAGTCGACTGGAAAGCTTGGGCCGGAGCCTGTTGAATGGGCGCCCGGCGGCCGTCGAAGGAGGAGATGGCTACAGAAATAACCGTTTTGACGAACCGCTCGATGAAGCGGTCGAAAAATAACAACAAAAACGTGAGGCTTGCGGACATGATTACAGCATCGACGGTGCGCAACGAGGCGTTCGAAAGTTGGTTGAGCCAGGTGAACCAGGCCTGTGGGCGATTCGATGCCCGGGCGCTGGACACCGATTTCTATGGCGAACTGGCGGAATTTCGCAGCGGTGCGATCAACCTCAGTGTGGTCGACATGGCGCACGTGCATTTGTACCGCACCAGCAAGGACGTCAGCACCAGCAGCGACGGCCACTACTACGCGGTGTTCCAGATGCGCGGCAGCTCGCAGCTGGAGCAGGGCGACAACCGCGCGCAACTGGGCTGTGGCGACATCGCCCTGATCGACGCCAGCCGTCCGAGCGACATGATCTACAACGACGATTGCCGACAGCTGTCGCTGATTTTGCCGCGCCAGGTGGTCGAGCGCGGTTCGCACTTCAATGCCGTCAACTGCGCCACGCGCATCGCGGCCGGCAGCCCCCTGGCGGCGATGGCCAACAAGCTGGTGCTGGACACTCGCCAGCAGGACGGGCTGGACATGCAGGAAAGCGAGGCCGTGCTCGATGCCCTGGCCAGCCTGTTGCTGCCGGGCATCAGCGCCCGCGACTGCGGTGCGGACGCCCATGAGCGGCAATTTCGCAAAATCATCGCCTTCATCGACGCGCACCTGAGCGACGAAGAACTGTGCCCCGAGCTGATTGCCCGTGAAGTCGGGATTTCCGTGCGCGGCCTGTACCGGATGTTCTCCAAGCGCGGCCTGGTGGTGGCGCAATACATCAAGCACCGCCGCCTGGATTTTTGCGCCGAAAACCTGCGCCGGGCCGATGTCGAGCAGAAGCTTTCGGCGCTGTGTTATGCGTGGGGCTTCTCGGATTCGAGCTACTTCTCGTCGGCCTTCAAATCGCGCTTTGGTGTGTCACCGGGTGCTTATCGCAAGCGCTACAGTCAGAACTGACACCCGCTATTGATGTTGAGTCTGCTGGCCTCATCGCGAGCAGGCTCGCTCCTACAGTGGATCTCCAGCGAACACAAAATCTGTGTACGACGAGAGTCCCTGTAGGAGCTAGCCTGCTAGCGATGGCGGTCTCATGACCGCCACAAATCTCTCAGTGCCGCGCCGGCTCATCCACCGGCAAATGCAGCACCTCGCGCACCAGCATGGCGATGCTGGACACACCCATCTTTTCCTTGATCTTGGTGCGGTGCACATCAACGGTCTTCACGCTGATGTTGAGCTCCCGGGCAATCACCTTGCTGGCCTTGCCATCGATCACCAGCATCAACACTTCCCGTTCACGGCTGGTCAATAACGCCAGTTTGCCCTGCAGGTTCTGGCGCTGCTGCTGATCGGCCTGGGCGTGCACGGCGGTCTTCAGCGCGGCCTGGATGCGGTCGATCATCTGCTGCGGGTTGTAGGGCTTCTCGACGAAATCCAGCGCGCCGTTCTTCATCGCCGTGACCGACATCGGAATATCGCCATGGGCCGAGACGAAAATGGTCGGCAGGGTGCTGCCGCGCTGGTTGAGGATTTCCTGCAACTGGAAACCGCTGGTTTCCGGCATGCGCACATCGAGCACCAGGCAGGCGGGCTGCTTGGGGTCGTATTGGCTGAGGAACTCTTCGGCGCCGGCAAAGCACTGCGCCTGCACGCTGACCGACTCCAGCAACCAGGCCAGCGAAGTGCGCAGGTCCTTGTCGTCGTCAACGATATAAACAATCGGTTTACGGGTTTCCATCGGGGCTGCCACGAAGTTTTTAATTATTGTTTTCGCACGCGAACGCGCGGCGCGCATCGGCTCATCTTTGCGGAGCCAGTATGCAGAATACCCACTGTGGCCGGCCCTTGCGATAAAGAAACCACCTAGTCGACTAGCGGAAAGCCAACCTCTCCATGGGGATCGTCAGAATGGTTGCGGCGCGCCCGCAGCCTTAGTCTTGTTCCATCACCTACGGGCCGCAAGATAGCGGTCCTCCTGAAGGAAGGGGCATCGACATGGCCGACCTGAGCCAGCAGCAAATCGACTTTCGCAACGCCATGGCGCAGCTGCCAGCCGCGGTGAACATCATCACCACCAACGGCCCCGGCGGACGTTGCGGCATCACCGCCAGCGCCGTGTGCTCGGTCACCGACTCGCCGCCCACCGTGCTGGTGTGCGTCAACCGCAACAGTGCCACCCACGACGTGTTCCGCACCAACGGCCACTTGTGCGTCAACGTGCTGTGTGGCGAGCAGGAAGAACTGGCCCGGCATTTCGCCGGCATGACCAAGGTGCCGATGGACGAACGCTTCGCCTGGGACCTGTGGGACGACGGCGCCGCCGACGTACCGGTGCTGCGCGATGCTCTGGTGCAGCTCGAAGGGCGGATCAGCGAGTGCAAGGAAGTGGGTTCGCATTCGGTGATGTTCGTGGAATTGACGAAGGTGGGCGTGCGCGAGCCGCGCGATAGCCTGGTGTATTTCAACCGGTTGTTTCATCGCGTTGAGCATGCCAGCGCGGCTTGATATAGACCGCGTTATCGTTCTTCGCGAGCAAGCCCGCTCCCACAGGGGATCTTCGGTGAACACAAATACTGTGTACGACGAAGCCCCTCTGTGGGAGCGGGCTTGCTCGCGAAAGCGGTATCAATCTGGAATGCATGTTTAACGGCTGTAGGAGTAACTTCCTGCAAGCTACAACCGCTTGCGGCATTGCCTACAGCTACGCCAGAATCCGCCGGCTTGTGCGCCCTGGAGGCCATCGGTAACTTGGTCTGCGTCACTGATTTCCAGTGATCGGGTTTAGCAGCCCGTGGTGACATGAGGCGCATTGGCAGTCCAGACAGTCAGGTATTTCCCATCCCTGCACTTGATGGCAGTTGTGCGCAGGGCGCCCTCGGGCGCGCCGGTTGCGTGTCTCCCCGGTCTGCTAACCTGCGTACAGCCGCCACCCCTGTTCACCATCAACTCCGACATCGACACCGAAACCCTGCTGGCCCACGCCTGCGAATCGCTGGCCTCGGCGAATGTCATGGCCCATGACCTGGCGGGTTTCCTGGAAGGCACGCACCGCAACACCCTGCTGGGCATCGCGCAAGTGATCATGCTGGGGGAGTTGGCGGTGAATCGGGCTTTGGATCAGGTCGATCGGCCCGGCTAACCACTAAACACTGTGGGAGCGAGCTTGCTCGCGAAGAGGCCAGCCCAGGCAGCATCCATGCTGAATGTGCTGGCCAGCAACTTCAGCGCAATCGCTCAAGCATCTGGTAGTACCACATGCCGGCGGCGAGCATCGGGTTGCCGAGCAGGTCGCCCATGGGCACGCGGATGTGCTGGCAGGCGGCGAAGGTGTCGAACTGTTCCAGTTGCCCGGTGATTGCCTGGCTCATGATTTCGCCCATGATGTGGGTGGTGGCGATGCCGTGGCCGGAGTAGCCCTGGCAATACCAGACGTTGTCCGACAGCTTGCCCAGTTGCGGGATACGGTTGATCACGATGCCCATCGCGCAGCTCCACTGGTAGTCGATGGCCACGCCTTTGAGCGCCGGGAAGGTCTGCTCGATACACGGGCGCAGCTCGGCGGCGATGTCCCGCGAATCCTTGCCGCTGTAGTTGGCGCCGCCACCGAACAACAGGCGACCGTCGGCGGTGAGGCGGTAGTAGTCGAGCACGAAACGGCAGTCGTAGACCGCCAGGTCTTCGGGGTTGATCTGCCTGGCCAGATCACCCAGCGGCGCGGTGGTGACGATGCCGCCCATGGCCGGGAAAATCTTGCCCTTGAGCTTGCCCGGTTCCAGCTTGTGGTAGACGTCGCCTGCCAGCAGCACCTGGTTGGCGTCGATCTGCCCGTGGGCGGTGCGTATCCCAGGCGTGTCGCCGTGGATGATCTCCAGCACTTCGCTGTTCTCGAAGATCAACGCACCCAGGCTCTCGGCTGCGCGTGCCTCGCCGATGCACAGGTTCAACGGATGCAGGTGCATGTTGCGGGTGTTCTTGATCGCGCCGTGGTAGAGCTCGCTTTGCAGCAGGTCGCGCACCTGGCTGCGGTCGAGCAGGCTGACCTCGTCGCCCATGCCACGGTGCACCGCCTCGTCGTAATCCCTGCGCAAGCCGACCATGTGCGCAGGTTTGTACGCCGCGTGCAGGTGGCCGTGCTTGAGGTCGCAGACGATGCCGTACTTTTCCACCCGCTGCTGGATGATCTGGTGCCCGCGCCAGCGCAGGTTCCAGATGAAATCGTCGACCTCATCACCGATGCTGCGGCGCATCTGTTTGCGCATGGCTTCGTCGCCCGACAGGCTGCCGGTGACCTGGCCGCCATTGCGCCCGGTGGCGCCCCAGCCGATCTTGTGGCTTTCGACAATGGCGACCTTCAGGCCTTTTTCGGCCAGCTCGACAGCGGTGGCCACGCCGGTGAACCCGCCGCCGATGATCACCACGTCAACCCGGTGCCGGCCTTTCAGCGTCGGGTAATCGGTGTCCTGGTTGAGGGTGGCGGTGTAATAGGAATTGCAACGTTGAGTCATGTCGGTGTCCACGCAAATTTGGGAGAACCCAATGCCAGCCAGTCGAAGTGCGCAACCTGTAGGAGCGAGCCTGCTCGCGAATACGGAGTGTCATTCACCGTTGATGTCGAATGACACTCCGTATTCGCGAGCAGGCTCGCTCCCACAGGGATTGCATACGCTGAGCAAACGCAGGGATAGCGAAGGAGGGGGCTCGCCGATCAGGCGAGCAGGGTGCTATCCGGCGGACGTGCGGAGTGACGCAGTTTGGAGCGGCGCAGGGCCATGGGCAGGTTGACGATGCGCTTCATGCAATGCCGTCCACGGCCAGCAACGAGGTGGCCAGGTTCGAGAGGTTCAGCAGGTGCTGTTCTGACGGCAAAGTACGCATGGCGCAGGTTTCCGGCGGCGGAAATCGTCGGTGGCGAGTGGAACAAGCCATCCGGGGATGGCTGGATACTAGGGAGGATTGGGCCGCGTGTAAATGTTTGATTCAGAACATCAGGTGCACGACAAGGCCGATCAAACCGCAGCCGATCAAAACCTCGATCACTCCACGCTTGAAACGAAGCAATGCAACGCCCGCCACCATCGCGATCAGCAGCGAAGGCCAGTCCAGTGCTCCTTCGAAGCCTTTGGGCCAAAGTACGTGGTAGCCAAAGAAACAGGCCAGATTGAGAATCACGCCGACCACGGCGGCCGTAATGGCCGTCAGCGGCGCGGTGAACTTGAGTTCGTTGTGCGTCGATTCCACCAATGGCCCGCCGGCGAGGATGAACAGGAACGAAGGCAGGAAGGTGAACCAGGTCACCAGCGTGGCGGCCACGGCACCGGCGACAAACGCTTGATCCGGTCCGAAGACCTGAAGCACGTAGGCGCCGATGAACCCGACGAAGGCGACGACCATGATCAACGGACCGGGCGTGGTTTCACCGAGCGCCAGGCCGTCGATCATCTGCGTCGGCGTCAGCCATGCGTAGTGACCGACCGCGCCCTGATAGACATAAGGCAGCACCGCGTAGGCGCCGCCGAATGTCAGCAGCGCGGCCTTGGTGAAGAACCAGGCCATCTGCGTCAGCGTGCCTTCCCAGCCGAACAGTGCGGTGAGCATGGCCATGGGCAGTGTCCACAAAATCGCACCGACAATGGCCAGGCGCGCCAGTTTCCAGCCATTGAAGCGGGCGTGTTCAGGGGTTGGGGTGTCGTCGTCGATTACTGCCGGGCCGAAGGACTTTTTCGCCGCGCTGTGGCCACCGGTCCTGAATTTTTCCGGTGCCAGACGTCCGCCAAAAAAACCGATGACTGCCGCGCCGAGCACGATCAGCGGAAACGGCATATTGAGCACGAAGATGGCCACGAAGGACGCGGCGGCGATGCCCCATAACCAGCCGTTCTTCAAGGCCCGCGAGCCGATCCGGTGAGCCGCCTGCACCACGATTGCCGTGACCGCGGGCTTGATCCCGTAGAACAATCCGGCGACCACGGGCACTTCGCCAAAGGCGATGTACACCCAGGACAGCGCAATCAGGATGAACAGCGACGGCAACACAAACAGCACGCCAGCAATCACGCCGCCCCAGGTCCGGTGCATCAGCCAGCCGATGTAGGTCGCCAGCTGCTGAGCCTCAGGCCCGGGCAGCAACATGCAATAGTTGAGGGCATGCAGAAAGCGCCGCTCCGAGATCCAGCGCCGGCGCTCGACCAGCTCCTGATGCATGATCGAAATCTGCCCCGCCGGCCCGCCGAAACTGATGAAGCCAAGCTTGAGCCAGAACAGGAAGGCTTCGCGCAGGCTGATGGACCGGGGCTGTGGCACATCCTGTTGGGTGATCGGGGAGGGTGTGGGGCTCAAGCGGAAATTCCTTGTGCAGAAAGCTTGGAGCCAATGACTGTAGCTACGCCGAGGCGCGTTGCATAGCCGCCTGATGCGGCGTATCTGCCCAGCGCTCGAGGGCTGAGCGGTCGCTGTCACGGGCATCGACCCAGCGCGCGCCACTCGCCACGTCTTCGCGTTTCCAGAACGGCGCGTCGGTTTTCAGGTAGTCCATGATGAACGCACAGGCTTCGAAAGCGGCTTGACGATGGGGGCTGCTGACGCCGACAAACACGATCGGTTCGCTGATCGACAACGGGCCGATCCGGTGCACGATCTCCACGGCCCGGAGTGGCCATCGGGCCCTGGCGTTGTCGATGATTGTTTGCAGCGAGCGCTCGGTCATGCCCGGGTAGTGCTCCAGAAACAACCCGGTGACCGCCTCACCCTGATTGATGTCGCGCACGTAGCCGACGAAGTTGACCACAGCACCCACCCCCGGATCGTTCGCCTGCAGGCTGTCGATCAAGCGGCCGACGTCGAACACTTCACGCTGGACCCGAACCGTCATGCCTCAACCCCCGGTGACCGGTGGAAAAAAGGCGATCTCGTCATAGTCCTCGATCACCCGGTCCGGATGGCACAGCTCCTGGTTCAGCGCACACATCAGGTTGTTTTCACCCAGCACATGGCTCCACAGCTCACCTCGAGCCATCAACAGTCGGCGCACGTCCTCGATAGTCTTGAGGCTGTCGGTCAGGGGCAGTTTTTCGCCGCCCAGGTTGAGCTGCTCGCGGTAACGGGCGAAGTAATTGATCAGGATCATTGTGCGTCCTCAAACTTGAAATGACCGGAGCGGCCACCTTGTTTACTCAACAGCCGAATGTCATCGATGACCATGCCGCGGTCCACCGCCTTGCACATGTCGTAGAGGGTCAACGCCGCCACACTGACGGCGGTCAGGGCTTCGAGTTCGACCCCGGTCTGGCCCTCGACGCGGCAGGTACCGACGATTTTCACGCTGTCCGGTGTGCAGGCCTTGAGTTCGACGTGGATCGAACTGAGCAGCAGGGTGTGGCACAGCGGGATCAGCTCATGGGTTTTCTTCGCCGCCATGATTCCGGCGATCCGCGCCACGGCAAATACATCGCCCTTGGGGTGGCCGTCGCTTTGAATCAGCTTCAAGGTTTCCGGGCGCATCCGCACCCAGGCCTGGGCCTGGGCTTCGCGCTGTGTCGGGGCTTTTTCACTGACATCGACCATGTTGGCGCGACCCTGGCGGTCGAGGTGGGTCAGGCCATCGGGTGATGCATCTGCAATGTCTGTCATGGGAGGTTCCTGCGCTTGCCAGCGCGGTGATCAGGTGAAGGCATCATGCCGGGCTGTAAATGCGTGGTGCGTTGCGGTGGGGGACGTGAATCAGGTTGAGGCGATGCTTGATTGCCCATTGCACGGTCAGGGCGGTGGGCGCCGATAGGCTGACCAGTGTGCCGAGCCTGGCCCTGACGGCCTTGTGGATCAGTTCCAGGCTGCAACGGCTGGTGACCACGGTGAAGCCGCAACGGCTGTCGATGCCGGCGTGTTGCAGGGCACCGATCAACTTGTCCAGCGCGTTGTGGCGGCCGATGTCTTCGCGGCAGATCAGCGCATTGCCTTCGCTGTCGAAGTACAGCGCCGCGTGCAGCGCGCCGCTGCTGCGGGCCATTTGTTGGGCCTGTTCGATGCGGTTGCGGATGTCGATGAAATGCTCGGCGGGCGGCAGGGGCACCGGGTCGAGAATGTCCAGTTTCGGCAGGGCCTGCTCCAGCGCTTCCACACCACACAGTCCGCAGCCACTGGTGCCGGCCATTTGCCGACGATGGTTCTTCAGCGCCCAGAACGCGCGACTGCAGATCTGCACGTCTGCCTGGACGGCCTGGTCGAAGTGGGTGAGGCGCAAGTCGTAGATTTCGCTCTGGTCTGCAACGATGTCGTTGCTGACGCTGAAACCACGGATGAAATCTTCGAGGTTGCCCGGCGATACCATCATCACGGCCTGACTCAAACCGTTGTAGGTGATCGCCAGGGCAATCTCTGATGCCAACGCCGCCTGACAGACTGACGCGGCATTGTCGTACTCGCGAAAGTTCACATTCAACGGTTTTGGCGCGGGGGCGTTAGTGTCGCTTCGAATATCGGCTTGTTCAACTTGGCACAACATGAAAATAACCTCGAAGCGCTGAATTAAGTTCAGGCTACGGGTAACTTTTCAGAGCGTCCAATCGCTTGTTCCGATGCGCCGATTGGTGATGTCTATCAAGCCGGGCAAATATGTCCGGTTCGGATTTATATAAAGCCGAAACTTGATCAGTGGGTCCGGCTGAGTAACGTTCGTGCTTCGGCGAAACACTTCTCGGCAATCGCCGAGCGCGGTTCGGTCTTGCGCATCACCAGGCCCAAGGGCGCGAGCACGCTGGCATCCGGCAATTCGATGAACGACAGGTGTTCGATGGGCTCTTCCAGGCCACTGTCCAGCGGCATGATCGCGCAGCAGAAACCCTCGTGAATTGCCTGCAGCAACTGGTAGGTCGAGTCGCTTTCCAGGATCGGCTGTGGGTCCAGTCCGCGGCTGCGAAAGCTCAGGTCGATGGATTTGCGGTAGTGCATGCCGTTGCTGAGCATCCCCAGCGGCAGTTCGGCGGCGTCCTCCCAGCTCATTTGCGTGCCGTCGAAATGGAAGTGGCGGTTGTCGTACAGCAGGCCGACGCGGGTCTCGCCGATCTCGAAAAACTCGAAATAGCTCGGGTTGACGTGATCGAGGTAGCACACGCCCAGGTCCAG
This sequence comes from Pseudomonas fluorescens, assembly GCF_040448305.1. Taxonomy (NCBI): domain Bacteria; kingdom Pseudomonadati; phylum Pseudomonadota; class Gammaproteobacteria; order Pseudomonadales; family Pseudomonadaceae; genus Pseudomonas; species Pseudomonas fluorescens. Next base: position 4,278,372 of record NZ_CP148752.1, on the reverse strand, counting down.
CTGATTGTTGCCAAGGCCCTCGATGATCTGGTCGGAACTCAAGGACGACAGGCTGTACTTGAGCTCGGGAAAGCTGCGAGACAGGCCCTGGATGTAGGTGACCGGATTGAAGCTGCTCAGCGGCACCAGCCCCAGGCGCAAGTTGCCGACGAGCTGGCCCCGGCACGCGGCGGCCTCGGCGAAGAGCCCGTCGTGGGCGGCCAGCAGGGTCCTGGCCCACGCCAGTACGCGTTCGCCGGCCTCGGTAAAACCCTCGAAGCGCTGGCCCCGGGTGACCAGCACCAGGTCCAGTTCATCCTCCAGGTTGCGCAGGCGCATCGACAGCGTCGGCTGGGTGATGTGGCAGCGCGCGGCCGCCTGGCCGAAGTGGCGGGTCTGCTCCAGGGCGATCAGGAACTTGAGTTGTTTGATGTCCAAGACGGCACCTGCTGGCGGGGGAGTGAAGGGGTAAGTATTGACTCAGGTGCGCAAGACACAAGGCGAGGCAGGAATCGTGAGGTGCGGACGATCTCATTGTCTTTGGTGTGCGTCCAATCACTGCTATCTAAGGGGTTATCGACGGGCTCTATCATTGAAGTTATTTCTGGTCCTTTTATATTGATAGATCGGCTCGATAGTCTGGTTGGTTAGAGTGATTAGACACGGCTTGTTTTATCGATTTAGTCTCCGTGAGCTATTTAATTTGGTTATTTAATCAATATCTGCCGGAGAACCCCATGAGCGTCAAACCGGATGCATTGTTTATACCCCTGAATATTGCCGTGCTGACCGTCAGCGATACCCGTGAATATGCCAATGACACCTCCGGCCAATTACTCGTCAGTCGCTTGCTGGAAGCCGGCCACACCCTCAGCGAGCGCAACCTGCTCAAGGACGACCTGTACAAGATCCGCGCGCAGGTGGCGAACTGGATTGCCGACGACGGCATCCAGGTGGTGCTGATCACGGGCGGCACCGGGTTCACCGGCCGCGACAGCACACCCGAGGCCGTGGCCTGTTTGCTGGATAAGCAGATCGACGGTTTCGGTGAGCTGTTCCGGGCGATTTCGATCCTCGACATCGGCACCTCCACGGTGCAGAGCCGGGCCCTGGCCGGGCTGGCCAATGGCACGCTGGTCTGCTGCCTGCCGGGCTCCACGGGTGCCTGCCGCACCGCCTGGGAAGGCATCCTCGCCGAGCAACTCGACGCGCGCCACCGGCCGTGCAATTTCGTACCGCACCTCAAGCCGGTGCAAGCCTGCGGGACGCGGGGATGAGCACTTCACCGCTGATGTCGGTGGAGCAAGCCATCGACCGGCTGCTGGCAATGGCCGAGGCGCAGTGGATTGAAGACAGTGAAGCGGTGACGCTGAGTGCCGCCAGGCAGCGGGTGTTGGCCACTGATCTGGTGGCGAGCCTCGATCTGCCGCCGTGGCCGAACAGTGCCATGGACGGCTATGCCCTGAATGTCGACGGTTGGGGCGGGGAGCCACTGACCGTGTCGCAGCAGGTATTTGCCGGTCACGCCCCCGAAGCCCTGGCGCCCGGAACCTGCGCGCGCATCTTCACCGGCGCCCCGGTTCCGCCGGGTGCCAACTGCGTGGAGATGCAGGAGAACACTGAGGTACTGGATAACGGACGGATCCGCTTCAAGCAGCCCCAGAGCGCCGGCAGCAACATCCGTCCGCAAGGCCAGGAGAACCGCGTCGACGATGTGCTGCTGCGCGCCGGCAAGCGCCTCGGCCCGTTCGAACTGGCGATCGCGGCGGCACAGGGTTGCACCCATGTGCAGGTGGTGCGGCGACCACGGGTGGCGTTGCTGTCCACCGGCGATGAACTGGTCGATCCGGGCACACCGCTCAAGCCCGGCAGCATCTACAACAGCAACCGCACCTTGTTGAGCCATTGGTTGAGTGCGTTGGGTTGCGAGGTCATCGATGCCGGCATTCTCCCCGACGAGCCACGCCAGACGCGGCTCAAGCTCGAACAGCTGCAACACACGGCGGACCTGATGCTCAGCACGGGCGGGGTGTCCGCCGGTGACGCCGACTGCCTCGGCCAGGTACTGCGCGAGTGCGGCAAGCCGTTGCTGTGGAAACTCTCGATCAAACCCGGCAAGCCGTTGACCGTGGGCCACTTCGGCCGCGTGCCGGTGATTGGCCTGCCGGGTAATCCGACATCGGCGTTGGTGACTTTCGGCCTGTTGGCCCGGGTTTATCTGTTGCGGATTCAGGGCGCCGAAGACGTAGAGCCTTTGAGCTTTCCGGTGAGTGTCGGCTTTGCCTGGCCCAAACCCGGGAGCCGCCGCGAGTACCTGCGGGCGAAACTCGAAGCCGGTCGCGCGGTGCTCTATCCCAACCAGAGTTCCGGTGTGTTGCTGGGCGCATCCTGGGCCGATGGACTGGTGGAAGTGCCGGAAGGCTGCACGCTGGAAATGGGCGACACGGCGCGGTTCATACCCTTCAGCGAGTTGTTCTGAATACCGCAAACATCCTGTGGGAGCAGGCTTGCCCGCGAAGAGGCCGGCACATTCAACAGAGATATTGCCTGACCCACCGCTATCGCGAGCAGGCTCGCTCCTACAGTTTTGATCTTCAGTGAACGCCAACCTTGCGGCCGGCCACAATCCCTGTGGGAGCGGGCTTGCCCGCGAAGAGGCCGGCACATTCAACAGAGATGTCGGCTGACCCACCGCGATCGCGAGCAAGCCCGCTCCCACAAGTGGCCGTTACCAAAGAAACGGATATGTACACGATCAAAAGCAAAGACTATCAGCGAATAAAGTGAATCTTCCCACTGTCGTCATTACCCATGTAAATGCCATACACCCCAGCCTGACGCTCCTCGATATAGCGCTCAAGGATCTGCCGGATCGCCGGGTAGTAGATGCTGTCCCAAGGAATGTCCTCAGGCGCGAAGAATTGGTAGTCGAGGGTTTCCGGCCCGTACTGCCCGGTGATCTCCAGCGCGATGGCGCGGAAGATGATGTACACCTCGCTGATCTTGGGCACGCTGAAGATCGAATAGGGCGAGACGATTTCCGCACGCACGCCGCTTTCTTCCCAGACCTCGCGCAAGGCCGCCTGCTCGGTGGTCTCGCCGCTTTCCATGAAGCCTGCCGGCAGGGTCCAGGTGCCGGGGCGCGGCGGGATGGCGCGCTGGCACAGCAGGTACTTGCCGTCCTGCTCGATGATGCAGCCGGCAATGATCTTCGGATTGATGTAGTGGATGTAGCCGCAGCCGCGGCACATCAGGCGCTCGTGCGTATCGCCCGGCGGCAACTGTGACCTGAGGTCTGCGCTGCCGCACTTGGGGCAAAAGCTCGGGCTGAACATTTCAGCGACCTATGCGCGGTTCTTTCAGCGCGATGGGCAGGGTGATCGCCGGGATGTCGCCGGTTTCTTCCTGCTTGCGCTTGAGGTAGTCCAGGGCCACGGCCGCGGCCGCACGCACGTGGTCGACGCAAGCCTGGTGGGCGGCCAGCGGGTCACCGCCCTTGATCGCCTCGACCATGCGTTCCATTTCCTGGTTACTGGCGCCGCGCCGGTTTTCCTGGGACACCGAGGTCGCGCGCAGGTAGCTGATGCGTGCCTGCAACTGGCGCAGCTGAGTGGCCGCGACGTGGTTGCCCGAGCCTTCGAGCAGCACATCGTAGAAACCCTGCACCGAGTCGATGACCTGTTGCAGCTCGCCATCTTTCAACGCTTTGCGGTTTTCTTCCAGGGCTTTTTCCAGGGCCTTGATGTCCTTGGCCTTGGCGCGCAGGGTGAACAGTTGCACGATCAGCCCTTCGAGTACGCAGCGCAGCTCGTAGATGTCCACGGCATCGGCCAGTGTGATGATCGCGACACGCGGGCCCTTGGCGTCGGCGAATTCCACCAGGCCTTCGGATTCGAGGTGACGCAAGGCTTCGCGCACGGAGGTACGGCTGACGCCCAGGCGATCGCACAGATCGCGTTCGACCAGACGGTCTCCCGGCAGGAGCTGGAAGTTCATGATGGCACTTCGCAGTTTATCCAGCACGATTTCGCGCAGGGTAACGGGGTTGCGATTGACCTTGAAGCTGTCGTCGAGTGGCAGGCGTTTCATGGGGTCCGCTCTGATTGTGGCTGTCCATGCAAAAAGAACACTTCGATTACGGGAATCTGGGTGCCCGGTCAGATCAAACAGCCAAGGGTTAACTGGAGGCCTCGGCATCGGCTTCGGCGAAGGCTTCACGGGCAAGCCGGAAACTGTCTACGGCAGCGGGGACACCGCAATAAATGCCGACCTGAAGCAGTATTTCGCGTATTTGCTCACGACTCAGGCCGTTACGCAAGGCGCCGCGCACATGCAGCTTGAGTTCATGGGGCCGGTTGAGGGCCGAGATCATCGCCAGGTTGATCATGCTGCGCTCCTTGAGTGACAAGCCCTCACGACCCCAGACATGACCCCAACAATATTCGGTGACCATTTCCTGCAACGGTCGGGTGAAGTCGTCGGCGTTCTCGATGGAGCGATTGACGTAGGCTTCGCCCAGCACTTGGGTGCGGATCTTCAGGCCTTTTTCGTATTTTTCGTTGTTCATTTGCGTAGCTCCCGTGGGCTCAAAGGCCGCCCATCAAGGTGTATTTGAGTTCCAGGTAATCCTCGATGCCGTACTTCGACCCTTCACGGCCCAGCCCCGAGGACTTGATACCGCCAAACGGCGCGACTTCGGTGGAAATCAGCCCTTCGTTGATCCCGACCATGCCGTATTCAAGCGCCTCGCTCATGCGCCAGGCGCGGCCCAGGTCGCGGGTGTAGCAGTAGGCGGCGAGACCGAACTCGGTGTCGTTGGCCATCTCGACGGCCTGGGCCTCGGTGTCGAAACGGAACACGGCGGCCAGTGGGCCGAAAGTTTCTTCCTGGGCGACTTTCATTTGCGGGGTAACGCCTGCCAACACGGTTGGCTGGAAGAACCCATTGCCCAACGCATGACGTTCGCCGCCGCACAGCAATTGTGCGCCGTTTGCCAGGGCGTCTTGCACGTGGTCTTCGACCTTGGCCACGGCACGCTCGTTGATCAGCGGTCCTTGAGTGACTCCATCATCGAAACCGCTGCCGACCTTGAGTTGCGAAACCCGCTCAGCCAATCGCGCGACAAAGGCGTCGTGGATGCCGTCCTGCACCAGGAAGCGGTTGACGCAGACGCAGGTCTGCCCGGCGTTGCGGAATTTGGCGATCAGCGCACCGTCAACGGCGCGCTCCAGATCGGCGTCGTCGAAAACAATGAACGGCGCGTTGCCGCCCAGTTCCAGCGAGACTTTTTTCAGGGTCGGCGCGCACTGGGCCATCAGCAGCTTGCCGATGGCGGTGGAGCCGGTGAACGACAGTTTGCGCACCTTTGGGCTGGCGGTTAGCTCCCCGCCGATGGCGATGGCGTCGCCAGTGATCACGTTGAAGATGCCCGCTGGAATGCCGGCCTGTTCCGCCAGTGCGGCCATGGCCAGTGCCGAGAACGGTGTTTCCGGGGCTGGTTTGACGATGCACGGGCAACCGGCCGCCAGCGCCGGGCCGGCCTTGCGGGTGATCATCGCCGCCGGGAAGTTCCACGGCGTGATGGCCGCGACAACGCCGATCGGTTCCTTGCTGACCACGATGCGCGCATCACCCTTGTGGCTGGGAATGGTGTCGCCGTAGATGCGCTTGGCCTCTTCGGCGAACCACTCGATGAAACTCGCGGCGTAGAGGATTTCACCCTTGGCTTCGGCCAGTGGCTTGCCTTGTTCGAGGGTGAGGATTTGCGCCAGGGCGTCGGCGTTTTCCAGCATCAGGGCATGCCAGCGCTTGAGGGTATTGCTGCGCTCCTTGGCGGTCAGCGCGCGCCAGGCCGGCCAGGCCTTATTGGCGGCCTCGATAGCCAGGCGCGCGTGTTCGGCGCCGAGGTTCGGCACCCGGCCGATGAGTTCACCGGTGGCCGGGTTGAAGATGTCCTGACAGGCGCCATCCGGCGCGTCCAGCCATTGGCCATTGATGTAGGCTTGCTGGCGGAACAGTTGCGAGGCTGCTGGGTTCATGCCGGCTCCTGGAAAGAATGAAGACTTATCTGTCTGGTGCAGTACCTGTGGGAGCGAGCTTGCTCGCGATAGCGGTGTATCAGTCGACATACATGTTGAATGTCAGTCCGTCATCGCGAGCAAGCTCGCTCCCACAAGGGATTGGCTCCCACAGGGGATTGTGTAGATCCATCAGGCCAAGGTGGGCAGCGGCCCCAGCTTGCCTTTGTGGTAGATCATCGGCGTCACCGGCCGCGCGGGCAGGATCAGGTTCTTCACCGCGCCGACGATGATCGCGTGATCACCGCCGTCGTATTCGCGCCACAGTTCGCACTCGATGATCGCCGTCGCCTTGGCGAGGATCGGGTTACCCAATTCGCTCAAGTGCCAGTCGATGCCCTTGGCCTTGTCCTTGCCTTTACCGGCGAAGGCATAGGCCTCGGCGGTCTGCTCGGCGGACAGCAAATGAATCGCGAACTGCTTGCTGTCGCGCAGCACCGGATAGGTGTCGGAGCCGTAATTGGGGCAGAACAGCACCAGTGCCGGGTCGATCGACAGCGCGCTGAAGGCGCTGGCGGTGATGCCGACGATGCCGCCATCCGGGTCGAGGGTGGTGACCACCGTGACCCCGGATGGGAACGAACTCATCACGTCTTTGTAAATGCCGGGTTCGATCATTTTCCAGGACTCCTAGCGCATCACGAAGGGATCAGGCATCGGTGCCTGGGACAGGTTGATCCACACCGTTTTCAGCTCGGTGTAGGCCAGCACCGAATCGATGCCGCTTTCGCGTCCATAGCCACTGTTCTTGAAGCCGCCGATCGGCGCCATGGCCGAGACTGCGCGGTAGGTGTTGACCCAGATGATCCCCGAACGCACGTCCCGGGCCAGGCGATGGGCGCGGCCCAGGTCGCGGGTCCAGATGCCGGCGGCGAGGCCGAACTGCGAGTCGTTGGCAATCGCCAGGGCTTCGGCTTCGTCCTTGAACCGGATGACCGAAGCCACCGGGCCAAAGACTTCTTCCTGCATGATCTTCATCGAGTTGTGGTCACACTCGAACAGCGTCGGCTCGTAGAACCAGCCGTCGCCAAGATTCTCTGGACGCTTGCCGCCCAGGCGCAGACGCGCGCCTTCGGCGATGGCATCAGCCACCAGGCCTTCGACCACGGCCAGTTGCTGCGCGGTGGCCATCGGGCCCATCTCGCTGCTGTCGTCCTGCGGGTTGCCGATGCGGATGCGCTGGGCGCGCTCCACCAGACGGCCGACGAACTCGTCGTAGATCTCGTCCTGCACCAGCAAGCGCGAACCGGACACGCAGCTCTGCCCGGAGGCGGCGTAGATCCCGGCGATGGCGCCGTTGATGGCGCTGTCGAGGTCGGCGTCGGCGAAGATGATGTTCGGCGATTTGCCCCCCAGTTCCAGCGACAGCTTGGCGAAGTTCTCCGCGCTGCTGCGCACCACATGTCGCGCCGTCGCCGCGCCGCCGGTGAAGGCGATCTTGCGGATCAGCGGATGGCGGGTGAGGGCGGCGCCGGTGCTCGGGCCGTAACCGGTGACAACGTTGACCACCCCCGGCGGAATCCCGGCTTCCAGGGCCAGGCGCGCCAGTTCGAGGATGGTCGCCGAGGCGTGTTCCGACGGCTTGATCACGATGGTGTTGCCCGCCGCGAGGGCCGGGGCGAGTTTGATCGCGGTCAGGTACAGCGGGCTGTTCCACGGAATGATCGCGGCAACCACGCCCATGGCTTCGTGCACGGTGTAGGCAAACAGGTCCGGCTTGTCCAGCGGCAGGGTGCCGCCTTCGAGCTTGTCCGCCAGGCCTGCGGTGTAGTGGAAGAACTCTGGCAGATAGCCGACCTGGCCACGGGTTTCGCGGATCAGCTTGCCGTTGTCTCGGCTTTCCAGCTGCGCCAATTGTTCCTTGTTCTCGGCGATCAGGTCGCCCAGGCGACGCAGCAATTTGCCGCGAGCGGTGGCGGTCAGACCGCGCCATGCCGGGCTGTCGAAAGCCGTCTGCGCAGCCTGCACGGCGCGTTCGACATCGGCTTCGTCGGCATCGGGCAGTTCGGCCCAGGGTTCGGCCAGCGCCGGGTTGAGGCTTTCGAAGGTCTTGCCGGACAGGGCATCGACCCATTCACCGCCGATGCACATCTGGAAGCGTGCGAGTGTCATGCAACGATCCCCTTGATCTGGTTTTGTTGGGAGTGCGCGGTCTGCAGAAACTCCAGCAACAGCTGGTTGACCAGGCGCGGAGACTCTACGGGCATCATATGCCGTTGCTCGGCGAGCACGGCAACGGTCGCACCGGGAATGCGTTCGGCCAGTTGTTTGGCCATTTCCGGGGTCGAGCCGGGGTCCAGTTCGCCGGTGGCGATCAGCGTCGGCACCTGGATGCTGGCCAGGTCGTCGGCGCGGTACATGTCCTGGGTGGCAAACAGTTCATAAGTGGTCAGGTAGCCCTGGGGGTCATTGCCGGCCAGGGTCTGGCGAATCGCGGCGATCTGCGCCGGGTTCGCCGCCTGGTATTCGCGGCTGAACCAGCGCGACAGCGCCGCTTCGGCATTGGCGTCCGGCCCGTGTTCGGCAGCCTGGCTGGTGCGGGCGATGACCCCCGCGCGCTGTTCGGCGCTGCGGTTGAACACGCTATTGAGCACCACCAGGCCTTCCAGGCGTTGCGGGTAGTGCAGGGCAAAGGCCCGCGCCACCAGCCCGCCCATGGAAAAGCCGATCACCGTTGCCTTGGGCAATTGCAGGTGGTCGAGCAGCTCCAGCAACTGGTCGGCATAACCGAGCAGCGGCGTGCCGATCGTAGGGCGCGGGCTGGCACCATGGCCGAGCATGTCGTAGGCGATGACGCGGTACTGCGTGGCCAGGCCAACGATCTGGCCGCCCCACATTTCTTTGTTCAGGCCCACGCCGTGGATCAAGACCACGGGCTGGCCTTGGCCGGTCGCCAGGTAACTGGTGCCAGCCGGGGTGAGTTCAGCGGTGAGCCGAATCATGGAGCGCTCCTGCAATGCCTTCTTGTTGTCGTTCTACTGGCCGGTTACTGGGCTTTTTCGGCGGCCAGTTCTTCCAGGTCGATGTAGCGGTTGCCGATGCGCGGGTGCAGGCGGCCGCCGTCGGCGCAACCCAGGACCACGACGATTTCGTCGGCACGCGGTGCGTCTTCGATCTGCATTTCCAGGGTGATGTAGTGCGAACGCAGGCCTTCGTCGTCCTTGTGCATCATCGGGATCTGGATCGAGGTGCCCGGGCCGCCGCGCTTGTTGGTGAAGCTCAGGTAGCTCTTGGCCTTGACCGCTTCGCGGTAATGGTTACCGAAGCGCAGGGTGTGGATCACCGCCGAAGCGTGTTCGATTTCGCCGTCGGCGCCGACCACCGCAGCCTTGCCGTAAGCCTCGATTTTCTCGGCACCGCCAATGATGCCCACCAGGCGCTCGACCATCAGTGCGCCGAGGTCGGAGCAGTTGGCGCGGATCTGTGGTTTCAGGTCTTCAACGAAACCGTTGCCCAGCCAGGGGTTCTTCATCACCACGGCCAGACCGACCATGGTCACGGGCTTATCGGTGGCTTTGCCGCCTTCAATAAAGGTTTCTTCGACATAGCTGACGATCTTGCGGATTTCGAAACTCATGAGCTGCTCCGTAGAGGTTTGGGTGTCTGTGCGTCTGATGGTATACCATAATACCGATAGCACAAGACCCTGAACGGAGTTTCTGCTCGGGTGGTAGGCGATAGGGGGGAGAAAACCGTTTTTGGCAGCCACAGCGAAACTGTGGGAGCGAGCCTGCTCGCGAAAGCGGTGGATCAGTCAACATCAATGCTGGCTGTACCGCCGCTATCGCGAGCAGGCTCGCTCCCACAGGTTTTGTGAATGGCTCAGAAGTTTTGAAAAGGCGCTCAGCGGGAAATGAGGCCGTGATCCAGGGCGTACTTGACCAGTGCCGCCGGCTTGTCGATGTTGAGCTTGCGCCGAATGCTCAAGCGGTGTGTTTCCACCGTGCGCACGCTGATATCCAGTTCCCGGGCCATTTCCTTGTTGTTCAAGCCTTGCGCCATCTTCGACAGCACCTGGCTTTCCCTCGGGGTCAGTTCGTTGTCGGTGTTCCTGTCGGCGATCAGCCGTTGGGCGATTTCCGCGCTGTAGAAGGTTCCGCCGCTGCTGATGGCTTCGATGGCGGCGATGATTTCCCGTGACGGGGCGTTCTTCAGCACGTAGCCGCTGGCGCCGGAGCGCACCGATTCGCTGACGTATTCGTAATTGTCGTACATGCTCAGCACCAGCACCTTGAGCGACGGGTACTGGCTGCGCAGCACGCGGGTCAGTTCCAGGCCGTTCATGTCCGGCAGGCTGATGTCGACCAGCAGCAGGTCCGGCTGGCAGCGTCCGACCATCTCGATGGCCTCGGCGCCGTTTTCCGCTTCGCCGACCATTTCCAGGGGTGACATCACGGCCAGCAGCGCCTTGATGCCGTCGCGGACCAGGGAGTGATCGTCGACCAGGGCGACGCGGATCGGGGAGGGCAGGTTCATCGCAGCTATTCACTCTTGTAGTTTTGGGCCGGCTCAGGGTTTTACGCCAGGTATCATTGGCAGCCGTACGTCCAGCTCACTTCTGCCCGGCATCGAGATCAAATCGAAGCGCCCGCCAAAATGTTCGACGCGTTCGCGGATGTTACGCAAGCCAATGCCGGCCTGACGACGTTCGACCTGGGCGACGTTGAAACCGATGCCGTCATCGACCACCGTCAGCCGCACGGACTCGTCGCAGCCGCGCAGTGTAATGGACACGTTCTTCGCCTGCGCGTGGCGTTCAATATTGGTCAGGCCTTCCTGGACGATGCGGAACAGCGACACAGCCGCGCCGTCGACCAGTTGGCAGTCGAATTCATTTTCGTCATAGGTCACGGTCAACCCGCTGCGCTGCTCGAATTCCGCAGCCAATTGGCCGATGGCCGCCGGCAGGCCGAGGGTATCGAGCAAGGATGAGCGCAGGTCATGGGAGAGACTGCGGACTTCACCGATGGCATCGCCCAGGCGCTCGGTGGCTTCTTTTAACGTGCTCAAGCCCTTGTCGTGGGCTTGTCCGCGTTCCAGCAGATGGCTGGCCAGTTCGAACTGAAACTTGATCGAGACCAGCACCTGGCTGATGCCGTCGTGCAACTCGCGGGACACCCGTGATCGTTCTTCTTCCTGCAGGCTGACGATGCGCTGGGTCAGGCGCTGCAGTTTCTTGTCCGCCAGGCGATGTTCGCTGACGTTGAGGGTCATGCCGGTGGCGAAGACAAACAGCACCGCGACGAGGGCGACCACGGCAATCGCCATCATGGTCTTGCGAATGCCCATGGCCACTTCGGCACGGGCCTGCTGGGTGGCGCGCTCGACGTCTTCAAGGTAGATGCCGGTGCCGAGCATCCAGCCCCAGCGATCGAGCATCACCACATAGGCGAGCTTGTCGGTCACCTGGCCGGAGGAGGGTTTGTTCCAGGCGTAGCGTTGAAAACCTTCGCCCGATTGCGCGCTTTTCAGCAGCGCCTGGATCACCGGCAGGCCGTGGGGGTCTTTCATGTCCCACAGGTATTGGCCCACCAGTTCCGACTGGCGTGCGTGCATCAGGCTGCGGCCTTCATGGTCGTAGACGAAGAAGTAGCCATTGATGCCGAAGCTGAGCTTGCGCAGTTCTTCCAGCACTCGTTGCTGGGCCTGGGCATCGCCGTGGCCGTCGTCGTACAGCGGCTCGATCAGGCTCTGGGCCATTTCCACGTAGTTTTTCAGCTCCGCGCGCTTGCTCGCCAGAATGCTGTCTTCGATCAGTTGCGCCTGTTGATCGCCCAGTTGGCGATTGAGGGAAATCACCAGCGCGCAGATGACGGCAATGGCCAGCACCAGCGGCAGAATCCCGAGGGCGACGATCTTGTGTTTGAGCTGCATGTTGACTCCTGCCCGCGCGAAGGCTCGGGATCATATGCCAAAGATAGACAGCCTTGTTGGACGGAATGACCATTGGCGGGAGAGGTCATTCAGTTGAAATGCTGAACCTGTGGGAGCGAGCCTGCTCGCGAAGACGGTGTATCAGTCGACATCCATGTTGAATGACAGAATGCCTTCGCGAGCAGGCTCGCTCCCACAGGGAAATCAGAGCCGTCTACGTAGAACTACGTAGATCCCACGTACGTAGTAACGCGGATTTATTTGTGGACGACATGCGCGGATATTGGGCCAGCTCCGCACCGCGGACACAATTATAAAAATTACCGCCGCAGTCACTGGCTGTCGGCAGGAGACACGCTATGCCCCGTCTGGCTAAACACCTCGCCTGGTTTGCCGTGGCTGTCCTGGGAGCGATTGCGCTGAGTGTCGTGGCCTTGCGCCGCGGCGAAGCGATCAACGCCTTGTGGATCGTAGTCGCAGCCGTCGCCATCTACCTTGTTGCCTACCGCTACTACAGCCTGTTCATCGCCAATAAAGTGATGCAGCTCGACCCCAATCGGGCCACTCCGGCTGTGCTCAATAACGATGGTCTGGACTACGTGCCGACCAACAAACACGTGCTGTTCGGTCACCACTTCGCCGCCATTGCCGGCGCGGGTCCGCTGGTCGGCCCGGTATTGGCGGCGCAGATGGGCTACCTGCCCGGCACGCTGTGGCTGATTGCCGGCGTGGTGCTGGCCGGTGCGGTGCAGGACTTCATGGTCCTGTTCATGTCCACCCGCCGCAACGGTCGTTCCCTGGGCGACATGGTCCGTGAAGAAATGGGCCGTATTCCCGGCACCATCGCGTTGTTCGGCTGCTTCCTGATCATGATCATCATCCTCGCGGTGCTGGCGCTGATCGTGGTGAAGGCCCTGGCCGAGAGCCCTTGGGGCATATTCACGGTAATGGCGACCATCCCGATCGCGATGTTCATGGGCATCTACATGCGCTACATCCGCCCGGGTCGCATCGGTGAAATCTCGGTGATCGGCGTGCTGTTGCTGCTGGGGTCGATCTGGCTCGGCGGGCAGGTTGCCGCGGATCCGGTGTGGGCCAAGGCCTTTACCTTTACCGGTATCCAGATCACCTGGATGCTGATCGGCTACGGTTTTGTCGCGGCGGTACTGCCGGTGTGGCTGATCCTGGCGCCCCGTGACTACCTCTCCACCTTCCTGAAGATCGGCACCATCGTCGCCCTGGCCATCGGCATTCTGGTGACCATGCCCGAGCTGAGAATGCCGGCGCTGACCCAGTTCGTCGACGGCACCGGTCCGGTTTGGAAGGGCGGTCTGTTCCCGTTCCTGTTCATCACCATCGCCTGTGGCGCGGTCTCCGGTTTCCACGCGCTGATCGCTTCCGGCACCACGCCGAAGCTGCTCGCCAGTGAGGGGCATGCCCGTTACATCGGTTACGGCGGCATGCTGATGGAATCGTTCGTAGCGATCATGGCCATGGTCGCTGCATCGGTCATCGATCCGGGCGTGTATTTCGCGATGAACAGCCCGGCGGCCGTGGTTGGCGCCGATGCGGTTACCGTTGCACAAACCGTCAGCAGTTGGGGCTTCGCCATTACCCCGGAAGCCCTGCAAGCGGTGGCTCACGACATCGGTGAAACCACCATCCTCGCCCGTGCCGGTGGCGCGCCGACCCTGGCGGTGGGGATCGCGCAGATCCTGCACCACTTGTTGCCAGGTGAAAACACCATGGCGTTCTGGTACCACTTCGCGATCCTGTTTGAAGCGCTGTTCATTCTGACCGCGGTCGACGCCGGCACCCGTGCCGGGCGTTTCATGCTGCAGGACTTGCTCGGCTCCTTCGTCCCGGCGCTCAAGCGCACCGAATCCTGGACCGCCAACCTGATCGCCACCGCCGGTTGCGTGGCCATGTGGGGGTATCTGCTGTACCAGGGCGTGATCGATCCGCTGGGTGGCATCAACACCTTGTGGCCGCTGTTCGGCATCTCCAACCAGATGCTGGCCGGTATCGCCCTGATGCTCGGCACCGTGGTGCTGATCAAGATGAAACGCCAGCGTTATGTGTGGGTGACCTTGCTGCCAGCGGTCTGGTTGCTGATCTGCACCACCACCGCAGGCTTCATCAAGCTGTTCGATGCCAACCCGGCGATCGGCTTCCTCGCCCTGGCGAAGAAATACAGCGATGCCCTGGCCAACGGTCAGGTGCTGGCCCCGGCCAAGAGCATCGACCAGATGCAACACGTGATCTTCAACGCCTACACCAACGCGACGCTGACTGCGCTGTTCCTGTTCGTGGTGTTCAGCATCCTGTTCTTCGCGCTCAAGGTCGGCATCGCTGCCTGGGGCACCAAGGAACGCACGGATAAAGAAGCGCCATATCAAGCGCTGCCGGATGCCTGATCATGTTCAATGACCTGAGTCGCCTCGGTAAATACCTCGGTCAGGCCGCACGCCTGATGGTCGGCATGCCTGACTACGACAACTACGTCGAGCATATGCAGACCAAACACCCGGACAAACCGGTGATGGACTATGAGGCGTTCTTCCGTGAGCGCCAGGAAGCCCGTTACGGCAGTAAAGCCGGACCGAAGTGTTGTTGAGCGACATAAAAAAACCGGCTGAATAGCCGGTTTTTTTTATTGAGTACGGGAACGCCCTGAATGGCTCAGGCCGGGTGGCAATCCGAATCGTCGCCGCCACTTTTGTCCGGGGTCATGGAAGTATTGCCAACATTTCGTTCATGAGGCTGATGATCCGGCTTGGCGATCTTGAGCGCCCGGTCGGCGACCTTGGCGTTATGCATCAGGCGACAGAACACGGCGGCGATGATGATCGACAGCAGTGACCAGATGACAATGGCTTTGAGGAGCATGGCGAAACCTCTCGCGGCAAACAATTCTTACGATCACCAGCGTCCTTGCAGCAAAGGCTACCCATCCATTGTGGCAGGTGTTCATGATCTTGCATTTCCTTGCTGATTTGAACTGTTTATCAGCTATCTCCCCAGATGGAGCGACAGTTTCCCGGACCGGTACTTTAATGGATGTTCTGGAGCGACTGATCACTGGGCCGTCATAGCCTTAAGGCTATGGATCCCATACCGAAAAGCTATTTCTTCAATCGGTGATCCGGATCCACGCTTAAGGATGGTTAGCTGAAAACAAAATAAAGAGGAGATGCCATGTCAACTGAATCGAAATGCCCGTTCAATAACGCCGCTGGCGGTGGCACGACGAACCGCGACTGGTGGCCGAACCAACTGAACCTGAAGATCTTGAGTCAACACTCGCCCAAGTCTGACCCGTTGGGGGGCGACTTCAACTACGCCGAAGCCTTCAAGAGCCTGGACTTCCAGGCGCTGAAAAAAGACCTGACTGCGCTGATGACCGATTCCCAGGACTGGTGGCCGGCGGACTTCGGTCACTATGGGCCTTTTTTTATCCGCATGTCCTGGCACGCCGCAGGCACCTATCGCACCGGTGACGGCCGGGGCGGCGCCGGCTCCGGCCAACAACGCTTTGCACCGCTCAACAGCTGGCCGGACAACGTCAGCCTCGACAAGGCCCGTCGGCTGCTTTGGCCAATCAAGCAAAAGTACGGCAACAAAGTCTCCTGGGCCGATCTGATCGTCCTCGCCGGCAACGTTGCACTGGAGTCCATGGGCTTCAAGACCTTTGGTTTTTCCGCTGGCCGCCCGGATGTCTGGGAGCCGGACGAAGACGTCTACTGGGGCTCGGAAAGCACGTGGCTGGGTGGCGACGTGCGTTATGGCAAAGATGCCGGGCAAGCTCCCGTAGAGCGCAATCTGGAAACCCCACTCGCAGCCGTGCAGATGGGCCTGATCTACGTAAACCCCGAAGGCCCTGAAGGCAACTCCGATCCGGTCGCCGCCGGCAAGGACATCCGTGAAACCTTTGCGCGCATGGCCATGAACGACGAGGAAACCGTCGCGCTGATCGCGGGCGGTCACGCCTTCGGCAAAACCCACGGTGCCGGTACTGTCGACCATGTCGGACCTGAGCCCGAAGGCGCCGGCCTCGAACTGCAGGGCCTGGGCTGGAAGAGCACGTTCGGTACCGGTAAAGGTGGCGACACCATCTCAAGCGGCCTGGAAGTGACCTGGACGACCACGCCAACCCAGTGGAGCAACAACTACCTGGAGAACCTGTTCGGTTACGAATGGGAACTGACCAAGAGCCCGGCGGGGGCAAACCAGTGGAAGCCGAAAAACGGCGCTGGCGCCGGCACCATTCCGGATGCCCATGATCCGTCCAGACGGCGTGATCCGACCATGCTGACCACGGACCTGTCGCTACGCTTCGACCCGATCTATGAGCCGATTTCGCGGCGCTTCCTGGCCAATCCAGACCAGTTGGCCGACGCCTTTGCCCGCGCCTGGTACAAGCTGATTCACCGTGACATGGGGCCGCTCTCACGCTACCTCGGCCCGGAAATGCCGAACGAAGAGCTGCTGTGGCAGGACCCGATCCCGGCCGTCGACCATCCACTGGTCAACGACAGCGATGTCGCCGCGCTCAAGGGCAAAATTGCGGCCTCGGGGCTGTCAGTCTCGCAGCTTGTGTCTACAGCTTGGGCGGCGGCTTCCTCTTTCCGTGGCTCCGACAAACGCGGCGGCGCCAACGGCGGGCGTCTGCGCCTGGCACCGCAGAAATCCTGGCAGGCCAACCAGCCGGAGCAACTGGCCCGCGTGCTGGCAAAACTCGAAAGCATCCAGGGCGAGTTCAACAGTGGCGGCAAGAAAATCTCCCTGGCCGACCTGATCGTGCTCGCCGGTGGCGTGGGCGTGGAACAGGCGGCGAAAAATGCCGGTCATAGCGTGACGGTGCCTTTCACGCCAGGGCGCATGGACGCCAGCCAGGAACAGACCGATGTCGACTCCTTCGGTTACCTTGAACCGATTGCCGACGGCTTCCGTAATTACCTGAAGCAACAGTACCGTGTGCCGGCGGAAAAATTGCTGATCGACAAGGCGCAACTGCTGACGCTCAGCGCGCCGGAAATGACGGTGTTGCTGGGCGGCTTGCGTGTGTTGAACACCAATGTCGGCCAGAGCAGACACGGTGTGTTCACCACGCGTCCGGAAGCCTTGACCAACGACTTCTTCACCAACCTGCTGGATATGGGCGTGGAGTGGAAGCCGGTATCGGATGCCCAGCAAGAGTATGAAGGGCGCGATCGCAAAACCGGTGCAGTGAAGTGGACGGGTACCCGGGTTGACCTGGTCTTCGGTTCCAATGCGCAGTTGCGCGCCTTGGCCGAATTCTATGCCACCGCCGATGCGCAACAGAAGTTCGTCAAGGACTTCGTTGCTGCGTGGACCAAAGTGATGAATCTGGATCGCTTCGATCTGGCGTAGTCAAAAAGCCTGAACTTGCCGCGACCCGAGTGGGATCGGATCGCGGTCACTTCTTCTTCGGCATTGACCACGATGCCAGTGGTCACAATGGCGTACCCGCTGATACGGGTTTGTATCCGCAGGTATCCGCAACGCCCTCCGTTACCCGGGCATACAAAACCGCCGTTTCCCGACACCCGGGCGATACACGACAGCCTTCAAATGGAACCACCGGCATCGCGCCACTTTCGGCGCGGCCTGGCGTGGTTCAACTGGAGGAAAGACAATGTTGCGTATCCACCCCCGTCACACCATCGGCAAGCTTGGTCTGGTTCTGGCCGCCGCCGGGCTCGCCACCCTCGCGAACTTCTCTCAAGCCCAGGAAACACAGCCAGCCCCGGCGATGAAAAGCTGGCAGCAGGGCCTGCATCGCACCGACCTGGTACGTGAAGACCTGGGCGCCGCCAACCGCGAAGTCCTGCAGGTGCTCGTGGACTTCGATCCGGGCGTGACGTCGCCTAGACATGCTCACCCCGGTGTCGAGGTGGCGCACGTGATCAGCGGCACTTTTGAGTATCAACTGGAAGGGCGCGCACCGGTAACGCTCAAGGCCGGTGACTCGTTGTACATCCCCGAAGGCGTCGCCCATGTGGCGAAGAACGTGGGCCAGGGCAAGGCCTCAGAACTGGCGACCTACATCGTGAAAAAAGGCGAGCCGCTGCTGATCCTGAAGGAGTAGGCGGGGGCCACCGGGTCATTGCGCACTGCACACCTCCCACACACAACCGCGCAGCCAGCGATGCGCCGGGTCGGCGTCCATGCGCGGGTGCCACAGCATCGAAACCGTGATGGGCGGCGTGGGGAACGGCAGGGCAAAGCAGTGCATCCCCTGGCACAGGTTGCCGACGTGCCGCTGCGGTACGCTGGCGACCAGGTCTGAAGCCCGTGCCAATGCAATCGCCGAAGAGAAACCGGCGACAATGGTGGCGATGTCCCGCTTCAGTCCCAGCTCATTCAAGGCGTCGTCCATGACGCCTTTTTCGTGGCCCCGGCGCGAGACCAGAATGTGCCGGGCGGCGGCATAACGAACCGCTGTCATCTCGCCGCGAGCCAGTGGATGGCCCTTGCGCACGACGCCCACGAACCGGTCGCGAAACAGCATCCGGGTCCGCACTTCCGGGCTGGTGGATTCGCCGATCACACCGGTTTCCAAGTCCACCGCGCCTTCGCGCAGCAGGGTGCTGTCCTTGTTCAGCTTCTGCACGAAATTCAGGCGGACACCGGGTGCCTCCTGGTGGATGCGGGCGATCAGTGGCGGTCCGAAATTTTCCACGAAGCCATCGCTGGTGCGCAGGGTGAAGGTGCGTGCCAGTTGATTGAGGTCGAGTGCCTCGGCGGGGCGCAGGACGGCTTCGGCGTCCTGCACCAGCGCGCCGACCCGTTCACGCAGTTCCAGTGCCCGGGGCGTGGGAACCAGTCCGCGACCGGCCCGCACCAGCAGCGGATCACCCGTGGTTTCGCGCAACCGCGCCAGCGCCCGGCTCATGGCCGAGGGGCTCAGGCGCAAACGCTGCGCGGCGCGGGCCACGCTGCCTTCTTCGAGCAACACATTCAGGGTGATCAGCAAGTTCAGGTCGGGCATGGAATCAATTCCTGTGGGGGCGACGGTGCGGCGATCCGACCTGCTCGCGAAGGTGGCACATTAAAAATGATGTTGTCTGACACACCGCTTTCGCGAGCAGGCTCGCTCCCACATGGGGTTTCTGTTATGTGGCGTCTAGTGCATGAATAAAGTGCAAATGCTGCGTCTTCCGCCATGTTATGGCCGGGCTTAGGCTTCGGACAACCTGTTTGCGGAGTCGCGAGAAAATGAAGTCCATATCGATCCGGGGCGCCTTGGCCAGCCTGTCGTTATCCATGCTGCTGTCGTCCCTGGGCACCAGCATTGCCAATGTTGGTTTACCGACACTGGCCGAGGCGTTTTCAGCGTCGTTCCAGGCCGTGCAGTGGGTGGTGCTCGCCTACTTGCTGAGCATCACCGCGCTGATCGTCAGCGTCGGCCGGCTCGGCGACCTCCTGGGGCGGCGGCGATTGCTGCTGATCGGCATTGCGCTGTTCACCGTCGCCTCGCTCCTGTGCGCCCTGGCGCCCAATCTGTGGCTGCTGATTGCCGCCCGTGCCTTACAGGGCGTCGGCGCGGCCACCATGATGGCGCTGACCATGGCGCTGGTGAGCGGGGCGGTGCCCAAGGAAAAAATGGGCAGCGCGATGGGCGTGCTCGGCACGATGTCGGCAATTGGCACCTCACTGGGGCCGACGCTTGGCGGCGTGTTGATTGCCCAGGTGGGCTGGCAGGGGATTTTTCTATTGAACCTACCCTTGGGTGTTTTGGCGATGGGACTGGCGTGGCGCTTCTTGCCGGTGGATCGCCACGAGATGACGTCCACTCGACCCGATTTCGACGTGCTTGGCACCCTGGTATTGGTCCTGACCCTGTTGGCTTACGCGTTGGCAATGACCTTTGGACGCGGCAGCTTCGGCCTGCTCAATACGGCGTTGCTGCTGGTCGCGGTGATTGGCTTGATGGTGTTCGTGTTCGTCGAGCAGACCGCCGCGTCGCCGCTGGTCAAACTGGTGATGTTGCGCAATCCGCTGCTGGGCGCAGGGTTCGCCATGAGCACCCTGGTGACCACGGTGGTCATGGCCACCCTGGTGGTCGGGCCGTTCTATCTGTCGGGTGCACTGGGGTTGAGTGCGGCGAGTGTCGGCCTGGTGATGTCGGCCGGCCCGCTGGTGGCGGCATTGGCCGGTGTGCCCTCCGGGCGGCTGGTCGACCGATTGGGCGCACAGCGTTCGAGCACGGTCGGGCTGATTGCCATGTTGACCGGCGCTTGCATCCTTCCCGTCGTGCCGATGAGCGTCGGCGTGCTCGGCTACCTCGCGCCGCTGGTGCTCCTCACGGCCGGTTACGCGCTGTTCCAGGCGGCGAACAATACCGCCGTGATGGCGGACATCGCGCAGGACCAACGTGGCGTGATGTCCGGTGTGCTCGGCCTGTCTCGCAACCTGGGGCTGATCACCGGCGCTTCGGTCATGGGCGCTGTGTTCGCCTTCGGCACGGCCAGCGACGATATTTTGCAGGCGCAACCTGAGGCCATCGCGCAGGGGATGCGGTTGACGTTTGCGGTTGCTGCGGGGCTGATTCTCGTGGCTCTGGTGCTGGGAGCGGTCAGCAAAATCGTTTCACGTCGCTTGATTGCGCCGTGCTGAAAAACGGCGCGACTGTCGTGAAAACGACCTGTTTGCGCTGAACGCGAAGCCTCGCGAGTTTTCTGTTGAACGAGTGTTCAGTCTGGACTATGTTGGGGGCCACCTTCCCCCGGCTGGTTGCGGGCTTGCGTTTCTTCAATTCGAACGAGGCACTGGCATGCGGTTTTCACCCTTTGTTGAACGGATCAGTGGCCAAGGCGTTGCCGCCTGGGATATCCACAACGCAGCCAACGCGGCACAGCGCAAAGGCGAGGACGTGATCATCCTCAGCGTCGGCGACCCGGATTTCCCCACCCCCGATTTCATCACCGACGCTGCCATCCACGCCCTGCGTGAAGGGGATACCCACTACACCGAAATCGCCGGCCGCCAGACCTTGCGCGAGGCCATTGCCGGCCGCTACAGCCAACTGATCGACCGCGAACTGCGGGCGTCGAACGTCATTCTCACGGCCGGTGCGCAGAACGCCTTGTTCGCCACCTCGATGTGCCTGCTCGGTGCCGGCGACGAAGTGATTGCCTTCGATCCGATGTACGTCACCTACGAAGCGACGCTCAAGGCGTCCGGCGCCACGCTGGTGCGGGTGCCCTGCGCGGCGGACTCGGGTTTCCGCCTTGATGCCGCGGTGTTGGCCAAGGCCATCACCCCGCGCACCCGGGCGATTTTCTTCTCCAATCCGAACAACCCCACCGGCGTTGTGCTGGGTCGCGAAGAGCTGCAAGCCATCGCCGAACTCGCCATCGCCCATGACTTGTGGGTGGTGGTGGACGAGGTCTACGAGAGCCTCGCCTACGAGCGTGAACACCTGAGCCTGGCGGCGTTGCCGGGCATGGCCGAGCGCTGCGTGGTGATCGGCAGCCTGTCCAAATCCCATGCCATGACCGGTTGGCGCATCGGCTGGGTCGTGGCCAATGAAGCCTTGGTCAATCATGTCGAAACCCTGGTGCTGAGCATGCTGTACGGCTTGCCCGGTTTCGTCATGGAAGCGGCGCTCAAGGCCGTGCAGTCCCACGCTGAAGTCACCCACGGCATGCGCGAGATCTATCGTCGGCGCCGCGACCTGGTGGTGTCCGGCCTGGCGGATTGCCCGGGCATCAGCGTGCTCAACCCCGATGCCGGCATGTTCGTGCTGGTGGACGTACGCGGCACCGGCCTGACCTCACTGGAGTTCGCCTGGCGCCTGCTGCGCGAGGCCGGTGTCTCGGTGCTCGATGCGGCGGCATTCGGTGAGCCGGCCCAGGGGTTTGTGCGGCTTTCGTTCACCCTCAGTGACGAGCGCCTGGCCCAGGCCTGCCAGCGCATTCGCGGCTTTGTCCAGGTACTCAATGGTGAAGCGCCGAGGCCGGTGATCGGCACGGTGACCAGCACTGCGACCGTCGAACCGGTCGCGGCCAAGACCATGATCGAGGTCGATGGCCTGCACAAACGTTTCGGCAATATCGAAGTGCTCAAGGGCGTTTCCCTGACCGCCCGCGAGGGCGACGTGATCTCCCTGATCGGTGCCAGCGGCTCGGGCAAAAGTACCTTGCTGCGCTGCATCAACATGCTCGAAGTGCCGGATCAGGGACGCATCCTGGTCGATGGCGAAAGCATTCACCTTAACCAGAATCGTCCCGGCGCACCGCTGGTGTCGGACGCCAAACAGCTTGTGCGCATAAGGTCGAGCCTGGGCATGGTGTTCCAGAACTTCAACCTCTGGCCCCATCGCACGGTGCTGGAAAACCTTATCGAAGCGCCGACCCAGGTCCTGCGTGAAAGCCGTGCGGAGGCCACTGAACGGGCCGAAGCGCTGCTCGAACGCGTCGGGCTGGCGGCCAAGCGCAACGAGTACCCGGCGTTTCTCTCCGGGGGACAGCAACAACGGGTGGCCATCGCCCGGGCCCTGGCCATGCGGCCCAAGGTCATGCTGTTCGATGAACCCACCTCGGCACTCGACCCGGAACTGGTCGGGGAAGTGCTGCGGGTGATCCGCTCCCTCGCCGAAGAAGGCCGGACCATGATCCTGGTGACCCATGAAATGGCTTTCGCACGCGATGTCTCTTCCAAAGTCGCCTTTTTGCATCAAGGGCTGATCGAGGAAACCGGTTCGCCGGACGAAGTGTTCGTACACCCACGCAGCGAGCGTTGCCGACAATTCGTCAACGCTCATCAGACTCGCTAATTCATCATAAAAAGACGGGAAAACAACATGGGAAATCGACGTTTTGCAAACTGGTTGACCGGTGCGGCCTGCGTAATGCTGGCCGGCATGAGCGCTGCTCAGGCACAGCCGATCAGGTTCGCAGTGGCAGCGGAACCCTATCCGCCGTACACCGAGAAGCAGGCCAACGGCGTGTGGAAAGGTTTTGAAGTCGACCTGATTCACAAGCTGTGCAGCGAAATGAAAGCCGAGTGCGAGATCAAGGAAGTGGCGTGGGACGGCATCATTCCGTCGCTGCTGGCGAAGAAGATCGACGTGATCTTTTCCTCGATGTCGGTGACCGAAGAACGGGAAAAACAGATCGCCTTCAGCAAGGCCTACTACGACTCGGTGATTGCCGTCGTCGGCCCGAAAGAGGCGGCGGTGAAGAAGTACCCGGATGACCTCAAGGGCAAGATCATCGGCGTGCAGAACTCGACCGTGAGCGCCAGTTACCTGAAGACCTACTACGAAAAAATTGCCGACGTTAAGTACTACGACACCCAGGACTCGGCCAACGCCGACCTGATTGCCGGGCGCATCGACCTGATGATGGCCGACGGCACCGCCATGGCCGCGTTCATCAAGACCCCGGATGCCAAGGACCTGGCCTACCTCGGCACCGTGCCTTATGACCCGATCTTCGGCAAAGGCGTGGGGGCCGGCCTGCGCAAGGACGACACCGAACTCAAGGCCAAACTGGACAAGGCCATCCAGGAGTTGCTGGCGAGCAAGGACTACGACGACCTGTCCCAGAGCTACTTCGGCACCAGCGTGAAGCCTGCGTTCTGATCCCAGGCACACAAAAAACCCTGTAGGAGCGAGCCTGCTCGCGATGGACGCAAAAGCGCCGCGGGTCATCTGAATGACCGCGTCATCGTTAACGTTTTTCGCGAGCGGGCTCGCTCCTACAGGGGACCGTGTCCTCCGACTGGAGAGTGATATGCCGGCAATGTTCGATCTGATCAATTTCACCGAGCAGGGATGGGGCAGTGCGCTGTTGAAGGGGCTCTGGATGACCCTGCAGATTTCCGCCGGGGCCTTTGTGCTCGGGCTGGCGATCGGGCTGGTGGTGGCGTGCCTCAAACTGGGCGCGCCAAAGCCGATTGCAGCGCTGATGCGCGGCTACACCACCTTGTTCCGCGCGGTTCCGGAATTGCTACTGATTCTGTTGCTGTACTACGTCGGCTCCATGCTCCTCAATTCGTTGATGACCCATCTCGGCTACGGCGCGGTTAATGTCAGCGGACCGCTGGCGGCCATCGTGGTGCTGGGGCTGGTGCAGGGCGCCTACGCCTCGGAGATTTTCCGCGCGGCGATCCAGGCGATTCCCTTCGGCCAGATCGAAGCGGCCAAGGCGTTCGGCCTCAACGGCTTCGGTCTGTTCCGCCGGGTCACGCTGCCGATCATGGCGCCTTACGCCATGGCCGGGATGGCCAACCTGTGGATCAACCTGATCAAGGACAGTGCGCTGATCAGCGTGGTCGGCACCAACGAGCTGCTGTACACCGCCAAGCAAGGCGCGGGATCGACGCGCCACTATCTGTTGTTCTACCTCACGGCCGCGGCGCTGTATTACGCGGTGACGCTGGTGTCCAACTACCTTTCGGGACGGTTGGAGCGACGCATTCGTCGCTGGATGCCTCTTGTTGACTGAACCGGCAGAGAGAATGAAATGATTCCAGCGTGGATAGTTGAATACGCGGCACTGTTGGGCCGGGGGCTGCAAACCACCCTCACGATTCTATTGATCGCCAGTGTGTTCGGGTTTGTCCTGGCGGTGCTGGTGGCGCTGGCGCGGATCTCGAAAAACAGGGTGATCGCCAAGGTCAGTCTGTTCTACACCAGCGTGACCCGCGGGACGCCGTTGCTGATCCAGATCTACATTTTCTACTACGGCCTGGGCAGCCTGTTTGCCCAGTTCCCTCTGATTCGCGGCAGCTTCCTCTGGCCGTACCTGCGCGACGGTTACTGGTACATCGTGTTCGCCCTGGTGGTGTCGGTGGGGGCTTATGTCGGCGAAGTGATTCGCGGTGGCCTGCTGGCGGTGCCCAAGGGTGAAATGGAAGCGGCCTCGGCCTTCGGCATGACGGCGCGCCAGTCCTTGCTGCGGGTACGCTTGCCCCGGGCGATGCGCCTGCTGCTGCCGACCCTGGCCGGGGAAACCGTGATGCTGCTCAAGTCCACGGCGCTGGCCTCGACCATCGCCGTGATCGATCTGCTCGGCGCCGCCAACGTGGTCCGCGCACAGACCCTGCAGGTGTACGAACCCTTGTTGCTGGTGGCCGGCGTCTACGTCTGCCTGACGTTCCTGATCGAAGCGCTGTTTGCCTTTGCCGAACGGCGCGGAACGCCCGTGCGCAGGTCGGCCTGATGAGTTCGCCACGGGTTGACCGGTCGTTGCAGGGCATTGGCCTGTGCACCCTGGGCTACGCATTCCTGTCGTTGCAGGATGCGGTCATCAAGTGGCTGGTGGCCGATTATTCGGTGGTCACCATTCTGTTCTGGCGCGCCGCCGTGGTGGTCGTGGCAGTGTTGCTGGTGGGGCGCCTGCGCCTGATCCAGCGGGCCTGGCGCTCGCCGAGCCGGCGCCTGCTGGTGGTGCGCGGCTTGCTGTCGATTGTCGCCTGGGTGCTGTACTACACGGCGGCCCGGGACCTGACCCTGGCCGAGATGACCACCCTGTATTTTTCCGCGCCGATCATGGTCACGGTGCTGGCGGCGGTGATTCTCAAGGAGCGCGCCAGCGGCTGGCAGTGGTTCAGCCTGATCATCGGTTTTGTCGGGGTGGTCATTGCCTGTCGCCCCGACAACATGACCGATCCGTTGCCGATCGTCCTGACCCTGCTGGCGGCGATGTGCTGGGCGTTTACCTATATTCAGCTGCGTCAGGTGGATGAACAGACCTCGGTGCTGGAGCAGATGCTGATCACCAACGTGGTGTTCGTGATCTGCATGGCGGTCGCCCTGCCGTGGACCCACACGCCAGCGCCGACACCCGCCTGGCTGGGCATGCTCGGTGCCGGCCTGGTGGGCGGCATCGGCCAGTTCCTGTTGTTCGCCAGTTTCCGCCGCGCCACCGCGACCTTGCTCGCGCCGTTCGAATACACCGGACTGATCTGGGCGTTTGCGCTGTCGAGCCTGGTCTGGGGCACGTTGATGGATACGTCGCTGATGATCGGTGCCGGGCTGATCGCGGTCAGCGGCACCCTGGCAATGATCTTCGGCCGGCATCCGTCACAGGACGTCGTCGGTGCTGAATGCTCCGTGACGCAGCCCCTTTATCCAGCAGCGGCAGATATGCAGTCCGTTGGCGGCGCTGAAGGTCTCGGGGTTCAGGCACCACTCGAGCCAGAGACCGTCGAGCATCGCCGATAAGCCGATGGCGGCCAGGCGCGTGTCGTGAATCACGAAGCCTTCGCTGGCGGCCAGCCCGTCGAGCAACTGGCGGATCAGATCAAGGTAGGCGCGGTAGCTTTTTTCGTGGGACTGGCTGACGTGTTCGGAGTGACGGATCAGGCTCCAGAACACCACCCACACGCCGAGCAGTTTCGGGTCCATGACCCTGGGCGAGAACGAGCCTTCGAGGAAGGCATCGATCTTTTGCGCGGGTGTCTCGGCCTGCTCGATTTCCTGGAGCAGGGCGGTGGTCAGTTCGCTGGCGAGCCGCTGGTAGGTGTCGGCGATCAGTGCCTCGATGCTGCCGAAGTGGTGGTTGAGCAACCCCACGGACACCCCGGCCTCGGTGGCAATGCGCCGTACGGAAATCCCGGCGTGACCGTCGCGACCCAGGCAGCGCAGGGTGGCGGCCACCAGCATTTCGCGACGGTCATCGGGTTCGGCGCGGCGGTTTTTCGGGGCATTGGTTGTCACAAGGCTGTCCTTGGGTGAGGTTCCACGATACCGAGCTTAGTTGAACGTCTGTTCAATCACCAGCCTCGGCAGCAGCGATACAACGTTTTTCAAGGTTCATGACGGGAGGGAAAGCCAATGCCGCAGGATATTTCGTTCAGTGTTTGCAACAACAACGGCGATGCCGTGCGGGTCGGTGCCTGGCGTTATGCAGGCGACGGCAGCGGGCCGAACGTGCACCTGCAGGCCGGTGTACATGCCGATGAAATCGCCGGGATGCTGGTCCTGCACCTGCTGATGCAACGACTGCAATCCGCCGAAACCCAGGGCCGGCTCAAAGGCAACATCACCGTGGTGCCGCAGGCCAACCCGCTGGGTATCGGGCAGTTTCGTCAGGGGCGGATCCTCGGCCGTTATCACGACGCTACCGGACATAACTTCAATCGCGCGTTCGACCAGTCGGCGGCCATGGAGCGACCTTCGACCTGCGTTCAGCAATGGCAAAAGCAACTGGTGCAACTGGCCGCCCCGGCCGATGTGATGCTCGACCTGCACACCGATGACGAGGCCTTGCCGTACCTCTACGTACACCGCAGTTTCTGGCCCCGTGGCCGCGAACTGGCGGCGGCGATGAAGATGGACGTGGCGATCATCTGGGACGACGGCGGCGATGGCTCCTTCGAGGAAACCATCATTGCCCCTTGGATACGCGACGGAGTCACAGCGGGGCGCATGGCCGCCACCCTGGAGCTGCGCGGGCAGGGCGATGTCAGCGATCGTTTCGCCGAACAGGATGCAGAAGGGCTGTACAACTGGCTGTGCGGTTGCGGTGTCATCGATGAGTCAGTGGCGCTCGCGGACTGGCCCGTCGAAGCCGTGGAAATGGGCCATATGGAAACCATCATCGCCCCGCAACCCGGGGTGTTGATCTTCGAAAAGGAGCTGGGGGATTTCGTCGAAGAAGGCCAACGCTTTGCGCGGATTCTCGGGCGGCCGGGTGATCCGTCTTCCGAAGTGGTGCTGCACGCCGAACAAGCGGGGCGCCTGGTGACGCGCTATCGCGATCGACTGATACCCCAGGGCATGGGGGTGGCGAAATTCACCGGTAGCCGGGTGTCGCGTAACTGGAGTGGCGGGTTGCTGGACCCGAACTAGTGATGGCCCAGCCAACATCAAAAACACAAAACCTGTGGCGAGGGAGCTTGCTCCCGCTGGGTCGCGTAGCGGCCCCAGCTCTTCACCTGAAAAGCAGGGCCTGCTGCGCAGTCCAGCGGGAGCAAGCCCCCTCGCCACAGGGTCAGCGTCAGCCACAGATTCAGTGATTATTCGCGCGGGTCGATTTGGTCCAGCACCCGATTCGCCGTGATCTCCGCCAACATCACACTGTTGGAAATCCCCAGCAGGGCATTGCGCGATCCTCCATCCAGGTGATCCACCAACTGGTGCACCATCACATCGACCGAGGCCAGCGTTTCGACCAGATACACCATCAGGGTTTCGGTATCGACCTCAGGGTCCACGGTAAACAAAGTGCTGGGTGTACGTGGATTGGCTTTGATGTCGGCAGTCGAGGGGAAATGGAAGGCGAGCGCGCGTTCGGCGGCCTCGTTGAGCTTGTTTGAATCGGATTCGTACGGGGATGTCGGATCGGTGTCCGGCGGGTTGGGGGTGACTTTGAACATGGCTGTCTCCGCTTCATGGTTGAAGCTGCCACGTTCGTTTCCAGACGAAGGGGTGGCAGCTGTACGCAGGCTGGAAACCCGGGGAAACGGCAACCCGGTAGACCCGAAGGTCTCCCGCGCACAGCCGCCATAACGGAGTGCACACTTAAAAGCGCGCAAGCATAGGTTATGAAGGGCGCAGTTGCGCCATTTTCATTTCGGGGTTTCCAGACCCGACCACTGATGGGCAGTGGCGCGGAAACGATAGAGACCAGAGGCAAGGCGCACAAGCCGGCGGATTCTGGCGTAACCGTAGGCAACGACGCAAGGTGTTGTGGCTTTCAGGAAATACCCTACAACCTTTTTAAACAGGTGCTCTTGC
Organism: Pseudomonas fluorescens; assembly: GCF_040448305.1. Classification (NCBI taxonomy): domain Bacteria; kingdom Pseudomonadati; phylum Pseudomonadota; class Gammaproteobacteria; order Pseudomonadales; family Pseudomonadaceae; genus Pseudomonas; species Pseudomonas fluorescens. The sequence continues at coordinate 4,249,725 of NZ_CP148752.1, read as the reverse complement.
GGACATGAGCAACTGACTACCGGCTTTCGTGTATCGCTGTGTATCAGGGCGCGACATCCGCATACAGCCATACAAAACCAGCGCTTTACGGATACAGCCGGGATACACCACCGGGGCCAAATAGACCTGGCAAAGCGAGATGCACAACGTACCTCGCAACCAGGTTTATCAACCCTTGTGGTACGACCAATAGTGGTCCAGCCACGCAAATGATCCGGAGTATCAACATGTCTCGTATCCAGTCGAACAAAACCCGTATTGGCCTGATCGCTGTTGCACTGGTCGGCGGTATCAACTTCGCGTCCTCGGCGTTTTCGGCCGAAGCCTTGCCTCAGGGCTATCAGCTGGCTTCCGCGGAGAAGACCAGCGAAGGCAAGTGTGGTGAAGGCAAGTGTGGCGAAGGCAAATGCGGTGCCGAAACCGGCGCGCAAAAGACCCAGGCCGAGGGCAAGTGCGGTGAAGGCAAATGCGGCGATGCTTCTTTCGCGCGCACCGACACTGATGATGACGGCCGCGTATCGCTCAAGGAACTGCTGGCCGTGGCGCCCAAGGGCACTGAGGAATTCAAGGCGATGGACACCAACGGCGACGCTTTCCTGTCCGAGGGAGAGGTGTACAAGTTCCGCACCAACCAGTTCACCTCCAACGGCAAGAAAGTACCGACCGAGCTGTTCACCAAGTTGAGCCAGGCTAAAGACTGATCGGCCGCAAACAAAAAACCCTTCCTGTGTTGAAACGCAGGAAGGGTTTTTTTGCGCGGGCAGTACTGGTTTGGTCGTCAGGCGCGAAATGGCACTCCACTTGACCACCGATTGCATCGGATTTGACCAGCAGGGTTTGTAACCATGACCGGCAGAGAACGGCCATTTCCGGCCAGCAGTGACAGACATAAACTGGTCATCGTACCTGGCTCCGGTTCCGGAACTTTGCCCTGAGTGGGTATCTAGCGGTCAGTTATGGAAAGATTCGTGAGCGAAACAGAGGTGGCGCTTGAGCAGCTTGTCCCATACAGCACAGCAGTGATCATGGGCGTGATGAGTGGCGTTGCCGGAGGGGTGATCCGGGACGTGATGTGCAACGAGATCCCCCTGATTTTTCGGCAAGGGATTTACGCCTCCGCCTGCATCCTGGGGGCTCTGGTTTACATCGGCTTACGGCAACTGCAAGGCTCTACTGAAGTGGCTTCGATTATTGCGATGAGTACTGTGTTTGGCGTTCGCATGGCTGCCATTCGCTGGGAGTGGACGCTCCCCAGATTCCACCTATTGGACTGAGCCAGCTCAGTTAACAGAGCAACACCCGCAACAATAAAAAGAGTGATGTTGATTCATTGCTGTCCTCCCTTGTTTAGGCCGCCTTGTGCGGCCATTTTATTTCTTAACAGATCAGAAGCCCCGGCAGCCCGGCACCATGGGTAGACATCAGAAGCTTTCACTTGCAGCGCGATGGCAGCCCTGGAAGCCAGCAATTCCCTCAACCGCTCCAATCAGGTGTCACCACGCCTAGTCGAGAAACAGCGGTCCGGCGCCTGAAGCAATCAGAGGCGTCGATGGAACAGTTGCATGTATGGGACGTAGATTTCCTGTGGCAGGCAGGTTGCCTAAGCCGCCGTATGTACGACGGATCTGTCCACATGATTAATAGTGGCCAGGATCTGCTCTGGTTCTGCCAGCGCGGGCGCCAGGGTCCAGCGCTCGTAGGTGTCGTTGCCGATGCGCACTACGCCTGAGTGGTTCGCTTTATTGGCGTCGATCAATGGGTTGATATCGTAGAAGCCGAGGCTAAAGCGCAGTTCCTCGATGTCGTCGGGCTCACCGGTCAAGAACAACCAGCCCGGCCCGATGTGATGCCTCTCGACGTATTCCTTCAGGATCTGCGGCGTGTCCAACTCGGGCTGCAAGGTGATCGAATACATGAAGACGTCGCGGCCCACGCGCTCGCCCAGCATCTTCTGCACGAGCCGCAGGTTCGCCGTCGCGGCCGGGCAGGTCCCTGTGCATGAGGCATACATCATGTTGATTGCGACCACTTTGCCGCGAATCAGGTCATCGTAGAACCTGACCGCCTTGCCTTCGTGGGTATAGAGCGGCGTGTTCGGGAAGTAGCTGCCGTCCGCAGACCTGCTACGAGGGCGTTGCGGCTTAGCCGTGTCCCCCTGCCAGGCGATCACTCCGAGCGCGGCGATGCCCATGCCGGCCAATAGATTTCTGCGTGTGTTCATGTGAATCCCTCCACCCTCATAAGTGTTGTTGTCGCGCGCCACTCAGACGATGTCCCACCTCAGCATCATTGCGTGGTCTTCGTGGATCAGGTTGTGGCAGTGCATGACGTACTTCCCTTTGAAGTCGCGGAAGCGCAAGAACACCCGCAAGGTCGTGAACTCTTCGATTACATACACATCCTTACGGCCTTGCTCGTGCGCCAACAAGGGCTTTTTCACTCCATTCTGGATCTTGCCGATGATCTGCCCCTCTTCGAAGTGGATATGAATGGGGTGGGTCCAACCGTCTTCGGGATTCACTAACTCCCACACCTCGGCGGCGCCTTGGGGGATCGTGGCCCGCGGAACTTTCACGTTGAACAGCTCATTATTGATCGTCCACAAGCCTTTGCTGCGGTCGAAAACCCAGCGCCGCACAGTCGCTGCCGCGATTTCCGCAGGGTTGAGTGGCGGCAGCGCGCGCAGCACGCTCGGCACCTGACTCAGGTCCTGCTCTGGCTGGGTGCGATCGACGATGAACTTGAGCACGCGCGTGCCCGGCTCCTTGATGTCCTTGCCCTCACGGGTGTCTTCCTGGCGCATCCTGTTGACCAGGTAGAGCACGGAGCCTATCGGGTACTTGGAGAAGTCCACGACTATGTCGGATCGATTGGCCACGCCCATCTGCACCTGGGTTTGGTTCAACAGCGGGGCCGGCAACAGGTTGCCGTCGTTGGCGATGAGGGTGAACGTCTGCATCGCGCCGCTCGAGGAGAGCAGATAGAACGCGTAGAAGCGGCTGGGCCCAGCGTCGAGCAAGCGGAAGCGATACTTGCGGGCCGCCACTCGTAATACCGGCTCGATATAACCGTTGACGACCACCTTGTCGCCCAGAACCCCCTCGGGATTGACCTGGTCGAAGAACAGGATGCCGTTGTTGTCGAAACGCATGTCCTGAAAGCTCAGCGGGTAGTCGTAGGGATAGCTCGGCAGCCGCAGCGCGCTCGGGTTCGGATCACGCTCGTTGCCCGAATCGATATCGTCGAACAGGAAGTACATCCCGAACAAGCCACGAAGCATGTTCGGCGCGGTGAAGTCCAGGGTGTGGTCATGGTAGAACAGCGTGCCCAGGGCCTCGTTCGGATCGCCGATGTGGTTTTGCAGCTGGTCGTAGCCCGCATAGATGTTCGGGTAGAAGTGATCCTTGAATGCCCCCGGCGCGGCTAGGGTCGGGCCCGCCTTGTTCGCACTGTAGTAGTCACCCGGGAAGCCGTCGCTTTCCGACCCCGTGTGCGCATTGTGCAGGTGGGTGGAGATCTCTGGCGTGCCGAAACCGACTTGATTTTGCGGCAGGTCGTTGCGAAAGCGGACGATGACCGGTCTGCCATAGCGCGCGAAGATCGTCGGGCCGGGAGTGACCGCGCCCGGTGTATTGCCTTCGTAACCCCAGATGCGCTGCGGCGGATAGGCCGGATGGAACACCCAATCGGGACGCTCTTTGGCCTTCAGCTCGTACAGTAGCGGTGCGCCGAACACTCCGATGAACTCGGCGAAACGTTGGTGCGGCTCTCGCCCCGCTTCACCGCCGGCAGTATTCGCCGCCTCGGTGGGTCTCGGGTTGAGGAAGGCGACCGCTTCGAGCGGTGTGATCGCGTTGGGCAGCGTCACCAGCCACGGCGTGGTTGGCGGGCTGGGGGGGAATACCGGCTCATCCCTGGCGATGGCGCTACGCCCATCCAGTATAAGCGGCGTCAGCATTGCGGCAGCGCCGAGCTTAAGGAATGTGCGCCGGGCTTCGACATCGGCTGAGTCTTGCGGACTCGGCAGTTGGCCTTTCCTGTGTCTCAAGTCTGTAGGTTTCATGGCAGTGCTTCTCTCAGGCGGCTTGCTCCTCGCTGACTGCCCCCCGACACCTGGCAGGGTGGCAAAACGTCAGCTCCGTATTCGAACCAGAAGCTCGTGGGATAACGGCCACGGCCGAACTCCACTGAGGCGCTTTCGCATATCAGCGCTCAGTCGCAAGTGGTTCTCTGTATTGAGAACAACGGACAATCGGTAAGTATGGAGTTGCTCGGACGGGGCATTCGAGTGGGCTGAGAAAGCGCCGGTTAGTGGAGGCTCCATCATGTGAGTGAGTTGCTCTCTGTCCATGATTTTCTCCGTCGTTGTGTTGACGCTGGCACCGGGTGTCGTGCCTTGCCTGTGCTACACAACGCTCTGCAAAACGTCGAACTCCTCCTTGGAATTAAACTATGTTTCTAAAGGTTTCAATGACAGTTTAGATCGGAACCGTTCATGATAAGTAGGCAAATAACCGTTCTGCCAGAGGTTCAATAGATTGTTATGGCTCATTGGTATCAGCTGTTAAGCCTGTGAGCAATGGCAGGCACTCCGCTGCTGCCTCATCTCAACCAGGCGACGATTTCCCGCACCGAGAGCGCGCGAGCCGTGCCCGGTTATGCCGTGATTGGATGGGTAAGGGGACTGATTTATTTTGTGTTGGCTGAACGTCTGCTTTTGGCTGTGGATTCAACCGGTCGATGCAACAGATTGGGGTCGTTTTCTACCGGTCATAGCCATAAAACGCGCTAGTCAACTCCATACAAATGGTTGCTCAGGTCGAATGCAATCAGCTGAGCAAATCCATCCAATCCCCCATCACGCCTTGACCCAGCGCTGGCGGCTCCAGCTGCTCAACCCATCAACGGCAAACACCAACAGCAACATGGCGAGGATCACCGTGCTGGCCTGGGCCTCCTGGAACAGGCTGAGGCTGACATAGAGCATCTGCCCCAAACCGCCGGCACCGACAAAACCGAGCACGCTGGCCATGCGGATGTTGTTTTCCCAGCGGTACAGGATGTACGCCAACAACTGCGGAAACAGGTTGGGCAGGGTGCCGTAGCAGAAGGCCCAGACGACGTTGCCGCCTTGCAAGCGGATGGCTTCGGCCGGTTGCGGCGGGGTGTTTTCCAGTGCTTCGGCGAAGAGTCGACCGAGCACCCCGGTGGTGTGCATGGCCAGTGCCAGGGTCCCGGCGTTGGGGCCGAGTCCGGCGGCCAGCACCATCAGCGCGGCCCACACCAGTTCGGGAATGGCGCGCAGGGCGTTAAGCACGAGACGCGACGCACTCTGCAACGGCCAGCCGAAACGCCCGGCTGCCGGCAGTGCCAGCACCAGGCCCAATACCGCCGCAAGCAGGGTGCCGAGGGCCGACATGGCCATGGTTTCCACGGCGCCACGGCCGATGGCTTGCAGATGGCCGGCGCTCAGGTCCGGGCTGAGAAAACGCAGCACGTAGGCGCCCATCTGCTTCAGGTTACCGCTGCCACCCAGTTCGCCGAGGTCGATCCCCAGATAGCGGAACGAAGCGACGACCGCTGCGCCAATGCACAGGATCAGCAGCAGGTTGATCAGGCGATTCATGCGAACCTCCAGCGCAACAGGCGGCTGATCTGATCGGCGAACAGCACCAATACGAAAAAGGTCAGCAACATGCTCGCCACTTCACCGCCGGCGAACATGCGCAACGACAAATCAATCTGCTGGCCCAGCCCGCCGGCGCCGACGAAGCCCATCACCACCGACGCGCGGATCGCGCATTCCCAGCGATACACGGTGTACGACAGCAACTCCGCGCCGACATTGGGCAGGATGCCGTAGCAGAACGCCGCCAACCGGCTGCTGCCGGCTTGCAGCAATGAGTGGGCGGGACGCTGGTCGACCGACTCGAAGATTTCCGCGTAGACCTTGCCCAGCATGCCGCTGTAGGTGATGGCAATGGCCAGCACCCCGGCCGTCGGGCCAAGGCCGACGGCGCGCACGAACAGCAGGGCCCAGACGATTTCCGGCACGCTGCGCAGGAAGATCAGCAGCCCGCGCACCGGCCAGCGAAACAGCCGCCCGAGTGCGCTCGGACGACCACTGCGCGAGGCTGCGGACAGCGACAGCGCTCGACTGGCCAACAAGCTGGCGGGCACGGCCAACATCAAGGCCAGGGCCATGCCGGCGGTGGCGATGGCCAGGGTTTGCAACGTGGCTTGCCACAGTAGCTGAAGGAACTCTTCGCCATGGGCCGGTGGCCAGAAGGCTGAGACAAACCGGCCCATCTCACTCTGGCTGTCGGCCTGGAGCAGTACACCCAAATCCAGTTCGCTGAAATGAATTCCGGGCCACAGCAGAGCAAGTGCCAACAGACTGAGCAGCAGGCGGGGCAGGGTGGCCGGGTCTCGTGTATCGCGCGTCAGCATCGTGGAATCTGCAGGCTCAAGGGCGCCACCGGAACTGGCGGCGATAGCAATTGTTCGTTGGCGTAGAGCTTGTCGAGCAAATCGTGGTCGACGTCGCTGGCGGGAAGGTCGAACAGGACCTGGCCGTCTCGTAAGCCGATGATGCGCGAGAAGTGCGTCAGGGCCAGTTCCACCGCATGCAGGCTGGCGACCAGGGTCACCTTGTGTTCCCGGGCGTGGCGGCAGAGGACTGACAGGGTGTGCCCGGCCAGCACCGGGTCCATCGCTGACACCGGCTCATCGGCCAGCAGTACTTCGGGCGCCTGGTACAGCACCCGGGCAATGCCCACGCGCTGCAGTTGGCCGCCGGACAATTGCTGGCACTGGGCGAACAGCTTGTCACCCAGGTCCAGCTTGACCAGTGCCGCCCGCGCCCCCGGAACATCCACCGGATGCAGCAGGCTCAACAGGCTTTTGGCAAAACCCCATTGGCCCAGCTTTCCGGCCAGCACCGCCGTGACCACCCGTTGCCGCGGTGGCAGGGGTGGCGCCTGATGCACCAGGCCGATGCGCGCCCGCAGCTGCTGACGCCGATGGGCGCCAAGCTGCCAGGCGTGCTCGCCGAGTACCTCGACCGCGCCGTCGTCCGGGCGCAGGGCGGTGGCCAGCACGTTGAGCAGGCTCGACTTGCCGGCACCGGACGGGCCGATGATTGCGACTTGCTCACCGGCACCGATGTGCAGGTCGACCTCATGCAGCGCACGCACGCCATTGCCGTGGGTGAGGCTGACCCGGTTCAGATGCAAGGTCATTTCAGCAGGTCGGCAGCGCGCGCGGCTTCCTCGATGCCCTTGTAGTTATCCGGCTTGGTCTCAATGAAACGGCTGGCGGCTTGCAGGTCGAGAATGGCCTTGTCTTCGGGTTTTGCCGGATCGAGCGCGAGGAAGGCCGCCTTGATCTTGGCCGCAAGCGCCGGGTCGAGGGTGCCGCGCACGGTCCAGTTGTAGTCGAAGTAGGCTGGCGTGGTGGCGAAGACCTTGACCTTGTCGGTATCGACCTTGCCGGCCTTGACCAGTTTTTCCCAGACGCTGGCATTCAGCACGCCGGCATCCACTTTGCCAGCCTGGACCCAGGCGACGGTGGCGTCGTGGGCGCCGGAGTAACCGACACGGCTGAAATAGGTTTCAGGCTTGATGCCGTCCTGCAGCATGAAATAACGCGGCATCAAGCTGCCGGACGTGGAAGACACCGAACCGAAGGCAAAGGACTTGCCCTTGAGGTCGGCCAGCGACTTGACGGCCGGGTCGGCGGTGATGAATTTGCTGGTGAACTGGGCGTCTTGCTCACGCTGTACCAATGGAATGGCATTGCCGGTTTTCAGTCGCGCCTGCACGAAGGTGAAGCCACCCAGCCAGGCCATGTCGATACGGTCTGTGGCCAGGGCCTCGACCACCGCCGGGTAGTCGGATACCGGCACGAACTCGACCTTCATGCCCAGTTGCTTCTCCAGGTATTCGCCCAGTGGCTTGAACTTGCGCAGCAGTTCGGTGGGTGCTTCGTCAGGAATGGCGCTGACCTTGAGGGTCTCGGCGGCCTGTGCCAGCAGGGTGGAAAGGGACAGGGTCAGGCCGACGGCCATAGCCAGGGTACGTTTGAGCATGGAAGTTCTCCGGTTCAATAGCGGAAAAATGTCGATGCGCCCCGCACAAGCTGATTGCTGCACGACGCTTCGTGAGGGTAGACGAAAACGCCGCGATTATAGGGAGTCTTGTTTGCTTGACCAGCCTTGCAACAAGACTTAAGGCCAAAAAAAGACCTGTGGGAGCGGGCTTGCTCGCGAAAGCGGCGTGTCAGTCAGCATCAATATCGACTGATCCACCGCCATCGCGAGCAGGCTCGCACACAGGGGATCTTTGATGAACAGCCAATTTTTGCATGACAGACATTCAAGTGTGGGAGCGAGCTTGCTCGCGATAGCGGCGTGTCAGTCAGCATCAATATCGACTGATCCACCGCCATCGCGAGCAAGCCCGCTCCCACAGGGGATCTCTGCTGAACAGCCAATTTTTGCATGACAGACATTCAAGTGTGGGAGCGGGCTTGCTCGCGAAAGCGGCGTGTCAGTCAGCATCAATATCGACTGATCCACCGCTATCGCGAGCAGGCTCGCTCCCACAGGGGATCTCTGCTGAACAGCCAATTTTTGCATGACAGACATTCAAGTGTGGGAGCGAGCTTGCTCGCGATAGCGGAGTGTCAGTCAGCTTCAATATCGACTGATCCACCGCTTTCGCGAGCAAGCTCGCTCCCACAGGTTTAGTGGTGTGCCGAGATTTAGGCAACTTACATCCGCGCCAACGCCTGCGCCAAGTCAGCCCGCAAATCCTCCACATCCTCAACCCCCACCGACAACCGCACCAAGCCATCGCCAATCCCCAGTTCCGCGCGGGTATCGGGTGGAATGGTGGCGTGGGTCATGATCGCCGGGTGTTCGATCAGGCTTTCCACGCCGCCCAGGCTCTCGGCCAGGGCGAAGATCTGCACGCTTTCAAGGAAGCGTTTGGTGCCGGCCAGGTCGCTGTTGAGGTCAAGGGAGATCATCCCGCCGAAACCGCGCATTTGCCGTTGGGCCAGTTCGTGTTGCGGGTGCGACGGCAGGCCGGGGTAGTAGACCCGTGAGACTTGCGGTTGGCGCTCCAGCCACTGCGCCAGCTCCAGTGCGTTGCTGCAATGCCGCTCCATGCGCAGGGCCAGGGTCTTCACCCCGCGCAGGGTGAGGAAGGCATCGAACGGGCCGGCGATGGCGCCGACGGCGTTTTGCAGGAAGCCCAGGCGTTCGGCCAGTTCGGCGTTCTGCCCGACCACGGCGATGCCGCCGATCACGTCGGAGTGACCGTTGAGGTACTTGGTGGTCGAGTGCAGCACGATGTCGAAACCCAGTTCCAGCGGGCGCTGGATCCACGGGCTGGCGAAGGTGTTGTCGGCCACGCAGATGATGCCGCGGGCACGGCAGGTGCGGGCGATGGCGGCCAGGTCCGTGAGGCGCAGCAGCGGATTGCTCGGTGTCTCGACCATCACCATGCGGGTGTCGTCTTGCAGGGAGGCCTCGAACGCCGCCAGGTCGGTCAGGTCGACGAAGCTGAAGCGGTGCCCGGCGCTGCGCTGGCGCACCTTGTCGAACAGGCGGAAGGTGCCGCCGTACAAATCGTTGCCCGAGACGATGTGCGAGCCGGCGTCGAGCAGTTCGAGCACCGTGGAAATGGTCGCCAGCCCCGAGGCGAAGGCAAAGCCCCGGGTGCCGCCTTCGAGGTCGGCCACGCAGCGCTCCAGGGCCCAGCGCGTCGGGTTGTGCGAACGCCCGTAATCCAGGCCTTTGTGCACCCCGGGGCTCTGTTGCAGGTAGGTGGAGTTGGCGTAGATCGGCGGCATCAGCGCCCCGGTCGAAGGGTCCGGCACTTGCCCGGCGTGGATCACGCGGGTGGCGAAGCCCTGTGGCGAGGCGTTTTTATCCTGTTGACTCATGGCAGGGATCTCCGCAAATGGTTGAGCATGTCGGTTCGGGTAATCAGGCCGTGGAAGCCCGAGGCATCCTGGATGATCGCCACCAGCCCACGGCCCAGTTCTGCCTCCAGATCCGCCAGCGAGGCATCGGGGGACAGGGTTTGCAGTTTGTCGGTCATGGCGCTGGATACGGCCTTGCGGAAGTGCGCAACGTCTTCATGCACGCCCAGCAGGATGTCGGACTCGTCGATCACGCCGACCAGTTGTTTGCCGTTCACCAGCACCGGTAGCTGCGAGACATCCGCCAGGCGCATGCGTTGAAATGCCGTCAGTAGCGTGTCATCCGGGCCGACGCTGATCACCCGGCCATCCTCGAAACGCCGCGCGATCAGGTCGCGCAGGTCGCCGTAGTGCTTGCGTTGCAGCAAGCCCTGATCGTTCATCCACTGGTCGTTGTAGACCTTCGACAGGTAACGCGTACCGGTGTCGCAGACGAAGCTCACCACCCGTTTCGGCTGGGTCTGTTCGCGGCAGTAACGCAACGCCGCCGCCAGCAAGGTGCCGGTCGACGAGCCGCCAAGAATGCCTTCGGCGCGCAGCAGTTGGCGGGCATGGTCGAAGCTTTCTTCGTCGCTGATCGAATAGGCGTGGCGCACGCTGGACAGGTCGGCAATCGACGGAATGAAGTCTTCGCCAATGCCTTCCACCGCCCAGGAACCGGGGGTGGGGAGGGTGCCGCCGCGGCTGTATTCGGCCATCACCGAACCGACCGGGTCGGCCAGGACCATTTCCAGGTCCGGCTGCACGCGTTTGAAGAAGCGGGTCAGCCCGGTGAGGGTACCGGCCGAACCAACACCGACGACGATGGCGTCCACATCATGCTGGGTTTGCGCCCAGATCTCCGGCGCGGTGCTGCATTCGTGGGCCAGCGGGTTGGCCGGGTTGTTGAACTGGTCGGCGAAGAACGCATCGGGAATTTCCGCGGCCAGCCGCGCGGCGACATCCTGGTAATACTCAGGATGGCCTTTGCCGACGTCGGAGCGGGTGATGTGCACCTCGGCACCCATGGCCTTTAGGTGCAAGACCTTCTCGGTGGACATCTTGTCCGGCACCACCAGCACCACGCGATAGCCCTTGGCGCGGCCGACCAAGGCCAGGCCGAGGCCGGTATTGCCGGCGGTGGCTTCGACGATGGTGCCGCCGGGCCTGAGGCGGCCATCGCGTTCGGCGGTGTCGATCATGGCCAGACCGATGCGGTCCTTGATCGAACCGCCGGGGTTCTGGGATTCGAGTTTGAGAAACAGCGTGCACGGGCCGGTATCGAAACGGCTGACGCGCACCAGCGGGGTATTGCCAATCAGTTCGAGCACGGCAGGACGGGAATTGTCGGGCATGTCATCACTCCTTGCGTAGATCCGCACTGGATGGACAGCAATCCGCGCCGGGTCTTTGCGCCGGTCGCGGGCAATGCATCGCTTGGACCATAGGCCGGGATCGGGTCGGCCGCAACCTTGCACAGCCAACCGGTCACCTCGACGCTTTTTCCTCGCCAGCGACCACAAAAAACATAATTTCGCTATTTCCCGGCTCCGAACAGAATGCGGCCAACACCCTGACACCGATAGCCGCAGCAGAAGAACAACAGTGATCAGAATCGAGGCGGCAGCCATGACCGACCTGAATCAAACCACCTTTCAGAAGTGCACAGCCATGACAGTTGATAAGACCGAAATTGATACGCTTGTTGTTGGCGCCGGACAGGCCGGCGTGGCCATGAGTGAACACCTGAGCAAGCTCGGTGTGCCTCACCTCGTTGTGGAGCGCAATCGTATCGCCGAAGCCTGGCGCACCGGTCGCTGGGATTCGCTGGTAGCCAACGGCCCGGCCTGGCACGACCGCTTCCCGGGCCTGGAATTCGACGGCCTGGACCCGGATGCCTTCGCCGGGAAAGAGCAGGTGGCTGAGTACTTCGAAGCCTACGCCCGCAAGTTCAACGCGCCGATCCGTACCGGCGTGGATGTGAAGAAAGTCGAACGTAACACCGACCGTCCAGGCTTCACTGTCGAAACTTCCGATGGCGTGATCGAGGCCCGCCACGTGGTGGTCGCCACCGGTCCGTTCCAGCGTCCGGCCATTCCGCCGATTGCACCCGAAATCGCCGGCATCACCCAGATTCACTCCGCCCAATACTACAACCCGCAGCAACTGGCCGAAGGCGCGGTGCTGGTGGTGGGCGCAGGTTCCTCGGGCGTACAGATCGCCGATGAACTGCAACGTTCCGGCAAACAGGTCTACCTGTCGATGGGCGCCCACGATCGTCCGCCCCGTGCCTATCGTAACCGTGATTTCTGCTGGTGGCTGGGGGTGCTCGGCGAGTGGGATGCCGAGGCCATGCAACCGGGCAAGGAACACGTGACCATCGCCGTGAGCGGCGCCCGTGGCGGCCACACCGTGGACTTCCGCCGGCTGGCTCACCAGGGCATGACCCTGGTCGGCCTGACCCGGGCGTTCAACGGCGCTGTGGTGAGTTTCGAAGACAACCTCGCCGACAACATTAAACGTGGCGATGAAAATTACCTGGCGCTGCTCGACAAGGCCGACGCCTATATCGAACGCAACGGCCTGGACCTGCCGCTGGAACCCGAAGCCCGGGCCATGCTGGCGGACCCGGACTGCGTGACAAATCCAATCCTTGAACTGGATCTGCTCAAGGCCGGCGTCACCACGATCATCTGGGCCACCGGTTACTCCACCGACTACAGCTGGCTGAAGGTCGATGCCTTCAAGGAAAACGGCAAGCCACAGCACCAGCGCGGCGTGTCGGCCGAGCCGGGGGTGTATTTCGTCGGGTTGCCTTGGCAGTCCCGCCGCGGCTCCGCGTTTATCTGGGGCGTTTGGCACGACGCCAAGCACATCGCCGATCACATCGTTAAACAGCACACCTATCTCAACTATCGGGATGCGACCCAGCGTCAAGCCGAGGCCGCCCGTGCACCTCTTCAGAAAGCCAGCCTCATGGGAGTTCGTTAATGCCTACTCATACCCGCATCCGCATGTTCAACACCAAAGACACTTACCCGAACCAGACGCTGGACAACGATTTGTGCCAGGCCGTGCGCGCCGGCAACACCGTGTATGTGCGTGGTCAGGTCGGCACCGATTTCAACGGCCAACTGGTGGGCCTCGGTGATCCGCGCGCCCAGGCCGAGCAGGCCATGCGCAACGTCAAGCAATTGCTGGAAGAGGCGGGCAGCGACCTGAGCCATATCGTCAAGACCACCACTTACCTGATCGACCCGCGCTATCGCGAGCCGGTCTACCAGGAAGTCGGCAAGTGGCTCAAGGGCGTGTTCCCGATTTCCACCGGCCTGGTGGTCAGCGCCCTCGGCCAGCCGCAGTGGCTGATGGAAATTGATGTGATCGCTGTCATCCCTGAATAAGGAATTCGCCATGACTTTTTCCATCGTGGGTCGCTGCGCCGAGACCGGCCAGCTGGGCATTGCCATCAGTTCTTCGAGCATTGCCGTCGGCGCGCGCTGCCCGTGGCTGCGTGCCGGTGTCGGCGCGGTGTCGAGCCAGAACATCACGCTGCCGGCCCTCGGCCCGCAGATCCTCGATGAACTGGCCAACGGCTCGGCGCCACCCCAGGCGCTGGACCACTCATTGACCCGCAACGGCTACAGCCAATACCGCCAGGTGGCGGTGGTCGATGCCCACGGGCGCACGGCGGTGTTCAGCGGCAACCATGCGCTGGGTATCAACAACGCTGTGGCCGGTGACCAATGCGTGGCGGCCGGCAACCTGCTGGCCAATAGTGGGGTGATCGAGGCGATGGTCGCGGCGTTCGAATACAGCGAAGGCTGCCTCGCCACCCGGCTGATGAACGCCTTGCAGGCCGGCCAGGATGCCGGTGGCGAAGCCGGCGCGGTGCACTCGGCGGCGCTGTCGGTGGTGGGTGACCTGACCTGGCCGATGGTCGACCTGCGGGTGGATTGGGCCGATGAAAACCCGATCGGCGAGCTGGGCAAACTGTGGACGGCCTACGAGCCGCAACTTCAGGATTATCTGACCCGCGCCCTCAATCCGACCCTGGCCCCCGCCTATGGAGTGCCCGGCGATGAGTGAGTTGCGCAGCCGCGCCATGCTCGCGCGATTGATCGGGTTCGCCACGGTCAGCCGCGATTCGAACCTGGAACTGATCGAGTTCGTGCGCGACTACCTGCACGGACTGGGCGTGGATTGCGAACTGATCTACAACGCCGAGCGGACCAAGGCCAATCTGTTGGCCACGGTCGGCCCGCGCGTGGCTGGCGGCATCGTGCTGTCCGGGCACACCGACGTGGTGCCGGTGGACGGCCAGGACTGGACGGTCGAACCGTTTTGCCTGAGCGAGGCGAACGGCAAGCTTTATGGTCGCGGCACCGCCGACATGAAAGGCTATCTGGCTTCTGTGCTGGCGGCCGTGCCGATGTTTCTCTCCAGCCCTTTGAAGCGCCCGGTGCATTTGGCGTTTTCCTATGACGAAGAGGTCGGATGCCTCGGCGTGCGCGGCTTGCTGGAAGTGCTGCCGCAACGCATCCCGGCACCGGCGCTGTGCCTGATCGGCGAGCCCACCGAACTCAAGCCGGTGCTCGGCCACAAGGGCAAACTGGCGATGCGTTGCCACGTACGCGGCGCCGCCTGTCATTCCGCCTACGCGCCTTATGGGGTGAATGCCATCGAGCAGGCCGCGCGCCTGATCGGTCGGCTGGGCGACATCGGCGCCACCCTGGCCCGGCCGCCATTGCATGACAAGCGCTTCGACCCGGCGTTCTCGACCGTACAGGTCGGGGTGATCCAGGGCGGTACGGCGCTGAACATCGTTCCAGCGGATTGCCGTTTCGATTTCGAGATCCGTGCCTTGCCGGACTTCGCCCCGCAAGTGGTCGTCGATGAGCTGCAGGACTACGCCGAACAGACGTTGCTGCCGGCCATGCAGGCCGTGGACACCGATACCGGTATCCGCTTTGAAAAAATCTCGGCCTATCCGGGCCTGGCGACACCCGCCGACAGCGCGGCGGCCCGGCTGATTGCCCAACTGTGCGGCAGCGACGAGTTCAGCACCGTGGCTTTTGGCACCGAAGGCGGGCTGTTCGATCAGGCCGGCATTCCTTCGGTGGTCTGCGGTCCTGGCAGCATGGACCAGGGGCACAAGCCCGATGAATTTGTCAGCGTTGATCAGATGGCGGCCTGTGACCGCTTGATGGATCGCCTGGCGGCTTACTTGAGTGAATCCGAACACCCATAACAACAACGGGCCGACAAGCCCCGAGGAAGCGATCCATGTCCAGATCCTTGCGTTGCAGTGTTCCGTTTGCCCTGGCGTTGTTGAGTGCCAGTGTGTGGGCGGCCCCCCAGGACCTCACCGTGATTTCCTTCGGTGGTGCTACCAAACAGGCCCAGGATAAGGCCTATTTCCAGCCCTTCAACGCCAGCGGCGCGGGCAACATCATCGCCGGTGAATACAACGGCGAGCTGTCGAAGATCAAGGCCATGGTCTCCGCCGGCCACACCAGTTGGGACGTGGTGGAAGTCGAAAGCCCCGAGCTGTTGCGTGGCTGCGAAGAGGGCTTGTTCGAGAAGCTCGATGCGGGACGCTTCGGTGATTCGGCGAACTTTGTGCCCGGTGCGTTGACCGAGTGCGGGGTGGCCACTTACGTCTGGTCGATGGTCATGGCCTACGACCAGAGCAAGCAGGCCAAGGCGCCGCAGTCCTGGGCCGACTTCTGGAATGTCGCCGACTTCCCGGGCAAGCGCGGCCTGCGCAAGAGCGCCAAGTACACCCTGGAAATCGCTTTGCTGGCGGACGGCGTCAAGGCGGACGACGTGTACAAGGTCTTGAAAACCCCGCAAGGCGTGACGCGGGCCTTTGCCAAACTCGACCAGATCAAGCCGAACATCCAGTGGTGGGAGGCGGGCGCACAGCCGGCGCAATGGCTGGTGGCCGGGGACGTGGTGATGAGCGCCGCCTACAACGGGCGGATTGCCTCGGCGCAAAAGGAAGGCATGAAGCTGAGCATCGTCTGGCCGCAGAGCCTGTACGACCCGGAATACTGGGCGGTGGTCAAAGGCACGCCGAACAAGGCGCTGGCGGAAAACTTCATCGCATTTGCCAGCCAGCCGCAGACGCAAAAGGTTTTCTCGGAAACCATCCCCTACGGGCCGGTGCATCGCCAGACCCTGCCATTGCTGCCCAAGGACGTGCAGGACCAACTGCCGACCGCCGAGGCCAACCTGGCCGGCGCCCGGGCCGTGGACGCGGAGTTCTGGGTCGACCATGGCGAAGAGCTTGAACAACGCTTCAATGCCTGGGCTGCGCGGTAACACAGGCTCCGCAGGCCCCTGTAGGAGCGAGCCTGCTCGCGATGAGGCCATCAGATCCAACATCGTCGTTGGTTGATACACCGCCATCGCGAGCAGGCTCGCTCCTACAGAAAACTGGGTGCAATACCTCGGGCGTGCCGGGTTGAAATGATTGTGTAATTCGGGATGGTCGTTTGTCGGGCGTATGGCTATGCTCAGCGAGTTTGCCAATCGCCAAATAATAATAACCACAGTGAAACCATGAGCCAATCAGACACGCGTGCGACTGTTCTAGCGCAGTATCCGGAAGACTCCCGCGAGGCCGCGGCGTTGCTCAAGCAGGCAGTGCCGCTGATGGTTCGTCACAACATTGCGCCCAACCCGGTGCACTACGCGCTCTGGTACACCTACAGCAAAGGCCAGGAGCCGGAGCTCAATCGGCACCTGGACCGGTTGGTCAACGACTTCGACTATTTCCCGCCGGAGTCGGCCACCAGACTGTTTCGCGAGTACATCATCCGCGATGAGCTGGCGGATGCCCGTTCCGGGCAGCAGGACGCAATCAACCTGGTCGACGACATGGAGCGCGATGTTTCGCGCAGCGTGAAAGGCAACCAGAACTTCCAGGCCAGCCTCGGCCAATACCTGCAGATGCTCGAAGAGCCCGCCAGCGAGCGCTTGCCGAGCATCCTGGTCCAGCTGCAACAGAGCACTCGGTTGATGCAGGGCCAGCAGGAACACTTCCTCGCCCAGTTGCAGTCGGCGCAGCATGAAATCAAAAGCCTGCGGGACAAACTGGAGCGCGCCCAACTGGCGGCGACCCTCGATGGCCTGACCGAATTGCTCAACCGCACCACCTTCAACCGCCAGCTTGAACAGGCCATGAACAACGCGGCGACAGGCGTGGCGCTGGTGATGCTGGATATCGACCACTTCAAGCAATTCAACGACCAGTACGGCCATCCCTTGGGTGACCGCGTGCTTCAGCATGTCGCCCGGGTGTTGCGCGATTCGCTGCCCGGCGAAGCGTTCGCGGCGCGTTATGGCGGCGAGGAGTTCTGCGTGGTGCTCAAGGACTGCCCGGACCTGGCCGCCGCAGGCGCTGTTGCCGAGCGCCTGCGCCTGAAAGTCCAGGCGCTGCGGGTCAAGGCCCGGGGCACCGACACGGTGCTGGACACCATCACCGCGTCGTTCGGCGTGGCCCACGCACACCCCGGCGACACGCCGGAAAGCCTGTTGACCCGCGCCGACGATGCGCTGTACCAGGCCAAGCGAAACGGGCGTAATCAGGTACGTTAGCCGAGGATGAAGTAGACCTTGCGCACCTTGGTGAGGTTTTCCCAGGTGCCGTTGAATCCGCTGGCGACCACGAAGGAGTCACCGGGGCCGAACGTGCGCGCGACGCCCTCGGCATCGGTCAGGCGCACGCTGCCTTCGAGGATGTGACACAGCTCGTCGTAATCGCACTGGCAACGCTCCCGGTGCGGTCCCGCCTCCCAGATGCCGGCCACGGCGTTTTTCTCGGGCTGCACAAAGTGCCGCCAACTCTTGCTGCGATAAGGCGCGTCGACCACGGCCGGGTCGTTGATTTCAGTTTCACGGGGGGCAAGCTCGCTGGCGAAGTCGATGACGTGCCGGGGCAGGGCTGTGGACATGGTGGTCTCCGGGTCAGGAATCGAAACCGATGCCAAAGGCATCGAAGGTCTTGAGCAGCAGGTCGCGGTGACCGTCGCGGTCTTCGCGCGCCAGTGAACGCTGGGCCAGTTTCACGCCGACATAACGCAAGGGTTCGGGCGGAAAGCGGAACGGCGCCTTGGAGGTCATCAGCAGTTCGGTGCGTTCGGTGCGCTCGCCGGCCAGCAGGTCGAGCATGTTCAGCGCGGCAAAGCGGCTGGCGGATACGCCTTGCCCGGTGAAGCCCAAGGCATAGGCGACGCGGCCCTGGTGCTCGCAACCGGTGAACATCGTGGTGCGCGCGGAGGTGTCGATGATGCCGCCCCAGGCATGGCTGAAACGCACGTCGCCCAATGCCGGGAAGGTCTGTTGGAATTGTTCGGCCAGACGCTGGAAGCTCTGCGGGCGCTGGGTCAGGGCTTCGTCGCGGCGCCCGCCGAAATGGTAGATGGCATCAAAGCCGGCCCAGAGAATGCGGTCGTCGGCGGTCTTGCGCAGGTAGTGGAACTGGTTGCCGGCGTCGGCGATGCCGTAGCGCCCTATCCAGCCGATAGCTTGCAGCTGCGCATCGCTCAAGGGTACGCTGACCAGACTGTAGTCGTAGACCGGGATCACGCTCGATGCCAGATGGCCGAGCAGCGGCGGGGCGATGTTGGTGGCGAGGGCGATTTTTCCAGCGGTCACTTCGCCGTGAGCGGTTCGCAAGTGAAGATTGTCGTTGTTGGCTTGCAGTTGCAGGACCGGGCTGTTTTCGAACAGTTGAATGCCTTGCTCAAGGCAAACGCGGCGCAATTCAGCGGCCATTTTCGCCGGGTTGAGCAGGGCGTAGTTGGGCTCGAACAGGCCGGCCACATACGCCGGTGAATCAAGCTTGCGTGCCAGGTCGCCGCCTTCCAGCCACTGGCAGTCGATGCCGAATCGCGCATAGTTACGCTGCATCGAGCGCAGCCCGTCGACCTGCCACGGCCGGCTGGCGACGTTGAGTTTGCCCTGGCGTTCGAACTCGACGTGCATGCCAAAGCGTTGCAGGTCGGCGGCCAGTGCATCGAGGTTCTGCCGGCCGAGTCGGATCAGTTGCTCCGCTTCATCCGGCCAACGCTTGAGGGCGTTGGAGACCCCATGGGAAATGCTCGGCGCGCAGAAACCGCCATTTCGCCCGCTGGCTTCACCGCCGCAGCGTCGCGCCTCGATGATCGCGATGCTCAGCCCGGGGTTGCGCTGGCGTGCCAGTAGCGCCGTCCACAATCCGGTAAAGCCACCGCCGACCACCGCCAGGTCGCACTGCACCGTGCCGGTGATGGAAGGTGCGGCGGGCGGCGGGGTGACGGTGTCCTGCCAGAAGGGATGGGGCAGGACGTGGTCGAGGGCATCGAGACGCGGTGGGGCATTCATGCTGAAACTCCGGCGGTGTGTCGGGCAGCGACGATTGCGTTCGGTTGCCCGACGGTTTTTGTTGTTATGGCTAGAGGTCTGGAAGCGCCAGGATCGCGCGGGCGGCAATGTCGGTGCCGCGGGTCGCCTGCATGCGCTCGCTGAACGCGGTGAGGCGTTGTTTCATCGGCTGGTCGGCCAGCAGCTGTTCAAGCGCGGCGGGCAGGGCGGCGACGGGGTCGGCGAAGCGTGGCAGGTAGCGGCCGACGCCGACTTCCTCGGCGCGGGCGGCGTTGTCGTGGCCGTCCCAGCAGTACGGAATGATCAGCGATGGCAGGCCGAAGTACAGCGCTTCGCAGAAGCTGTTGTTGCCACCGTGGTGGATGAACAACTGGCATTCCTTGAGCACCGCCGGCTGGGCAAACCAGCTGTCGAGGTACACGTTGTCCGGCACGGTGGTGTACATGTCGCGGTAGGCGCCGACGTTGACCAGGAAGCGGTACGGCAAGGTTTCGATTGTGCTGATCAGGCGCTTCATCATCCCGGTGTCGGCGGCACCGAGGCTGCCGAAACTGAGGTAGATCAGCGGCGCGTCGTTGTGCCGTGGAAAGTCCGGGACGATGTACGGCGCTTCGCGGCGCACGCAGCCGTCGAGGTACACGTAGCGTTGCGGATCGAGCGGTTGCTGGCGCTCATAGCGCACTGGCGTCGGTGACAACAGCAAATTGAGCCACGGCGAGTCGGTGAGGAACTGCCCCGCAGGGCACGGCGCCGTATTGTTGCCGAGGAGAAATTGCGAAAAGCGTTCATGGGCCGGTGCGACGGCCCTGAGGTACTGTTCGGTGTAGCGCTCGCAGGCCTGGGTGTCGCTGGCCAGGCATCCGGACAGGTAGGGTGGAACGGCCGCATCCGGCAGTTCGGTTTCGGCGCAGGACACCACCCGCACCCAGGGGCAACCGGCGTTGGCGATGGCCGGGAACATCACCACGTTGTCGAGCACGATCACGTCGGGCTTGAGGCGGCCAAGCAACTGCTGCAAGGGTTTTTCCGCTTCGATGGCGGTGTCGATGATGGCTTCCCAGGCCGGCGCCACGTAGCTGTCGATCTGCGCCAGCGGGGTCTGGTCGAAGTAGGGAATGCTGCGCTCGATGAAGCGCTCCCAGTAGTGCTGGTGTTCCGCCGCCGACAGCGGACTCACTTGCGGAATCGGGTACTCGTCGAAACCGTATTCGGCAAACAACCCCTGGAAATGTTCATGGCAGATGAACACCGGCCTGGCACCCAGTTCACGCAGCGACTGAGCGATACCAATGCAGTTCAAGGCCGCGCCGAAACTGGCTTCCGGAAACAGGGCGATCAGTTTTTGTTTTTGCATGGCGAGGGACTGTCCATGGCGGGTCAGACCCGCCGCTCCTGAAGGTGTTTTTGATGCTGTCTTATTTTCAAAAAAAAATCATCATGTTTTTGCGAGCCGGTTAGCGACGCCCGAACAGATGGCTTTGCGGGATGCCACGGTTGGCGGTTTGCGGGCGTTGCGCGGCGCTCAAGCGCAGGTGCAGGCGCAGCAGGTCGGCGGCGATCTCCATCTGCCCGCGTTCGATCTGCGCGATGATTTGCAGGTGTTCGCGCAGCGCTTCCTGCAGGCGGTGCACGCTCACCGAGGGCAGCAGGTTCGGCAGGCGCCGCAGGCCTTGATGCTGGAGCAGGGCGTCGCTGATGAAACGGTTGCCGCAGCTCTGGGCCAGCAGTTCGTGGAAGCTTATGTCCAGTTCGCGAAACTGCTGGATATCGAAATCTTCCACGGGGCGGGCGAGCAGGCTTTGCGTGGCGCTGCGCAGCAACGCAAGGCGTTGCGGGTCGGCGTTGAAGCTCGGGCTGAGCAAGGCCTCGGGTTCGAGAATCAGGCGAAATTTCAGGCTTTCTTCAAGGGCGGCGAGGCTGTTCAGCGACGGACGAAACAGCCAGGACTGGCCGGGGCCGCGCTCGATGGCCTGGCTTTCGCTCAATTGCTGCAGGGCCTTTTGTGCCGCTGGCCGGCCGATGTCGTAGCGGCGCATCAGTTCGCTGATGCTGATGCTGTCGCCCAGGCGCCCGGCCATGCGGTCGCGCAGCACCGAGGCGGCCAGTTCTTCTTCCTCGGCTTGCGGCAAGGCAGCGTTGAAGGCCTGGCCCGCCGGTGAGGCCAGCAATCGGTAGCCCTTGCCGGCTTCGTGGCTCAGCAGGTTTTCTTCCAGCAGCACTTTCAACGCGCCGCGAATCAGCGTGCGCGAGACCTGGAAGGTCCGGGCCAGGGCCTGCTCGGCCACCGGGTCGCCGGCCACCAGGCCACTTTCCTGAGTGTGCTCGAGGATGCGGCGGGCCAGTTCCAGGTGATTGGTGCGCGGTTTTTTTTCGGCTGTCGTGCTCAAGCGTCTTTTCTCGTTGTGATCCGCTGTCGGGCTCGGTTGCTCATCTTAAGTCATGCGCCGGCGAAGCGTCAGGCCGGAAAAAATGCGTTGACATCTTTTGATACTGGTCCTAATTTCTAAAAAAAAACACCAGTAATCGTTTCTCGTTTTGCCGTACTGCCTTCGAACACAACAATAAACAATCGTCGGGTGAGTATTTATGAGCAAGCTGAATGATCTTCTGTGCGTGGGATTGGCCGTTTCCCTGGCGATCGCTTCACAGGCTGCAAGTGCGAAAGACATGGTGATTTCCATCTGGGACGGCTACATGGCCCCGGATGCGCTGGAGAAGTTCAAGGCTGCCAGCGGTGTGGACGTCGACAAGGCGCTGCACGCCACCAACGAAGAAATCATGGGCAAGCTGATGGCCTCCGGTGGTGAAGGGTACGACGTGGTGTTCGTCTCCTCGCCTTTCGCCGAAGTCCTGCACAAGCAGGGGCTGCTGGCGGACATCGATCCGGTCAAGGTCCCCAACCTGAAAAACCTCTACCCCGAAGCCACGCACCTGGAATATGACCAGGGCAATCGGTTCTCCGTGCCTTACACCTGGGGCACCACCGGTATCTGTTATCGCTCCGACAAGGTGACGCCGGCGCCACAGAGCTGGAACGAGCTGCTCAACCCGAGCGATGCCCTCAAGGGCAAGGTCACGATGCTCGCCACCGACCGCTGGATGCTCGGTGCCGGTTTCCTCGCCAAGGGTTGGTCGGTCAACGACAGCGACCCCGCGCAAATCGCCGCGGTTCGCGATCAACTGATCGCCACCAAGAAACGCATTCTCTCCTTCGACGACACCACCTTCTACTCCAAGCTCGCGTCCGGCGAATCGCTGATGGCTCACGCCTGGGACGGCTGGTGCAACTACGGCACCCAGGCCAACGCGGCGATCAAGTTCGTGGTGCCCAAGGAAGGCTCCGACCTGTGGGTGGACACCATGGTGGTGCTCAAGAGTTCGAAGCACCAGGACGAAGCCTTCAAGTTCATCAACTTCATGCTGGCCAAGGAAAACCACGCTTGGGTCGCTGAAAACATCCTCTATAAAGTCCCCAACCAGGCGGCCATGGCCGGGCTGTCCGCGGACCTGCTCAAGCAATACCCCAATTTGACCATGACGCCGAGCGAGCTGGTGAAGATGGAGCAATTGCGCGACTTGGGCGGCACCACGCAAAAGGCCTACACCCGCGCCGTCACCGAAATCATGGCGGCGCAGAACTAACGCCACGTCGATCCGAGGCATGCCCGGCATGCCTCGCCACGCTCGCAAGCCGCCTCTGTCCTGAGGCGGGAGGATATGGGTAATGAGTGCTTTGCATGCTGACAGGCGTCTGTCGGCCTGGCTTCTTGCGCCCGGCTTTGGCTGGCTGCTGATGTTCCTGGTGATTCCGTGCCTGCTGGTGCTGGTCTACAGCTTCGTTGAACGCGGCGCGTATGGCGGCATCGACTGGTTGTTCACCTGGGAAAACTACCAGCGTGCGTTCGATCCGCTGTACCTGGGCATCCTGCTCAAGTCAGCCAAGATTGCCGGATTGGCCACGCTGTTTGCTGTGCTCATCGGCTACCCGGCAGCTTATGCGATTGCCCGTGCGCCACGGCGGCGTCAGGCGGTGTACCTGTTTCTGGTGATGCTGCCGTTCTGGAGCAATTACCTGATCCGCACCTACGCCTGGATCGTCCTGCTCAACCGCGAAGGCCTGATCAACCGCCTGCTGCAAATGCTCGGCTACAGCGGCGAACCCATCAGTCTGCTGTACACCGAGTCGTCCGTGGTGCTGGGGCTGGTCTACAACTACATCCCCTTTGTGATCCTGGCGATTTTCTCGTCGCTGTCGCGGATCAATAACGAACTGTGGGACGCCTCGAAAGACCTCGGCGCCTCGGGCTGGATGACCTTCCGCCGGATCATCCTGCCGCTGAGCGTGCCGGGTATCGCGGCGGGCGCAGTGTTTGTCTTCGTGCTGAGCATCGGCAACTTCATCACGGCCGACCTGCTGGGTGGCAAGCAGGTGCAGATGGTCGGCAACCTGATCTATTCGCAATTCCTTACGGCGCGGGACTGGCCGTTCGGCGCGGCACTGAGCTTCTTCCTGATCGCGATCATGTTGATCCTGTTGTTCATCCAGGCACTGGTGGCCCGTCGTGCAGAAGGGGCGCGCTCATGAGTCAGTCTCGTTCTGTCAGCGGCACTTTGCTGGGGTCACACCTGGGGCTGGTGTACGCCTTCCTTTATATACCGATCCTGGTGTTGATCCTGCTGTCGTTCAACAAGTCCGGCTTGCCCACCGCATGGGGTGGCGTATCGCTGAAGTGGTACGCGGCACTGGCGCACAACACGGCGATTCTGTCGGCGGCGCTCAACACCCTGGTCGTTGCGTTGTCGGCGACCTTGATTGCCTGCGTGCTCGGCACGTTCCTGGCGCTGGGCATCGAGTTGCGCCGCAAGGGCAACGATAAAGGCCAGGTGGTCGACACCTTGCTGATGGCGCCGATGATCATTCCCGACATCGTGCTGGCGATTGCGCTGTTGAGCTTTTTCAACCTGCTCAAGGTCGGCCTGGGGCTGCACTCGATCATCATCAGCCACGCCGTGTTCAATATCGCCTTCGTCTGTGCGGTGGTGCGCACGCGGCTCAAGCACTTCGACTATTCGATCCTCGAAGCCTCGATCGACTTGGGGGCGAGTTGGTTCACCACCTTGCGCCGGGTGCTGCTGCCGGTGATTTTTCCCGGTGTGCTGGCCGGTGGATTGCTCTCGTTCACCCTGTCGGTGGACGAATTCATCATCGCCTTTTTCAACTCCGGTTCCGGCCAGGCCTCGACCACGTTGCCCATGCAGATCTACGCCATGATCCGCTTCGGCGTCACCCCGGAAATCAACGCTCTGGCGACGCTGGTGATGCTGGTCAGCATCACCGCGCTGCTGGCTTCGCAGCGTCTCAACAAGGCTCCTCGCACCCATGAATAATTCATCTGCGGTACTGATCCTGGATAAGGTCAGCAAGTCTTATGGCAACGGCCTGGCGGTCAACGAGGTGTCGCTGAGCATCCGCGAGAACGAGTTCTTCGCGCTGCTCGGGCCGTCCGGCTGCGGCAAGACCACGCTGCTGCGCATGCTCGCCGGTTTCGAGACCCCCAGCGGTGGCTGCATCTACCTGGACGGCAATGACATCTCGCCGCTGCCGGCCAACAAGCGTCCGCTGAACCTGATGTTCCAGTCCTACGCGCTGTTTCCCAACATGACCGTGCGCAAGAACATCGCCTACGGCCTGGAAATGGAGCGCCTGCCGGAAAGCGAAATCCGGCGCCGGGTCGATGAAGTGCTGAGCACCGCGCAACTGGGTGAGCTGGCCGAACGCAAACCCGATCAGCTTTCCGGCGGCCAGCGCCAGCGAGTGGCGCTGGCACGGGCATTGGTCAAACGCCCGCGAGTGTTGCTGCTCGACGAGCCCTTGGGCGCCCTCGACAAGAAGCTGCGGGAAAAGATGCAGCTGGAACTCAAGCGCCTGCAACACGAGAGCGGCATCACTTTCATCATCGTCACCCACGACCAGGAAGAAGCCCTGGTGATGTCCGACCGCATGGCGGTGCTCGACGGCGGCAAGGTGTGCCAGTGCGGCAGCCCGACCGAGCTCTACGAAAACCCCAGCAGCCGTTTTGTCGCCAACTTCATCGGCGTCAGCAACCTGTTCGAAGGCGTGCGCTCGGGCCGGCACTCGGTGCGGGTCAATGGCCAGGAACTGAGCGTCGAAACCGACGCGCCGCTGGTGAGCGGCCAAGCCGTCGCCGTGGTGGTGCGCCCCGAACGCCTGCAAGTGCTGACGGAGCAGGGCGGCGATTGCGCCAACCAGGTCAGCGGCAAGATCGTCGAAGTCGCCTACCACGGCCTCGACACCAACCTGCACGTGCAGACCCCCCTCAGCGATAAACCGCTGATCGTGCGCGTGCCGTCCTCACAGTTCGAATTCGCCCATTTTGCAATCGACACGACCATCCGGCTGGGCTGGCAGGCCCGGCATGCCCGCGTATTGACGCGCTGAACAAAAAAAAGACCAGGCAGGAGCAGCACTCGATGAAACAGAAAGTGATCGCATTCTTCCCCGAAGCCGCCTACGGCCCGGCGCTGAACTCAGTGGGTATCGCGCAGGCCTGTGAAGCCCTGGGGCATAAAGCGGTGTTCCTCACCGACCCGGGCATGAGCGGTGTCTACGCCGGTTATGGTTTTGAAGAGCACATGGTCAACATGTCGGCGCCGATGCCGGCCGAAGAGATGGCCCGCTACTGGGTGGATTTCATCAACGGCCACATTCCGAATTTCCGCAAGTCGCCGCTGGAACAGATCGACAACTACGTCAAGGAATGCTGGGCCGCCATCGTCGAAACCGCCAAGTGGGCGCAAAAGGACCTGCCGGCGGTGCTGGACAAGGTCAGGCCCGACCTGATCTGCGTCGACAACGTGATCCTGTTCCCGGCGATCAAGCAATACGGCAAGCCGTGGGTGCGGATCATTTCCTGCTCGGAAAACGAGATCGAAGACCCGGATATCCCGCCGCACCTGTCGGGCATGAGCATCGATGACAGGGCCGGCCACGCGCAATTCCGCCAGCGTTTCGAGGAAGTGGTCGGGCCGATCCACGACGACTTCAACCAGTTCCTCCAGGCCCATGGCGAGCAGCCGTATCCGCTGGGGACCTTCTTTGAGGCCTCGCCGTTCATGAACCTGTTGTTGTACCCGGATGCGGTCAAGTTCGACCGCCGCCATCCATTGCCGGCCGAGCGCTTCCATTACCTGCAAGGTTGCGTGCGTCACGACACACCCTACGAGATTCCGCCGTTCCGTGCGAACGACGACAAGCCGCTGCTGTACGCCAGTTTCGGCAGCCTCGGTTCCGGCGATGTCGAGCTGCTCAAGCGCCTGATCGATGCAGTGGGCAAGCTGCCTTACCGGGCGCTGTTCAACGTCGGCGAACACCTCGACGAATACCCGGACCTGCCGGACAACGTGCAGATTTCCAACTGGTTCCCGCAGCCGTCGGTGATCGCCCAGGTCGACGCGGTGATCCACCACGGCGGCAACAACAGCTTCACCGAGTGCCTGTTCTTCGGCAAACCGGCGATCGTCATGTCCTACGTCTGGGACGGCCACGACAACGCCATGCGCGCCGAAGAAAGCGGCCACGGCTTCAAGCTCGATCGCTACGAATGGAGCGAAGAACAGCTCGCGGAAAAACTCCACGCGTGCCTCAACGATGAGGCGATGCGCCAACGCCTGCAGCGCACCAGCGCGCAGATGCAATCACGCAAGGGGCCGCAAGACGCGGCCGCGATTCTTGACAAGGTGCTTAACGATGCCTGATTCATCCACCACGGCGGGTATCACGCCGTACCTCGAAGCCGTCAGCAGCCGCACCGACCTGGTGGACTGGGGCGTGCAGAGCGATGCCGTCGAAGGTGTCTCGCATTCCAGCGGCCGCTTGCTGTTCAAGGGCCCGAACAACAGCCCGGAAAGCGGACTGTGGGTGTGCACCCCCGGGCGCTGGCGGCTGTCGATTCCCCGGGACGAGCTGTGCCATTTCATCGCGGGTGTAGCGACTTACCGCAATGACAACGGCGAAGTGATCGAAGTGCGCCCCAACACCCTGGTGCTGTTCCCGGCCGGCTGGACGGGCGAATGCCATGTCCGGGAGACCCTGCGCAACGTTTACATGCTGGCTTGAGCCGGTAATCACTGTGGGAGCCAGCCTGCTGGCGATAGCGGTGCGTCGGGCGACATCTGTGTCGACTGTCCCGGCGCAATCGCCAGCAGGCTGGCTCCCACAGGGGATAACCGCCAAGACTGATTTTTTTACTGGAGAAGATGAATGACGACCCCGTTTCTGTACGACCCGCTGAGCATCACCGACGTCAAGGATTGGGGCGTGATCCCGACCATGCTTGAAGGTGAGTCCCGTGTATCCGGCGTGGTGCTGCACAAAGGCCCCGAAGGCCAGTCCGAATGCGGTATCTGGATCTGCACCCCGGGCAAGTGGTTCTGCCATGTCACCAGCGACGAGTTCTGCCACTTCCTCGAAGGTCGCTGCACTTACGTCCACGAGTCCGGCGAAGTGATCGAGATCAAGCCGGACACCGCCGCCTTCTTCGGCAAGGACTGGAAGGGTGTGTGCACCGTCCACGAGACCATCAAAAAGGTCTACATGATCCGGTGATCGCCATGACAGATGCACGGGCTTCATTGCCAACCCGTGAAGACCAGCGCGCCGCCTTTCTGGCCCGTGCCGGTTTCGCCGAGACCTTGTTGGTTGCCTTGCCGGCGGATGCTTCGACCCGGCGGTATTTCCGCCTGGACGGCGCCGGCCTGTTGTTGATGGATTCGCCGCCACACAGCGAGCCGATCGGCCCGTTCGTGCGGATCGCCCGGCAGTTGCAGGGGCTGGGCCTGTCCGCGCCGGCCTTGCTGGCGGTGGACGAGGTAGCGGGGCTGGCGTTGATCGAGGATTTCGGTCACGACACCTATACCCGGCTGCTGCTGGCCGGGCATTCGGAGTCGGCGTTGTATCACCTGGCGGTCGATACGCTGGTGGCGTTGCATCGCGCAGCGCCAGCCACGGAACTGGCGCCTTACGACGGGCAGCGACTGGCGGACGAGTACGCGCTGTTTATCGACTGGTACGTGCCGCTGCTGATCGGCAAGGACGCGGCGCAAGACCTGCGCGATGAGTATCTGGCGCTGTTCGCCGCCGCCTGTCGTGATGTCGCAAAACGCCGCGAAGCCCTGGTGCTGCGCGACTTTCACGTCGACAACCTGATGCTGCTGCAAGGCCGTGAAGGCGTGGCGGCCTGCGGCTTACTGGATTTCCAGGACGCCCTGGTCGGGGCGGCGGCCTATGACCTGATGTCGCTGCTCGAAGACGCCCGGCGCGATGTGCCCGAAGCGCTGCGCAAGGCACTGATCAGCCATTACCTGTCTCAGCGCCCGGAGCTGGATGCGCCGGGTTTTCTCGAAGACTACCGGCGCCTGGCCGCCCAGCGTCACGCCAAGGTGCTTGGGATTTTCGTGCGCCTGGCCGGCCGTGACGGCAAGCACGGTTACCTGGCGCATCTGCCGCGTACCCTGGGTTTGTTTGTCCGCGCCCTGGACGCCGAGGCCTTTGCGCCCCTGCGCCAATGGCTCGACCGGCAGGTGCCGGGCTGGCGTGATCAACTGCCCGCCGAGACCCTGGCGACGTTGCGCGAAACCCCTTATCGATTGGTTCAAGGATCATCCCATGGCCACGTTCAACACTGACACCGCATTGCGTTTCATCAATTCTGAATTCCTGCCGCTGACCGATGGCCGTGTGCGCGAAGTGCTCGACCCGGCGACCCTGCAACCGGTCGGGCAAGTCGGCGTGTGTGGCGCAGCCGATGTGCAAGCCGCCACCGATGCCGCCACCGCCGCGCAACGCCAATGGCGCTTGATCGACGCGAAAAGCCGCGCCGCGCGCCTGCATCAACTGGCCAATGCCATCGAACAGAACCTGGCCTGCAACCGTGAAGTCGCGCGCCTGATGACCCTGGAGATGGGCAAGCCGTTTCCAGAAGCCATGGGCGAGCTGGCCAACTGCGCGCCGATCTTTCGCTACTACGCGGAGATGGCCCGGGACGATGCCGGCAAGGTCGCCGGCACCACGCAGATCGGTTCGTTCCAGCATGTGCGTTACGAGCCGTACGGTGTCAGCGTGCACATCATGCCGTTCAACTTTCCGATCCTGCTGATGTGCTGGACGGTCGCCGCGTCTTTGGCGGCGGGCAATGCCTGCATCATCAAGCCGGCGGAAGCCACGACCCTGTGCACCCTCAAGTTCATGGAACACTTCACTGCGTTGCTGCCTGGGCTGGTGTCTTGTGTGCCGGGCGATGCGGTCACCGCGCAGTTACTGGTGCAGTCGGCGCAGACCCACGCGGTGGCATTCACCGGCAGCGTGGCGGCAGGCAAGGCGGTGGCCGTGGCCTGCGCCGAACGGATGAAACCTTGCGTGATCGAGGCCGGTGGCAGCGATCCGCTGATCATCTCCAGGCATGCACCGCTGGATGTGGCAGCGGCGGGTGCGGTGACCGCGGCGTTCCACCTGAGCGGGCAAATCTGCACCTCGGCGGAACGCTTCTACGTCGTCGATGAAATCCATGACGAGTTTGTCGCCAGGTTCGCCGAGCGTAGCCGCACATTGCGCATAGGCCATGGCCTGGAACGTTCTGAGATCGGGCCGATGGTCAGCGAGGCGGCACGCAACAAGGTCATGCGCCTGGTCGATGACGCCGTGGCCAAGGGCGCGACAGTGGTGTGTGGCGGACGGATTCCGCCCGAGCACAGCGTCGGCTGGTTCTATGAGCCGACCATCCTCACCGGCGTGACCGGCGACATGGCGATTCTGCAGGAAGAGTGCTTCGGCCCGGTGGCGGCGATCTGCCGGGTCAGCGATTTCGATGAGGCGGTGCGGTTGGCCAACGACTCGCCGTTCGGCCTTGGCGCCTCGCTGTTCACCACGGATCTGGCCGAAGCCATGGAAGCCGCCGAGCGTCTGGAGGCGGGGATGGTCTGGGTCAACAATCCGCTGATCGACAACGATGCGCTGCCGTTCGGCGGCTGGAAGATGTCCGGCCTTGGGCGCGAACTCGGGCGTCAGGGGCTGGAAGCGTTCCGCCGCTCTAAGATGGTCATCATCGACCACCAGCCGAAGATTCAGGACTGGTGGTACCCGTACGCTGACGACGTGTTCTATCGCGATCCGGCCTGAAGCCGGGATGCACACAGGAGGGTCGTGATGAGCGACAACATCGGCTGGCCGACCCTGGCGGTGATTCTCGCGGCAGGGCAGGGCACGCGCATGTGTTCGCCGCTGCCCAAGGTTTTTTCCCGATTTGTGCGCCTATGGAACTGGAAACCATTCTGGCAATCGAAGCCTATACGGGCGAGACGGGACGTTGTAACGGTTACGCGTTGGCATTGAACGCCCTGTATGGCTGTAAAGCCGGGAGGGTTGCATGGAAAGGGACGCGATGTTCAAGTTCCTTGCGGGCTACCTGTTGATGTGTGCCCTGTTGGCATGGGGGGTGGTCCAGGCGTCTCACTGGATTGCCTCTCGCCTGCTGCTGTATTGGATAATTTAGCGCCGACCCTCGCTGCCTCGCTCGACGTTTCCCGATATCTCCTTGCCGATACTTCAAGCACCGCAATGGTGCGAGCCACTGTCTGGCCTTCTCACTCGGCCCCCTGCCGTTAAACACCTGAAATCCAAAAAACCAGCGTGCCTGAGGCGGCAGCAATCAAAATCAAATGTATTCGATTGAATACATTTCGACTGCATAAATGCTAATGAGATGGTTTATCAATAGTATTTGTTTCTGCATTGCTTTCGATTAGACTCCTGCCCGCTGTAGGAAAACAGCTTTCTGGATGTAAGAAAAAAACAAAATATCTGTCGCAGGGGAGCGGGGCGTGAATTTCAAAAAAAATACAATTGCGTTGGCTGTGGGGTCGGCGGCTTGCCTGATGAACAGCGCATGGGCGGCCGAACAGTCGAACACAATGGAAATCGCCCCGATCACGGTGACGGGTGAAAAAATCAACCGCACCCTGGAACAGACTCAATCGAGCGTGGTGGTCGTCACCGACAAACAATTGCGCGAGAAGGCCGACCATGACCTGGTCGACGTATTCGCCCGTACGCCGGGCGTGTACAACCAGGCCGGTAACGAAAACTGGGGCATTCGTGGTGTACCGGTGTCCGGTTTCGATGACCAGGGACCGGCCACGCTCAACGGCGCGGTCTCGGTGTTCGTCGACGGCGCCGTGCAGCCGAACCGCGCACTGACCCTCAGCCCGATGCCGCTGTGGGACGTCGAGCAGGTTGAAGTCTTCCTTGGCCCGCAGTCCACCACCCAAGGCCGTAACTCCCTGGCCGGTGCCGTTGTCATCCAGACCAAAAATCCAACCTTCGAACCGAGTTTTTCCGCGCAGACCAACGCCGGGAACTACAACGAGCGCGGAGCGGCAGTGGCCGGCGGCGGTTCGATCGTCGACGACAAGATAGCCGGCCGTATCGCCGTGGATTATCAGGAAGGCGACGGCTATATAGACAATATCGCACTGGGTAACGACGCCAACCCGACCCGTACCAGCAATGCCCGCGGCAAGCTGTTGATCCTGCCCAACGACGATCTCGATGTGCTGCTGACCTACGCCCACGGTGAAAGCCGCAAGGGCGACAACTCGGTCATGCGTGAAAACGACAAGGTCCGCTACTACAAGATTTCATCCAATACCGATGCGTACGACAAACTCAGCCAGGACACCGTCAGCGCCAAGGTCGATTACCGCCTGGACGATCACTGGTCCCTGACCAGCCTCACGGCCAATACCAGCTCGGACTACGACGCCCGCCTGGACTTCGACCAGACGGCCGTGGACAACCAGGTGGTTCTGCGCAAGCAGGACGGCGACC
Source organism: Pseudomonas fluorescens (assembly GCF_040448305.1). NCBI lineage: Bacteria > Pseudomonadati > Pseudomonadota > Gammaproteobacteria > Pseudomonadales > Pseudomonadaceae > Pseudomonas > Pseudomonas fluorescens. Next base: position 4,217,486 of record NZ_CP148752.1, on the reverse strand, counting down.
TGTTCAGTCAGGAACTGCGTCTGAATTACGCCTCGGACACCGTGAAGAGCTTCGTCGGCGCCTATTACGGCCGCAGTACCAACAACTTCCACGACAAATTGCTGTTCGACGACGAACTGTTCGGCACCGCCAAGGGCGACACGACGATTGAAAACCAGGCAGTGTTCGGTGAAATCAACTGGACGTTCGCCCCGCGCTGGACCTTGATCACCGGTCTGCGCTACGACCACGAGACCAACGACACCGATATCGACCAGGACGACTTCTCCAGCCCTGGCAATGTCAGCAAGTCGTTTGATGCGCTGTTGCCGAAACTGGGTATCGACCATGAACTGGCCGCCAATCAGTACCTGGGATTCATGGTGCAGAAAGGCTATCGCGGCGGTGGCGTCAACGTCCGTGCCGGTGGCGGTCACGAACCGTACGATCCGGAGTACACCACCAACTACGAGTTGTCCTACCGGGGTTCGTTCTTCGACCAGACCCTGCGGACCCGCGCCAACCTGTACTACACCGACTGGAAGGACCAGCAGGTCAGCGTGCTGGACCCGGACACACAGTTCGCTCACATCTTCAACGCCGGCAGCAGCGACATCAAGGGCCTGGAAGTCTTCGTCGAAAAAGACCTTACCGAGCAACTGACCCTGACCGCCGGTGGTGCCATCACCGATGGCAAGTACAAGGACTTCGTCACAGGTGATGGCCGCGACATGAGCGGCGAATCGTTCCTGTATGCGCCCAAGTACAAGATGTCGGTCGGCGGCACCTATCGTTGGGACGACCGCCTGACGTTCAACACCGATGTCACCTACCAGAGCACCACTCCGTCGGAATACGAGTTCGACGACGCAGGGCAGGTCACCGGCGAGCGTCAGAGCGACAACTATTGGCTGGCCAACTTCAACACCGAATACAAGGTCACCAAAAACGTTGCCGTGTCCGGTTTCGTGAAGAACGCCTTCGACAAGGAATACATCACCAACAACCGCAGTGGCGACATCGTCGATGCCGGCGCACCTCGCACGGTGGGGTTGATTCTGCGCTACGACATGTAAAGCGACGGATGCCAGGCGTCTGGCACAACCGGCCGGCAACTGACCCAATTCAAGGATTGAGCCAGTTGCCGTCGATGCCGGGTTAGTGGAACGGAAAGATGTAGTTCATCCAGGCGGCCATGCGCAGAAGGATTTTGCGCATCATCGCGATGTGATGGAAATGCTGGCTGTACAACGCCGCCTGCCCGTACGCACCGCCGGGCATCTGGCCGGCGTACTGGGCATAGTCGGGATCGGTGATTTCAATGATCACCGGAACCCGGCCGGCCGGTGGTGATCCAGTGAAGCCGATCAGCGTGCCCGACGGTTGAACCTGGCCTTCGGCGATGACCGAAACCACGGTTTTGACCTTGCCTTCGAAAACCTTTCCGGGAATGCCGTCAAAAGCGACTTCGGCCTCGTCGCCCTCGGTCAGGCGCAACAGGCTGTTCTGCCGCATCCACGCCGCGAAGTAATGCCCTTCGGCGGGAATGAAGACCATCGAAGGGCGCAGTGGCAACTTGGTCGCCATCATGCCCGGACGCAACGAAACGTGGGTGACGAAGCCTTTGCTCGGCGCGCGGACGGTGGTGTTGTCGAGTTCGTACTGCACGTTGTCCAGTTGTGCCTTCAGGTCATCACTGCGCGCGACCACAATGTCCAGTTCCCGTTGGGTACTGAAATTACGCTTGATCAGCTCGGTGATCCGCGCGCGATCGGCCTGGGCGGCAATCAGCTGTGCCTTGAGGGATTTCAGTCGGTACTCGAACGGCGCGGGATCGATGCGAAACAGCACATCGCCTTTTTCCAGGGGCTGGTTGGTCTTCACCGGTACATCGATCACCTGGCCACTGACCACGGGTATCACCGGAACCGATACGAAATAGGAACGCGCCACCTCGGAATAGGGGTGGTTGTAGTTCATCGTGAAAATCAGCGCGCCGATAATCACGACTCCGCCCAGCACCGCCGTGGGCACCGTCCATTTGTTCAGGGGGATGCGGAAGATCTTGAAGATGGCTACGCAGAGAGCGGCATACGTCAGAATGAGTAAGAGATCCATGGCTCAAATGCCCTCGCCGAGATTGTCCGTTGGTACCCGGTTCTGCGTCGTGCCCGTCGCCGCCTCGAGGCGCTCGATCCGGCCTTGCAGTTCGGCGACCTGTTGTTCGAGGTGAACCACATGACTTTTTGCTGAATGTCCGTCACTGAAACCCCAGCCCCGGTCCTCTCGATAGGCCATCGCCCAGATCCACAGGAACGGCCATAGCGCGTGTAAGGTGAACAGGCTGACCCAGCCGGTGGCGTGGATTGCATCCTGGTGAGGGTGGTTGCGGTGTACGGCAATTTCATAGGGGATGTCGTGGAGCAGAATGATCCCGTAAAACAGGACAAGCCCGACAAAGACCAGCAGGCCCAGGGCGAAGTAATCAAGCATGAACCACTCCTCTTGAAGCGGATAACGTGTGCGCATGAGTGTAGCCGTTCAATCTACACTTGACGGGGATGCGGATATCCAGCCGGAACAACCGGTGCCTGGCCGAAGCGTTGACCGATATCGTGCAAGCACACTCCGACGAGGTGAATTCATGCCAACCAATGGTCGATTCGAGAGGGCGCCTGTACTTGACCCTGTCGAGCGCATTACCGAGGTGATCTTCGGCCTGCTGATGGCCATGACGTTCACCGGCACCATCAGCGTGGCCACGGCAGACCAGGCAGCCGAACGCACGATGATGATTGCCGCACTCGGCTGCAATCTCGCCTGGGGACTGGCGGATGCGGTCATGTACCTGTTGCGCGCGCTGGTCGAGCGCACGCGCAGGATCAAGCTGTACATGGCCCTGCGCAATGGCGCGGACGCCGCGGCCGGTCAGGCGCTCGTTGCGCAGGTGTTGCCATTGCAGTTTGCGGCATTGGCCGGCAGCGAGGGCCTGGAGTTGTTGCGCCGTCGGCTGCTCGAGCAGCCCCCCTTGCCGATCAGGGCAGGCCTGGGCTGGAACGACTTCAGGGGCGCTCTCGGTGTTTTCCTGTTGGTCGTGGGCTCGACATTTCCGCTGGTGGTGCCGTTCATACTGCTCGATCAGACGGCACTCGCCATCCGCCTGTCCAACCTGATCGGCCTCGTGGTGCTGTTCATCGCAGGCTGGATGCTCGCCAGATACGCTGGCGCCACGCAATGGCAGGGTGGGGTGATCATGGCCGCCACGGGGGGCGTGCTGATCCTTGCAATCATTGCGCTGGGTGGCTGACAACCGGTCATAATTCAACACACTAAAGACTCATTCTCATTTACTATTGCCCTTCCATTTACGTCGGGCAGCCCGGTATGGATGTTCTCGCCGCAATCCATCTTTATTTATCCCAATGGGTGATCGAGCCGGTCACCCGGCAGTTCCTGGGCATTTTCGACTTCAACGGCAGACTCGGTCTAGCCTTTCTCTGCATGTCTTACGGCGTCGCCTACTGCCTGTTCCGCTACCGAAAATCCCGGGGCCTGACCGACGCGCGCTCATTCGGGCAGTTCATCGGCGGCCGCCGGGTGTACCTGCATCGCTCGGCGCTGCTCGACTACCGCTACTACTTCGTACTCGCCATCCTCAAGGTTGCCCTGGTGCTGCCCATCGTCGGGCTGGTCGATCCGTACGTCTTGCGTTCAGCGGACTACATCGCGTTCTTCACCCAACTGTGGGGCGCGCGTACGCAAGTGGAGGAGCACCTGGCGCTGACCCTGTTCTATGGGCTGGGCGTATTTCTGGTCAAGGACTTCAGCCATTACTGGGGCCATCGCGCTTTTCATTCGCGGTATCTGTGGGCCTTTCACAAAGTCCATCATTCGGCGCCCGTGCTGGTGCCGGCGACGGCCAGCCGTGTGCACTTTCTGGAAGAAGTGGTCGAGAAGCTCACGGACATCATCTGCGTCGGCGCGTTTGCCGGTGTCTTCTGGTACGTCTGTGGCGGTGAGATCAGCCGCTACACCTTGTTTGGCGTGACCTACATGGTGTTCATCTTCAATGCCCTGGCGGCCAACCTGCGTCACAGCCATGTCTGGTTTTCCTTCGGGCCGGTGCTGGAGCGGGTGCTGAGCAGCCCGGCGCAACACCAGATTCATCACAGCGATGCGCCGCGACACTTCAACAAGAACTTCGGCATCAACCTGTCACTGTGGGACTGGATGTTCGGCACGCTCTACGTCACCCGGTCCACACCCGAGTCCATCCAGTTTGGCACTGGTGAGAACGATCACGAGCGTTACCTGACGCTACGGGGGTTGATCGTCACGCCTTTCATGGATATCGCCCGCAAACTCTTTCCTGGAAAACCCCGAAAGCACAGCCTGAAAGCGGATCTGATCCGTATTTTTCAGCGCAATCTGCCTCTGTAACGGATACAGCCGCCAGCCCACAATAAGTCTTCGGTACGACGCTCGGGCAGCACACGCCGCCCCCTGTACCGCCAATTCATAGTGTGGGAGGCCCCATGGCCAAGATGACGATTTTTCTCGGCGGTTTTCTGCTGTTGACCATCCTGATCGGTATGCTGGCGACGATTCCGCCGGCGTGATTACACACCGCAGATCACTCTGATTGCCTGGCGTGCCAGCTCCGTACCCATGGAGTGTCGACCCTCCTTCATTCCTCCAGTGTTCAAGCGGTGTTTGGCGGGTGGCGGCAGCCAGTGACGTCGTTGGCGTGGCTTACCCGCGATCCGGAACCTAGCCACACCGCCTCCGCGCTCACTGGTACTCATCATGCCGGCGCCACCAGGGCCCCGTTTCATTACGCCCCTTGGGCGCGCGGTCAAGCCATTGGTACATGTTCCACAACCCGTCCAGGCCCCGCGCGTAGGTGGAATAGGTGTGATAGATCTCGCCGTCTTCCAGCACAAACGTACTCAACCCCGGCCGGTCGCGGGTGTAGGTCGGCGCATCGGTGCCACAGGTCGCGGCGAACTGTTTCACCGGTTCCGGTATTTCACTGGCGTCCATGGCATGACCGCCGCGCTGGTAGTTGTATTCGACCAGCCCTTCACGCTGCTGGGCTTCGGTGAAGTAGACATTGAAGTCGGCAGTGAAGTCGCTGTCGGCGGCCGAGGCCCAGGGGAAGGTCCAGCCCATTCGGCGCTTGTAGGCCTGCAGTTTCGCCAATGGCGCGCGGGATATCGCCATCAGGGTCACGTCGTGGTTCGCCAGGTGGACGACGACGGGGTCGAAGCCATCGGCGATGGCAGAGCAGGACGGGCAGCCGGCGGTGTAGTCGGGGCCGAACATGAAGTGGTAGACCAGCAGTTGCGAGCGCCCTTGAAAGAGTTCGGCCAGGGTGGCGCTGCCGTTGTCGGTATCGAAGCGGTACGTCTTGTCGAGGCGAACCCAAGGCAATGCCTGGCGTTGCCTGGCCACTTCATCACTGCGTCGGGTCAGGGCCTTTTCCGCTTCGAGCAGTTGCAGGCGTGCCGCCAGCCATTGCTCCCGGGACGCGGTTTTGTGAGTGTTCATCGTTCTGCGCTCCTGGTGAAAGGTGGTGATTTAGACTAAACCCGAGTGTCAAATGATGGGAGTGACAAGCGTGGCGGGATTTCCATGGACTCGATGATCACGGCAGCCGCACAGGCGCTGGCGGCGGGCAATCCGCTGGGCGCACTGGACCGCGTGGCCTTGCGCGACGATGCGCCAGCGCTGGCCCTGCGCGGTATCGCCATGGCGCAACTGGGCGAACTGGTGCGGGCCAGGGCGCTGGTCAAGCGCGCGCAACGGGCTTTTGCGCCCAGGGAAGTGCTGGCCCGGGCGCGCTGTGTGGTGGCCGAGGCCGAAATCGCCCTGGCGTCGCGGGAGCTCGGGTGGCCGGTCAAGGCGCTCGAAACGGCGCGGGTCACCCTTGAACACCACGGTGACCGGGTCAATGCCGCCCATGCGCGTTATCTGCAAATCCGTCGTTTGCTGCTGATTGGTCAGCTCGATGAGGCGCAGCAGTTATTGGCCGAACTCGACCCCGACCCGTTGCCGCCAGCCTTGCGGGCAACCCATGAACTGGTGCTGGCGGGGATCTCCATTCGCCGCCTGCAATCGCATGCAGCGCGGGAGGCGTTGAACAGGGCCGGGCAGGCTGCCAGTCAAGCCGGAATTGCCGCGCTGATCGCTGAGGTCCAACACGCTGCGTATCTGCTGGATGCCCCCGCCGCACGCCTGATTGCCCAGGGTGAAATACGGCCTCTGTTGCTCGATGACGTTGAAGCGTTGTTCTGTTCAACGTCACTGGTGGTGGATGCCTGCCGGTACGTTGTGCACGGCTGTGGCATGTCGGTGCCGCTCGCGACGCGGCCGATCCTGTTCGTGCTCGCCCGTGCGTTGGCCGAGGCGTGGCCCGCCGACGTTGCGCGGGAAACGCTGATCGTCCGGGCGTTTCGTCTGAAGCTCTCGGATGAATCCCATCGCGCCCGGCTTCGTGTGGAAATCGGCAGGCTGCGTAAGGCACTCAAGCCGTTGGCCGACGTCATCGCGACAGCCCGCGGTTATGTCCTGCAATCGCCGGTGTGTACGGAGGTGGTGACACTGGCGCGACCGGTCGAGGAAAAATTTGCCGGGGTTTTGGCCTGCCTCGCCGATGGCGAGTCGTGGTCGAGTTCCGCCCTGGCACTGGCGCTGGGCACCAGCCAGCGCACGGTGCAACGGGCGCTCGATACACTGGCGGAGCAGGGCAAGGTGCAGTGGTTTGGCCGTGGTCGCGCACGGCGCTGGATGACGCCGCCGGTGCCGGGATTCGCGACGACCTTGTTACTCCCCGCGCCGCTGCCCGGTGGCTAGGATGAACGCCACCAACCCCCAATGAGGAATGCCAGGATGAAACACGCAACTGCTGAAATCATTCGTGAATATGGCCCGTTTGCCGATGTCGATCATGTGTGCGGCGTCACCTGGGACGGCGAAAAGGTCTGGTTCGCCAGCAACAGCAAAATCAACGCCCTGGACCCGGAAAGCGGCAAGGTGCTGGGTTCGATCGATGTCGCTGCCCATGCCGGCACCGCGTTTGACGGGGAGCACTTGTTCCAGATCGCCGAAGACCGTATCCACAAGATCGACCTCCGCACCGGCCGCATCCTCTCGACGATTCCTGCCCCCGGCGCAGGCACCGATTCGGGTCTGACCTGGGCTGAAGGGACGCTGTGGGTGGGCCAGTACCGCGAACGCAAGATCCACCAGATCGACCCCGAGACCGGCAAGATCCTGCGCACCATCGAATCCAACCGTTTCGTCACCGGCGTGACCTGGGTGGACGGTGCGCTGTGGCACGGCACGTGGGAAGGCGATGAAAGCGAGCTGCGCCGGATCGATCCGCAATCGGGCGAAGTGCTGCAGAGCCTGACAATGCCCGAAGGCGTGGGCGTGTCGGGGCTGGAGTCCGATGGTGGCGAGCGGTTGTTCTGCGGTGGCGGCGATAGCGGCAAGGTGAGGGTAGTGCGTAGGCCTTCGTGAGGCTCTCCAGCAAGGTCACCGGGTACAACCATTGTGGGAGCGAGCCTGCTCGCGATTGCAGAGTGTCAGGCAACATCAATGTTGACTGATTTGACGCTATCGCGAGCAGGCTCGCTCCCACAATGGATCTTCAGTGACCACAAAAATTCAGCCCACCCTGTGGGGCTCACTCACACCACTCAGTCCGTTTGTGGATGCTGATCGTTGATGTCGTACCAATCCGCTTTCGAGCTGACGCAAACATGTTTTTGCTTGCGTGTTCGTAGCGGCGTATCCAGCGTGCCGAGGGCAATCGAAATCCACTCGGAAAACGGTCCTGTCGAGTCAGTCCAGAACATCGAAGATCCGCAGCGGGAACAGAACTGCCGTGTGACACCCCTGGACGATTCAAAGGCCTGCAGCGAGTTTGCGCCGGTCATGATGGTCAGCGCCAGGGCAGGGGCGCTGGCATAGGTTGCAAACGCAGCCCCATGGCCCTTTCGGCATTGACTGCAATGGCAATGGGTGACGGCTTTCAGCTCGGTCGACAAGCGATATTTGACGGCGCCGCAGAGGCAACCGCCTTGGTGAAACTCATCCATGTAAAGTCATCCCTGGATCAATAGTATTTTTCCGTCCTGCCATGTTTTCTGCTGGTCGAAATCGGTCTAAAAGCCCGGTTGGCAATCGCTCCTGTTTTGCTATCCTCAAAACTGTAGGTGAAGACGCAGACTGATGCGCAAAAGGATAGCAAGGAGACGTGGGGCGCGTTCCGAAGGGTACACGGTTAGAAAGATCCCCGCGCTGGGATCCAGCCCTTATGCCGTGTGAAGCAGAAGAGTTCCATTACAGTTTCACGACTCTTTTGTGGGAGGCCTGATAAACCTTGTAAGCCGGAGACCAGCACCGGCCACCTACTTGTTACATTCACCCACAAAGCCCGCTCAGTGCGGGCTTTTTAATGCCCGCAAAGTGAGTCCGGTCAGCGGCTCAAGGCGCGCCAAACAGCATCGTCCAGTAGACACCGTTGTCGCTGCGCGCGTTGGCGGCGTAAGCGGCGCCGACCTGGGTGAACATCGGGTTCATCAGGTTGGCGCAGTGCCCGGGGCTGGCGAGCCAACCGGCCATGGCCTTGCTGGGTGAACCTTGCCCGGCGGCGATGTTTTCACCGATCTGCCGGCCACGGTAGCCGGCGGCCCTGGCGCGGTCGGAGGGCATGTCACCGTCGGGGTCCTGGTGGGCGAAATAGTTGCCGTAGGCCATATCCTTGCTGTGGCTTTGTGCTGCGGAGCCCAAGGCTGCACTCCAGGACAGCGGCCGTGCGGCGGCGAACCGCTGGCGACCGCACAGGCGCGGCTTGGCCCGGGCTGCGTTGACCTGCGCCAGCAACGCCTGTGCGGCGCTGCGTGGATCGCCGGTTTTCCCGTCGAGCACCGGCCGTGCCAGCACCACTTGCCACTCGCTCCCGGCGCGGCTGACACCGATGTCGGCGTATTGGTTGTCGAGCAGCGCGGCGCAGTGCTCGTCCTGGAACATATCGAAGGCTTCTTCGGCATCCCGAGCACCCACCACACGGATGGACCGCACCATGGTTGCCTGATAGCCGGAAGCCTTTAACCGGTCCCGCAACCCACCGCCATAGCCAACGGGCAGGGCCAGGTTCGACTTGAGCGTCAGGGGTGATAAACGTTGCGTCGGCCGCCGGTCGCAGCGTTGCGGATGGGCGCGATAGTCGTTGATGGCGTCTACCAGTTGCCGTTGCCCATCGGCGTGGGCGGGGCTTGCAAAAACGGGGAGCAGGGAAAACAGGCACAGCGAAGAAAAGCGCAAGGCAACGGCGGTTTGGCGCATGGACGGACAACTCGGATGAGATGACGACGAAAGGAGAGGAAAAACGCTGGGGTATGACTGGCTTCCTGGAACAAGGTTCACGGCGGGCGTGAACCTGTTTACTGCCGGAGCCAAATGTCCGACGAAGGGTATTGAAACGTGTGGGCAACGCTGCCCCCTGTAGGAGCGAGCCTGCTCGCGATGGACGTCAACGATAACGCGTGCTTCCTGATTCAACGCGTTGTAATTGAGTCCTTCGCGAGCAGGCTCGCTCCTACAGAAAAGCGGAATCGAGGTCCATCAATCCATACAGGCGTACACCACCAGCTCCACCAGCATTTCTTCCCGGGCCAGGCCCGCCACGACCATGGCGGCGCGGTTAGGGTAGGGCGCCTGGAAGTACTCGGCGTAGACCGCATTCACGGTTGCCAGGTAGCTGCGGTCAGTGACGTAGATCAGCACCTGGGTGACCGCGTCCAGCGAGCTGCCGGCGGCTTGCAGGGTATGGCGCAGGTTGTCCAGGGTCTGCCGGGTTTGTGCTTCGATGCCGCCGCTCACCACCTGGCCCTGGCGGTCGATGGGGATTTGCGCGGTGTACAGCGTGCCGTTGCCGACAACAGCCCATTCCAATGGCGCGCGCGAGGCAAAGAGGTCGGTCTTGATCGCCTGTTTCATTGATGATTCCTGATGCGGGTTTGAGGGTTTTACCGGGCGTCGCTGCCTTCACCGGCGCCATGGCGACGGGATTCTTCGGTGCTTTCCACCAGCACCCGCTCACCCAGTTTTTTCAACTGGGCCCAGACTTCATCATTGACCTGCAGCCCGCCCGCAGGTGCTGGCTGACTGAATTCAAGCGTCGGGGTCGCGTCTTCGGCACTCAGGCGCGGCAGTAGCGCGAAGTGTCTGGAAATCAGCACGTTGATGCTTTGCTCGTCGCCCTGCGCCGGTTGCGGCAGGTCATACACCCGCAAGACCGGGCCGGTGGTCCCGGCGCTGAAGGTGGCCACCAGTTCCTGCCGGGCATCGCGCCAGTACACACAAAAATTCAGACCCTCTCCGGCACAGCGCGCCAGGTAGCCCAGCAGCAGGATGCGGTTGTGGCAATGGCGGACGCGGATCAGCGCACTGCCACCGCGCAAGGCCTTGCCTACCCCCAGTTCGATTGCCTGGGCGGCGCAGCGCAACACGCTCTGACCATGGGCATCGAGGGTCAGTTGCGTGGCGTCTTCGTAGCAGGTTTCGATGGGGCGATCGACTTCATCGTGAAGGAAGTCCAACGCTTTTTTCAATGCGCCGATACCGTCGAGGCCTTGCTGTTGCAGCCTGGTAATCATCTCGGCGGCGTCGTCGCAATCACCGGGTGCAAAGCCGATGCCTTCGAAGGCCTTGCGGCAGATCACCTGGATTTCATTGAGCGATACACGCATTTCAGAGTGCTCCGGCAACGTTGGTCAGTTCAGGCATGACGGCAAAATTCCAGTCGTCGGGGAACGGCTGGCCGATCTCGCTGACCAGCGGTGCCCCCTGAAACAAGGTGATGCGCACCCAGCGGCTGGACTTGGGGTCGAACTTGCCGGCGCCGAAGAACGCCAGTTTGCAGCGCAGCAAGTGGATCGGCAGCATGCCGCGGTCCATCAGGTTGGCGCGGATCTCCCCGAAGGCGCAGCGGGCCATGCCTTGCAGGCGGCAGACCGTGCCTTTGAACTGCGGCAGCGCCAGCAGAAAGTGCGCGGTCAATTGCCGTGGGTGTTGCTCGCGGTAGGCAAGCAGGGCGCAATGACAACGTTGAATGTTGTGCGCGATCCCCAACTGCATTTCCTTCTCGGCGCCTGGCTCCATGGCCCTTTCGCCCAGGCGTGGTTCTTCCTTTTCCGCCGAGCGATACCAGAAAAAGTGGTTGGCCTCAGCGCCGCTCAAGTCGTAATCGAGCGCCCAGCGGTACTTGGTCTCGACGAGATCGCACAGCTCATCCAATGGCATCTCGGCGTTCAGGCGAAACCCCTCGTTGACCGACATTTTCTCGGCCAGCGGATCGACCTGTTCGGGGTACAACTCCAGCAGCAGGCTGACCAGCAGTTCCTGGCAACTGGGGCCGACGTTCACTTCGGTCCAGGCTTGCAGGCGCGACCACAAACCCGCGTTGACCGACTGGCCCGCGAACCACTCGGCCAGTTGTTCGAGATCGGCCAGCGTCTGCTGGTCGATGCCGCTTTGCCGTTGGTCCTCGGTGCTGGTTTGCTGCAAGTGCCGGCGGGCCCGTAGCAGCAACGCCTGAAAGCGCTGGGCGTGAGGCAAGTCAGCCGCTTGCACCACAACCTGCGCCAGTGCGGTCTCCCTGGCCCACAGCCATTGGTTGACCAGTTGCGGGTGATTGATCAGGAACGGCGCCATGCCCAGCCCCGTGGAATTGCCGACCCCAAGGTAACGCTGCAGGGCAGGGTCCAGGCCCACCGCCCGCTGCGGGTTGCGCGCCCGGGCCATGTGTTCGATCTGCTCGATGCTGAAATGCCGCAGTAGATACACGGTAAACATCTGGGCGCTGAAGGGTTGCGTGAAGTCCGCAGTGCCTTGCAGGCAACTGAAGTCGGCGATGCCGAACTTGCCGTTGCCGTACACCGCGGTGGTGCGATACAGGTAGCCGACCTCGGCCAGTTGTCTCGGGTCTGGCTGACAGCCTTCGGCCAGCGCTTCGAGGAAACGCTCGAAGTTGCGCAGGCTGCGGTTGGCCCGCGACAGCACCAGTACTCGCGAATCAAAACGCCCGGCTTCCTGCAACGGCACATTGCGCCGCAGGTCAGCCAATTGCTGCTCATCGACATCGCCGGCGACCAGGACAAAAGTGACATCCCACTGATCTGCGATGACCCGGTCGCTGCGTTTTTCCGGTGGCAGGTACGTGGAGAAAATCACGCAGTGATAGTGGGCACTGGCGGTGTCGATGCGGTAGATCGCCGTACCGAAGCCCTCGGCATCCAGGTCGAAACAGGTGCGCTGGATGCGCCACTGCCCGTTCATCATCCGCCGCATGCTGCTGCGCACGAAACTCAAGCGGCTTTGAAAGTGGCTGCCCAGCCGCTCCAGGTCCATGACCCGAGCGGCGGGCCGCAAGGCCGAAGAGGTGTCTGTGTCGGTGTGCGACATCATTGCGATTCCTGAACTGTTCATCATCAGACTGCCTGCTCGCGAGCCATCTGCCGGGCGATGCGCAGAGCATCCCAGAGCGACGGCAGGATCAGCAGTGAAACCGGTACGGCAGTAATTACGATAAAGGATTGCAGCGCCGTGACCCCGCCCGAACCAATGGTGATCAACACCACAGCGGCCAGGCCCATGCCGATGGCCCAGAAGGCACGCAGCCATGGTTTCGGCTTGTCATTGCGGGACATCGCCATCGCCACGGTGAACGCCATCGCATCGCCGTTAGTGGCCACCGATATGAAGCTCAGGAACAGGAACAGCGCCGAGATCAGTCCTCCCAGGGGCAGGTTCTGGGTCACGCCCAGCAGCAGGTCTTCGGGCTGCGCGCCGTGGGCGGTGACGATGCCTGGCGTCTGCAATTCCATGCCGATGCCAGCGCCGCCGACCACGGTGAACCAGAACATGGTCACCAGCGGGGCGATGATCGACAGGGTCATGATCACTTCGCGGATGGTCCGGCCACGGGAAATCTTCGCCACATACAGGGCGACCATCGGCGCGTAGCCAATGAACCAGCCCCAGTAGAACACCGTCCACCAGTCGAGCCATTTCGGGTCGGCGCGGAACAGGGTCATCGGCATGAACTGCTCCAGATGCAAGGCGAACGCGGTGGGAAAGCCGCCGAGAATGAAAACGGTGGGCCCCAGCAGCACCATGAACACCGCCAGGCCGATCATCAGCCAGACGTTGATTTCACTGACGAAACGGATGCCCTTGAGCCCGACCAGGCAGGACGTGGTGTACATCACGGTGACCAGAACGATGGTGATGGACTGCACCATCAGGTCATTGGGAATGCCCCAGACCGAGTGCAACGCACTGCTGATTTGCAGGCCGAGGAAACCGATCGGGCCGATGGTGCCGGCGACGACGGCGATGATCGAGGTGGCGTCCGCCAGCGTGCCGATCGGGCCCTTGAGCGCACGCTCACCGAACAACGGATAGAGCAGGGTACGCGGTGCCAGTGGCAAGCCTTTGTCGTAGTGCAAATGCATCAGCACGATGGCCAGCAGACTGCCCAGCACTGCCCAGGCCAGGAAGCCCCAGTGCACGAACGATTGCGCGAGCGCAGCGTGTGCGGCGGCTTCGGTGTGAGGCTGCACCCCTGCGAACAACGGTGGTGGGCTGGCGAAGTGCATCATCGGTTCCGCCGCCGCCCAGAATGCGCCGCCCCCGGCGAGCAGGGCGCACATGATCACGGCGATCCAGTTGAAGGTGCTGGAGTCGGGCCGCTGATCGACGCCGCCCAGCCTGACGCGCCCGCACTTGCTGAAGCAGATGATCAGGCTCATGGCAAAGGTCGCCAGCATCAGGATCTGCCAGTACAACCCGAAGAACTTGGTCGACCAGGCGAACAGCGTGTTCACCAACAGCGATACGCCATCGATGTCGATCAGTGCCGCGATCAGGAAGGCGCCGAGGAAGCCGCCACTGATTAAAAACAGCGGCCAGTCGATGTCTTTTTTCGGCGGTGCAAGGTCCAGTGGCTGGACGTCGGCTTGCAGGGAGTCGGATGTTTTCATGATGCCTCCAAAATACGCGCCTGGGGCTGTGCATCGCCGGTCGGGGAGATGAACGGGAGGCTATTGTTGTTATTTTTCATGCTGTCCTCACGGTGTCGATCAAGAGTCAGTCTTGCGCCGTCGAAGCGTTTTCCAGCAGGCGCAACCAGTTGAGTCCCATGATGTTGCGTACCTCGTCCTCGGCGAAGCCACGGTCGCGCAGGCCCTGGGCGATGACCGGGAAATCCCGGCTGTCGCGGAACCATTGCAGCGGTGCCGGCCAGTTGGCGTTGTCCTTTGATCCTTCGCCGTAATCCTTGTCTTTGCTCCAGCGCCCGTTGCGCATCCATTCGAGCACTTGCAGGGGTTGTTGCTGGCACAGGTCGGTGCCGATGCCGATGTGTTCGACGCCCATCAGTTCCGCCGTGCTGGCGACCATGTCGCAGAACGATTCCAGGGTGCAGCCCGACGCACCCTTGAGGTGGAACGGGTAAGTGCTGAAACCCAGCAGGCCGCCGGACTCGGCGATGCCGCGCAACACTGCATTGGACTTGTTGCGTTTGGCCGCATGGAAACTCGATGGGTTGGCGTGGGAGACGATCACCGGCCGGCTCGACAACTCGATGGCTTCCAGGGTGCTGCGCTCGGCGCTGTGGGACATGTCGATCAGCATGCCGACGCGGTTCATCTCGCGGATCACCTGGCGGCCGAAACGGCTGATGCCATTGTCTTCGGTCTCGTAGCAACCGCTGGCCAGCAGGCTCTGGTTGTTGTAGGTGAGCTGCATGATCAGCACGCCGAGCTGGCGGAAAACCTCCACCAGGCTGATGTCGTCTTCGATCGGCGAGCAGTTCTGGAAACCGAAGAAAATCCCGACGCGGCCTTCCTGATGCGCCAGACGAATGTCCGACGCCTGGCGCACCGGACGAATCAGCTCGGGCCAGGTTTCGAAGCGCCGGTTCCATTCGCCGATGCGCGACAGGGTTTCCCGGGCGTTCTCGTGGTAGGCGATAGTGGCGTGCACCGCGCTCAGGCCACCGGCCTGCATCTGGCGAAAGATCTCTTCGTTCCAGTGGGAATATTGCAGGCCGTCGATCATCAATAAATCGTGCATGGTGATCTCCTGTTCAAGGACGCACGTAGGTGGTCTTGACCACGGTGTAGAACTCGCGGGCGTACTGCCCTTGCTCGCGCGGCCCGAAGCTGGAGGCTTTGCGGCCGCCGAACGGCACGTGGTAATCGGTGCCGGCGGTGGGCAGGTTGACCATGACGCAACCGGTGCGGGCACGGCGCTTGAAGTCGCTGGCATAACGCAGCGACTGGGTGATGATCCCGGCGGTGAGGCCGTATTCGGTGTCGTTCAACACAGCGAGGGCTTCTTCGTAATCGCTGACACGGATCACACAGGCAATCGGCCCGAAAACCTCTTCGCGATTGATGCGCATGGTGTTGTGGGTGTTGGTGAACAGGGCAGGGCGCATGTAGTGCCCGTCCGGTTGCAGGTTCAGCAATTGGCCGCCCTCGACCAGGGTTGCGCCTTCGTCTTCGGCCAGTTGCAGATACTGAAGGTTCTGTTCCAGTTGCCGGGCTTCAGCCACCGGGCCGATCTGCACCCCTTGTCCGAGCGCATGACCGACCTTCAGCTGACGCATGCGTGCCACCAGCGCCTCGACGAAGCGGTCATGGATGCCGTCGCAGACGATCAATCGCGAAGAGGCCGTACACTTTTGCCCGGTACCGAAGAAGGCGCCGTTCAACGCGCATTCCACGGCGATTTCGAGGTCGGCGTCATCGAGCACCACCAAGGCGTTCTTGCTGCCCATTTCCAGTTGGCAACGCACCAGATTGCCGGCGGTGGCGACCGCGACGCGGCGACCGGTCTGCAGGGAACCGGTGAAGGTCAACGCATCGATGTCGGCGGACTGGATCAGGCTTTCGCCGACCACAGCGCCGCTGCCCATCACCAGGTTGAAGGTGCCGGCGGGCAAGGCCTGGCGACTGATGATTTCAGTCAGGGCCCAGGCGCTGGCCGGTACCAGGTTTGCCGGTTTGAACACCACGGCGTTGCCGAAGGCCAGGGCCGGGGCAATCTTCCACGCGGCGGTGGCCATCGGGAAATTCCACGGTGTGATGATGCCGATCACGCCAACCGGTTCACGCTGGACTTCGATCTCGATGCCAGGGCGTACCGAGGTGGCTGTCTCGCCCATCTGACGCAGCACTTCAGCCGCGTAGTAGTGGAAGAATTGCGCGGAGCGATTGACCTCGCCGACGCCCTCGGCCAGCGGCTTGCCTTCTTCCCGGGAGAGCAGTTCGCCGAGTTCTTCCTTGCGCGACATCAACTCGTTGCCGATGGCCATCAATACTTGCTGGCGCTGTTCCAGGCCACTGGCGGCCCATTGCGGTTGGGCGTCGCGGGCGGCGGCGATGGCATCCAGCGTCTGTTCGGCGCTGGCCTGGTGGTAATGGCCAATGAGGTCTTGAACATCCGAAGGGCTGTGGTTGGCGATGACGCCTTGGCCTTCGCACCAGTTGCCGCCGATGTAGTTTTTGTAGGGTTGCAGTGCCATGGGAACCTCCGATTGCGTTGGCCCCATCTTGAGAGTATTAGTCTGCAAATAAAAATTAATAATAAATATGAAATGATAAGGAAAACTTACCGTGCTTCCCGAGCTGAAGATTACCCAACTGCGCTATTTCGTCCTGGTTGCCCAGCTGAAAAGCTTCCACGGCGCAGCAAGACAGGCCTATCGCACGCAACCGGCGCTGTCCCTGGCTGTGCGCGAGTTGGAGCAGAAGCTCGGCCAGCCATTATTCGAAAAGGGCGGCAAAACCGAACTGACGCCATTTGGCGAGCATTGTTTGCCGCTGTTCCAGGATTTGCTGGCGCATCACGACCGCATCGCCCGCGAAGTCAGTTTGCTGGCGCGGCATGAAATCGGTCAGGTGAGCATCGCTACGGTGCCGTCGGTGGCCAGTCGGTTGTTGCCGCATCTGCTTGCACGGTTTGTCAGCGAGCACCCGAAAATGCAGATCAGCATGCAGGACGGCAATGCCGACAGCGTGCAGCAGTTGTTGGTCCAAGGGCAGGTGGATTTTGCGATCAGTAGCGTGTGGGCGGCGGACGAAAACATTGAGTTCGTGCCGATCCTGAGTGATCGGGTGGGGGTGGTCTGTCGCCACGATCATCCGTTGGTGGCCAAAGGCGAGGCACTGCATTGGTCGAGCCTGCAAGCCTATCCGTTGGTGCGCAATGGCACCTCGCGCTTGCTTGCGGGCACGGAAGCGGCGGGGTTGCTGGACAGCAGTTTGTTGTTCGTCTCCAACATGATTTCGCTGATCGCGATGCTTGAAGAGGGCATTGGCATCACGACGCTGCCGTCCCTGGCGTTCCCACAGGGCAATGAGAAGCTGATGTTCCTGCCGCTTTCAGAACCGCGGCTGGAACGCCAGATCGGCATTCTGTGCCGCAAGGGGCACAGCCTGTCGCCAGCGGCAGCCGAGTTGATGGGCTTTCTCAAAGCGAACATGCAGATGGTCGATCTGTAAGGTCAGTGTTCGAGTGGTGGCTCCGGGCTTTCTGTCGGTCGCAGCCTGAAGCGACAGACATGCCCGCCACGCACCATGCATTCGCTGTGCTCGACTTCGCCGCCGCCCAACGCGCCGATCAAGGCCAGGTCCAGTTCGCAGACCACCGGGTGCTCGGCGGCCAGGCGATGGAACACGCAGTTATGCGCGACGATTTCCGGGGTGCCGCCTGAACGAAAAAACACCTCGGCTTCGTAGCCCGTCTGGTTCATGTGCTGCACGATCCTGGCTTCATCCACGACCTGTTGTTCCAGATCCGAAGCCAGCTTGCGACCCATGCTGCGCATCAGCGAAGCCATGGCTTCAGGACCGATGATGGCGGCGACTTCATCAATCAATACGCTGGCCAGTAGCTGATAGTGGCGAGGGAACTGCTCCCGCGCGTGGTCGGTGAGCCGATACAGCTGCTCTGGACGACGACCCGTCGGACGGGTGTCGCCGCGCAGCACCAGACCGTCACGCTCCAGCGCTGCCAGGTGTTGGCGGATCGCCGTGCGCGTGACGGCCAGGTGTTCAGCCAACTCGTCAATGCTCATGCCGCCCGCGTGGTGCAGCAGTGCATTGAGCAGGTCCTGCTGTGTTCGGCCCAGTCCTTCCAGCATGGTGTGCCCTCGCGCGATATCAGAACTTGTCCGGGAATTGCTTGACCAGCGCGCCGGTCAACGCGTCGGCCAGGGCCAGGATGTGCGTGCGCATCATCGCCCAGGTACGGGCTTCGCCGGCGTAATCGTGTGCGGCGAATTCATCGATCTGGGTGATGTGGTGACCGCCATGGGCTGACAACATCGTCACCAGTGTCGCCTCAGGCAGATTGGGGTTCGCCGTAGCCAGAAACGCCGCAATCGCCTTGGCATTACTGGTCAACTCGGTGACGGCGGCCTGTTTGCCTTTCGCGTCTTTGGCGACTGTGGCGTCACTGTAGTGTTTCACCGCGCCCCAATGACCGGCAAGCAGCTTTAGCAGTTGATCCGCCGCCGGTTGGCCGTAGAGCGGGGCGATGCTGTTGGCGATTTTGGTGGCGTTGTCGACCACCTGGTCCGCCGCGACTTTGGCTTGCTTTTTGTCGGCGGATTGATTGGCCAGCGCGTAGTTTCTGATCCAGAAAATGTGCTCGACCCAAAGGTCACGCTCGGCCAGGCGCGTGGTCAGCGCGGGGCTGTCGGCAGCGGCGGGTGAGGCGGCAGGCGTTTGGCTCCAGACCGGTTGCGCACACAAAGCCAGCAGGAGCAAAGCCAGGGTTTTGATATTCATGACGGCACCCTCGGAGAGTGGGAATGTTCGACAATATCAATATAGGCATAAAAATATGTTTTTATTGGGCGAAGACATAATCTCGGACCAATGGTCGCCACGTACTACTTTGCTGGCTACAACCCATCCCCCAGCGCCTTTAAGTATTCAGGGCTTTCGCCGATCGAGTTATGCCCCGTCCCCGGTATCACCCGCAGTGACGCCACGCCTTTGGCGAAGTGTGTGTACAAACGTTCAGTACTCGGGCGCGGAATCACCTCGTCATGCTCAGCCGCGATCAACAATGTCGGCACCGTGATGCGGCCGGCGTACTGCCAGGACGGGTATTTGTCCTTCAACAACCAGCGCACCGGAAACCAGCGGAACTGACGGGCGGCCAGCCCTTCGAGGCTGTTATAGGGCGTGATCAGCACCAGTCGTGCGGCCGGGCGCTCGCTGGCAAGGCGCACGGCCACCCCGGAACCCAGGCTGCGTCCGACCAGCGCCACATGCGGATGGCTGGCATACACCTGGTCGAACAAGGTGATGGCATCGCGGGCAATGGCCTCTTCGGAAGGCGAGCCAGAACTGCCGCCATAACCACGGTAATGCAGCAGGTACAGCGCGTAGTCCGGGAACGCTTGGGAGAACTCGGGCAGGTTGCGTGAGACGTCTTCGGCATTGCCGCCGAAATAAATCAGCGCGTTCGGGCCATCGTGAGGACGGACGGAGACCAGCACCTGTGCGTCGGCGACCGGCAGGGTGAGCAGCGTCCCGGCTGCCCCAACGGCACGAGGCTGTGGGTAGTAAATCAGCGCCCGTTGAAACACGAACAACGTGACGCACAGCACCAGGTACAGCGCAGCGACAATGACGACGAGTAACACCAGGGTGCGTGACATTCGACTAACGTTAGTGGGCGGCATTGACGGCTCGGGGTTTGCAAGTGGCTAGCGCAAGGCTTCTTGAGTGTAGTCAATCGACCCTTGGCGCGGGGTATCCGGGTTGTCGGCGCAACAGCTCGGACCCCGGCGACTGGTGAGAAACGTTTTATGAGCCATCCTGAGGGTTACACCCGTAGAAAAGTACTCACGCTGGCTGCCGGTGCTTCGGCGGTCTTCACGTTCGGTCCGGTGGGTGCACAACCCGAGCCGTCGACGGGAACAGGAGGCAAGACTATGCAGACCCGCGCCATTCCTTCCAGCAACGAGTCCTTGCCGATCGTAGGGTTGGGCACTTACCGCGGATTCGATGTCGAGCCTTCGCAACCGGCTTACAAAGACTTGCCCGCGGTGCTGGATGCCTTGTTCGACAAGGGTGGCAAGCTGATCGACAGCTCGCCGATGTACGGTCGCGCCGAACAGACCCTCGGCGAACTGCTGTCGATCCATGAGCCGCGCTCGCCGGCCTTCCTGGCCACCAAGGTGTGGACCCGGGGCCGCGAAGAAGGCATCGCGCAGATGGAACAATCCTTCGCCCTGTTGCAGACCGACCGGATCGACCTGATGCAGATCCACAACCTGCTGGACTGGCAGACGCACCTGCCGACCCTGCGCCACTGGAAGGAAGCAGGGCGCATCCGCTACATCGGCATCACCCATTACACGGCGTCGGCCTATGAAGAAGTGGAAGCGGTACTCAAGGCCGAGCCACTGGATTTCTTGCAGATCAACTACGCCCTGGATGATCGCGGCGTCGAGAAACGCCTGCTGCCGTTGTGCCGTGAGCGAGGGGTGGCGGTGATCTGCAACCGGCCGTTTGGCGGGGGCGGCTTGCTGGCCAAACTCAAGGATAAGCCGCTGCCAGGCTGGGCGGCGCAAGTCGGGGTCAAGAGCTGGCCGCAACTGGCGCTGAAGTTCCTGCTGTCGCATTCGGCGGTGACTTGCGTGATTCCTGGCACCGGCAACCCGCGCTACATGGCGGAAAACGCACGGGCCGGTTTCGGCCCGATGCTGACCGATGCCCAGCGTCATCAACTGATTGCGCTGGTGGGCTAACGACTTGTTCCAAGCGTTGCGGCGAGTCGTCGAACCTCTCCTATACTGTCTCGCGTCCATGCCGTTTAAAGCGCATTCGTTGCCCTGACGGCGTCCCTGTCCATCACTGCAAGGAGATCGAACATGGCTATCCGCATTGGCGACGAAGCACCGGATTTCACCGCCGACACCACCGAAGGCACCCTCAACTTTCACCAATGGATCGGCGATGGCTGGGCCATCCTGTTTTCCCACCCCAAGGATTTCACCCCGGTGTGCACCACCGAACTGGGTTACCTGGCCAAACTCAAGCCGGAATTCGACAAGCGCAACACCAAGGTCCTGGGCCTCAGCGTCGACCCGGTCAGTGACCACAACCGCTGGGTCGGTGACATCGCCGAGACCCAGGGCGCAGCGGTCAACTATCCGCTGATCGGCGACGAAAACCTGGTGGTGGCCAAGCTCTACGACATGATCCACCCCAATGCCAGCGGCGGCGCGCGCACGGCAGTGGACAACGCCACGGTGCGTTCGGTGTTCATCGTCGGCCCGGACAAGAAGGTCAAGGCCATGCTGATCTACCCGATGAGCGCCGGGCGCAACTTCGATGAAGTGCTGCGCCTGCTCGATTCCCTGCAACTCAATGCCAAACACACCGTCGCCACGCCAGTGAACTGGCGGCCGGGTGAAGACGTGATCATCCCGACCTCGGTGTCTGACGAAGACGCGAAGAAGAAATACCCGGATGGCTTCACGACCCTGAAGCCGTATCTGCGGACGGTGGCTCAGCCAAAGTAGTCATCAGCCGTGAGACCGCCATCGCGAGCAGGCTCGCTCCTACAGGGATCTTCGGTGAACACAAAATCTGTCTACGACTGAAGCCCAATGTAGGAGCGAGCCTGCTCGCGATGGGGCCAGTCCTGCTGGCCTAGGACTTTTATTCAAACCAGATACTTTTTAAACCACCCCAACGTCCTCTCCCACGCCAGTTTCGCCGCCGCCTCGTCATAACGCGGCGTCGAATCATTGTGAAAACCATGATTACAGCCAGGGTAGATATAGGCCTCATAGATCTTGCCCCCGGCCTTCAACGCTTTCTCATAGGCCGGCCAGCCTTCGTTGATCCGCGTATCCAGTTCGCCGAAGTGCAGCATCACCGGGGCCTTGATCCGGGGCACTTCTTCGGCTGTCGGCTGACGGCCATAAAACGACACGGCGGCCCCCAGTTCCGGATAGGCCACGGCGGCGGCGTTGGTCACACCACCGCCGTAGCAGAACCCGGTGATACCGACTTTTCCAGTGGCGGCAGGGTGTTTCATCATCCACTCTACGGCGGCGAAAAAGTCGTTCATCAGCTTTTCCGGGTCGACCTTCGCCTGAAGCTCGCGGCCCTTGTCGTCATTGCCGGGATAACCGCCGACCGAACTCAGGCCGTCCGGGGCGAGGGCGATGAAACCGGCCTTGGCCAGACGGCGGGCCACGTCTTCGATGTAGGGGTTGAGCCCACGGTTTTCGTGCACGACCACCACCGCCGGCACCTTGCCGGTGGCCTTGGCCGGGCGCACCAGATAACCGCGAACCTGGCCGTGGCCCTTGGGCGAGGGGTAGGTGATGTACTCGGCAATGATGTCCGGATCGGTGAACTCGACCTGTTCGGCCAGCGCATAGTTGGGGCTTAGCGCGGCGAGCAGGGCGCCTGCGGTCAAGCCGCCGAAGGTAAACAACGCCGCGCGGTCGAGAAACTCCCGGCGGTTGATCTTGCCGTGGGCGTAGTAGTCGTACAGTTCCAGCAGTTGCGGGGAAAAGTCTTTGGCAGTTAGACGGGTCATTGCTGCAACTCCTCTCGGCTGGTTTAACACGGATCAATCTTGTTGGCGAAACGCCGTCCCTGTGGGAGCGAGCCTGCTCGCGATAGCGGAGTGTCATTCAGCATGGATGTCGACTGATCTGCCGCCATCGCGAGCAGGCTCGCTCCCACAGGGATCTATGGTGGATGTTTGATGTGCATTCTGTTCATTTCAGGCACTGCGCCCCGGCCTTGGCCACTTGCGCATCCTGCTCGGGCTTGACGCCCGACACGCCGATGGCGCCAATCACCTGGCCATCGAAAACAATCGGCACGCCACCCTCAAGCGAAGTCAGCAAGGGTGCTGAGAGGAAAGCGTAGCGCCCGGCGTTGACCATGTCTTCATAGCTTTTCGATTCGCGCCGCCCGAGGGCTGAAGTGCGCGCCTTTTCGGTGGCGATGTAGGCACTGGCGGGCGCGCAGCCGTCGAGGCGTTCGAGGGCCAGCGGGTGGCCGCCGTCATCGACCACCACGATGGTCACGGCCCATTGATTGGCCTGTGCTTCGGCGCGGGCGGCGGTGAGGATCTGGGCGACTTCGGCCTGGCTCAGGACGGATTTGCTGTTCATGGGCATCTCCAGGGTTCGGTTAAGGCAGGGCGGCTTCGACCAGTTCGATCCAGTGCCGCACCGGGGTTCGCCCCGCGCCGTCGAGGTGCGACTGGCAGCCGATGTTGGCTGTGACAATGACCTCGGGATGGCCGCTTTCCAGGGCGTTGAGCTTGTTGTCGCGCAGTTGTCGCGACAGTTCGGGCTGGGTCAGCGAATAGGTGCCCGCCGACCCGCAACACAGGTGTCCGTCGGGAACGGACGTCAGATTGAAGCCGAGTCCGGTCAGCAGCGCTTCCACGGCACCGCCGAGTTTCTGTCCGTGTTGCAGGGTGCAGGGGCAATGGAAGGCCACACGCTGCGAGGCATGGATGCCGAGCTTTTCCAGTGGCTCATCGCGCAACACCTCCACCAGATCCCGGGCCAGCGCACTGACCTTTTTCGCCTTGTCGGCATAGGCCGGGTCGCTGGCGAGCAGATGGCCGTAATCCTTGATGAAGGCGCCGCAACCGCTGGCCGTCTGCACAATCGCCTCGGCACCTTTTTCGATGCCCGGCCACCACGCGTCGATGTTGCGTCGGGCGCGATCGAGGCCGGCGGCCTGGGCGTTCAGGTGGTAGTCCACGGCGCCGCAGCAACCGGCTTCGCGGGTCGCGATGACACTGATCCCCAACCGGTCCAACACCCGCGCCGCCGCGGCATTGGTGTTGGGAGACAGGCTGGGCTGTACGCAACCTTCGAGCATCAGCACCTGACGCTCACGCAGGGTCGTGGGTCGCGGCTTGGCTGGGTAGACATTGCGCGGCAATTTGCTTTGCAGGGTGCCGGGCAGCAGCGCGCGGAACACCTGACCGCTATTGACCAGGCTCTTGAACAGCTCTGGATGGGGGACGGTCTGCCGCAACCCCTCGCGCAACAGGCGCTGACCGAGCGGGCGTGGCACCGCCGCATCGACCACCGCCCGCCCGATGTCCAGCAGGTTGTGGTAGTCGACGCCCGACGGGCAGGTGGTTTCGCAGTTGCGGCACGACAGGCAGCGGTCAAGGTGCTGTTGGGTCTTTTGCGTGACGTCGTTGCCTTCCAGCACTTGCTTGATCAGGTAGATGCGGCCCCGCGGTCCGTCCAGTTCATCGCCGAGCAATTGATAGGTCGGGCACGTGGCATTGCAGAACCCGCAGTGCACGCAGGTGCGCAGGATGCTTTCGGCTTCTGCGGCGCGGGGCAGATGGCTGGCGCTTTCACTCAAGGTCGTCTGCATGATTCAAAGCTCCGCGTACAGGCGTCCGGGGTTGAAGATGCCCCGTGGATCGAGTTGTTGTTTCAGGTTGCGGTGATAACGCATCAGCGCCGGGGGCAGCGGATGGAAGGGGCTGTCGGTCAGGCCGTGGCTGAAACAGGTGACATGGCCGCCGACCTCGTCGACGACCTGGCGGATGTACGCTGCATCGGCATCGGATTTCAGCCAGCGCTGGGCGCCGCCCCAGTCGATCAACTGGCGCCCCGGCAGCGACAGGAGCGGCGTGTTGTGCGGCAAGGACAGGCGCCAAAGCGGTTGGTCTTGATCGAAGAAACTCAAGCGCTGCTCGTTGAGATCGTCCCACCAGCAAGCCTCCAGCCGCTCACCCCCGAGGCGTTCATGGGCCGCCGCCACCGAACCTTCACCGCCCTCCAGTCGCAGGTGCAGGCGTTCGCCATCGTGGCAGGCCGCGCTGATCGGCAACGGCTGCTGGCCCCATTCCGCCAGGCGCAGCAAGGCCCGTTCGGCGTCCATTTCCAGGCTGATGCTTAAGGCTTGCCGGGGTTTTGGCAGCACTTTGAGGGAAACTTCGGCGATCAGCCCGAGGCTGCCGTAACTGCCGGCCATCAGGCGCGACAGGTCGTAGCCGGCGACGTTTTTCATCACCTCGCCACCGAAGCGCAACAGCTTGCCCTGGCCGGTGATGACCCGCGTGCCGAGCACGAAATCCCGCACCGAGCCGGACCACGGGCGCCGTGGCCCGGACAGCCCACAGGCGATCATGCCGCCGACGGTGGCGCCGTCGCCGAAGGACGGTGGCTCGCAGGGCAGCATCTGCTGCGCGGCGTCCAGCACCTGCGCCAGCTGCGACAACGGTGTGCCGCAACGGGCGCTGATCACAAGTTCAGTCGGGTCGTAACTGACAATGCCCCGGTGCGAGCGGGTATCGAGAATTTCCCCGGCCGTGGTGCGGCCGAGAAAGGCTTTGCTGTTTGAACCCTGGATGCGCAACGGCGTGGCGTTTTCCAGCGCCTGATTGACCTGTTCCAGCAGTGACGCGCTGTCATCGAAATCTTCAGGGCTGCGCATCAGAAACGCTCCAGCTCAGGGAAGGGCAATTGACCGCCATGTATGTGCATGGCACCGAATTCGGCGCAGCGGTGCAGGGTCGGAATGTTCTTGCCGGGGTTGAGCAGGCCGCCGGGGTCGAAGGCGGCCTTGATGGCATGGAACAGGGTCAGCTCATCGCTGTTGAACTGCGCGCACATCTGGTTGATCTTCTCGCGGCCCACGCCGTGTTCACCGGTGATGCTGCCGCCGACTTTCACGCACAACTCCAGAATCTTGCCGCCCAGGGTCTCGGCTCGATCAAGTTCACCGGGTTGATTGGCGTCGAACAGGATCAGCGGATGCATGTTGCCGTCGCCGGCATGGAACACGTTGGCCACCCGCAGGCCGTATTCGTTCGAGAGCTCGGCGATGGCCTTCAGCACGCCGGGCAGTTCGCGGCGGGGAATGGTGCCGTCCATGCAGTAGTAGTCCGGCGAAAGGCGGCCCACCGCCGGGAACGCATTCTTGCGCCCGGCCCAGAAACGCACGCGCTCGGCTTCGTCCCTGGCCTGGCGCAACTCGATGGCGCCGGCCTGTTGCAGCACTTGGCGCACCCGGTCGCAGTCATCTGAGACATCGGCTTCAACGCCGTCGAGTTCGCACAGCAAAATCGCCTGGGCATCCACCGGATAACCGGCGTGGATGAAGTCCTCGGCGGCGCGGATCGCCAGGTTGTCCATCATTTCCAGGCCGCCGGGGATGATGCCGGCGGCAATGATGTCGCCGACGGCGCGCCCGGCTTTTTCCACGGAATCGAACGCCGCCAGCAGCACTTTGGCGGTCTGCGGCTTGGGCAGCAGCTTGACCGTGACCTCGGTGATCACCCCGAGCAGGCCTTCGGACCCGGTGAACAGCGCCAGCAGGTCGAAACCGGGGGCGTCGAGGGCGTTGGAGCCCAGGCTCAGGTGCTCGCCGTCGACGGTGAGGATGTCGACCTTGAGCACGTTGTGCACGGTCAGGCCGTACTTCAGGCAGTGCACGCCCCCGGCATTTTCCGCGACGTTGCCGCCGATGGAGCAGGCGATTTGCGAGGATGGGTCCGGCGCGTAATACAGGCCGAAGGGTGCCGCCGCCTGGGAGATCGCCAGATTGCGTACACCGGGCTGAACCCGCGCAGTACGGGCGGCAGGGTCGATGTGCAGGATGTTGTTGAAGCGCGCCATCACCAGCAGCACGCCTTTCTCCAGGGGTAGCGCGCCGCCGGACAAACCGGTGCCGGCGCCACGGGCCACGACGGGGACGTGCAGCTCATGGCAGACCTGAAGCACCCCCTGGACTTCGTCGATGTATCGGGGCAGCACCACCAGCATCGGCGTGGTGCGATAGGCCGACAGTCCGTCGCATTCGTAGGGCTTGAGTTCCTCGCGCTGATGCAGGACTTCCAGATTCGGCAAGCGGGTTTGCAGGGCCTGCAGCAGCGCCTGTTTGTCGACGTCGGGCAGGGCACCGTCAACGCGTTCATCGTAGAGAATGTTCATCGGTTCATGACTCCCGCTGGAGGCCACTGATGTACATCATTGGCCTGAGACGGCCGGCTGTCCATGGGATCTTTGTCTGCTCGACGGACGATTCATTCCATAAACCACCGTCCACCAATGTGGGAGCGAGCTTGCTCGCGATAGCGGTGGCACAGTCGACATCTCTGTCGAATGTGACACGGTCATCGCGAGCAAGCTCGCTCCCACAATGGATCAGTTTTAAGCAGAATGACGCGTGTATTCGACTCAATGCCCGCCCACCACCATATGGCTGAACGGCGCGACGTAGGCCTGCAGCGTCACCAGGCCACCGACCAGGATCGCCAGCACAATCGAGTGGAAGAACACGTAGCGCAGGATTTCCCCTTCATGGCCGTACCAGCGGGTGGCGGTGGAGGCGACCACGATCGACTGGGCGTCGACCATCTTGCCCATGACCCCGCCGGAACTGTTGGCGGCGGCCATCAACACCGGGCTGATGCCCAACTGCTCGGACGTCACCCGTTGCAAGCCGCCGAACAGCACGTTGGACGCGGTGTCCGAGCCGGTCAGCGCCACGCCGAGCCAGCCGAGCAGGGTGCCGAACATCGGGTAGAAAATGCCCGTGGCAGCGAAGGCCAGGCCCATGGTCGCGTCCAGGCCCGAGTAGCGCGTGAGGAAGCCCAGCGCGAGCATCGCCACAATGGTGATCAGCGAGTAACGCACCACCCACAAAGTGCGCAGGTACTGGTGAATCAGTTGCGGGATCGAATACCCCATCAGCAAACCGCCGACAATCGCCGCCAGCAGAATGCCGCTGCCGGTGGCGGTGAACCAGGTGAACTTGTACACCGCTTCTTCGGTTTTCGGTGCGGCCACCACGGGCGGGACTTTCTCAATCTGCAAGTGCAGGGTGGTGAAGGTCACGACCGGTGCAAACAGCGGGTTCGCCTCACGCATCGGCTTGCCCTGCGGATCGAGCTTGGCGGCACTGGTTTGCGGGTCGATGGCAGGGCGGGTGTCGAAGGTGTTCTTGAAGCCCTGGGTGCCCCAGATGAACACGAAGACCGTCAGGATCAGCCACGGCATCCACGCCCGCATCACCGCCGGTTTTGCCTCGTTGGAAAAGGTTGCAGTGGGTACAGGCTTTTCGTCGTGCTCGGCGTCGATCTTCGAGTCGTCGACCCGGCCGGACAGGGCGGCGGACGTGTGTACGGTGGCCGGTTTCCACACCTTGAGGAAACCGGTCAGGCAGGCCATGGAAATCAGTGCGGCGATCACGTCCACCAGCATCGGCCCGTGGTAGTTGGACACCAGGAACTGCGGCACGGCAAAACTGACCCCGGCCACCAGGATCGCCGGCCAGATTTCCACCATCTTGCGCCAGCCGGCAAAGGCCCAGATCAGCCAGAACGGCACCAGCACCGAAAAGAAGGGCAACTGCCGACCGACCATCATCGACAGTTCCATTTCATCCAGCCCGGTGACCTTGGCCAGGGTGATGATCGGCGTGCCGAGGGCGCCGAACGCCACGGGGGCGGTGTTGGCGATCAGTGCCAGCCCCGAGGCGGCGAGTGGCGAGAAGCCCAGCCCGATCAGAATCGCCCCGGTCACCGCCACCGGCGTACCGAAACCGGCCGCGCCTTCGAAAAACGCACCGAAGCAGAAGGCGATCAGCAGCAATTGCAGGCGCCGGTCATCGGTGATGCGCGCCAGGGAGTCTTGCAACACCTTGAACGAACCGTTCTCGGTGGTCAGGCGGTGCAGGAAAATGATGTTCAACACGATCCAGCCAATCGGCAGCAGACCGTTGGCCGCACCGAACAGCGCCGCCGAACCTGCCATGCCCGCTGGCATGCCGAAGGCGAAGATCGAGATCAGCAAGGCCGAGACCAGGGCGAGCAACGCCGCCAGGTGCGCCTTGATATGAAAGAACGCCAGGGACGCCAGCATCACCACCACCGGCACAGCCGCCATGAGCGTTGAAAGCAACGGGTTACCGAACGGATCGTAGACTTGCTGCCAGACCATGTTCCACCTCTGCATTTTATTGTTGGACGTGCAGATCCCCTGGGGGGAGGTGGCTTTCAGTATAGGTGGCATTGCGCCGCTGTCAGGGCTGGCCTCCGGTCCTGCCAATCGGCGCACTTCCGAGGGCTGAGCTAGCATGGCCAGTAGGGTTTGAATTCAGTCAGGGGAGCAATGCAGTCATGACCGAGCGCCATATGGAGCACAAGGAAACGCTATCGAACGGATGCAGCATCAAAGTCACAGCCGAGATATTGAAAGACGGTTCGTTGGGCATGTTCATCGGCATCTATCGGCCGGACGGCACGGCCATCGATGAAAACCACGACCCACGGCCGCACATGCTGGACATGGAAGCGGCGATGGATTGGGGGATCGATATTGCCAAGGGGATCGGCAATAGTCAGCGAACGTTGTGAGCGGTTGCCGCCCATGCCCGGGCGACCGTTGGTCGCTGTCAGAACCCGAACGAACGGGCCGAGCCTTTTGCCAGTTCGACATCCAGCAGATGCTCGACCAGCACGTCATTCAAAAACCGGAACTGATCATTGAGCCCGACCACTTCGTTGCTGAAGTGATGATCGGCTGCCGGGATCAGCAATGCCTCGAACTTCTCGTCGAACATCAGAGTCAACTCTTTACGTGACTCGAATTCCTGCGCGTAGAAATTGTTGCCGAACAGCGGGAAACGTACGGCGAGGGTGACCGTGTGGATCATGATGTTTGCTCCTCGCTCAGGACGTACCAGGCAAACACACTCAATGTGAACGCCGTCAGGGCCAGGCAGGTCAGCAGATGGATCAGCATGAGGTTCCCCTCCGATTCGGGGTTTCGTGTTGGCTTGGGATCGATCCTACGCTGACGGCGTTCAAGCGGAAGGCAATCGCGGCGATGGTGAATATCGACGCCAGTGATGGTGGTTTTTGTGTTGTCTGCTCTGGCCCCATCGCGAGCAGGCTCGCTCCTGCAGGTTCACTGCCGACCAGAGTGGGAGCGAGCCTGCTCGCGATGGCGGCCTGCGGAGCACCGCCACCTATACTTAAACCGAGGGTTTTGGGTGTCGGGCATTTCGCCCGGTACACACTGCAGGAAGTCGCGATCTTGAGCCTGCGTTCGCTGGTCATTGCCGTACTGGTGGTGTTGGCAGGGTGCGCCACACCGCCGCGTGCGCCGGTGGAAGTGGCGCCGGTCATCGTTTCAGAGAGCACCTGGCAACAAGTGGATCGGGAGATCGTCGCCGCGTCGCAGTCGGCCACCGAGCAGACCCGAATCTACGCCCGCGGCGCCATGGATTACTGGCGCACACGGGTCTATGAATTGACCGAACAGAATTTCATTCCGTGGTTCAGCAATTACTGGACCCAGGAATGGCTGTCGGTGAAGGTCAGCTGGTACAACCTCAACGCCAAGGGCGAGCAGGACGCATCGGAAAAACGTCTGGCGGCGTACCTGCTCGAAGCCTATCAGGAGAAGGTTCTGGCCCCGGTGGCACGGGAAGTCGATCCCGATTCGATTCTCGGCCTGGCAGCGGCGTTCTACGTCGACATCCTCAAGGAAGAACTGCAGAAGATCTCCACCCGCCACGGCGTGCCGATGGCCCAGCTCAACGGGCGCATCCAGAAAATCCCGGCCATCGCCCTCGGGCCGCCGCCAGCGCGGAACGCCTCGTTGTACCAGATCGTGCACACCGAACAGCTGAACACCTTGCCGGCCTACGCCGCGCTGGTCGACAAAATCCACAAGGCCGGCGGCGACAGGGGCGTGGGTTCGACCGACACCGCGATGGCGCCGGTGGCCAGGCGCGCCAGCCGGCGGATGGAAGCCGAAATGGCCCCGCGCGGGGCCGCCAGCGCCGTGGCCGCGGCAGTCGGGAAACTCGCCGGTAGTTTGATCACGGTCGGGGTGGCGGGCATTCGCGCACTGATTCAGGCCAATGACCGGCCCGACAGCGAGGCGCTGATTCGCAGCAGCCTGGGCAATACCTTCGACAAGGCCTGGCTCAAACTGATGCAGAACCCGACCACCGGTGTCATGGCCGGCACGCTTTACATGGCGGGGCAGATCGAAGGCAGCCTGGCGGACCGCACTGCACCGCCGGTCGGTTTGAGCGCCGGGACTGTCGATTGGACGCCAGCGCAATCGACTACCCAGCAGAACACCCCATGACCCAAGGAGAAATACTCATGTCTTACGTCGATGGTTTTATCGCTGCCGTACCCTCCGCCAACCGCGGGCAATACATCAAGCACGCCGAAATCGCCGCCTCGATCTTCAAGGAAAACGGTGCCTTGAGCGTGGTCGAATGCTGGGGCGAGGATGTCCCGGAAGGCAAGGTCACCTCGTTTCCAATGTCGGTGAAGCTCAAGGAAGGCGAAACCGTGGCCTTCGGCTGGATCGTCTGGCCGGACAAGGCCACCCGCAATGCCGGGATGGACAGGATGATGCAGGACCCGCGCATGAAGCCGGACGTCAATCCGATGCCCTTCGACGGCCAGCGCATGGTGTACGGCGGGTTCGAAGTACTCCTCAAGGCCTGACGCCGCACGCGGGATCACTCCGGCGTCGGGGTGATCCTGCAACTCTTGCGCTGGCGGATTTCGTCGTCCGTCGGCCGCTCGCGGATGAACTCGAAGCGCGGTTCACCTTCGCTGTAATGCACCAGCCAGCCCCATTCCAGCTTGAGCTCATCCTGGCCGGGCTCGGGCGGTCTGGCCCACCATGGTTCCTTGCTGATGATCTGTCGCATGGCCCCCTCCGGTTTTTCGGGATGCTGAAACTATAACCTGCATGCCCCTCGGCGCCACAAATGCGCTGGTCGGCAAGCGGGTGTTGAGTACACTCAGGCAGTCTTCCCAGGAGGTGCCCGGCATGAACGACGAATCCCGCGAGCCGTTCAAGCGTCTGTTCTTTGCGCTGAACTGCGCCCCGGCCCAGCGCCGGGAGATCGCGCGGTGGCGCAGTGCGCTGCAACTGCGCAACGGACGGCCGGTGCCGGCGGAAAACTTTCACCTGACGCTGAAGTTTTTGGGGGCGGTGGGCGTGGCGCAGATTGCCGAGATCTGCACCGCTGCGGCGTCGATCCGTACACCGGGCGAGCGCTTGACGGTGGTGCTGGATCGGCTGGACGTGTGGCGCCGGGCAGGGGCGCTGGTGCTCGCGCCGGAGCAGGCGTCCCCGGCATTGCTACGCCTGGTGTATGCCCTGGAGCAGGCGATGTTGCCGTTCGGGCTGGAGGAAGCTCCAAGGGAGTACCGTCCGCACCTGACCCTGGCACGGCAGTATCGAGCGCCGGTACCGGAGTCCGCGACACCCCCCGAATTCTTCCTGCGAGCTGATCGATTCACCCTGTTCGAATCCCACAAGGGACGTTATCGGGCGCTGGCCGAATGGCCGCTGCTTGATTTTGACCGCTCATAAAAAAGGCGCCCGAGGGCGCCAAAATTCACCTGAACCGAGGGA
This sequence comes from Pseudomonas fluorescens, assembly GCF_040448305.1. NCBI lineage: Bacteria > Pseudomonadati > Pseudomonadota > Gammaproteobacteria > Pseudomonadales > Pseudomonadaceae > Pseudomonas > Pseudomonas fluorescens. Next base: position 4,184,995 of record NZ_CP148752.1, on the reverse strand, counting down.
ACCAGGTGAGGCCGTTCTACTTGCAGGAGAGGCAGCGGTGGTAAGGCGCTGCGTGAACGGAAATTGGTAAAGCTGAAATGTGTGCTGGATGTTCTGGCCTCATCGCGAGCAGGCTCGCTCCCACAGGGGGGAGCGTCGTTCACATATCACGGGTTCAACACGGACCAATGTGGGAGCGAGCCTGCTCGCGAAGGCATTTGCGAGTGAATTACTGGCCGAGTTTCACCTTGGTCCAGCCACGGGTCATGACCCGCTGGACGGCAATCGGCTGGTCCGGCACGGCATAGAGCGTCGCCATAACCGCTTCCGGCGGGTAGGAGCCCGGATCGTTGCGGATCGCTTCATCGACCAGTGGCGTGGCCGCCGCGTTGGCGTTGCTGTAGCCGATGTTGTTGGTGATGTCGGCAATCACGTCGGGGCGCATCAGGAAGTTCATGAACAGGTAAGCGTTCTCGACGTTGGCGGCATCGCGGGGGATGGCGAGCATGTCGTAGAAACTGGCGGCGCCTTCTTTCGGGATGCTGTAGTCGATCTTCACCTTGTCCCCGGCTTCCTGGGCGCGGGCCTTGGCCTGCAGCACGTCGCCGGAGTAACCGACGGCCACGCAGATGTTGCCGTTGGCCAGGTCCGAGATGTATTTCGACGAGTGGAAGTACGCCACGTTCGGGCGAATCCTCATGAACAGCGCCTCGGCTTCGGCGATGTGCTGTTTGTCCTGATCGTTCACCGGGTAGCCCAGGTAGTGCAGGGCGGTCGGGATCATTTCAGTCGGCGAATCGAGGAAACTGATGCCGCAGGCTTTGAGCTTCTCGGCGTTTTCCGGTTTGAACAGCAGGTCCCAGGAGTTGGTCGGGGCGTTGGCGCCGAGCACTTCCTTGACCTTCTGCGGGTTGAAGCCGATGCCGATCGAGCCCCACATGTACGGGATGGCGTGGGCGTTTTCGGGATCGCTGGCGGAGGCGTTTTTCAGCAGCACCGGGTTGAGGTTTTTCCAGTTCGACAGCTTCGACTTGTCCAGTTCCTGATAGACGCCGGCCTTGATCTGCTTGGCCAGGAAGCTGTTGGACGGCACGACGATGTCGTAGCCGGATTTACCCGCCAGCAGGCGTGCCTCAAGGGTTTCGTTGCTGTCGAAGACATCGTAGGTCACCTGGATGCCGGTTTCGTCTTCGAACTTCTTGACGGTGTCCGGGCCAATGTAATCCGACCAGTTGTAGACGCGCAGAACCTTGTCATTGGCCTGGGCGCCAGTGGCGATTGCGCCCAATAAGGACAGTGTCAGCAGAGTCCTGCCAAACATTTTCATCGGTACAACTCCATTTCTTTTTTATTCAAAAACACAAAACCTGTGGCGAGAGCGCTCATTTGTAGGAGCGAGCCTGCTCGCGAAAAACACAAGGACGCCGCGTTAATTCAGACAGCCCACGTCATCGTTTACGTCCATCGTCGGATCGCCGCCCGGAGCAAGCTCGCTCCTACAGGAGGCGGCACTAGGCCGTCGCTCCTGCCATTTTCTTTTCAGGCTGCTGCCAGGATTCGCTGGTGGTCTGGTCCATGGCTTCCTGGATCGCGCGCTTACGGCTGGCTTCGGCACGGCGGCTGAAGTACCAGACCATGAAGGTCACGATCGACACGGCCAACAGGATCAGGCTGGCCACGGCGTTGATTTCGGGCTTGACCCCCAGGCGCACCGCCGAGAACACTTCCATCGGCAGGGTCGTGGAACCCGGGCCCGACACGAAGCTCGCCAGCACCAGGTCATCGAGGGACAACGCGAACGACATCATGCCGCCGGCCGCCAGTGACGGCGCGATCATCGGAATGGTGATCAGGAAAAACACCTTGAACGGCTTCGCACCCAGGTCCATGGCCGCTTCTTCGATGGACAGGTCCAGTTCGCGAAGGCGGGCGGAGACTACCACCGCCACATAGGCGGCACAAAACGTGGTGTGGGCGATCCAGATCGTGACGATGCCACGCTCCATCGGCCAGCCGATCAACTGCGCCATGGCCACGAACAGCAGCAACAGCGACAGACCGGTGATCACTTCAGGCATCACCAGCGGCGCGGTGACCAGGCCGCCGAACAGCGTGCGACCCTTGAAACGCGTAACGCGCGTCAGGACGAACGCGGCTAACGTCCCTAGTGCGACTGCCGCAATCGCGGTGTAGCAGGCGATTTCCAGCGAGCGTCCCACCGAGCCCATCAACTGGCTGTTGTCGAGCAAACCGGCGTACCACTTGATCGACCAGCCACCCCACACCGTCACCAGCTTCGAGGCGTTGAACGAGTAGATCACCAGAATCAGCATCGGCAGGTAGATAAACGACAGGCCGAAAATCAGCATGAACTTTGAAAATCCGAAGCGTTTCATCCCCGTGCCTCCATCTCTTTGGCCTGGCTGCGGTTGAACAGCAGAATCGGCACAATCAGGATCAACAGCATCACCACCGCCAGGGCGGACGCCACCGGCCAGTCGCGGTTGTTGAAGAACTCTTGCCACAACACACGGCCGATCATCAGGGTTTCCGGGCCGCCCAGCAGTTCCGGAATCACGAACTCACCGACCACCGGAATGAACACCAGCATGCAACCGGCGATGATGCCGTTCTTGGCCAAAGGCACGGTGATTTTCCAGAAGCTGTTGAAGGTGCTCGAACCCAGGTCCGATGCGGCTTCCAGCAGGCTTTGGTCATGCTTGACCAGGTTGGCGTACAACGGCAGCACCATGAACGGCAGATACGCATACACCACGCCGATGTAGACGGCGATGTTGGTGTTGAGGATCTCGATCGGGTGCGACGTCAGCCCGGTCCACATCAGGAACCCATTGAGCAGGCCGTTGTTGCTGAGGATGCCCATCCACGCGTAAACGCGGATCAGGATCGCGGTCCAGGTCGGCATCATGATCAGCAGCATCAGCACGTTCTGCGCTTCCTTGCTGGCCTTGGTGATGGCGTAGGCCATCGGGAAACCGATCACCAGGCACATCACAGTGCTGAAAAACGCCACCTTCAACGAACCCAGGTAGGCGGACAGGTACAGCTCATCCTCGCCCAGCAGGGTGTAGTTGCCGATGTTGAGCAACAGCTGGAATTTCTGCTCGGCGTAGGTGTAGATCTCCGAGTAGGGCGGAATGGCCAGGGCCGCTTCCGAGAAGCTGATCTTCATCACCAAAAAGAACGGCAGCATGAAGAACAGGAACAGCCAGATGAACGGAATCCCGATGACGAACTTGCGCCCGCTGGGGACCCACCTCAGGAATTGCTGATTGAAGGTTTTCATGCGCGCAGTACCACGCCGCTGTCGTCTTCCCACCACACGTAGACCTGATCGTCCCAGGTCGGACGCGCACCACGGCGTTCGGCGTTGGCCATGAACGACTGGACGATCTTGCCCCCAGGCAGCTCGACGTAGAACACCGAGTGGCCGCCGAGGTAGGCGATGTCATGCACTTTGCCGGCGGACCAGTTGTAGCGGTTTTCGGGCTTGACGGTGCTGACCAGCAGTTTTTCCGGGCGGATCGCGTAGGTGATCGACTTGTCCTGCACCGACGTGCTGACGCCGTGACCGACGTAGATCTTCTGCGCAAGATCCGGGCTGTGGATGATCGCGTGACCTTCCAGGTCCTCGACCACGGTGCCGTCGAAGGCGTTCACGTTGCCGATGAATTCGCAGACCATGCGGCTGACCGGTGCTTCATAAATGTCCACCGGGCTGCCGATCTGGGCGATCCAGCCCAGGTGCATGATCGCGATGCGCTGGGCCATGGTCATGGCCTCTTCCTGGTCGTGGGTCACCATCACGCAGGTCACGCCGACGCGCTCGATGATCTCGACAAGTTCAAGCTGCATCTGCGAACGCAGCTTTTTATCCAGTGCGCCCATCGGTTCGTCGAGCAACAGCAGCTTCGGACGCTTGGCCAGGGAACGGGCCAGGGCCACGCGCTGACGCTGGCCGCCGGACAGTTGGTGCGGCTTGCGCTTGGCGTACTGGGTCATGTGCACCAGGCGCAGCATCTCCTGCACCCGGGCGTCGATTTCGGCCGCTGGCAAACGGTCCTGCTTGAGGCCGAAGGCGATGTTCTGCGCCACCGTCATGTGCGGGAACAGCGCGTAGGACTGGAACATCATGTTGATCGGTCGTTCGTACGGAGGCATGTCGGTGATGTCGACGCCGTCGAGCAGAATCCGGCCTTCGGTCGGGCGCTCGAAACCGGCGAGCATGCGCAGCAGGGTCGATTTTCCGGAACCGGAACCACCGAGCAGGGCGAAGATTTCACCCTGGTGGATTTCCAGGGACACATCGTCCACGGCGGTGGTTTCGTCGAACTTCTTGGTGACGCGATCGATTTTCACCAACACCTTTTTCGGTGCCTGGTGACCCTCAAGAGCCTTCCTGTAGATGCTGGAGGCGTTTGCCATGTGAAACTCCCAACAGGTTTCAGTCGCCCGGCCAACACGGCCCGGCTTAATAGTGGATTGCAAACCCGTATCGGGGACTTCGGTCATAACGCAGATCCTGTGGGAGCGAGCTTGCTCGCGATGAGGCCGGCACAATCGACATTGATGTCGCCTGACACACCGCTATCGCGAGCAAGCTCGCTCCCACAGGGTTTTGCGTTTGCTGATCGAACTCACCCATACCGCTCGGGTTTATTCGGCGCCGCCATCCTGGCTGCCTGGTCGTACTTGTTGTTATTGCAGTGTGTTGTTTTCGCGAGCGGGGCACGCACAAGCGCCTGCCCGCTCGCGTTGGGCAGTTAATCGTTGAATGTGGGTATCAGTTCGTCAGCTCGAGTGACGCAGTGCCGCCCGTTGCCGGCAGGCTTCGCCGAACGCCTGGAAAATACTCAGATAAGGAGGGTTGTTCAGCACTTGCCATTCCGGGTGCCATTGCACGCCGAGGGCAAACGCCTGGCTGTGTTCGACCGAGATCGCCTCGATCAGGCCATCGGGTGCGACGGCTTCGGCGCGCAGGCCGGGCGCGAGGCGGTCGATGCCCTGGCTGTGAATCGAATTGACCTGGAACACCGCAGGCAGGTCCAGCGCTTCGAACACACCACCGGGCTGCACATTCACCCCGTGAGCGGGAGCGTATTGCACGGCCAGGTCCGGATGGTCGGCCTCGCGATGGTCGAGGAAGCCAGGCAGTTCATGGACCTTCTGATGCAGGCTGCCACCGAACGCCACGTTCATCTCCTGGAAGCCACGGCAGATGCCGAGCACCGGCACGCCCGCTGCAATAGCGGCGCGGATCAGGGGAAGGGTGGTGGCATCCCGCGCCGGATCATGATCCGTGCCGGGGGCGCTGTCGGGGCCTTGATAGTGGAAGGGTTCCACGTTCGAAGGCGAGCCGGTCAGCAACAGACCGTCGAGCTGCGGCAGCAGGTCATCGATGTCGGTCAGGTCGCCTAAGGAAGGAATAACGACGGGCAGCCCCAGTGCGGCAACGCTGACAGCACGCAAGTACTTGTCACCGCTGATGTGGTAGGGGTGCAGGCCAATCTGTTTGACGCATGCAGTAACGCCGATCAATGGCTTGAATGCCATTTTTATCACCTCGAAGTTTCACACTTGAACGAGCTTTTCTGGAGCTTAGCCTTGTTGATTTTAATTAACAACTCTCATGTAAAAAATTCTAAACGCCGCACGTCCGATCTTCAGGATTTACGCGTGTTCGAGGGCGTATCTGGCACTCTCGTCCCCTGATAGGCCCGAAAATAAACGTTGAAAGGCCAAGTGTTCGCTATTGACTTCACTTTGCCTTTCGGATTGACTGGGCTCGTGAAAGGGCGGTGAACATAATAATTAACAGTAAAAAATAGGTGCATCATGTCGGTCCCTCTGCGTACCGTTCAACTCAACGAAGCAAACGCATTCCTTAAGAAATATCCTGAGGTTTTGTACGTCGACCTTCTGATTGCGGATATGAACGGTGTGGTGCGCGGTAAGCGCATCGAACGCACCAGTCTTCATAAGGTTTACGAGAAAGGCATCAACCTGCCTGCGTCCCTGTTTGCTCTGGACATCAATGGTTCCACGGTGGAAAGCACCGGCCTGGGTCTGGACATCGGCGATGCCGACCGGATCTGCTACCCGATCCCCGGCACCCTCAGCATCGAGCCTTGGCAGAAGCGCCCAACCGCGCAACTGCTGATGACCATGCACGAAATCGAAGGTCAGCCGTTCTTCGCCGACCCGCGTGAAGTACTGGCCAATATCGTGCGCAAGTTCGACGACCTTGGCCTGACCATCTGCGCCGCGTTCGAGCTGGAGTTCTACCTGATCGACCAGGACAACGTGAACGGTCGTCCGCAATCGCCACGTTCACCGGTATCCGGCAAGCGTCCGATGTCGACCCAGGTGTATCTGATCGACGACCTCGACGAATACGTCGACTGCCTGCAAGACATCCTCGAAGGCGCGAAAGAGCAGGGCATCCCGGCTGACGCCATCGTCAAGGAAAGCGCCCCGGCGCAATTCGAAGTCAACCTGCATCACGTGGCTGACCCGATCAAGGCGTGCGACTACGCCGTCCTGCTCAAGCGTCTGGTGAAGAACATCGCCTACGACCACGAGATGGACACCACCTTCATGGCCAAGCCGTATCCGGGCCAGGCGGGCAACGGTCTGCACGTGCACATTTCGATTCTCGACAAAGAAGGCAACAACATCTTTGCCAGCGAGGATCCCGAGCAGAACGCCGCGCTGCGACACGCGATCGGCGGTGTGCTCGAGACCCTGCCGGCGCAGATGGCGTTCCTTTGCCCGAACGTTAACTCCTACCGCCGTTTCGGCGCGCAGTTCTATGTACCGAACTCGCCGAGCTGGGGCATCGACAACCGCACCGTGGCCGTGCGTGTACCAACCGGTTCGCCGGACGCCGTGCGCATCGAACACCGCGTGGCTGGTGCCGACGCCAACCCATACCTGTTGATGGCTTCGGTATTGGCAGGCGTGCATCACGGCCTGACCAACCAGATCGAACCGGGCGCCCCGGTGGAAGGCAACAGCTACGAGCAGAACGAGCAGAGCCTGCCGAACAACCTGCGCGATGCCCTGCGCGAGCTGGACGACAGCGAAGTCATGGCGCGCTACATCGACCCGATGTACATCGACGTGTTCGTGGCGTGCAAGGAAAGCGAGCTGGCCGAGTTCGAGAACTCCATCTCGGACCTTGAGTACAACTGGTACTTGCATACCGTTTGATGGCCCCGTGGATGGGTGGTGTGTACAGAGCCTGTGCCACCACCAGTCCCCTGTGGGAGCGAGCTTGCTCGCGATGAGGCCGTCACATTCAACATTAATAGTGACTGTTCCACCGCTATCGCGAGCAAGCTCGCTCCCACAGGTACTGCGGCAATCTGATCCATGACCGAATGGCATCAGTCCGACGATCACTTATCGAGTCACAACCATGACAAACACTCGCAGCGATTGGGAGCAGCGCTTCCAGTCCCTAACCATCGAAGGTCGCGCATTCATTGACGGCCAATACTGCGCGGCTGCCAGTGGCGCCACGTTCGAATGCATCAGCCCCGTGGACGGTCGTTTCCTGGCGAACGTCGCCAGCACCGACGAAGCCGACGCCAATGCAGCAGTCGCCGTCGCGCGCCGTACCTTCGAATCCGGCGTCTGGGCCAACCTGGCCCCAGCCGAGCGCAAGCGCATCCTGATCCGTTTCGCCGATCTCATTCTGGCGAACCAGGAAGAACTGGCCCTGCTCGAAACCCTCGACATGGGCAAGCCGATCAGCGACTCCATGAGCATCGACATTCCGGCGACCGCCAACGCGATCCGCTGGACCGCCGAAGCCATCGACAAGATCTACGACGAAGTCGCCGCCACGCCCCAGGATCAGCTTGGCCTGGTGACCCGCGAAGCGGCCGGCGTGGTCGCGGCCATCGTGCCGTGGAACTTCCCGCTGATCATGGCCAGCTGGAAATTCGCCCCGGCCCTGGCGATGGGCAACTCGTTCATCCTCAAGCCTTCGGAAAAATCCCCGCTGACCGCGATCCGCATCGCACAGCTGGCGCTGGATGCCGGCATCCCCAAAGGCGTGTTCAACGTCCTGCCGGGCTACGGCCACACCGTGGGCAAGGCGCTGGCATTGCACATTGACGTCGACGTGCTGGCCTTCACCGGCTCCACGGCGATTGCCAAGCAGCTGATGATCTATGCCGGGCAGAGCAACATGAAACGGGTCTGGGCCGAAGCTGGGGGCAAGAGCGCCAACGTGGTATTCGCCGATGCACCGGACCTGCGCGTCGCCGCACAAGCCGCGGCCGGTGCCATTGCTTTCAACCAGGGCGAAGTCTGCACCGCCGGTTCTCGTTTGCTGGTGGAGCGTTCGATCCGCGAGCAGTTCATTCCGCTGTTGGTGGAAGCCCTGCAAGCCTGGAAGCCAGGCCACGCGCTGGATCCTGCGACCACCGTCGGCGCGGTCGTCGACCAGCGTCAACTGGACAACGTGCTGCGCTACATCGGCATCGGCAAAGAGCAGGGCGCCGAACTGATCGCGGGCGGCAGCCGCACCCTCGAAGACACTGGTGGCCAGTACGTGGAACCGACGATTTTCGACGGCGTGACTAATGCCATGACCATCGCCCGGGAAGAAATCTTCGGCCCGGTGCTGTCGGTCATCACCTTCGATACCTTCGATGAAGCCCTGGCGATTGCCAACGACAGCATCTTCGGCCTGGCCGCCGGCGTATGGACCAGCAACCTGAGCAAGGCCCATACCTTCGCCCGTGGCCTGCGTGCCGGCAGCGTCTGGGTCAACCAATACGACGGCGGCGACATGACCGCGCCGTTCGGCGGGTTCAAGCAGTCGGGTAACGGTCGGGACAAATCGCTGCACGCGTTCGACAAGTACACCGAACTCAAGGCGACCTGGATCAAGCTCTAACACCTTTACAGCGACGGCCGCCGACACACTGTCGGCGACCCTCGGAGAAACGTATGAAACAGAACTCTTCAACACAACAGCATGTAAACAGCTACTACGCCGCCACCCGCAACTTCACCGGCGATTTCCCGGTGCTCGAAGGGGCGGTGGACTGCGACGTCTGCGTGATCGGCGCCGGCTACACCGGCCTGTCCTCGGCCCTGTTCCTCGCTGAAGCGGGCTACAGCGTGACCGTGCTCGAAGCGGCCAAAGTCGGTTTCGGCGCCAGCGGTCGCAACGGCGGCCAACTGGTCAACTCCTACAGCCGCGACGTCGATGTCATCGAAGAGCGCTACGGCGACAAGACTGCCGAAATCCTCGGCAGCATGATTTTCGAAGGCGCCGACATCATCCGTCAGCGCATACAGCACTACGACATCCAGTGCGACTACCGCCCCGGCGGCATCTTCGCGGCGATGAACAAGAAGCAACTCAAGGGCCTGGCCGAGCAGAAGAAGAGCTGGGAACGCTATGGCAACAAGAACCTGAAAATGCTCGACGCGGCCGACATCAAGCGCGAAGTCGGTTCCGATGCCTACGTCGGCGGCCTGCTGGACATGCAGGGCGGCCACATTCACCCGCTGAACCTGGCCCTCGGTGAGGCTTCGGCGATCATTGGCCTGGGCGGCAAGATCTACGAGCAATCGGCGGCGGTGGAAATCACCTACGGCGAACCGATCACTGTGCGCACTGCAAAAGGCGTGGTGAAGGCCAAGTACCTGCTGATCGCCGGTAATGCCTACCTGCCGCAGGGCCTGGACAACCGCGTGACCAGCAAGAGCATGCCGTGCGGTTCGCAGATCGTCGTCACCGAGCCGTTGTCGGAAAAGCAGGCCCGCAGCCTGATCAAGAACAACTACTGCGTCGAAGACTGCAACTACCTGCTCGACTACTACCGCCTGACCGCCGACAACCGCCTGCTGTACGGCGGTGGCGTGGTCTACGGTGCGCGCGAGCCGGACGACATCGAACAACTGATCCGCCCGAAGATCCTCAAGACCTTCCCGCAATTGAAGGACGTGAAGATCGATTACCGCTGGACCGGCAACTTCCTGCTGACCATGTCGCGCATGCCGCAATTCGGCCGTATCGAGAAGAACGCCTACTACATGCAGGGCTACAGCGGCCACGGCGTCACCTGTTCGCACCTGGCTGGCAAACTGATCTCGGAAATGATCCGTGGCGACGCCGAGCGCTTCGACGCGTTTGCCTCGCTGCCGCACATGCCAATGATCGGCGGGCGCACCTTCTCGGCCCCGTTGACCGCCCTCGGCGCCGTGTACTACTCGCTGCGTGACCGTTTTGGCATCTAAGCTTTACCTCGCCAGCGGCATCTCCCCAAAGGGTGCCGCCGGCTTTTTAATACCAGAAACACCGCGGTCCCCTGTGGGAGCGAGCCTGCTCGCGAAGAGGCCATATCGGCCAAAAAGGATGTCGCCTGACACACCGCTTTCGCGAGCAGGCTCGCCCCCACAGATCGTTTTTTTCTGCCGTTTATCGAACCTGCTGAGCATTATGAACAAACGTGATTTAATAGCCGCCTTTCACGTTTCCGGGACCGGAAAACGGCGTGATCCGCGCCTGCACTCCACCCATCCATTATCCCTGTAGGAGCGAGCCTGCTCGCGAAAGCGTTGGTTCAGTCGACATCAATGTTGAAGGTCAGATCGCAATCGCGAGCAAGCTCGCTCCTACGGGTTGGCACATAAGGCTGTCATGGACACGGGCTCACGACTCAAATTAGTACGCGAAAGCTACAAAATGTCCCAGCGCGAGCTGGCCCGGCGTAGCGGCGTCACCAATGCAACCATCTCCCTGATCGAACAGAATCGGGTCAGTCCTTCCGTCAGCTCCCTGAAGAAATTGCTGGAGGGCATCCCCATGTCCCTGGCCGACTTCTTCACCTTCGATCAGCCACCGCGCGAACACCAGTACGTCTTCCGCGCCAACGAACAGCCCGACCTTGGCCGCCATGGCCTGCGCCTGCTGCTGATCGGCGCGTCCGTGCCAAGCCGGCAGATGCGCTTGCTGCGCGAGCAATACGCACCGGGCGCCAGCTCGGGCGAAGAGCCGATCGTGCATTCCGAAGGCGAGGAGTGTGGGTTGGTGACACGGGGCACCGTGGAATTGACCGTGGATGGCCAAGTGAGTGTGCTCAACGCCGGGGATGGCTATTACTTCCCGACGACCTTGCCGCACCGGTTTCGCAATATCGGGGCGGATGAAGCGGAAATCATCAGCGCCAACACACCGGCGAACTTCTGATAACCGCTTTGCGGGCAGGGTTCATCAGGAACCAGTCGTTAAAACCCGCAGCTGATGCGGGTTTTTTTATCATTCGAATCTGGTGACTGCCAGGCATCTTGAATGTGCAGCGTTGGTCATTCCCGCTGCTCAGGACGAAACACTGCACCCTTTGCGGGTTATTTCGATCTGTTGGTAGTCGGCACGGTTATCTTTCTGCTGGGTGGCCAACAGAGCCAAAGTGGCTTGCGGATCATTGAGCGGTAATGTCTTGAGTACCTCGACATCGACATCCCACCACTTGCTGTCGATCAGCGCCTCAATCAACTCGGGTGTGTGCCGATACTTGACGACTTTTGCCGGGGTGCCGGCAACAATGGCGTACGGTGGCACGTCATGGGCAACCAGGGCGCGGGTTGCGATGACTGCGCCGGTGCCAATGGTCACGCCTTCCAGGATCATCGCGCTATGGCCGATCCAGACGTCATGCCCAATCGTGATGTCCGCAACCTCCGGGTCGTAAACCAGCGCGGTGTCGGTATATTGAAAGGGATGTGAACTGAGCCAGTCCAACGGATGGGAGCTCTTTTGTTGGCCGATAAAACAGCTGCTACTGATGGAGCAAAACCTGCCAATGGAGGAGACCGCCGAAAGGAAGCAGTCACTGCGGATATAGGTATGGGCACCGATTTCCAGCTTTTTTGACTCTATGACCACATGCCCAAGCGTCACGCCTTCTTCAATGGTCAGTGTCGTTCTTTTGTGCAGTGACAATAAACCGCCCGCCACTTTGCATTTGTGTTTGCGAATCCATCTTTTCCAGTAACTATTTCGCAAATAACTGATTATTTTTTTCATGAAAGGCTGTCTTGGATATCCGATACAGGGCAGGGCAGGGCAGGGCAGGGCCTGGCCTTATGAGCCAACAGTCGAGTCTAAATGAATCGGCCGGGGAGATGAATTTTTTAGAAGTTTTCAAAAACCGCTTTTGTGTCTCTCAGCCGCTGATCAGTGCAGGTGTCAGGGATGTGCGATGAGGAGGCGCAGTGAGATGCCTATAATCGACAAGCCCCATCCTTCGGCAAACACCTGCAAGGCTTCGATCGGATGAGCGTAGACGGTTTGGTGGTTGGTGACTTGATGGAACCAACTTCGTCTATAACGTCTAAATATTCAGGGAATATTCCCCACCACGAAGGAATGAATCATGTTCAGGACTCGATCATTGATTGCAGCTGTTACCTGTTTGACTCTGGTCTGCGGCTCGGTGACGGCGCTGGCTGATCCCGGTAATGGCCAGGGTAGCGGGAAGGTCACCCATGGCAACCAGGGCCAGGGCAACCAGGGTGGTCATGGCAACAAGAACAAAAGTTCCGGCGGCGGTGGGGACTGGAGCAATGGCCCGAGCATCAACCGGAGCAGCGTGCTCGAGATCATTGGCGTGAATACCGGCTACTGGAGCCCCGGACCCGACTTGCCACCGGGTATTCAAAAGAATCTTGCCCGAGGCAAACCACTTCCACCTGGCATCGCCAAAAAACTGGATGGCCGACTGGTCGGCAGGCTGCCCCACTATGATGGCTACGAATGGCAGCAAGTCGGCACGGACCTGATCCTGGTTGCGCTGGCCACCGGGCTTGTCTATGAAATTCTCAACGGTGCGTTTGATTAACGTGTGGAAGGTAGTCTTCTCGTTGTTTCAAGGTGCTCCAGCCGTTTGTCGTGGTACTTGAACTGTTGGAGGGATATCGCGTCATACGTCACGCGATATCAACCTCCTACGGAAGCAATCATGCTTTTTAAAAACAAGAGTCTCGTTGCTGTAATGTCATGCGCCATGATGCTTGCAGCCGCCCCGTTACTCCCTGATGGCTTGTCGATCATGGGTTCCGCATACGCGAAAGACGGCGGTGGCGGCGGTGGTGGTGGCGGAAACGGCGGCGGTGGCGGTGGCGGCGGTGGAAACGGCGGCGGTGGCGGCGGCGGAAACGGTGGCGGAAATGGCGGAGGCCACGGCGGCGGTATGGGTGGCGGACACGCCGGCTCAGGCCACTCCGGCAGTAACGGCCGCGGCAACGGGCTGGACAGCGACCATGCCGGCAAGTCCGTGCGCGACCGTGGCCTCAGTGGGAACCACTACGGTAGTGAGCGCAATGATGATAACGGTCATGGCACCACGACCTCAGGCCTCGCCCACTCCGATACCCGTGGCGTTGCCAAGGCCAGGGCGATTTCGGCCTCTACGCCGGGTGAGCACAATACCAAAGGCTTGAGTAAAGCCGGGCTGTCGACCTCGAAAAAGTCCCATTGAGTTCGCGGTTGTAGAAATCAGTTTCTGAAAAGCCAAAAACCCGCTGAAAGGCGGGTTTTTTGCAACTGGAATTTGATCACCGGACATTGCGCAGCTCGCTTCCCAACGGCATATCATCATTTCCGGCACCAAAGTTGGCCGCACAACGGGCATTACACGGACAGAAAACGAGCCACCCGGACACATCGCGCAGTGATTTGCGTTTGCCGGCGATTTGTCATGTTCAGCGCCATTTCAATGTAGATATTAGTCAGCCCAACGCGATTTCAATGAGGCTGCACTGTGTTCCAACGACTTGTGTGTTCGCTGTCTGTTTTGAGCCTGTCTATCTCTGCCGCCCAGGCCGCCGAGACTGTCCCCCTCAACACCCCACGCCTGAAGAGCATCGATAACTTGCGTGATGTCGCCGGTCTCACCACCGCGTATACCACGGCCAACGACGGCACCATGCGTGGCGGGGTGTTTTACCGCTCCAACGCGCTGACGCCGTCGGCGGCGGATCTGGCGACCCTCAACGGCCTGGGCATCAAGGCGGTCTACGACCTGCGCACGCCCAGCGAGATCGCCGCCACGCCCGACACGATGCCCACGGGTGCGACGTACACCAACATCGACATCATCGGCGGTTCCACGTCTGGCGCGAACATCACCAACATCGCGTTCCACAGTGCCGCCGAAGCCACTGCCATGATGCAGGACACCAACCGTGATTTCGTCCGGAACGCGGGGATGCGCAGCGAGTTCAACCAGCTGTTCAATGAGTTGGCCACGGTCGACGGCGCCGCGCTGTTCCATTGCACCGCCGGCAAGGACCGCACGGGCTGGACCGCCGCTGTGCTGCAAAGCATCGCCGGGGTCGACGATGCCACCATCATGAGCAACTACCTGGCGACCAACGACTACACCGCCGCGCGCATCAAGGCGACCATGGCGGCCTTGCCACCGAGCCTGGCGACCATCTATGGGCCGCTGATCGGTGTGGAGGCCAGTTACCTGCAAGCCGGCCTGGACCAGGTGACCGCGCAGTACGGCACGATGGACAACTACCTCAAGCAAGGCCTCGGCCTGTCCCAGGAAACCATCTACGTGCTGCGCGGCAAGATGGTGTTCTACAACAGCCTGCCTGGCGCTGCGGACCTGGCGGGCAACGCCGCGGCCGGCGCGCAGTTGCTGCAGCAACTGCAGAACAGCAACCTGTCGGGCACCTACAGCGCCTATAACTACTACCTGCAGTCGGCCATCGATGCCCGCAGCCTCGGGGGCGTGGAGTCCACCGTCGGCGGTCAGGTGCATGCCGACGCTGCGAGCTACCTGCTGCGCCAGGGCGCGATGATCGAGCAGGCCGCCGCGCCGTTCACCAGCGGCATCGACCTCAAGGCCGGGCAATATCGCCTGTGGAGCACCGCCCTGGCGGGGTATCTGGGCACCGACGGTTCGTCCCAGGCCTCCAGCAGCAACGAGCATAGCCAGGGCATGATGATTGGCCTGACCCAGCGCTTTTCCGAACAGCTCAGCGCCCATGCCGGTTTCGGCTACAGCAGCGGCAATGTCGGTGGCGCAGGTGGCGAGGCCGATACCGACCTGACCTTCTTCAGCGTCGGCGCACGCTTCGCACCGAACGGTCTGGAGCGCGGCCTGTTTGTGGATGCCGATGCCAGCGCCGGCTATCTCGATTACGAGAGCAAGCGCGAACTCGGCGGCGGTCTGGGCACGGCCAAGGGCGACAGCCATGGCAACCTCACCGGCGCGACCCTGGCGCTCGGTTACCGTGTGCCGGTGAACGGCGTGACCCTCGAGCCGAGCCTCGGCGTGCGGATCAGCCACGTCAACCTGTCGGGCTTCCAGGAAAAAGGCAGCGAACTGGCCCTGGACGTCGACGGCATCCACCAGACCCGCAAGAGCGCGGTGGCCAACCTCAACGCATCCTTTGCACCTGTCGGCCTGGGCGCCTGGCAAGTGGTGCCGGGCGTGCAAGTGGGCTACGAGCATGTGTTGGGCGACCCTGAAGTCGACAGCGAAGGGCAGCTGCTGGGCCTGGATATCGAACAGCAAGCCGCCTTCGACAACCGTGACCAGTTCACCGCTGGCGTCAACGTCATGGCCAACCTTGGTCCGTGGAGCGTGGGGGCAGAAATCGGCGCCAGCGGTGGCGGCGACAGCCATGGCTTCAATGGTGGGCTGAAGGCCAGTTATCTGTTCTGACGGTTAGTTGAGGCAATCTGTGGGAGCGAGCCTGCTCGCGAAGAGGCCGTATCAGTCGACGTAGATGTTGAATGTCACTCCGCCTTCGCGAGCAGGCTCGCTCCCACAGTGTTTTTTTGTCGTACACCGGATTTGTGTTCGGCACCGATCAAAGTGTGGGAGCGGGCTTGCTCGCGAAGGCGGACTCACAGCTAACGAAGAGGGCGGCTGACATTTCGCTTTCGCGAGTGCTCCCGCTAACCCCTCAATTGGTCGCCATCGGCCGCGTTCGCAGGCCCTTTCTCACGTCTGCGGGACTGATGCCGTAGGCACTCTGGAAATACTGGCAAAACCGGCCGACATTGCTGAAGCCGTGTTGCAAGGCCACGTCTGTCACCGACGGCGACACCTCCTGGGACAGCGCGGCAAAGGCGCGCTCCAGGCGTACCTGGCGCTGATAGGCAACGATCGAAGTGCCCATGAAACGCTGAAAACCTTCCTGCAATGCACGCAGGCTGACGTTGGTCAATTGCGCCAGCTCGGTGCCGCTGGCCAGGTGCTCGGGGTGCTCCTGAACGTACTCGACGGCCAGCTTCACATGCCGTGGCGCTAACAGTGGGGAAGGGCGTTGAAGGGCTTCGGTGAAGTTGTGCGGCCAGGCTTCCAGCACCGCATCGACCAGCATTTCGCGAAGGCGCGAAGGCATCAGCGAACCTGTGTTGATCAGCAGGTCGAATTCGGTTCCGGTGGCCATGTTCACCAGCGCCTTGATGCCCTGCAAGGCTGGTACGCTCAGATCCACCACGGGCTCAAAACAGACTTTTTGCAGGATCGGCTTGCCCAGCAACATCGACAGTCGTTCGGTGATCAGCGCCCGGCTGATCGAAATCCCGTGCTGCGCATGATTGTCGACAAAGCTCGCCGAGCGAACCTCGGCCTTGTCGATCGCCAGGCCGATCCGGGCGAAGCCTACCGATTCGGTGACGTGGTTGAAGATGATCTTGCCGGCGGTGGGAATGACAAACGTGATTTCATCAAGGGGGGCGGGGAAAGCCACCGTGAAGTCACCGCGATAGTGCATGCGACGAAAACTGACACCTTCGTGCCGGCCGTAGACCCCGCCGATGATGATGTTTTTCGGCGGCGGCGCAGAGTCGGAATAGAGGTTGCCGAACAGGTTCGAGAACAACGCGCCAAAGTCGTCGCAGCTCATGTCGTTGGACCTGATGATGATTTGCTTGCGCGTCGTGCTTGCGTACACCTGAAGTGTCACCTTGAGCGGATGGGCAAAGCCCTGGTACAGGGAACTGGGCGATCGGAGATCGAGCGGATGCGGTTCGGGAAAGCGCTTGGACGTTATCAGTGAGTAATGACAGGTTTGTTACCGGTTGTTGCCGTCGGCCCCGTTTCCGTCCATCCAACGCCACCGCTCGCACCGGACAACCGGTGGCGCGAGCGGTACTCGGGCGTGGGCCGACCTGAAACGGCCGGGGTTATTTCACTGGTTCTGTTGCCTTGATATCCCCGCAAAAGATATCGACGTTGCCATCGGTCGAAGCCGTTCGCACGACCACCGAATACTTGCCGTCCAGCAGGGTTTGCAACGGTACAGGCGCGGTTCTGGTAAAGGACCAGCCGCGTACGGGTTGGGCTTCGGTGTTGACGGTGTCGTTCATCGCGTAGGCGACTGACCCGGGTTGCTGGCAGGTGCCGTTATTGATGAACGAGTAAAGGCGCAGGGGCAGGGTAACCCCCATTGGAGCACCGCTGATGAAGAAACTGAGCCCGGTTTTCTTGTCCCAGTCAGTCAAGGTGACGGTGCCGATCTGACCGGCGTTTTGCCGGGTGGCGACCAGGTTGACGTTCACGCCGTGGGTCGATGAAGTGGTGCAGCCGAAAAGGCTTGCCGCAACCATGAGTGCTGCCAGTGAGGTTTTGAGCTTCATTGCCAAACTCCTGAGTTGAAGAACTGCAATGGGGAGAATTAGCGGGTATAGCTCATTTATCGCGTTCATGACGTCGTCCATATAAGGCTTTCCATTTTTTAGTGGTGATGGTGGGGCGTCTGTCTCCTTCGCCAGCCATGTGGCGGCGTAGCCGTGCAAACCGGCTACATTTGTAACTGGTCGAGTCTGCGTGTATTGCCTGCTGACACACGCGCTTCGATGCCAATGAAGGTTTGCAATGGTTGCGCGTGCAGTTAAAGGATTGTGCGGTCAGTTGAGCCCACTCATCATCCGCATGGAAGATTTGCCACCGGAGTGACTGATGAATCAACAAGGCAGCCATCCGCAGGAGCGGATTCCAGGCACTCCACAGCGGGGAACCTTGCGCAGCCTGTTGATCCCGGAATGGCTCGGCAGCTACCGGCCAGACTGGCTGCGCAGCGATGTGGTCGCCGGGCTGACGGCAGCGGCCGTGGTCATTCCCAAGGCGCTGGCGTACGCCACCATTGCCGGCCTGCCGGTGCAGGTCGGGCTGTACACGGTGCTGGTGCCGATGGTGATCTATGCCGTGCTCGGCACATCGCGCCCGCTTAGCGTCAGCACCACGACCACCCTGGCCATTCTTGCCGGCTCCGCGTTGGGCCAGCTCAGCCCCGATGGCGATGCGGCGACCTTGCTCGCCGGTTCCGCCACGCTGGCCCTGATGGTGGGCGCGATCCTGATTGTCGCGGGGCTGCTGCGCCTGGGTTTCGTCGCCAATTTCATTTCCGAACCGGTGTTGGTGGGTTTCAAGGCCGGCATCGGCGTGGTCATCGTGCTCGACCAGTTGCCCAAGCTGCTGGGCACTCACATCGACAAAGGCGGCTTCCTGCACAACCTGGTGGCCACGGTCCAGAGCGTCGGCCATGCCTCGCTGCCGACCGTGGCGGTCGGTGTGTTCATGGTCCTGCTGCTGGTGGGCATGAAGCGTTTTACGCCCCGGCTGCCCGCCCCATTGATTGCAGTGGCGCTTGGCATCATTGGCATGAACCTGTTTGGCCTGGAGCGCTTTGGTGTGTCCGCCGTCGGCGTGGTGCCGATCGGGTTGCCCACGCCGACCCTGCCGGTATGGTCGATGGTCGAGACCCTGTGGTCCTCGGCGATGGGTATCGCGCTGATGAGTTTCACCGAAACCATCGCGGCGGGGCGCGCTTTCGCCCGCAGTGACGAGCCCGCGCCACAACCGAACCGGGAGCTGCTGGCCACAGGCGTTGCCAACATCGGCGGTGCGTTTCTCGGGGCCATGGTCGCCGGAGGCGGGACCACCCAGACGGCGGTGAACCGCTTGGCCGGCGCCCGTTCGCAACTGGCCGCACTGGTCACCGCTGCACTGGCACTGGGCACTTGCCTGCTGCTGGCACCGCTCATTGGCCTGATGCCCAATGCCACGCTCGCCGCCGTGGTGATCGTGTATTCGGTGGGCCTGATCGAACCGGCGGAATTTCGCGAGATCCTGTCGGTTCGTCGTACCGAATTTGCCTGGGCCGTGGTGGCCATGATCGGCGTGATACTGCTGGGCACGCTGCAAGGGATCGTCGTGGCGATCATCGTCTCGTTGCTGGCCCTGGCCTATCAGGTCTCGGACCCGCCCGTGCATGTCCTGGGACGCAAGCCCGGCACCAATGTCTATCGCCCGCAGGCCACCGACCACGCAGACGACGAACACTTTGACGGGCTGCTGTTGCTCAGGCCTGAAGGGCGGGTGTTCTTCGCCAATGCCGAGCGCATCGCCGACAAGATCCGGCCGCTGATCGACGAGGCGAACCCCAAGGTCGTGGTCCTGGACCTGCGCAGCGTGTTCGACCTGGAATACACCGCGCTGAAAATGCTCACCGGGGCGGAACAGCAACTGCAGGAAAAAGGCATTTCATTGTGGCTGGTGGGCATGAGCCCGAGCGTATGGGAAATGGTCATCAAGGCACCCCTGGGCCATAGGCTGGGCGAGGCGCGCATGTTCCTGAACCTGGAACTGGCGGTTGAACATTATCAGCGCAGTCGACGCTGAATGAACGCGGCCGGGGGCACTCCGGACGCTATGTGACGCATTGAAGGAGGTAACGGGCATGGCGAAGAAGAAGGCCGCAACCAAAAGCAAACCGGTTGAAAGCGGCAAGCTCAAGAACAAGGTGTATCTCGAGGAGCTGGCGCAGCTGCATGTCGAGATGGTCAAGCTGCAGGAGTGGGTGCAGCACACGGGGGCCAAGGTCTGCATCATCTTCGAGGGCCGCGATGGCGCCGGCAAAGGCGGGACCATCAAGGCGCTCACCGAGCGGGTCAGTCCGCGAGTGTTCCGGGTAATGGCGCTGCCGGCGCCGACCGAGCGGGAAAAAAGCCAGATGTATGTGCAGCGTTATCTGCCGCACCTGCCAGCGGCCGGCGAAGTGGTGATCTTCGATCGCAGCTGGTACAACCGCGCCGGAGTTGAGCGGGTCATGGGCTTTTGCACCGATGAGCAGGTGCGCAATTTTCTCACCGTGGTGCCGCGCGTCGAGCAGGCACTGGTGGAATCGGGAATCATCCTGATCAAATACTGGCTTGAAGTGAGCCAGGAAGAACAGACCCGACGCCTCAAGGAGCGTATCACCGACGGGCGCAAGATCTGGAAGCTGTCGCCCATGGACCTCAAGTCCTATAACCGCTGGTACGACTACTCCCGTGCCCGGGACGACATGTTCGAGGCCACCGACACCGAATTCGCCCCGTGGCGGGTCGCCAACTCGAATGACAAGCGACGGGCGCGACTGAACATCATCAACGATGTGTTGAGCAGCATTCCCTACGAGGAAGTACCGCGGGCGAAAGTGAAACTGCCCAAGCGCCAAAGTCCCGGCAACTATCGGGATCCGAACTATCCGTTCAAGTTCATCGCGGAAAAATTCTAGAACGATGCATTGGGCAGGAGCCGGCCCACGCCGGCTCCTGCTGCAGCATCAGGCCTTGATCACGTACCCATACGCCCGGGTACGACCGCCTTCCTGCTTCAGGTACACCCCTTGCAACTCCGGCGTGAAACCGGGCAAGCGGTTGATGCCTTCTTCCAGGGCCAGGAAGTACTTCAGTACGGCGCCGCCCCAGATCTCACCCGGTACCACGCACAAGACGCCCGGCGGATAAGGCAACGCGCCCTCGGCGGCAATGCGCCCGTCGGCCTGCGCCAGCGCCACCAGTTCGACGTTGCCGCGGATGTACTCGATTTGCGCTTGCTGTGGGTTCATGGCCTTTTTCGGGAAGTGTTCCTTGCGGAACATGTCCTTCTGCAACTGCTGCACGTTGTGATGGCGATACAGATCGTGCATTTCCTGGCAGAGCTGGCGAATGGTGTAGTTGCGATAGCGCTCCTGATGCTGCGCGTAGATGGCCGGCAGCACCCGGCTCATCGGCGCGTCATCGCTGATGAAGCGTTCGAAGCGGGCGATTTGCGCCGCCAGGTGGGTCATCTTCGCCCAGTCTTCGGCCGGCGTGAGCAGGAACAGGATCGAGTTGAGGTCGCACTTTTCCGGGACGATGCCGTTCTCGCGCAGGAAGTTGGCCAGGATGCCGGCGTGAATGCCGAAGTCGGTGTAGCTGCCGTCCACCGGGTCGATGCCCGGCGTGGTGAACAGCAACTTGCACGGGTCGATGAAGTACTGCTTCTCGGCGTAGCCGGCAAAGGCGTGCCAGCGATCCTTGGGATGGAACTCGAAGAAGCGGATGTCGTTGGCGATTTCTTCCGTGGGATAGTCTTCCCACGCACGCCCTTCAATGCTGTACGGCACGAACGGGCGGACCATGGTGCAGGCTTCGAGGATCAACTTGCGCGCTTCGATGCCGAACTTCACGCAGTCTTCCCACAGGCGCAGGCCGCTGCGGCCGGAGTGGATGCGCGCATTCACATCCAGCGAGGCGAACAGCGGGTAGAACGGGCTGGTGGACGCCTGGGCCATGAACGCGTTGTTGAGCCGGTGATGGTTGCAATAGCGCGCCTGGCCTTTGATGTGGCGGTCCTTCTTGTGCACCTGGGAAGCCTGGGAAAAACCCGCCTGCTGTTTGTGCACCGACTGGGTGACGAAGATGCCCGGGTCGTTCTCGTCGAGGTCCAGCAACAGCGGCGAGCAGTCCTTCATCATCGGGATGAACTGCTCGTAGCCGACCCACGCCGAGTCGAACAGGATGTAGTCGCACAGCTTGCCGATGCGGTCGACCACTTGCCGGGCGTTGTAGATGGTGCCGTCATAGGTGCCCAGTTGAATGATCGCCAGGCGGAACGGCCGCGGCAACTGGGCCTTGTCCGGGGCGACTTCGGCGATCAGCTCGCGCAGGTAGTCTTCGTCGAAACAGTGGGCGTCGATGCCGCCGATGAAGCCGTAGGGGTTGCGCGCGGTTTCCAGATACACCGGCGTGGCACCGGCCTGCAGCAACGCGCCCTGGTGATTGGATTTGTGGTTGTTGCGGTCGAACAGCACCAGGTCGCCGGGGGTCAACAGCGCGTTGGTCACCACCTTGTTCGAGGCCGAGGTGCCGTTGAGCACGAAGTAGGTCTTGTCCGCATTGAACACCTGCGCGGCGTGTTTCTGCGCCAGCAGTGCCGGGCCTTCGTGGATCAGCAGGTCGCCGAGCTTGACGTCGGCGTTGCACATGTCGGCGCGAAACAGCGTCTCGCCGAAGAAGTCGAAAAACTGCCGACCGGCCGGGTGCTTGCGAAAGAACTGGCCGCCCTGGTGACCGGGGCAGGCAAAGGTCGCGTTGGCCGCCTCGGTGTAGTGTTTGAGCGAGTCGAAGAACGGCGGCAGCAGGCTTGCTTCGTAGGCCTTGGCGGCGGTCTCCAGTTGGTTGCCGTGGTATTCGACGTTGCTGGGGGACAGGTCGAAGATGCCGTTCACTTGCAGCAGCACGTCATTGAGGTGTTTGTAGACTTCCCGGGGGTGGGTGCTGGTGCCGGGGGACGCCACCAGGAAAATCGGGATATCAAACCCGGTGCGCTGAATGGTGTCGAGGGATCCGGCCAGCACATCATTGACCGACACCACGGCCACGGCGACGTCGGTGAAATCGGTGTGACTGAGCGGGACCACCTCCCGGGCATTCAGGAAACAGGCGGATGCGCCTTCACTGGCGGCGATTTTCAGGTCTTTCATCGGTGGTGTCTCCTGGCGGGCACTCAATTGTCCGCAGCTTTTTTAGAGATCAACTTCCGGGGGAGCCTTCCAGTTCCCCCTGATCGGAAATCGTGTCACCACTGGTTATAGAGCATATTCCTGATCTGTCAGGCTTTTACCGCGACCTTGCACATCTTGACGCCCCGCGACCTGTCGGTCAGGCGTGAACCAGCGCAATCGTGAACGAGACCACGATCATGCACGCAAAAGCAAAATTGATATTCATGAAGTTTCCATTCCGAAACATGAGTGACGGCGCCATCTTGAACAGGTCACGGGAAAATGAAAAATTCGGCGTAATGATTTGAAAGATCGAAAAAAATGATACTTGGCCGGTTCGTTGTTTTTGCTCCGGGTTGCGGATACTCTCGTGTAACGCGCAGTTTCACGCAAAAACGAGCAAAAACATGCACGACAACCATTCCGCTGCCGAACTTCCGTCAGTACGCCGGCAAAAAATCCTGTTGATCCTCGAACGTGACGGCAAGGTCATGGCCTCGGAGTTGAGCCTGCATTTCGCGGTGTCCGAAGACACCATCCGCCGGGATCTGGCGGAGCTGGCCAGTGCCGGCCTGGTGCAGCGGGTGCACGGCGGGGCGTTGCCGCGGCCCAAAGACACGGGCAAGGACTATTTCACCCGGATCAGTGAAACCGATGAAGTGAAAACCCATCTGGCGCAACTGGCCGCGCAACGGGTGCTGGACGGTCAGATCGTGGTGTTCGATTCCGGCACCACCACCTTGCAGATCGCGCGTTCGCTGCCGGTGGAGATCGCCATTACCGCGATCACCGCGTCGCCGATGACGGCCATTACCTTGTCCGAATACAAAGGCATCAAGGTGATTCTGGCGGGCGGCCAGCTCAACCCGGCGACGATGTCGGCCAGCGGCCACGAAACCCTGCGGCTGCTGGCGGGCATCAAGGCCGATCTGCTGTTTACCGGGGTCTGCGCGATTCACCCGCAGGTGGGCTTGAGCTCACTGCATTTCGATGAAGTGCCGGTGAAACAGGCGATGCTCGACTGTGCCTCCCACGTGATTGCCGTCACCACGGCGGACAAGCTCGGCGCGGTGGAACCCTTTGTCGTCGCGCCTTGCAACCGCGTGCACACGCTGATCACCGAACGGCATGTGGCGTCAGGCAATGTCGAGGACTACCGGGCGCTGGGGATCGAGGTGGTGCAGGCTTGAGTGGCTCTTTGTGGGAGCGAGCCTGCCCGCGATGACGGAGTGTCAGGCGACATCGATGTTGAATGTGCCGGCCTCATCGCGAGCAGGCTCGCTCCCACAATGATTTGGGTAGTTCGCAGATTCTGCGTACAACCGCTGAACCTGTGGGAGCGGCGGTGCGGCGATCCGACTTGCCCGCGAAGGCGGTGTATCAGGCACTGCAAATCTCAGATACGAAAGCTCCCCACCAACTGATTCAACTTCCACGTGGGCAACGACAACACTGTTGCCCACGGCCGAAATCAGAAACCGGTGGCGAACACCACCTGGGCGTAGACGTTCCTGTCGTTGTTACCCAGTTGGGTACCACCGTCTTCGGCGCTCTTGTCCGGTTGGTAGATGCCCACCAGTGGCATCACGGTCAGGTGGTCGTTGACGTGCCATTCGGCGTACAGGTCGACTTCGTGGCCATCGGTGTTGCCCAGGTTGCGGTCGATGGTGTCGAAGTTGAAGTACATCGCGCCGACGGTGAGGTTCTCCAGCGGCGAGACTTTCAACGTGACGTTCTGGATGCGCGAGTTGCTGTTGAACGGCCCGGCGTAGTTGCCCGCCACTTCACCCTGGAACCAGGTGCCGTAGCCACGGCTGAAACCGTAGAACAGGGTGTCGTAGCCTTCCGAGAAACGGCTGTAGCGGTAGCTGGCGCTAGGTGTCCAGACCGCGTCGGAGAAGGTCCAGCCGGCTTCCAGGTACCAGGCGTCTTCGCTGGAGGTGTTGGGTTTGTCCTGCTTGGCGTATTCACCGGACAGGAACAGGTCTTTGACCCCGGCGTTGCCCGCCGCACGCAGGCTGTAGGTCTTCATGCCGTCGCGTTCGAGCTGGATCGGCGAGGCGTACTGTTCATCGATATCGGTGGTCTTGATGTAGGTCAGGCCGACCGTGCCGGCCTCGGCCACGTGCTCCAGGGTACCGACGTACATTTCGGTCTTGGCCTGGGCGCGGTTGTCGGATTTGAGCCACATCAGGTCGCTGCGCCAGCCTTCCTTGCCGCCCAGACGCAATACGGCGGTTTTGTCGAAGGCCTTGCGCGCCGCCAGGTAGTAGGCGCCGCCACGGTTGAATTCGCCGTCGGCCAGGCCCTTGCCCATGTTCAGCGCGTCGCCGTCGATCAGGAACCCGTCGCCGACCACAATGTTCTGGCGACCGAAGGACAGGTCGACGCCGTCACTGCCCAACGCGCCGAACAGATCGGCCGAGCGCCAGCCGAGGTAGGCGTCTTCGAACTTGGTGGTGCGTTCGGAGCCATCGGAGAAGCCGGCGGCATCGCCATCGCCCCAGGTGCCGGAGCTGAGCATGTTCCCCGCGCCGTATGCGGTGCCCACACCGCCCAGGCCTTGATCGAAGCTCAAGCCGTATTTGATGTAGCCCTCGCGCCACGACGAGCTGCCTTCATTCAGGCGACCGGACAGGGCGTAGTTTTCCTGGCTGTGGAAAATGCCGAACACGGCTTCGAGGGTGGCGTTCAGGTGGCTGTCGTCATCGGCGTAGAGTTCATAGGCACCGGCATTGCCGGCACTGATCATCAGCGCGAGCGTCGAGAGACGAAGCAAGGGGGACTTGAGCATGGTGTGGCATCCGTTCTTGTTCTTGAGCGCAGGTTTGCGGTCTGTCCGGATACTAAGGCGCGACTTTCGTTTGCCCTTTTCCCTGTTTGCCAATTAGTTGGTTGTGCATGCCAGATTGCCCGGTTTGGCAGCCCGGCCAACACAACTGGCACGCAGGGCAAAACCTGCGCGCCGGCGACCACCGACAATCCCTACCAACCTGCCGAAGCACCGTTGCCTCGGCATTTTTAGTGTTGGCGTTCGCTTGCTGGCGGGCGCGTGGATTTTCAAGGTCGTTTTCCTATGTTCACTTCGCTGCGTTTGCCCCTGATCGGTTTGTTGTCCTTCACCCTGGTCCAGGCAGTGTCTGCCGCCGAGTGCGCCCCGGACACGCGCCGTGGTAGCGAGGTGTTTGCCACCGAGTGCAGCGTCTGCCACGCGGTGACCAAGGGCACGACCGGCATGATGGGGCCAAACCTGTTCGGTGTGTATGGGCGCAAGTCCGGCTCGCTGGCGGGCTTCAGCTACTCCCAGGCCATGCGCGACAAGGACGTCGACTGGCAAGCCGAGAACATCACCCAATTGATCACCCAGCCCCAGGCCTTCGTGCCGGGCACCTACATGCCCTACATGGGCCTGGCTTCCGCCGACGACCGCCAGGCGGTCGCTTGCTTCCTCAAAGAACAACACTGATCAGGCCGGATCTGCGCCTGAACAACTCGTCTGAATGAAAGGTGAATTATGAGCAACGTTGAAATCCTGCCCCAGGTTGCTGCATTCCTCGAACGTCGCCACGGCTGCTTCATCGATGGCCAGTGGGTGCTTGCCGAGGGCGACAGCATCGCCGTGGTCAACCCGGCCACCGGGCAAACCCTGTGCGAAACCCTGGATGCGCCGCTGGAACTCGTCGAGCGCGCCGTGCAGTCGTCCCACAAGGCGTTCAAGTCCGGCGTGTGGTCGAGCCTGCGTCCGGCCGACCGTGAACGCATCCTGCTGAACTTCACTCGCCGGGTCGAAGAACACGCCGAAGAACTGGCCCAACTGGAAACCCTGAGCCAGGGCAAGTCGATCAACATGGCCCGCGCGCTGGACCTCAACGCCACCGTGGAATTCATGCGCTACATGTCCGGCTGGGCGACCAAGATCGAAGGCCAGACCTTCGATGTATCGATCCCTCTGCCACCGGGCGCCAAGTTCACCGCGTTCACCAAGCGCGAGCCGGTGGGCGTGGTGGTCGGCATCGTGCCGTGGAACTTCCCGCTGCTGATCGCCGCCTGGAAACTGATGCCAGCCCTGGCCACCGGTTGCACGGTGATCATCAAACCAGCCATGGAAACCCCGCTGACCGCCATGCGCCTGGCTGAACTGGCGCTGGAAGCCGGCATCCCGGCCGGCGTATTCAACGTGGTCACCGGTGGCGGCGCTTCCGTTGGCGGCGTGCTGACCGCGCATCCGTTGGTGAGCAAAGTGTCGTTCACCGGTTCCACCGCCGTGGGCAAAAGCGTCGGCGTGGCGTGCATGGAAAACATGACGCGCTTCTCCCTGGAACTGGGCGGCAAGAACCCGATGATCGTGCTCGCCGATGCCGACATCGAAAAAGCCGTGCAAGGCGCGATCCTCGGCGGCTTGCTGAACAACGGCCAGGTCTGCGCCGCAGCCTCGCGCTTCTACGTGCACCGCTCGATCCACGACCAATTCGTCGAAGCCTTGGCCGCCGCCGTCTCCTCGATGCCGATTGGCGCCGGCATGAACTGTGATGCAGCGATCAACCCGCTGGTGTCGCGCAAGCAACAGCAAAGCGTACTCAAGCACATCGAACTGGCCCGCCAGCAAGGTGCGCGGGTGGTGACTGGCGGCGAGTTGCTGGAAGGCGACGGTTTCTTCGTGCAGCCGACCATCCTGGCGGACATCGACCACAGCATGGCCGTGGCCCGCGAAGAAGTGTTCGGCCCGGTGCTGGGCGTGATGCCGTTCGACGACGAAGACGCCGTGATCGAACTGGCCAACGACAACCGCTACGGCCTGGCCGCCAGCCTGTGGACCAACGACCTCGGCAAAGCCATGAACCTGGTGCCGCGCATCGAAGCCGGTACGGTCTGGGTCAACGCCCACGTGCTGCTCGACCCGGCGATGCCGTTCGGTGGTGTCAAGCAATCGGGCATGGGCCGCGAGTTTGGCCGTGCGGTGATCGAGGCTTACACCGAGCTCAAGTCGGTGTGTATCGCGCATTGATCGAGCGACCGCCTGCCGCGTGATCGAACATCACGCGGCAGGCGATCTCGCCAGTTCAATCCCGGCGGCCCCCAGCCGCTTGAGGATTTCAAACAGCAGCTCGCTTTTGATCGCGCCGACCGTGCGTGGGCTGCCGACATAACCGGTGATGGTCAATGTGATGCCTTCAGGTTTCAGCTGACTGAAGCGCAAAAACGGCGCTGGTTTATCCAGAATGGATTCATGCTCGGTGTAGGTGTCCATCAGCAGGTTCTGCACCAGCTCCGGATCGATGTTCAGCGGGAACATCAGTTCGAGTATCACCACGCCCTGGGCGCTGCCGCCGAGGGTGACGTTGCGCAGGTTCTGCGAAATCAGGTGAGAGTTGGGCACGATCATGATCGAGCGGTCGGCCAGTTGGATTTCCGTGGCCCGTACGTTGATCCGGCGAATGTCGCCTTCGACCCCGCTGATGCTGATCAGGTCGCCGACCTTCACCGGACGCTCGGTGAGCAGGATCAGGCCGGAGATGAAATTCTTCACAATCTCCTGAAGGCCGAAGCCGATACCCACTGACAGGGCACTGACGATCCAGGCCAGGTTGGTCCACTTGATCCCCAGCGACGCCAGTGTGAGCAGGACGACGGACACGTAGCCGATGTTGGCAAACAGGGTGCTCAACGAGGCGCACATGCCCGGGGCCATCTCGGTTTTCGGCAGGAACTCGTTATCCAGCCAGCGGCGCAGCGTGCGTATCAGGTAGACACCGATCATCAGTGTCAGGAGGGCATGCATCAAATTGTCCGGGACGATGTTCAGCTTGCGCAGCCCTTCACCACCGAGAATGGCCACGGTGCCGGTGACCAGTTGCCCGAGCGTCGTCCCCACGCCGCCGACAAACAGGGCAATGACGCCGATCAGCATCAGGATGGCGCGGCCAGCCCCGGACATTACGGTGCAAATCTGCTCCAGGCGTGGATTGCCGATGCCCAGCAGTTGTTTGATCGCCTTGCCGGTGGGTTGCCGGGGTGAAAAAACGTAGTCGCAGGTGTCCTGGTAGACCTGTGCGAGCAGGTAGAAGCCGGCGAAGATGATGAATATCCAGACCAGTTCATAGGTGATGAACCGGGCCATCGTCACGTAGCCGATCAGCAGGGCGAACAGGGACACCACCACGGCCGCGCCGGTGAAGGTGTAAATCAGACCGGCGAAGGTGGTGACGCCTTCGGGGTTTTCCCCGGCCGCTATCAGGTCGCGGCGAGTCTTGTTGACGCGCAACAGCAGCGCACCGATCACCAGTGCCACGACCAAGGCCACGATGCCCCGACCGAACAACACCACTTCGGCGCTCATGCCGGTGACATTGCTCATCTGCACCAGGGTTACCAGCACCAGCAGCAGGCTGGCCAGCAACCGCGGATAGGGCTCCATCGCCAGCGCCACCCGATCGGCAATATCGGGCAGGCGCCATGAAGGATGTTTGGTCGACAGCAGCGCGCGACTCAGCCCGGTGATCAGCACGCAGGTATAGGCCAGCTTTTCCAGATATTGCGCCAGGTCGTCCAGTTGGGGGGGGTAGGGCAGTTGCCGGGTCCCGGCAAAATGCAGCAGTTGCAGGGCGATGCCGGCGGTCAGCAGCGTCGCCATCACCGACGCCAGCGCAAGGGAGCTGCGCCGCAGCCGGCCTGCAGGCATTCGATGAAAGCACAGCCACGCCAGGACCCGGCCGGCGAGGTTTCGCCCCACGGTCCATATGACCAGGGCCAGCAACAGCAGGGCGGCCGTGATCGCGCGTTGTCCGGGTTGCCAGGCGGCCCGGTGCGTGGCCTCGAGTTGCTCGATGAGGGCGCTGAAACGTTGGCGGTCCTCGATCGGAAGATCGAACAATGGCGACCAGAAACCTGGGTTCAGGATGCTGCTGGTCTGCTGGGTCACCTCCGCTTCCAGCAGACTGCGCCGAATGCTGGCAATCTGGGTGATCAACTCGGCGGCACTTGTTTTAAGCGCGGCCAGGGTTTTGAGTTGGCTATCGATCTTGTTTTTTTGCTCGCTGAGAGTGTCTCGTTGAGAGGTAATGGCAGTCGTCACCTGTGCGTTCTCGTCGAGCGGTACTGGCCCCAGCACGTTCAGTTGCGCCTGCAATTGCGCCTGTCCAGGCAGCAGTGATGTGGACAGGCGTTCAATCTCCTGAATCAGTACTTGCATCTGGTCCTGTGAGTTTTCCAGCTGGGTGTGATTGGTGGCCTGGGAAACCTGCTGCTTGAGGCTGTTGAGCTGGTTTTGCACCCCCAGCAATTCGCTGTCGGAGATGCTGATGATCGGGGCTGCGGGAGCGGGAGCGGGGGCAATAGCAGGAGCAGGAGCGTCGGCCATGTCCCCCGCCAACAGCCATCCCGGGCTTGCCGCCAGAACCGCGAAGGCGACGTAGATCATTGACTTCAAGACATTGCGCATCGGCGAGCTCGACGGTTTGTTAGTCACATAGCCAATGAGGTTAGGTCAAGACACGCACCCTAGAGCATTGTTTTGTCGCAAGTGCTGCGGGTGGTTTTCGCCTGGGCGCTACTCATGCTGTTGTCGCGCCGGGAAAAACAGTTCGAAGCAGGTGACGCCGTCGGCACTGCTGACGTGGCAGGCACCGTTGTGCAGTTGCATGATCGTCGCCACGATCGACAGTCCCAGGCCATTGGATTGGGCCGAGCGTTCGCGGGACTCGTCGACCCGGTAGAAACGTTCGAACAACCGTGGCAGATGCCGGGCCGGGATGGTCGGGCCGTGGTTGCGCACTTGCACCTGGATGCCGTCGGCGGTCGGGCTGGCGTGGATACACAGCTCGGTATGCGGCGCGCCGTACTTGATGGCGTTGGCGCACAGGTTGGCCAATGCGCGGCGCAGCAGCATGGGCTCGGCCCAGATCAAGCCGCTGCCCCGGGCATCGATGCAGATGCCAACGTCGGTCGCCGGGCCTTCGAAATAATCGGCCATGCGTTGCATCTCGTCGGCGGCATCCAGCTCCTGACGCTGGCGCAAGGCACTGCGCGGATCGGTGCGGGCCAGGAACAGCATGTTGTCGAGCATGCGCGCCAGGCGTTCGAGTTCTTCGACATTCGAGGCCAACAGCTGCTGATAGGCTTCGGTGCTGCGGTTCTGCTGCAAGGCCACCTGGGTTTCGCCCAGCAGGTTGTTGATCGGCGTGCGCAGTTCGTGGGCCATGTCGGTCGATACCTGGCCCAGCTGGATGAAGCCTTTGTCCAGCCGGTCGAGCATGGCGTTGAAGGCGTCTATCATCGGCAACAGTTCCAGCGGCGCGCCCTGGCTGTCGAGGCGTTCGTTGAGGTTGCCGACGTCGATGCTCTGGGTGTGGCGGGCCAGGCGCCGCACGGGCAACAGGCCGCGATGCACCAGCACATAACCGGACAGCGCCAGCAGGATCGCCGCGACGCTGGCGAACAGGTACACATTGAGCCGGTAGTCGGCGAGCACGGCGGTGCGTTCGGTCATCAGGCGCCCGGTCACCACTTGCAGGCTGCCCAGGTCACCGGAATCGATGGTCGCCGCCAGGGCGGAAAACGGCACGCCGTTGACGTTGGGCAAATGTTGCACGTCGCTCAGGGTCAGCCGATGATCCATGGCCACCGGGGTCAGCGCCGGCATCGTCAGATTGCCCGGGTTGACCACCAGCAACGGCGGCTGGCCTGGGGTGCCGATGGTCAGCAGGGCCTCGCGGTTGCCCATCATGTTCTGGAACAGCGCCGGCTTGGCCTTGATCAGGTCCAGGGTATTGCTGTCATTGAGGAAGGTACGCAACTGGTCAATGCGGGTGATCAGGGCAATGTCGTCGCGATGGATCAGCTCGCGCTCCAGGTCGCGGTACAGCGCCACGCCCAGCAGCGCCAGCGAGACAAACGCCAGCAGGGCGAACACCAGCGCCAGGCGCAGGGTCAGGGAGTGGCTGAGGCGGGAGGCGGATTGCAGCGGCGTCATCACATTCATGGTTGAGTGTCGAAGCGGTAGCCGATGCCGCGCACGCTGTGGATCAACTTGAGCGGGAACGGATCATCGACTTTCAGGCGCAGGCGGCGCACCGCGACATCGACGACATTGGTGTCGCTGTCGAAATTCATGTCCCAGACCCGCGAGGCGATCATCGAGCGTGACAGCACCTCGCCCTGATGCGTGGCGAACAGGTGCAGCAGGGCGAACTCCTTGTTGGTCAGGGTGATGCGGTTGCCGGCGCGGCTGACGCGGCGCTTGAGTACGTCGATCTGCAGGTCGTCGACGTGCAGGTGTTCTTCTTCCCGGGTAGGACCGCGCCGGGTCAGGGTGCGCAGGCGTGCCACCAGTTCGGCGAAGGAAAACGGCTTGATCAGGTAATCGTCGGCGCCAAGTTCCAGGCCTTTGATGCGGTCGGCGATGTCATCCCGGGCGGTGAGGAACAGCACCGGTGTATCGGCCTCCTTGCGCAAGCGGCGCAGGACTTCCCAGCCATCCATCTTCGGCATCATGACGTCCAGCACGATCACATCGAAGTCGTGTTCCAGGGCCAGGTGCAAGCCATCGACGCCGTCCCGCGCCAGGTTCACGGTGTATCCGAGTTCCTGCAGGCCGTTGAGCAGGTAATTGCCGGCCTTGGGTTCGTCTTCGACAACGAGGATGTTCATGCAAACCTGCCTGATCCGGTCGGGCTACAGGGGCGAGCCAATGGCGAAAGTGTAGCCCGGTCGGCGGTGAATACAGGCATCCGCTCAGTTCTCACCAAGGCAACCCACGCCCTGGACCTGATAGTCCAGCTGGTGCTCGCGACCTTGGTGGTCGAGGTAGTTGAACTGCGCCGGAACGATGCCGCACTTGCCGTTGAGGTCGGTCATGGACAGGACCTTGGCAACATCTACCGGGACATAAAAGCCGACCTTGTCGTGGATGACCGGCGAGGTGGACTGGGTGGCGGCAAACGCCGAACCGGTGGCGAGCAGGGCGGTAAAACCCGCGATCAACATTTTCATGACGAATCTCTCTCTACAAGGGCAGGGTGACTGCCGGTGGTTGGCCTGACAGTGAGTTCAGGCTAACGAAGTGATCCGGACAGCCGACCAACAGCTTGATGACAAAGTTGTAATGAATGGATGGCAGGAGCACCCAGGTCCCTGTGGGAGCGAGCCTGCTCGCGATAGCGGTGTGTCAGACACCGAAAATGTCGACTGACACTCCGTCATCGCGAGCAGGCTCGCTCCCACAAGGGGCTCCCACAGGGGGTTTGCGGCGCCATTGGCGGGAGGTTTCAGCAAAACAGATCAGCCCACGGATCCATGGCCTAAGCTTGTTTGCAGGCCCCTGTTCATCGCACATCTCGATGAGCAAGCGGCACCCATAAAAACAATGCAATCAGGAGATGCCCATGTCCGCTTTGATCCGTCGTTTCAGTCGCTGCATGGCCGCCGGTTTGGCCGCAGCCGTGTTTGTTGCGCCAGCCTTCGCGCTGGATACCGTGAAATTCATGGCCCCGGGTTCCGTGGGCGGTGGTTACGACCAGACCGCCCGGGTGCTGGGCAAGGCCATGGTCGAGGCCAATACGGCCAAGTCCGCGACCTTCGAGAACAAGGGCGGGGCGGGCGGGACCCTGGGGCTGGCGCAATTTGCCAACAGCACCAAGGGTGACCCGAACGCATTGCTGGTGGTTGGCGCGATCATGGTCGCGGGCATCGAACAGAACAAACCGCAGATCAGCCTGAAGGATGTGACGCCCATTGCCCGGCTGTTCACCGAATACAACGTGATCGCCGTGCGCAAGGAATCTGAATTCAAGACCCTCGATGACCTGATCAAGGCCTTCAAGGCCAAGCCAACGAGCATCACCTGGGGCGGTGGCTCCAAGGGCTCGGTGGATCACATCGGCATCGCCGAGCTGGCCGGCAAGCTGGACGTGCCGGTCAGCAAGGTCAACTACGTGGCCTTTGGTGGCGGCGGCGAGGTGGTTGCCCAGGCGCTGGGCGGCCAGCTCAAGGTGATCACCGGCGGTTACGCCGAGCTGGGCCAATACATCAAGACTGGTCAGTTCCGGGTCCTGGGCATCGGCGCGCCGGAGCGGGTTCCCGGCATTGATGCACCGACCCTCAAGGAGAGCGGCTATGACGTGACGATCGGCAACTGGCGCGGTGTTTACGGTGCCTCGGGCCTCACCCCGCAACAGCGTAAAGAGGTGATCGACGCGGTCGTGGCTGCCACCAACAGCAAGGTCTGGCAGGACAATATCCAGGCCAATGCCTGGACGCCCAGCGTGCTGACCGACGATGACTTCGGCAAATTCGTCGAGGAAGAACACGTGCGGTTGCGCGCCATGCTGGTCAAGGTCGGGTTGCTTTGACATGGCCACACAGCGCGCAGTGGTGCCGACGCAATTGGCGGTCGGCATCGGCCTGATCGCCATCAGCGTTGTATTGGCGATTGGCGCCTACCGTTTCCCGCCCGAAATGGGCTTCGTGATCCTCCCGGCATACGTCTATCCCTATGTCGTGGCGGCGTTTCTGGGTGCAGTGGGGCTGCTGCTGGGGTATCAGGCCGTCAGTGGCGGCTTTCGCGAGCTGGACAACGACTCCGCCACGGTGTCCGGTGGAAAAACCGGTGCGGCCTGGGTGACGGCGGGGCTTGTCGGGGTGGCGGTGCTGATCCACCTGATCGGTTTTGTGCTGGCCGCCGGGTTGCTGTTTGTCTGTTCGGCGCGGGGTTTCGGCAGCCGTCATCCCCTGCGGGACCTGGCCATCGGCATTGCCTTGACCCTGCCGATCTACTGGCTGTTCAACGCCGGGCTCGGGGTTTCCCTGCCGTCGCTGATCAACATCTGGCTTTGAAAGGAGATCGACACCGTGGACATTCTTTCAAGTCTGGCGATGGGTTTTGCCGCGGCGCTGACACCGATCAATCTGATGTGGGGGTTCATCGGCTGCCTGCTCGGCACCGCCATCGGCGTGCTTCCGGGGATCGGTCCGGCGCTGACGGTGGCCCTGCTGTTGCCGATCACCGCCAAGGTCGACCCCACTGGCGCGCTGATCATGTTCGCCGGTATCTATTACGGCGCGCAGTTCGGTGGCTCCACCACTTCGATCCTGCTCAACACGCCCGGTGAGTCTTCGTCGATGGTCACGGCGCTGGAAGGCAACCTGATGGCGCGCAACGGCCGGGCCGGACCTGCGCTGGCGACGGCGGCGATCGGCTCGTTCGTCGCCGGCACCTTCGCCACGATTTTGCTTACGCTGTTTGCGCCCATCGTGGCCAGGCTGGCCCTGAATTTCGGTCCGACCGAATATTTCGCGATCCTGGTGCTGTCGTTCACCACCGTGTCGGCGGTGCTCGGCGCTTCGATGCTGCGCGGGTTTGCCTCGCTGGGCGTCGGGCTGACCATCGGCTTGATCGGCCTGGACTCGACCTCGGGCATTGCCCGCTACACCCTCGGCGTGCCGGAACTGGTGGACGGCATCGAAGTGGTGCTGGTGGCGGTTGGATTGTTCGCGGTGGGCGAAGCCTTGTACAGCCTGCTCTATCAAAAGGAATCAAGCGAAGGACGGCATCGCCTGACCTCGTTGTGGATGACCCGTGCCGACTGGAAACGCTCGGTGCCCGCGTGGCTTCGGGGCACGCTGATCGGTTTTCCGTTTGGCTCGATTCCGGCCGGTGGCGCCGAGATTCCAACCTTCCTGTCCTATTCCACCGAACGCAAACTCAGCAAGTATCCGAAGGAGTTTTCCGCCAACAAGGGCGAAGGCGCCATCGAAGGCGTGGCCGGCCCGGAAGCGGCCAACAACGCCAGCGCGACCGGATCGCTGGTTCCGTTGCTGACCCTGGGCATCCCGACGTCCGCCACCGCGGCAATCCTGTTGGCGGCGTTCCAGAACTACAACCTGCAACCGGGGCCGATGCTGTTCGAAACCTCCGCCGAACTGGTCTGGACGCTGGTGGCCTCGCTGTACATCGGCAACGCGATTCTGCTGGTGTTGAACCTGCCGCTGGTGGGGCTGTGGGTCAAACTGCTGCAAATCCCCCGGCCGTACCTGAACGCCGGCATCCTGGTCTTCGCTACCATCGGCGTGTACGGCATGCGCCACTCATCCTTCGACCTGATCCTGATGTTGGCGATTGGCTGGGGCGGGGTGCTGATGCGCCGGTTCGACTTCCCCGTCGCCCCGGTGATCGTCGGCATGCTGCTGGGGCCGATGGCCGAGAAACAACTGCGCAACGCCTTGTCCATCAGCGAAGGGGACTGGACGGTGTTCCTCACGCAACCGATCTCGGCGTTCTTCCTCGCCCTGACACTGCTGGTGCTGGTGGTGCCCCATGTGCTGCATAAACGCGGCATCAAGTTGCATGAGGATGATTGAGTCCCCCCTGTGGGAGCAAGCCCGCTCCCACAGGGTCTTGCAGTGGACCAGGTGGAAAACCAATACCTGACTAACTCAGGCCAGCATCGACATCAACCCACCCTGACGATCCAGTTTGGCCAGGTCGTCGAAGCCGCCGATGTGCGTGTCGCCGATGAAGATCTGCGGCACGCTGCGTCGACCACTGCGGTTGAGCATTTCCTGCATTTTTCCGGGCTCGCGCTCGATATTGATCTCTTGCATCACCGCGCCTTTGCTCGCCAGCAAGGCTTTTGCGTTGCGGCAGTAAGGGCAGGTGTCGGTTGTGTATAGGGTCACGGTGTTCATGGTGGGTCCTCCGTCAATCCAGTCATTCAGGCATCGATGGCCGGGAAGTCGATATCGGTCAGCGCTGTGTTGTTCAGGTAGTTGGTCAATGTCTGCGAAGCCACATGGGCGATCACTTCGATGATTTTGCTATCGTCGATGCCGGCGGCACGGGCAGCGGCGATCTGTTTGACGGTCAGGTGCCCACGGCTTTCGGTGATCTGGCGGGCGAGGGTGGCGAAGGCGTTTAACTCGCCGTGTCGTGCGCTGAGGATGTCCTGCTTCGACAGTCCGGTCTTGCTGGCGAACAGTGTGTGAGCGGCCAGGCAGTAGTCGCAGCCGTTGACCTGCGAAGTGGCGAGGGACACTGCTTCCTTTTCCGTGGCGCTCAGGGACGTTTTGCCCAACGCTGCCGAGTTTTGCAGGTACGCGGCCAGCACCGCTGGGGCGTGAGCCAGGACTTTGAAGGTATTGGGCACAAAGCCGACTTTTTTCTGCACGGCTTCCAGCAGCGGGCGGGTGGCGTCGGTGGCGTGTTCCAGGCTGATCGGGGCAATGCGGGTCATGGTGATACTCCGTGGTGTGAAGCGCGGTATGCGCTGGGAACGGAGCTGATGTTAGGGCGTGTGTCTGGCGTGATGGGTGCAAATCGTCGATGATATGCGACAGATCGTCCAGAATAGCCTTCGGGAGCCCTGTCATGGATCGTTTGTCCACGTTGCTCACACACTTCGGCGTCAATGCCGGCACTTTCCATAGCGGTACTTTTTGCGGCACCGCCGCCTACGATGGCCAACAGACCAGCGGTCATTTGCACTTGCTTCAGGCGGGCGAGTTGCGGCTCAAGTTGGGCGATCAGCCGGATCTGCAACTGACTGAACCGAGCCTGATCTTTTTCCCCCGGCCCTATCGTCATCGCCTGTTCGCGTCTGAAGCGTCCGGCACGCAACTGGTGTGCGCGACCCTGGATTTCGACGGCGGTGCGGGCAATGCCCTGGCGGCGGCGCTGCCGGATTACCTGGTGCTCAAGCTCGATGAAATCCCGACCCTGGCCGGGACTCTGGAATGGCTGTTCAACGAGGCGTTTGACGGTACGTGCGGACGCGAAGCGGTGATGGATCGCCTGTTCGAGCTGCTGGTGATTCTGTTGCTGCGGCACATCCTGAGCACCACCGGCCAGCAGCCGGGCATGATGGCCGGCCTTGCCGATGTGCGCCTGGCGCGGCCCCTGAGCCTGATGCACGAAACCCCGGCCAAGGCCTGGAGCGTGGCCGAACTCTCGGTCGCCGCCAATATGTCGCGGGCCAGTTTCGCCGAGCACTTTCGCCGGGTGGTCGGGCAGACGCCGGTGGATTATCTGGTGAGCTGGCGCATCAGCCTGGCGCAGAAACGCCTGCGCGAGGGTCGGCCGATTGCGTTGATCGCCGAGGAAGTCGGTTACGAAAGCCCCTCGGCGCTGGCCCGGGCGTTTCGGCGCAAGACCGGGCTCAGTCCCAGGGAGTGGAAAGGTAGTTGATTCACCCGAAAACCCCTGTAGGAGCGAGCCTGCTCGCGATGGTTGCTAACGATTACGCGTGTTACCTGAATAAACGCGGTGCATTTACGTCCATCGCGAGCAGGCTCGCTCCTACAGGTTATGTTGGTGGCTTACGAACTCATCAGAACTTGAACGCCTGCCGTCCCACCAGCAACCATTTGCCTTCCTGCTTTTGCCAGATCTGGAGGTTTTCGATTTCCGTCGGCACCACTTCAGTGCCTTTGAGCGCTTGCGCCGAGAAGTGGTGACGGACCAGCGCGACATCGCCGGAGACGGTTATGGTCTGGTTCTGCATCTCCAGGGTCTTGAACGCGCTTTTGCCGGTTTCGATGTCGGCGATGAAGGCCTTCTTGTCCTGGATCTTGCCGCTGGAATGCCCGTAGGTCAGGTTCTCGGCGGTCAAGGCGTTCAGTTCCGGGATGTCCTTGTGCAGCATGGCCTGGGTCAGATGGTCGACCGCCTGGGCCACGTCCTTGTCCGCGGCAACCGGGGTGGCCGCGACGTAGCCGCTGAACAGGCACAGAAAGCCGATCAGCACTTTTGCTTTTTTCATGGGTGTTTCCTTGTTGTTGTAGGAGTGGCGCGATGACTGGATGATAATTCGTCAGTCATCGTACAACATAGCATGCATTGGATGAAAAAAGCGAACTTGCCTGGCACCCTTGCCTCGAAGTTAAAAGGGCGATGCCCTGACTTCGAGGTATTGCACCATGCAGCCTGACCCGCGTTTACGGCTCGACCTGACGTTGCTCTTGGTGTTCGTGCTGATTGTCGTGGTGTCGGGTTTTTCTCCTCGCAGCCGGGTGGACTGGGCGCTGGAAAACCTGCTGGTGCTGTTGCTGGTGGGGACTTTGGTGGCGGTATCTCGTCGGTTCCGCTTGTCGGCGACGTCTATCACGCTGGTGTTTGCGTTTCTGTGCGTGCATGAACTGGGTGCCCATTACACCTATTCCCGGGTGCCTTACGATCATTGGTTTTCGGCGTGGTTGGGCTTCAGTTTCGACCGGGTGGCAGGTACACACCGCAATCACTACGACCGACTGGTGCATCTGAGCTACGGGCTGCTGCTGGTTTATCCGGTTCGTGAAGTGCTGTGGCGGCTGACGCCGTTGCGCGGGTTCTGGCTGTTTTTCGTGACCCTGAACATCATGCTGTCGACATCCGCCGTATATGAACTGGTGGAGTGGATCGGCGGTGCTTTCCTGGGCAAAGACACGGCGAAGGCCTTCGTCGGCGCGCAAAACGATCCTTGGGATTCGCAAAAGGACATGGCCATCGCGGTGGTCGGTGCGTTTGCCAGCCTGTTGCTGGTGTCCCTGCGGGGCATGGCGCAAAAACAAGCGATGACGACGGCGAGGTGATCGGTTCAGGCTTTGAGGTAGAGGTTGCCTGACAGGCGTCCTTCGCGAGCAGGCTCGCTCCCACAGGGGATCTTCGGCATATGGAGATCAACTGTGGGAGCGAGCCTGCTCGCGATGGCATTAGACCAAACAGCGCCAGACTCAAACCTTACAGGTACTTATCCGTCACAGCCCCCTCCGAAGCACTGGATACGGTCTTCGCATACTTGGCCAACACCCCGCGCGTATATTTGGATGGCGGCCGCACCCAGCGCGACTTGCGCTCGGCCAGCATGGCATCGGAGACGTCCACCGTGATCTGCCGGGTTTCAGCATCGATGATGATCCTGTCGCCATTCTCCACCAGCGCAATGGGCCCGCCTTCAAAGGCTTCCGGCGTGATATGCCCGACCACGAAACCATGGGAGCCACCGGAAAAACGCCCGTCGGTGATCAGCGCCACCTCCTTGCCGAGGCCCTTGCCCATGACCGCCGAGGTCGGCGAGAGCATTTCGCGCATGCCCGGCCCGCCCTTGGGCCCTTCGTAGCGGATCACGATCACTTCGCCGGGCTGCACTTCGCCATTGAGAATGCCGGCCAGCGCACCTTCCTCGCCGTGATAGACCCGGGCCGTGCCTTCGAAGCGCAGGCCTTCCTTGCCGGTGATCTTGGCCACGGCCCCGTTGGGCGAGAGGTTGCCACGCAGAATGACCAGGTGAGAGTCCTTTTTGATCGGCTGGTCGAAAGGCCGGATCACGTCCTGGCCGGCCGGGTAGTCGGGCACGCTGGCCAGGTTTTCCGCCAGGGTCTGGCCGGTGACGGTCAGCACATCGCCGTGCAGCATGCCGGCATCGAGCATGCGCTTCATCAGCGGTTGAATGCCGCCGATGGCCACCAGCTCGCTCATCATGTATTTGCCGCTGGGGCGCAGGTCGGCGACCACCGGGGAAACCTTGCCCAGCTCGGCGAAGTCATCCAGGGTCAGCTCGACATCCACCGCATTGGCCATGGCCAGCAGGTGCAGCACGGCGTTGGTCGAGCCGGCGAGGGCGATCACCACGCGAATGGCGTTCTCGAAGGCTTTGCGGGTCATGATGTCGCGGGGCTTGAGGTCGAGCTTGAGCAGCTCCATCACCTGCTGGCCGGCGCGGAAACTGTCCGAGGCCTTGTCGCCGCCAATGGCCTCCTGAGAGCTGGAGCCGGGCAGGCTCATGCCCAAGGCTTCAATGGCCGAGGCCATGGTGTTGGCGGTGTACATGCCGCCACAGGAACCGGGGCCGGGAATCGCCACTTCCTCGATCTGCTTGACCTGGATCTCGCTGATATCGCCCCGCGCGTGTTGGCCCACGGCCTCGAACACGGAAATGATGTCGGTGTGGCCGGCGCCCGGCTGGATGGTGCCGCCATAGACAAAGATCGACGGGCGATTCAGCCGTGCCATGCCGATCAGGCAGCCCGGCATGTTCTTGTCGCAGCCACCGATGGTCACCAGGCCGTCGAAACCTTCGCAACCGGTGACCACTTCGATGGAGTCGGCGATCACCTCGCGGGACACCAGCGAATACTTCATGCCTTCGGTGCCGTTGGCGATGCCGTCGGAAATGGTGATGGTGTTGAAGATCACGCCCTTGGCACCGGCGGCGTTCGCACCTTTTTCAGCTTCGAGCGCCAGCTTGTCGATGTGCATGTTGCATGGGGTGACCATGGCCCAGGTCGAGGCGATGCCGATCTGCGGCTTCGTGAAGTCTGCATCGGTAAAGCCCACGGCCCGCAACATGGCGCGTGCCGGTGCGGCCTCCACGCCGTCGATCACTTGAGAGGAGTACTTGCGCAGATCGTCTTTGTCACTCATGACTGCTCCTATCGCTCATGGCTGTTCCTCGCACACTCATTGAGAAAAACAGGATGAGTATAGAAGGCCGGGCGCCCGGGCCCGGACTTACCGGTCGGGAACAGACGCGCGGGTAAGCCTTGTCGTGATATTCTTGGCGACAACTTGGTTTGATCAATTCAGTTTGCGTGTCCTTGAGACGTGCCGACGGAATCACTGTCGCTCAAGTAGCTGAAGCCAATAAAGATAAAAAGTCAGTTCAGAAGGGACATTAAAGTGGGGTCGATGCGGTTCATCGGCCTTGTGTGCCCACCCTGCAATCCTTGAGTGCCGCACCCGTGACTGCCGTGAAACATGGGGCTGTGCGCGTGAGGATGGAAGGGCGGATGGCGTTTTATCATAGGTGCTACAGATGTTTAAGAAAGTGAACACGGCCCTGCTGGGGCTGGCTTTGTCCATGGGGATGTCTGCGGTCCACGCGGAAGAGGCCAAGAAAGTCGATGTGCTGCTGATCGGCGGCGGCATCATGAGCGCGACCCTGGGTGTGTGGCTCAATGAGCTGGAACCTGGCACCTCGATGCAAATGATCGAGCGCCTCGACGGCGTCGCCCAGGAAAGCTCCAACGGCTGGAACAACGCCGGTACCGGTCACTCCGCCCTGGCCGAGCTGAACTACACCCCGGAAGACGAGAACGGCAAGGTTTCGATCCCGAAGGCCGTTGAAATCAACGAAGCGTTCCAGATCTCCCGTCAGTTCTGGGCCTGGCAGGTTCAGCAAGGCGTGCTGAAGAACCCGCGTTCGTTCATCAACTCCACCCCGCACATGAGTTTCGTGTGGGGCGATGACAACATCAAGTTCCTGAAAAAACGCTACGAAGCCCTGCAGGCGAGCCCGCTGTTCGCCGGCATGCAGTACTCCGAAGACCCGGCTGTGATCAAGCAGTGGGTGCCGCTGATGATGGAAGGGCGTGACCCGAACCAGAAAATCGCGGCCACCTGGAGCCCGCTCGGCACCGACGTGAACTTCGGCGAAATCACGCGTCAGTTCGTTGCGCACCTGCAAACCACGCCGAAGTTCGACTTGAAGCTGTCCAGCGAAGTACAGGACATCACCAAGAACGAAGACGGCAGCTGGCGTGTCAGCTACAAGAACCTCAAAGACGGCAGCAAGACCGAAACCGACGCCAAGTTCGTGTTCATCGGCGCCGGCGGCGGTGCCCTGCACCTGCTGCAGAAGTCCGGCATTCCTGAAGCCAGGGAATACGCAGGCTTCCCGGTAGGCGGCTCGTTCCTGGTGACCGAGAACCCGACCATCGCCGAGCAACACCTGGCCAAGGCCTACGGCAAAGCCTCCGTTGGCGCTCCGCCGATGTCGGTTCCGCACCTGGACACCCGCGTGCTGGACGGCAAGCGCGTGATCCTGTTTGGCC
The DNA here is from genome assembly GCF_040448305.1 of Pseudomonas fluorescens. Classification (NCBI taxonomy): domain Bacteria; kingdom Pseudomonadati; phylum Pseudomonadota; class Gammaproteobacteria; order Pseudomonadales; family Pseudomonadaceae; genus Pseudomonas; species Pseudomonas fluorescens. The sequence continues at coordinate 4,142,392 of NZ_CP148752.1, read as the reverse complement.
CATTCGCGACCTTCAGCACCAAGTTCCTGAAAGAAGGTTCGTACCTGGACCTGCTGACCACCACGACCACCCACAACGTGTGGCCAATGACCAAGGTCGGCATCAAGGAATACCCGCTGGTCGAGTACCTGGCAGGCCAGCTGATGCTGTCTGACGAAGACCGCCTCAACGCCCTGAAGGAATACTTCCCGAACGCCAAGGCTGAAGACTGGCGCCTGTGGCAAGCCGGCCAGCGCGTGCAGATCATCAAGCGTGACGAAGCCGCCGGTGGCGTGCTGAAACTGGGTACCGAAATCGTCGCTTCGCAAGACGGCAGCATCGCCGGCCTGCTGGGCGCCTCCCCAGGCGCTTCGACCGCCGCACCGATCATGCTGACCGTGCTGCAGAAAGTGTTCAAGGACAAGGTCGCGACCCCTGACTGGCAGGCAAAACTGCACCAGATCGTACCGAGCTACGGCACCCAGCTGAACGCCAGCCCTGAGAAGGTTGCTGAGGAGTGGGCCTACACCGCCAAGGTGCTGGAACTGACTCCGCCACCAGCGGTGATCGCGCCGGCTGTGAAGCCTGTGACTGTCGACACGGATGCGAAAGCGCCGAAGGCTAATGCTGCGAGTGATATGGCTCTCTAATTAGACTGCCGGATCAAAAAAAGCCCACTGAACCGGCGACGGTCAGTGGGTTTTTTTGTGGGCTGGAAAATGATTCTGGAGGCATGATCGGCATTATGTTTGGTCGCGGTAGGGACGGCAGGTAACTGCCGTCCCTACCGCGACCGCCGAACTCACCTTCCTGATGCCTGCGCTCAGGGCGATGGAGTCCATCTATTGAGATGCCCTCACCTGTCGGGCAAACTCCTGTTGCTTCATTGGCCGATAACAGGAGTTTACGGATGCCATTTCCACTGACGGAACATAATGCCTTGTTGGCCCTGAAGGGCGTAGGGCCGGCCGTTATCGCTCGCCTTGAGCAGATGGGCATTGACTCGCTAGCTGTGCTCAGCAAAGCGAATGCTTGTGACATCCTGGCTCAGGCATCGGCAGCAGTGGGGTCGACTTGCTGGAAGAATAGCCCCCAAGCTCGGGCCGCCATTAACGCGGCCATTGAGCTTGCAAAGGACTCTCAGTTGAGCACACCTGGTGCGTAAAGCGGATCGCTTATTTCAATTGGTAAATCTGATTCGTGTCCATCAGCCAATCTCTGCTGAACGACTGGCGAGCCGAATTGGCGTTTCCGTTCGCTCGATCTATCGATACATCGACGACCTTTCCTTCAGTGGAATCCCAATCTATGGTACCGCTGGCGTGGGGTATGCCTTGGATGCCGATTTTGAGATGCCGCCGTTAACGTTGAACAGACTCGAACTGGATGCATTGATGCTCGGGATGGAAATGCTTTCAGCTTCCGCCGATAACGATCTAAGTGCTGCTGCGAGGATGTTGTTGAGCAAAATCTCAGCGTCCATAGTCCATCACAAGGTTGACCCCAGCGCAGCAAAAATCAGGGCACTTGGAACAACACCTTCCTCGACACGTGGTCATTTGGCAACCCTTCGAAATGCCATCGAAAACACTCAGGCGCTGAAGATAACTTATACCAGCTTGGACGGTGCGGTTTCGCAACGCCTCATTTCCCCCCTTGGCCTTTTCTACTGGGGAGGAAAGTGGACGGTTGGAAGCTGGTGTAGTACCAGGGCGGCTTACCGCGATTTTCGGGTCGATCGCATAGCCTCCATCGTTATTGCCCAACAACCATCACCCGACAATCCTGCCCTTGATCTCCAGGCGTATATGAAGCACCAGGCAAGCCAGTGGAAAGCGATCACCACTACTGACACTACGCTGTCAGTATGAGCTGCTGATAGTTGGGACTTCCTAACACAAGCAGGTCATCCCTATGCAGCGCTCATCTCATGTACTCGAATTAGCCATTTTCAAGGTCAAACAGGAATGCGTTGCGCAAGTGCCTGTACTCCGCGCGAGGCTTCGTGAAACGTTAAAGACTTTTCCGGGTTTGATTGAGTACCACGCGTACTGCCCTATGAGCGACGACCGAATCTTCGCGGACCTGGCAATGTGGGACAGTCTTGAGAGCGCACAAAAAGTGGCAAAGGCGTTCAACGATGGAGATCCGAGATTCTCTGAGTATATGTACGCTATTGAAAACCTGACGTTCATGAGTCATCTCGTTCCAGAGATGAGTTGACCCCCGACGGACTGCCAGAGCAGGCAAGAGACACCGATGCCTTTGCTTTCAGGCATCGGTGTCGTCACTTACAGTGTAAGTGTTCTCAGATCACCTATTGCTGGATTCCGGGCTGCAAACTGAAGTCATATGGTAAAACCGTTTCGAAAAAAGTAACCGTCCGGCCAACACATCTTCCTGATCCCCGCATTTAAGGCTACGGGGTCTGCCTTTGTCGATGTCAGCTACGCGGATCGAGCTTCGGCTCTAGAAGCTCTGAAGGCATCAATTACGTCTTGAGTGAGCGCCATAACTGTCGTTGTACTGACTTCAATGAGGCTGATAATGTCTGCTCGCGGGCCCTGTTTCCAGGCAGCGCTTGCGTAAAAAATATCTTGAGATGCTTGGCGATGGCTCTCGCTTTCATAGGCGCGAATCAGGTGATAGCTGTCACAATCATGCAATGAGCCGCCATATGAAACGACATCTATGCCAGCTTCCAGGTGAAGCGGAACACTTACATTCTGCATTATTCGATGAAAATCCAATCCCGATCCTGGCTTTAAGGTGTACATCAGGATTTCAATAATTCGAGTCATTCCAAGTCTTCCATGTGGAGTTTCAACGTGAGTATCCGTACATCCCGGTTTACGTTGTCAGGCGGGTGGCCAGTTATGCGGCAGCAGCTCGGTAATCTTACTCGCCCGCTGCGTCGGCAGGCGCGCTAAAACATCCTTCAGGTAAGCATACGGATCATGCCCGTTGAGCAAGCTCGGTTTACAGCATCTTTTTTGGTATCGAAGTGACCAGATGAACGCTGAGCACTACTGTACATATGCAGCGTCCCGCCCGGCTTTTGAGGACTTTTTGTTGGTTTGAAAGCGGTAATTAGTCTCAAGTTTTTCCATATCCCATGGGGCTTGCACTGCACAACCCACCTCGCTAACCTTCGCCCGTCGCTGCCAATTCAGCGACCGGGTGTGGTAGCCCGATTTTCATAGGAGCCCAATCCATTGGAGTTCCAAATGCTCAACGAAAACGCTAATTCATCAGCAACCCCAAGCTCGTCAAAGTTCGATGCTGAGTTCGTGTCCCGCAAACCGGCCGGGGCGGACCGCCGTCCCAACCCCATCTTCACCATTGCCCCCAACGTCAACAACGAAACCCTCCTGGTTCATGCCTGTGAAACCCTTGCCTCGGCCAGTGTCATGGCCAGTGAACTGGCGTTTATCCTCAACGGCCCTAAATGCAATTTGGCATTGGGAATTCAACAGATGATTGCCTTGGCAGAGTTATCGGTGAACCGCGTGCTGGATCAGGTAGATCCGCAGTAGCAGGCGAGGGCGGTTATTAGCCTGATGGGAAAAAGCCCACTGAACCGGCGACGGTCAGTGGGTTTTTTTGTGGGTGATGGCACAGGCAACGCCTTGAACCCGGAGTGTCTACGCCGGCCTTGACAGGGGGTTCTGTCATCAATTGTCAAGTCGCTGACGCTCAATGAGAAGCAGACAGTTTGGCCCTGAGGATACTGGTTTGTTTACCTACCTCGGTAAGGCGAAACCGTAGACCTGATACCTCTCCGCCCTGGCGGGAACTTGTAGGAGCGAGCGTGCTCGCGATGGACTCAAGTGCGCTACGTTTAGTCAGTAAGCACGCGTTTTCGTTAACGACCATCGCGAGCAAGCTTGCTCCTACAGTCAGTTGCATCTCAATAAAACAATCATAGAGAGCGCAGAATGAAGTTCAGTTTTGTAGACAACAGCAAACCGACCCGCCGGCGGGTTCTACGCGATGCTTTCACTCTGGCTTTGGCGGCCTCGCCGCTGGCAAGCCTGGCCCGGGCAGCCGACGGAACCGGGGCGGCCGGTGGGGCTGCCGAGGAAGTGACTTTTGCGGCGGGCCCACGACCATTGGTGCAATACCCGCAGAAACGCCCGTTGACCCTGGTGACCACGCGGCCGCCGCATCTGGAGACGCCGTTCCCTGTCTTCAACGAAGGGCCGATCACGCCCAATGACGCCTTTTTCGTGCGTTACCACCTGGCCAATTTCCCGACCAGCATCGATCCGGACAGCTACCGCCTGACGATCAAGGGCTCGGTCGACACGCCGCTGTCGCTTTCCCTCGCCGAGCTCAAGGCCCTTGCCAAACCGGTTGAAGTGGTGGCCGTCAATCAGTGTTCGGGTAACAGCCGTGGCTTCTCTATGCCGCGGGTCTTCGGTGCTCAGTTGGGCAATGGCTCCATGGGCAATGCGCGCTGGGTGGGGGTACCGCTCAAGGCGGTGCTGGAAAAGGCGGGGGTAAAAGCCGAGGCCCGGCAAGTGACCTTCCGTGGGCTGGATAAACCCGTGCTGCCGAGCACGCCGGAGTACATCAAGGCGCTGGACATCAGCCATGCCATGGACGGTGAGCCGATGATCGCCTGGTCGATGAATGGCACCGACCTGCCATTTCTCAACGGTTACCCGATTCGTCTGGTGGTGCCCGGCTATTTCGGCACGTACTGGGTCAAGCACCTGAGTGAGATCGAGGTCCTCGACCATACCTACGACGGTTTCTTCATGGCCAAGGGTTACCGGGTTCCGGATAACGATTGCTTCTGCATTGCTCCCGGCACCACGGCGGCGAAAACCCTGCCGATTTCCAAATTGCCGGTGCGCAGTTTCATCACCAGCGTTAAACACGGCGATGTAGTGCCGCTGAACAAAAGCCTGGAGCTCAAAGGCATCGCGTTCGACGGGGGCGTTGGGGTCAACAAGGTGGAAGTGTCGATCGACGGCGGAAAAACCTGGCGCGAAACCACGCTCGGGCAGGACCTTGGCCGTTACTCCTTCCGTGAGTGGACACTGCCGATCAGCTTTACCAGCAAGGGCGCCACGCAGTTGATGGTGCGAGCCAGCAACAGTGCCGGCGAGACACAACCGCCGCAAGCCGACTGGAACCCTGCTGGCTACCGCCGCCACGTCGTCGAAACCACCCACGTCACTGTCGCCTGAGGAGGGCTGCATGAAACTTGTGAAATGCATGACCGCCTTGCTCTGCGCGGCTCAGGTTTGTCTGGCGACCCTGGCTGGCGCCGCGCCGCTGTCCATCACGCTGCCGCCTGAAACGGCTGCGTTCAAGCCCAGCACGATGCCTGGCTACGCTTTGGCGCAGCAGAAGTGTTCCATCTGCCATTCGGCCGATTACATCAGCTTCCAGCCGCCTGGCCTGAGCCTGGCGCAGTGGACCGCCGAAGCGGGCAAGATGCAGCACGTGTACGGCGCTCCGATCAGCGATCAGGATGTGAGTGTGATCGGCGCTTACCTGGCGGTGACCTACGGCAGTGCGAAGGCCAATGATGCCGATGTTCAGGCTGCCTCGAACGCCCCGGCGGCCCAGCCCCCGGCGGTGGCTGTGGCAAAAGTCGACGCCAAGGCCTTGCTGCAGAACAACGCCTGCCTGGCCTGCCACGCGATCGATCACAAAGTGGTAGGCCCGGCCTACCGCGATGTGGCGGCCAAATATGCCAAGGACCCGCAAGCAATGGACAGGCTTATGTCCAGCATCCAGCACGGCGGCAGCGGGAAGTGGGGGGATGTGCCCATGCCGCCTTTCGCGCAGTTGAGTCCGGACGACCTGAAAAGCCTGGCGACCTTTATCCTGCAACAGTGAGCCAGTATCAGCCTGATGCGAAAAGCCCACTGAACCGGCAACGGTGAGTGGGCTTTTTTGTGGGCGCGGGATTATTCAAGACGTCGAGGTGTTGGCCGCACCGAAGCGCTTGAGTATGTCCTGGTACATTTTCGTCCGTCGATGACCTTGGCCATATCCGCCCGCCGCGGCGACGGTGCCGGACTGGACGTGGTCCAGGTACTTGAAGATTTTGCCGGGCGAAAGAAACACGACTTTGTAGCCAAGGTCGATCACGCGGTCTTGCAGCTCATAACCGGGCACACGGTCATCGATCTGAAAATGCAAACCCTGCTGCTTGATCAGCCTGCCATTCCATAGCGTGCAAAAGCTTTTCAGGTAGGTTTCCCGGTAGGGTTTCGGCTCCTTTGATCGCAGGCCCAGCGATTGCTTCAGGCGTCGGTAGTGGTGCTTGATCAGGCGTGAAGTAAAGCGCCACGCAGTCCTTGGCAGTCCGCGGTTGAGTTGCTCCGTGCAACCGACCGCGATGACGTTTTGATCCTTGGTGCAGTAGTCCATCATCATCGCAAAGACGTTTGCATCGAAGACGAACGTGTCGGTGTGCATCAGGAACAGGTAGTCGGTATTGACCCTGGCCAGCGTCATGTCCAGCGCTTTGCCGTGGGCGATGTGCCCTGGTTCTTTGGTGGGGGCATCGCGCTCGATCAGGTTGATCCAGTCGAGCGAGCGCAAATACTCGACGCTGGCGTCCGCCGAACCGTTATCCACCACCCAGACCGCAATGCCTGATTTTTGGACATGCTCCTGCAGCAGCTCCAGGCAGATCCTGGTGAGTTCGGGGGTTTTGTAATTAACCAGAACGATGCTGAACGGTGGCTTGGCGTTTGTATCGACACTACCCATCTTCGAAATGCTCGACTACTCGAAAGTGTCGAAGATTAAAGAAGCAACCTTAGCCCAAGCTTAATTTCACGCTTTGACGATAAAGCTCCGAATGTGGCGAGGGAGCTTGCTCCCGCTGGACTGCGCAGCAGGCCCATTTTTTGGGGTCGCTTCGCGACCCAACGGGAGCAAGCTCCCTCGCCACGGGTGCGGTGTTTGTCCTCCAGGACTTTCTGAGTGAGAGGCTTCTTACGGTTTGGCCTGGTTTTTCTGCCTCTCTTCGATTTTCGCGTCGACCGCCGCGCGAATCTGGTCAACGCTGAAACTGGCGGGCTTCTGGCTCGGCGGGTACTCGATGAAGGTCTGCAGGAAGCGCGCAGCCTTGGCCACACCCGCGGCCAGCAGGTAGGAGTTCTTCACGAGCCAGTCGTTGTACTGGTTCGAGACCAGGTCAGCCCGCTCATATGGGTCCATGCGCAGGTTGAACAGCTTGGGCACCCGCAGCGGCACGAACGGGCTGCTCCATACCGCAAAACCACCGGGTTCGCGCTGTTCGGCGAAGACCACTTTCCAGTTGTCGAAGCGCATGGACACCAGCACGCCGTCGTCGTTGAAGTAATAGAACTCGCGACGTTCCCCTTTGGGTTGTCGACCGGTCAGGTAGGGCAACTGGTTGTAGCCATCCAGGTGCACCTTGAAACTGGTGCCGCCCGAAGTCGGTGCCCAGCCTTTCAACAGCTTGTCCTTCACCTCGGTATCGCCAGCCGCCGCGAGCAGGGTAGGGAACCAGTCCAGGCCCGAGAACATCTCGTTGGACACTTCACCGGCCTTGATCTTGTCCGGCCAACGCACAATCGCCGGTACGCGATAGGCGCCCTCCCAGTTGGAGTTCTTCTCGTTACGGAACGGCGTGGTCGCCGCGTCCGGCCAGGAGAACTGGTTCGGACCGTTGTCGGTGGTGTAGACGACGATGGTGTTGTCGGTGATTTTCAGGTCGTCGAGGGTTTTTAGCAGTTTGCCGACGTCGCCGTCGTGCTCGATCATGCCGTCGGCGTAATCGTTGCCGGGCATGCCGCTCTGGCCCTTCATCGATTCACGCACGTGGGTGAACACGTGCATGCGCGTGGTGTTCATCCAGACGAAGAACGGCTTTTCCGCCTTGGCCTGTTTCTCGATGAACGCTTGCGCGGCGGCGGTGGTTTCGTCGTCGATGGTTTCCATGCGCTTGGTGGTCAGTGCGCCGGTGTCTTCGATCTTGCCGTCGGCGTAGCTGTGGATCACGCCACGGGGAGTCCGGGATTTGACGAAGTCCGGGTCGTCCTTGGGCCAGTACGGGCGCTCGGGTTCTTCTTCGGCGTTGAGGTGGTACAGGTTGCCGAAGAACTCGTCGAAGCCGTGGTTGGTCGGCAGGAATTCATCCTTGTCGCCCAAGTGGTTCTTGCCAAACTGGCCGGTGGCGTAGCCCTGGGACTTGAGGGCCTGGGCGAGGGTGATGTCGCGTTTCTGGATACCGATCGGTGCCCCCGGCACGCCGACCTTGGTCAGGCCGGTGCGCAGCGGTGACTGACCAGTGATAAACGATGACCGTCCGGCCGTGCAGCTGTTCTCCGCGTAGTAGTCGGTGAATAGCATGCCTTCGTGAGCGATGCGGTCGATGTTCGGGGTCTTGTAGCCAACCACGCCCATGGAATAGGCGCTGATGTTGGTCTGGCCGATGTCATCGCCGAAGATCACCAGGATGTTGGGTTTGTCAGCGGCATTCGCCGCCATTGCCATGACCGTTGTCGCCACCATGGCGAGTTTCGGCAGCCACTTTTTTATGCGAGTCATCTGACTGGCTCCTTGTTGACGGGCGTCGCGCAGGGCGACCGGTCCCGATGTTCAAGGGTCGTCAGAAACAACACGCCACCCGTATCAGGTGGTGTGGTTGTCGATATGCAACACCGCACCGGTGACGCTGGCACCCGCGCCACTGGCCAGCAATAGCAAGGGCCCGTTGAGCTCCTGCAGACCCGTGTCCTTGCCGCGTCCGGCGGCAATCACATTGACCCGAATCCGATGCGGCGTCAGCGACTGGGCCATGGCCCGGCTCATGCGGATCAGGCTGCTGTTGGAGCGCAAACAAGGGTTGGGCTCGCTGATCGGGCGGGGCGGCGGTTCGATGTTAACGATGCTGCCGCCACGTTCGGCCTTGATCATGCGCAGGCTGGTGCAATGGACCAGGTGATTGTTCAGCGCCACGTGCTCGCGCTCGGCGCTGTTGTTGATCAGTACATCGATGCTGCCGAAGCGCTCCTCGACGGCCTCAAGCGCCGCTTCGATGCTGGGACGGCGGGCGCTGTCGAGGCTGACGATCAGCACTTCACCACCCTCCCAGCGCAGGTCGGCTTCCAGCTGCTCAAGCTGTGCGGGGCGTTGCGCGCCGAGGGCTACCCGGGCGCCGGCGAGGCTGATCAGTCGGGCGAAATGGGTGCCGAGCCGGGTGGTGGCATCGGCTACCAATACGGTTTTGCCGGCCATGGAAAAGGGTTGCATGAGGTCGCTCATGAAACTGCCTCCATCGGCACAGCGCGGCGTGTAATGGCCACACGACGCACGGGTGGGCGAGGTGATGCGATGGGCGCGGCACCGAGCATTTTCAGCACCAGTTCCGAGTAATGGCGGATCACTTCGTCGACGCTCCAGCGGCCATCGGCCTGATACCAGACACAGGCGTGGGTGAGCATGTTGAACAGGGTGCGCGCCATCAGTTTGGGTTCGGCGCAGCTGAGCGAGCCTTCACGCACGCCTTGTTCCAGCAGATCTTGCACGTCTTTGAGGTAAACCCGACGGGCCTGGCGCACCAATGCCAGCGAATTTTCGTCCAGGCTCCTGAATTCCAGGTTGCCGAGTACTGCCTGGTCCTGATGTTCCAGGTGATAACGCACATGGCAGGCCACGAAAGCGCGGAGTTTGAAATCGGCACGCGCTACGGCGGGGCGGCACCGGGCCCACTCCTGGGACATTGCCTCGAAGTATTCGAGGATCAGCTCCAGCAGCAACTCGCCTTTGCCTTGGTAATAGAGGTACAGCGTCGAGGCGTTGATCCCCGATTCGGTTGCCAGTTGACGCAGGCTCATCGACCCGTAGCCATTACGCGAGATCAGTTTGATGGCAGCCTGGCGGATATTGGTTTCAGTCATGTTCATGGGTGATCCTGCGGTCATCAATCTCAAACAACGCCGCCGCGCCTGATCGGTGCGGCGGCGTGAACAGTTACTGCAGATTGCCGGCCACCGCGATGGTCTGGGCCGTGATGTAGTTCGACTCCGGCGAGCAGAACAGGTACACGGCGTCGGCCGCTTCCTTCGTGGTGCCCGGGCGGCCCAACGGGTTGCGCTGCGCGAAGGACTTTGCCGCTTCCGGGCTGATGCCGACGCGGATGTCACGGCCTTCGATGTTCACCGTGGCACCGGCATGGGCGTCGGCGCTGGTCATGCGGGTTTCGATGAAACCGAAGGCCACGGCGTTGACGTTGACCTTGAAACGGCCCCATTCACGTGCCAGCGCGCGGGTCATGCCCAGTACGCCGGCCTTGGCCGAGGAGTAGTTCATCTGCCCGGCATTGCCGTTGAGGGCCGAGACCGACGAGATGTTCACCACTTTGCGGAACACTTCGCGCTCTGCTGCGGCGTCCGCCTGGGCCTGCGCCTTGATGATCGGGTAGGCGGCACGCAGGATGCGGAACGGTGCGGTCATGTGGCAGTCGAGAATCGCGTACCACTGCTCGTCGGTCATCTTCTGGATCACGTCGTCCCAGGTGTAGCCGGCGTTGTTGACGATGATGTCGATGCCGTTGAAGTTGTCCATCGCGGTCTTGATGTAGCGCTCGGCGAAGTCCGGGGCGCTGACGTTGCCGTGGCAGACGGCGGCTTCGCCACCCATCTTGCGGATCAGTTGCGCAGTCTCGTGGGCCGGATCGGCGTCGAGGTCGTTGATCACGATACGCGCGCCTTCGCTCGCCAGTTTCAGGGCGATCTGCTGGCCGATGCCACGACCGGAACCGGTGACCAGTGCTACTTTGCCTTCGAGTTTTGCCATGGGGTGTTGCTCCTCAATTCTTGGGTTTGTTTACAGAGCGATCACGGCGTCACCAACGATCTTGGTCTCGCCGTATTGATTGGTGGTGCGCACTTCAACCTTGATGCGTTGCTCGCCGTCGACGTCAAAACGCTCGACCACGGTGCCGGTGCAGTTGATCTGGTGGCCCAGGTGGGTGATGCCGAGAAAGCGCACGCCGAACTCGCGCACTTGGCGCTGGTCGACCCACTGGGTCAGCAGGCGACCGAGGTAGGCCATCGACAACATGCCGTGGGCGAACACGTCGGCCATGCCGGCCTTGCGCGCGTAGTCGGTGTCGATGTGAATGGCGTTGTGGTCGCCCGACGCGCCGGCGAACAGCGCCAGGGTGGTGCGGTTGATCGGCGGCAGCGCCAGCGGTGGCAGGGTGTCGCCGATGTTGATTTTTTCCAGGCTAATCGCGTTCATCAGTGTTCTCCGCTTCAGCTGTTGCGCTGCACGAGCACGCTGCGCAGGTCCGCGACGTGCTCACCGTGCTGGTTGGTGACTCGGGTCTCGCGCACCACGAATTCCAGCGCGCCGCCTTTTTTTTCGTAGATGTCGGCGATGCGTACGTCGAAGCGCAGGGTGTCGCCGGCATAGGCCATGCGGTGATAACGGAACGATTCCTCACCGTGCAGGATGCGCGCGGTGACGATGCCCAGCTCAAAGCGCCAGGCGTTGGACGGGATCTGGAATTCCAGTGAGAACAGAAAGGTCGGTGGCAATGGCAGGTTCGGATGCCCTGCATCGCGAGCGGCCTGCTCGTCGAAGTAGATCGGGTTGGTTTCCCCGGTGGCCTTGGCGAAGAAGCGCAGTTGCCCGGCTTCGGCGGTGGCGAGGAAGGTGGGCAGTTGTCTGCCGATGTGTTTCTTGTCGATCATCTGAGTGACTCCTTGATTACCCGGTCGCTTCAGTTTTTCTGGTACACGGTGACGACGCAGGCGCCGCCCAGACCGAGGTTGTGCTGCACGGCGATGCGCGCGTTCGGCACCTGGCGTTGTTCGGCGGTGCCGCGCAGCTGATGAGTCAGCTCGTAGCACTGGGCCAGGCCGGTGGCGCCCAGCGGGTGGCCCTTGGAGAGCAGGCCGCCGGAGGGGTTGGTCACCCACTGGCCGCCATAGGTGTTGTCGCCGTCGTTGACCAGTTGCTCGGCGCCGCCTTCAGCGCACAGGCCGAGGCCTTCGTAGGTCAGCAGCTCGTTCTGCGCGAAGCAGTCGTGCAGTTCGATCACGTCGATGTCTTGTGGACCGATGCCCGCCTGGTTGTAGGCGATGTCGGCGGCCATGCGGGTCATGTCGAAACCGACCACGCGGATCATGTCCTTGGCGTCGTAGGTGCTCGGCAGGTCAGTGGTCAGGGCCTGGCCGGCCATCAGCACGTCGGTGCGCAGGCCATGCTTTTTTGCGAAAGCTTCGGAGACCACGATGCTCGCGGCGGCGCCGCAGGTCGGCGGGCAGGCCATCAGGCGGGTCAGCACGCCTTCCCACAACATTGGCGCAGCCAGGACTTCCTCAGGGGTGACTACGTTGCGGAATACGGCCAGCGGGTTGTTGGCGGCATGGCGGCTGGCCTTGGCGCGGATTTTGGCGAAGGTTTCCAGCCGGGTGCCGTACTTCTGCATGTGTGCGTAACCGGCGCCGGCGAACTGGCGGATGGCGGTCGGCAGGTCGGGCATGCCCACCAGTTCGTTGGTCAGCTTGAGGGCGCGCTCGGTGGCCGGGGCGCGGTCGGTCCAGGCGGATTTCAACGCGCCGGGATTCATCTGCTCGAAGCCAAATGCCAGGGCGCAGTCCACCGCACCGCTGGCCACGGCCTGCCGGGCCAGGAACAGCGCGCTGGAGCCGGTGGCGCAGTTGTTGTTGACGTTGATCAGCGGGATACCGGTCATGCCCACGCGGTACAGGGCTTTCTGGCCGCAGGTGGAGTCGCCGTAGACGTAACCGGCGTAGGCCTGCTGGATGTCACTGAAGTCCAGCCCGCAATCGGCCAGGGCCAGGCGAATCGCCTGTTCACCCATGATGTCGTAGGGCTCGTTGGTCCCCGGTTTCTTGAACTGGATCATGCCGACGCCAGCAACGAACACTTTATTGCTCATCGTTGTTTTCCTTGTTGTTTGAGAGGTTCAGAGCTTGCGCGCGATCATTTCGCGCATGACTTCACTGGTGCCGCCGTAGATGCGGTTGACGCGCATGTCGACGAACGCGCGGGCAATCGGGTACTCCATCATGTAGCCGTAGCCGCCGTGCAGCTGGACCATGTCGTCGATGCATTTCCACAGGGTTTCGGTGGTGTGGAGCTTGGCGATGGCGGCTTCTTCCAGGGTCAGCCGTCGGCGCATGTGTTCGCCCAGGTAGTAGTCGACCATCACCCGCAGGGCGGTGGCCTGGGCCTTGATGTCGGCGAGCTTGAATTTGCTGTTCTGGAAGTCCCACACGGTCTGGTTGAAGGCCTTGCGGTCTTTCACATACTCGATGGTCTGCTCCAGCAGGCGCTCAAGTTTGGCGGCGGCGGACACGGCGATGGAAAAACGCTCCTGGGGCAGTTCCCCCATCAGGTAGGTGAAGCCCAGGCCTTCCTCGCCCAGGCGGTTGCCCACCGGTACACGGACGTTGTCGAAGAACAGCTCGGCGGTGTCCTGGGCGTGCTGGCCGACCTTTTCCAGCTTGCGGCCATGATTGAAACCGGCGCGGCCGGTTTCCACGGCAATCAGGCTGATGCCCTTGGCGCCAGCGGCCGGGTCGGTCTTGCACACGACGATCACCAGGTCGGCAGTCAGGCCGTTGCTGATGAAGGTCTTGCTGCCATTGATCACGTACTCGTCGCCATCGCGTACGGCGGTGGTGCGCACGGCTTTCAGGTCGCTGCCGGTGCCGGGTTCGGTCATGGCGATGGCGAGGATGATTTCGCCTGCGCAGATGCCCGGCAGCCATTTCTGTTTCTGTTCTTCGTTGCCGCAACGGTTGATGTAGGGGGCGATCACGTCGGAGTGCATGCCGAAGTAGGCGCCGCTCACGCCAGCCCGGGCGAACTCTTCGTTGAACACCGCGCAGTGGCCGAAATCGCCGCCGCCACCACCGTATTCGGTGGGCAGGGTGATGCCGAGCAGGCCTTCGCGGCCGGCCTTGAGCCAGGTTTCCCGGTCGACCTGGCCGGCCTTGTCCCAGGCGGCCTGGCGCGGCAGGCATTCACGCTCGAAAAAACGCCGCACGGTGGTGCGGAACATCTCATGGTCGTCGCGGAAAACGGTTCGGGCGATGTGCACGCAAGACTCCTCAAAAATGCCAGGCCGGCCATAGGCCGAGCGCTTACGCAAGGCGCGAACTGCGCCTGTGGTCTGAGGGTTACGATAGGTGGGGGGCAGCGAGCGAACGCCACCCGAGGTGGGTGGCGGGGGGAGAATTTGCCGGTTACAGGCTCAACACAATCCCTGTGGGAGCGAGCTTGCTCGCGATAGCGGACTGTCAGTCGACATCTGTATTGGCTGGCAGTCAGTCATCGCGAGCAAGCTCGCTCCCACAGGTTCTTTACTTGTCTGTTATGGAGGGGTAACCCCGGTATCGCTTTGCGATTCCAGATCCCGCACCCGCGCCACCGCTTCATCGCGGCTGCTGACGCCGAGCTTGCTGTAGATATGGCTCAGGTGCCATTTCACGGTTTCCGGGGACAGCCCCAGCGCACGGGCGATTTTCTTGTTGGGCAGGGCCTGGGCCAGCAGGCGCACCACTTCGATCTCCCGCTCGCTCAAGGGCTCGATCCCGGCCGCCAGCGGTTTGCTGGTTGCCGCCGTCGCGGGCTTGGCTTTCGAGACCGCAGGGGCCGTGGCCCCGGCGGCCTGCAAGCGCTCGACATAAAACGCCAGCACCGGGTCCAGGACTTCCCGGCTGGTGATATCGCAGATCAGGTTCAACCCGTTCGGGTGGGCGTCGATGAGGCTACGTACCAGGCCGAAGCGTTGCCCTCGGCGCAGCGCCTCCATGACCTTGTCCCGCGCCTGCTCATGGTGACCCCGTTCGGACTCGATCACGGCACTGAGCACCATCAGGCGTACCGCTCCGAGTTGGCGGCGGTGCCTTTCACAGGTTTCGATCAGCTGTTCTATGCGTGCGAAGGCGCCGTCCAGGTCGCCCTGTGCCAGTTGCCAGCGAGCGCGGGCGTTCTCGGCCAGGATGTGGATTTCCTTGAGTGCCGTGTGCCCGGCGTCCGGGTGGCGCGCGTCGATGGCATCCAGGCGCGCCAGTTTGGCCTGGGCTTGTGCGGTTTCCCCGAGCGTCAGCAACCAGCGCACCTGCCAGGTCAGGCAGTAGGCTTGCAGGCGCTCCAGGCCGAGTTTGATCGCGTACTCATCAAGCCGCTCGACAAACGCCAGGGCCTCCTGATGGTTACCCGCCAGCCATTGCACATTCCACAGCACTTGCAGCACACGCAGCACGGAATCGGGAATCGAAATCCGTTCGAGAATGTCGATCCAGCCCGAGAGCATCTTGAACGCGGCGTCGAGGTCGTTGGTTTCGTATAGCACTTCGCCGAGCAGCGCAGCGGAGAGATAAGTCGCGTCGGCACCGCCCTTGCCGCATTGGCTGGCTTCATGCAGCACATCGCGGTAAACCCGTTCCGCCTGGGTCATCTGGCCTTCAAGGGCCAAGCTCAAGCCGATCAGGCAACGACCCTGAAGGCTGCCCGCCGTGGTCCCCAACAGCGGCTGGCCATTGATCAGCAGGTTCGGCCGGTCGAGTTGCACCTGCCGGGCCTTTTCGTATTCACCGCGGTGCATGTACAGCCAGGACAGGATGTTGGCACAGGAGCCGATGGCCACGCTGTTGCTGCCCGCAGGCGGGTTGAGCAATTGCGGCAGGACCGTCATGGCCGCATCGGTGTCATCCCGTTGCAGGGCCAAAGAGGCGCGCAGCAGCGAGATCATGAAGCGGTCATGGACTTCGCTCTCGGGAACGTCGCGAAACAGTTGTTCGAGGCTGGCGGTGCAGGCCACGAAGTCCCTGGCATACAGCTGCATCCGCGTTTTGAGAATGCGCAGCTTGACCCGGGCCTGTACCTGTTCGACCGGCAACAGCCGCACCAGCTCGATCAACATGCGCAGGTCGCCATGGGCGTACAGCGCCTCGCAGTGTTGTTCCACCAGATCGGCGGCGGCCGACGGGTCGCCGCCCATGACCGCATGGTGCACCGCTTCATCCAGGTGATTGTGCTCGCGGAACCAGTTCCATGCGCGAACGTGCACCGCTTGTTGCTCGGCGTTGCTGCGCGAGTCGAAATACTTGAGCAGGGTTTCGCGCAGCAATGGGTGCAGGCGATACCAGGTTTCGCGCTCGGCGCTGTCCACCGGAATCAGGAACAGGTTGTCTCGCTCCAGCCGCGTCAGCAGCGCGTTCGCCTCGGCAACCGCCTGCGGGTGACCGCTCAAGGCAGCGCACAACGAGGCGCAGAAACGGTTGCACACGGCCATGAGCAGCAACAGGTCCAGGTCTGTCGGTGACAGGTGGGACAACACTTCGACCTCGAAAAACCTGGCGAAGGCTTGATCGTCCCGTAGCTGCGCCTGCACCGACGTTGCCTCTGTGGCGGCAGGCGGGCGATTCTTTTTGCGGCTGACGGCGAGCAGTTGCAGGCCGGCGACCCAGCCATCGGTCAGCTCATGCATCATCCTGGCGTCCCGGGCGGTGATCTCGCCCAACTGCGCCTTGAGGAACTGTTCGGATTCGGCGGACGTGAAACGCAAGTCCCGCAGGTTCAGTTCCAGCACCAGTTCCTGGCTGCGCAACCGCGCCAGGGACAGCGGCACGACACTGCGCGATATCAGCGCCAGATGCAGGTTGGCCGGGGCGTAGTCGATCAGCCATTGCAGGGCCTGGTGAATGCCTACGTCAGTCAGGTGGTGCAGGTCGTCGAGTACCAGCACCAGCTCACGGCCACGGCTGGCAATGCTGCGCACCAGGGTGATGACAGTCCGCTCCACGGCTTCGCTGTCGATGCCGCGACCTTCCAGTTGAGTCGCTTCGCGCACGAGCGTCGGGTCGATCTGGCCGAGGCTCGCCAGCAGATAGTCAAGAAAGCGCGCCAGTTCGTTGTCATCCGCCGACAGCGTCAGCCACGCCACATCGAACCCCAGCGGCAACAGCGCCTGGCGCCAGGCGATCAGGGTCGAGGTCTTGCCACACCCGGCCGGCCCCTTGAGCACGATGCAACGCAGGCGGCGGGCCTTGAGCATTTGCTCCTGCAGGCGCTCGCGGGAAATCAGGCGCCCGGCGCTGCGCGGCGGAACCAGTTTGGTGCTGACGATCGGGGACTGAACCGGATTGAAGACCTGGCTGGCATGGGTGTCCGATGCATTGGACTTGCGGTGTTTATCCATGGGGCTGTCCGATTCTTTTTTGTTTTGTGAGTGCGCCGAATCTCATCGAGTGTAACCCAGACCATGGCCGGGATGACCCTGTCTTTGGCGGCCACCACCCGATGCGGGTGGTGGTCGGTGGGGCCGGGATTGATCTACTGGATGGCACAACAATAGGAGTGCTGCTGGCGCTCCAGAAGAATCACGGAGCGTTGGCGATGGGCGTACTGAGCGGCATTCGGGTGGTGGAGTTTGAGGCAATCGGGCCGGCGCCGTTTGGCACCATGCTGTTGGCCGACATGGGCGCCGACGTGGTACGCATCGACCGGCCGCAGAAGGCCAGTGACCTGGGGCCGAAACTTGAAGGCAAGCGGGCCGACATCACCGGGCGCAACCGCCGTTCGGTCACTCTCGACCTGAAACGCCCCGACAGTGTCGCTGTCGCGCTGGAGTTGATTGAACGCGCCGACGTGGTGATCGAAGGGTTTCGCCCCGGCACGATGGAGCGCCTGGGGCTCGGCCCGGAAGTCGCGCTACAGCGCAATCCGCGCCTGGTCTACGCCCGTATGACCGGCTGGGGCCAGACCGGCCCGATGGCCGATCGCGCCGGTCATGACCTGAACTACATCGCCTTGTCGGGTGTGCTGTCGAGTATTGGCCCGGCCGGTGGTCGGCCGGTGCCGCCGCTGAACCTGGTGGGTGACTATGGCGGTGGCGGCATGTTGCTGGCGATGGGCGTACTGGCGGCGCTGGTCAATGTGCAGCGCGGCGGCGCCGGGCAGGTGGTCGACGCGGCGATGACCGAAGGTGCGGCGCAGCTGGGCTCGGTGATCTGGGGCCTGCTGGCCGGTGGTCACTGGAAAGAACAGCGCGGCAGCAACCTGCTCGATGGCGGTGCGCCCTGGTACGACACCTACGAAACCCGCGACGGCCAGTACATGGCGATCGGGCCGATTGAATCGCGCTTCTATGGGCAGATGCTGGACATTCTCGGGCTCTCCAACGCAGACCTGCCCAGCCAGCACGACCGGGTTGGCTGGCCACGCCTGCGTGAGGCATTTACTGCCGCGTTCCTCGGTCGTACCCGCAAACAATGGGAAGAGGCCTTCGAAGGCAGCGACGCCTGCGTTGCACCGGTGTTGGGCCTGGCCGAAGCAGCCAGGCACCCCCACGGCGTTGCCCGTGGCAGCTTCATCGAAGTCGACGGGGTGGTGCAACCGGTCCCGGCTCCGCGTTTCCTCGGCACGCCATCGGCGCAACCGCAACCGGCGCCCGAGCGTGGAGAACATGGCGACGCAGCACTGCGCGACTGGGGCTTCGACACCGCGGCCATCGAGCGCTTGCGTGAACTGGGCCTGGGTTTTGGCGCCTGAAAAACAACATGAAGAATCGCGCAGCGCAGGAGTTACACCATGGCCATTCAGTTCAAGATCATCGATCACGTGGCACTCATCACGCTCGATGCGCAACAGTCGAACAACGCGCTGAGCGTCAGCGATCTGATGCACCTGCGCAAGACCCTGGGTGCCTGCCAGGATGACGAGCAGGTGCGGGTGATCGTCTTGACCGGTGCCGGCGAGCGCGCGTTTTGCAGCGGTGCAAGCCACAAGGAGTCGTTGCTGGCGGCATCCGGTTTTGTCGCCGGCACCCTCAAAAGCCGCGAAACCGAAGCCGAGGAGGGCGGCTACAGCCGGCTGTTCGACCTCAGCGACCTGGACATCTGGAAACCGGTGATTGCCGCCATCAATGGGGCCTGCCTGGGGGGCGGTCTTGAGCTGGCGCTGCAATGCGATCTGCGCATTGCCTCGGCCAGCGCCACGTTCGGCTTGCCTGAGGTGTGCGACGCGACCATTCCGGCGGCCGGTGGCGTGCAGTACTTGCTGCGTGCAATTCCAGCGGCCCATGCCATGAAAATGGCGCTGACCGGGGAATCGATCAACGCCGGGCAGGCCTTGGACATCGGTTTGATCATCGAGCTGCTGCCCAAGGACCGTCTGCTGGCAGCGGCGCTGGACCTGGCCGAGCGCATTGCCGCCAACGGCCCGCTCGCGGTGCAGTCGATCAAGCGCCTGGCCTTGCAGAGCGCCCATCTCGCGCCCCGGGATTTCGTCACCCAGGCCCATCTGCACTGGGGCTTGCTGCGCGACAGCGAAGATCACGCCGAAGGGCGCATGGCCCAGGTCGAGCAGCGCTCGCCGAAATACACCGGTACCTGATCCGTAGAGTCGCGTTCGTTACCTGACAACAATAATTCACAGGAGAACCTCATGTATCTGACCCAAGGCCTGCACCGCGTGCTGCAGCAACGTCCCCATGCCGTGGCGACGGTCTTTCGTGACCGACGCCGCACCTATGCCGAACTGGCCGACCGGGTGGCTCGCCTGGCCGGGGCCTTCCAGCAACTAGGGATGCAGACCGGCGATCGCGTCGGTCTGCTGGGCCTGAACTCCGACCGATTCCTTGAGTATTTCCTGGCGACCTGGTGGGGCGGTGGCGTGGTCAACCCGGTGAACATTCGCTGGAGCGTGCCGGAAATCGTCTATTCGCTGGACGACTGCGACACCCGCATCCTGCTGATCGACGACACCTTCCTGCCCTTGGCCGAAGGCATTGCCAGCAGCGCCAGGGTGCGGCCGCTGTTGATCCACATTGGCGACGGGCCGTTGCCAGAAGGCATGCTGTCCTACGAGCAATTGATTCGTGAAGCCACGCCTGTGGACGACGCGTTTCGCGGCGGCGATGACCTGGCGAGCATCATGTACACCGGCGGCACCACCGGCCGACCGAAAGGCGTGATGCAGTCGCACATGAACCTGTGGACCGCTGCCGTGGCCCGCGCCGCCGACGTGCCGGTGCCGGCGGACGCCTTGACCCTGCACATCGCGCCGATGTTCCACCTGGCGGCGCTGTCGCGGGTGATCCTGATTTCGCTGCTGGGGCTGCCGAGTATTTTCGTTCCGGCCTTCGATGCCCAGGACGTGATGCGCACCATCGAGCGCGAGCGCATCACCGATATCCTGATCGTGCCGACCATGCTTCAGGCGCTGATCATGCACCCCGATTTCGCCAGGCATGATCTGAGCTGCCTGCGCAGCCTGACTTACGGCGCTTCGCCGATTGCCGTGCCCTTGCTGGAAATGGCACTCAAGGCCTTGCCGAATGTCGAGTTCACCCAAGGCTACGGCATGACCGAAGCGGCGCCGCCGATCTCTGCCAACGGCCCGGAAAACCACAGCGCCGAAGGCATCGCCAATGGCCGCCTGCGCTCGGCCGGGCGGCCGGGGCTGGGGGTCACGGTGCGCATCGTCGACGAAAATGACAACGAAGTGCCCTGCGGTACCGTCGGCGAAGTGGTGGTGCGCGGCCCGAACATCATGCTCGGCTACTGGAACAACCCCGAGGAAACCGCCAAGGCCTTGCGCGGCGGCTGGATGCACACCGGCGACGGCGCCTACATGGACGCGGATGGCTTTATCTACATCGTCGACCGCTTCAAGGACATGATCGTCAGCGGTGGCGAGAACGTGTATTCCGGCGAGGTGGAAAGCGCCATTGCCAGTCACCCGGCCGTCGCCGCCTGCGCAGTGATCGGCATTCCCTGCGCGCAGTGGGGCGAAGCGGTGCACGCGGTGGTGGTGCTCAAGCCGGACAACGAGGTTGCAAGCGCCCAGATCATTGAACACTGCCGTCGGCAGATTGCCGGCTACAAGACCCCGAAATCCGTGGAATTCCGTGCTGCGTTGCCGTTGTCCGGTGCGGGCAAGGTACTCAAGCGCGATCTGCGCGAACCGTTCTGGCGGGGCACGGATCGGGGCGTGAGCTGACAGCATGTACATGACCCAATGCCTGCAACGCACGCTGCAACAGAACCCGGACCATATCGCGACTATCCATGGCGAGCGTCGCCACACCTACCGTGAATTTGGCGAACGGGTCGCTCGCCTGGCGGGCGCCTTGCAGAAACTAGGCATGGCGGCCGGTGACCGGGTCGGCATGCTGGCGCTGAACTCCGACCGCTACCTGGAATACATCATGGGCGTGTGGTGGGGCGGTGGGGTACTCAACCCGGTGAACATCCGCTGGAGCGTGCCGGAGATCGTCTATTCGCTGGACGATTGCAGTACCGGCATCCTCATCGTCGATGAACACTTCGCCGGGCTGGCCGACAGCATTCGTGCCCGTGCCCAGCGTGCTCCGTTGTTTATCTACGCGGGCGACGGTGACGTGCCGGCCGGCATGTCGGGTTTCGAGCAACTGATTGCCCAGACTGCTCCGGTGCAAGACGCCGGGCGGGGCGGGGAAGACCTTGCTTGCATCATGTACACCGGCGGCACCACCGGGTTTCCAAAGGGTGTGATGCAGTCGCACCTGAACCTGTGGTCGGCGTGCATGCCCCGCATGGTGGACATGCCGCCGATCCGCGGCGGCCTGCTGATGCATGTCGCACCGCTGTTCCATGTCGCCGGCATGGCCCGTGCGCTGATTCAGTTTCTGGCCGGTGAAAGCCATGTGCTGGTGTCGAGCTTCGACCCGTTGCAGACATTGCAGATGATTGAGCGCGAACGGGTCACCGAGACGTTGCTGGTGCCGGCCATGATCCTTGCGCTGTTGGCTCATCCTGACTTTGACCAGTATGACCTGGGCAGCCTGGAACGCCTGACCTACGGCGCTTCACCCAGTGCCGGGGATATGGTCGAGCAAGTGCTGGCCAGACTGCCGGACATCGAACTTTCACATTCCTACGGACTGACCGAGGCCTGCCCGGTGGTGTCCAGCAACCTGCCGTGCAATCACACGCCAGAGGCGCGCATCAGCGGTTTGTCGCGCTCGGTGGGGCGTGGCGGCCTGGGCGTCAACGTGAAGATTGTCGACCCGCAGGGTCAAGAGGTGCCGCGTGGCACGGTGGGCGAGATCATCGTGCGCGGGCCGAACATCATGCAGGGCTACTGGAACAAGCCCGAGGAAACCGCCAGCGCGTTGCGCGACGGTTGGCTGTACACCGGCGACGCAGCGTGGATGGACGAGCAGGGCTACCTGTTCATCGTCGACCGCTTGAAGGACATGATCGTCAGCGGTGGGGAAAACGTTTACTCGGCAGAAGTCGAAAACGTACTGGCGCGACACCCGGCCGTGGCGATGTGCGCAGTGATCGGCATTCCCCATGAGCAGTGGGGCGAGGCGGTTCACGCGGTGGTGGTGCGCAGGCCTGATTCGCAGGTCGATGAAGAACAATTGCGCCTGTTTTGTCGTGAATTCATCGCCCCCTACAAGTGCCCCAAGACCGTCGAGTTCCGCGACGAGCTGCCACTGTCAGCCGCCGGCAAAGTCCTCAAGCGCGAACTGCGTAAATAAGCGCATCACAAAAACCTGTGGGAGCGAGCTTGCTCGCGATAGCGGAGTGTCAGGCACCGCCAATATTGAATGTGCCGCCGCCATCGCGAGCAAGCTCGCTCCCACAGGGGGTCGCAATCCGCTACCCGATCCGGGTGGCTTCATCACCCACCCCCCGCCAATACAGTGGGCCCACGAACCAGGCGCATGCCTGCCTGGCAACCCACTGGAGATCCCGATGCACATCAACCGTACCGTCTACCGTGAAGACCACGAAATGCTGCGTGAAACCGCGCGGCGTTTCTTCGAGCGTGAATGCCTGCCCAAGCAGGCGCAGTGGGACGAGGCCGGGCAGGTCGACCGGGAAACCTGGCTCAAGGCGGGCCGTCATAACCTGCTGTGCCTCACCGTGCCGACCGAGTACGGCGGTGGCGGCGGCGACTTCGGCCATTCGGCGGTGCTGATCGAAGAGCTGTACCGCGCCGGTGTCTCGGGCTGGAGCCTGGGCGTGCATTCCGACATCGTCGCGCCCTACATCGTGCGCCTGGGCACCGAAGAGCAGAAGCAGAAATGGCTGCCGAAAATCTGCTCCGGCGAAACCGTGCTGGCGGTGGCCATGACCGAACCGGGCACCGGTTCCGACCTCAAGGCGATCCGCACCACCGCCGTGCGTGACGGTGACGAGTGGGTGATCAATGGCAGCAAGACCTTCATCAGCAACGGCCTGACCTGCGACATGGTCGTGGTGGTGTGCAAGACCGACCCGAGCGCTGGCGCCAAGGGTTGCAGCCTGATCATGGTCGAGTGCAATCGCGTGGGTTTCCGTCGTGGCCGCAAGCTGGAGAAGGTCGGCCAGCACGCTGCCGACACCGCCGAGCTGTTCTTCGACGACGTGCGCGTGCCGGTGGGCAACCTGCTCGGTGAAGAAAACAAAGGCTTCATGCACCTCATGGAAGAGTTGCCCCAAGAGCGCCTGGTGATCGCCCTGTACAGCGCCGCCAAGCTCGAGCGCCTGCTGGAGCAGACCGTCGAGTACGTGAAGGACCGCAAGGCCTTCAACCAGACCGTGTGGGATTTCCAGAACACCAAATTCAAGCTCGCCGACATCAAGGCCAAGGCCACCGCCGTGCGCCTGACCATCGACCACTACATCGCCGAACACATGCGCCGCCGCCTGACCGTGCAGGAATCGGCCATCGCCAAGCTGTACGCCACCGAGACGCTTTGGCAGTGCATCGACGACATGGTCCAGCTCCACGGCGGCTACGGCTACATGCTCGAGTACCCGATTGCCCGCGCCTTCGTCGACATGCGTGTGACGCGGATTTTTGGCGGCACCAGTGAAGTGCTGCGCGAGCTGATCGCGCGCCAGTTGTGATCCTTCCCCCTCATTTTCAGGTGACACCATGAGCGAAAAAGTACTGGTGGCCGGCGTCGGCATGATCCCGTTCCGCAAGCCCAGCGACAGCCCGACCTATGTGCAGATGGGTTCCGAAGCGGTACGCCTGGCCCTGGCTGATGCGGGCATTGACTACAAACTGGTGCAAGAAGCGTATGCCGGTTATGTCTACGGCGACTCCACCTGCGGTCAGACCGTGCTGTACGAAGTGGGCATGACCGGGATTCCTGTGGTCAACGTCAACAACAACTGCTCCACCGGTTCCACCGCGTTGTACCTGGCGCGCAAGGCCATCGAGTCCGGTTCGGCCGATTGCGTATTGGCGGTGGGTTTCGAGCAGATGCAGGCCGGCGCGTTGAAATCCCACTGGGACGACCGCCCGCCAACCCGCGAACGCTTCCTGCCGATCCTGCGCGGTCTCACCGCCGATATGGATGGCATGCCTCAGGCCATCCGTACCTTCGGTGGTGCCGGGCGCGAGTACATGCACAAATACGGCACCAAAATGGAAACCTTCGCCGCCGTGCGCGCCAAGGCCAGCCGTCATGCAGCCAACAACCCGCTCGCATTGTTTCGCAAGGTGCTTAGCGTCGAAGACGTGATGAACGACCCGGTGATTCTGCCAGGCGTCATGACCCGCCTGATGGCGTGCCCGCCAACCTGCGGTGGTGCCGCGGCGATCCTGGTGTCCGAGCGTTTTGCGAAAAAGCATGGCCTGCGCCGCGACGTGGAAATCGTCGCCCAGGCGATGACCACCGACACCCCGGAATCCTTCAACTTCGAAAAGCCGTCGCTGCTCGATTGGGTCGGCACCCACATGACCCACGCCGCCGTGGGCCAGGTCTACGAGAAGGCCGGTGTCGGCCCGCAGGACATCGATGTGTGCGAGCTGCATGACTGCTTCGCCCAGAACGAAGTGATCTGCTACGAGTCGCTGGGTTTCTGCCCCGAGGGCGGGGCCGAGAAGTTCGTCATGGACGGCGACAACACCTATGGCGGGCAAATCGTCATCAACCCGTCCGGCGGCCTGCTTTCCAAGGGCCATCCGTTGGGCGCGACCGGTCTGGCGCAGTGCTACGAGCTGACCCGGCAATTACGCGGCAACGCCGATCAACGCCAGGTCGACGGTGCACGTCTGGCCATGGCCCATAACCTCGGGCTGGGCGGTGCATGCGTGGTGACGCTGTACGGCAAAGTCAGTGGAGGTGCCCAGTGAGCAGCTTGCTCGACGCCTTTCGCCTGACCGCGCTGCCGCCACACGCCGAGGCCTTTCGTGCCGAGGTCAAAGGTTTTCTGGCCGAGCATCTGCCGAGCGTCCCGGCGGATGTACGGGCCCGCAGCTGGACCGGTTTTGACGCCGGTTTCAGTCGCCAACTGGCGCAACGTGGCTGGGTCGGCCTGACCTTGCCGGCTGCTTATGGCGGTGCCGGGCTGGATGCATTCAGTCGCTTCGTGCTGGTCGAGGAACTGCTGTCGGCCGGTGCTCCGGTGGCGGCGCACTGGATCGCCGACCGCCAGAGCGGGCCGTTGATCCTGAAATTCGGCAACGACGCGCAGAAGGATTTTTTCCTGCCGCGCATCTGCGCCGGCAAGGCGTTTTTCTGCATCGGCATGAGCGAACCGAACTCGGGGTCTGACCTGGCCAGCGTGCGCAGCCGCGCCACCCGTTGCCCTGAAGGCTGGCGTCTGAGCGGGCGCAAGATCTGGACCACCAATGCTCATCACGCCGACTACATGATCGCCTTGGTGCGCACCAGCGGTTCGCCCGAGGACCGTCACAACGGGCTGTCACAATTCATCATCGACCTCAGGCAGCCAGGCATCAGCGTGCGTCCCATTGTCGACCTGGCCGGCGACGCGCATTTCTCCGAAGTGGCCTTCGACGACGTCTTGCTCGGTGAAGACGCGTTGGTGGGCGAGGAGGGCAGCGGCTGGAAGCAGGTGAATGCCGAACTCGCGTTCGAGCGCAGCGGGCCGGAGCGTTTCTACTCCAGCGTGGTGTTGCTCGATCTGTGGGCCGACACCTTGCGCCGTCACGGCGCCACTGCACAGGAATCCGCGTTGCTCGGCAGTTTCCTCACGCAGTTGACCTGCCTGCGCAACCTCTCGCTGGCGCTGACTGCATTGCTCGCCCGGGGTGAAAGCCCGGTGGTGGAAGCCGCGCTGGTCAAGGACATCGGCACTGAATTCGAACAGGCGATTCCGTCAGCGATTGCCTCGGCGATCAGCGCCCATCCGGACATCCCCGTCGATGACGAGCTGTACCGCACGGTCGCCTACCTGAACCAGGTCGCGCCGACCTTCTCGTTGCGCGGCGGCACCCGGGAAATCCTGCGCGGCATGATCGCCCGCGGCCTCGGCCTGCGCTGATGCACCTCGAATAGGAAAAACTTCATGTTCACTGAAGCCATTGAAAAGATCCTCAGCGACTTGTGCACGCCGGCGCTGGTCCGTGCCGTGGAAAGCGGAGACAGCGCTGTAACGCTGTGGAGTGCCCTGGAAGACAGCGGTTTTCTCGAATTGCTGACGCCTGAAGTCGCTGGTGGCGCGGGACTGGCGCTGAATGCACTGCTGCCGATTTTTGTCGCCTTCGGTCGCTGCGCGCTGCCGGTCCCGGCGGCGCAAAGCATTGCCGCCCGCGCGTTGATGCGTGACTGCCCGAGCCGGCCACCGACCGGCATGTTGACCCTGGCCGGTACGGCCTGCCACCAGCCCGATGGCCTGTTGTGTGTGCCGCGTGTGGCGTTTGGTTTGTTGGCTGATTTCGCCCTGGTCAACCTGGACGGCGAGTTGCTGCTGCTCGATTGCAGCCTCGCCCGCCGCGAGCCCACGGGCGTTCACGGCAGTCAATGCGCCACCTTGTACTGGCCGCAGGATTCACTTGGCAGCGCAATCGGCAATAACGGCGAAGAAGTACGAGTGTTCAATGCCGCCATTCACGCCGCCGCCATCGCCGGGGCCATGGAGCAGGTTCTCGCCATGACGCTGGCGTACTGCAACGACCGGGTGCAGTTCGGCAAGGCCATTGGCAAATTCCAGGCCGTGCAGCATCAACTCAGCGTGATGGCCGAGCAAGTGGCCGCCGCGCGCATCGCCGCTGAACTGGCGTTTTCCGGCGCTTTGCAGGTGCCGGACCTGATGGCGACGGCCATTGCCAAAGCGCGGACCAGCATGGCCGTGCCTCAAGTCACTGCCATCGCCCACGCACTGTTCGGCGCCATCGGCGTGACCGAAGAACTGGACTTGCAACTGTTCACCCGGCGCCTGCACGAGTGGCGCATCAGCGACGGCTCGGAAACCTGGTGGAACGGCATCGTCGGCCAGGCGTTTCTTCAACAACCGGATACCTGCGCCAGCCATTTCGTGCGTCACGTCACCCTGTCCCCATCGGCCTGAGGATCATTCATGAGCCCGTTTTTGAAATACGAACAGGAAGGTCATGTCGTCACCCTGACAATGAATGACCCCGAGCGACGCAATCCGCTGACCGGCAACAGCGCCGTGTCGGAATTCCTCGAAGCCATTGAGCGAATCGAACGCGACAGCAGTGTGCGTGCAGTGATCATCACCGGCGCCGGCACGGCGTTCTGCTCCGGTGGCAACGTGCGCGACATGGATCGCTATGCGCAGATGTCGGGCATGCAATTGCGTCAGGAATATCGCACCGGCATTCAGCGCTTACCCCTGGCGTTGTTCAATCTGGAAGTGCCGGTGATCGCCGCGGTCAATGGCGCGGCCATCGGCGCGGGGCTGGATCTGGCGTGCATGTGTGACATCCGCGTGGCGTCGGAGCACGCGAAGTTTGCCGAGAGTTTCGTCAAGTTGGGGATCATTCCTGGCGACGGCGGTGCCTGGTTGTTGCCACGCATCATCGGTTTGTCCCGTGCCACCGAACTGACCCTGACCGGACAAATGATCGACGCTCGCCAGGCCGAGCAATGGAACCTGGTGTCCCGCGTTGTTCCCGCCGAGCAGTTGCTGGATACGGCGCGGGACATCGCTGCGTCGATCGCCGCCAACCCGCCTCACGCCGTGAGACTGGCCAAGCGTTTGTTGCGCGAGGCCTTGCACACCCGACTCGACACGCTGCTGGAAATGTCGGCGACGTTCCAGGTGTTGTCGCACCAGACCGCCGATCACCGCGAAGCCGTGGCGGCGTTTATCGACAAGCGAGCACCAACTTTTACCGGGTGAGTGTCACCGAGCGTAACGCACGGTGAGCGTCGTTCGAACCGGGTGGTTACGCGGCACAAAACCCCATCAATAACGCTGTTTCAAATCACCCGTTCGGGTGTGAGACCACCAACGGAGCGCCGCTAGCATGGGCGCTCCAACACTTAATCCTTAACCGGAGAAACCGCATGACAACAAAAACAATGCGCGGAGTCTTCCAGCCGAGTCTGCTGGCCGTCGCTGTGATGGTTGCCACTTGCGCGAGCAATGAGGCTCACGCTGTCGCTTTCAATATCGGGGAAATTCAGGGCAATTTCGATTCGTCGCTGTCGATTGGCGCGAGCTGGTCGGCAGCTGATCCAGACAAGCAATTCATCTCCAACTTCAACTCCCAGGGTGTCACCGGCGGCAAGTCCGCGTCCCGGACCACCGACGACAACCGCCTGAACTTCAAGAAGGGTGAAACCTTCTCGAAGATCTTCAAGGGCGTGCATGACCTGGAGCTCAAGTACGGCGACAGCGGCGCCTTCGTGCGCGGTAAATACTGGTACGACTTCGAGCTGATGGACGAGAGCCGTCCGTTCTATGACATCGACGACTCGGGACGTGACCGTGCGGCCAAGTCGTCCGGCGCGATGTTCCTCGACAGCTTCGTCTACCACAACTACACGATTGGCGATCAGGTCGGCAACGTGCGCCTGGGCAAGCAAGTGGTGAGCTGGGGCGAGAGTACCTTCATCGGCAACTCGATCAACAGCATCAACCCGATCGACGTCGCCGCCTTGCGTCGCCCGGGTGCGGAAGTGAAGGAGGGCCTGATCCCGGTCAATCTGCTCTACGTGTCCCAGGGCCTGGCCGACAACATCACCGCTGAAGGTTTCTACCAGCTGCAATGGGACAAGTCGGTGGTCGATAACTGCGGCACGTTCTTCGGCAACGACGGTGTGCCGCAAGGCTGTGACGATCGCCTGGTGATCGCCGGTCTCGACCTGCCACCGGGTGTTGCGAAGAACACCGGCGGTCTGGCTGCCATTGCTGCCGGCACCGACGACGCGTTCATCCCGCGCCTGAAGGACAACGATGCGCGCGACGGTGGCCAGTATGGCCTGGCGCTGCGCTGGTATGTGCCGGAAGCCAACGACACCGAGTTCGGCGCCTACGCGATGAACTACCACAGCCGCAACCCGCTCCTGAGCATCAATCAGATGAGCAACCCGGCCGGTGGCTTGGCCTCGGCGCGCAGTGCGCGTTACTTCATCGATTACCCGGAAGACATTCGTCTGTACGGCTTGAGCTTCCAGACCAACGTCGCCGGCGTATCGCTCGGTGGCGAACTCAGCTACCGGCCGAACATGCCGCTGCAACTGAACACCGCTGACCTGTTGTCCGCCGCGACTTTCGGCGCGACGTCACCGCTGATCACCACCGGTTTCGCCGGACGTACCCTGGGTGCCGAGGTCAACGGCTACAAGCGCATGCCGGTGACCCAGGCCCAGGTGACCGCCACGCAGTTCTTCGATCAGGTCTTCGGCGCCAGTCGCCTGACCCTGGTGGGCGAGGTGGGTTACAACAAGATCAACGGCCTGGGCAAGGCGGACGGTACGGACCTGCGCTTCGGTCGCAGCCCGGCCTTCGGTTCCGGCGAACTGCCGGGCGCAGCGGGGGCGGCCACTTGCCGTGGGACCGCAGCGGGCCTGCCCAACGCCAGCAACCCGGCGCAGGAGTGCAACAACGATGGCTTCTACACCAGCAGCAGCTGGGGTTATCGCCTGCGCGGCAAGCTCGATTACCAGAACGTGATCGCCGGTATCAACCTGTCGCCGAACATCGCCTGGTCCCACGACGTGCAGGGTTACGGCCCGAACTTCGATGAAGGCTCCAAGGCCGTGAGCCTCGGTGTCGACGCCGACTACCAGAACACCTACACCGCCAGCCTGAGTTACACCAACTACTTCGGTGGCGATTTCAACACCAACGTCGACCGCGACTATGCCGCGCTGAGCTTCGGCGTGAATTTCTGATGCAACCCTGCCAGAGGAAACTGAACATGAACGCACGTTTAATTCTGCGCGCTGGCGCACTGAGTCTGTCGTTGCTGGCCAGCGGTGTGATGGCCGCGGTTTCGCCACAGGAGGCGGCGCAACTGGGGACTACGCTGACGCCGTTGGGGGCACAGAAAGAGGGCAATGCCAACGGCAGCATTCCGGCCTGGACCGGGGGCCTCAAACCCGGCGCGGCGGCACTCGACAATGGTTTTCTCGGCGATCCGTTTGCCGGCGAAAAACCGCAGTTCGTGATCACGGCAGCCAATGTCGACCAGTACAAGGACAAGCTGACCCCGGGCCAGCTGGCGATGTTCAAGCGCTATCCGGACAGCTACAAGATCCCGGTGTTCAAGACCCAGCGCACCGCAGCCTCGCCACAAAACATCTATGACATCGCCAGGAAAAGCGCGGTAACCACCGAACTGACCCCCGATGGCAACGGCCTGGTGAACTTCACTCAGACCCGCTATTACCCGTTCCCGATTCCAAAGAACGGTGTGGAGGTGTACTGGAACCACACCAACCGTTATCGCGGCGGCAACATGGAACGTATTGCGGCCCAGGCTGCCCCGCAAACCAATGGTTCTTACAACATTGTCGAGTACGAAGACAAACTGGCTTTCCCGCAATTGATGGAAGGCGTCGATGCCGGGCAGGCCGATAACGTCCTGTACTACTACAAACAGGAAATCACCGCGCCGTCGCGCATGGCCGGTAGTGTGATCCTGATCCACGAGACCATCGACCAGGTCAAGGAACCGCGCCTGGCGTGGGTCTACAACGCCGGCCAGCGCCGCGTACGGCGTGCACCGCAAGTGGCTTACGATGGCCCGGGCAACGGCTCCGACGGCATGCGCACCGCCGACAACACCGACATGATGAACGGCGCGCCGGATCGTTATGACTGGAAACTGGTGGGCAAACAGGAGCTGTACATCCCGTACAACAACTACAAGTTGCAGTCGCCGAAGGTCAAGTATGACGACATCATCAAGCCGGGGCATATCAACCAGGACCTGACGCGCTACGAGTTGCACCGCGTCTGGCACGTGCAGGCCACGCTCAAGCCGGGTCAGCGTCACGTGTATGCCAAGCGTGACATGTACTTCGATGAGGACACCTGGCAACTGGCCGAGGTCGATCACTACGACGGTCGTGGCCAGCTGTGGCGGGTGGCGGAAGGTTATGCGATCAACGATTACGAGCGTGGCGCGCCGAACTTCGCGATGCTCGGTATCTACGATCTGATCGCAGGCCGCTACAACGTGCTGGCCATGACCAACCAGTCCAGGCATGCCACCACCTATGGCTTGACCGCGAAGATGACCGATTTCACCCCGGCTGCGCTGCGCAACGACGGCATTCGCTGACCGTTCGCCCTCGCCTCAAGCAACGCCCTGTTCGCAGGGCGTTGTGCATTGCAGGGCTTGCACCCACCTGATGCGGGTGGCGCGCAAACCGGTGTCCGGCTCAATGATGGAGTCCACTTCCCATCAGCGAGGTCCGCCATGTTTGTGCCACGGCCGCATCTGATCGATGCACTTGAGGGCAAGCAGTGCCGCTTGCAACTGCTTTGCGCGCCTGCCGGGTACGGCAAGACGTCATTGTTGCAGCAGTATTTGCAAGGCGTTGCGCCGCCGGGGCAAGTGGTGTGGATGTCTTTGGGTGCACAGTGGCAGACGCTGGAGCACTTCATTTCAGGATTGGCGGGTGAATTGGGGTTGGCGGTTGATACTGCGGCGGATGCAGTATTGGCGTTTCTCGATTCAAGAGCTGTGGTGCCTGAGCTATTGCTATCGCGAGCAGGCTCGCTCCTACAGGGGAACGCGGTCAACTGTAGGAGCGAGCCTGCTCGCGATGAGGCCCTTGAGGTAGCCCCAATCCACCTGGTATTCGACGATCTTCCCGTCGATATGCCCGCAGACCTGAACCACTGGTTCGATCAACTCCTGTCCCTCAAAACACCACGACTGCAAGTGCTGGTCACCTGCCGCCAGCGCCCGGACTGGAATCTGCCGCGCTTGATGCTGACCGGGCAGTTGCAGGAGCTGGGCACCGGGCAACTGGCCCTGCGCCCCGATGAGTTCGAATCGCTGATCGATGCCCTGGCGCCGCACACCGATGCACCGGCCAGAGAAAAACTCTGGCATGAGACAGGCGGGTGGTGCGCCGGTATTCGCCTGTCGCTTTCTTTGGAACAGGCACAGTCCTCACCCTTGCTCGCCCAATACCTTGAGCGCGAACTGTTGTCGCGACTGAGCCAGGAACAGCGCGAGGTCCTGTGTGGGCTCGCGCATTTGTCCCGATTCAGCGCGCACTTCTGCGAACAGTTATGGGAAGGCCAGCAGGGCGGTCGGGTGTTCAACAGCCTGCTGCACGGCCAGGCTTTTGTGTTCCCGGTGGAGCAACAATCTGGCTGGTTTCGGCTGCTTCCGGCCGTGGCCCTGGCGTTGCAGCACCAATTGACTGGCCTGGCACTGAACCGCTTGCGCCTGAGGGCCTGTCAGTTGCTCAGCGTGCTGGGGCATGTCGATGAGGCGGTGGAGCAGGCGTTGTGCGCTGATCAGCCCGAGGTGGCCGCCAATTACATGGAGCGCTTGTGGCTGAGCTGGATCCTCGGCGAACGGCATCTGAGCAAGCTGATGGACTGGCGTGAGCGTATCGAGCCGCAGTTGCTGCACAGCAGCCCGCGCCTGATTTACCTGTGCGCCAAGGCGCTGTTGTTCAGTGGGCGGCTGGACGAAGCCGCCGAGTGCCTGGCGCGGCTCGGGCATTTTCTGCCGCTGCCCGATACCCGACGCAATCAGCGCCTGCTGGCGAACTGGCAGGCGCTGTACGGCACCTTGCAGGCATTGCGCGGCCATGCCGATTCGGCGCGCCTGCATTGTCGGGCGGCCCTTGACGACCTGACGGCTGAAGATTGGCTGTCGGTGTTGCTGTGCCATTGCATCCTGGCGCGAATCGCGATGGAGGCCGGCGATCTGGTCGAGGCCCAGTCGCTGCTGGATCACTCACTGGAACTGGCCCGACGCCAGGGCAGTCATGAGTCGGAAGTGCTGGTCAACGTCGACCGGACGCGCCTGCTGATGCTCCAGGGGCAATGGGGGCAGGCGCAATCGCTGGTGCGTAGCGAGCTCAACCGACTGACCGTGAAGGGCGCGCAACCTTACCCGTTGCTCGGGCGGCTGCTGTTCGCGCAAGGCGAGTTGCTGTTGCAGCAGGGCCATACCCACGAAGCCGAGGTGGTGGTGCAAGCGGGGCTGTTGCAGGTCCGCGACTGCTGCGCCCCCTTTGTACTCAACGGCTATCTGCTGTTGTCGGAAATCGCTTCGCGCAGCCGTGACCCGGAAAAGGCCCGCTGGCACTTGTACGAAGCCGAGCGGCGCATGCATTGGGGCAAGATCCACGCGGCGTGTTACCAAGGGCCGATCGCACGGCAGAAAGCCCGGATCGCCGCCCGCGAGCAACCGGCCAACGACGACAAGGTTTTGCCGGTTCGCCTGACCGGCGTGGCGGATTACCAGGATGACCTGACACCCCGCGAGGTGTCGGTGCTCAAGTTGCTGGCCGAAGGCATGTCGGTACGCGAAGTGGGCAGCCGCTTGTTCATCTCGGAAAACACCGTGAAAACCCACGCCAAGAACATCAACGTCAAGCTCGGCGCCTGCCGTCGCACCCAGGCCATCAACAGTGCCAAGGCCATGGGCATCCTCGCTTGAGCCCATCGTCGTGGCGCCACCCACCTGATCCGGGTGGCGGCGCCGCGCCAGTGATGATCAACCATGCAGCCAGACCCTGTGCATTGCAGCCCGACCGTGGCCGCGTCCTGACAAAAACAAGAGAGGTAGTGATGAACGCCATCGAGAGTTCGACGAGCTGTGACATCCGCACGATCCTGGAAAAACAACGCGCGGCCTTCCACGCCCGCGAACCCTATACCCTTGAAGAACGCTGTGAATTGCTCGACCGGGCGATCGGTTTGCTGGTCAATCATGAGCAGGAAATCATCGAGGCCCTGACCGCCGATTTCGGCCATCGCAGCCCCGGTTTCTCCAAAGGCAGTGAAGTGCTGTCGCCACTGGCCACGCTCAAGCAGACCAAAGCCGAACTGGCGCAATGGATGCGCCCGGAACAACGTCAGGCCCGGGCCGGTGAAGCCTGGGTGCAATACCAGCCCCTGGGAGTCGTGGGCATCGTCACGGCCTGGAATGTGCCCGGCTACATGGTGTTCAGCGGGCTTGCCGGCGCTTTGGCGGCGGGCAACCGGGTGATGATCAAACCGTCGGAATTCAATCCGCACACCTCGGCATTGATCGCCCGTCTGATTCGTTCGGTGTACGCCGAAGAAGAGGTAGCGGTCGTTCTGGGCGGCGCAGAGGTCGGCCAGGCGTTCTGCGGCCAGCCGTTCGACCATCTGCTGTTCACGGGCGCCACCAGCATCGGCAAACACGTATTGCGCGCGGCGGCAGAGAACCTGGTGCCGGTGACCCTGGAATTGGGCGGCAAGTCGCCGACGATCATCTCGCGCTCGACGGACTTCAACGACGCGGTGGCCAAGATCGTGATCGGCAAGCTGCTCAATGCCGGCCAGTTGTGCGTGGCACCGGACTACGTGTTTGTCCCGCAAGAGTCGGTGGACGCCTTCATCGGCGTGGCCAAGGCCGTGGTGGCGAAGTTCTTCCCGACGCTCAGGGACAACCCCGACTACACCTCGATCATCAACGCCCGGCATTTCGAGCGCTTGCAGGGTTACCTGAGCGAGGCCCACGCCGCCGGTGTCGAGTTGATAGAGCTGAACGCCGGCGCTGAAGATTTCAGTCAATCGACACTGAACAAGATCGTGCCGACGCTGCTGCGCAACCCCGGTGACGATTTGCAGGTGATGCAGGATGAAATCTTCGGCCCGCTGCTGCCGATCAAGCCTTACGAATCGATCAGCGACGTGATTGCCCGGATCAACGCACGGCCGCGTCCGCTGGCCTTGTACTACTTCGGCAACGATGCCGCCGAAGAGGCCCAGGTACTCAGCCGCACCTGTTCCGGTGGCGTGACCCTCAACGGCGTGATGAGCCACGCCAGCACCGAAGGCTTGCCGTTCGGCGGTGTCGGCCAGAGCGGCATGGGTGCCTACCACGGCATCGACGGTTTCCGCACCTTCAGTCATGCCAAGGCCGTATTGCGTACAGCGGCCAGCCCGGCCTGAACCCCACATCATTGTTGAGAGAACTGCCATGAAAGCTGCCGTATTCCATCAGGTTGGAGCCCCGCTGGTCATCGAAGAGGTGGGCATCAGCAAACCGGGTCCGCGCGAAGTGTTGATCCGCACCAAAGCCGTGGGTGTGTGCCACTCGGACTTGCATGTCATCGACGGCTCGTTTCCGTATCCCGGCCCGATGGTGTTGGGTCATGAAGCCGCCGGTGTGGTCGAACAGGTCGGCTCCGAAGTGCGTTCGGTCAAGCCCGGCGATCATGTGGTGACCTGCCTGACGGTGTTCTGCGGTCATTGCGAACACTGTGTGACCGGCCATCTGGCGCGCTGCGTGTCGCCGGAAACCAAGCGCGACAAGGACGAAGAGCCGCGCCTGACCTACGTGCACAAACCGATGCCGCAATTCGTCAACCTGTCCGGGTTCGCCGAGCAGATGCTGGTGCACGAAAACGCCTGCGTGGCGATCCGCCGCGACATGCCGCTGGACCGCGCCGCCTTGCTCGGTTGCGCGGTGACTACCGGCACCGGCGCGGTGTTCAACACCGCCAAGGTGCGGCCGGGGGAGACGGTGGCCGTGATCGGTTGCGGCGGTATCGGTCTGGCCGCGATCAACGGCGCGGCGCTGGCCGGGGCAGGGCGGATCATTGCCATCGACATGCTCGACTCGAAGCTGGAACTGGCCAGGCAGTTCGGCGCCACCGATGTGATCAACGGCCGGGACGGCGATGCCGCCAAGCGAGTGATGGAGTTGACTCGCGGCGGTGTGCACCACGCTTTCGAATGCATCGGCCTCAAGCAGACCGCCGAGCAGGCGTTCGCCATGTTGGCTCGCGGCGGCACCGCCACGGTGATCGGCATGCTCAAGCCGGGCCTGAAAATCGAACTCGACCCGTTGCAATTGCTCCACGAACGGCGCATCCAGGGCTCGCTGATGGGCTCCAACCGCTTCCCGGTCGACATGCCGCGCCTGGTGGATTTCTACATGTCCGGCAAGCTCAAGCTCGACGAGATGATTTCCCAGCGCATCCGTCTGGACCAGATCAACGAGGCGTTCGAAGAACTGCGTCGCGGTGAGCTGGCGCGTTCGGTGATCGTTTTCGAATAAACACTGTATTGACCCCTGTAGGAGCGAGCCTGCTCGCGATGGCGGTGGGCCATTCAGCACATATGTTGAATGTGAAGACGCTATCGCGAGCAGGCTCGCTCCTACAGGGATTGTGTGTTGCCCAGATGGTTTTGGAGTGGATGGATGGACATTGAATTTTCCCCACAGGAACAGGCCTTTCGCCAGGAAGTCCGGGCTTTCTTGCGCGACCATTTGCCTGGCGAACTGTCCGAGCGAATCTCGTTGGGCAAACGCCTGAGCAAAGCGCATCAGGTGCAATGGATGCAGATTCTCGACCGCCAGGGCTGGCTCGCGCCG
This sequence comes from Pseudomonas fluorescens, assembly GCF_040448305.1. Lineage (NCBI taxonomy): Bacteria > Pseudomonadati > Pseudomonadota > Gammaproteobacteria > Pseudomonadales > Pseudomonadaceae > Pseudomonas > Pseudomonas fluorescens. Next base: position 4,105,669 of record NZ_CP148752.1, on the reverse strand, counting down.
GGGTGGCCGGTCGAGTTCGGCGGCACCGGCTGGAGTGCCGTGCAGAAGCATATTTTCGACGAAGAATGCTTTGCCGCGGGCGCACCGAAAGTGGTGTCGTTCGGCCTGAAAATGGTCGCCCCGGTGATCATCAAGTTCGGCACCGCCGAGCAGAAAGCACACTTCCTTCCCCGGATTCTTTCCTGTGAGGACTGGTGGTGCCAGGGCTACTCCGAACCCGGGGCCGGCTCTGATTTGTCGTCGCTGAAAACCCGCGCGGTGCGCGAGGGCGATCACTACGTGGTCAACGGCCAGAAGACCTGGACCACCTTGGCGCACTTTGCCGACTGGATGTTCTGCCTGGTGCGTACCGACCCCGAGGCCCGTAAGCAACGAGGCATTTCGTTCCTGCTGATCGACATGAAAACCCCGGGCATCACGGTGCGGCCGATCATCACCCTGGACGGCGAACATGAAGTCAACGAGGTGTTCTTCGACAATGTGCGGGTGCCGGTGGCGAATCTGGTCGGGCAAGAGAATGAGGGCTGGACCTGCGCCAAGTACTTGCTGACCCACGAACGCACCAGCATCGGCGGGATCGCGCAGAACAAGGCATTGCTCACCCGGCTCAAGCGCATTGCCAGCCAGGAAGTGCGTGACGGTCGGCCGCTGATCGAAGATCCGTTGTTCCGCGCGCAGATCGCCGAAGTCGACATGCAATTGATGGCGGCCGAAATGAGCAACCTGCGCACGTTGGCGGCGACACAAAACGGCGATGTACCCGGTGCCGAAAGCTCGTTCCTGAAGATCAGGGGCACCGAGATTCGGCAGGCCATCACCTACCTGATCAGTAAGGCCGTGGGGCCGTACGCGTTGCCGTTCATTGAAGATGAACTGGGTTATGGCAGCGAACCGTTGCTCTACACCGACTACAGCAGCGCGGCCACCTACCAGTACCTGGATGCGCGCAAGGCCTCGATCTATGGCGGCGCCAATGAAATCCAGAAGAACATCATCGCGAAAATGATCCTCGAACTCTAAGGCGCCACGACCATGGATTTCAAACTGACAGAAGAGCAGCTGATGCTGCAGGAAACCGCCGCGCGCCTGGTGCGTGACGTTTATGGTTTTGAGCATCGCGAGCAGTACCGCCAGAGCAGGCAGGGTTTCAGCGGTCCGTTCATGCAGCAACTGGGTGAACTCGGACTGTGCGCCGCGCCCTTTGCCGAAGCCTATGGCGGCTATGGTGGCAGCGGTGTGGAGAACATGCTGATCATGACCGAACTGGGCCGGGGCCTGTGCCTGGAGCCTTTCCTGCATTCGGTGATTTTCGCCGGCGGCCTGGTCGACCAGTTGGGCAACGCTGCCCAGAAAGACACGCTGTTGCCGCAAGTCGGCAGCGCCGGCCTGCAACTGGCCGTGGCCCTCGATGAGCCGCAGAGTCACTACCAGCTGCACGACGTTCAGACCATCGCCGAGCCAGTCAGCGGCGGCTGGAAACTCAATGGCCGCAAGTCGGTGATTATCGGCGGTCAGAGCGCCGGGCTGATTCTGGTGTCGGCGCGCACCAGTGGCGGTGTTCGGGACGAGAAGGGCATCACTCTGTTCCTGGTCGACCCGCAAGACAGCGGCGTCAGTCGACGCACCTTCGACACCCTGGACGGGCGGATGGGCTGCGAGCTGTACCTTGAAGACGTGTTCGTCAAAAGCAGTGCGGTGCTCGGCGAAGTGGGGCAGTCCTTGCCGGCGCTGCGTTACCAGCAAGGTCGTTGCATCGCCGCGCAATGCGCTGAAGCCGTGGGCAGCATGGAAGCGGCGTGCGCCTTGACCCTCGATTACCTGAAAACCCGCCAGCAGTTCGGTCAGCCCATCGGCAAGTTCCAGGTGCTGCAACACCGCATGGTGGATATGCGCATCGAGCTGGACCAGGCCACCTCGATGACCCTGCTCGCCGCTTGCGTGGGCGATCAGGCCGACAGTGACGAGCGCAGCCGCGTCCTGGCCGCCGCCAAGTTTATCGTCAGCCGCGCCAGCCGCTTTGTCGCGGACCAGAGCATCCAGTTGCACGGCGGTATCGGCCTGACCTGGGAATACATGTTGTCGCACCATGCCAAGCATCTGCTGATGGTGGCGCGCCAGTTCGGCGACGACGATCACCATTTGCAGGCTTACGCGAAGTTGATGCCGGTGGCGTGAGGCATACCCCAACCGAGAGAGACGGTGGCTATCGCTGCCTGACGCCCTCGAACGAACCTGTGCGCACCTCGCCGCTGCGGATGTAGCGGGCGATCAGCACACCCCCGGGTGAGCTGATCGAATTCACCAGGGTGAAGGCCGACGCCTGTGCGTTGTCGTCGAACAGGCGCTTGCCGCGCCCCAGCAGGATGGGGTGAATCATCAGCCGCAACTCGTCCACCAGGCCGGCGGCAAGCAGTTGGCGTACCAGATCGCCGCTGCCCTGGGTCAGTAGCTGAGGACCGTCCTGGCGTTTAAGCGCGCTGATCGCGTCGACCAGGTTGCCTTCCAGCGCATGACTGTTGTGCCAGGCCAGCGAGTTGGCGCGATGGGTGGCCACATGTTTGGGGACGGCGTTGAACAGGTCAGCGATGGTGTGGTGGGTTGAGTCGGCCTGAATGTGCGGCCAATAGGCGGCGAAGATGTCGTAGGTACGACGTCCCAGCAGCAACTCGAATGGCTGCGAGAACAGGTCCTGGACGGCCTGGCCGGTGGTTTTGTCGGCGTAGGGCACGATCCAGCCACCGAAGCGGAATCCGCCACTGCAATCCTCCTCAGGCCCGCCGGGCGCTTGCATGACGCCGTCCAGACTCACGAATGCGGCAACGGTCAGTGTGCGCATGCTGTTCTCCTGGTTGATCCTGATTACAGAGTTTGAGTAGGGAAGTCTGCGATCCCCTTGAGGCCGTTCCCTGAAAGATAGTCGTTTCCATGTGCGACGAAAGTCATATGGCGGTCTGTGCTGGCGAATGTTAGAGAACGTTAATCTTGAAAGTGCAATTGCAAATTTGTATCATTCGTTTTCACTTCAGCGAAGCAGGGAACGCAGCGCCAAAACAATAATAAGGTCAAGGCAATGCTCAAAATGCTTCTCGTGTACGGTCATCTGCTCGCTACGTGTATTGCCCTGGGGAGGGTGTTGCAGGCGGATCACAAGCTTTGGAGTTGGCGCAAGGAAATACTGGACCAGGCGAGGCTTGAATACCTCGATGAAACCCAGAAGATTGTCAGCCTTGCCCTGCTGGCCCTTTGGGCAAGCGGACTGTTGCTGGTGCTACAGGGTTATCTCAATGAAGGCGACGCGTATCTGCTCAATCAGAAACTCTGGGCCAAGGTGACGGTCGTCGCGCTGCTGAGCCTCAACGGTGCACTCTTGCATCGAATCGGCTTCCCGCTGCTGCAAAAGGCTCCATTCGTCGCACTGCGCAGTGCAGGCCGCACGCGGCTCGCCTTGTTGGGTGCGCTTTCCATGAGCGGTTGGCTATTCGCCGCTTTCCTGGGGGTGGCTCGAGCCTGGAATCACGTGTTGCCTTATCTGCATGTGATGGGCGCATTCGCCGCATTCTCGTTACTGGCCTGTTGCGTGGCACTGGTCGTCGCCGGCAGGGCGGGCAGTGTCGGTGCGCAAAAAACCTCGGTACCGGGGTAGCGATCAACAGACTGTATTTCACATCTGTAAACCCGAACTAACTTCATTGCGCGGGAAAAATTCCCGCGCATAAAATTCAGGCGATGCTGTAAGTCTGACGGATTGCTCCCGTGCTATTCAGGGATTGCAACGCGTATTGCGTTGGCACTGCTCGCGGGAAATTCATGGGATTATTTCCCACGCAGCTATACTGGGGTTGTCTACCCAGGAATTCGCTGAATGCAATCGTCCACGCTGCCTACTTCGCTCCTCAAAGCCTTGCGGCATGTCATGCAGCCGCTGGTGCGCCTGATGCTGCGCAAAGGCGTCACCTACCTGGTGTTTGCCGACCTGCTCAAGGAGGTTTTCGTCGAAGTGGCGGACCGTGAGTTCCGCTTGGGCGAGAAGGCACCGACCGACAGCCGCATCAGCCTGCTCACCGGCGTGCATCGCAAGGATGTACGGCGCTTGCGCAATACCAGCGACCCGGCTGCTTCCACGCTTCCGGAAAACATCACGTTCGGTGCGCAACTGGTCAACGCCTGGGCCAAGGCGCCCTTTTGCAACGACGCCGGCCAGCCGCTGCCACTGCCTCGATTGGCCAGTGTCGGCGGCGACCGCTCCTTTGACGCCTTGGTGGCGCAGGTCAGTACGGATATCAGGGCGCGGGTGGTATTGGACGAGTGGCTGCGCCTGGGGGTCGTGCGCCTTGACGAACAAGAGCGCGTTCACCTTGAAGCCCAGGCCTTCGTGCCACAAAAGGGCTTCGATGAGAAAACCGCTTACCTGGGGCATAACCTGCACGATCATGCCTGCGCTGCGGTACACAATCTGAGCAGCGAAGCCCCGGCCTTTTTTGAACGCAGCGTGCACTATGACGCACTGGCCCCGATGAGCGTCGAGGCGTTGCGCGAGGCCGTGGCCAGCGAGGGAATGCAGGCCCTGTTGAGCTTCAACCGACTCGCCGCCGAACTGGAATTCCGGGACCTGCCCAGCCTTGAACCACGCCAACGCATCACGGTCGGCTTGTACTTCTACACTGAAGCTACCGATACCCATTCGCCAAAAGCCCCTGAACCATGACCGTCAAATTGCGCCTGATTCGTGCAGTCGCCCTCGTTCTGGGCCTCGCGCTTCCGATTGTGTTGCAAGCCGCCCCGGCCTGTGTCAGCCAGAATGACGCGGGCACCAGCGAAGTGCCGGTCATTCAGGCGCCGGGAGGCACCGGCGGCACGGGCGCAGCGCCTGGCGGCATGGGCGGTACCGGCATCGACACCGACAACGGTGGAGTCGGTGGTACCGGCGCACCGCTGAAAAAACGCCCTGGCGGCATTGGCGGCACCGGTGCCGTTGCAGGTGGAGTGGGTGGCACGGGTATCAGCGACGATAACGGAGGAATCGGTGGCACCGGGATTGTCGGCACCATCACCGGGTTTGCCTCGATCTGCGTCAATGGCGTGGAAGTGCACTTCAACAACAACGTTCCTGTCAGCGAGAACGGCATTGCCAGCTCCAGTACCCGCCTGGCGGTAGGCCAAGTGGTTGCCGTGGAAGCGTTCAACTCCCGGCGAGGGCTGGAAGCCGGGCGCATTTCTATCCTGCACGCCTACGAAGGCCCTTTGACAGCCCTGCCGCGCGATTCCATGCCCATGCGCGTCATGGGGCAACCAGTACGCCTGGCCAACGGTGCCCAGGTCGCTGCCGGTCTGCGTCCGGGTGATCCCGTACGGGTCAGCGGGCTGCGCGATGCTCGTGGCGAAGTGGTGGCCAGTCGCATCGACCGGGCGCCCGGCCTCAAGGAGGCCAGTGCCATCGGCTCGGTGGATCGCAGCGGCTATCTCCAGGGGCTCAAACTCAGCAATCACTCAGGTGCGGCGCAGGAAATGTTGGTGCGCGGCCACTGGTCCGGTCGCGAGCTGGACGTGAGCCAAAGCCGCCCCGACCCGAGCCTGCCTTTCATTGGCCGGGCACACAATGCGGTGATCGAGGGCCTGATACAGGGCCGGCAGGACCGCCATTTGGTGGTGGGCGGCTTTAATGTGACGCTGGCGCGCGACACTGTGTTTGTCGGTGTGCAGGCTTCGCAGCTGACGCTGGATCGACGTGTGCGGATCAACGGCGTGTTCACCGGCGCGCGGGACGTGCAGGCAACGCGTATCGAATTGCCCCGCGAGCGCTCCGATTCGCCAGCCAGCAACCGGCACGGACGACTCGGCACCAGCGAGCAAGACACCGACGACTCAAGTGGCTCGGGCAACTCGAGCGGCTCCGACAGCCCTGACAGTTCCGACAACTCCGGCAATTCCGGCAGTTCAGGGAACTCGGGCAGTGACAGGAGCGGCCGCTCCGAGGGCGCAGGCAACGTCATCGACGATACTCGCCACGGGGGCAGTGACAGTCATGGCGGTGGCGACAAGATAGAACGCGTGGACGTGGACAAGTCCGGCAAGTCAGAGCGTATCGAGAAGGTCGAGCAATCCGGCAAAGCCGAGAAAGTGGAGAGGGTAGAGAGGGTAGAGAAAGTCGAAAAGGTCGAACGTCCGGAGAAAGTCGAGAAAGTTGATCGGCCAGAGAAGGTAGAGAAGATTGATCGGCCAGAAAAAGTCGAGAAGGTAGAAAAAGTGGAAAAAGTGGAAAAAGTCGAGAAGGTTGAGCCGGTTGAAAAAGTCGATCGCTCTGGCAAGTCGGGTTAAGCAGTGCAGCCATGATGCACTTGCGTCATAAGTAACTAGGCTGGGTAAGTCACGCAACAAAACCTGCGTGTGAACTTCGATGACGCCAGAGACGAGGTGAACATGGACCCCAAGCGCATCCTGCTCGTCGGTTGGCTTGCCAGCCTGGCCTTGCCGGTCTTGGCCGATACCTTCACGACCTCGATCGGAGCCGACTACTCGCGGGGCGACTATGGCACCGGTACGACTTCCGAAACCTGGTACGTCCCGCTGGTGGGCAGATACGAAACCGGTCCCATGACCTACAAGCTCACCGTGCCTTGGCTGCGCATCACCAATCCTTCGGTCGGCCCTGACGGCGAGCCGTTGCCCGGCGGCTGCGGCAAAGTGGAAAGCGGTTTGGGCGACACCGTCGCCGGTGCTGGCTATGCCGTGCTTGACGGCAGCGTTGGCGGGCTGTTCGTGGACCTGATCGGCAAGGTCAAGTTGCCCACCGCCGACGAAGACGAGTGTCTGGGCACCGGCAAAACCGACTATTCCGCCCAGGTCGATGTCGCCAAAGCCTTCGGCCCTGTGACCGGGTTTGCGACCCTGGGCTGGAAAAAGTTCGGCGACCCGTCGGGCTCCGACTTCGACAACCCGATATTCGCCGGCCTGGGCTTCGCCATGCCGGTGTTCGCGCGCACCACGGCGGGCGTGTCCTACGACTGGCGACAGAAGGTCGTTTCCACGGGCGACCAGATCAAGGAACTCACCCTCTTTCTCACGCACAAGCTCAATCAGAACTGGAAGATTCAGTTGTATGCCGTCAAGGGGTTTTCCGACGCCAGCCCGGATAGCGAGGCTGGACTGTTGCTTGGCCACGGTTTCTGATACCCGGCCGTTGCCTGATATTTGGTCGTTGACACTTGGGCTGATAGGGCTAATCTGAATATGTGGGAATATTTCCCACGCTAAAATGCTAGCTGGCTCTGAGGGATCGTACGGAAACCGCGGTGGCTCGTTATTGCTGCAGATTTATGGCCGTGCCGGTTGGCTGGCCGCTCCAATGGGCGGCCGCGAACTCACTGGACATTGCGTTCAATACGGAGGTGACAACGCAACTCCAAGAGGAGGTGCATCATGCTGCTCAAGAAATGTTTGTTGGCTCTGGCAATAGGCGGGGTCCTGTCGGCATCGACTGTCCTGGTGCCCGATTACATCGGTAGTTTCTCCAGCGTGTATGCCAAAGATGGCGGCAGCGGCGGTGGTGGTAGCGGCGGAGGCGGTGGAGGTCACGGCGGTGGCGGTGGCGGCGGCTCCGGAGGTGGTGGTAACGGTGGTGGCGGTGGCTCCGGAGGCGGTGGTCACGGTGGTGGCGGTGGCTCCGGAGGTGGTGGTCACGGCGGTGGCGGCGGTTCCGGAGGTGGTGGTGACGGCGGAGGTGGCCACGGCGGCAGTGGAGGCGGTGGCTCCGGTAGTGGAGGTGGTGGCTCCGGTAGTGGAGGCTCAGGAGGCGGCGGTCACGGTGGTGACGGCGGTGGCGGTCATGGTGCAGCAGGCCATGGTGGTGACGGTAATGGAGGCTCTGGGCGCGGCGACGCTGACCATGGTGGTGTAGCCGGGAACAAAGGCCCGGGCAATGCGCATGACAACGACGATGACCATGGTGGTATGGCCGGGAATAGAGGCCCAGGCAAAGCAAAAGACAAAGACGCGCGTGACAACGACGATGACAACGACGCGGATAACGCCGCAGATGCCGCCAGGGAAGCCGCAGAAGACGCCGATGACGCTGCAAGGGAAGCCGCAGAAGACGTTGGTGACGCTGCAAGGGAAGCCGCAGAAGACGTTGGTGACGCTGCAAGGGAAGCCGCGGAAGACAGAGGCGTTGCCAGAAATGACGCTGATGTAGCCAGAGACGTGGCCAAGGCTGATGCAGATGCGGCCCGGGATGCGGCAAAAGCCGCTGCAGATACAGCCCGGGACGTCGCCAGAGCTGAGGCGGATGCAATCCGGGATGCCGCAAGAGCTGCTGGCGTACCGCGTGCAGAGGCCGATGCAGCCAGAGACGCTGCCCGGGCCGCTGCGGATGCAGCCAGGGATGCCGCGAAGGCAGACGCAGATGCCGCCAGGGACGCCGCCAAAGCCGAAGCGAACGCAGTCAGAGACGCTGCCAAAGCTGAGGCGAGAGCGGCCAGAGAGGATGTGGCGGACGCCCCGGATGCACCGGATGCGCCAGACGCCCCGGATGCACCAGACGCACCAGACGCGCCGGATTTCGACACGGTTGAGGTGCAGAACTAGGCCCGCACGTTCGGCAATGAACACGGCAGGCCTACCCGTCGATGACGTCCAGGGAGTTTGAAGGACGTATCGGCAACGAGTCGCAAGCCCTGAATAGTCGCGGGGCTTGCGACTTTTTTTCGAAGTCTGTCGCAGGTCTGAAACACTGACGAGGATGACGGAAGAAGAAGCGGAACTGGAAGGGTAAGCAATTGCCAGCCGTTCACAAAACCCGGAACCCTCCGTTTTTCCCGAACCAGCGGATTTAATGGGTTATGTCCGACACGACAAAATGTGCCGGACACTTCCACCACCGGAATTTACTTTTTAATGGACACAATCGAGGCGCTGTTACCCTCTAGCCGGAAGGAAAACGATACCCGGTCTCCAGGCATCAACCCCGACAACTGATCTTGCGTCACCGAAAAGGCCATCGTCATCGGCGGCCATTGCAGGGCGGGAACGGCGCCGTGGGAGATCGTCACCGTATGCTTCGTAGTATCGATAGCCTTGATCGTACCTTCGGCATTGGATACCGGAGCCTGTTTTGTTTCCTGCTTCATCTGCATGCCTTCCATGCCGTCCATTTTCATGCCTGGCATGTCCTGCGCGTGGGCAGAAAGTGATAGCGCGAATACGGTGCTTGCGACTGCAGTCAGGGTGAGTTTCATACGACTTTTCCTTGAGGTGTGGTGGGTACAGGCAGGAGGTGCCGGCGGCGCATCAATCGATAGGCTGCCGGAATGACAAACAGGGACAGCAAGGGTGCCGTGATCATGCCGCCGACCATGGGCGCGGCGATACGGCTCATCACCTCACTACCGGTTCCGCTGCCCAACAGAATGGGCAGCAGACCGGCAATGATCACGGCAACGGTCATGGCCTTGGGTCGAACGCGCTGCACAGCGCCTTCACGAATCGCCGCCACCAGCCCGCGTTCAGTGCGGTCACCGAGGTCTTCACGTTCGGCCCAGGCGTTTTTCAGGTAAAGCAACATAATCACGCCGAACTCGGCAGAAACACCGGCCAAGGCTATGAAACCGACCCCGGTGGCGACCGACAGGTTGAAGCCCAACAGGTAGAGAAACCATGCCCCCCCAGTCAGTGCGAATGGCAGAGTGGCCATGATCAGCAGGGCCTCATCGAATCGGGCAAAAGTCAGGTAGAGCAACACGAAGATGATCAGCAGCGTGGCAGGCACCACCAGTTTGAGCCGTGCGTTGGCCCTTTCGAGAAACTCGAACTGTCCTGAGTAGCTCAGGCTCATACCGGGCTGCAACCTGACCTGCTCATTGACGATCCGACGTAGATCGGCAACCACAGAAGCAATGTCCCTGCCGCGCACATCGATGTACACCCAGCCTGAAGGCCTTGCATTCTCGCTTTTGAGCATCGGCGGACCGTCGTTGACCTTGACCTTTGCCACAGTGCCAAGGGTGATCTGGCTCCCCAGAGGGGTGTAGATCGGCAATTGCTCCAGGGCGCCGAGCGAGTCGCGCCACTCCCGTGGGTAACGTACGTTGATCGGGAAACGCGCGAGACCTTCAATGGTCTCGCCGACGTTTTCACCACCGATGGCACCGGCCACGATGGACTGCACATCGGCGATGTTCAGCCCGTAGCGGGCGGCGGCCTTGCGGTCGATATCGACATCGATATAGCGGCCACCAGTCAGCCGCTCGGCCAGGGCCGAACTGACACCGGGTACATCCTTGGCCACTCGCTCGACCGCCTGGGTGACCGCATCGATTTCCGCCAGATTGGTGCCGGCAACCTTCACGCCGATCGGGCTCTTTATACCCGTCGCCAGCATGTCGATACGGTTGCGAATCGGTGGTATCCAGATATTCGTAAGCCCAGGGACTCGTACCACTCGATCCAGTTCTTCCGCCAACTTTTCCTGGGTCATGCCTGGACGCCATTGCTCATGTGGTTTGAACTGGATGGTGGTTTCGAACATTTCCAGCGGTGCGGGATCGGTGGCGGTTTCGGCACGACCAGCTTTACCGAAGACGTGTTCAACTTCTGGCACGGTCTTGATCAGGCGGTCAGTCTGTTGCAGTAGTTGCGCGGCTTTCTGCGCAGACAATCCCGGCAAGGCAGAAGGCATATAGAGCAGGTCGCCCTCGTCCAGCGGGGGGAGAAACTCGCCACCCAAGCGCGACATTGGCCATAGCGCACTGACGAAAACCAATAACGCCACCAGCAACGTGATCTTTGGTCGACGCAAGACCGCGTCCAGAGCCGGCTGATAGATCCGGATCAACCACCGGTTCAACGGGTTCTGTTGTTCACTGGGAATTCGCCCCCGAATCCAGTAGCCCATCAGCACCGGCACCAGGGTCACTGACAATCCCGCCGCTGCGGCCATGGCGTAGGTCTTGGTGAAAGCCAATGGGCCGAACAGTCGTCCTTCCTGAGCCTCCAGCGTGAACACCGGAATGAACGACAGGGTGATGATCAGCAAACAGAAGAAAAGCGCCGGGCCTACCTCTGCCGCTGCTTCGGTCATGACATGCCAATGACGCTCACCCTTCAGTTCCTCCCCTGGATTGGCCACGTGCCAGGCCTCAATCTTCTTGTGGGCATTCTCGATCATCACCACGGCGGCATCGACCATGGCGCCGATGGCGATGGCGATCCCGCCCAAGGACATGATGTTGGCGTTGATGCCTTGGTAGCGCATGACGATGAAGGCAATCAGCACCCCCACCGGCAGCGAAATGATCGCCACCAGCGATGAGCGCAAGTGCCAGAGAAAGATCCCGCAGACCAACGCGACGACGATGAATTCTTCGATCAGTTTGTGGCTGAGGTTTTCCACCGCGCGGTCGATCAGCTTGCTGCGGTCGTAGGTGGTGACGATTTCCACCCCGGCCGGCAGACTGCTTTTCAGTTCGTCGAGTTTGGTCTTGACCGCTGCGATGGTCTGGCGAGCGTTCTTGCCACTGCGCAAAATCACCACGCCACCGACCGTCTCGCCTTCGCCGTCGAGTTCGGTGATGCCACGGCGCATTTCCGGTCCCAGTTGAATCGTGGCGACATCGCCAAGGGTCACCGGCACACCACCCGCACCCAACTTGAGTGGAATCGCCCGAAAGTCATTGAGCGTCTTCAAGTAACCGGAAGCCCGCACGATGAACTCGGTCTCGGCCATCTCCAGCACCGCGCCTCCGGTTTCCTGGTTAGCCTTGCCGATAGCCTCGGTCACCTCGGCTTGAGTGATGCCGAGGCTGGCCAGTTTCAGCGGATCCAGCTGCACCTGGTACTGCTTGACCATCCCGCCGATCGTCGCTACCTCTGCGACGTTGGGCAGCGTCTTGAGTTCGAACTTGAGAAACCAGTCCTGAAGCGCGCGCAGTTGCGCCAGGTCGTGTCCACCACTGCGATCCACCAGTGCGTACTGGTAGATCCAGCCCACCCCCGTCGCATCGGGCCCCAACGCTGGCTTGGCGCTGGCCGGCAACCGACTCTGTACTTGGCTCAGGTACTCCAACACCCGCGAGCGAGCCCAATACAAGTCAGTGCCGTCTTCAAACAGCACGTAGACAAAGCTGTCACCGAAGAAGGAATAACCACGCACGGTCTTGGCGCCCGGCACCGAGAGCATGGTGGTGGCCAACGGATAGGTCACCTGGTTCTCGACAATCTGCGGCGCTTGTCCTGCATAAGGAGTGCGGATAATCACCTGCACATCGGATAGGTCTGGCAGCGCATCGATGGGCGTGCTCTGCACCGACCAGATCCCCCAAGCCGTGACGAACAGGGTCGCCAGTAGCACCAGGAATCGGTTGGCCACCGACCAACGAATCAGGGCGGCAATCATGGCTGGCCCCCCGATTTATCCAGGCGCTCGACACGCAAGCCATCGTCGGTCTGGCTCACCGCGACCCGAACCTTGTCACCCGCCTTGAGGCCCTGCATCAGCGCCGGACTGGCGAGTGGGAACGTCATCGTCATGCCAGGCATGCCCAGTGTCTTGAAGGGACCGTGGGCGAGCGTGACGTCTTTGTCGTTGATCTCGACGATCTGCCCATCCGCCTCATGCAAACTGGCGGCTGCTCCACTGGGTGGCGACTCTTCCTCCGTGCGAGCGACAATGCCCTTGAGACTGGCCTCGGAATCGAGGAGGAACTGGCCAGACGTAACCACCTTCTGGCCTTCTTCCAGGCCTTTCAAAATCGCCGTCTTGCCATCGCTTTCCTGCCCGGGTTGCACCTCCACCGGGCGGTAGCGGCCGGCGACTTCGGCGAGCATCACCAGGGCACGTCGGCCAGTGCGAATCACCGCTTCGCTCGGCACCCACAATACACTTTGCCCAGATGTACGATTCAGGCGGACCTGCGCCGTCAAACCTGGTCTCAGGCGTCCGTCCGGATTGGGTAACTCGACACGTACGCGAAGGGTGCGGCTGTCCGGATTGGTCTCGGGCAAAATCGCGCTGACCTTGCCATTGAGCATTGTCCCGGGGAAGGCGGGCAGTCGCGCTTCGACTGCCTGGCCCACAGTGATGGTTCCCGCCTCCGATTCCGGAACGGCCACGGCCAGCCAGACACTGCTCAAGCCATTGACGCGTGCCAGAGTCTCGCCAGCCGACACGGTCATACCCGCACGTACGTTCAACTCTTGCAGCACGCCGCTGATGGGGCTGGTGAGGGTCAGGTTCGGCTGGACTTTGCCACTGCGCTCTACCTGAGTGATCAGCGCTGCCGGCATCCCTGTGAGCCTCAGTCGCTGGCGGGCCGCAGCCAACAGGTCGGCATCACCGTTGCGCTTGAGGGCAAGAAACTCTGTCTGGGCGGCAGCCCACTCCGGCACCAGGATATCCGCCAAGGCCGCGTTGGCTTTGAGCACATCACCGGGTGCATGGGCATAGACCCGCTCCACAAAGCCAGGGGTGCGTGCCTGAATCACGGCGACATCACGTTCGTTGAACGCCAGGACACCGGTCACGTCGAGGCTGGACTCAAAATTTCCACGAGTGACAGTCGCAAAACGCAGACCGAGATTCTGGGTCAGGCCCGGATCGATACTGACGCTCGCACGGTCCCCTGTGCCGCTGGCGTACTGGGGGACCAGTTGCATGTCCATGAAAGGCGACTTGCCCGGCTTATCGAACTTTTGCTGCGGGTACATGGGGTCGTACCAATACAGAGCCTTGCGTTCGTCCGGTGAATTGAGGCTCTGCTGCGGGGCGGTACTGGGTACTCCGCTCATGCGTTGGGGAGTGAACCAGTAGCCACCGGCAACACCCAATGCCAGCGAGATGCCAACCAGCAATGCCCCGTTCCATTTTTCAAGGATCATTGGCCGGACTCCCCATAAGCAAAAAACAGACGCGCACTGGTCAGTGCTCGCTGTTCTTCCACGTCGATCTGTTTGAGTCGGGCTTCGATGAGTTCACGTCGGGCGGCAACAACGGCGTTTAAATCGCCTTTGCCGGCACGGTAGCTGGCCATGCTGAGTTCGACCTTTTCCCTGGCCAGCGGCAACAGCTTTTCCTGGTTGCGGCTTACCGCACGATTCAGGCGCTCATAGTCAGCCAGTTCGTTTTCCAGTTGCTGAGTGTGCTCGCGTGACAGGGCAACGCGCTCAGCCTCAAGCTGACTGAGTTCAGCCTGTTTGGCTGCGATTTTTGGATTTTGACGAGAGTCAGGAAACAGCGGTAGATCCCAGGAAAATTGCACACTGACCATGTCGCCAAACTCACGGCCACGGCGCTGGTAATCCAGTTCCCAGCTCCAGTCCGACTGCTTCTGCGACACGGCTTCACGAACCTGGGCTTGCGCTTCACGGGTCATCGGCGCAAACGCTGCCAACTCGGGGTGGTGTTGCAGTTTATGGGCGTAGCTTGAGGGATCGACAGGCCACTCCGGCAAGGTGCCCACAGGCTTGTCGTTGGCGGCGGAGCCAATCCAGCGTTTGAGGGCCGCTCGGGCCTGCGCTCTCTGGAGAACCAGATCGTCCTGTTGCTCCGCCAGTCGAGCCGCTTCTTGCTTGGGCGTCACCGCATCGGCGGGTTGAGCGCGGCCACCGGCAATTTGCGCCCGGACGGTGTCGGTCAGCAGGCGGTTTTCTTTGTAGAAGTCCTGGAACAGCGCATCTTTGCGCTCGACCGAGTAGCTGCTGATCCAGGCCAACGCCGTGGACTGGCGTACCTTCAGGCGTTCGACCCGACGCTCTGCCGCAGCTCGATCAACGGCCGCATCGGCGACCTCAATGCGCGCTTTGCGCTTGTCGCTGTTGGGCATCTCTTGCCTGACCCCGACCATTTGCATGGTCATGAAGTCCTGGTCGATGCTCCAGCGATCCGGGCCGCCGATGGGGTAGTTCTGCACACCTGCCAGCAACTTGGGGTCAGGTAATTCACCCGCTGGAATAGCCGCACTGCTGGCAGCCTGAATTTTGGCGTCTTGTGCGGTCAGCGACGGTGCATTGTTTTCAGCCAGCCGCAACGCTTCATCGAGTGTCAATGCGGCAGCGAAGCTCGGCAATGCCAGTACGCTTGCCGCCAGACCGGCCACGAGGGACCAACCTGTGCAATAGCACTTGGAGTTCATGTTTACGATTCCTGTGATCATCCACTGCACGCGTCAAAAGACATGCGCGCAGCCAGTCCATCCCGCTAATGCGGAATGAGGCTCAATGTTGGACAGGAATCAAACGCGAGGCGGTCGCCATACCCCGGACGGGGTTTGTACGGGCAGGGAATCACTGAAGAAGGAAACCACTACGGGGCTGAACACGGTTACAGGAGGCTTGAGGATCGAGACTTGCAGCATGCCGCCCGTCTTGCATTCCTGGCCCGGCTTGCAGGGTTTGCCATGCTCGGAAGGGCTTTTCATATCGTTGCAGCAGTCCATCCCCATGTCGTCCATCATCGCCATGCCCATCGTCTTCATCGGGCAAGGTTCTGTCGGTGCCTGAACGCCCGCCATCCCGCTGAGAGGAAGCGTCAAGCTGATCATGAAGATGATGCAAAACCGCAGGTAGCGTTTCATGGGCTGGAGTGTAGTGGCTGAAATGGGCTCTTACAATTGGATGAACGTTCTCACAGCCTGCCGAAGGCCCTGATTCAGGCGATATCACCGTACCTGTGTTAAGCCAGCATTATCGCTGACAGAGGATTTACGTCGCAGGTGCAATGACCCACAAGCGACATGCGTTGAAATTTCCTGCCGCAATCCAGCCCATCCATGGTGGTTTGTGCGAAAGCCCGCACGGTTACCTGGGGTTTTTGCACGAATCTTCACGGCTGTCGCTCGTATCATTTCACCCGGAAACCACGGTGAGCATTGCGATGACAAAAAACACAGCGTTGTGGGACATCAGTCCACCCTTGAGTAGCGAAACACCGACCTGGCCGGGTGACACGCCTTTCCGGGAGGAGCGTGTCTGGACCTACGGTCCCGAGTGTCCGGTGAATGTCGGACGCATCACCCTGTCGCCGCATACCGGCGCCCACGTCGATGCGCCGCTGCACTACAGCGCTGACGGCGCGGCGATTGGCGATGTCGGGTTGGATGTCTATATCGGGCCTTGCCGCGTTTTGCATTGTCTGGACAGCGGTGAGTTGGTGCAGCCGGGGCAACTGGAAGGGCGTTTGCACGATGTGCCCGAGCGTGTGCTGCTGCGCACCTATCGACAGGCACCGCTGACGACCTGGGATTCGAATTTCACAGCCGTTGCCAAGGAAACCATCGACCTGTTGGCGAGCCTTGGCGTGCGCTTGATCGGCATCGATACGCCGTCGCTGGACCCGCAGCAATCCAGGACCATGGATTCACACGGTGCCGTGGCTCGCCATCACATGGCGATTCTCGAAGGCATCGTGCTGGATGAGGTTCCGGAAGGGGATTATGAATTGATCGCCTTGCCGCTGCGGTTCGCTCATCTGGACGCCAGTCCGGTCAGGGCGATTTTGCGGCCGCTGAGTACGTCACAACCCGTGTAACCCATTCAACAAATCCGAAGTGGACGCCGGAACCGGGCGCCCGGTTCCGGCGTCGGTTCCGGCGCTCCCTTCGGGTGAGCGGTGTGGCGTTTCGCGCTTCAAGTTGTTCGACGCGTTCAAGAAGTACTGCGCCCTGTCGCCGATGGCCTACCTGAAAAAGTATCGCTTGAACGCCGTACGCCAGGAGATCCTCGAGCACGGCACGCAGTATTTCCGGGATCGCCATGGGCTGGGGCTTCATGCACCTGGGCCGTTTTTCCACCGAGTACCGCAAGCTGTTCGACGAAATCCCGAGCACCACCTTGCAGCGCAACGAAGCCCGGCGCCAGCAGGGACTTTGAAGGGCCACCCCGGCCTTACTTGCGCACCACCAGATCGAGCAATTGCTCGCGCTCCTTGATTTTTTGCAGGACGATTTCCGAACGTATATCGGTGACGCCGGCGGTGCGATTGAGGTGATTGACGATGAAATCCGAGAAGTGCTTGAGGTTGCGGGCCTGGACTCGCAGCACATAGTTGCTCGCCCCGGTGATGACATACGCGGTGACCACCTCCGGCCACTGCTGAACCTTCTTGATGAAGGTCTCGTGCCAGTCCTCGACGTCCTGTCGCAGCGACACATGAACGATGGCTTCCAGCTCAATGCCCAGCCGCTCGGCATTCAGCACCGCGCGATAGCCGGTGATGATTCCTTCGCTTTCCAGCAGGCGTAAACGGCGCAGGCAAGCCGAGGGTGACAAGGCGACTTTCTCCGCCAATTCCTGATTGCTGATACGGCCATCCTGTTGCAATTGATGCAGGATTCTCAGGTCTGTCGAGTCAAGATTCATGGTTTGAATAAATCCGCGTTTATTTTGGTTTGATTCGAATATTCTGCGAAATAACTACTACATGGCCGGTTACTTTGCACGAAAATTCTTCAATGGTTCGTTCATTATCTCTCCACCGAAAGGCAAGCGAATCGCCTTGAATCAGGGCGCCAGAACCGGCTGATGCAATCTGCCCGGATGGCGTCGCATAACAAAAAACAGGACACCCGATGACGACAAGAAACGATTGTCTGGCGCTTGATGCCCAGGACACGCTGGCGCCCCTGCGCCAGCAATTTGCGCTCCCCGAAGGGATTATCTATCTCGATGGCAATTCCCTGGGCGCGCGGCCGGTCGCTGCATTGGCGCGGGCGCAAGCGGTGGTCGCCGAGGAATGGGGCAATGGCTTGATCCGCAGCTGGAACAGCGCCGGCTGGCGCGAGCTGTCCGAGCGTTTGGGCAATCGCCTGGCGGGTTTGATCGGCGCGGGGGAGGGTGAAGTCGTGGTGACCGATACCACCTCGATCAACCTGTTCAAGGTGCTGAGCGCTGCCTTGCGCGTACAGGCTACAAGGTCGCCACAGCGGCGAGTGATCGTCAGCGAATCGAGCAATTTCCCCACCGACCTGTACATCGCCGAAGGCCTCGCGCAGATGCTGCAACAGGGTTACACCCTGCGCCTGGTCGACAGTCCTGAAGCGTTGCCGCAAGCGATTGACCAGGACACGGCGGTGGTCATGCTCACCCACGTCAATTACAAGACCGGCTACATGCACGACATGCAGGCCCTGACCGCGCTGAGCCACGAGTGTGGCGCGCTGGCCATCTGGGACCTGGCCCATTCCGCGGGCGCGGTGCCGGTCGACCTGCATCAGGCGGGTGCCGACTACGCCATCGGCTGCACCTACAAATACCTCAATGGTGGGCCAGGCTCGCAAGCCTTTGTCTGGGTTTCGCCGCAGTTGTGCGATCTGGTGCCGCAACCTCTGTCCGGCTGGTTCGGCCATTCGCGGCAGTTCGCCATGGAGTCGCATTACGAGCCGAGCAGCGGCATCGCGCGGTACCTGTGCGGCACCCAACCGATTACCTCGTTGGCGATGGTCGAGTGCGGCCTGGATGTGTTCGCCCAGACCGACATGGCCAGCTTGCGCCGCAAATCCCTGGCCCTGACGGACTTGTTCATCGAATTGGTCGAGCAGAGTTGCGCGGCTCACGAACTGAAGTTGATCACGCCGCGTGAGCACGGCAAACGAGGCAGCCACGTCAGCTTCGAACACCCGCAAGGTTATGCAGTGATCCAGGCCCTGATCGAGCGGGGCGTTATTGGTGACTACCGCGAGCCGCGCATCATGCGTTTCGGTTTCACCCCGCTGTACACGACCTTCACCGAAGTCTGGGATGCAGTACAGATCCTCGGCGAGATTCTTGATCAGAACACCTGGTCGCAAGCGCAATTCCAGGTTCGCCACAGCGTGACCTGAACCCTGCGGCGTCTGTGTCCTGCCGCGGGATTTTCCCCGCGGCAGGGCTTCGCTCGCCCAACAACCAGTTCTGCAATCACAATAATAAGGAGCACGCAGAATGAAACCGTCCCTCTGGCCTGCCTTGCCGCTCGCCATCTCCAGTTGCCTTGGCCAAATGGCCTGTGCCGCCTCTGACAACGGATTTGTCGAAGACAGTAGCCTGACCCTGACCAACCGTAACTTCTATTTCTACCGCAATAACCTCAACAACCCGGGCGGGCAGAACTATCGGGACGAGTGGGCCCACGGGATCATGCTTGATTACCGCTCCGGCTACACCCAGGGAACGGTGGGGTTCGGGGTCGATGCCTATGCGCAGTTGGGCCTCAAGCTCGACAGTGGCAAGGGACGCACGGGCACGGGTTTGCTGCCGGTCGATTCCGATGGCCGCCCTGAGGACGAGTACTCCGAAGCGGGTGGTGCGGTGAAGGCACGGATTTCGCAGACCGAACTCAAGTACGGCAACCTGACCCCGCTCAATCCGGTGTTCGGCACCGGCAATGCGCGACTGTTCACCAGTGTTGCCACCGGCTTTCAGCTGACCAGCAATGAACTCAAGGCATTGCAACTGGACATCGGTCACTTCACCGCCGGCAACGACAGTAATTCGACCAACGCCAATGGCGCGCTCAAAGCGCTGTACGCCGGCGTTGAAACCCGCAGCGTCGATTATCTGGGCGGCAGTTACGCCCTGAGCGATCAACTGAGTGTCAGCCTGTACGGTTCGCAGTTCACTGACATCTGGCGCCAGTACTACGCCAATACCAACTACACCTATGCCCTTGATGAAGGCCAGTCGCTGAACCTGGATTTCAATCTCTATCGCACCAACGACAGCGGCCAGAGCCTGGCCGGCAAGATCGACAACACCACCTGGTCGCTGTCCTCCGCATACAAGTTCGGTGCCCATCGGTTGACCCTGGCGTACCAGCGGGTCGATGGCGATGAGCCGTTCGATTACCTGGGGTTCGATCAGCAACCGGGTACCTCGATTTTCCTCGCCAACTCGATTCAGGTCCTGGACTTCAACGCCCCCAACGAACGCTCCTGGCAACTGCGTTACGACCTGGACATGGCGCCTTTCGGCGTGCCGGGCTTGAGCTTCATGTCCCGTTACGTCAGTGGTGACCACATCGATGACAGCCATTACGACGGCGGCCCCAATGGCGCCTATGGACGTTACGGCGATGACGGCAAGCGCTGGGAGCGCGACATCGAGGCGCGCTATGTCGTGCAGTCGGGCAAGGCCAGGGACCTTTCAATCCGCGTGCGTCAGGCCAGTGTGCGTTCCACCGCCCAGGTCGCCCGCGCCGACACCACGGACAACGACGAAGTCCGGGTGATCATCGAGTATCCACTGAGTATTTTCTGATCCGTGTCCTGCTGTGCGTGGCTGATCCCCACCGTTAAATCCACGACGTGCTCTTCAAGAAAGACAAAATCCAGAGGACATAAAAATGACCGATAACGCCGGTTTCGAAACGATATCCAACCGTGAACACGGCCTGCGGCGTCAGCTGACGTCGGGGCAGATGAGCATGATCGCCATTGGCGGTGCAATCGGCACCGGGCTGTTCATGGGCAGCGCCTATGCCATCGGCTATGCCGGGCCGAGTGTGTTGCTCAGCTATGCCATCGGCGCAATCATCACCTTGCTGCTGATGGGCTGCCTGGCGGAAATGACCGTGGCCCATTCGACCTCGGGCTCGTTCGGTGCCTATGCTGAATTTTATGTCAGCCCGCTGGCCGGGTTCCTGGTGCGTTATGCCTACTGGGCGGCGATTGTGCTCGCGGTCGGCACGGAAGTGACGGCGGTGGCGATGTACATGAAGTACTGGTTTGCCAACGTGCCGGAGTGGATATGGATCGTCTCGTTCTCCAGCGTGTTGATCGTGCTCAATGCCATCAGCGTGAAGACCTTCGGCACCTTCGAGTACTGGTTCTCGACCATCAAGATCGGCGCGATTGTCGGCTTCATCATCCTGGCGGTGTATGTGGTGTTCGGTTCCGGCAATCCGCAATACGGCGTGCACAATTACACCGCTCACGGCGGTTTCTTCCCCAATGGTCTGCAAGGGATGTGGATCGCGGTGATCGTGTCGATCTTCAGTTACCTGAGCGTGGAGATGATCGCGGTGGCTGCCGGTGAGGCAAAAGACCCGGAGCAAGCGGTGAAGAAAGCCTTTCGCGGGACTATCGTGCGCCTGGTGGTGTTCTACCTGCTGACCCTGGCGTTGATGCTGGCGATCGTGCCTTGGGTCCAGGCGGGCCATGCCCAGAGTCCGTTCGTCATGGTGATGCAAGCCATCGGCATTCCCGGCGCCACCGGCGTGATGAATTTCGTGATCCTGATCGCGGCGTTGTCAGCGATGAACAGCCAGTTGTACATCACCACGCGCATGATGTTCAGCCTGTCTCGTGCCGGCTACGCGCCAAAATCCATGGGGGTGTTGAGCAAGACCGGGATCCCGCTGAACGCGCTGTTGCTCTCGAGTTCAGGTATCGCCCTGGCGACCTTGCTCAACATCCTGTACCCGGAAAGTTCGTTCACCCTGATGATGGCGATCTCGATGTTCGGCGCGATCTTCACCTGGTTCATGATCTTCCTCACGCACTTCTGTTTCCGTCGTTTTCACGAACGCAATGGCAACCGCAAACTGTCGTTCCGCATGCGCCTGTTTCCCTACAGCACATTGTTGGGGCTGGTATTGATGGGGGCGGTGATGATCACTACCTACTTCACTGAAGCCTTCAAGATGACCCTGGTGTTCGGTGTGCCGTTCCTGCTGGTGCTGTCGATTGTCTATGGTGTTTTCTTCAGGAAAACCAGGGCGGTCACGGCGCTGAGTGCGCAGCCCAAGCTATAGCCTGAAGGTCGTACCGGGGCGGTGAAGTCCAGTCAGGTCGATGCATGGGTAATGCCCGGAACCTGACGATGCGTTGCCCCGGGTTCGATCAGGTTGCGGATTGATACTCGGGGTGTTGTTGATTCAAGCGCGGTACGGAGCGCGCACTGCTTCGAAAACAAGCAGCTGCGCGCAGTGGCACACGCAGCTCAACGATAATCAAGCTCTGTCAGGGGCATTTGGCCCTGAAGCAAATGAGCTGGATGCAGCCTCAATCCGCTCTTGCAGTTGCGCGACATATGTTTGGGCATCTTCCAGGTTCTTGAACGATACAGGGGAGTCGTCAAGCCAGACTTTGCAACCGCTTCCTTGTTCATTTGTTTCAATTTTGACATTCATCTGCAGCGTCCTTATGCGTATGGAGCGGCGGAGAGTAGCGCACTTTTAATGTGCTTCAAAATTAAACAAAGGCTCTAGAACAAGGCTTTCGTTGAGTCGACGCATGTTTCGTAGACGCTACTCAATGACTGTTTCTGGCCGTTTATTGCCTGGCGCCACCGGCCGCTTCACGCCCTGAGGAAGTCAGTCAACCTGAATCAAGACTCTTGAGGAGCGCCACACGCTACCGTGCCAGCGCTATTCGTCCACGCTGACGCCCGATCCCCCTAATTCGCTGGGGACATCCTTCAGCTTGGGTAACCCGTCTTTGATGCGCAGTACGGTTTCCTGATAGTGGACGTGAACGCCTGGCGAATACGCGAGATCCGGGATGACAGCGGCATATACGTCGATGAGCCCCATCCCTGGGTGTTCGGTGAAGATATGACCGCCGCAACTCTTGCACCATTTGCGATAACTCTGCGGTGTCTTGTTGTAGGTGCCAATGTTGTCAGCCCCCCGAGTCACTTGCACCGCCTCGGGTTTCCACAGCGTGAAGACATTGACCGGCGCTGCTGACCAATGTCGACACGACTCGCAATGGCAATAGCCCATTGCGGCCGGCTCACCGCTGACGGTGAACTCGACTGCGCCACAAAAACAACTGCCTTTGTAAGACCTTTGAATGCTCATGGAATGACTCCTTCATCAGTTGTTACGCATACCGCCGAAGTTGGGATGGATCGCCTGCGCGTTGGTTAGCTTCACCCGTCAATGTAGCGCACCGCTGTCGCCGGCGTGCGTCGCACCTGCAGCTCGAAAATGTCAGGGCGCGCATAGTGCCCGGTGACGTCGAGCGTCCGCCGCGCTGGCGCCACGAGTGAGACGTCGATGTCCGCATACAGAATGCCTGCCTCTCGGTGTAATGGACCGGCTGTGATCCGGCCTTGAGGGTTGACCACCACCGAGTCGCCGTCGTTGATCCACTCTTGCGGATCGGGAAACAGTTGCATGCGAGCCGGAAAGTCATCGGGGATATCGCTGCCGCGCAGCAAGGTGCCGCTGCCAAGCACCCAGCAACGGCCTTCGAGTGCAATGTGGCGCATCGTGCTGATCCAGCCATCGCCACTGTCATACGTGGGTGCGATGTAGATCTCCACCCCTTGGGCATACAGTGAATAGCGAGCCAGCGGCATGTAGCTTTCCCAACAGATGAGTGTGCCAACACGGCCGACGGGTGTGTCGACCGTACGTAACCCTGACGCATCACCGAAACCATGGACCATGCGCTCGGGGTTCGTTGGCATCAGCTTGCGGTGTCGGTTGAGCACTTCGCCGTTCGCGCCGATAACGACTACGCTGTTGTAGAGCGTGCCGCCGCCATGGCGCCGGTCGCATTCATTGATGCCGCACACGATCGTCACGGCGTGAACTCTGGCGGCCTCGCACAATTCGCTCAGGTCACCGTTCGCAATATCGACGGCGTTGGCCAGCAGCCGCGCATGCAACTGGCCCATTAAAGCCCCGTCCCTTCCCGCCGCCAGCCGCCAGATCCATGACGGGTAACCTGGAATGAACTGTTCGGGCAAAACGATCAGCGAGGCTCCCGCCGCCGCGGCCTCAGCGACCGATTGCACGGCCCGGGCGATCGTCGCGCTGCGATCGAGCAGCACTGGCGGCCGCTGAATGATGGCTATCTTGGTCATGGCGTTCTCCTGGGACGGTGGCTTTCGCAGGTTTGAGCGTGCACGTGGCGAAGTCGCGAGGCTAGTTCAGAATCTGAAGCGTTGTAGTTGCGGAGTACAGGCGATGGATGAAAGCTACGGTCAGTTTTGCACGGTCGCGCGCGGTGCTGAGGCACTGTGCGAGCGCTGGACGCCTTTGGTCGTGCGCGAGCTGCTATGTGGCAGTAAGCGCTTCAATGAGCTGCACCGTGGCGTACCACGGATGTCCACCAGCTTGCTGGCACAGCGGCTGCGCCACCTGGAAGATATTGGTGTCGTACATCGCACAGCCGCAGGCAAGGTCTGGGAGTACAGCCTGACCGAGGCAGGCGAGGAATTGCGCCCCATCATAATGGCGCTAGGCCATTGGGGCGCGCGCTGGATCGGCAGTCGCCTTCGCGATAACGAACTCGACGCGGGCCTGCTCATGTGGGACGTGCGCCGGTTCGCGCGCATCGAGATGTTCCCGTCCCGGTCGGTGGTCATCCACTTCAAGTTCCGCGACGCGCGGTCCGGCGAGCAAGAGTGGTGGCTTGTGGTCGAACATGGTGTGGCAGATCTGTGCCGCGACGACCCCGGACGCGAACTCACGCTCGTCGTGGACTCTAGCGTGCGCGCGTTGACCGAGGTGTGGACCGGCGACCGCACACCAAGGGAGGTTCTTCAGTCGCGAGAGCTGCGTGTAGACGGCGCTGTGCAGGATGCGGAAAACCTGTGGCGCTGGCTTGGCACGAGTGCGTTCGCCGGTACCCGGAGCGCTGCAATCGAGCCTTTGCAATAGCCATCGAGAAAAGTAAGCGGTCGACCGTCCGCTTTTGGCTGTGGATTCAACCGGTCGATGCAACACAACTAAATTCTGTGTAAGCAGAAGGAGTGTTGCAGATGAAGCAGAGACCTCGGTTGTTTTCAGAAACGGCACTGAGCAAACCTTTCCAATAGCGGTGAGGTCGGGAGCGCAGTGCCGCGGCACTCATCCCTCAGAAGCGAGCGCGGCGTTCCCCATCACCTGTTGGATGCCAGCGGCCGTCTGGCGACCCACCTTGAACCACGCGGCGTACAACGCCGGGACGAAGAAAATCGTCAGCAGCGTCGCCACGGTCAGGCCGCCCATGATCGCTATTGCCATCGGCCCCCAGAACACACTGCGCGTTAGCGGGATCATGGCGAGGACGGTGGCCAGCGCCGTCAGCATCACCGGACGAGCCCGGTGAATGGCAGCATCCAGAACAGCATTCCACGGGTCGCGCCCTTCGGCGATCTCGATCTGTACCTGATCGATCAGGATCACTGCGTTGCGCATGATCATGCCACCCAGTGCGATGATGCCCAGGATCGCGACGAAACCCAGTGGCGACTGGAACACCAGCAGTGCCGGCACCACGCCGATCAGGCCCAGCGGCGCGGTCAGCACCACCATCCACATGCGGGAGAAGTTCTGCAGTTGCAGCATCAACAGCAGAAGGATAGTGACCATCATCAGCGGGGCCACAGCCAGCAGCGCCTTGTTGGCCTTGTCACTTTCCTCCACCGCACCGCCCACGTCGATGCGGTAGCCCGACGGTAGCTTCGCTTCGATATCCTTGAGCAACGGCTGGATTTCCTGCGTCACCGATACACCTTGTTCGCCATCCCTCACATCGGCACGCACCGTGATCGCCATATCGCGGTTACGGCGCCACAGCACTGGCTCTTCCAGTTCAGAGCGCACCTGTGCGACTTGCGACAGCGGCACCACCGTGCCATGTCGCGTGTAGAGATTGATGTCTTTGAGTGTGTCGAGGCTCAAGCGCTCCTCAGGCACGGCACGGGCCACGATGTCGATCAGGTCCTCGCGCTCACGCAGCTGCGACAGGGTTGCGCCGTTCAGCACGGTCTGGGTCGCCAGCGACACGTCGGCCGGCGTGAGGCCAAGCGCGCTCGCCTTGTCCTGATCGAGCTCCACTTTCAGCGTGCGCACCGGGTCGTTCCAGTCGAGCTGGAGGTCGCGCACCTTAGGGTTGGCCCCAACCACCTTCTCCACGTCGCGGGCAATCTGGCGCACCACCTGGGTATCGGGACCTACGACGCGGAACTGCACCGGGTAGCCGACAGGCGGCCCCAACTCGAGGCGGGTCACGCGCACCCACGCCTGCGGGAATTGTTGGTCAGCCGAGGTCACCAGCCTCTCACGTACCCGTTCACGTGCATCCAGGTCCTTGGTCATTACAACGAATTGGGCGAATCCCGGATTCGGCAGCTCGGGGTTGAGCGAGAGATAGAAGCGCGGTGCGCCGGCGCCGGTGTAGGCGGTATAGAAACGCACGTCCTCGTCCTTCGCCAGGATCTCCTCCATGCGCTTGACCTGCTCGGTCGTCGCGGCGAACGAGGCGCCTTCCTTGACGCGCAGGTCAATGACCAGTTCAGGACGCGAACTGTTGGGGAAGAATTGCTGCGGTACTAGCTTGATACAGGCCAGAGCAAGCACCAGGGCGCCAAACGTCGCACCGATGACCACCCAGCGGCGCTCGATAGCGGCGTCGATCAGGCGGCGCAGTCTGCGGTAGAACTTCGTGTCGTACGGATCACCATGCTGGTGCTTGCCCAAGTCGTTGGGCAGCATCTTGACCGCCAGGTACGGCGTGAAGATGCCGGAGCAGATCCACGAGAACAGCACCGCGGCGCCGACGATCCAGAAAATGCCACCCGCGTACTCGCCGGTGGTGGACTGCGAGAGGCCAATCGGCAGGAAGCCCACGACGGTGATCAGCGCGCCGGTCAGGCGCGGCATGGCAGTAGACTGATAGGAGAACGCGGCCGCCTTCACGCGGTCCATGCCGGTTTCCATCTTCGCCACCATCATCTCGATGGCGATGATGGCGTCATCCACCAGCAGTCCCAACGCGATAATCAGCGAGCCGAGCGAGATGCGCTCGAGGTTCCAGCCCATCGCCAGCATCACCAGCGCCACGCCGCCCAGCACCAGCGGCACCGTGGTCGCGACCACGAGGCCGGCGCGCCAGCCCAGGCTGGCCAGGCTCACCGCGATCACAATGATCAGCGCCTCGGCCAGCGCGCGCCCGAAGTCGTGAATAGCATCCTTCACCGTGGTGGGTTGGTCGGCCACGAGCTCCAGCTCCACGCCGTGCGCAAGTTCCGACTGGATCCTGGCGACTGCCGTGTCCATCGCCTTGCCAAGGTCCACGATGTTGCCGTCGCTGGTCATTGTGATGCCGAGCATCAGCACTGGCTGGCCGTTGTGGCGCACCGTGTAGGTCGGCGGATCCTCGAAGCCACGTGCAACGGTCGCGATGTCGCCGAGCTTGATCAGCCGGCCGCCCGCAGAGATGGGTACGTTGCGGATAGCCTCTTCGCTGGAGAATTGGCCACTCACGCGCACCATGACGCGGTCGCCGCGGGTGTCGATCTGGCCTGCGGGCAACATCGCGTTCTGGCTCTTGAGGCTTTCGGCGATGGCCAGCGGTGTAATGCCCAGCGCTGCCAGGCGCTCGTGCGAGAACTCGACATAGACACGCTTGGCCTGCTTGCCGATGAGATCGATCTTCTTGACCATCGGCACCTTCAGCATCTGGCGCTTGATGTCCTCGGCCGCGTCCGACAGGTCGGCGTGGCCGACGCCGTCACCCTTGACCGCGTACATGAGGCCGTACACGTCGCCGTACTCGTCGTTCAGGATCGGGCCGATCACGCCGTCAGGCATCTCGAGGCTCAGGTCGTTGAGTTTCTTGCGCGCCTGGTACCAGGCCTCGCGCTGGTCAGCCTTGGAGGTGCCGCCGCGCACGGTGAGCGTCATGCCTGCGTAGCCTTGCCGTGCGTAGGTGACCACTTTCTCGAAGTTGTCGATCTGCTCGAATTTCTTCTCCATGCGGTTGAGGACCTGGTCCTGCAACTGCTGGGCGGTGGCGCCCGGCCAGATGACCATGGCGGTCATGGAGGGCACGGAAAAGTTCGGATCCTCGAGTTGACCGAGCCTGGTGAAACTGAAGGCACCGGCCACCGCGACAATGAGGAGCATGAACAGGACGATGGCGCGATGGCGCAGCGCCCAGTCGGTGAGGTTGAAGTTGTTCATCGGGCTGCCTGCTGCGTGGTGTTTGCGTCAACAATCGCCGCGCCAGGAAGCGCGACCTTCAATCCGGACGTCATTTTCTGGATCCCGGCGGTAACGACCAATGCGCCAGCCTGCGGCCCGGAGACGAGCACCTCGTCGCTGCGGTAGCCCCAAACTGCCACACGCTCCAGTTCGACGATGCCTACCGGATTCTTGCCCACAGGCGTGACGACCCACAGCGCCGGCTGGCCGCCGCTCTGCGTCAATGCAGTGGTTGGCACTGCCGCTACAGAGACACTTGTCATGACTCGCTCGGCCATCACCGTGGCGGTGGCGCCCAGCGGCAGCGTCTGCAACGGCTTGAGCCGCGCGCGATAGGTGCGCGTCTGTGCTGCAGCCTGTGGCGACAGCTCGCGCAGCTTGACATCGAAGATCTCGTTCGGCGCACTGGCCAGCGAGGCCTTGAAACGCGCGTCCTTGAAGACGGCTAGCTGATCCTCGGGCACGTCGATGACGATCTCGGCTTCATCCGGGTTCGCGATCGAGACAACCGGTTGCCCCTCCGGTACGACCTGCCCGGCCTCAAAGCGCACCGCCGTGACGACGCCGCTACGCGAGGCGCGCAGCATGGTATATTTGAGCCGGTTACGCGCGAGTTCGAGCTTTCGCGCCTCGGCCTCGGCGGTTGCATGCGCGGTTTGGGCATTGGTATGCGCGCGCTCGGCGTCGGCCGCACTGACCGAGCCGTCAGCCTTCAGGTCGGTCAGGCGCTGGCGGTCCGAGTCGGCCTGACGCGTCTGCTCGACGGCAACCGTCCACTGTTGTCGCGACGCTTCCTCGGCGAGGCGGTAGTCGCTGTCATCCAGCACAGCCAGTATGTCGCCTTCGCGCACGAACTGGCCTACCTCGACCTTGCGTTGTGCGACCTTGCCGCCCACGCGGAAGGCTTGGTCGACTTCATGTCGCGATTGTACGGTACCCACGTATCGGCTGATGTCGCGGGCATTGTCGTAGCTGATTTCAACGGTGTGTACCGGTCGTGGTGCCTGCACGGTGGGCTGGTCGGGGCTACACGCGGACAGCATGACGGCGACGGCCAGGGCGCCGGCCGCAGTAAGGGAGTTCTTCAAGACAGTTCCTCTTTGGAAAACGACAGATTCTTAGGAAAGTGGTGGCCGGTCGGCTTTGGCGGTTGCGGTTGGGTTGGAGGGTTGTTCGAACACCTGCCAGCCCCCGCCCAGTGCCTTGTAGAGCTGCACGCTATCGAGCAGCAGGCGGGTGTTGCTTTCGTTGGAATTCAGGCGTGCCGCCAGGCGCGCCCGCTGCGAATCCAGCAGTGGCAACAGGTCGATTTGCCCGCGGTTATACAGCGACTGGGCGCGGTTCTGCGCAGCCTCCGCGGACGCGGCGGCCAATTGCAGCGACCCCGAGCGGCGGCGTTCCTGCGCAAGCGTGACGAGGGCGTTTTCCACATCCTCGAGCGCCCGTACGATGCCGTCTTCCGCGCGCAGCAGCGCCTCTTGTTGAGCACTTTCGGCCGCTTCGTTGATCGCTTGCGTGCGCCCGGCGTTGAAGAGCGGCATCGCCAGCAGGCCCGCGACGTTGGTGAAGCGTGCAGCGCCGAGATCGGCACCGTTCAGGTTGAGACCCTGGCGGCCGAAGGACGCGCCGAGAAAGAGTTGCGGGAACCACTCGGCTTTCGCTTGCTGGCGACGAGCATTGGCGGCGTCGAGTTGTGCCATCAGCGCCAGTACGTCAGGTCGGCGTTGCAGCAACTCGGCGGGCTGGCCGGGCTTGGCCTCGGGCACGTCGATCAAATCACCGCTTGAAGGCTGGATGTTTGTGGTGTTGAAAGACTGATCTGCGGTTAGCACGGCGATACGGTGACGTGCCACCGCCACTTGGGTTTCCAGCGGCGGAATCTGCGCCCGCGCCGACAAGGCGTCGGTCTGCGCGCGTTCGACGTCGAAGGCGGATGCCAGCCCCACCTGTTGACGTGCGGTCACCAGGCGCAGCGTCTCGTCCTGCATCGCTGAGATTGCACGAAGCGTCGCGACCTGGCGTTGCGCACCGACCAGTGTGAAGTAGTTGCTGACGACGTCGCTCATCACCAGCAGGCGTACGCCGCGCATGCTGTGCTCCGCGGCCAGCGCATCGGCGTCAGCCGCTGCTGCGCCGGCGCGCAGACGGCCGCTCAGGTCGAGTTCCCACGAGACGTCCAGACCCACACTGGTGGTCTTGGTATCCGGATAGCCCTGTTTCGTGGTCGAGTTGTAACCGCTGCTGCGATCGCTGCCGGAGACGGATGCACCGACGCTCGGGAGCAGCCAGGACTGGCTGACGGTTTCTCCGGCACGCGCGGCACGCAAGCGCTCGGCGGCAATCTTGACGTCGCGGTTCTCACGCGCGGCTCGGCGCACCAGATCCGTCAGCACCGGGTCGTGGTAGACCTCCCACCACGCCGCCTCGGGTTCCATCTCAGAGGCCGTGCTCGCAGCGAAGTTGCTCGGCAGGTCGACCGACGGCTTGACGACCGGCGTGGAGCAACCGGCCAGGGCGAGGGCGATCGAAGTGGCAAGGGCGGCCGCAACGGCGAGCCCGGCCGGGCGTTTGGCCCGTTTCAAGGTTGTCCGAGCGGTGTGAAGGGGCAGTGGAAAGGAAACTGGAAGTCGCGGCATCGCATTGGACTCGTGTGGATTCGAGATGGCATCAGCGTATGGCCCGGCGTGCACGAAGTCGTCAGCGAAGCGTCGCCGTTCGGTCGCCATATCGAGCGCACATTCATGTGGGAGGCGTCACTCGCCGTCGGCATCGGCCGTGTGCTCGCCGGCTGCCAACGCGAGGTCCGAGGCAATCGACTCCAGCAGCTCTTCGGCTGACGAAAACTCGCGCTGTCGTCCGGTGACCAGGTTTTCGAGGCGGCCCACCAGGGCCCCCGGCGCGGCGTCGCTACGCAGCTTCACTACGTACGAGCGGCGGCTCGGGTATTTGGATTCAGGGTTCAGGATCATCGCAGGCCAGGGGGCAGGAAAGTTCGACGACAGCGTAAGCGGTTCCCTGGGGCGAGTCGTAAGCGAAAGGTCAGACTTCGGTCGGGACAGCGCCGCTCCCACAGAAATTAATGCCGGTAAGTTAAGGATTTGAACAACGCGAACTTGTGGGAGCGAGCCTGCTCGCGATGACGGCGGCACATTCAGCATCAATATTGGCTGACCCGCCGCCATCGCGAGCAGGCTCGCTCCCACAGGTCTGCGTCCTTAACTTTTCAATCAGACTTGGCAGCGTGAATCAGCGAGCGCGCACGTTTCGCCAGCTCGGTTCCGTCAGTTTCGGGTGACTGGTCAACCAGCGTGGCCAATGCCTTTTGGTCCTCGGCCGTAGCGTCAGGGTGCTCGCACAGTTCGACCAGCGCTTGCAGCTCCAGCCACGGTGCTTCCTGGGCGCGAGCCTCTGCAACCGCGCGCCGCACCGCAGCGATGCCGGCGTCGGGCTGACCCTGTGCTCGCGAGATCGCTGCCTCCAGCAGCAATAGCTGTGGCAGGTATACGCGCTCGCCCAGTTCCTCGCCCACCCGAAATGCTTCCTGCAGCTCGACTTGCGCTGCGTTGCAATCACCTGCGAGCAGCAGCGACTCGGTGGCGTAGCCGAGCACCTCGCTGGCACCGGAGCGCATTCCAAGCCCGGTGTGTTCATCATAGGCCTCACGGATGCGGCGGTAGCCGTCGCGCGGTGCACCGTTGCGCGCGTCGGCCCAGCCGCGCCACCAGCGACAAGCCGTTCGCCCCAATGCAAGCGAGTATTCATCGACCAACTTCTGCATGTCGTCAGCCAGCGCGGCTACACGCAGATGGTTCCCCAGCCGTACCTCGATCAGCACCTCCTGCCAGGCAGCGACCAGCCATGTCATAGGCTGGCGAAGCGCTTGCGCGCGGGTCCGCGCCCGCTGCATGTGGGCCCGGCCTTGCTCAACCAGGCCAGAACGCACGAGTTCTATGGCCAGCATACCGTGCAGCATGACCTGAGGGTCGACCGCAAAGATCTCGTTCGTCCCGATGTCCAGCGGCTCGGCGATCGCGAGGGCGCGCTCTAGCCAACGGCGGGTTGTCTGCGTGCGACCCTGGAGATGATGCACCTCGCCCTGCACGATGCACGCCACCAGCATGAGCACTGGATCGTTCGCCTCGCACGAGAGGGCTTCGGCGCGTTCCGCCACCTCCAGCGCCAGCGCATAGTCGCCGCGCAGACCGAGCAGATAGCCGAATCCGTGCAGCAGGCGACCGCGCATTGGATGCCCGGGTACATTCGTTAGCAGCGTGTACGCGCGTTCGAACGCGTTCCTGGCTTCGCTGCCGACACCGAACGTGTGGAAAGCCGACACCCCCTGCAGTGTGGCCAGGGTAATTTCGAGTGCATCGCGCTCCATCCCTTCTGGCGCTTGGCGCAGCGGGACCAATGCGCGCTCAGTGAGACCGATGCACAAGGCCGGGCTGAAGTGCAGCAGCGCGGCTTCTGCGGCCTCGGCGTAATAGCGCAGCGCGATCATCGGCTGCCGAGCCCGGTCGAAGTGCGTCGCCAGCTCCGAGGCAGCAACCGGCACGCCGGCCATGCGCTCACGTTCGAGGGCAGTGCCAACCTGGCGATGGAGGTGGGTGCGCAATGAGCGCGGCGTGCGGTCGTACAGTACCTGACGGAAGAGGGCGTGCCGAAACGAGTAGGGTAGCTCCACCGTCTCCTCAGGTTCGGCGGCCCGCGTGAGCCACACCTGCTCGCGTACCAGTTCCTCGCAGGTCTGGGCCACAGAAGCGAGGTCGCGTTCGAGGGCCAGCGAAACCGTCTCAACCCGGAATTCGACTCCGCATACCGCTGCCGCCGAGAGCAGCGCATGCTGCTCCGGGCCGAGCCTGGTGATGTAGTGATCAATGATGGCCGCGAGGTTCTCGGGAACCGCCATCCCCGCCAGCCGGGCCTCGATGGTGGCGTCGTCGTCCGTGGTGTCCATCACTTCGCTGATGACTGACGACACGAACAGCGGCACACCGTCGGTGCGCTCATGCAGGGCACGCACGAAGGCTTCATCGCGGGCCAGAGAGGCCGAACGCAGCGCAACAAAGTCAGCGACCTCGGTTTCCGAGAAAGGATCGAGCACCACTTCCTCGCACAGACGTTGCAGGCGCAGTTCGTGGCGCAACGAGTTGAGCGGGTGATCGAGCGCCACCACCTCGGCGACGCGGAAGCTCGCCAGCCACATAAGCCGAGTGCGGCTGCGTCGCCGCGCCACATAGTCGATGAGCTGGACCGTCGCCCGATCGCTCCAGTGCAGGTCTTCGGTTATCAGCAACAGCGGTCGCTGCTCGGTGTAGCGGTCCAGCAGTTCACCCATTTCCCGCAACATGCGATCCGGACCGATGCCGGCAAGCTCGCGCCGCAACGCGTCTCGCTCTTGCGCAGTGCTCAGCCACGGCAGTTGCAGCAACCAGGTCGGTGCCACGGCGCGCATCAGCGTCGGCAGGGCAGGGTCGCTGCGGCACAGATCGGCCAACGCCTCCAACACCGGCAGGTACGGCTCGCCGGTGCCGTAGTGCTCCACGCAATGGCCGCGTGCGCAGGCAATGCCGCCAAGGCTGGCGAGGAAATGCTCGATCAACGTGGTCTTGCCAATCCCCGGTTCTCCGGCAAGCCAGAGCACTGCACGTTGCCCGCCGTCAGCCCGTTCCCATGCCCGATGCAGCCTTGAGAGCTTGTCGATGCGACCAATGAACGGCGGTGATGGATGCACACCGACCGACGGCACTGTCGCGGATTCAGACGGCATCGAAGGCGCAGGGGAGGGCGCGGCGATGAAGCGATAGCCGCGTCGCGACACAGTCTCAATGAAGCGGGGCTGCCTGGAGTCGTCGCCCAGCACCTTGCGCAGATCGCTGATGGCCGTCTTCAGCACTGAATCGCTGACGAACCGATGCCCCCACACGGCATCAAGCAAGGCATCCTTGGTCACCAGCGATCCGGGTTGGCGTGCAAGTGCGCACAGCAGGGTGAAGGGCGTTGGCGCCAACGGCACGGTTTCTCCGTTACGTAACAAGCACGCGTTGGCCTCGTCGAGCTCGAAATCGACGAAACAGAGCTGGACCGGGTTCGGATGGGACTGCGGACGCGCCACGGTGGATTCCTGAAGTCTAAAACATGGGTGTGCCCTCGTGAGGCATGGCACGTGGTCACTCCAATAACAACGCTGATCGGCTCGGAAGCCAAGCCTCACCGGTCGGAAACTGGCCCTCGGCATAGCTCACATGGCCTCATCACGGTGCGGTAATGATCCCGGAAAATTAATGACAAGAATATCAATATTGAAATAATCCTCAATTTTACTTACCTTCACCTTGCCTGACGATGAGATCTCCACGTCTCACGACTTCAATCACAACAAGGGCTCGAGATGAACAACAACAAGAAAACTACCGAACTGCCTCCCACCGCTGTCGATGTGCTGGTCGTCGGTAACGGTCCGGTAGGGGCGACAATCGCGGCGCTGCTCGGCCGCTATGGGGTAAAGACACTGGTATTGGACAAGACCCATGAGGTCCTGCTGATGCCCCGCGCCATTGCTCTGGATAACGAGGCGCTTCGCATCCTGCAACTCGCCGGATTGTCGGAAGACGCTTTCGAGAAGATCGCTATCCCTGAAGTGAGGATGCACTCCCCGGTCCTCGGGCAATTCGGTCGGGCCAATACCGCGGGGTGCATCGACGGCCATCCCAAACTGGTGACTTTCTATCAACCCGACCTCGAACACGCGATGCGCAGCCAGGTTTCCCGGCTGAAGACAGTGACCAGCCTGGGAGGATTCGAGCTCGAGAACCTGGTCGAGGAATCAGATTGTGTCGTCGCCACCGTACGGGGCGATGATGGCCAGACGTATCCCGTTCGCGCCCAATACCTGGTAGGTGTGGATGGCGCAAGCTCCAGGGTCAGGGCACTGATTGGCCAGGAATTCGAAGGACAGACCTATGGTGAGGATTGGCTGATTGTCGATGCCAGGAACCGGCATAAGTCAGCCATCGATCACGTTGAGTTTATCTGTGATCCACGGCGTCCAACGCCGCACATGCCCGCTCCCGGCGGAAGGGAGCGTTGGGAGTTCATGCTACACCCGGGCGAATCCCGGGAAGAGCTGGAAAGCCCCGAAAGCATAGCCCGACTGATCGCGCCATGGATCAATCCGCAAGAGCTGGAAATCGAGCGAAAGGCGGTGTATCGGTTCCACGCGCGCTGCTGCAACAGATTCAGCAAGGGACGCATCTTTCTCGCGGGAGATGCAGCCCACATCACCCCCCCTTTTGTCGGGCAAGGTCTCGTAGCGGGACTGCGCGATGCAGCCAATCTTGCCTGGAAACTGGCCTGGGTCCTTCGTGGCCATGCCGCGCCTGCAATACTCGATACCTATGACGTAGAGCGTCGCCCCCATGCCCAGGCGATGATCAATCTGGCGAAACTCATGGGCCGCCTGGTGATGCCGAGAAACAAGGTCGCAGCGTTCTTCATCCACGGCCTGATGCGCACGCTGGCGTTGACTCCCGCTACCAGAAAGTACTTCGAGCAGCTGGACATCAAGCCAAAGAACATCTTCAAACAGGGGCTGTTCGTGCAGCATCGTCGTGGCGACAAGCTGGTTCGTGGCAGTCTGTTTCCCCAAGCCTGGGTTCGCAACATGCAACAGCAGATCCAACTGAGCGACGATGCGCTTGGAGCCAACCTGACCCTGGTTGGATTCGGTGTTGACCCAATGTCACTGCTGACCGCCGCTCAGGTCGTTTCCTGGGACAAAATGGGCGGCCACTTCTTGCAGATCGGACCCTGCGGCCAGCGCTCCGGTGGCGGTTGCGACTTCGTCGAAGACCTGAACCATGGCATCCTGCCGTTGGCTGCCAAAGGCACGCTGGTTGCGGTTCGCCCCGACCGTATCATCATGCACCACGCCCCAGGCGTAGAGGCAGGCAGTCTCGTTCGAGACTGTATGGGCCTGTTGGCTAGCGCCGACGCCACAGCCGATAGCGTTTCGATTACCATTAACGAGCCCCCTCGATTAAGAGCCTGAAGATGCCTTCCCCCACTTTTCCTTCAGAAGCAACTGAACAAGAGCCTCTCACTCGGGGGCACAAGAAGCGTGAACGCACCCGTCGCGGCCTGGTGGATGCGGCATTGCGTCTTGTCGCACGTAAGGAGGTGGGGGAGATTGCACTGCTCGATGTCGCCTCGGAGGCCGCGGTGTCCAACGGCACCATCTACAACTATTTTCGAACGCGCGACGAAGTACTCGAGGCGGTTGGCATCGCCATGGCGAGTGAGTTCTCCGATGCCATTTCCGCCCTGAGTTCGGGCGTGCACTGCGGTGCGCAGCGGCTTTCGATTGGTGTGCGTATGTTCGTATGCCGGGCTGCGTACGACCATCAATGGGCCAACGCACTGCTGCGCATCATCCATTCCGATCAGACCATGCGCTCGCGCCTGGCTGCTCATGTGCTGGGCGATCTGCGTGAAGGTCTGCGCGCGGGGACTCTCGCTTATGAGGACGAGGGGATCGCCCTGGACATGGTCGTATCGTGCACAACCGGAGCCATGCGCTCGGTTGTCGAAGGGCGTGTAGTGGCGGAACACGACCAGCGGGTCGCCGAGATGATTCTCAAGGCTCTGGGCGTAACACCTGCCAGAGCCAAGAGAATCGCCGGTAAGCCGCTACCCTAGGGGGCGTTCTCAATTAGTTTCCACACCGCGCCGGGTCTGCTGTTGTGCAGGGCAAGGCGCGAGAAGCGTGGTTTGGTCATTCCAAATAAGCTTCGAGCAACGCAGCCCTGCACAACAGCAGGCCCGGCCCTTCGGGTTGTGCCTTAAAGTGGGCCAGGCTGCGTTGCAGGCCTTGGAAAGGGAGCAACCATTCCCAGCGGCCTGCGCCTTGCCTGGCCCGCTTTAAGGCGACAACGCGGCGGGGAAACTAATTGAGAACGCCCCCTACATTGGCCGGCTAAACCCGGCCAACCCATTGCCGATAGTTCTTCGCCTGGCGACGAGACTTCAGCTGATTGCCGATCAATGCCATGAGTGGCGACGTCCTGGGTTTTGTCCGTTTCCCTTGACTCAGCAAGCCGAGCTGCTTCTTGATCACCGACGCCACTGCAAGCGATGCCAGCGCCTTGTTCTTCCAGCGGACGACGATGGGCTCCACTTCGGTGTCCTGACCTGCCATCCACTGGCTTGGCAGGGCCGGCTCGATTGCCAGCGCGGTGGCAAGCCCCACCATCGACACCGAACCGCTCACCACTCGCTGCGCCACCTCCTTTCTACGCACGCCGCCGGTGACCATCAGCGGCATGTGCGCTATTTCTCCTATTTTCTCCGCGAACTCGAGAAAATACGCCTCTCGAGCCAAGCGGCTGCCATCGCGGGTCTGCCCCTGCATCGCCGGGCTTTCGTAGCTGCCACCCGACAACTCGACCAGGTCGACCGCCTTGGCATTAAGCATTTCCACCACGCGAGCCGCATCCTCAGCATCGAAACCGCCGCGCTGAAAGTCCGCGGAATTGAGCTTCACAGCAACGCAAAATATAGGTGCTACTCGCTGACGTATTGCATCGATGGTTCGCAGGAGAATTTGCGCACGATTTTCCAGGCTGCCACCCCAGCAGTCGTTACGCTGGTTGGTCAAGGGCGAAAGGAATTGGCTGAACAGGTAGCCATGTGCTGCATGAATCTCCACGCCGGTGAATCCGGCACGTTCTGCCAACACCGCCGCTTGGGTATAGCGCTCAATCAGTTCCTCGATCTCCTGCTCATTCAAGGCCCTGGGTGGCACAAAAGCTTTTGAGAGGCCGGGGATATCGACCGCAACGGCGGAGGGGCCTCTTGCCGGTTGCCCCATTGAAGCCAATAGCTGCCGTCCAGGATGATTGATTTGCATCCAGGCCTGAGCTCCGCGACAGCGGCAAGCATCGGCCCACAGCCTGAATTTGCCCAGGTTGCGATCGTCCTCAAGCACCACGCCGGCGGGTCCGGTCAAGGCGTGGCGATCAACCATGACGTTGCCAGTGATGATCAGACCGGCCCCACCCTCCGCCCAGCGCCGATAGAGCTTGACCAGTGCTTCCCCAGGAGCGTGATCCTCATCGGCAAGGTTCTCCTCCATGGCAGCCTTGGCGATTCGGTTTGGAATCACCGTGCCGTTAGGTAATCGAAGCGGTTTGAAGAGCTTTGAGCCGGTCATGTTCTGTCCTTCAGCCGATGAGAATTTGGCCAGCCCGCGCAGGGCTTGATGTGCCGAGAAGGCAAGCCTGAAATACAACACAACTGAACATGCGTGTTCAATTGTGTCAATGGCGTAGGACTTTAATTGACCTGGCTTAAGGCCGGTTTTCAGGCAGAAAAAACGACATGCTTAAAAATATGGTTGACGAGAAATGAACACGAGTGTTCAATCGGTCCATGAGGTAATCCTGGAGAGAGAACCGTGGAATCCCTGAATCCAACACAGCGCCGCATTCATCAAGCTGCCTTTCGCCTGTTCGCCGAGAGAGGCACCTCCCAAGTGAACATCCTTGACCTCGCGCAAGAGGCAGGCGTGGCGCGCGGAACGGTCTATAGCAACATCGACAGCATGGAAAGCCTGTTCGAGGCGGTCGCCAGCCATCTCGCGAGGGAGATGCATGAGCGCGTCAACAAGAGCTTCAATTCCCTCTCCGATCCGGCTCAGCGCCTTGCCAATGGCATTCGGTTCTTCATTCGTCGAGCGCACGAAGATTCACAGTGGGGAGCATTCATCCATAAGTTCGCCATGAGCAATTCTTCGTTGCGCGAAATGTTTAGCAGCCAGGCGACTACGGATCTTCTGAGCGGGCTTTCCAATGGGCGCTACCAGTTTGCGCAGGAGCAATTGCTCTCAGTACTGACGCTGATATCGAGCAGCGTCCTGGGCTCGATTTTCCTGGTTCTGGAAGGGCACAGAACGTGGCGCGAATCGGGATCTGACACAGCGGAACTAGTGCTGCGGGCATTGGGTGTGCCTCTCGAGGAGGCTAGAGCGCTGGCAACCAAAGAGTTGCCGGCACTTCCTCCTCTCGACTGAGCGCTGTAACCGACTCAACAAAAAACACCCCTGGAATTTTCAGGGGTTCGGGGATCGCTTTGCCCTGAAAACTGGAAAACAAGAACAATGAATAACAAAAATGAAATGCCCCAGTTGGCAACACAACAACCTGTCCGGCATCCGCAACCGACGGTTAAAGCCCAAGGCCTGACTCACCTGATCTTTCAAAGGCCAGACTTGAATGAGGCGGCGCATTTCCTGACAGACTTCGGCCTGGCCGTCAGTCATCAGAACGCCGAAACGCTCTATCTGCGCGGCACTGAACCGGCTCCCTATTGTTACCGTGTCCAGCGTGCAGAAAATGCATGCTTTGTCGGGTTCGGGCTGGCAGTCCAATCGCTCAAGGATCTGGAAAAGCTGACGCAAATTCCAGGTGCGTCATCGATCGAGACATCGACACATCCTGGCGGCGGGCATTACCTCAGACTGACCGATCCTTCAGGGTTTACCGTCGAAGCAGTTTGTGGCCAGACTCCAAGTAAAACCCTGGCACACAGAGCCCCACTTCCCTGGAATCTGGCGCAAGAGCAATCGCGAATCAACGCCACGCAGCGTCCGCCGATTGCACCGCCTGAAGTAATCAAACTTGGTCACATCGTAATTGAGGTGGCTGACTACCAAGCGACCTGTGCCTGGTATACCCAGCATTTCGGGTTTATTCCCAGCGATGTGCAGGTACTGCCCGACGGCACCCCCATAGTCGCCTTCATGCGCCTTGATCTTGGTGAAACGCCCGCGGATCACCATACGCTCGCGATCGCGCAGGGGTTCATGGCGACCTACAGCCATAGCGCCTATGAAGTTGTCGATGCAGACGCGGTGGGCATGGGGCAACGGGTCCTGCGAGAGCGGGGTTGGGAGCACTCATGGGGAATCGGTCGGCACATCCTGGGCAGTCAGATCTTCGATTACTGGCAAGACCCTTGGGGTGATAAGCACGAGCACTACTGCGATGGGGATATTTTTACGGCCAGGCAGCCTACGGGCATACATCCCGTGAGTCCCGAGGCAATGGCGCAGTGGGGGCAGCGCATGCCCAAGAGTTTCACAAAACCCAAGATGAGCTTGATCAATCTGCGAGCACTGATCCGTAACCTGCGAAGCAGCCCGGACTTAACCATTCGCAAGTTGATAACGCTTATGCGGATGTTCGGGTAGAGCTGCCGTCATGTCGGGCAAATCTACTCGGTATGGCCGGCGAGACGTGCTCAAAGCCGGCGCTTTGATCGTCGGCGGTTCGTTGATCTACAGCATCGCCAGCCCACCCACAGAACAACACCTCAGTTCTCGTGCCACCGAGCTCGGGACAAACGCCGCTCCAGGAGTGCCTTCAATGTCTGCTGTACACGTAGTCCGTTTTGAATTCGAGAACGGTATCCATTGGGGCGTGCTACGCCAAGGCCGTATCACGGTTGTCCCAGGTACTTTCGAAACCACCGGTGACTTCATTCGCCAGAACAGTATCGACGACCTCGCTCAACTGAAAGGCCCTGAGCTGGAGGAGGGCGAAGTAAAGCTGCTGTCGCCGGTGACCCGTAACCAGCAGTTCCTCTGCCAGGGCGCCAACTATCGTCAGCACATGATCGAGTCGGGCATGGACCCGGATGCGAAGAAATTCAACATGATCTTCACCAAGGCGACGAGTTGCCTGGTAGCGGCTGACAGCGACCTGATCAAGCCGCGCCACGTGCGCTTCCTTGACTACGAGATCGAACTGGGCCTTGTGATGAAGCGCTCGATCAGCGGCGCTGTTGCTGTCACCGACGCCAATCTGCATGAGTTCATTGCAGGCGTCGTCATTGTCAATGACTACTCGGCGCGTGACATTCAGATTCCCCAGATGCAGTTCTACAAGGGCAAGAGCTACCGCACTTTCGGCCCAGTCGGCCCGTACCTCTGCCTTCTGGATACCAAGGACATGCATTACCTCAAGGCACTGCAGTTGAAGCTGACGGTCAACGACCAGGTGCGACAGAACGACAGCACGGCCAACCTGGTTTACGGCCCCGCTGAAACCCTGACCGAACTCTCCGCCTTGCAAGATCTTGACGTTGGAGACCTGATCG
Source organism: Pseudomonas fluorescens (assembly GCF_040448305.1). Classification (NCBI taxonomy): domain Bacteria; kingdom Pseudomonadati; phylum Pseudomonadota; class Gammaproteobacteria; order Pseudomonadales; family Pseudomonadaceae; genus Pseudomonas; species Pseudomonas fluorescens. Next base: position 4,064,631 of record NZ_CP148752.1, on the reverse strand, counting down.
CCACCGGTACTCCTGCCGGCTGCGCTCTAACGATCCCTTCTCCTGGCAAAATGCGCATTGCAGCCCTTTTGCCAGAAGCCACCAAGTGGAAGCTTTTCCTCAAGGCGCAAGAAGGCCGGACGCAATACCTCAAGGCCGGTGACGTGGTCGAGGCGCGCATTCGTAGCGCCGATGGTGTGGTCGACCTCGGAGTGCAACGCAACCGAGTCGTGGGGGAAGCCTGATGGTTGTGCAGACCCTGAACGACATCGAAAGTCTCGAACGAGTCCCCTTGTCGGAGCGAGGCCTGGCTTGCAGCACTTATGACGCGCTGCGACAGGCGGCCGAGTACTTCCCTGAGGCACCGGCGCTAAGCTTCTTCGCCGATGCCGCCGATTTCAAACGTACCTACGAGTGGAACTACTCCCAGCTCTTCGCGGATATCACCCGCGCGGCAAATGCCTTCCATGACCTGGGCATAAAACCGGGAGAGGTGCTTGCCTTCATCCTGCCCAACCTGCCGGAAACCCATTTCACTATATGGGGCGGGGAGGCGGCGGGCATCGTCATGGCGATCAATCCTCTGCTCGAGGCCAGGCAGATGGCTGGCTTGCTGAATGCCGCGAAGGTATCCGTGGTGGTAACGCTTGCGCCGACTGCGGGCAGTGATCTGTGGCCCAAACTGGCTTCGCAGCTGGATCAGCTACCCACGGTCAGGTCTGTCGTTTGGGTCAGCATGGAGCCCTATGTCGCCGAACCTGTGCGTGGGGCTCTAAAGGCCGTGGCACTGAAGGAGCGAGACTTACACAGCGATATCGCGATCCACGATTGGCAATCGCTGATGTGTACTCAGCCGCACACACACCTGAAAAGCGGTCGACAAATCCGCCAGGATGACTGCTCCTCCTACATCTGTACTGGCGGCACCACCGGGCTCCCCAAGATCGCCGCGCGTACCCATGGTTCGGAAGTATTCAATGCATGGGCTGTGTCCGCTCATTTGCAGCCACGCAGTGGTGGTCAGGTTATCTTTTGTGGCCTGCCGCTATTTCATGTAAACGGACAACTGGTGACTGGACTGATGCCTTGGACTCAAGGCGACCATGTGATCCTCGGGACGCCTCAGGGGTATCGTGGCGAGGGAGTGATCCCGCGATTCTGGGAGATGGTCGAGCACTTCGGTATCAACCTCTTCTCCGGCGTGCCAACTGTCTATGCAGCACTTCTGCAAAATGAATGGCAGGGCCGCGACCTGTCCAGTCTTCGCTTTGCAATGTGTGGCGCCGCACCCATGCCGGCTGAGCTTTTCCGCGAGTTCGAGCGCCGGACCGGGGTAAAGATCCTTGAAGGTTACGGTCTTACTGAGGGCGCCTGCGTCTCCTCAATCAATCCACCCCATGGCGAGCGCCGTATCGGCTCCATCGGGATACGGATCGCCTACCAGAATATGCGCGCGGTCTTGCTCGATGACTCTGGAGAGTACCTGCGCGACGCTGATGTGGATGAGACCGGCCTCATCACGATCAGTGGTCCGAATCTCTTCGAAGGCTATCTGGAGGAGCGTCATAACCAGGGCCTCTGGATCGATATCGACGGTCAGTGCTGGCTGAATACGGGCGACTTGGGTCGCCAGGATGCACAGGGTTACTTCTGGCTGACCGGACGCAAGAAAGAATTGATCATCCGCGGCGGCCACAATATCGATCCCAAGCAAATCGAGGAGGCGCTGCAGGCGCATCCCGCCGTTGCCCTGGCCGCTGCGATCGGCAGCCCCGACGCCTATTCGGGCGAGGTGCCGGTCGCCTACGTTCAACTGCGCCCCGGGCACACCTGCAACGCTGAAGAACTTGAGTCGTTCGCTCAACTCCACATCAGCGAGCGGGCAGCCGTTCCCAAGCGCATTGAAATCCTCGAAGCGCTGCCTCTGACTGCCGTGGGCAAGATATTCAAGCCCGCCTTGCAGCAGCGCGAGATTGCCAGGGTAGTCCAGCAGGAAGTGGAGCACCTGTGTCTGCAGGAGATTGCGGTAGACGTGGTGCAGGATGGTCGTCGTGGGCTAGTCGCATGCATACGGGCCGGGGCCGATGAGGAAAACCTGGCCCGCCTTCTGGGTCGCTACAGCTTTCAAGTGGAATGGCTCAAATGAGCCAGAATTTGCCGCCGTAAGCCCAACAAACATGCCGTGGTGCTGTTCCGCCAGGGCCTTTGCACAACTTCGGTCAACTTCAACTGGCACTGACAAGTGCGCAGGAAGGCGAAGCCTTGCCTGCGTGCAATCAAAAAAATAATAAAGAGGTGGAAAATGAAACTGAATGGCCGTGCGATTCCTTATTTCTCCGCTCCGCGAGCAAGTGCTGCCTGGATCAAGTTTACTGGCGCCATTGCAATACTCACCGCCTCAACAACCGCGGGCGCCAATGGCATTGCCCTTAATGAGCAGAGTGCAAGCAGTGCGGGAACTGCTTATGCGGGAAGGTCGTCTTCGGCGTTGGACGCCAGCACCATCTTTGGAAATCCAGCGGGCCTGACCAAGTTGAAGCGTAGTGAGATTTCCGGCGGAGTCGCGGTCATCTCGGTGAGCGACGACATTAGTGATGCGCAGAGCAGTGCCTCAGGAACAAATAAGGGGGACTCGGTACCTTTGGGGGGGGTGCCCTTCGCCTATATGTCGACGCCGCTTGATGATCGTCTTTCGATTGGTCTGGGCCTCTATGCTCCGAGTGGCCTGATCAATGATTACGAGGGCTCTTTTCAGGGGCGCTACCATGGTTCCTATAGCACGACAAAGGAAATAACCCTGCAGCCCACCATTGCCTATCGGATCAATGATTACGTGTCCATTGGTGGCGGACCGACCATAAACCGTTTCAATGCAAAGCTTCAGAATTACCTGGCCACCGGCGCCCTGAACAACGGCGAGGACACTCTGGTTACCATCAAAGGCGATGACACGGCACTTGGCTACAACGTCGGCATCTTGGTTGACTTTACTGAGGCTACCCGTTGGGGGATTAACTATCACTCGAAGGTGGACTATGAACTCGAAGGGCATACTGAGGTTTCCGGCTCCCCGAGCGTTATCCCGCTGGACGGAAAGTATGACAACAAGATAGACCTCACTATGCCCGAATCAGTGGACACGTCCATCACCCATCATTTCAATAGTCGCTGGACGGGATACCTGGGGACCACCTGGAAACGTTGGAGCCGGATCAAGAAGGTCGAGGCAGTCAACAGCGGTCTTTCCCCCTTGGGCCAGGCGGCTGGCCTGGGACGTGTGACCGAAGAAATGAACTGGCGTGACACTTGGGCCACCGCAATTGGCGCGTCCTATCAATTGAACCAACAATGGCTGCTGCGCGCAGGCTACGCTTATGATCCGTCGCCTATCAGGAATGCCGATCGCAGCGTGCGCGTTCCGGTTGGGAATCGCCAGGCCGTGACCCTGGGCGGTGCTTATTCGCCGGATGCCGATCTGACGATAGACTTTGCTTATGGTTATCTCTGGGATTCCAAAGTATCAGTAACGCAGTCGAACACCTCCGGTCTTCAACCGGAATACAGTGCCAAATATGACAATAGTGCGAATGGAGTTTCAGTGCAGGCTACCTATCGGTACTAATCGACAGAACTCCATTTTTAATGGAGTCCATTTGCACAAGCCTTCCACCTTTAATCGATAGGCAACTATCCCTATGGGCGTGATGCAGTTCCGCCTGTCAATCAGCACCAACTGCCGCGAATGCTTTCGCGGTAGTTGGTGAGTTGTCGGCAATAACCCATTCGAGAATGTGCCGGTCGATTTGCAGGTACCGTCACCTTCGATGAATCGCTTCATGATCGCCCCCGGCAAAAAATACTCAAGGGTAAGAGACGGTTGTTGGCCCCACTTTGCCAATCGTCACCGGCTGCTTTTGGCCGATTTCTGCCTTCCACGACCGGCTGAAGCCGACCCATGGCGGTCAGTCCAGACAGGCAAAATGTCGAACAGACCCAAGCCGCCAGATCTGATGTTTCGAATATCTGCCGTAAATTTTTTACGCTTTCTTTACGACTGCTGTTTCCGCCCTCAAAGATACTGGCCGCGAATTTCTAGAACGTCCATGCGCCTTGAGGCCTCAGTGGCCTGGGCATATCGTTTTGCCCAAGGATGGCATGCACTTCCTCCCCGTAATTCGAGAGAAGCGACCCTTGAGTGAAGCAGCAATCGGAGCACATGAAAACCCGCAATCCAAAACGTCAGGACTGGGCTTGCTCGTCGCAGCGGTCGGTGTGGTTTACGGGGACATCGGCACCAGCCCCCTCTACACGCTGAAAGAAGTATTTTCTGGCCACTACGGCGTTCAGGCCAACCACGACGGCGTGCTGGGTATTCTGTCGTTGGTCTTCTGGTCACTGATTTGGGTCGTTTCGATCAAGTATGTGCTGTTCATCCTGCGTGCCAACAACCAGGGTGAAGGCGGCATCATGGCGTTGACGGCGTTAGCCCGCCGCGCGGCCACACCTTATCCGCACATGAGTAAAATACTCGTTCTGCTTGGCCTCTTCGGTGCGGCACTTTTTTACGGGGACAGCATGATTACCCCGGCTATTTCGGTGCTCTCTGCGGTTGAAGGGCTACAGCTGGCGTTTGACGGAATCGGGCACTGGGTTGTGCCCTTGTCAGTGATCGTGCTGGTGGCGCTGTTCTTGATACAGAAACACGGCACGGCTCGCATCGGTATCCTGTTCGGCCCAGTGATGGTGCTGTGGTTTGTCGTGCTGGGTGCGCTGGGGATCTACGGGATTTTGCAGCGGCCGGAAGTGCTGCAAGCGCTCAATCCATACTGGGGAGCGCATTTTTTTATCGCTCATCCGGGAATCGGTGTGGCCATTCTTGGTGCAGTGGTACTCGCGCTGACGGGCGCCGAAGCACTGTATGCCGACATGGGGCACTTCGGTCGCAAGCCCATTGCCCGCGCGTGGTTCATTTTGGTATTGCCAGGACTGGTACTCAATTATTTTGGCCAAGGTGCCTTGATCCTCGAGAATCCGGAGGCGGTGCGCAATCCGTTTTATTTGCTCGCGCCGGGCTGGGCCTTGCTGCCGATGGTCGCACTCTCCACACTGGCGACCATCATCGCTTCTCAAGCCGTGATCTCCGGCGCATTTTCCCTGACTCACCAGGCCATCCAGCTTGGGTATGTCCCCCGCATGTTCATCCAGCACACCTCCAGTCAGGAGCAGGGACAGATTTACATTGGCACGGTTAACTGGGCATTGATGGTCGGTGTTGTTCTGCTGGTCATCGGTTTCGAGTCGTCCAGTGCGTTGGCCGCAGCCTATGGTGTCGCGGTGACGGGCACCATGTTGATCACAACAATTTTGTCCTCGGCGGTGGTCCTGCTCCTATGGAAAACACCACGCTGGTTGGCCATTCCAATGTTGCTGGGATTTTTGCTGGTCGATGGCCTGTACTTCGCGGCCAACGCGCCGAAGATTTTCCAGGGCGGTGCGTTCCCGGTGATTGCAGGTATTGGCCTGTTCATTTTGATGACCACCTGGAAACGGGGCCGCAAGATCATTGTTGAACGGCTGGATGAAACCGCGCTGCCTCTACCGCTATTCATCGGTAGCATCCGTACGCAACCTCCTCATCGCGTACAAGGCACGGCAGTGTTTCTAACGGCCAGGGCCGATGCCGTTCCGCATGCGCTGCTGCACAACCTGCTGCATAACCAGGTTTTGCATGAGCAAGTGGTGTTGCTCACTGTGGTGTCTGAAGACAGCCCTCGTGTGAGTGCTGATCGACGGTTTGAGGTTGAAGCGTATGGCGAAGGGTTCTTCCGGGTCAGTCTGCACTTTGGTTTTATCGAGGAGCCTGATGTCCCCTTGGCGTTGAGTCTCTGTCACTTGACTGAACTTGACTTCAGTCCGATGCGCACCACCTATTTCCTCAGCCGGGAAACGGTGATCCCGACCAAGCGCATCGGTATGGCCCGTTGGCGAGAAAGCCTGTTCGCCTTTTTACTCAAGAACGCCAACAGCAACCTGAAGTACTTCAAGTTGCCGTTGAATCGGGTGATAGAACTGGGTACACAGGTTGAGATGTAAGGAATTGGCAAGGCCGCACTGGCGGCCTTGTTTGTTCGCAGAATAAGAGACATGAAGACCTCCGTGATCAGCGTCTGTTTCAGCAGTTGATCCCGGTCATCATGAATGTCTGCTCCAGCCGATTGCTGCCTGTTTACGCCAGCCCGGAGACTCAGGCTTTCGAGGATCACCAACGATCAGATTCTCGACTTGGGTGAGAAAGATTGCATTTTCTTTCTGCAGGACTCTTTCGCCCCATATCCCATACCCCCATGTCACCAGCACCCCGCCCGGGTGTTCCCGCAAGCTCTCATTCTGTCCTGTGTAATTCATGCCGCTGCCTGACGGGATCGTCAGGGCGCCAGGCTGCGGTTGGCTTGTGCCCTGACGATACGCTGCTTGCACGGCAGCGGCAGTGCTCAGGCGGTCTGCATCAGGCTGCGCTATTGGAGAATCGCCTGCGCAATCGGGGAGGTTGGCAAGCAGTGCAATCGCTAGTTTAGGGCCCATCCAACAACAAGACCTCGTTAAAGGAAGGCTTATGCAATACAGGCTTGCCGTCTCCCACTGTGTGCCCTGCGCTTTTGAGTCGACTAAGGGAAACCTTTAGCCGGGTTGAAGATTTCCCCCCAACGGATGCTGTTCATCTCGATATCGGCGCGGCGCCTGCTGACTTACCTTGGGTAGACAAGAGGCGCGTCGTCTTGGCGGACTGTTCCATTGAGCCCGCCTGGCGTTTTACCCCATAACAACAATAGGCCTGACAATGCTCGAACCCACCGTTCTTTATATCCCTGATGCAATCCGCCTTCCTGCGCAAGAAGGCTCGGGGTTCGGCTGCCGGCATTTTTAGTTTTTAGTTCGAATCTGCTCCTATAAATACAGTGCCCAGCACATACAGATGTGGAGAAGTTAGATGTATCAGGTAAAACAATCTTGCCGTGGGCTCGGTATTGCCGGCGTGTTGGGAATGATCTGTTCGCCATTGGCAGCCTATGCCGATGTTATTGATGACAGTCACTTCAAAGTGGACACGCGTAACTTCTACTTGCACCGTAACTACACCAATAACAATGCGCCGGTTTCTGAAGTGCATAGTTGGTCTCAGGGTTTCGATGCGCAGTTTACTTCCGGTTACACCGACACAGCCTTGGCAATCGGCCTTGATGTGGATGCGCAATACGCCGTGCGCCTGGATTCGTCGGGCAACGACGGTTCGCTGCCGTACAGCGTCCGTGACCAGCAGACGGCCGATGACTACAGTCGCGCCGGTGCAACCTTGAAGATGCGCTACAGCAAGACCGAGTTGAAGGTCGGTGACCTTCGCCCACAACTGCCGGTGGCATTCGATGACCCCAGTCGGCAACTGGATACCATCTACCAAGGAGCCGTGGTCGAGTCCAAGGAAGTCGATGGGTTGACGATGACCGGCGGCCGTTTCTGGTCTGCTGCGACACGGGAATCTTCCAACCACGAGAAACTGTACAAATTTGGCTCCACCGATAATCTCGACAGTGACGGCCTTGACTTTGGCGGCGCAACTTACGACATCACCAAGAACCTGCAAGCCAGTTATTTCTATGGCGTGTTGCACGATATTTATCAGCAGCACTATTTTGGCCTGATGCATATGGCTGATCTGGGTAATGGCTACAAACTTAAAACCGATTTGCGCTACTTCAACAACAATGAAGATGGCAATGCGTTGAACGGTGAAATCGACAACCGTTCCTACGGTGCCTTGTTCACCTTGCTCAAGGGCGCACACATGTTTGGCCTCAGTTACCAGCGCATGCTCGGTGACAGCGTGTTCCCGACGATGAACGGTTATATCCCACAACCTTATCTGGTTCACTGGTCGTCCCTGGGGTTTGTCCGCCCGGATGAAAAGTCCTGGGGGGCGCGCTACAGCTATGACTTTGCCGGGATGGGCGTGCCGGGGCTGAAGCTCTACACCCGCTACATCAAGGGTACCAACTGGGACCGTGGCAACAACCTGAGCGACAACCAGGAAAGCGAACGCTTTCTGGGGCTCAGCTACGTGGTGCAGAGCGGGGCGCTGCAAGGCCTGGGGCTGGACCTGCGCAACATCGACGTGAAACAGAAGTACGGCTACGACTACAACGAATTCCGTGTCGCCACGACCTACACCTGGAAGTTCTGGTAAGCCCAGTCCACCCGGGATTTGACCCCATAACAATAAGAGGCCTGACCATGTTCGAACCCTTTGTCCTTTACATCTGCCCCGCAACTTCCCAGTCGGTGTGCTGTGCACCGTCACCCGGCGCGCTGCGCGCATGAGCGGATTCCAAGAGGAGCAAACACTAGTGAATATCCAGGTCGATAACGCGGTCCTGCAGCAGAAGAAGAAAACCTACATTTACGAGTGGTACGTGGTCGGCCTGTGCATGATCGCCTACATCTTTTCATTTGTGGATCGGCAGATCCTGGCGCTGATGATCGAGCCGATCAAAGCCGACCTGCAGATCAGCGACACCCAGTTCAGCTTGCTGCACGGGCTGGCCTTTTCGTTGTTCTACGCGTTCATGGGCATGCCCATCGCCTACCTGGCCGACCGCTTCTCCCGACCGAAGATCATCGCCGTCGGCGTCGTGTTCTGGAGCCTGGCGACGGCTGCCTGCGGCATGAGCAAGAACTTCCTGCACATGTTCCTCGCCCGCATTGGCGTCGGCGTCGGCGAAGCGGCCCTGTCGCCCTCGGCCTACTCGATGTTCAGCGACATGTTCCCCAAGGAGAAACTCGGCCGCGCAGTGGGCATCTACTCGATCGGCTCGTTCGTCGGTGGTGGCCTGGCCTTCCTGGTGGGTGGCTATGTGATCGCGATGCTCAAGGACATGAACACTATCGAGGTCGCCTTTCTCGGTGCGATGAAGGCCTGGCAGCTGGCGTTCTTCATTGTCGGCCTGCCCGGTATCGTGGTTGGCCTGTTGATCTGGCTCACCGTGCGCGACCCGGCGCGCAAAGGCTTGCAGGTCGATGCGCAGGGTCGGGCGAAGAAGGTCGCGATGAGCGATGGCTTGCGCTTCCTCGGCCGCCACCGAGCCACCTTCACTTGCCATTACCTGGGCTTTTCGTTCTACGCCATGGCCCTGTTCTGCTTGATGAGCTGGAGCCCGGCGCTGTACATCCGCAAGTTTGGCCTGTCGCCAATGGAGGCGGGCTACATGCTCGGCACCGTGCTGTTGGTGGCCAATACCGCCGGGGTGCTGTTCGGTGGATGGCTCACCGATTATCTGGCCAAGAAAGGTCATCAGGACGCTGCCATGCGCACTGGCGTCATCGGTGCCCTCGGCATGGCGGTGCCGGCCGTGCTGTTCCCTCAAGTCGATCAACTGTGGCTGTCGGTGACGTTGTTGGTGCCAGCGATGTTCTTCGCTTCGTTCCCGATGCCGGCGTCCACGGCGGCGATGCAGATCCTTGCGCCGAACCAGGTGCGCGCACAGGTCTCGGCCGTGTTCCTGCTGATCAGCAATCTGCTGGGCCTGGGCCTGGGCACCACGCTGGTGGCGCTGTTGACCGACCGCTACTTCGGATCGCCCGCAGCAGTCGGTTCTTCGATGTCGCTGGTGATTGCCGGCGCGTCGGCATTGACCGTGCTGCTGCTATGGCGTGGTTGCCGTCATTTCCGCGAAAGCTATGCCCGTGAGCACCCGACCCGGGCTTGATTGGTCATAGTCCACGATCGGCGCCCCGGCCTCGCTCCTGTTAAAGGGAACGGGGCCGAGGTGCTCCAGGTCAGGAGAATCCTTGATGTTGAATGATGTACACCTGTTGGAACGGCATAGCCTGCTCAGCTCGGCCGATTACCGCGAGATCAAGGACAAGGTCAGCCAATACCTGTGCCCGCACAGCTTCAACGTGCTGCGTGACGAGCCGATCTACACCCGGCTCAACGGCGTATTCTTCGGTGATTCGGCGCTGCTCGACCTGCGCTATGGCGCGCCGGTGGAGATCACCATCGGCGACATTGCCGATCAGTACCTGTTTCGCATTACCTTGCAGGGGCATTGCGAAGTGGCCCACGGGCGGCGCAGCGCGGCGATGCAGTCGGGCTACCTGAGTGTTTCCTCACCGTTCGCGCAAAGCCGCATCGTCACCGATGGCGAGTGCCGCAACCTGATCCTGCGCGTCGACCGTGATGCCCTGGAGACGCAACTGCAACGCCTGCTCGGCCGCAGCCTGCGGCAGTCGGTGATCTTTGATGTCAGTGTCGACCACCTGGGCGCCGGCGTCGTCAGCCTCTATCACACCCTGGACTACATTTGCCGGCTGTACGGCAGCGGCGTGGACGGTTCGCGTCTCGCCAGCGGCCTGTCCGAATACCTGATGCAATTGCTGCTCACTCAGTTGCCGCACAACTACTCGGCGGATCTGTTGATCGATTCGCGCGCGCCGCTGCCGCACCATGTGAAAAAGGCCCGTGACTACATCGAGGAACACCTCGACGAACCCATCAGCCTGACGACCTTGAGCGAGCTGTGTGGCGTCTCGGTGCGTACCCTGCAGAACGGCTTCAACCAGTTCCTCCAGCAGGCGCCGGTCGAGTACATCCGCGACCGGCGCCTGGGTGATCCACGAGTCGCTCAAGCAGGGCAGGGCCGGCGAAACCGTCACCGATATCCTGTTGCGTCATGGCATCAACAGCTTCGGGCATTTCTCCAGCGCCTATCGACAACGCTATGGCTGCCTGCCGTCGGACACTTTGCGACGGCAGAAGCATTGAGACTCCTGCGCAATCCGTCATTCGGCTGCGCAATCGGATGAGTCTGTGGCGGTGCGGCTCGATAGCATCGAGTCTCAAACAAAAAGGAGTATCTGCATGAATATTACCGTGCTGGGTGGTGGTCACGGCTGTTACGCCGCTGCTGTCGAAATGGCTGAAAAGGGGCACCAGACCCGCCTGTGGCGTCGAGACTGCGCCGCGCTCAAAGAGCTGCTGGCCATCGGCAGCCTGACCATCAAGGACTATCAGGGCACTCGCCAGTTGTCTGTCTGTAAACAAGGCGACCAGCCGGGCGACAAGCTGTCGCTAACCGACGACCTCGCCGAAGCGTTGGGCGACGCGCAACTGGTGATCATTCCACTGCCTTCGACCTCCCACGAAGACCTGGCCAGACACGTCGCGCCGCACCTGCACGACGGTCAGGTAGTGTTCCTGCCGCCGGGCACCTTCGGCAGTTTCGTGTTCGCCAAGGCCATGGCCGATGCGGGCAACCACAGCAAAGTCGCCTTCGCTGAAACCGGTACGCTGCCGTACCTGGTACGCAAGCACGGCGCCAGCGACCTGGTGATCAGCGGCTACGCCACGCGCCTGCCGACCGGCGTATTCCCCAGCAACCTGTCCGGACATGCTTTTGCGGTACTGCGTGAAGCCTACCCGAGCGTCGAGCCGATTGAAGACGCCCTGAGCGGGGCACTGATGAACGCAGGCCCCATCATCCACCCGCCGCTGATCATGATGAACGCGGGGCCTCTGGAGCATTTCGAGGCCTGGGACATTCACAACGAAGGCACCCAACCGTCGATTCGTCGCGTGACCAACCAGCTCGATGCCGAACGCATGGCCGTGCGTGAAGCGCTGACCTACGGCGCGCCGCATTTCCCGCTGGCCGACCACTACAACACCAGCGAAGGCGACGAATGGATGTACGGTCGCGGTGCCCATGGCAAGCTGACCGACAGCGGCGACTGGCGCGAAGACATCGACCTGCAGAAGCATCGCTACATGCTCGAAGACACCCGCCTGGGCCTGTCCTTCCTGGTGTCCGTCGGCCGCTGGGCCGGTGTGCCGACCCCGGTGGCGCAGGGCCTGCTGAGCATTGCCTCGGTCGTCGCCTGTCGTGACCTCTACGCTGAAGGCCGCACCCTGGAAAACCTCGGTCTGGCCACGCTGAGTCGGGCGCAGATGACCGAACTTTTGACCAAGGGCTACAACTGATGAACGCCGCGCTGCCTCACGTCAGCGTGGTCGGTGCCGGCCGGATGGGCGAGGGCATTGCCCTGGCATTCATCCATGCCGGCCTGCCCGTCACCCTCATCGATATCAAGGATCGCGCCGAGGATGAGCGGCACGGCTACTTCGAGCGTGTGCGCAACAACATCCGCAGCGAATTGCAGATGCTGGTACGCCTTGGCGTGCTTGAGCTGGAACAGGCGGACATAGCGATATCCCGGTTGACGCTGCAATTCCGGTCCCAGGCCGCAGAGGCATTGCGTCTGTGCGACCTGGTGTTCGAAGCAGTGCCGGAGGTCATCGGGGTCAAGCAGGAGACCTTCGCCTGGGTCAGCGAGCATGTCCCGGCGTCGACGATCATCGCGTCCACCACCTCGACTTTCCTGGTCACCGAGTTGAGCGAAATGGTCAGTACGCCTGCGCGCTTCGTGAATGCGCACTGGCTCAATCCCGCGTACCTGATGCCGCTGGTGGAAGTCAGCCGCACCGAAGCGACCTGCCCGCAGGTGGTCGAGCGGCTGCTGCAACTGCTCAAGCGCATCGGCAAGGTGCCCGTGGTGTGCAATCCGGTGGCTGGCTACATCGTGCCGCGCATCCAGGCATTGGTCATGAACGAAGCGGCACGGATGGTGGAAGAGGGCGTGGCCAGCGCAGAAGATATCGACACGGCGGTACGCGTCGGCTTTGGTTTGCGCTTCTCGGTGCTGGGCCTGCTTGAGTTCATCGACTGGGGCGGCGGCGATATTTTGTACTACGCCTCGCGCTACTTGAGTGGCGCGCTGTCACCGCGTTTCGAATCGCCGCAGGTGATCGCCGACAACATGCAAAACGGCCGCAATGGCTTGCGCGATGGCCAGGGTTTCTACGACTACCGTGACATCGACGTGGATGCCTACAAGCAGCAGCGTCTCGGCGACTTTGTCCGCAAGCTGGAGTTGTCGGGGCTGACGCCTGCGTTCGATGGCGCCTTGAAACAGGCTTGAGCATCAGGGCCCGGAGGCCGGGCCCTGACTGCATCACCAGTGGTCGAAATACATCAATTTTTCGCCATCCATCTGACAGACCGCCTACCCATCGACCGCTCCGGGTTTCATTTTCACGACTCTAGAGTCCTGCCAGCGTTGCGACATAGAACCCCAAGGGTCAGTTCGCCTCTTCACATCCATGCACTGATTGCCAACGCCTCCTTGCCCGCAAAATCGCGCATGGCGAAATTTTGATACTACACGTCGAGTTGGCGGGAGCGACGAAGCACTGACGACGATTATTGTTTTCGCACAAAAGCAGGAAACAATAATCATGCTGCCGCTGATCAAAAGAATAGACAGTCACGTTCATTTTTATACATCGCAAGACCTGCGCCGAGTGGCCGGTTCGCTGCCCTATGCATTACCTGAGCCGCATCCGCTGACTGCTTATCTGGATACATTGATCGATGCCGGAATTGCTCCGACGCTCCTCAATAACGTCCATTTGAGCATTCTGCCGGATTCAGAAAACGTATTTGCTTCATTTGACGAACTCAAGAATCTCCAGGCGGCCAACCCTCTGCGCTATGGGGACGTCAAATTGGTGGGGACGATCAAGGCAGAACCTGCTTACGCCACCCAGGAACGCCTCTCGCACCCGCAGGTGGTTGGCGCACGGATCGTTCTGCACGATGCAAGGCCTGAAACGGTTTCCGATACGCAATTCAGCGATGGGCAGTGGGCTGCGTTTTATGGTCGCTTGCAACCGCGCCAGCACCTGCACATTTACGCGAAAGAAGCCGAGACGAATCTGCGCGTATTGCGCCAGATCCCTCGTGATGTGCGGGTCATTATCGATCACCTGGGCACATGCCACAGCGAGCGTGACATCACTGAGCCGGCTTACATCGCGCTACTCACTGAGGCCAGAGAACGAGGCAACGTGTGGTTCAAGGGCCCTGGCTATCGCACTTGCGTCCATCCCGAGGAATCAGCTCGTTTCGTGACGCAAATTGTTTGCGCCGTCGGCGCGGACAAGATTCTTCTGGAAGCAACGGATGCACCTCATGTTGGAACTGACAACAAGGGAATTCCGTACTCCGACCTCTTTAATCTGGGCAAGGCTTTCAACTTTGTTGATGCCGTTGCACTGCATGTTTCCAAAGAAACCCGAACTCCTGTTGGCCAGCTTCTGCGAGGAGCATTTGGCCAATTGGTAAGTTGATCTACGCCCACGCTCCCACTTCGAGATAACCAGCAATGACGAACATTACAACAAAAGACATCAACTTCACCGTCAAGTATGGCGATGAAACCCTGAGCCTCAAAGGCACGGTTTTTCAGCCAGAACAACTCGACGCTGCGTTGCAAAAACTGCCACCGGTCATCTTCAACTCCGGCTTCACCGGCGGGGTCACGATGTACGGCCAACTGTTCGGTCGCGCCCTGGCAGGCCTGGGTTATCGCGTCATGACCTACGACGTGGCAGGCTTTTTTTCCAACAAGCACATCCGTAACACCCTCGAGGCTGGTGACAAGGTCATCACCAGCGTCATCCTCGAAGACCAGAAAGATGAAGTGCTCGGTGCCGTTGAATGGGCGCGCGAGAATTTCGGTGAGATGCCGGTGGTCGCATCGTGGGCGATGGGCTCGGTGGCAAGCCTCGGTGCAGTGGCTGAGCTGGCTGCGGCCGGCGGTGAACAGATCCGCTTCTGGGTGCCGATGAGCTATACCAACATCCGCAAACTGCAAGCCTTGCGCGCTGATCAGGCTGCGGCTGACGCAGCCATCCAGCAACTCGCGGATGACGCGCCGATCCCTCCATTCGACACCGGCACTGATGGGACCCGTCTCGGTTACTACCCGCTGGATCCTGAGACCCAGGCTTATGTCGATCAGCAACTGGGCGGCTACACCGAAGCGGGCGGCGCGGACCGTTGGCCGGGCTGCACTTACGTGACGGCGAAGTCCTACAAGTCCTATGTGGCGTATGACCCGGAGCAGTCCATCGAAGGTGCAAAAGGCTTCCCGCCAGCGCTGATCATCCATGGCGCTGACAACACCTTGCACATGCCGTCGGAGTCTGTGCGTCTGCACCAGAATTATCCCGGCGATGCCGGCCCGAATGCGCTGATCATTTCGCACATGCAACATGGCCAGCAGAATCAGGTCGACAGCCCTGTGTTCAAGTCGATGATCCAGAGCATCGACGAAGCCATCCGCGCGCGCGGCTGATCCGCTCGCCATTCTCCTGCGAGACCTCGGGCGTCGAGCTCTCGCAGCGATTTCCAGCATCGCGGGGTGTATTGCTTCCGTCGTTCTGATCTGTCGTAACGCTTCGGCAGGGCTGGTTCGCTGTCTCAACGATTGAATCTGGCTGAATGCGTGCCCAACCCCTAACATGGCGGGTGCAAAGCCACTTCCTCGGGTGGCCCAGGCTGTTCACTTGAACGGCTGCCCCCATGAAAGGATCTGGCGATGACAGCCCCCAGTGAGTCAGCGACGTCTGTGAATAGCCACACAACCAAGCGAATCGGGCTGCTGATTCTCCCTCAGTTCTCCATGATGGCCCTGGCGGGTGCCAGCGAGCCTTTGCGCGCGGCCAATCGACTGTCCGGCAAAACGCTTTATGAGTGGACCCTGCTCACGGAGTCGGGCGGACCGGTCAGTTCCAGCAGCGGTATCGAAATCCAGACCGTGCCGATTGATCAGGCGCCGGAACTGGATCGCGTGTTTGTCCTGGCGAGCCTGGACATCGAGCATCAGAAACCACCCAAAATGCTGCGCTTCCTGCAGCGCGCAGCGTCCCGCGGGATCACCGTCGGCGCACTGAGCACCGGTACGTTCATCCTCGCACGCGCAGGCTTACTGGAAGGCAAGCGTTGCACCTTGCACTGGGAGTCCATCGGCCAGTTTTCGGAGGAATTCCCCACGATCGAAGTCACCAGGGAGCTGTACGTCAACCATGGCAACCGCTGGACGTGTGCCGGGGGAACGGCGGCCATCGACCTCATGCTGGCACAAGTCGCGCTTGATTTCGGTAACCAGCTCGCGGCGAGCATCGCCGAGCAATTTCTGCACGCCAGGATACGCGCGCCGGAAGAGCATCAGCGGATGTCGATCCAGTGGCGGTTCGGCATTCACGATCGCAGGCTGACAGCCGCCATCGCCTTCATGGAGAACAATCTGGAGAACATCGTCGGCATCGAAGAGATCGCCGACCGTTGCAATCTGTCCCACCGTCAACTCGAACGGCTGTGGCATCAGCACTTCGGCATGACGCCGAAGAAATTCTACCTGGAGCTCAGGTTGAACGAAGCACGCCGGTTGCTGCGTGAGAGCACCCAGCCCATTGCGTCCATCGCTTACAGCTGTGGGTTCGTCTCAGCGTCACATCTGGGTGCTGCTTACCGTCGTATCTGGGGATGTACGCCCGGTGAAGAGCGGCGGAAATTTGATGATGCTCACTCCTGATTTCAGTCACCGAGTGCATGGGTCAACAAACGCCAATCCCCTGAAAAACCCCTGAACCAATCCTCTCTGCAAAATCCCATAGCAAGCTAATGACTCGGCCCGACAGGCGGTGCGCTCTGGCAAGCCTGGGTCATATGGCGATCCCGCATACTTGCGTCCTCAATCGACCCTGCGCCTTGCATTGCGAGTTGGCTTGCCGCGTGACGTCGTTTTTTTGATAGAAATCGTCGAACTCGAAGCTCAGAGTGCCTACGGTAGCGCGGTAATGTTTCCTACAGATCCGGCGTTCAATTCCAGATGCGCGACCGATAAAAACAACAATGACGTACAGAAGGCATAACAACCATGGAAACCTTGAGTTTCATTCTGGAAAACGGCGGGCTGATCAGTCTGCTACTCGGGCAGCACCTGCTCATCGTGACGGTTGCGGTGGGTTTGGCGATTCTGACGGGCGTGCCTGTCGGGATCGCGATCTCCCAGCACCCCAGAACGCGGCGCTGGGTCCTGGCCTTCGCCGCGGTCCTGATGACCATTCCCTCTGCCGCGCTGTTCGGGCTGATGATTCCGGCCCTGTCGCTGATCGGCTACGGGATCGGCGTCGTGCCGGCGGTCATTGCGCTGTTTCTCTACTCCCAATTACCCATCATCCGCAACACCACCACTGCGATCTCCAACATCGATCCGGCCTTGCGCGAAGCGGCGATCGGGATGGGCATGTCGACCGGGCAACGATTGCGCAAGGTTGAACTGCCGATTGCGGTCCCGCTGATCATGGCGGGCGTGAGGATGGCGACCGTCATCAACATCGGCATCGCGGCCATCGCGGCGTACATCGGCGCCGGCGGCCTGGGCAGCCTGATCATTCGCGGCATCGCGCAATCGGATACCCGACAGCTGTTGGCCGGCGCGATCGTCATCAGTGTCATCGCCATTGCGGCCGATTACGCGTTGTACGGCTTGCAGCGCCTGCTGACGCCAAAAGGCTTGAACAAGAACAAAGTGGCCACCGGCCGAATGAAGGAAGCTACGACGTGATCCAGATCGAAAACCTGAACAAGCAATTCGGCTCAATCACTGCAGTAGAAGATGTCTCATTCAATGTTGAAGAGGGGCAGATCTGCGTACTGCTTGGGCCGTCGGGCTGCGGTAAAACCACGACGCTGAAAATGATCAACCGACTGATCACGCCGACCTCCGGCACGATCAGAATCGGCGGTCGCGACACGTCCGAACTGGACAGCGTCACCCTCAAGCGCTCCATCGGCTATGTGATCCAGCAAGTCGGCCTGTTCCCGAACATGACCGTTGAGGAAAACATCTGCGTCGTTCCCAATCTGTTGGGATGGGACAAAACCAAAAGCCGAAAGCGCGCCGCGGAGTTGCTGGAAGTGGTCGCGCTGGATCCGTCGAAATTTCTCAAGCGCTATCCGTGTGAACTTTCCGGTGGTCAACAGCAACGCGTAGGCGTGGCCCGGGCCCTGGCAGCGGATCCGCCCGTGATGCTGATGGACGAGCCCTTTGGCGCGATCGACCCGATCAACCGGGAAGTGATCCAGGACGAATTCATGCGCATCCAGCGCCTCGTCAACAAGACTGTCCTGTTTGTCAGTCACGACATCGATGAAGCGGTGAAGATGGCGGACTGCGTCGCCCTGTTCCATAACGGAAAAATCCAGCAGTTCGGCAGCTCGGATGATCTGCTGGCCCGGCCCAACAGTGAGTTCGTGGCGAACTTCATGGGTGGCGACCGGATCATGAAGCGCCTGCGTCTGCTGCGTGCGGCTGACGTGGCCAGCAAGGTTCCGCCACGGGAACACATGCAGATCGTTGGCGGCAACAGCGCTGTTTTTTCGCAATCGCACCTGATCGTCAAGCCAGGAGATGACCTGCGCCAGGTGCTTTCGCAATTGCTGGGTCGCGGCCAGGACTGGGCACTTTGCAACGACAGCGACGGGCACTTTATCGGCTATGTCCACCAGGCCGACATCCTGGCACGACTTGTTGAAAACATTACTCCGGTGGTGCACTGAAGATGTCTGACTTACTGATCAGATTGTGGGAAGGGCTGCAGTTTTACTGGGGCGACATCAGCTACCTGACGGTCCAGCATCTGCAGATCGTGGCGGTCAGTGGTCTCCTGGCCCTGGTCATCGCGCTGCCGTTGGGTGTCTGGATGAGCCGTCCGGCGAACCAGCGTTACGCCATGGCCAGCATGCAGGTCCTTAACGTAGGGCAGGCGATTCCCAAGCTCGCGTTGCTGGCTTTGGCCATGAGTTTCATTGGTGTCGGTAGCGGCGCGGCCATCATCGGGTTGTTTGTCGCGACGTTGCTACCCGTGGCAGTCAACACCTATGAAGGCTTGCGCGCCGTGCCGCAGCACTTGGTCGAAGCGGCCGAGGCCATGGGCATGACGCCACGGGAAACGCTGTGGAAAGTTGAAATTCCGAACGCGATGAACGTGATTTTCGCGGGCATCCGCACGGCGCTGGCGATCAACGTCGGTACCGCTCCGCTGGCCTTCCTGGTCGGTGGCGGCGGGCTGGGCGAGTTGATCTTTACCGGGATCGACTTGAATGACTTCGGCATGATGCTGGCCGGTGCCGCGGCGACCGCGCTGTTGGCGATTGCGGTCGATCTGGGCTGCGGCTTGATTCAAAACATTGCAGTGTCACGGGGCTTGAGGTTGACCGGGCGCGAGTGAATCCGATGACCATGGACAAAACCAATAATATGAGGTGCACGATGATCTATCGAATGCTGGCCAGTCTGATCTTTACCCTGAGTCTTGTTTGCGGTGTTGTGGGCAGTGCTTCTGCCAATAACACGATTGTGGTCGGCGGCAAGAAGTTTACCGAGCAGCAATTGGTTGCCGAGATGACCACACAACTCCTGCGCGCCAATGGCTACAGTGTCGATAAACGTCCGGACCTGGGTTCTTCCGTATTGCGCGCGGCGCAAGAGAATGGTCAGGTCGATGTGTATTGGGAATACACCGGCACTTCGCTGATTACTTACAATAAAGTCACGGACAAGCTCAACGCTGACGAAACGTACAAGAAAATCAGCGAGCTTGATGCGCAGAAAGGCATCACCTGGCTGAACCCATCCAAGGCCAATAACACCTACGCCTTTGCTATGCGCAAGGACGAGGCAGAGAAGGATGGAATCGCCTCGATCAGCGATCTTGCAAATAAGATCGCAACAGGCAAGTCCTACAAGTTTGCCTCCAATGCTGAATTCTTTTCCCGCCCTGATGGCCTGCGTCCTCTGCAAGAGACCTACAAGTTTGAATTTGAGCGCAAGAACATCGTCCGCATGGACGGCGGGCTGACCTATCAGGCGCTTCGAGACGGGCAGGTCGATCTGGCCTTGGTCCTGTCGACGGATGGGCGGATTCCGGCCTTCGGCTTTGTGGTGCTGCAAGACGATAAAGGCTTCTTCCCCAGCTACGCGCTGACCCCGGTTATTCGCACCGAAGTGTTTAAGGCGAATCCAAAGATCGGCGAGTTGCTCAACGCACTGTCGTCCAGGCTGGATGACGACACCATCGCGGGTCTCAATTCCCGGGTCGATGTCGGCCGTGAATCCATCGAGAGCGTGTCCAAGGAATTTCTGCAAAAGAGCAAGTTGCTGTAGAAACTGCCGAAGGCTGCGATCTTCGACATTGTCTTAAGAACTTTCCAGGGCCGGCGGAATAACCCCGGCCTTTTTTCCCTGCCTCCCATCCACTCCCTTGCACCTCTATCAGGTGCGAGCCGGTTTCGTTCGCCTGTACCCACTCGGAGAATAAAAATGCAGTTGAATAAAAAGTTCGTGGCGTGCGCGTTTTTGCTAATGGCGGCAAGTGCTCAGGCGGATGACGGTATCGACCGCATGAGTCTCGCCGATATGCGTCATGCGTTGAATGCCGGGACCCTCAGTTCCGAGCAACTGGTCCGGCATTACCTCAATAACATTCAGGCGAACAATCACCAGGGCCAAAACATCAATGCACTGGTGACCATCAATGAACAGGCGATCGATCAGGCCCGCAAGTGGGATGCTGAACGGGCGAAAAACCCCACTTTTAAATACGCACCGCTGGCCGGCATTCCATTCGTGGTGAAGGACAACTTTGACACCGCTGGTATGGTCACCTCCGGTGGTTCCTTCGTGCTGCGTTCGTCGGTGCCAAGCCAGGATGCCTTCACCGTCAAGATGCTGATCGACGGGCAAGCCATTCTGCTCGGCAAAGCCAACCTGTCGGAACTGGCGGCGTCCTTTGGCTGGTTTGGCTACAGCTCGTTTGGCGGCCAGACGCTGAATCCGCGGAACACCAAGCGGGATGCTTCCGGCTCCAGCAGCGGTTCTGCCGCCTCGGTGGCGGCGGCGTTTGCCCCCTTCGCGTTGGGGTCGGACACGAGCGGCTCGATCCGGGCGCCGGCCAGCGTCACCGGCACGGTGGGTTTTCGACCTTCGCTGGGGCTGATCAGTCGTAGCGGCATCATTCCGCTGTCGCTCGCGTTCGATACCGCCGGCGTCATTACCAACAGCGTGCTGGATCAGGCCATTGTGCTCGATGCGATCAAGGGCCAGGACAAAAGCGATCCGGCGACCCTCGACCTTGCTGCAGATAAAATACAGTTCGAACCGGCACTGAGCCGTTCCTCGCTGCAAGGCAAGACCATTGGGGTGATCACCAATTTCAAGGGGGCGAACCCGGAGGTGGATGCGGTCTTTAAAACGGCGCAGGAAACCCTCGGCAAGCGCGGTGCGCATGTCGTCTCCATCGAATTGCCCAAAGCCTTTGAAACCCTATGGAGCGATGTGCTCGGACCAGTAGGAGAGGGTGAGTTCAAGCCGCAATTCGAACGCTACCTCGCCACCCTCAATCCGAACCAACCGCGAACGCTTGTGCAGTTTCTCGACCTGGCCAAACAAAATCAGGCGCAAAACGCTGCGCACGGGATGAACCCGGCACGCCTGGCCGGACTGGAAACGCTAGCGAGTGCCACCAGCACCGATTCACCGCAGTACATCTCCATCCTCTCCCGGAAGATTCCACAGTTGCGCGCGCAACTGATGGACGTCATGAAGAAGAACAAGGTGGACAGCCTGTTCTTCGCGACCATCAACTGCCCGGCTTCGGTGGTGCACGGTGTGAGCGATGACAGTTACGTGTGCAAGTCCGGCGATACCTACGCGTCGTCGTACATTGCCTCGGCCACGGGATTTCCCGAGATCACCGTTCCGGCAGGCATCATCGAGGGCAACCTGCCGGTCGGTGTTTCGTTCCTGGGCGGCTACGGCGAAGACGCCAAGGTGGTTGGTTTCGGCTACGCGTTCCTTGGGCGGTAATCGTCAGATCTGCTCCAGCAACCAGGTACGAAACGCGACGAGTGACGGCAGCATTTCGTTGCGCGGCGGATAGGCCAGGTAGTAACTGCGCTGGCTGGCAAAGGGCTGATCGAGGCTGATCAGTTCGGTATTGGCCAGCTCGTCGGCCACCAGGATACGCGGTACCAGACCGATGCCGATGCCGGCCCTGACTGCCTGGATCAAGTGCGAGGTGAGTTCGAAACTCGGCCCCAGCCGCATCATCCGATGGGGCAGGCCGTGGTGGCTGAACCACTCGCCCCAGACGTTGGCGTTGCTCGCGACGTTGAGCAGCGTCTGGCCACCGATGCGCTCCGGGGTCCAAGCGTCATGGGTTTCGGCCGCTTGTGGCGAAATGATCACCATCAGTTCTTCGGTGTGCAGACGATGGCTGATCAGGCCCGGCAAGTCGGCATTGCCGACGACGATCGCGGCATCGATCCCGCTGGTTTCAAAGTCGATGGCATCGATCCGGGAATTGATGTGCACCAGCATGCCGGGATGGGTTTTGTAGAAGTCATGCAGGCGCGGCAATAACCACTTCGAGCCGAAGGTCGGCAAGGTGGCCAGGCGCAAGGTGCCGCTGCCTGATTGATAAGCCATGGCCTGCAACGTGGCGCTGCGGATGCGTCCGAGCGCTTCGCTCATTTCCCGCTGATAAAGACGACCGACATCGGTCAACTGCACTTGCCGGCCTTCACGGCGGAACAGCGTCAGGCCCAGTTGCTGTTCCAGCGCCTGGACCTGCCGGCTCACGGCGCTTTGGGTCAATGACAGTTCCATCGCGGCACGGGTATAGCTTTCATGACGGGCGGCAGCTTCAAAGGCCAGCAGCAGCGACATCGAAGGGGTGAGGTGACGGTAATTCATTCGTAAAAGTCATCGATAGCGGCAGGATTATCCGTTTGTCTGGTGCCACAGCCTGCAGGATCATTGGCGTACCCGACGACCTGAGGCTGACCCATTAATGCTCAGGCGACAAGTGTTTTGAGTTTTCCCGTGATTAGACCGACAAGAGAACAGCCTGCGATGATCGCTCAGTTGCCCACCGTTGCACTCGCGGCACAGTACCCGGAATTTCTTCAAGCCCTGCGTGCCAGCGGCTTTCGCGGCCAGCTCAGCGCTGACTACGCCACCCGCACCGTGTTGGCGACCGACAACTCGATTTACCAGCGGCTGCCGCAAGCGGCGGTGTTCCCCCTGGATGCAGGTGACATCGCACGCATCGCGACCTTGATGGCCGAGTCACGCTTTCGCCAGATCAAGCTGACCCCGCGCGGTGGTGGCACCGGCACCAACGGGCAGTCATTGACCGATGGCATCGTGGTCGACCTGTCGCGGCACATGAACACCATCCTCGAAATCAACGTCGCCGAGCGCTGGGTGCGGGTGCAGGCGGGCGTGGTCAAGGATCAGCTCAATGCAGCGCTCAAACCTCACGGGCTGTTCTTCGCACCGGAGTTGTCGACGTCCAACCGTGCCACCGTCGGCGGCATGATCAACACCGACGCCAGCGGCCAGGGCAGTTGCACCTATGGCAAGACCCGTGACCACGTACTGGAATTGCACAGCGTGCTGCTCGGCGGTGAGCGCCTGCACAGCCATCCGCTGTCCGACGCGGAACTGGAGGCGGCTTGCGCGCAGTCCGGCCGTATCGGCGAAGTGTATCGGGTGGCGCGCAATATCCAGGAGACCCAGGCCGATCTGATCGAATCGGTATTCCCCAAACTCAACCGTTGCCTGACCGGTTACGACCTGGCGCACCTGCGCGACGAGCAAGGGCGTTTCAACCTCAACAGTGTGCTGTGCGGTGCGGAAGGGTCATTGGGCTACATTGTCGAAGCCAAGCTCAACGTGCTGCCGATTCCCAGGTATTCGGTGCTGGTGAACGTGCGTTACGGCAGCTTCATGGATGCGCTGCGTGACGCCGATGCGCTACTGGCGCACAAGCCGTTGTCCATCGAAACCGTGGACTCCAGGGTGTTGCTGCTGGCGATGAAAGACATCGTCTGGCATAGCGTCGCCGAGTATTTCCCGACGGACGTCGAGCGCCCGACGCTGGGCATCAATCTGGTGGAGTTCAGCGGTGACGACGTGGTGCGAGTGAACACGCGCGTGGCGTCGTTCGTGGCGCATCTGCAGGCCGACTCGACGATTGAGCGGCTGGGCCACACGTTGGCAGAAGGCGTCGAAGCCGTGACCCGCGTGTACGTCATGCGCAAACGCTCGGTCGGGCTCCTGGGCAACGTCGAAGGTGAGGTTCGCCCGCAGCCTTTCGTTGAAGATACCGCCGTGCCGCCGGAGAAACTGGCCGACTACATCGCCGAGTTTCGTGCCTTGCTGGACAGCTATGGTCTGGCGTACGGCATGTTCGGTCACGTCGATGCCGGTGTGTTGCACGTGCGTCCGGCGCTGGACATGAAAGACCCGTCCCAGGCCGCGCTGGTCAAGCCGATTTCCGACGCCGTGGCCGAGTTGACCCGGCGTTACGGCGGGTTGCTATGGGGCGAGCACGGCAAGGGTTTGCGTTCGGAATACGTCCCCGGGTTTTTTGGCGAGTTGTACCCGGCATTGCAATCGCTCAAGGGCGCGTTCGACCCGCACAATCAGCTCAACCCCGGGAAGATCTGTACGCCGCCGGATGCTGCCCAGGGCTTGCTCAAGGTCAACGAAGTGACGCTGCGCGGAGATCTGGATCGGCAGATCGACGAGCGCGTCTGGCAAAGCTTCGGCACCGCCATGCACTGCAACGGTAATGGCGCCTGCTACAACTACGACCCCAATGATGCGATGTGTCCCTCGTGGAAAGCCACCCGTGAGCGCCAGCACTCGCCGAAGGGCAGGGCGTCGTTGATTCGCGAATGGTTGCGTCTGCAAGGCGCGGCCAATATTGATGTACTGCAAGCGGCCCGAGGCAAGTTGTCGTGGTTGCGCGGGTTGCCAGCGCGGTTGCGTAACAACCTGGCGCGCTCGCGGGGCGAGGCGGATTTTTCCCATGAAGTCTATGACGCGATGGCGGGCTGCCTGGCCTGTAAATCCTGCGCGGGACAATGCCCGGTCAAGGTCAACGTCCCGGAATTCCGTTCGCGTTTTCTGCAGCTGTACCACGGTCGCTATCAACGACCGCTGCGTGACTACCTGATCGGCTCGCTGGAGTTCACCATTCCATACATGGCGTATGCGCCGGGTCTTTACAACGCGGTGATGGGCTCGAAATGGGTGAGCCGCCTGCTTGAGCGACAGGTCGGCATGCTCGACAGCCCGCTGATCCACCGTCATGACTTGCAGGCCACGTTGACCCGTTGCAAGGTCGCGGTCGCCAGCGTGCCAGCCCTGCGCGAACTGACCGTGGCACAACGTGAGCGCAGCGTGGTGTTGGTGCAGGACGCCTTCACCCGTTACTTCGAAACGCCGTTGCTGGCGAGCTTTATCCAGTTGGCGCATCAGTTGGGTTATCGGGTGTTTCTGGCGCCCTATAGCGCCAACGGCAAGCCTTTGCACGTGCAGGGTTTTCTCGGCGCCTTCGCCAGGGCGGCGATCCGCAACGGCAATCAGCTCAAGGCGCTCGCCGACTGCGGTGTACCGCTGGTGGGACTGGACCCGGCGATGACGCTGGTCTACCGCCAGGAATATCAAAAAGTACCAGGGCTCAACGATTGCCCGAAGGTCTTGCTGCCTCAGGAGTGGTTGTCCGATGCGTTGCCGGAAAACCCGCATCCCGCGACCGGGACATTCCGTTTGTTGGCGCACTGCACCGAAAAAACCAATGTCCCGGCCAGCACTTCGCAATGGGAAGCCGTTTTTGCCCGGCTCGGGCTCAAGCTGACGACTGAGGCGACCGGCTGCTGCGGCATGTCCGGAACCTTCGGCCATGAAGCACGTAACCAAGGCCGCTCACGAACCATTTTTGAGCAGTCCTGGTCCGGCAAACTGAACAAAAACAGCGAGGCGCTGGCCACGGGATACTCCTGTCGCAGTCAGGTGAAGCGCTTTGCCAACCTGCAATTGCGCCATCCATTGGAGGTTGTGTTAGAGCATACGCTCGCGAAGTGAAGAGGAGCGCTCGGTTGAATCATCGCGCCGATGTCGGCTCAGTTGCCGCTCTTGATATTGCTCCAGGAGCGCGTGCGGACACGATCGACCGCATGGGACTGCGGTTGCAGGGTGAACAGCGTGGCTATCACCTGCGCAGAGGGGTAGATGTTCGGGTTGTCTTGCACCTCGGCCGAAACCAGCGCGTTCGCGTCTTTGTTGGCGTTGGCGTTGGCGGTGAGCGCCAGATTGGTAGCAGGCGCAATCACTTCGGGGCGCAGCATGTAGTAAGACAGGCGCCAAATGGCCGGTGTTGTGCCCCTTGGGAAACAACACCGGCCAGTCGAAGAGAAAAATGAACGGTCGCTGCCGACGAAGATCCCAGCTACTTGCCATTCCTGGCATGCGCTACCTTCGCTCGAATACCATCAAAATACTGGGACTTCAGCTCTGTCGTTAACGGGCCAAGGATGGGGTTTGCTTTGAACCGGGCCAACAGATGCTCAATCACCCGATCCACCTTGGCGTAGGCAGCAGTGACGCTTGAAGGCACCAGCGGATCAAACTCAATCCCTTCCATCTCGATATCGAGTGTTTTCAACACGGGTTCGGCGTCCAGGATCTGGTGGCGTATTTCATCCGGCGAGCATTGCATTGTCGACCTCCTTGTAATGCCATAAGTACAGACACGCCTCTGGTTAACTGCATGTCGGATGACGCAGTCAACGCATGGCAGCCACTGTCTTAAAAATGAAACAAAATTGTCGCTTAGAAATATTGCTGAAATATTTCAATCCTATGATCGAGGGAGAACTTTTTCAGGTTACCTCCCTCATGCGTCGAGTTGTGTTCAATCAAAAAGGAGGCGTTGGCAAATCAAGCATCGCCTGCAATCTCGCGGCTGTCAGTGCTGCCGAAGGCTACAGGACGCTGCTGGTGGATCTCGATCCGCAGGCTAACTCGACCCAATACCTGACAGGACTGACCGGCGATGATATCCCCATGGGGATTGCCGATTTCTTCAAGCAAACCTTATCCAGCGGCCCGGCCAGCAAAAAGAACCGGGTGGCCATCACTGATACTCGCTACGACAATCTGCACCTGGTCACGGCCAGCCACGAGCTTGCTGATCTGCAGTCAAAGCTTGAGTCAAAATTCAAGATCAACAAGCTGCGCCGCTTGTTGGTGGAGCTTTCCGAAGATTACGAACGTATTTATATCGATACGCCGCCTTCCCTGAATTTCTATACGTTCAGCGCACTGATCGCCGCCGACCGCGTGCTGATTCCTTTCGATTGCGACAGTTTTTCTCGTCAGGCGCTCTACAGCGTCATCGCGCAAGTGGCCGAGTTGCAGGCTGACCATAATGAGTCGTTGATCGTGGAAGGTGTGGTGGTCAACCAATTTGTGGCGCGTGCCAGCTTGCACCAAATGCTGATCGACGAGTTGGTGGCCGAAGGCTTGCCGGTGTTACCGGATTATTTGAGCAGCACGGTCAAAATGCGGGAGTCCCATGAAACGTCGGTGCCCATGATCCACCTGGCGCCACGCCATAAGCTTTCATTGGAATTCGTCAGTCTGTTTTCCGCTTTGGAGCGGGCCAGTTGATCGCAAAAGCAATGTTGACGTTTCAGCATCCAGCGATGGGATAGCACGCCTTGGTTCCCCTTCTGGTTTCACTGCTACCACAAAGCACTCCAGCCAGGCCCCAGGCCCAGACGCGAGCGACTCGGCATGCTCACGCCATCACTCGGCGTGAGCATGCGCCGATCACTCAGGCAAAGGTGAAGTCCGCCTCGGTGATGGCGGCCTGTGGGACGCCAGTCAAGGTGATGCTTCCCACATTCGGCTGACCAGTGACGGTTATGACGGCCTCGCCGAACTGTTCTCCAACGGTGAGATTCGCGAACGTGAAACCGCTGGTGCTCAGGTCGATCAGGTCAGTGCCGTCCTCGAAGTCGAAGATGGTGTCCGCTCCCCACACCGCACCGAACTGGAACTTGTCCGCACCGAGGCTCGGCTCGAAGAAGACGTCACCGACCATGAAGTCGTCGACGCTGCTGCTCACCAATACGTCGGCGCCTACGCCGCCTTCCATGACGGCGCCGCTGGGGCCCGCGGTCAAGGTGTCGTTGCCGGCGTCACCGTCGAGGTTGGACTGGAAGCCGAAGAGGTCGTCGCCCCCGAACAGCTGGTCGTCACCATCGCCGCCACTGGCATTGGCGAACTCCTGAACGATCAGAGTGTCGTTGCCGGCACCGCCGAGCAACTCGTCGAAGCCCGGGCCGCTATCGATGACGTCGTCACCGCTGCCGCCGTCGAGGAAGTCGGCTCCTTCCAGACCGAAGATCTGGTCATTACCGCCCAGGCCGAAGATGCGATCGTCGCCATCGGTGCCGGTGAGCACGTCATTACCCTCGGTGCCGGCGGTGATGAGGATCGTGTTACGACCGAAGTCGCCCGCCGTCAGGTTGTGCGTGCCCTGCAGGCGCAGGGTGAAGTCGAGGCTGTCGAGCACACCGTCGTCGTTTTCGTCGGCGATCAGCCAGGTATTGCCCGGGCGCAGGCTGTAGAACAGGTCGGTCACGCCGTTGCCACCGCCCACCAGTACGGCGCCCAGTTGCGGATTGACGTTGAACTGGCCGCGGAAGAAGAACTCATTGTTGAGTTCCAGGGTGTCGCCGCCCACTACGCCAGCGCCCTGGAAGTCGACCAGGGTGTCGAAGGTGGCGAAGGGCGAGCTGGGGTTGAAGCCGGTGAAGAACTCGAACTCGTCGTCGCCGGCGCCACCGGTGAGACTGTCCTGGCCACCTTCACCCATGATCAGGTCGTTGCCGGCGCCGCCATTGAGCATGTCGCTGCCGGGGCCGGCGAACAGTTCGTCGTTGCCGTCTTCGCCGAAGATCTGGTCATTGCCGTCGCCGCCGAAGAAGTCGTCGTCGCCCACGCCGCCGTTGAGGACGTCGTTGCCGTCGTCGCCGTCGAGGGTGTCGTTGCCTTCGCCGCCATTGACGACGTCGTTGCCAGCGCCGCCGGACATGGTGGTGTCGTTGCCGGCGCCACCGTTGATGATGTCGTTGCCATCATTGCCGGTCAGAAGGTCGCGGTCGGCGCCACCATTGATAATGTCATTGCCGTTGCCGCCGGAGATCCGGTCGATGCCCGCGTCACCGTTCAGGGTGTCGTTACCGTCGCCGCCATTGATGATGTCGTTGCCGCCATTGCCGTTGATCACATCGCCGCCGCCCAGGCCGAAGATGGTGTCGGGATCGTTGGTGCCATCGATCACATCGCCGCCTTCAGTACCGCGCAGGACGAAGGCGGTGGTGCCGAAGTCGCTCCTGACCAGGTTGTGGATGCCGTCCAGCTGCACAGCGAAGTCAGTGGCGTCGAAGATGCCGTTGTCGTTGGAGTCGGCGAACAGCAGGGTGCTGGCGGCGCCGAGGGCGAAGAAGACCTCGGTGAAGCCGTTATTGCCGAAGCCGAGGCTGGTTCCCACCGTGGGTACGCCGTTGTGGGCGCCCTGGAAGACCAGGCGGTTGGGGAAGCTGGAGAGCCGCAGGATATCGCCGCCGACCAGACCCGCACCTTCGAAGTCGGTGACGCGGTCCTGGCTCAGTGAGCTGGACTCGTTACCGGTTTCCACGGTCCAAAAGTAGCTGTCGATGCCAGCACCGCCGGTGAGGATATCGGCGCCTGCCCCGCCGTCGAGAGTGTCGTTGTCGTTGCCTGCGAGAAGTGTGTCGTTGCCGAGGTCGCCGAAGAGGTCATCGTTGCCGTCACCGCCGTCGAGAGTGTCGTTGCCGCCAAGGGCGAACACGGTGTCGTTGCCGGCCAGGCCGGTTATTTGGTCGTCTTCCTCAGTGCCGAGCAGAAAGTCATCACCTGGGGTGCCAGGGATAGTAGCCATGGTTCTACCCTCCGTTGATGGAGATGGTAAGCGTGAACTGCGTTACAGCAGATCGGGGTTAATTAGACAAGCCAAAGGGTCACAAGTACGCCACTTTGACCTCACCGTTTATCGCGCATGCAGCCGAGTGTTGATGAGCCCTGGAGCATTCGCCAACCCTCCACAGCTGCCACATGGCTAGCTCCGGAGTTCCAGGGCAGGAGAGGTTGAAAAGCTGTCATCCCCCGGTGACTTGATGAAATATCATGAAACACATAAGACTTCCCTGCGTGAACTTTCACAACGTTCTACCGCACAGAGTGAGTGACTCAGGAGGGGGAGACTCGCACTGCCAAATCCACTCGTAGCTTGGACTACGGTCCGGGGTGCGTGGGGTAATTCAGCAGCTGTGACATTCGTTTACTTCGGGCTTTGAAAACGTGATTGATATTCGCATAGGGTCGATAGCTACCCTTTACGACAGGCAGCAATCGGCCCGAAGGAGACATTCGTTTGCGTCGGGATGCCCCCTATCCAGTCGTCAGGCATTAAGCACTGTTGATATGGTCGCGTATGAACTCGATGAGCCGCTGGGTCTTTGCAGGAAGCAGCCGAGTTGCGAGTGCGCACCGTGCGCCTGACCGATGCGGACGGCGTGGCGAAGACCTTCGGGCCGGGGGATTCGTTCGTGGCGGCGGCGGGGTTCAAGGGAACCTGGGAAAATATCAAGCCTGCGCCTCGCCTGGGAACGCCGGCAGCCCGTACGTCAACGCAAGTTCCAAGGCCGGTTACAAAGGGTATAACTATCAGAACAAAAGGCGGGTCACCCGGAATAAGCCCTCCAAAGGCAGCGCCCGGGCCAGGCGCCCCAGGCCTGATCGGCGCCTGCGGCGCGGAGCGATGTGATGAGTTCCAGAGCATGGCGATGGGCTCGCAAGAGCCTTCTTGGCTGCATCCAGCTAGCCTTGCTGGTCGCTCCACTGTGCGCCAGCGCCATGTTCAAGTGCCAAGCCAGGGACGGAGCCATCAGCTACACCAGCCAAGCCATCGCCAGCGCCCGCTGCACTCGCCTGAATGGCATGGCGGGCGCAGGTAGAGGCGCCAAGGCAATGGCCCTGCCACGGGTTGTGCGGGACGACGACTCAGGCGCGGTGCGGATTCGGGTGTACACCTTCATCCACAGGGGTGTTCGTCAATATGTGAGCCGGCGCCCCGTCGGGATCTCCGCACGGGTCGATGTCCTTGAGCTCTATTACATCAAGGGCTGCTATCTGTGCATGGCGCCGAAGGATTTCAAGGTCACCTCACTGCGCCTGGACACCCAGTCCTATCGGCGAGAGATCGAAGCCGCTTCGGGTCATTATGGTGTCGACAGGGCGCTGGTCCGCGCAGTGATACATGCCGAATCGGCGTTTCGCCCCAACGCCATTTCCGAAGCCGGCGCCCAGGGGCTGATGCAGTTGATGCCCGCCACCGCCGAGCGTTTCGCCGTGGACGATCCGTTCGACGCACGACAGAACATTCGTGGCGGCGTGCGCTACCTGGCCTGGCTGCTCAAGCGCTTCAACGGCAACCAGGTACTGGCGTTGGCAGGTTACAACGCCGGCGAAGCGTCCGTGGTCGAGTACAACGGGGTGCCTCCCTACGCCGAGACGCAATCCTACGTCACCCTCGTGCAGTCCTTGACCGAACGCTATCGCAACCATCGTTAGTACCGTAGGGCGCATAACCCGGAATAGGTAATACGCCGGCCCCTCCACGGCGGATAACGCTGGCGCGTAATCCGCCCTACGAAAGCAATCAGGTTCCGCGCTCGACCGATTCTGTCGGTCGAGATCGGCAGCTATGGGTTGATCAGGGCTGATCGCAATAAGGACTGTTTGGAGTGCTCTGTAGGTGTTGCGCCTGGCACAGAGCGACCAAGGCGGACGTTCACGGGGACAGCGCTCTGACCGCAGGCAACGGCCGTACTATAATTAATTTCTGTCAATGTTTGCGTGGCGAGCTCTCCAAAACGAATCAGGTATCCATAGCGTTCACCTGAGAGGCAGAGGACGGCACAGCAAATGGGATGGACAGTACGTCTGATTACGCGAGAGAGGGTTCAGCCATGAAAATTCACTCCTTCCAGCATTACTCTCATGGTCTGGAAATGGCCGTTCACGATGCATGGATTACCGCCAAGGTGAAGTCGGCCCTGGCATTTTCCGATCCGACCCTTAGCCTGCATATCAATGTCAAAACCCATGCGGGCATAGTGGGGTTAAGCGGCCGCGTCAACACTCATAGACAGTGTGAACAGGCCATTGGTCTGGCCCGTTCGGTTCATGGTGTCGCCGAAGTCGATGCCAGCGACCTGCAGACCCATGTGTTCACGCCAGGGAGTTTTCCAGAAGCGCCCAACGCCGAAGAGAGCACTGAGCGCCGGCCACAATCGTCAACAAAGATGGACGACAAATGATAATGGCAACTTTGTAGGCGCCGCGCTCCCAGTCGGGAACCGAGGGCGCAGGGAAGCTGAATGCCTGTTTGCCCCAGAGTGAATCGCACATGGTTTCGTGGACATTTGCGACTGGCTGCTTTTGGCCGATTTCTGCCTGTCGCCACAGTCTGCTTTGGGTCGATCCAAGTCATACAGCCGCCAATCATACGCCCCGTGAAAGAGATGAGGGCTTAGTTAACCATCACCTCGTCCAGTGCCTGCTCGAGGGTGCTGACCGTGCGCTCGATATTGTGCAGCTTTTCGAGTCCGAACAGACCGATGCGGAAAGTCTGGAAGTCGGCCGGCTCGTCGCATTGCAACGGCACTCCGGCGGCGATCTGTAGGCCGTGGTCGGCAAATTTCTTGCCGCTCTTGATGTCGGCGTCATCGGTGTAGCTCACTACTACGCCAGGGGCCTGAAAGCCGGCTGCGGCCACGCTTTTGATGCCTTTGCCGGTCAACATTGCGCGCACCCGATCACCCAGAGCCTGTTGTTCGCCGCGGACCTTGTCGAAACCGTAGGCTTGCGTCTCTTTCATCACTTCGTTAAATCGCGCGAGGGAATCGCTGGGCATGGTCGCATGGTAGGCATGTCCGCCCTGTTCGTAGGCCTGCATGATCTGAAGCCACTTTTTCAGGTCGCAGGCGAAGCTGCTGCTATGCGTCTGTTCGATGCGCTCGAGGGCCAAAGAACTGAGCATCACCAGGGCGCAGCAAGGGGAGGCGCTCCAGCCTTTCTGCGGTGCGCTGATCAGCAGGTCGACTGCGCATTTCTGCATATCAACCCAAATCGTGCCTGAGGCGATGCAGTCCAGCACGAACAGGCCACCCACCGCATGCACGGCGTCGCCGACGGCCCGCAGGTACTCGTCGGGCAGGATAATCCCTGATGAGGTTTCAACGTGGGGGGCGAAGACAATCTGCGGCCTCGAAGCCTGAATGGCTGCCAGCACTTCGTCCAGAGGGGGTGGGGCGTAGGCAGCCTGGCGACCAGTGTCGACCGGTCGGGCTTTCAGCACCGTGGTGGCCGCCGGGATGTTGCCCATCTCAAGGATCTGGCTCCAGCGATAACTGAACCAGCCGTTGCGTATCACCAGACATTGCTGGTCGGTGGCAAACTGTCGCGCCACCGCTTCCATGCCGAATGTGCCGCTGCCCGGGACCACCGCAACAGCCTGGGCGTTGTAGACCTGTTTCAGGGTCCTGGAAATGTTCTTCATCACGGCTTGAAATGACTGCGACATGTGGTTCAGCGAGCGGTCGGTGTAGACCACTGAGTACTCGACCAGCCCCTCAGGATCGATACCGGGATATAGCTTTGACATGGGGTGACTCCTTTGGCAGAGATGTCAGTGGTATCGACCCTGCCCTAAGCCTTGGCAAATGACAAGATTGCTCGGGATTGAATTGCGACTTCTCAGGCAATTACCTATGCACAAGTAAAATGGTGCAACTGCCCCCAGTCCGGTTGGTCGACAACGATGGCGCAACGCAGCAATCAGGTTACACCTAGTCTGTCCACTGACTGCTTATGGCCGATTTCTGCCTGCCGCGATTGTCCATGGATGCCTGCTTGATGGTGCGAGCCAGCTTCTATGCTTGTATACAGCACCCACCCCTGCCGTGGTTTTCCACGTTCGTTAGCGAGCCTCCAAACCCTTGTACATGCGCATTGTAGTGCTGGCCCTGATCCTGACGCTGTTCGGCTGCGCTACCGCGTCGGACCCGCCGAGGGGCGAGGGTGGCGATTGGCGGTCCTTCTATGTAGTAAATCATGGCCTGCATACCGGGTTGGCAATTGCGCGCCCCGATCTACTTCAGGTGCTTCCCGCACTGGCCGAAGAGTTCGGCGACGGCGACTTCGTTGAGTTCGGCTGGGGTGACGAGGACTTTTACCGAGCCCCACAGGCCACCTTGAGCCTCGCCCTGCGAGCCTTGTCCGGGTCGACGGCAACCGTGCTGCATGCGGTCAAGATTGACGGAGACCCCAGGCGGCGTTTCGCCGCAAGCGAGGTCATCGAGGTGCGGGTGACGGAGGACGGCTACCGGCGACTGCTCGCGTTCGTGGCCGGGACCTTCACCCACTCAGCGACGGGCACCTTGGCGGTGCTCGGGCCTGGCCTGTATGGAGAGAGCCGGTTCTACCAGGCCGAGGGTAGCTATTCGCTGTTTTATACCTGCAATACCTGGGTCGCAGAGGCGCTGGCCGCGAGCAGCTGCCCAATGTCGCCTACAGCGGTAATTACGGCGGGGAACGTCATGTCGCAGTTACGCCGGGCGACAGCGGTCGGTGCAGCCTGCCTGGTTACCCATCAGTGAGTTTAAAAACTGACTGTAGCGCCCGTCGTCTAACCAGACGTGGGGTACAGACACTGTTGGCACGAACAAGGCAGCGCGTCGACAGTGCAAATCTCAGTTGATATGGCTGCCCACTACTTCACCAATTCGCTGAGCAATATGCTCGGCGTGGGTCTCCAGCGCGAAGTGGCCAGTATCCAGTAACTCGATCACCGCATTCGGGTTGTCACGCTTGTAGGCCTCGGCACCTGGCGGAATGAAAAGCGGATCGCCCTTGCCCCAGATCGCTCCAACAAAAACGCGTCCAGATAATAACCCTCGGGTGCAATGAGTTCGGGGTTGCTCACGCCTGCCACATACTGCCAACGTGTGCCTTCCAGGTGCAGGATGGCATCGTTGATCACCTGGCGGTTGGCTTGCGTCGGCTCGGCCCAATACTGGCGGATCGACGACGGAAGTGGCGGCGGGTGACGGGCTTTTGCTCGATCAATTGATGTTTTATGACCGCACCAAGTCGCACAAACGGCGCTGGTGCAGCATGGCGTTATGCGGAAACCGGCATAAGGTCGCCGAGTTCCGCAAGCGACGTCAAAGTGCTGCGGACTAGGCATTTCGATTGCCCCGCTCAATGGCGACCAGATGATCAACAAGCTCATCGACGTATTACGAGGGGATATCAAGGCCATCCATGAGAAGCGCCGGGAGGGCTGGAAAAC
Source organism: Pseudomonas fluorescens (assembly GCF_040448305.1). Classification (NCBI taxonomy): domain Bacteria; kingdom Pseudomonadati; phylum Pseudomonadota; class Gammaproteobacteria; order Pseudomonadales; family Pseudomonadaceae; genus Pseudomonas; species Pseudomonas fluorescens. Next base: position 4,029,392 of record NZ_CP148752.1, on the reverse strand, counting down.
GAAAAATCCCGGCATCAGGCCGGGCTCTCTGTAGAGGGGCCAAATCCCTTTGGCTGTTTGCATTTTGCTTTGTGGATGTGACGAAGGTGTGACGGGGCAGATACAAAAAGCCCGGCACGGTTGTGCTTCATACCGTACGTCTAATGCGGTGAATTCCCTCAAGTGTTCCGACTTCAACCGTAAAACACTTGGGAGAAGGGGTATGTACGAGGACGCGAAGGCACAGGCGTTTTCCGCCTGGCATGAGTTGCTGATGTGATGTCAATTAACAGTCTCCGCGATAGATCATGTCTGTGCCCTGACATGCACCTCAGGCGTAAACTAAACACGGTGCAGCATGCATTGAAAAGCGCTGCACCTGGAGGTGAGCCATGCGCTCCATTACCGTTTACACCTCGATCGCACTGCTGGCGCTATTGATGGTGCCACTTGCCACCGCAGCGACTTCGGTCGAAGTCGTCTTCAACAACCCCGAAAAATTCAGCGATGCCAGCCTTGATAGTCCGGGCTATGAACGTGGTGCCGATCCTTATGTCATGAAAGAGCTGCGTAGCTACATCCAGAAGCTTGGCGAGCGGTACCTGCCCCCCGGCCAGCAGCTGCAAATTGAAATACGCAACATCGACCTGGCCGGTCGCTATGAACCTTGGAGGCCTAATGCCTATGAGGTGCGCTTCATGCGCGACATCACCTGGCCGAGCATCGATCTACATTACGTGCTCAAACAAAACGGCCAGATCGTGAGCCAGGCCGACGCCAGGGTCATGGATCAGCTCTACCTCCAGCGTCCGGGGCGTGCCAACAGAAGTGACAGGCTCTACTCCGAGAAGGCCATGCTCTCGGACTGGTTCCACAGACAATTCGCCGGGCAACATCAGAGCGGGTTGAATTGAACCACCCTGCACTCTGAATCACCCGTCCGGTATGGGACGTATGAGTCAGAAACGAAAAGCCTGATGCCGTACGTCGAATGCGGTGAATTCCCTCAAATGTTCCGACTTCTACCGAAAAACACCTGGGAGAAGGGTCATGTACGATGACGTGAAGGCACGGGCGTTTTACGCTTGGCATGAGTTACTGATGAACCCCGAAGATCAGATGGATGCGCAGCAGCAGTACGACGAACTGCTTCGGCTTGCTGACAATTTTCGGAAGAAAGGAATTATTGATCCGAAAGAGCGCAAGACCTTGATAGAGATCGCGACGGTTGCCTATGCACGCGCCGTGGAAGGCGCTGGGTAATCGAATCGCAGGCAAAGAAAAGCCCGCGTGGGGAGCGCGGGCTAAAAAATCACGAAGGAGCTGTGTGCACCCTATATTGCGAGTGGTGAAAAACTTGTGAAAGTGCAGAAAAAATCCCGGCAATGGTCGGGTTCTCTGTAGACGGGCCAAATCCATTGGCTGATCGCATTGTGCTTGGTGAGTGTGACGAAGGTGTGATGGGCGCGGAAACAGAAAGCCCGGTGCCGGGCCGTAATGGCGGGGCAGAATTACCAGAGAATACAGTGCTTTTCAGTGATGAGAATGGCGAGGTACAACCCAATATAGATAGTCCGTCCCACCTTCAACGATATTGGTAACGGTTGGACCCGCAGCTGATGAAAATGGTCGATGAGCAGTCGTCCAATGCCAGCACAGGAAAGGAAGCCAGTGCCATGACGGGTTCTTTGAAATACTCCGGTTCTCTGGACGCGTAAGTCTGCTCCCGGTTTATTCCATTGAAAAAACCACTCGTTCCATGTGTCAGTCCCGATTCTGTTTTTTTGAACTCGGGCTGAAAGCACTTATCCAAAAAAAATGTGGGATTGTTTCCCACGCTACGATGCCAACTGGCTCTGAGGGATCGTGCGGATACCGCAGTGGCTCGTTAATGCTGCAGATTTATGGCCGTGCCGGTTGGGCGGCTGCTCCAATGGGCGGCCGGGAACTCACTGGACATTGCGTTCGATACGGAGATGAGTACGCAACTCCATGCGGAGGTGCATCATGCTGCTCAAGAAATGTTTGTTGGCTATGGCCATCGGCGGAGTCCTGTCGGCATCGACTGTCCTGGTGCCCGATTACATCGGTAGTTTCTCCAGCGTGTATGCCAAGGATGGCGGCGGTGGTGGCGGTAGCGGAGGCGGCGGTGGTCACGGCGGTGGCGGTGGCTCCGGAGGCGGTGGTCACGGTGGTGACGGCGGTGGCGGTCACGGTGACGGCGGCGATGGAGGAAAGGGTGGTGATCATGGTGCTGCAGGCCATGACGGCGACGGTCATGGAGGCCCGGGGCGCGGCGATGCTGACCATGGTGGTGTAGCCGGGAACAAAGGCCCGGGCAATGCTCATGACAACGACGCTGACGACGCTGATCATGATGCTGACAACGATGCCGCCGATGCAGCCAGGGACGCGGCCAGGGCTGATGCCAATGCAGCCCGGGACGCAGCCAGAGCGACTGCGGATGCAGCCCGTGATGCGGCAAAAGCGACTGCAGATTCCGCCCGTGACGCCGCCAGGGCTGAAGCAGATGCAGCCCGGGATGCCGCAAAAGCTGCTGGCGTAGCTGGCGCCGATGCAGACGCCGCCAGAGACGCTGCCCGGGCCACCGCGGATGCAGCCAGGGACGCCGCCAAGGCCGAAGCAGATGCCGCCAGGGATGCTGCCCGGGCTACCGCGGATGCCGCGAGGGACGCTGCCAAAGCCGAGGCGAAGGCAGCCAGAGAGGCCGCAAAAGCCGTGGCGAAGGACGCCAGAGAGGATATGGCGGACGCCCCGGATGCTCCGGACGAACCGGATTTCGACGCGGTTGAGGTCGAGAACTGAACCTGCACGTTCGGCAATGAACACGGCAGGCATACCGTAGAAAACGTCCCGGGAGCGTGAGGGACGTATCGGCAAAGAGTCGCAAGCCCTGGAACGTCGTGGGGTTTGCGACTTTTTTCGGCTATCGAGCCAAGGGGAGCATTTCTACAGTCAGATCGACCGCTGATTCACGCGCTGAGTCAGCTCTTGCGCGGACTCTTTGCGTTCCGAGTAGCGGTCAACCAGATCGGGGCGATCCCGTAGCAGCAGGGTAAATTTCACCAGTTCCTCCATGACGTCCACCACCCTGTCGTACAGCGACGAGGGTTTCATGCGATTGGCGTCGTCAAACTCCAGAAAAGCCTTTGGCACGGAAGATTGATTGGGGATGGTGAACATGCGCATCCAGCGCCCCAGCACACGAAGCTGATTCACCGCATTGAAGGACTGGGAACCGCCGCAGACCTGCATGACCGCGAGGGTTTTTCCCTGGGTTGGGCGAACCGCGCCCAACGCCAGCGGCACCCAGTCGATTTGCGCCTTGAACACCGCAGACATGGAACCGTGGCGCTCTGGCGAGCACCAGACCTGTCCTTCGGACCATTGCATCAGTTCGAGCAGTTCCTGGACTTTCGGGTGATCGGAGGGCGCGTCGTCCGGTAGCGGCAGGCCAGATGGATTGAAGATCCGTGTCTCGGCGCCGAAGTGTTCGAGCAACCGGGCCGCTTCCTCGACCAGCAGGCGACTGAACGACCGCGCACGAGTCGAACCGTATAGCAACAGGATGCGCGGCTTGTGCTGGTCGTCGCGTCCATGGGCGATGGGCTGGGTCAGTGACGTGTCGAGATGGGGCAGGGGATGGGTCATGGGGGCTCCGGTCAAAGCGTGCCGATGCGGTCGAGTTCTCGCTTCAGCGCATCGCGGTCAAGTTGTGCAAAAGGCAGGTCGAGCAATGCCCGGCAGCGCGTTTCGATGCGCGCCAGGGTTGAGTGGAACGCCGCCGATACTGTCGCTTCATCGCCCATAATGTCCGATGGGTCTTCCAGGCCCCAATGAGCTTTCAGTGCCGGCCCGAAATACACGGGGCACGCCTCACCGGCGGCATTGTCGCAGACCGTAATGACGATGTCCGGCGGGTTGGCTTCGAAAGCCTCATTGCCTTTGCTGCTCAAGCCGTCGATGGCGATGCCGGCTTCTTGCAACGTGCTCAGGCTGCGGGGCAGCACCTGGCCCTTGGGGAAGCTGCCGGCACTGATCGCCTCAAAACCTTGCGGGGCGAGATGGTTGAACATGGCTTCGGACAGGATGCTGCGACAGCTATTGGCGGTACACATAAACAGAACGCGCATGGTGACTCCTCTTTGCAGTCGCACAGGGGCTAAACGCTCAGGCGCAGGGCCAGGGCAGACAAGGTGATGAATAGAATCGGCAGCGTCAGGACCACGCCGACCTTGAAGTAGTAACCCCAGGTAATGCGGATGCCCTTGCGCTCCAGTACATGCAGCCAGAGCAGGGTGGCCAGGCTGCCGATGGGGGTGATTTTTGGGCCCAGGTCGGAACCGATGACATTGGCGTAGATCATGGCTTCACGCACCACACCGGTGGCGTCGCTGGCCTGAATCGACAGGGCGCCCACCAGCACCGTGGGCATGTTGTTCATGCCCGATGACAGCAAGGCCGTGAGCAGGCCCGTGCCCAATGCGGCGCCCCAGATGCCGAATTCGGTCATGCGGTTCAGGGCCATGGTCATGTAGGTGGTCAGCCCGGCGTTTTTCAGCCCGTACACCACCAGGTACATGCCCAGCGAAAAGATCACGACCTGCCAAGGCGCCTCACGCAGCACCCGTCGCGTTGAAATCACATGCCCACGCGCCGCCACGGCGAACAGCATCGCGGCACAGACCGCTGCGATGGCGCTGATCGGAATGCCCAAGGGTTCCAGCGCAAACAGCCCGATCAGCAGCAGAGCCAGGACAAGCCAGCCGACGCGGAAGGTCAGGGGATCACGCACGGCGCGTCGCGGATCCATCACGTCATCGAGAGAGTAGTGCGTGGGAATGTCGCGCCGGAAAAACCAGTACAGCACCACGAGCGTAGTCGCCACGGCAACGAAGTTGACCGGCACCATGATGGCGGCGTACTCGCTGAAGCCCAGGTCGAAGTAGTCGGCCGAAACGATGTTGACCAGGTTGGACACCACCAGGGGCAAGCTCGCCGTGTCGGCAATGAAACCGGCCGCCATGACGAACGCCAGGGTAGACGCTGGCGAAAAACGCAGTGCGAACAGAATTGAAACAACGATGGGGGTCAGGATCAGGGCTGCACCGTCATTGGCAAACAGAGCGGATACGCCGGCCCCCAGCAGTATCGTGAATACGAACAGGCGACGGCCGTCACCCTTGGCCCAGCGCGCTACATGCAACGCCGCCCACTGGAAAAACCCGGCCTCATCGAGCAGCAGACTGATGATGATGAGCGAGATGAAGGTCGCGGTGGCGTTCCAGACAATGCCCCACACCAGTGGAATATCGTCCAGCGTCACGACGCCGGCAAGCAGTGCCAGGATGGCTCCCAGGGAGGCGCTCCAGCCGACGCCCAGGCCCTTGGGTTGCCAGATGACCAGCACCATGGTGAGCAGGAAAATGCTAAACGCAGTAAACATGCACAGTCTCGATGAGTGAAGGGTCAGCAGCAGGCGGAAGTGTTGAGCGGACGGTCGCCCATCGCGGCAAGGCGAGTGCTGTTGCCCGCAAGCCAGTCGGCGTTTGCCAGCAAGGTTGTCTCGAGAACGTCGCGAACCCACGCGGGCAGATCGGGGTTGAGCCGGTAATACACCCACTGCCCCTGGCGGCGGTCGAGAAGCAGGCCGCAGCCGCGAAGCTGGGCGAGATGGCGGGAAATTTTAGGCTGACTGTCGTCCAGGGCGCAGACCAGCTCACACACGCATAACTCGCCTTCACGAGTGATGAGCAAAGTGGCCCGGGCGCGGGTTTCGTCAGCCAGACATTTGAATACGGCGGCAGGATTGAGCATTGGCGTGGTTCGATACATATGGTTATTCGAATATACGATTTTCCATATGTATTGTGCAAGCCGCTCGGGCTCGAGAAGGGGAAGGCTCGGCCCGGATGTTCAGGTATGGGATAGACTCGAGCCTTTTCGGCACAAGGCACAGGAGAGGTAGTGAATGGAATCATTTAGCGTACGCGAGCTGAAAATGACTGACGCTCAAGCGTTGCTGGCTTTCGAAATCCAGAACCGTGAATGGTTCGAATCCCATATCGATGCGCGCGCCCCTTCCTTTTACTCGTTGCAGGGGGTCACCGATCATATCGAAAGTTATTTATCCGATTTCGCCATCGGCGCCTGGCACCCCTTTGTCATCGAGGATTCCAGCCAGAGAATCGTCGGTCGAGCCAATCTGAAAAGCATCGACTCATTGACGGGCTCCGCGCAGGTGGGCTATCGGATCGGTCAGCGCGCATGCGGCCAGGGGCTGGCAACACTGGCGCTGAGGCACCTGATCCAGGAGGCACGGATGCGCTGGGGACTTGCGCAACTGGTTGCGTATGCCTTCAGGGAAAACGCCGGCTCCAGAAAAGTACTGGATCGGTGCGGATTCAAGCTTGAGCAACCCTCCTGTCACGACAACAAGGGGGGCGAAGACCGATTCGTCCTGTCGATCAGATAACTGCTTTCAACCGTTCCGCAGGCTTGTAGCAGGTCACGCCTGCTACTCCTGATCTTCAGCCACCTCTTTCCAGCTGTCATCCGGATCAAAGCGCTTCATCGCTAGCGCCAGTTTTTCACCACCGGGGCCCAGGTCTTTCTCGAACACCTGGCCTTCATGACTGATCATGAAACTCATCACGCCGGTGTCGTTGTACTTCACCGGCCAGGCAATCAGCGCAAAGCCCCGGCTCATCTTGTCACCGATGAGGTAGCTGTAGGCACCGCCCGGTGCTGAAGGACCCTGGCCATGAAGGATGCGGAAGCGGTAACCATGCCACTCTTCGTCGGCAATGGCTTTGCCGAACGAAGGCCCCAACGGGCTGATCTGGTCGCTGTCGTCTTCGGCCCAATAGAGTCCGTCGTGCTTGCCGGGGGTGCTGAAGATTTTCTGCGCATACTCGAGTGCGCCGTCATCGTCTCGATCCACCGACGCATAGTCCATCTGGGCGTCGTGGTAGGCCAGCACCGATTGCACCGCGGCCAGTTCATTGCGGCCGATTTGACGTGCACGGATCTCGGCACTGCCGGCCTTCATGTCGAAGCGCCAACCGTCCGCGGCTTTGGTCATGGGGATGGGCAGTGTCCAGTTCTTGCTGCCAACCGCCAGGATGGCCTTGCGCCCGCTGGTGTTTTCAATGTGGTGTTGCTCGCGGTACTGCTGCAAAAACGCATCCACATCTTCGCGCTGTACGCCTTCGCGGGGGATGTAGCTGTGCCAGTCGCTGCCCAACAGCTCGGTCAGGCGTGCCTGGTCGGAGTGTTCGGTGCCCAGTGCTTCGACAAAGGCTTGTGCTGCCTTTTCCGGGGTTGGAAAGGCCTGCTGTGCCGTCGCCATGCACGACCACAACAAGCCGGCGGCTATCGCCAGGACATGAGGGAGCAAACCCGTGAGTCCCTTCAATCGAGGATGGTTTTTCAACGACGGCCCCCCCTTTGACGCGCTGGTGGATTGGACGGCCGACTGACCTGGTGACCGGCTGAACGCGAGGCGCTGGGGCGTTGGGCGGATGCCTGGCTGGCCCGCCCACGATTGGCCTGGACGTTGGCCTGGGACGGTGAACGTGCGCCGGCGAACGCATTGTTGCGGGCACTGCCGGCACTGGCGGCGGGCCGTTTATTCGTCGCTTGCCGCGTCTGCGCGGAGCCTTCTCTGCGCTGATCCAACTGGGAACTCTGGTTCCTGGCCTGCTGAGTCTCTCTCCTGGGCTGCTGGTTCTCCCGGGTGTTTCTGGCCGTGCCCTGGCTTCTGTCAGCCGCCTTGGGCCTGTCTGCACCGGCCTGCAGCCGATCGCCGCCTGCGGTTGCGGACTGGAGTTTGCGCGTTTGATCACGGGCTTCGCGGTTGCTGGTGGCAGGTCGTTCGATACCGTGCCTGTCCATTGAGGTGCGGGCATTTTCACGGGCCTGGGCGCGTTGGGCATTGTCCCCGCGATAGGCTTCACGCTGACTGGCGCCGTTCAGTTGCCGGCCGTACTGTGCGCGGCTCGCATTGTCTCGATAGGGCACGCCATTGCGATGCACTGGGTTGTGCTGCCATTTGTTGTTGGTGATCCGGTTGTTGGCATTGATGTTGTTGTAGCGATTGACGTCGATGTCGACGTCGTTATTGCCCCAGTCACATTCACCCCACAACGATCCAATGATCGCCACACCGGCACCAAACGCGAGTCCGGCCATCAGGGCCTGACCAGGGTAATAGGCCGGTGGCGGTGGATAGTACGCGGGCGGTGACGCCGGGTAGGGCCAGGTGCCGTAGGTGGTCGTCGGGTTATACGTGGGGACGTACACCACCTGCGGATCGGCAGGCTGAATGATGATGGTGGAGTTGCTGGCCGGGGCCGCTTCAGGGGCTGGAGCCGGTGCCGCAGTCGTGGTCGCCGGTGCCGGCGCCGCGACATTCTGGATCGTCACGTTCTGGTATTGGTTGCTCTGCAGATTGCCCGCTGCCTGTGCCTGGCGACGCAAGCGTTGCGCGCTTTCCATGAGATCGTCGGGCTGCGCCAGGAAGGCATCACCCAGGCGCTGGACCCAGACGGGATCCTGTCCCAGCAATGCCAGAACCTGCGGGAAGGCGACCAGCGCCTGTACGCTCGGATCCCAGGGCTGGTTCGCCACCTGTTTGACCGCATCGTCACCCTTGGCGTCCGGGTGCGCTTTGGACCAGCTGACCGCCTCGCCAACTTCCCCGGGGTAAGTGGTGGCCATCAGTACCTGTGCAAACAGTGGGTCCGGGTAAAGCGCAATGGGCGCCAGCATCTGATCCAGCTGTTCCTGGGTAAATACCGGATCCTTGGTCACCGGGGCGGCGGGCGCTGTAGTGGCCGCGCTTGCCGGTGCCGGTGCGGGGGCGGCGGCGGGCGCCGGAACCGGGGCTGGTGCGGCAGCGGTCCCATCCGAACCCAGTGCCAGGCACGAAGATCCGCTCAAAAACAGTACGGCCGACAACGCGTAAAGTAATGGATTGTGCATTGCACCCCCCATGGGGTCAGGCAGGCTTGAAATGAGTGGATCTATCCCTGGCAGGTGAAGCCGACTTTGCAAGCCACAGAGCCCGGCCTCGACACCGCTTTCTAATGGTAGCAGTTGATTCGAAGGATCAAGGCGGCCTGAAAAATTGCGCCTCGATCACTGGGCGCTGGCATCGCTTTCGTGCTCTTCGGCGAATGCCATGAACACCTTCAGGTCCAGCACATCCAGCTTGATCTGGGCGATGAACGCCGAGAAGGCGAGGTTGGCGGCCAGCAGACGCAGGTCGCTGGCCCAGGCCGGAAGATAGACCGGCCCCTTGAGCCAGCCGGATTCGAAAAGAGGGGCCAGGCGCACGGTGTCAGCCAGGCTGAGACGCCCTGCAAACAGATGCCCGACCAGTTCCGGCCGGTTATCGCGAATTGCGATACGCAGCAGGGTGTGGACGCCGAGCAACCCGGTCAGGTAAGCGGCATCCTTGGTGAACGCCGAACCACCCCGCAGGTCGGCGCCGCGGAACACCCGTTGGGTTGAGCGGAAGGATTCCTCTTCTGTCTGCCCGGCCGCCAGAAAACCTTCGAACACCTGGATGAAGTCGGCACCCTCCAGCGCCTGCTGGACGGCGAGCACGCGCAGGGCCAGGCGACGCAGGCGGTTGATGTCCATGCTGCCGGTGAACAGTTCGGCCAGGGTGGCAATGCCTTCCTGGGTCTGGGTCGTACGGGGCGCCCCCAGGCCCAGGCTTGTGAGGTTGGGCTGGCGCGCGCCGTTCTGTGCCGTGGCGACATGCACGAAGGCCTCGTGTTGCAACAGCTGATGCTTGTCCAGCTCCGAGAACAGCGCGCTGGCCCGCAGGCGAATGCGGCTCGATCCGGCGATGGCCTTGGCGGCCAGGTTCGGATCGAGTACGACCGTGATCTGTCCGGCACCGAAGAAGCGGTCCAGTTCCGGTTGAATCCAGGCGGCGAACGCCTTGGCCGGGATATCGGCCGGGCAGGGTGGAATCCGCGCACCGCCCAGCAGGGCGTCGGTGGTCTTGAGGAAGAAACGGGCCGCGTCGAGCATGCTCAGTTGCAAGCGCGTGTAATAGAAATCCGGGCGCCGGTACAGCGCTGACGAATATTGGGTAAAGGCGGGAGTACCAATGGCCCCCAGCATGTGTCCGGCGGTGGCATAGCTACGGGCGGTCATGGCGAGGAAATTCCCGGCCGGATGCCCCACATCGCACTGGGTGATAAAGGTTTCCAGGGCGGCGATGTCGGCGCTGTGGTCGCGGGGCTGCAACTCGCCCTTGGGTAACTCGGCCCGCCCGCCGCGCCATTTCGCCAGGAAGTCTTCCTCGACGCCATCCGGCCAGGACAGGGCATCCAGCACTCGGATCTTGCGGGTCAGACCGGGCAGGGCGGCATCGAGTTCGGACAGGGCGGCGGCGCTCATGGATATCTCCTTGAGGGACGAAGTGACGTTACAAAAGCTTAGTCGTCGCGCGCGGTTACGTTTTGGGCTGGCGGGCGGTGCGGGCAAACTCGATGAATGCCTTGAGCGCTGCGGGCACATGACGGCGACTGGGGTAATACAGGTGCAGACCCGGATAGTAGGGGCACCAATCGGCCAGCACCTGGACCAACCGGGCATCGGCCAGATACCCGCTGACCATGTCCTCGAACACATAGGCCAAGCCCACACCTTGCAATGCCGGGCCGATCATCAGGCTGACATCGCCAAGCGTGAGCGGGCCGATGACTTCGATTTCCTGGGTGATCGCGCCGCGTTCGAATTCCCATCGGTACATCGCGCCGCTGGGGAAGCGATGGCGGATGCACGGCAGGCCATGCAAGTCTTCTGGTTTGCGTGGTGCCACATGCTGTTCGAAGAATGCCGGTGAGCCCACGACCACCGAACGCATGTTCGGCCCAATGGGCAGTGAAACCATGTCGGCTTCCAGGCGGTTGCCAAAGCGTACCCCCGCGTCAAAGCCGCCGGCCACCACGTCCACCAGTGCGTCGCTCTCGACGATCTCCAGCCGGATGTCCGGATACACCTGCAAGAACTGGCTGACGATCGGCAGCAGCACCAACTCGCATGCCTGTCGACCTGCGGTGATGCGCAGGTTTCCTGAGGGCTTGTCGCGAAAGTTATTGAGGTCTTCCAGCGCATCATCGATGTCACGGAAGGCCGGTTTCAGTCGGGTGTAAAGGCGTTCCCCGGCGTCAGTCAAGGCCACGCTGCGGGTGGTGCGGTTGAACAGGCGTACGCCCAGGCGATTCTCCAGGGCGCACAATGAGTGACTCAAGGCCGAGGGCGTGAGGCCCAGTTCCACCGCCGCACGACTGAAGTTCAGGTGCTGGGCGATGCACAGGAAGACCGACAGGTCAGCAGTGGAGGGGGATTTCATTTGTGAGCGCCTTTCACAAAGTCATGCAAAATTGCTGGGATTATCACATCAGTAGCACAGCCTTAAAGTGGCATCAACTCATCGAGAAGGCCCGGCAATAACGCTCGGGTCGCTGACAGGAGGAGTTGAAATGCGTATCTGGTTCATTACTGGCGCTTCCCGTGGTTTTGGCACCCTCATCGCAGAACACGCCCTGCGTGCCGGCGACGCGGTCATTGCCACCGCCCGCAATCCACAAGACATCACCGATCGCCTGGGTGATCAACCAAACCTGCTGGCCGTGCGGCTGGACGTCACCCGCGAGGAAGAAGCGCATCAGGCGGTCGCCGAAGGCATCAAGCGTTTCGGGCGCATTGACGTGCTGATCAACAATGCCGGTTTCGGGGTGCTCGGCGCGGTGGAGGAAACCAGTGCCAGCGAGACGGAACGCCTGTTCGCCACCAACGTGTTCGGCGTGCTCAACGTCACCCGCGCGGTACTGCCGCACATGCGTCGCCAGCGTAGCGGTCACGTCATCAACATCTCGTCGATTGGCGGTTATCAGGCCTACATGGGCTGGGGCGTCTACGGTTCCACCAAGTTTGCGGTGGAGGGCATTACCGAAGCGCTGCATCAGGAACTGGCGCCCTTGGGCATCCATGCGACAGTCGTCGAGCCCGGGTTCTTCCGCACCGATTTCCTGGACGAGCAGTCGCTGATCAAGACCGCCCTGGAACTGCCGGACTATGAGGAAACCGTCGGCAAGATGCGCCAGTTCGCCGAAGGCGCCAACCATGCGCAGCCTGGGGATCCGGTGAAGTTTGCCGAAGCGATGCTCGCACTGGTCAACGCCCCGAAACCGCCACAACGCCTGGCGCTGGGCAGCGACACCCTGGCGCGAATCGAGGCGAAAAACCGTTTTGTAGAGACGGAACTAAGTGAGTGGAAAGCATTGGCGCTGTCCACCGACTTTGAGGTCTGAGGCGGCATCGATCTGCTCATTCCGGATGACGTACGGTGTGTCAATCAGGCCTCAGAGCAGGCTCCACGACACCCCGAGGTACATCGCCATGCCCTCGCCTGGGGTGGATCGTGCCGCGTCCAGCCCTTTGTCGTCGTAGCCCGGCGTGACCGTGGCGGCATAGTGCTTGTCGGTCAGGTTGCGCATGTCCAGCCAGGTCTGCCAGTCACCCTTGGGCGCGTTGTAGCCCAGTGTGGCGCCGAATATGGCGTAGGGATCGGCGTAGTAGCTGTTGGCGTAATCGACCGCCACTTTGGACACCCATTGCGTGTTGACCGCGGCGAAAAAGCCTTGTGGCCAGTCGTAGCGCAGTTCGCCCTGGTAATAGTGCATCGGCAGGCCCGGCAGGCGGTTGTCGCCGAAGCGCTCATCGTCGCGGTAGTGGAAGTCACTGAAGGTATAGCTCTGGCGCAGGCTCAATTGGCCGCCATCCTCCGGCGACCAGAGGGGGCTCAGCAGGCTGGCTTCCACGCCCTGGTGCACGGTGGGGCTGGCGTTGAGCTCGTAGGGCGTGGTGGCGTTGGCGTCGGGCAGCACCGAAAGCAGTTCGTGGCGCACCTGGGCGTAGTACCAGGCCAGGCTCCACTGCCCCAGCGTGCTGTCACCGCGGCCGCCGATTTCCAGGGTAGTGGCGGTCTGGTTTTGCAGCGTGATTGGTTGGCGCTGGGCGCCCGTGGCGACGCCGCTGCCTGCGGGGAATCGGATGTTCGAGCTATAGATTAGCGACCATGGGTGCGGCGCCTCGACCGAGCGGCTGAGATTGCCGAACAGTTGCAGGTCCGGTGTCAGTTGGTAGCGCAGGCCCACGCGCGGGGCGTAGTCCCAGTCGTGCAGGCTGGTCTTGCCACCTTCTTGCGGGTAGGTGACATCGCTTTCGCGGCGGGTGTAGATCGCGGCGAGGCCGGTGGTCAGCCACAGGTCGTCGGCGATCTCCAGGTCGTTGCCGACATGCAGAACCGTGTCCGAGCCCTGGTAGGTGAAGTTGCGAATCAGTGTGCCCGGTGCATAACCGGCGGTGTTGCCGGTGGGGATGCGCACGAACTCACTGGCGCCGGCATTGGGCAGGTGTTTGGTCACTCGCAGGCCCAGGGTGCTTCGGCTTTCCAGCCCCCAAAGCGTGTCGCGACGCTTGTAGTCGAACGTGCCGCTGACGTCGGTGTATGCCACCTTCAGGCGGTTGGGACCCTCGCTCAAGTCCATGGGATAGTCGTGGTAGACAAGGCCGGTCTGGATGCTCGAATCGTCATCGATGTACCAGGTGGTCTTGTTGCCGATAAAGGTGCTGCCCGGCTCGTCGCGGCGGTCGTCCCGCGCCACGTAGGCCGGGTTGGCCGCCCGTGGGTCATGCTCGATGGAGTGCTTGGTCACCCGTCCCGCGAGGTCGTTGTCGGTCTGGCGGTGGCGCAGGTAGAAGCGTGTTTCCAGGTTGGCGTTGAAGCGATAACCGAAGTTGGCGATGACACCCTGGCTCTCGCTGGCCGTGTGGTCCTGGTAGCCGTCGGCGTCGGCATCGGTCATGGCCACGTAGTAATCGAAGGCGCCGAGCACTTGCCCTGAACTGATCTGGCGCTGCTGATAGCCGTGACTGCCCGTTGCGTAACGTACCTGCAACTTCGGTGCGTCGTAGCCGGTATGGCTGACGTAATCGATGGCCCCGCCCAGGGCCAGAGCGCCCCGGTCGAACCCATTGGCGCCGCGTAGCACCTCCACATGGTCGAGCCACAGTGGTTCCAGCAATTCATAGGGCGTGCCGCCGGGGCCGGTCAGCGGCAGGCCGTCGAGCAGGGTGTACAGCCCCGAGGCATGGGCGCCCGGTGCACGGTTGATGCCCGATCCGCGGATCGAGATCTTCACCCCTTCGTTGCCCGCCGACTGCGCATAGATCCCCGGCTGGTACGCCAGCACATCCTGATTGCTGGCCACGCGGCCCTGCAACGGACGGCGCATGTCGACCAGGTTGGTGCCGCCGGGAACCTGGGCCAGCCGGGCCCTGGCGTCCTCGATCCCCTGGTCTTCGTCGCTCTGGTCCTCGGCGCCAATCAGCACTTGTCCCAGCTCCAGGCCCTGAGCCTCGGTCATGGCCGGACAAACAAGGGCCAGGCCCAGCAGCGCAGCGGGCAAGTATTCAGGCGAGGGCATTGGGGAAACTCCAGACGTACGGGAACGGGCAATGAACAGTGCGACGCAAGAAGGAACGAAGGGAGCACATGGCAATTTTGTTATTTTGTGTCCGCCAAGGGCTGGCGGCTATCGGTTCAGCAGCGGTGCCAGCAATGCGCACATACCGCGCCAGTGCGAACCCTCCCAGTAAACCCGTTGGCAGGCGTCGCAACGCAGGAAGCGTGAATAGAGGACGCCAATGCGTGGCGGCACCTGCGTCCGGGCCAGTTCCAGGCTGATCTCGTGCAGTGGCAGGTTGCAATGAAGGCACAGGCTGAATGGCCGTGCGCTACGCGCCAGATCGAGGCGCTCGTACAATTCGCGCAGCTGCAGCGACGGTTTCAGGGCATGCACATAACAGCCGTGGCTGATGATTCGTCGCTTGAGCAGTTCGCGGTCGCGGGTCAGCACGATGCGTCCTTGCTGCGCAGCGATCTCGGCGATCTCACCATCCTCGAAGGCATTGTCGTAGAGGGTGTCGAAGCCGCTCATGCGCAGCAGGCTGGCCAGCCCGCCAAGGTGCGCATCAGCGACGAAACGCAGCACCCGTAAAGGTTGCGCACGAACCTTGAGCAGCGGGCTGATGTCCAGCGCTTCGAACTTGGGATACACCGCCAGCCGGTCACTGTCGAGGATCACCCGCTCCAGGCCCACCGACTCACCGTTGAGCAGCACCAGTTCGACCTCGGTGTGCGGCACCCCGAGCGCCTCGATCATGTGCTTGACCGTCGCCCCTTGCGCGCACTGGCAGGTGAAGGGTTGCCGCCGCCGTTCGGCCGGCAGGAAATCGTTGAGCTCATCAAAGAAGCGGAAAGTTGCACTGGTCATGCTGAACAGTATGGCAGGGCTGCGGGATGTGTGAGTCTGGTCCGGACAACACCCATCTCGCTTGGGAGTGATCGACTTACCTGCTTATCACGATTTAGCCACTACAAAGCCTGTAACAGGGCGCCCGAAATCTCATTGGACACGGGCTCATCGGACGCCTACGAATTCCTCTCTGGTTTCAGCAGGCTGTCAGAGGAGTCAACACCTGTTTTTTGACAAGGTGGAACCACGTATGGCCACAGTCCTCAGTCGCCTGTGGAAAGCCCATACTTGTGTGCGTAGGCGTACAGATCTACGCGGTTCGTCAGGCCCAGCTTGCTGTAGATCGATGTCAAATGGTTGCGCAGCGTGTGCTCGCTGATGTGCAGTTTCTCGGCCACCAACTTGCCTGGGGCTGAGGGGTCGCTGGCCAGCGATGCAATGGTTTGCTGCTCGCGGCGCGTCAGTTTGGCGATTTTTTGCTGCTCCGGGTCTATATCGCGCTCGACTTTCTTGCGCGCCAGTTCAAGGAAGATACGGCTGGTCGCATTGCGGTCAATCCAGAGTTCGCCGTCATGCACTTTTTCTATGGCCTTGAGCAATGTCGAGGCGGATGCCGACTCCCGCTTATCCACCACGCCACGTGCGCCCGCCAGCACCGCACGGTCATGCAGCGCCACGTCGCTCGACCCTGTCACTACCAGAATCTTGGCTTTGGTCTGGCTGTGCAATTCGGCCAGTGACTCGATACAGTCCTCGCTGTCCAGGTCCAGCACCACCACATCTGGAGCGTATGGGTGCAGTGAAAGCAGGTACTCCGCCACCGACGCCGCCGAGCCCGCCAGCATCAACCTCGGTTGAGCGCTTTCCACCAGACGCTCAAGGCCCCAGGCCACGAGCGGTAGAGCGACTAACTGGACTTGGATTGGCATGCGGGTCGCTGCCTCTTTAGGCGGGTTGTGTTAGCTGATCATGATAGCAATCGTTGCAGCCTGTAGCTTTTTTCTATAGCGCTTCAGGCACCCCCTCCCATGACATTTGTCCCGTAAAACACTGTTTTCATGGGTGATTGACTCCCAGAAAAAAAGGGATAGCGCACTCATGTAAAAAACAGCGGCCGTTTTTAGACTGCAGCCATGAAAGACGCACACCGAATTGAGCCCCGTGAACAAGTCACCCTGTCGCTGCAACTGATCGGCGGGGGCAGCGGTGTCATCCGTGACATCAGCGCCTCCGGTTTGTATTTCGAAACCGAAAGCGAGCAGCAGATGGGTAGCTTGATTGACTTCGAGATCGAACTCGACACCCCCGGCGGCCCCATGAAGTTCAAGGCGCAAGGACAAATCGTGCGCATTGAGCCGCAGGGCGGCAGGGTCGGGGTGGGCGTGAAGCTGCTGGCCAGCCGGCTGGTACCGGTGGAGTGAAGTGTTCGTGGGTTGAGGAGGAATCGGCATGTGGCTGTTAGCGGCCCACAGCGGTTTTTTGCTCAGAGTGAAATTCTTGGGAGAAAGACATGGCTAGCACCACAACTACCAGCGGCGGAACCGTTACTTCGTTTTCCAACACGCCGCAGGCGAAGGAAGATGTCTTTACCTCCACTGAAAATCTGTTGGGGGTCGTGTATTGGGACGTCATGTCCAATGACCTCGGCGGCAGCGCGAAGACACTCTGGTCACTCGACAACGCGGACAGTCTTACTACTGCCACCAAGGTTTATGCTCCGACCGACCTCCTGGCCCAGGATACGGCGAGGGCTGAGGCGACGAGTACTGACACCAGCGAGAATGGTGCAAAGATCTGGATCACCTCGGACGGTAAGGTCGGCTACGACGCCGCTACTTTTTCAGAGGCTTTCAAGGCACAACTCCAGGCGCTTGCGACTGGCGAGCTCCTGACGGACAGCTTTACCTATGCGATACGTCTCGGCAACGGAACGCTCAGTTGGGCCACCGCGACAGTGCAGTTTTCGGGTGTGAATGATGGTGTGACGATTTGCATCGGCGCGCAGGCCGGCATAGTGACCGAAGACGCCGACACCACTGCGAGCACGACCGACTCGCTGACGGCCAGCGGCACGATTACCTTCAACGACATCGACCTGAGCGACACGCACACGGCGACGTTCGCGCCGGCGGCGGGCAACGCTACTTATCTTGGTACGTTCGAGCTCTCGGCGGTAAGCGAAGCAGCGAACGCGGCCAACGGTTCGGTGCAATGGACGTACAACCTGAGCAATGCGGCGGCGCAGTACCTGGCCCAGGGACAGACAGTCACCGAAACTTACCTGGTCACCATCAACGATGGTCATGGCTCGTCGGTCGCGCAGAATGTGACCGTCACCATCACTGGCACCAATGACGCGCCGACGGTGACGGCGGCAGAGGTCGAAAGCGGTGCGGTGACCGAAGACGGCACCACGGTGGTCAGCGGCAGCTTCGCCTTCGGCGACGTGGACCTGGCCGATGACGCACATGTGGCCAGCGTGAGTGCGCCATCCGGTGCGCTGGGTACGCTGGTGGCCAATGTCAGCGACGAGAGCACCGGCGGTGCTGCGGGCAGCGTGGGCTGGACCTATACGCTGAATAACAGTGCGGCGCAGTACCTGGCCGAGGGCCAGACCAAGACCGAAGTGTTCACGGTGACGCTGACCGACGACTTCGGGGCGACGGTGACCAAGGACGTGACGATCACCCTGACCGGCACCAACGACCAGCCGACGCTGACCATCGGCGACACGACCGGGGCGATGAGTGAAGGCAACGGCGCGGCCACGCTGAGCGACAGCGGGGTGCTGAGCTTTGCCGATCTGGACAGCAGCGACGTCGTGACGGTCAGCAAAAGCTCCAATAACGACCTCGTCTGGAGCGGCGGCACCCTCGGTGCTGCGCAGGCCGCAGCGCTGGTCGCTGGTTTCTCGGTTGATCAGGACAGCTGGAACTACAGCAGCAGCGAGAACCTGGACTTCCTGAGCGCCGGTGAAACCATCAGCTTCACCTACACCGTGGTGGCCACCGACGACAGCGGCGCGGGCAACGCGGCCTCGGCGGCGCAGACCGTCACCATCACCATTACCGGCAGCAACGATGCGCCAGTGCTCAGTTTCGCGACGGGCAACGAGGCCGGCGCGGTGCAGGAGGACACCACGCTCAGCGTGAATGGCCAGTTCAGCTCGGCCGACATCGATCACGACGCCACGGCGACTTGGAGCATTGCGGGTACGGATACAGGCACCTACGGCGCGATCGCCGTGGACACCACCGGCAAGTGGACCTACACGCTTGCCAATGGCACCGATGGTGTCGCCAGTGCGGTGCAGTCGCTGAAGGCGGGCGAGAGTCATGATGAGGTGTTTACGGTGCAGGTCAGCGACGGCCTGGGCGGCGTGGACACCCAGCTGGTGACCGTCACCATTACCGGCAGCAATGACGCACCCGTGCTCAGCTTCGCGACCGGCAATGATGCCGGCGCGGTGCAGGAAGACACTACCCTCAGCGTGGATGGCCAGTTCAGCTCGGCCGACATCGATCACGACGCCACGGCGACCTGGACCATCAATGGCTCGCCAACAGGCACCTACGGCGCGATCGCCGTCGACAACACCGGCAAGTGGACTTACACCCTGGCCAATGGCACCGATGGCGTTGCCAGTGCGGTGCAGTCGCTGAAGGCCGGCGAGAGTCACAACGAAGTGTTCAGCGTGCAGGTCAGCGACGGCCTCGGCGGTGTCGACACCCAACTGGTGACTATCACCGTCAGCGGCAGCAACGATGCGCCCGTGCTCAGCTTCGCGACCGGCAATGCTGCGGGCGCGGTGCAGGAAGACGGCACGCTCAGCGTGAATGGCCAGTTCAGCTCGACCGACATCGATCACGATGCCACGGCGACCTGGACCATCAATGGCGCGGCAACCGGCACCTACGGCTCGATCGCCGTGGACACCACCGGCAAGTGGACCTACACGCTGGCCAATGGCACCGATGGTGTCGCCAGTGCGGTGCAGTCGCTGAAGGCTGGCGAGAGTCATGATGAGGTGTTTACGGTGCAGGTCAGCGACGGCCTGGGCGGCGTCGACACCCAGCTGGTGACCGTCACCGTCAGCGGCAGTAACGATGCGCCCGTGCTCAGCTTCACGACGGGCAATGCTGCGGGCGCGGTGCAGGAAGACGGCACGCTCAGCGTGGATGGCCAGTTCAGCTCGGCCGACATCGATCACGACGCCACGGCGACCTGGACCATCAATGGCTCGCCAACAGGCACCTACGGCGCGATCGCCGTCGACAACACCGGCAAGTGGACTTACACGCTGGCCAATGGCACCGATGGCGTTGCCAGTGCGGTGCAGTCGCTGAAGGCCGGCGAGAGTCACAACGAAGTGTTCAGCGTGCAGGTCAGCGACGGCCTCGGCGGTGTCGACACCCAACTGGTGACTATCACCGTCAGCGGCAGCAACGACGCGCCCGTGCTCAGTTTCGCGACGGGCAATGCTGCGGGCGCGGTGCAGGAAGACGGCACGCTCAGCGTGAACGGCCAGTTCAGCTCGACCGACATCGATCACGATGCCACGGCGACTTGGACCATCAATGGCGCGGCAACCGGCACCTACGGTTCGATCGCCGTGGACACCACCGGCAAGTGGACCTACACGCTGGCCAATGGCACCGATGGTGTCGCCAGTGCGGTGCAGTCGCTGAAGGCTGGCGAGAGTCATGATGAGGTGTTTACGGTGCAGGTCAGCGACGGCCTGGGCGGTGTCGACACCCAGCTGGTGACCATCACCGTCAGCGGCAGCAATGACGCGCCCGTGCTCAGCTTCGCGACCGGCAACGATGCCGGCGCGGTGCAGGAAGACACCGCGCTCAGCGTCGATGGCCAGTTCAGCTCGGCCGACATCGATCACGACGCCACGGCGACATGGACTATCAATGGCTCGCCAACAGGCACCTATGGCTCGATCGCCGTCGACAGCACCGGCCAATGGACTTACACCTTGGCCAATGGCACCGATGGTGTCGCCAGTGCGGTGCAGTCGCTGAAGGCGGGCGAGAGTCATGATGAGGTGTTTACGGTGCAAGTCAGCGACGGCCTGGGGGGCGTGGACACCCAGCTGGTGACCGTCACCGTCAGCGGCACCAACGACGCCGCCGTGCTGTCCGCCGACATCGCCAACCTCACCGAGACCAATGCCGCCGTCGACATTTCCACCGCCGGCACCCTGACCATCAGCGACGTCGACAGCGCCGCAACCTTCGTCGCCCAAACCAACACCGCCGGCAGCTACGGCCAGTTCTCCATCGGCACCGGCGGTGCCTGGACCTACGTCGCCAATTCCGCCCACAACGAGTTCGCCGCCGGTACCACCTACACCGACACCTTCGCGGTGAGCAGTGCCGACGGCACCCTCACTTCGGTCACCGTGCATATCCTCGGCACCAACGATGCCTCCGTGCTGTCCGCCGACATCGCCAACCTCACCGAGACCAATGCCGCCGTCGACATTTCCACCGCCGGCACCCTGACCATCAGCGACGTCGACAGCGCCGCAACCTTCGTCGCGCAAACCAACACCGCCGGCAGCTACGGCCAGTTCTCCATCGGCACCGGCGGTGCCTGGACCTACGTCGCCAACTCCGCCCACAACGAGTTCGCCGCCGGTACCACCTACACCGACACCTTCGCGGTGAGCAGTGCCGACGGCACCCTCACTTCGGTCACCGTGCATATCCTCGGCACCAACGATGCCGCCGTGCTGTCCGCCGACATCGCCAACCTCACCGAGACCAATGCCGCCGTCGACATTTCCACCACCGGCACCCTGACCATCAGCGACGTCGACAGCGCCGCAACCTTCGTCGCCCAAACCAACACCGCCGGCAGCTACGGCCAGTTCTCCATCGGCACCGGCGGTGCCTGGACCTACGTCGCCAACTCCGCCCACAACGAGTTCGCCGCCGGTACCACCTACACCGACACCTTCGCGGTGAGCAGTGCGGACGGCACCCTCACTTCGGTCACCGTGCATATCGCCGGCAGCAACGACTCACCGACGATCACTTCCAACGGTGGCGGTACGACGGCTTCGATCAATGTGGCGGAGAACACCACGGCGGTCACGACGGTGGCGGCGACCGATGCTGATCTGCCGGCGCAGACGCTGAGCTACTCGCTCCTGAATACGGCCGGGACGGACTTCAGCAAGTTCTCGATCAGTTCGAGCGGGGTGCTGACGTTCAATTCGGCGCCCGATTACGAGAATCCCCAGGATGTCGGTGGTACCGATGGCGACAACGCCTACGTTGTGGATGTTCAGGTGGCCGACGCCAGTGGCGGAATCGATACGCAGACGATTACGGTAAACGTGCAGAACGTCGTTGAAACTCCGATTGATACAACGCCGCCAGCGTCACCGACTGGGCTGACTTACAACAACTCTGGTACAAACCATAAGCTTTCAGGGAGCGCCGAAGCTAATTCATTCATTAAGGTTTACCTGGACAATGGCAATGGCGTGTTTGGCGCCGGCGACACAGAAATTGGGACCGGAACGACCAATACCGGCGGTCAATTCGCCAATATTGATTTGACTGGCAAGTTTATGGGTACCAAGACGCTATTTGTCACGGCTATGGACGCGGCAGGCAACGTTAGTGCTGCAACAAGCATTAGCCTGACTTACCCTGCGGGAGTGTCCGGAGAAGCAATAAACCTTGCGATTGCTGATCCATCGGCAGGCCTGAGCGATAGCTTTGTTGTCACAATTGCCGACGTTCCGTCAAATTGGACTATAAACGCCGGAATCAACAACGGCGACGGCACCTGGACCGTGCAGACCAGCGATCCCGGAGCATTGACCGTGACAACACCAGAAGGCTTCGCGGGCGCTGCGGTACTCCACATCAACATGACCTGGACTAACGCCGACGGCAGTGTGGGCAGTTCCTATGTATTCAATAACGTCGAGGCCTTTGCCCCCGGCACGCCGATCTTCGCCTTGTCCGCTGACGACAACCTGACCGGTTCGTCCGGTGCCGACACCTTCGTCTTCGCCCAGCCGATCGGCAACAATCAGATCTACAGTTTCGATGCCATGGCAGACAAGATCGACATGATCGGCTTCACGGGTGTCACCGGTGTTGCTGACTTGAGCATCACTAACGACGCCAATGGCAATGCACTGGTCAGCATAAGCTCCGGCCAGACGATCACCCTGAAAGGTGTCGATGCAGCGAACTTGAGCGAAGCGAACTTCCAGTTCGATGTGGACCCGATCACCAACAACGCCGGTACCCTCACCATTGCCGACGGCGCGATCATGCCGTTCGGTGGCAGCATCCATAACAGCGGCACCATCGAGCTCGGCTCCACCGGCAGCGCGACCAACCTTGAGATTCTGTTCCGTGGCGCGACCTTGACCGGTGGCGGCCAGGTGCTGCTATCCGACAACGCGCAAAACGTGATTTTCGGCGGCAGCGCCGACACGGTGCTCACCAATGCCGACAACACCATCTCGGGTGCCGGCCAGTTGGGAGCGGGGCAGATGATGCTGGTCAACTCGGGCCTGATCCTTGCCAGCGGTGCGAATGCGCTGGTGATCGATACCGGTAGCAGCGCCGTCACCAACACGGGTGTGCTGCAAGCCAGTGGTAGCGGCGGATTGGTGATTGAAAGTGCGCTCCTCAACAGCGGTAGCCTGTGGGCGAACGATGGCAACATCACCATCCACGCAGATGCCAGTGGCGCGGGAAGCGCGACAATCAGCGGTTCGGCGACACTGGAGTTCGGTGCAGCCTCCGATCAGCATGTGACGTTTGACAGCGGCGCGGCAGGCACGCTCAAGCTTGATGTGTCGGCGGCGTTCAGTGGCAGCGTCAGCGGTTTTACTGCGGGTGACAAGCTGGAATTTGGCGATGTTGCGTTCGGTGCCGATACGCAGATCACCTATGCAGCGAATGACACCGGCACCGGCGGCATGTTGAGCGTAAGCGACGGTGCGCATGTGACGCAGGTCGCGCTGAACGGCCAGTATGCGGCCGCGGGTTTGCAGGCGAACGCCGAGGGCAGCGGCAGTGAGCTGGCCTACGATGCCGCGGCGGCAAACCACAGGATGCTGGGCGGCCTGGCCAACGACATTCTGGTTGGCGGTGCGGGTGACGATCTGTTCTTCGGCGGGCTGGGCGACGACACGCTCAACGGCGGCCTCGGCAACGATACCTTCATGTTTGCTGCGGCAGGCTTCGGCAACGACTCGATCCAGGGCTTCGATATCGATCCGGTCGGAGGGCAGGACTTGCTCAATATCGCGGGGCTGGGGATCAGCAGCGAAACGTTCGCTGCCAACGTGAGCATTGCGGCTGACGGGGCGGACACGGTGATCGGGATCGGAGTGGACTCTATTCGCCTTGTCGGTGTTAACAGTGCAGGTATCGATCAGGCGGACTTTATCCTGACGGCATGATGCTTTTGCTGCTGGCCGCACGTAGCTATGCGGTTGCAGGGGCATGCCGTCCAGGCTGAACCGGCCATGAACATTGGTGGCGAATCGCTGGTGTCTACACAGAGGCGGCCTGACACTTGCTGACCTTACCAAAGCGCTTCGCAGAGACCTGGAAAAGTCTTTCCTTGGGTTGGCAGCTCGGTTCGGGGTGCCCTCCAATCGTCGACATTTCATTGAGGGACATCCGGTCACAGCGTTGAGTGAGTTTGCTAATGAACACAACGTGGATGTGATCGTGATGGGCAGAGTCCAGTCCCATGGTGTGCACAAGCTTTTGGGCAGCACGACCGAGCATATTCTGTATCAGGTGCCATGCTGCGTTCTGGCGATCTAGATCGAATCTGTACCGGGCTTGATGGCACACCGTCAGTTCGACAGTTGAGTCTGATACGAGTGAGAAAAGGGATTAGTTGCGCTTCCAGTACTTCTGCATTTCCAGAAACAGGAAGGATGCGGTCCATGTGATGAGCACCAGCCCGGTAAGGGCTTGTAGACCGGTCAAGTATTTGAGGTTGCCCACAGGCGAAATATCGCCGAAGCCGATCGTCGTGTACGTCGTAAAGGAAAAGTAAACGCAGTCCATCAGCGTACCGTCGAAGTTGCCCGTCAGGCTGCCCCATCTGCCGGAGTGCACCATCAGGTAATAGACCAGCGCAAAGCACCAGACCTCTATCGCGTGGGCCAGGAGGGCGCCGAATACTCCAACTACGATTCTGAAACGGCTCCACAGCTTGAGCCGGGGTAGCCAATCATTCAGGCGTAACAGACATTCATAGTGGATCACTACGGTGATGATGACCACCAGTGCATTGATCAGCGTGACTGCCAGCATGGCAAATCTCCAGCGAAAAGGGAGGCGGTGAATCAGAGTACTTCTACGCCTGGGAGCCGGAAAATCGTTGAGCTGAATCAACAAGGGGTTTAGTAATCGAAAACCAGTCGTGCGTTAACGATAGCTGCTGATTAGTTGATAAAAGTCAGGACCCCCACGGCATAACGCCAAGTAATTGAACTACAGCTCTCCAGTGCAGCAGGCCCGGTTTCAACGATGCGGTGGCTGGCAGGTGACCACCGAAGTGGACTGGCGACTGCTACGCGAGTGTCCGACCCACCTGCACCTGGTTACCAGAATCCACTACCCATAGCGGACTCTCGGAGACAACCGTTGGCTTTCTCCATAATCACATGAACCCAGCATGCTCCACGTAGCAATGCGTGCTATCAGCAATTATATTGCTGCATTCAGTGCATTAATGTCCTGCAATCAACCAGTCTTGTTCATCAGCAGATCAGTTCTCACACTGGGGCCACTCATTTGATAACGGCTCGTGACTGAAGGAGAAATGACCATGGTATCTGCGATCCGGTTCAACCAGCTCGGCAGCCCTGAAGTACTGAACCTGGAGACACTGGGCGAACAAGCGCCAGGCCAAGGCGAGGTCTGGCTTGAGCAAGAGGCTGTAGGTGTCAACTTCCTCGACGTTACCCAGCGCAAGGGAGCGGTGCCCGTTGCGTTGCCATCCGGACTTGGGCTGGAAGGCGCCGGGCGTGTCGCAGCTGTGGGGGCGGGTGTCAGCAACGTGCGAGTAGGGGATCGCGTGGCCTATGCCACCGGCCCTATCGGTTCCTATGCTTCGGCCCGGCTTTATCCGGCAGAGCGGGTGGTCAAAATTCCGGATTCGCTGTCATTTGACGATGCCGCAGCCGTCATGTTCAAGGGCATCACTGCACAGTACCTTTTGAAAGCCACCTATCCGGTAGGGCCCGGCACAACCATTCTCCTTTACGGTGTGGCTGGAGGGTTGGGGGAAATCATGGTGCCGTGGGCCAAGCATTTGGGTGCCACGGTGATCGGCGTGGTTTCAAAGCAAGCCAGTGTCGAGAAAGCTCAGGCGTCGGGATGCGATGAAGTCCTGGTGTTCGATGCTGACAGCCTGGCTTCCCAAGTCGCTCGAATCACCGAGGGTAAAATGGTCGACGTCGTCTATGACCCGATAGGGCGTGTTTCTTTCCAGGCATCCCTGGATAGCTTGCGACCACGAGGTCTGATGGTATCGTTTGGCGCTTCATCAGGTGCGCCGTCAGCCGTGGAACTGTCGACACTCAATGCCAAAGGCTCGCTGTTCCTCACACGTCCTTCTTTGGCAGCCCATACGGCGAGTGCCTCCGAGTATCAGGAGCGAGCGCAGGATGTGTTGGCCGCCATAGGTGCGGGAATTATCAAACCTCGGGTTCGGGCAAGCTACTCTCTGGCTGACGCAGCATTGGCGCATGCGGACCTGGAGTCGGGGCGTTCATCGGGGGCGATCATTCTAAAACCATGAATCTTGATGTTCTGAACAATCAGTACAGTGACGAAATCGCTGCGTTTCTGGCCGTGGCCTCGCAAGGCTCATTTGTCGGAGCTGGCCGGCTATTGCAGCGACACCCTACAGTCGTCTCGAAACGACTCGCCGCAATGGAAAAGCGCCTTGGCGTTCGGCTCGTGGAGCGCTCCACCCGGCAGGTTCGAATCACTGAAACAGGTGCCAGGCTGGAGCAGCGCCTTCGCTCGGCCATCGAATTGATGAATGAAGCGCAGCAGCAAGCGTCCGAGGGCGCCAGCGAAATCCGCGGTACTTTGCGCCTTGCATTGCCGGCAGCCATGGGCAGGCGTTGGCTTGGCCCGATGCTGCCGGAGTTTCTCAAGGCTCATCCGCATGTCTCGATCCTTGCAGACTACAGCGAGCGTCTGGTCGACATCATCGATGAAGGTTTTGACGTGGCGATCCGAATCGGAGAGTTGGAAGACAGCCGGTTGATCGCCAAGAAACTGAGTGACCATCGGCGGATACTCTGTGCCTCGCCTGCTTACATCGGACAGCACGGCATGCCCGAAACGCCACAGGACCTGATCCGGCACAATTGCCTTCGCTTCAGTGGCCTTGCGTCTTTTCCCCAGTGGAGACTCCATTGCGGCAATGAGCTGCAGACGGTTTCTCCCAAAGGAAACCTGACGGCCAATGACAGCGAATCATTACTGGCAGCGGCCCGCGCCGATGCCGGAATACTGGGGGCAGGTGACTGGTTGATGAGTCGTGATATTGCTGCCGGGAGGCTGTTGCATGTTCTTCCTGACTGGCAATTGGACACCGCCGGTGGGGTCTACCTGGTCAGGCCATCGGCCAAATTTCCGGGTGCCGTGGTCGTCGCGTTCAAACAATGGATTGAGTCAAAGTTTATCCCCGCGCCCCCATGGGCCATTTGACCGGCAGACCTTCGGTGGGCCGATGGCTGCCGGTCGGAAAGGGCAGCAATCGACTCCCTTCAGTGGCAAATACCCGTGAATCAAAAGTAGTACCCGATATTGATGTTTGTTCGGTAGTACCACTGATTACTGCCTGTTGAACTGGTATTGGTAAACCCGGTGCCATTTTCTGCACCGCCATAGGGGTTGGCGTTTTTCGCCCAGGTCAGGTCGACCCACGCCATGATCGGCATCGCGAGGAACTGTGCACCGACGGTGTACATCTGCGAGTCGTCCCAACCGCTCTTGTCTTTCATCATGCGGCTGTAGTCGTTGTACAGTTTGATTTTCTTCAACTGCCCCAGTTTCGGCGTGGGGATGTCGTAGCTGACGTTCAGCGAAGCGATGGTGGCTTTGGCGGCAATCAGGTAAGCGGGCGTCAGCCCGTTGCCGCCCATGAGTATTGAATCGTCGCTGACGCCGGTCGGGTTTTTCGGGTCGTATTCGTAGCGAATGCCTTGGGTGCTGACGGTCCACTGACCGGCGTTGATGATGGCGTGGATGCCGCCGGCCCAATAGTCGCCGTCATCCTTGGTGGTGGCGTTATAGAGCTGGGCAGTGGCCAGCGATGCGCCGATTTCGGTTTTCCAGCCATCGTTGACAAAGGTCCGCGCGACGCGTGCATTGAGCTGGTTGTGCTTCTCGTTATCCTGGCGCGACTGGATAAAGGGAATCGCATTGTCCTTGAGATCGGCGTAACGGCCGACCTCCGGCGAGTAGCGGATGTCGGAAGGCAACATGCGCGGGAAGTACCCCAGCTGCAGGTCCCAGTCCTTGTCCTTGTAGCTGTACTTCAAACCGGTGCCGGCGCTGACGCCGTAACCCATGAAGAAGGGCAGGTGATAGCTCCAGCCGAATTGCGGGTAGGGTTCCAGCCCGAACGGTTTGAACGGCGCCCCCACTTGCAGATTGGAATTGCTGTTCAGGCGATAGCCAACGAAACCACGATCGATGGAACGTTTACCGTCGTCCTGGAACCAGTAGCCGACATCACTGTAGAGGTTCTTGTAAGTCGCTTGCACATCGATACGGAAGGTGTCGAACAGAAACCGGCCATTGTTTTCGGTAGTATCCCAATGCTCATCGCGATAGTTGGTGCGCAAGGCGCCGCCGATGTCCAGGCTGCTTTGGCCGTCCTCGCTACGCCAGGCGATATGCGGAAACGGCTTTTTCGCGGTGGCCGATGACTCTGGCGCAGCAGGACCGGGTTCGCCTGCGAAGCTGAGGCAGCTGCTCATCAACAGTCCCAGACCTATAACGTAATTCTTCATGCTGACTTCCCCTGCAATGTTGAGCGCTACAAAGTGACCGGCAACACTTCTCCGCTTGCCTTTAAAGTGGCAATGGCTGGAAACGTTCGAATGTTGCTATGTGGCGTGGGTTTTTATTTTTACTGTTTCATAGGTAATACGGCGTATGACATATGAATCTGATAGATATAGAGCAGAAACTATGCCAACTGCTGGCTGCACTTTCAGTCAGGAATAAACCTAGTAAAAACAATTGTTTATATAGGAAACGCATTTCCTTGTATTGCCCGTGAAACGTGAGGTCGCGGGGGTAACCAAAGTGCACGTTAACTGTGCGATGTAACTTCATGCGCATAAAAAAGGCCGACATAAAGTCGGCCTGTTTAACGGGTGAAATAGAGGTGTTACAGGTCGAGCACCAGTCGCCGGCTCTTGCAGCCGGATACACACACCATCATTGATTTATTCGCGGCACGCTCGGCTTTGGTCAGCACGCCGTCACGGTGGTCGACATCACCCTCCAGCACCCGCGTTTCGCAGGAACCACAAACGCCTTCGCGACAGCTGTACTCGATGTCACAACCGGCCTCTAGCAACACATCGAGCAAACTCAGGCCCGGTTCGATCGACAGTGTCTTGCCGGACTTTTTCAGCTCGACGCTGTAACTGCTCTGCGCGTCTTCGGACGGCGGCAGTTCAGCCGCGGCGAAACGCTCGATATGCGCATGGGGATAACCCAGGCCTTCGCAGGTGCTTTCAA
This sequence comes from Pseudomonas fluorescens, assembly GCF_040448305.1. Taxonomy (NCBI): domain Bacteria; kingdom Pseudomonadati; phylum Pseudomonadota; class Gammaproteobacteria; order Pseudomonadales; family Pseudomonadaceae; genus Pseudomonas; species Pseudomonas fluorescens. The sequence goes on along the minus strand of NZ_CP148752.1, from coordinate 4,000,261 downwards.
AGGCATCGAGCATCGGTGTCGGACCGCAGCAATAAAAATGCGTGTCGTCGGGCTGGCCTGCCAGGTAGGCGCTCAGGTCCGGCGGCATGCCTTTTTCGTCATTGAAGTGGTAAACCACCTTGGCGCTCAGACCGCTGAGTTCTTCCACCAGTGCCGCTTCCTGCCGCGAACGGGCGCAGTAGATCAGTTCGGCAGATTTTCCCAGTGCCAGCAATTGGCGGAACATGCAGTAGATCGGCGTGATACCGATACCGCCGGCTACCAGCACGCTGTGCCTGGCGCTCAGGTCGAGCTGGAAGTTATTGCGCGGTGCCGAAATCGGCAGTTGCATGCCGACCCGCAGTTGCCCATGCACATATTCCGAACCACCACGGCTGTTGCGATCACGCAGGATGCCGACCACATAGCGGTCTCGATCGCTCGGCGAGTTGAGCAGTGAGTAGCTGCGCACCAGCCCGTTGGGCAGATGCAGATCAATGTGCGAACCGGCTTCGAACGGGGCGAATACCGTGTCGCCGTAGGGCCGCAACTCGACACTGATGATGCCTTCGGCTTCGTAGCGCAGGGTATGCACAAGCGCGGTGAGGGGGGAGGAAATGGACATCGGTCACCTCTTTTCGACAGTTCGCAAATCGAGATCGAGACGCGCGCCGGCCTCGATCTCCACCCGCAGTTCGGGAAACACCAGCGCGCTCACTTCGACCAGCGTGGAGGTCGGGAACAGCGCCTGACCGGCGAAGAAGTCGCGACGCGCGCGACCCACTTCGTCCTTGTCGGCGATGGCGGTGACATACACCGTGAGCCGGTAGATATTGCCGACATGGCCACCGGCCGCTTCGACCAGCGCTCGAACCTTGCCCAGCACCACCAGGGTCTGGGCATAGGTATCGAGCGGCGTGCCGGATTCAGCGGCAAGGCGCGTGGCGGGATGACCGGTCATGCCGGACATCACCACCTCGTTGCCGATCAGCAAGGCATTCGACCAGGTGTTGCTGGCCGACTCGTTCAGCGAGTCGGCCTGAACACGTTGCACCGCTGCGTTCATGACAATTGCTTCGCGTCGATCAGCTCCAGTTGGGCCTTGGCCGCGTTTTTCAGGTAGCGACGCAGGCGCACTACACCAAGGTCGTGCTGGTAGAGGTTTTCCCGCTGGTTGGCGTCTGGTTCCATGAATTCGAGCAGCGTCCGATCCTGTTCCAGCACCGCCCAGTGGCGGGCTTCCAGACGATTCTTGTAGAGGAACCGCCAGGTGTCGCGTTGCCAGCCGGTCAGTGGGCGGCAACGCCAGTGGAACACCGCCGACATGGAAGGGCCGCTCGGCGTGTAGCTGCCGATGATGGTGAAGTTACCGCCCGGGCCGCCGGTTTTCGGATACGGGATTTCCAGGCGCAGCCAGTGGCAGCTGTCGTCCATGAATTCGGTCCAGTCGAAGTTCACCCCGCGCTGGCCTTCCTTCTCGAAGAAGAAACCTTTGTCGGTGTCGCGGGTGACGAACTTGGCGGTGGCTTCGCCTTCGCTCATGGAGTGCGACATCTTGTGCAGGTAGGTGCCGTGCATCGGGTCCATGACGTTGTCGATGACGTAGCGGTAGTCGCCTTTCCACTCGGCGTAGCAGACGAAGCTGCTCCACTCCGGGGAAGTCAGCTGCTCGGGCAGCACCAGTTCCGGTGGGTTTTCAACGTGCGGTTCGGCGGCGTTGTAGAGAAAGATCGCGCCGGCGGCTTCACGGGTGTGGAACATCCGGGTCGGGCGGCTGCCTTCGAGTTTGCAACCGGGGCTGCCGGGAACCTTGGTGACGGTACCGTCGCAGCGCACTTCGACGCCGTGATAAGGGCATTGCAGACGATCACCCAATACCGGGCCCTGGGACAACGGTGCGCCGCGATGTGGGCAATGGTCTTCGAGGGCATGCACACTGCCGTCATTGTCACGCCACAAGGCAATCTTGTAGCCCAGTCGACGGATCGACACCGGCTTCTCGCCCAGTTGGTCGCTCGGCAGGACCGGGAACCAGAGGTTCTTCAAGCCATTTGCCAGGAGGTTTTCTACAGGATCAACGGTTGTGTTCATGTTCATTTCTTATTTACCTCCGGCGGGTCATTCGCCCAGCCGAGCCATCAGGGTTTTATAGGCGTCCGGTGTCCATTCGCCGGTGGTCAGGGGGCAGGGCGGACCCGCCAGGTTCAGGTGCGCGAGCAGGTCGGGCAACTCGGTCACCCCGTTGCCGAAGGCGCGTTCGATGGAGTCGCCCAGCAACTCTTCGAACTGGGTGTTGGGGCGCTTGCGGGCCTGATTGGGCTGCAGGTAGGGTTCGGTATTGCTCATTTCATTGACCTCCGTTGCGTACCCGTTCGCGGATCGTTTCGCGCACGGGGATAAAGTCATACGTCGGGAAAACTTCGGTGCTGAACACGCCCCAGGCCGAGCGTTCGAGCTCGACGTTGAGGGTCGGCAGCAGGCTCGGCGGCAAACGCAGGGTGACGATCTGGCCCAGGCCCATGGCCACGGTCCAGGACATCACCTCGACGCCTTGCGGGGGAAAGCGCTCCCACCAGTCCTGCTGTTTCATGTGCCGCTGAATGTCTTCCAGGTTTTTCGATTGGTCGTGCTTGAGCAGCACGGTCACCAGCAAGGATTCGCTCATGCTCGTGACCTGCTCAGGGCTTCGGTTTGTCAGTCAGGAACTTGCCTTGCGGCGCCTCGACGTTTTGCTGGCGGCGGGTATTGCCATCGATGCCGCCAGCAATCGCCCATTCGGCGAAGACTGTCGGGCCGGGTTCGAAGTCGCGTGGTTCCCATTCGCCGGTCAGTTGGTCTTCGTCGGCGTAGTACTCGACCAGCGCGCCGGCCGGGTTCTTGAAGTACCAGAAGAAGGCCGAAGACACCGGGTGCCGCCCCGGGCCGATTTCAGTGGCCCAGCCGCTGCGGGAAATGTGCATGCCGCCGCCGAACACTTCGTGCACATCGCGCACGGTGAAGGCGACGTGGTTCAGGCCGGCGCGAGGGGCGGGCAGTTGCAGCATGAACAGATCGTGGTGACCGCCTTCTTCAGCGGTGCGCAGGAACGCGCCGCGATCCGGATAGCGGTCTGAGGCCTGGAAGCCGAAGCGCTCGTGATAGAAGGCTTCGCAGGCGTTGACGTCCTTGACGAAAAACACCACATGCCCGACCTCGATGGGTGTTGCGCGTTCGTAGACCGGCGCAGCCTTGTTGATCCGGCCCTTGGTTTGCCAGGTGTTATGGCCGCTGCACTCAATGTTCAGTTCACGCTTGCGGGTCACCTGCAGACGGATCGCCAGGCCATTGGGGTCGGTGCAACCAATACGGCCGTTCGCTTCGATGAAGCCCGGATCGTTGGCGATTCGTTCGCTGTAAAGCTTCAGGTCGGCGTCGCTTTCGACGCCCCAGACCACTTCGCGCACGGTTGAACCGGGCTCGATGGCCGGCGGCAGGCCAGCCTTATTGATGTCGGCGAGCACCACGCGGCAGCCGTTGAGGGTTTCAAAGATCACCTCGTCAGGTTGTTCGCTGACTTTGCTCAGGCCCCAGTCACTGAAAAACCGTGCGCTGGTGTCCAGGTCCTCGACACCGTAGGTGACTTCATCAATGCCTAAAACGCTCATAACCCTACCTCTCGTTGCACACCGGCCCAGGCCAGTGGCTGTTCATTCATGCCCCAATAAAGGCTTTTCTGTTCCATGTACTGCAGGATGCCGAGTCGACCTTTTTCGCGGCCCAGGCCACTGTCGCGCCAGCCACCGAACGGGGTGGAAATCGAGAACTGCTTGTAGGTGTTGATCCACACCGTACCGGCCTGGATTTTTCGACCCAGCGCCCAGGCGCGCTTGTAGTCGCCGGTCCAGATGCCGGCGGCGAGGGCGTACAGGCTGTCGTTGGCCTGCTCCAGCAATTGCGCTTCGTCGTCGAACGGCATGGCCACCAGCACCGGGCCGAAGATTTCTTCCTGGCACACTTGCTGGCTGTTGTTCAAACCTTCGAGGATGGTCGGCGGGTAGTAGTAACCCTGGTCGTAAACGCCGCCGCTCGGGCGCTTGCCACCGAGCAGCAGACGTCCGCCTTCTGCCAGCCCCAGCGCCACATAGCGTTCCACCGACTCGCGGTGGCCGGCGCTGATCAGCGGGCCCATTTGCGTACGCTCATCCGCCGGATCACCGACACGCAACTCGGCTGCCGCCGCCACCAGGCGCGCCATGAACGGCTCATACAGTGCGCGGGCGACGAACAACCGCGAACCGGCGATGCAGGCTTCGCCCGAAGAACTGAAGATGCCGTACAACACACCGGCCACCGCATGGTCGAGGTCGGCGTCATCGAGGATGATGGTCGGCGATTTGCCGCCCAGTTCCAGTGACACCGGCATCATCTTGTCGGCGGCGATGTGGGCAATGTGCTTGCCGGTTTTGGTACCGCCGGTGAACGACACGCGCTTGACCAGCGGGTGACGGGTCAGCGCATCGCCGAGCAGCGAGCCCTTGCCCGGCAGCACACTGAGCAGGCCTTTGGGCAACCCGGCGTCTTCGCAGATGCGCGCCAGTTGCAAGGCCATCAGCGGAGTGATTTCCGCAGGTTTGATGACCACCGCATTGCCGGCAGCCAGGGCCGGGGCGACTTTCTGCGCTTCGCTGGCAATCGGTGAGTTCCACGGTGTAATCGCGGCGATCACACCCATCGGCTCGTAAACGCTCATGCTGACGAAATCACCACGGGACGGCGTGATGGTTTCTTCGAGGGTTTCACAGGCCGCGGCGAAGAACTGGAAGGTGCCGGCCGCGCTGGCCACCAGGGCGCGGGTTTCGTTGATCGGCTTGCCATTGTCCTGGCGCTGCAATTGCGCCAGTTCTTCGCTGCGCTCACGGATCAGCTCGGCAATGCGGTACAGCACGCAGGCGCGTTCATGAGGTTTGCGCTGCGCCCAGCCGCTGTGCAGAAACGCCTGGTGGGCGCCTTGCACGGCCTCTTCAACGTCTTCGACACTGGCGGCGTTGAGCCAGGCAACGGCTTCGCCGGTGGCGGGGTAGCACGTGGCGTAGCGTTCACCACGCCCCAGCCGCCATTGGCCAGCAATGCAGATCGGTAAAGTCTGTTCGAGAGTCATCGCAGTCCCCTAAATCGAAATCGCGTGGGCGTGGTTGCCCAAGGCGCGGACGACGCTGTAAACGGTCAACGCCGAGGTCTTCGGGTTGGCCAGCAGCGGTTTACCACGCAGGCTCAGTTCGAACCCGCCAAAGGCGCCGCGGGCTTCGAAGTGGTGGACGTTCTCCTCGCTCAGTGGGTCGGCGATCAGGGTCACATGGGTGCGATCCAGGCCGAGACCGGCCAGCGACAAGGTCGCGGCGACGTTGGCGTTTTTCGGGTAGAGGTGCGCCGCTTCGCGGGCGCTGCCCTGAAAAATCACCGTGGCTTCGGTAAGGTTGTCCAAGTCAAAGGCCTGTTCAGCCGGGGTGTTTTTCCAGGCGCGCGCCGGTTTGCGTCCGGTGTAGTTCACCGCGTCCAGGCCCCCGACCTTGGCCGCCGACAAGGCGTCGATACCGCCGATGGCGCCGGGCAGCAATTCGATGCGGGTCTGACCGCGTTCGGCTGCCGCTTCCAGACGCTCTACCAGGCCGACTTCGGACAGCGCGCCGACCGAGACGATCAGGCAGGCAATGCCACGCTCCAACGCCGGCAACACATGTTCTTCGATGGCTTTGTGACCGGCGCACTCGACCAACAGGTCGGGGCGCGCGTCGGCCGGTAGCGCCGTCAGCACTTGCGGTGGTTGTTTGAAACTGGTCAGCCTTTGACGTACAAGCTCTTCGGAACCGGCCGAGGCGATGACGTAGTCGACGCACAACTGCGGGTCTTTCTCCAGCAGTTCGAGCACGCCGACGCCAATTGCGCCGCAGCCGATCATGGTGATATGCAACATGGCGAAGTCCTCAGGCCGTGGCTTTTTGCGCTTTGGTTTCGCTGTTGGGCGGACCGGCGAACTGGGTGGCGAAGCTGCCGACACTGAGCATGTCGACTTCCAGCAGGAACGGTCCCGGCTGCGCGAGTGCACCGTCGACGACCTTGCCGAAATCCTTCAGGTCGGTGACCAGGCCATGGCGCAGGTTCAGCGACTCGGCCAGCTTGGAATAGTCCGGTGTGTGCAGGTCGACGTAGCAATGGCGACTGCCGTACACCGCGTCCTGAATGTTGCGGATGACGCCGTAGCGCTGATCGTTCATCAGCAGAATCACCACGTTGGCGTTCTCTTGCACCAGCGTTGCCAGCTCGCCGAGGTTGAGAATGAAACCGCCGTCGCCGGCCAGGGCGAAGACCTTGCGCTCAGGTGCCGTTTCCGCTGCCGCAACGGCCGCGCCAATGCCCATCGACAAACCCTGGCCAATGCCGCCGCCCAATGCATGCACGCCGGCACGCGGATGGAACAGTGTCAGCAGGCGGTTGCCCCAGATGCTGTTGGAAAGCGTGACGTCGCGCACCCACGAGAAGTTGCGCCCGGTCAGGGCTTGCAGCTGTTCGACCATGGCCGAGTACGGGCCGAGGTCGGCGATCAGTTGCGTGCGGGATTTTTCACGCACGTGCTTGAGCTCGGCGAGGAACGTCGGGTCGATTTGCAGGCGACCTTCCAGACGATCCGCCAGGCCTTCCAGCGCCAGTGCCGAATCACCGCAGATGAACAGTTCGCTGTTGTAGCTGCGACCTTCGATGGCCGGGTTGGCGTCGATGCGCAGGGTGTTGCGTGGCAACTTCAGCGCGTATTTGAACGTCTCGTTGCTGCGCAGTCGTGAGCCGGCGATCAGCAGGGCGTCGCAACTCTGCAGGAATTGCTCGACCAGTTTGTTTTGCGAGAACGCACCGAGGCAGCGCTCGTCGTCTTCGTTGACCACACCGCGACCTTGGGTCGAGGTAATCACGCCGACGCCCATGTCCAGCAGGCGCTTGACTTGCGGGCCGGCATGCCGCGCGCCGCCGCCGAGCCACAACAGGGGACGGGTGGCCGTGGCCAGGCGCTCGGCCACCAGGTCCAGTGCTTCAGGTGCGGGCACGGCAACGGGAACCGGCAGCGGCGACAGGTCGGTCGGCATCGGGATGAAAGTCGACTGGATGTCGATCGGGATTTCAACGCTGACCGGCCCGGTCGGTGCGGTCAACGCGGTCTGCACGGCCAGCTTCATGGTGCTGAGTGCGGTTTCGACGCTGCGCACGCGGAACGCGGCCTTCGACACAGCCTTGAGCATGGTCAGCTGGTCACGGGCTTCGTGGATGTAAGCGAATTCCTGATCCAGATACGGCGTTTCGATTTGCCCGGTGATGTGCAGCAGCGGCGTGCCAGCGGTCAGCGCTTCGACCATCGCCCCGGCGGCGTTACCGGCCGCGGTGCCGGTGGACGTCAGGCAAACACCCAGGCCACCGGTGGTACGGGCGTAGGCGTCGGCCATGTTAGTGGCGCCGGCTTCACCGCGGGCCATGACGAAACGGATGTTGCCGCGCACGGCGAACGCATCGAGGATCGGCATGTTGTGGATCGAGATCACACCGAACGCGGCCTTGACGTCGCATTGCTCGAGAAACGCGGTGATGGCAGCGCCAACGGTGACAGTATTTTCATTACGCATGGCGGGACAGGCCTCCAGAAACATCGATATGGCTGCCTGTGGTGTAAGCCGACAGAGGCGAGGCCAGAAACAGGATTGCGCGGGCCGCTTCAATCGGCAGGCCCAGGCGTCCCAAGGGAATGTGTTTGCGTTGTGCCAGCTGAGCGGTCCATTGGGCCCAGTCCAGATCCCGCTCTTCGCGGGCTTCGAAACGTCGGCGCCATTGCCCGGACTCGACCAGGCCAATGAGGATGCCGTTGACCCGAATGCCTTCGACGGCAAATTCGGTGGCCATCGAGCGCACCAGGTTCATCACCCCTGCGCGCGCGGCCGAGGTGGCGACCATGTGCGGTTCCGGCTGGCTGGCCAGCAGCGAATTGACACAGACGATGGCCGCGTTCGCTTCACCTTGCAGCTGTGCCTTGAAGGCGCGGACCGGGTTGATGACCGAGAAAAATTTCAGGTTCAGTTCTTCGGTCCAGGCGCTGTCCGTGGTCTCGGCGAAGGTCGACACGCGACCTTGTCCGGCGTTGTTGATCAGCACGCTGGCCGGCCCCAATGCAGCAAGGCTGGCGGCGGCAAAGGCGTTGACCGAGTCGGCGTCAAGGACGTTGCAGACCTGGGCCAGCAATCGCGCCTTGGGAAAGCGCTGACGTAATTTGTCTTCGGCGCCGCGCAGGCGATCTTCGTCGCGCCCGCAGAAGGCCACGGCTGCACCGGCTTCGAGCAACAGCTCGACACAGGCCAGGCCAATTCCCGAAGAACCACCGGTGACAATCGCGGTGCTGTCTTGCAGTTGATAGAGACTCATCTCAATCCCTCATCAGAGCCGTTACGCGGTTGTGGCCGTCGTGGCCAGTCGCAGTGTTGTAATCGAGCAACCGCGACAGTTCGTCAGCGCTGCGACGTACTTGCAGGAGCAATTCGTTGAAGTTGACGTGAACGATCTGAGTGGTCGGAATCGTCACGCCCAGCGCCGCGACGATCTGCCCGGATTGATCGCGCACCGGGGCGGCGACGGTCGAGATCGCCGACTCGAAGAAGCCTTCACCGCTGATAAATCCGCGCTGACGGTCGGCTTGAACCATGTCAAACAACTCCATCACGGTTTTCGGCGTGCAGGGCGAGAACTGTTCCAGATGATCTTCCGGGTACAGCTCGCGCAATTCTGCCAGCGACAGGTCTTCGAGCAGGATGCGGCCAAGAACGGTGGCGTGGGCGGGCAGGCGGGTGCCGACATTCACCGCGGTGGAGAACACCGACGGCGGCGAGACCTTGGCCACGTAGACGATCGAGCGGCCGTCGCGCACCACCAGATTGCTCGGGTAGTTGAGGCGGTCGCACAAGCGGGCCAGCAGCGGCTGACCGAGCTCGGTCAGTTCCAGTGAGGCGAGGTACTCGAAGCCCAGGCGCAGCACCGACATGCCGAGGCGGTATTCATTGCCGCTGCGGGTCACGAAGCCCATGGTTTCCAGCGTCGTCAGCAGACGAAAGATTGTCGAGCGCGGCAGCGACAGGCGTCGGGCCAGTTCCGGCGCGGTCAGCGTGCGATTGCGTCGGCTGAATTCGCACAGCAGCAGCAGGCCGCGCTCCAGACCTGGCACGATGTATTTGTCCTGAGCGTCCTTCAGCAGATCTGAATCGTTCATAGCGATGCACCTGTCAGGGATTCTTCGATAGCGAAGGCCAGGCGGCCTGCCACTACACAAGGTTGTTCGATGGGGCTGGCGTGCCCGGCATCTTTGATAAGGTCGAAAGTACCGCCCAGGGCCTTGGCCAGGGTCTGGCAGCTTTCGGGAGCCGTGATGCCGTCGGCTTCGCCGCAATGCACTTCGCAAGGCATTGAAAGCGGTGCATGGCGCAGCAGATCCTCGCCGCACAGCAGTTCTATGGCCTGGCGATAACCCTCTGGCTTGAGCCGCGCCATGTTCCACTGCACCCAGGCCTGTGCCTGAGGGCTGGCAGCGGGGGAGAGCATGTAGGCACTGCGCTGCTCGGCCATGTGTTGAATGCCCAACTGTTCCAGGGCGCGCAGGCGTTTATTGCGCACTTCCTGGCGCTGCAAGGCGCGTGATGGATGGCCATAGCCCTGCGCCGGGCTGATCAACACCAGGCGGCTGATGCGCTGTTGGTGCACGCCACTGGCGAAAGCGATGGCGGTAATTGCCCCGAGTGAATGCCCCACCAGCACGCAGCGCTGGATGCCCAGCGCGTCGAGCATCTGCAGCAGCCGTTCGGCATAATCCGAAGCATCGGGGGCCAAGGCTCTGAGCGGCGTGGAGTCGCCGTATCCGGGCGCGTCCCAGGCAATCACCCGGGCGCTGCGGCCAAGCTCCTGCGCCACCTCTAACCACGACGCCGAGCCCGAGCCAATCCCGTGCAACAACACAATGGCAGGACCGCTTCCGCATTCGCGAAAGGCCTGGCGTGCGCCCGCGATCTCCAGCGTGCGCTGGGGAAAGTCCCGGGCCAATTGAGCCTGGAGACCGGCGGTGAGCCGCGGGGCGAGATTATCGATGGCGTGTGACATGGGCTTATCCGCGCTTGATCGAGGCCAGGGGGTGTTCTGGCGGGTAGGTCGGGGTCAGCGGTTTTTTCGCACCGAGCATCACGCACATCAGCGCGTCTTCATCGCCGATGTTGATCTCTTCGCGGTACACGCCGGGCGGCACGGAAATGACGTCGCGGTCGGTGAGGATGGTTTCGAAACGCTCGCCGTCCTTTTCGATGATCACCTTGAGTTTGCCGCGCAGCACGAAGAACACTTCTTCAACGTCGGTGTGCAGGTGCGGCGGGCCTTCGTGACCGGCCGGAATCACCATGGTCGAGAACGTGAAGTTCTCCGACGGGATAGTGTTCATGTCCGAGGTCACGCCGGTGCCACCGGTGCCGATGTAGCGCATTTGCGCGCGGCGGAATTTCGGGTCGTAGTCGGCCTGGAATTTCAAGGCGCTCCAGTCGTACTTGCGGGTTTCGTAGCGCGCGATACGGGTTTTCATCCAGCTTTCGAGATCGCTGCCGGCGGGCTGTTCCCAGCTTTTCGGGGTGTCGTGCTGTGTATTCAAGTTTGCAGAAAGGTCGGTCATGACAGTCTCCATTATCAAGGCATGACGAACCCGCCGTTGACCGGCAAGGTTTGTCCAGTGATGAAGCGGGCGAGGTCGGACAGCGCGAACAACACGGCGCCGCTGACGTCTTCGGGAAGTTGTGGGCGTTGAATGGCCCGTTGATCGTTGTACAAACGGTGGCGGGCTTCAGGCACATAAGCCGTGGCCTCGACCAGCACCAGGCCGGGCGCGATGGCGTTGACCGTGATGTTGTCGGTCCCCAGTTCGCGGGCCAGGCTGCGGGTCATGGCGATGATTGCGCCCTTGCTCGCGACATACGCCAGCAGGTTCGGCGCACCCCACAGCGGGGTGTCGGAGGCCAGGTTGACAATGGCGCCATGACCGCTGGCGCGCAGGGCAGGCAGACAGGCCTTGGTCATCAACCAGGTGCCGCGCACGTTGACTTGCATGACCTGATCCCAGGTGTCCAGGCTCAGCTCTTCGCAGGTCTTGCCGCCGGAGTTGGTGATCGAGGCGTTGTTCACCAGACCGTCGAGCCCACCGAGCAAACGGGTGGTTTCGGCGATGCAGGCGTCGATCGAATCCGGTTGCGCCAGGTCGACCGTCACGCCGTGCACGGTCAGGCCTTCAGCGACCAGTTCGGCGGCCGATTGCTGCACACGTTCGGCGAGAATGTCGGCGATGACCACGTGGGCACCGGCCCGGCCGATGGCCTGGGCAAAGGCGTAACCCAACCCGCGGGCGCCACCGGTGACCAGCACGCGACGGCCTTCGAGCAAGCGATTGAAGGTCGTCATCATTGGGTGCTCAGCATGGCTTTGGGCATGTAGTGCAGGACACGTTTTTCGGTCCAGACCACTGCGCCGTAAGCGAGTACACCGATCAGCGTGAGCATGACAATGGCCACGAACACGCCTGCGGTATTGCCCTGACCTTCGGCATCGACCAGCAGGAAGCCCAGGCCCTGATTGCCGCCCACCAGTTCACCGACGGTGACACCGATGACGGCCAGGGTCGAAGCGATGCGCAGGCCGGAGAACAGCGCGGCCATGGCCGAAGGAAACTCCACCAGGCGAAAGATCTGCCAGCGACTGGCGTTCATGGTCCGCACGAGGTTGATCATGTCCGGGTCCACGGTGCGGATTGCCGACAGTACGTTGATCATCACCGGGAAGAACACGATCAGGATGGCGATCAGGATCTTCGGGTAAATGGTGTAGCCCAGCCACATGACGAACAGCGGGGCGAAGGCGACTTTCGGGGCGATCTGCAGGGCGAGGATGTACGGCGACAGCATGGCCTCAGCGGCGGGCGAAAGGCCCAGCGACACACCGATCACCACGCCGAGCAGGGCACCCAGGCCAAAGCCGACAATGATTTCGAAGGCGGTGATCAGGGTGTGTTGCAACAGGCCGCCGGTGTGCCACATCACCAGGCTTTCCTGGGCCACGCGGCTCAGCTGCGGCATCACGAATTCGGGCATGCCGAGCAATCCCGGGCCCCATTGCCAGAGCACCAGGAACAGGATCAGCAGGGCGACGCTGCCGAGCATGGAGTTATTAAGGTTTTTCATCGTGTCGGTACCTTGTTGTCACTGGCCGTCATTGCGCGGCTGTTTGGGTGTCGATGAACTGGTTGGTGTACAGGTCGTCGAGCTTTGGCTCCTGGGTGACGATGCCTTCGCTGACATAGAACTGGCGGACCGTTTCAAGTCGCGCCGGATCGATGCGCCCCGGTACTAACTGATTGGCGTAGACGTGCTCGACATAGAGCTTGAAGACCTTCTCCAGCGACGCTTCCTTGCCGGCATAAGCCGGGACCGCCTTGGCGAATGTGGCCGCTGCGGCTTTAGGGTCTTGAATGATGTCGTTCATGCCTTGCAGGGTGGCCTGGACCACATCACGGACAATCTGCGGGTGATGCTCGATGGCGTCGTCGGACGCGAGAATCGCCTGGGCCATGCTTTCGAAAATCTGTGCCTGCGGGATCAGTTTGATCTTCACCCCGGCTTCCTCGGCGTTGACCACCCAGTCCGGCACGCCCGCCATCGCCTGGGATTTGTCGGCCGAGAACAACTGCCACACGCCCGATGGACCGGCCGCCTGGATGTTCACATCGGTCTTGCTCAGGCCGGCTTTGCGCAGCGAGGCGAGCAGGGCGTAGTAGGTGGTGTCCGAGTAGGACATCACCGTCATGGTCTTGCCCTTGAGGTCGGTGATGGAATTGATGTTTTCCGCTGCATTGGTGGCAATCATGGTCACGCCGCCGGCACCGAGCACCGCGACGGCGCGCACTGGAATCCCGTTGGCCCGCACCACGATCGGGGTATCGCCGATGGCGCCGCCGAGCATGGCGTTACCGGCGCCGATCTGTTTCGCCACGTCCACGCCGCCCTTGGCAGCGATGAAGGTCATGTTCAGGTTCCGGGCTGCGTAGTAGCCCTTCTGCTGCGCGATGATCCATGGGGCGAACGCCGGCGAGTTCGGTGGCGCCGGCAACAGGTAAGTCACGTCGGTCGACTGCGCCTGAGCGGCGAAAGCCATGCCCAGGCCGAGCGCGATGCCGGTAACCTGGCTGAAGCGTTGAAACAGAGACTTGAACATGCGTACTCCTCAATCGGTTGATGGCCACACGGGCGTGGATCAATGCAGTTCGGTGTCTTCACTGACTTGCAGCAACTCCATCAGGCGACCGACCAGCGGGCCGATCTCCGGCAGCTTGCGGCGCTCCAGCGGGTTGTCGCGGAACGGCAGATCAATGTTGATTTCTTCGATGATGGTGCCGGGGCGGGCGCTCATGACCAGCAGCCGATCCGACATGGCGATGCCTTCGATCAGGTCATGGGTAATGAACAGTGCGGTTTTCTTTTCATCAAACAGCATCCGCGCCATGTCCTGTTGCAGGATCATCTTGGTCTGCGCATCCAGCGCCGAGAATGGCTCGTCGAGGAACAGCACTTGCGGGTCGATTGCCAAGGTGCGGGCCAGGGCAGCACGCTGGCGCATGCCACCCGACAGCTGGAACGGGTAATGGTCGGCAAAGCCTTGCAGGTGGCAACGATCGAGCAGATCTTTGGCCACGGCCTGACGTTTGGCGGCCGCCACACCTTGTATTTCCAGGCCCAGTTCAACGTTGCGGCGAATACTGCGCCACGGCATCAACAGGTCTTTTTGCAGCATGAACGCGACCTGACGGACCGGGCCGGTGACCGCTTCACCACCGACGAACACTTCGCCTTCGGTCGGACGATAGAGGCCGGAACCCATATTGAGGATGGTGCTCTTGCCGCAACCGGAAGGGCCGATGATCGACACCACTTCACCACGGCGAATCTTGAAGTTGACCCCGCGAATGGCGAACGGCGCTTCGGGCTTGCCCTTGGCCGGAAAACATTTACCGACATTGCGAAATTCAATTTCGGTGGGCTCCAGGTCTTCCTTGGGAGCGGAGTTGTTCCATTGAGGGGTGACGGCGTACATCTCTTTCACAGCCATTGGGAAGGGTCTCTGGTCTGTTTTATAGGTGATACGGTGTTTAGTGCATGAACAATGCCAGAGATTGGCTGATTCGTTTTTATGTTGGAAAACCATTTAAAAACAACGATTTAAGAGTTATTTAAAGATTTGATGGCGTTTCATATATGAAACGTAGTTTCTTATATGGCACGAAATTGCACATCGATTGTGCGAGGCTCGATGATTTTCGAGCAGGCAGTGCTTTTTTAAGTAACGCTGAGCGTGTGGAAATAACGAATTTGTTTTAAATGTGAAACAAAGTTTGCCGAAACAAAAAACGGGCCCGATAAGGCGCCCGTTTTTATTACGAGAAGATTGTGAAATGCGTCGGCGCACTGACTACTGGCCGTATGAAAGTGTGTTCTTTGCTGAGGATGCCGACGTGTTCAGCTGTTACCCGGCACTAGCGGCTGTGCAAGTGAGCGGATAACTGCGTGGTGATCGATCCGTATTGACGCCCCGTAAGGCAGCGGATCAGTGCCTTTCGCATTCGGACGATGGGCACGTTGATGGGGATGTTGAACCGAAAGACTTGTGCTGCTCGCCAGTTCACAGCGCATGCGATCATGGGGGCTAGCCTCAGAACCGCAAAAAGAATGCGAGGGTGGTTTCCTAGGCCACCCTCGCATCCGTTCACGCGCGCAAAACCTCAAACGCTGCCAAAAAAGATGTCGGTACTCTGAAGATCGACCCCGACCAAGGTGATGGTCGTTGCTTGTCCGCCAGACTCGGCAACCGTCACGACGCTGTCTGCGCCGGTGTTGTCGATCGATTGGACAACGGCGTTCGGGTCGCCGTTGAGCACCAGCTTGTCTTGCACGCCAGCGCCCACATCGAAGCCGGTGACCTGGTACAGGATCTCATTGACTGACAGATCGATGTTGAACGCATCCTGTTCACCGATCGTGCCCGCCAGCGTGAAGTCGAAGGGTGCGTTGGCCGGTTCGTTGGCGAACAGGTTGGCGTCAAACGCACTCGTCGCCGAGTCCCCGTCCTTGTCCGTCAGCGTCGCGCTGAACGCCAGCTGGACATCGCTGGCCAGACTCTCGCTCTCCTGAATGAACTGGATCACCGGGATCTTGATATCGCCACGGCCCATCGTCAGCTGAACAGCGTCGATCAGTGACGCCCCCGCCTTCTCGACGAGGAAGGACACCTGCCCGCCAGCCTCCGGCGTCAGGGTGTTCACCTCGACGCGGTCCGAAAACGTCCCATCCGCGTAGTAGATCCTGTAGTACAGGTCCTCGGTCGCCGTGTTGTAACCCGCCACGGAGTTGTCGATGAAGACCTTCATTGCTGTCAACAGGCTCTCTGGGTTGATGACGAAACTTTCATCGGCGGCGCTGATTGCCGCCAGGTTATCTCCCTGGAACACGTTATTGGCGACGCCGATGCCGGACGTGCTGACGTTCATGGCCCTCGGGTCGATGTACGACGGCAGGGGGTTGGTTTGTAGCGCGGCTTCGGTGGGGTCGGGTGCTCCGAGCCCGATGCCGGTCAGGATGTCCGCAGTCGACGCAAGCGCCGTCGCGGAAAAGAACACAATCTCCTCGGAGGCCGAAGGAATAGCCGGGTTACTCGTCTGCGGAATCAACAATGTGCGCACTGGATCCGGGCCGCCGGCCGCGAGCGAGCCGTCGGCACTGCTGAGCACGATCGTCGAACGGAAGCCTTGCACCAGATCCAGTGCATAGCGGCCATCGGCATAGGCGGTCAGCGTGTAGTCGACGGTGGTGTTCGCCGTTGCGGCGTTGTTGTCGAAATCACCGGTCAAGGTTCCCGCGAATTGGTACGCGCCATTAGCATCCGGTGACAGCGCCAGCTCGGTGAGCGTGCCGGTCCCGGTCGTGGTCGTATTGTCTGGCCTGACGAGGGTGAACTGGTTATTGACCAACGAAATATCCAGACCGGCCGCACCCAGCTCGTCGGCTCCCGTCGCCATATTCCAGAACCCGGATTGCGCCAGGACGCTACCGGTCCCGATCAGGTTGCCGAAAGCGAGTGCCGGGCCGTCATCCCTGAACACCAGGTTATGCCCGATGTTCAGCGTCGCTGGGGCGCTGTCGCCGTCCCTGTCGGTAATGGTCGCCGTCAGCGTCACCAGGTTGTCCGAGGTCAAACTCCTCGAATCATCGGGATTGGCTGGGTCGGAATGCACCACGGCGCGGAGCTGGTCGAGCGTGACGCTGCCATTGGCGGCGACGCTGACCGTGAACACCAGCAGGTTGCCCGTGGCCGTGCGGCCTTCCACCACGGTGCCATTGAGCGACAGGTTCACCGCCTGGCCCGAGGCCGTGTCCGTCAGCCCGGAGGCTCCGGCCACCACGCCCAGCGCATAGGTCAGGGTGCCAGCCCCATCAGCACCAAACCCTGAATTGAAGTTGGCGGCAAAGCTCTGGGTATCGTTGGTCAACAGTACCGTCTCGTCCACCGTCAGCGTCGGCTCCGTGCCGGTAGTGGTGATGCTCGGTCCGTCGTCCTTGAACACCAGATTCTGCCCGATGTTCAACGTTGCCTGGTCGCTGTCGCCCTCCTTGTCGGTAATGGTCGCCGTCAGCGTCACCAGGTTGTCCGAGGTCAGGCTCGTCGAATCATCGGGATTGGTTGGGTCGGGATGCACTACGGCGCGAATCTGGTTGAGCGTGACGCTGCCATTGACGGCGACGCTGACGGTGAACACCAGCAGGTTGTCCGTGGCCGTGCGACCTTCCACAACGGTGCCATTGAGCGACAGGTTCACCGCGTCGCCCGTGGCCGTGTCGGTCAGCCCGGAGGCTCCGGCCACCACGCCCAGCGCATAGGTCAGCGTGCCAGCCCCATCCGCGCCAAACTCTGAATTGAAGTTGGCGGCAAAGCTCTGGGTATCGTTGGTCAACAGTACCGTCTCGTCCACCGTCAGCGTTGGTTCCGTGCCGGTAGTGGTGATGCTCGGTCCGTCGTCCTTGAACACCAGGTTGTGCCCGATGTTCAACGTCGCCGGGGCGCTGTCGCCGTCCCCATCGGTAATGGTCGCCGTCAGCGTCACCAGGTTGTCCGAGGTCAGGCTCGTCGAATCATCAGGATTGGTTGTATCGGGATGCACCACCGCCCGGATCTGGTCAAGCGTGACGACACCATTGGCGGCCACGCTGACCGTGAACACCAGCAGGTTGTCCGTGGCCGTGCGACCTTCCACCACGGTGCCGTTGAGCGACAGGTTCACTGCGTCGCCCGTGGCCGTGTCAGTCAGCCCGGAGGCTCCGGCCACCACGCCCAGCGCATAGGTCAGGGTGCCAGCCCCATCCGCACCAAACTCTGAATTGAAGTTGGCGGCAAAGCTCTGGGCATCGTTGGTCAACAGTACCGTCTCATCCACCGTCAGCGTCGGCTCCGTGCCGGTGGGGCTGATGCTCGGTCCGTCGTCGTCGAAGATCATCTGGGAGCCGATTTCGGTGGTCGTAACAGAGGCTTGGACCAGCGTGAAACCACCGATATCAAAGTCGGCGTGATCATTGCCCCTGGCATTGACGGCCGCCCCGTTCTCGACGAGCACGCGGTTGTGATCCGACGTTGTGGTGTATTCAATCTGGTAGCCGGCTTTAACGCCGGTGATGGTGGCAACCCCTTCAGGAGTAAAGCTGATGGAAATGGCGGGATCATTCACCGAGCCGTCTGAATTCTCGATCACCAGCCCGGTGCTATTGTTGATGACGCGCACATTGGTGATTGCAACCGGCGTATCGTCCGCGTATCCGTTGATGAAATCCGTGCCAGGTTCAGCAGCGGTACTGAATGCGCTGATTTTTACGATAGCGCTCTTGCCGCTTTGCAATTGCACAACGTCGAAATTGGCCGACGTCGTGTTGTAGACGTTGGTAAAGTCGATGTTGGATTCAAGATCTGCTTCGTTCTGATCCAGGCTGGGAATGGTCACATCCTGTCTGGCACCCGTGACGAACGAAAAGCGAATGCCCTCTTGTTCCACAATCATCTGATTGTTGGTGCCGAAGGTGGTCGGGCCACCCGCCTGGCTGGTATTGATCGTGTCGCCAGTGTTTATGTTGACGCCGCTTGACTGGTCTGCGGGGTCCTTGCCGGTGGCAATGATGGTGGGATCCGTGATCCGCGTGACACCATCGACAATTTCAGTTTCCGGGTTCAATTTCGTGAACATCAGGAACAGGTTCTGACCGGAGGGTGCATTGGCCAGACTGAATTCCAGGTCCTGGCTGGTGCCGATGAAAACCTTATCCAGCAGATTGACCGAATCATCGGCGTTCGTACTATCTGGATGGCTGAGTGGTTGGTATTCCACGACCCAGATCTTGCCGCCCGTGACCGGCGAACCGGTTTCTTCAATGTAGGCAGCGAACACGATCGCGCCGGCCGGGCCCCCGGCTCGACCCAAAACGATGTTGTTGTCGTTCGTGTCGGTATAGAGAAAGATGCTGGTGCCATCGAGGGTATCCAGTCCGCTGTCCTGGCCATCGAGCGGTGCGCCTGAACTGTCGGTGAAGCTGATATCGGTAATGTTTGCTCCGGGGGCAGCGGTGATGGTGAATGCATCGCTGCCGGTGTTGCCAACGGCACCGGTATAGCCGCTCAAGGCTGCGCCCGTTGCGGTACCTGCCCCAAGTCCGGCCAAACGGTCAGCGAAGCTCGTGGGCAGGGACGCCACCAGAATGTCGTTGTCGTCAGCGTCCCCCGCAGGGGTTGGCGTGGCAGTGGCGTTCTGCAACCCGGCCGATTCGTCCAGCGTGACGTCCGCGCCGGTCGCCACGACGCCCAAAGCGCTGGCTGTAACCGATGTTGTCACCACTGAATCGTTGAGGTCAGTGGTGAGTGACGGAGTGTTTAGGGGGGGCAGATCGTTCGTTAGCGACGAGTTTTTTTTGTGAGTAGCCATGACGTTCTCCAAAGCAATTGCAGTCACCAAAGCGGACCGTGGACCTTTTTCAGGTACGTGCCACAACTATGGATAAACGCCGGGCGATATACATCGGCCGATACTCCCAGGCGGGGTGGGAGTTTCAGACTACTGGGAGGGGGAGACGGGATGACGCGAAGGAGCGGCGCCGCCTGTTCCGCTTGGGAATGAGGACATGGCGCTGAAGTTCAAGGTCGCCGGGGCTTTAACCGCCAGCGCGTCGAGCTGAGGCTGAACCTGCACAGGCGGCCGGGTAGAAAGGCGACATGGATTTAACTGGTCGAGAAGGGCCGGTCCTGGCCGAAAGCAGTCTGTCACGACTGAACGAAATCGACTTGATTCCGCTGGTGGCACGCTGAGGGACTCGCCTGGAAAAGTACAGCTTCGAACTCAAACTGTTGATCGCGAGAAGTGGGCTTGCGAGAAAGACAAGTGAACTCATGTCTGGAAGAATCGGTCGGGGCGACACGAGTCAAGGGCCGAGGATGCCTTGTTATTGACTATTTCCTCGCTGGCAAGACGGCCCACAATCGCCGCCAGAGTGACGCCAGGATGCATTGCGCAAACGTACACTCCGCCGATATCGGGTAGATAGCCGATGATGGGGATACCATCGACAGGAATTGGCCTGAGTCCGACACAAGCCAATTCTGGATCAATGGAAGTAATCCCATAGAGTTCGTTCTGGATGGCCCGGGCAGTTCGTAGCGCTATCTCTACTGGCTGGTTTTCCAGGGAGTCTCCCAAATAATCTTCCGCCGCCAGCAACGTACCATCGGTGCTTTGCCTTACTTCCATTTGAGGGCTGGAGATGATGGTGTTCACGAGGTTGGGTTGTGTCTTGTAGCGGATGAGTATTGCCGCAGAGGCCTCTATTGGCAGGGATATCTTTAACTTCTCAGTCAGCTTCGTGATGCCTGTCCCCGCTGCCAGTACGACAATGTCTGCATCGATGATGCCCGTTACGGTTTCGACTCCCATCACCTTTGCGTTCTGAGTTGAAAAGCCAAGCACCTTAGTATGCGTAAGAACTTTCGCGCCATGATTCCGGGCTCCTGCGATCAAGGCGTGAGTTGCTTCCACTGCGTCCAGCGCGCCTTCTTCGGCTTCATATAAGGCATGTTGAGGGGGATTCTTGAGGTTCGGCTCAAGACCGAGTATCCGGGAGCGAGATACCAGGGTTGCCGAAGGCGGGTTGCCTGAGTCTTGCAGCTCTCTATCAAGGTTCGCGCTGTAAGACAGGGAGCCTGTCCATCGTACTTTCAGACCCGGCAGCTCGGTTTGGAGGCGGCGGTATTCCCGGGTGGCGGCGCTACGCAATTCTGCGATTGGATCGGGCCCGCTATGTGAGGTGTTGATCCAAGCGAATGAGCTTCCGGTCACGCCGGACGCTATACCTTCAGCCTCGACCAGGATGACATTCGCGCCTTTGCCTGCCAGGTGATACGCCACGGACGCGCCCACAATGCCTGCGCCAATGACAACAACTCGTTTGCCTGCGCTACTTTCCAAAACAGCTTCCGTTCTGTTGACCTGATGAAAGTACTACATCCAGATGATCTCAGGGTTTGCGAACCTGGTCGTCTGCAGGTGCGCTTGCGCTCGATGACGAATACTCAGGGTTCGCCGTTGCACCGGCTCACTATATTGCCTTCGCTGAACGCAAACATGCATGTCCCTGGCAGCTAATTTATCGCTGGCGGATCACGTTGAGGGTAAACATGCGGAGCCTCGATTCTCTCCTTGAGCTTGGCAGCAAAGTCGTGAGCACTTTTTTCATGCCGAAACTGAACTCGCCTGATGCCAGAACATACAGACCAAAGAGCTTCGCCTTGACTGGACAGGTACTCGACGTTCACTGACATGATCATGTCTCCAGGGCGTGATCCAAGGGTTAAAAGTGGATTTCAGCGGTCTTGAGGCCCAAGTCTCGAAGCTCGGCGATCAAGTCATCCAGATGCCCGAAAGACTCGACTTCCTCGTTGTCATCAACCAGGAAATAACTTCTCCCGGCGTCCTTCTTGAAAAACACGATCCACTCCTTGGGGTTGGTCGGGTTTGCGATCACATGGGTGTCAAAGGTCACGCCTTCGGCGTGTTTGCTTTTCACAGTTTTACGATTCATGTCAGTCACCACGCTACACGCGCTCTCAAGATTCTCTATTTGCAGTGCATGCCCGCCCAGCTCCATCTGAACTTTCTCTATAAACATCTCCAGCCGCACGAAGCAGTGGATCAGGGCATTTCAATTATCACTGTATGTTAATATTATGCACATGCATCCACTGAGGAGCTAGCCATGATTGCGATAGGTGAGGCATGGAAGGCGGGGTTGTTGGGGCGAAAGCATTGGCTGCGCAATTTGGTGTCTGGCGTGATCGTCGGGGTCGTGGCGCTCCCCCTTGCAATGGCGTTTGCCATTGCATCTGGCGTCAAGCCTGAGCAAGGCATCTACACCGCAATCATCGGTGGTCTGCTGGTTTCACTCTTTGGCGGAAGCCGCTTGCAGATTGCCGGACCGACAGGTGCGTTCATCGTGATTCTGGCGGGAGTCACGGCCAAGCATGGTGTTGACGGTCTGCAAATCGCCACGATGATGGCGGGTGCCATGTTGTTATTGCTGGGGATGGCCCGGCTCGGCGCAATCATCAAGTTTATCCCCGATCCGGTGATCGTCGGATTCACCGCAGGCATCGGCGTGATCATCTGGGTCGGACAGTGGAAAGACTTTTTCGGATTACCGAGGATCAGTGGAGAGCATTTCCATGAAAAGTTCTGGCATTTGCTCCAGGCGCTCCCGGATCTTCATATGGCCACGACCCTGTTGGCTGTACTTAGTCTTTTCCTGGTCATCACCGCTTCCAGAATTCCCGGACTCAAACGGGTACCTGGCCCATTAGTCGCAATGGCGGTAGCTACGGCGATACAGTCAACCTTTCATTTCGAGGGGGTAGCCACGATTGGCAGCGCATTTGGTGGCATACCTCAAGGCCTTCCAGCGTTGGGCCTGCCTGAAATCACGCTGTCTCGCGTCATCGATTTGATCGGTCCGGCGTTCACTATCGCCATGCTTGGAGCGATCGAATCGCTGCTATCCGCAATGGTGGCCGATGGCATGGCAGGCACTAAGCACGATTCCAATCAGGAGCTGATCGGTCAGGGAGTGGCTAACCTGGTCACGCCATTGTTTGGCGGCTTTGCAGCTACCGGAGCCATTGCCCGTACTGCAACCAATATCCGTAACGGCGGCACGAGCCCGCTGGCCGGCATTACGCACGCGGTCACGTTGGTGCTTATTATTCTGTTTCTGGCACCTCTGGCCTCAAACATCCCACTGTGCGCCCTGGCCGCGATTCTTTTCGTGGTCGCGTACAACATGAGCGAGTTGAAGCACTTCAAACGCATGGTCCAGCGGGCCCCACGCGCAGACGTAGCTATCCTGCTCATCACTTTCAGCCTCACGGTGTTCAGTGACTTGGTGATCGCCGTGAATATCGGCGTCATTCTTGCGATGCTGCACTTCATGCGCCGCATGGCCTCCTCTGTGGAGGTGCAACAGGTAGTCGAGCACGAGCTTGAAGAAGAGCTGAGGGCCAATGGCCATGCTCGCCTGCCGCCAGGGACATTGATTTATACGATTGAAGGGCCATTGTTCTTTGGCGCGGCTGAGACCTTCGAGCGTGTCTTGGCACAGACCCATACCGATCCACACCTGCTGATTATTCGCTTGAAGCGTGTACCATTTATGGATATCACTGGCTTGCAGGTGCTGGAGGAGGTCATTCAGCAACTGCACAAGCGCAATATCGTGGTGAAACTCTGCGAAGCGAACACGAAGGTGCTCAACAAGCTCGATAGGGTGGGTATCTTGCAAGAAATCGGCACGGAGCATTACCACGCCGACTTCAACACCGCGCTGGCTAAAGCGGTCAGTCTCGCAGAGGGTACGTCGACCATTTAGAGTTAGAGGCTTGCTGCCCGTGTCAGGTTATGACTTGGTACTGGCGGCATGCTTACTCTTGGTCGAATAGCTGGCACCGTGGGTGTCCAGGTAGTCACGAATCAGTTGACGGACAACCTGCGAAGGCGTCAGGTCTTGTGCTGCACAGAGTTCCTCGAAAGCTTTTTTCTTGACGGGATCAATGAGCACAGTGAGGCGCGCAGTCTTGCTTTCCATGGGGTATTCAATCGCTCAAGTCGCTAGATGTTAATCAAATTGTAATTGCCTTGTCCGGTGCTGTCACTGAGCTGCTCGTTACTTCGACTTTACTCAGAAGAAAAGATTTGGCTCTCACGGTGGGTGATGAGGACGTGAGGGGCTGCAATCGATCAGAGGCAGACGGACTTGCCGTCCTGTCGGTAGTGACTGGGCGTTGCTATCGAACCTGAGCTTTCGCCTGGATCACCCACAACCCCAGAAAAGTCAGAACAGCAAAGCCGCCTCCCGTCAGGAAGGTAGCCTGGTAGCCAACCGTATCCCACAGCGCCCCCGCGATGACACTGGCCAACAGCAAGGCCAACCCGGTCAGCAGATTGAACATGCCAAATGCCGTCCCACGCAGTTCAGCCGGCGCGCAATCGGCGATCAGGGCGGCGAATGTCCCTTGGGTAAACCCCATGTGCAGCCCCCATAGAACGACGCCGACGACCAGGCCGGCGATACCCGGCGCGAACGCCAGCGTCAGATCGGCAGCAATCAGAAATATCAGGCCTGCGCCGAGCACCGTCACGCGGCTGACACGATCGGACAATGCCCCGGCGGGATAGGCTGACAGCGAGTACGCCACTCCCATGAGGACAAGTACCGCTGGCGCCCACATCGGCGCCAGCCCAACGGCCTGGCCGCGCAGGATCAGAAAGGCTTCGCTGAAGCGCGCCAGGGTGAACACCGCAGCGACACCCACCACCCACCAGTAGCCGGCGCCCAGTCGGGCCAATTCCCGCGTGCTCAAGGGCGTACGCACCCGTTGCGTCCCTTGCACCTGTCTGGGCTCATGGACGAACAACAGCAGCACCGCGACGGCGAGGAAGGCCGGGATGACGGCGACCCAGAACACAGTCTTGAAGTGGTTCGCGGTCAGCCACATCAAACCAATCGCCAGCAACGGTCCCAGGAATGCACCAACGGTATCCAGAGTCTGACGCAGGCCGAAAGCCGCCCCCCGTATCGCAGGTGGCGTGATGTCGGCCACTAATGCATCACGCGGGGCGCCGCGAATCCCTTTGCCAATGCGGTCGATAAAGCGCGCCCCGGTCAGCCAGTCCAGCGAGCCTGCCAAAGGAAAGATCGGTTTGGACAGCGCCCCCAACCCATAGCCCAGCGCCGCAAGCAGTTTGCGCTTGCCCAATCGATCACTGAGTGCCCCGGAGAATACCTTGGTGATCGAGGCCGTAGCCTCGGCTATTCCTTCGATGAGACCCACTGCCAAGACGGAGGTACCCAGTACTGTCACCATGTAGAGCGGCAACAATGCATGGATCATCTCTGAGGAGATGTCCATCAGCATCGAGACGAAGCCTAGCGCCCAGATGCCGCCAGGCATGGTGCGCCAGGCACTGCCGGTTGACGCCTTCTGGATTGGCGCAGCCGTTGAAGCACCGCCCGACTTGTCAGTGGTTTTCATCATGAGCCTCGACAACCTGTTTGGCATAGGCATCTGAAAGCGCTTCGCACTCCTTGAGCCGCGTCGCGGCTAGCCGACTCCTATGAAGGCGGGAGTGAGAAAAACTGAAAGCTGCGCAAGGCAGCCTTCAGCTATAACCCCGGTGTACCGGGCAATAGTGACGCAGAGCGGAACGCTTACCAGATCGGTAAGGTGTAGCTGACGATCAAACGGTTTTCATCCAGATCGCTGCCAAAGTTGCTCGAACGCACCGTCGCGTTGCGCCATTTCACCCCGACGTTTTTCAGCGGGCCGCTTTGCACGACGTAACCGATGTCGGTATCGCGCTCCCATTCCTTGCCCTCTGGCCGGTTATTGCCCAGGTCGATGTTGTCGCCGTTGATGTAGCGGGTCATGAAGGTCAGGCCAGGCACCCCGATGGCCGCGAAGTTGTAGTCGTAGCGAACCTGCCAGGACTTTTCGTCCTTGCTGGCGAAGTCGCCGATTTGCACGAAGTTCACCAGGAACGCGTCGGCGCCGTTAACGTAAGCATAACCAGTGTCACCGCTCATGCCTTGATAGCCCAGGCCAAACGCGTGCCCGCCGAGGTTATAGGTGAACATCGCACCGAGCGCATTGTTGTCCACATTGCTGCCGCCATCGTCCGTAGAACGGGCGAAGCGCAGATCCGTCTTCAGCGACTGGCCCGTGGTGACCGGCAACATGTAGGTCAGGTTGACCAGGTGTTGACTGTAGAAGTTGTCGAGATGCCCATAGCTGTAGGCTGTAGCGAGATTGCCGGTCCATTTGTAATTCAGGCTGGCGAAATCGAATGTGTCGCTGGCGGCATTTTGCGTTGTGATGCCTTTGGCGCCAGTTCGGGTGATGCTCATGTCTTCGTAATTCGAGGAGTCGCGCTGATTGACCTGCGTCAGTCGTCCGGCATCCACCGTCAGGCCTTCAATCTCCAGCGACGTCAGCTGACCGCCCTCGAACGTTTGTGGCAGCAACCGTGAATCGTTGGCCAATATCGTCGGCAGTTTAGGCATCAGCGTGCCGAGTTTCAGCGCGCTTTTGGAGGCGCGCAGTTTAGCGGTAAGGCCAAGTTCGCCATACTCGTCCTGGGAACCATTACGGGGGTTGCTGTGGCGTTTGAGCAGGCCGGAACCCGCGCGATCAGGGCTGGAATCGAGCTTGACGCCCTCAAGGCCCAGGGCATCGAAACCCACGCCAATCAAACCTTCGGTGTATCCCGATTCATAGCGCAGCAGGAAACCCTGCGCCCACTCCTCTTGTTTGGATTGCGCGGCATTGGTTTGGCGAAAGTCACGGTTGAAATAGAAGTTGCGCAGTTCAAGGCTGGCCTTGCTGTCCTTGATGAAGTCAGCAGCGGCCGGAGCTGAAAGGCTGATGACGCCTCCAGTGAGCAGGATTCGGGTAGCGAGAATGCGGGTGTTGCGGTCCATGGTGAAGCTCCTTTGTTTTTATTTTTGGAATCATGGGTCTGTCACCGGGCGACTGGGGCTCGATGTCCAGGGGCAGTGCAGGTGTGAAGCAGCCCTCGCCAGAGGGGCGAGGGTTACTGGAGAAAAAACGCCAACGCCCAAAGAGAGGAGTTTTTGACGCGGCGTCGACCCAATCGTCAGAACTGTTCCGCGCTCAGGCCATACAACGAGGCACTGCCGGCCCGAACGGATTGTTCCAGGCTCAAAATGCGTGGTAGCAAACGGTGGATGTAAAAGTCGGCGGTGGCGATTTTCGCGTCGTAGAAATCTTCGTCTTCACAGCGTTTTTGCCGGGCAACCTGAGCCATGCGCGCCCAGAGCCAGGCGTAGGCGACGTAACCGAACAGGTGCAAATACTCCACCGAGGCTGCGCCGACTTCGTTGCGGTTGGTTGCGGCACTGTCGTGTAGCCAGTCGCTGATGTCCTCCAGCCGCTGCACGGCATCGAGCAGCTGTGCGGCATAGGGTGCATCGGGCTGAGCGGCAAAACGGCGAATCTCGCCGGTGAATTGGCGAAGCACGACGCCTTTATCGGCGAGCACTTTGCGTCCGAGCAGGTCCAATGCCTGGATGCCATTGGCGCCTTCGTAGATCTGTGCAATGCGCACATCACGGACCAATTGTTCCTGGCCCCATTCGCGGATGTAGCCATGGCCGCCGAAAACCTGCTGGCCATTGATGCAGCTTTCCAGGCCAGTGTCGGTAAAAAACGCCTTGGCCACCGGCGTCAGCAGCGCAACCAGGTTCTGTGCACTATCGCGCTCGCAGGCATCGCAGGAAAACTTCGACAGATCCAGTTGTTGCCCGACATAACTGGCGAACGCGCGGCCGCCCTCGGTCATGGCTTTCATGCCGAGCAGCATACGCCGCACATCCGGGTGCACGATGATCGGGTCGGCCAGTTTGTCCGGGGCCACGGCACCGGTGGGTGCCCGACTTTGAAGGCGTTCGCGAGCGTAGGCGACAGCGCTCTGGTAAGACGCCTCGGCGCAGCCGATGCCCTGAATGCCGATGGACAGCCGCTCGTAATTCATCATGGTGAACATCGCCGCCAGGCCTTTGTTCTCCTCACCGACCAGCCAGCCACTGGCGCCGTCGAAGTTCATCACGCAGGTGGCCGAGGCCTTGATGCCCATCTTGTGTTCGATCGAGCCGCAACTCACGGCATTGGCAGCGCCGAGGGAGCCGTCGGCATTGACCAACACTTTAGGTACGACAAACAGCGAAATGCCTTTCGGACCAGCAGGAGCGTTCGGCAGTTTGGCCAGTACCAGATGCACGATGTTTTCGGTCAGGTCCTGATCGCCTCCGGTGATGAAAGTCTTGCTGCCGGTGATCTTGTAGCTACCGTCAGCCTCAGGTTCGGCGCGGGTGCGGATGAGTCCGAGGTCGGTGCCGGCATGGGCCTCTGTGAGGCACATGGAGCCGGCCCAACGGCCTTCATACATCGGTGGCAGATAGAGGTTTTTCAAGGTGTCGCTGGCGTGGGCGTCCAGCGCCAGGCAGGCACCGGAACTCAATGCCGAATACAGCGCAAAACTTGAGTTGGCGCCGTAGAGCATCTCTTCGAACTGCACGGCGAGCATTTTCGGCATGCCCATGCCTCCGAACCCGGGGTTGCCGGACAGTCCCACCCAACCGCCTTCGATGTAGGTAGCGTAAGCCTGCTTGAAACCGATGGGGGTGGTGACTCGCCCCTCATGCCACTGCGCGCCTTCTTCGTCGCCGCTGCGATTGAGGGGCGCAATCAGGTGCGAGGTGACTTTAGCCGCCTCTTCAAGAATGGCGTCTGCCGTATCGGTGTCGATGCTGTCGGCCAAGGCCGGCAGGCGCGCCCACATGGCCGGGGCGTCGAACACTTCGTGCAGTACAAAGCGCATGTCGCGCAGCGGGGCTTTGAATTCGGGCATAACGTAAACCTCGTTGGGACGATTGTGTTGCGGGCACAGCGCCGCACAGGCGGGCCGTGCCCCTTCAGTCAATGGCTGGAAGCGGCGGCAGCGCCGAGGCCGGTCTGAGCGCGAACGAATTGGTCGGCGTAGGCGTCACGCTCCTTGTCGGCGCGCGCACTGCGGTCGAGTCTGGACACCACGATGATCACCAGGAAGGCCAGCGGCATGGAGAACAGCGCTGGATGGTCGTACGGGTAGATCGCTTGCGCATGACCAAGTACGGTCACCCAGACAGGTGGCGACAGGATCACCAGTGCCAGCGCACAGATCAGCCCGGCAAAACCGCCGAGGATCGCGCCTTTGGTCGTCAGGCCTTTCCAGTACATGGCCATGATCAGCACCGGGAAGTTGGTCGAAGCGGCGATGCCGAACGTCAGGCCCACCAGAATGGCGACGTTCATCTTCT
Source organism: Pseudomonas fluorescens (assembly GCF_040448305.1). Lineage (NCBI taxonomy): Bacteria > Pseudomonadati > Pseudomonadota > Gammaproteobacteria > Pseudomonadales > Pseudomonadaceae > Pseudomonas > Pseudomonas fluorescens. Next base: position 3,971,705 of record NZ_CP148752.1, on the reverse strand, counting down.
CGAACACAATGCCCAGCACAATCGCGATGATGCCCAGGCCCACAGTGGCCATGCGGGTCACGCGCATTTCCTGCTTCTCGTTGGCGGTGCCTTTCTTGTACACGGTGGCGTAGAGGTCATGGGAAATCGCCGAAGCACCGGCCAGCGCCAGACCGGACACCACCGCAAGGATGGTTGCGAACGCTACAGCGGCGAGGAAACCAAAGAACAGATTGCCGCCGACAGCTTTGGCCAGGTGCATGGCAACCATGTTACCGCCGCCAATCAAGGCACCGCCGACTTCGCCATTGACGTAGTACTGCGGATCGGTGCCGATGATCACCATCGAGACAAAACCCAGGGTGCAGACCACGAGGAAGAAGAAACCGATGAAACCGGTGGCGTAGAACACCGACTTGCGGGCTTCCTTGGCGCTCGGCACGGTGAAGAAGCGCATCAGGATGTGCGGCAGCCCGGCAATCCCGAACACCAGGCCCAGCGACATCGACACGGTGTTTATCGGGTTGGCGAGCAGTGAGCCCGGGCCCATGATGTTCCAGCCGCTGGCGTGAACACTGACGGCTTTTTCGGCCAGGGTTTCATAGCTGAAACCGAACTGCGACATGGCCATGACCGCGAGGGTGGTGCCGCCGACGAGCAACAGCACAGCCTTGATGATCTGGACCCAGGTGGTGGCGATCATTCCGCCGAAGATCACGTAGATCAGCATCAGTGCGCCAACGATCATCACCGCAACCGGGTAGTCGAGGCCGAACAGCAATTTGATCAGTTGGCCGGCACCGACCATCTGCACGATCAGGTAGCAGCACACCACCGTCAGCGAGCCGAAGGCTGCGAAGATCCGCACCTTGTTCTGGTCCAGTCGATAGGAAACGATGTCGGCGAAGGTATAGCGCCCAAGGTTGCGCAGACGCTCGGCCATCAGGAAGGTAATGATGGGCCAGCCAACGAAGAAGCCGATGGTATAGATGAAACCATCGTAACCCTTGGCGAATACCAGGCTGGAAAGCCCCAGCAGGGTGGCTGCGGACATGTAGTCGCCGGCAATCGCCAGGCCATTCTGAAACCCGGTGATACCTCCGCCCGCCGTGTAAAAGTCCGAGGTGGATTTGGTTTGGCGCGCAGCCCACCAGGTGATGGCCAGCGTGCCGAGGACGAACACGAAGAACATGCCGATCGCATTCAGGTTCAGTGGTTGCTTTTCCACCGCGCCCATCGTCGGCGCGGCGAGCGCAATGGAGGTTGGCAGCAGGCCGGTAGCGGCGAGGATCAGTTTACGCAACAGAGTCATCACTTGCTCTCCTCGATAATGGCTGCGCCCAGGGCGTCAAAACGGGTATTGGCGCTGTAGACATACCAACCGGTCAGTAACCAGGAAAACACGATGATTGCCGCGCCAACCGGCATGCCCAAGGTCAACATCCGATGTTCGCCCAGTGGTGCATGCAGCCACTGCGGGGCAAACGCCACCACCAGCATGAACAGGTAATAGGTGCCCAATACAACGGCGCTCAACGTCCAGGCCAGGCGTGAACGGCTGCTCACCAATTGAAGGAATTTCGGATTGCGCCGAATGCGTTCGCAACGTTGGGTATCGGTTGAATGGATGTCGATCATCGGTAGCTCCACATTGTTTTTGTTGTCGTTGTGTAGGGGCAGGGCACTGCCGAATTCGGCCTGCACGAACCCCTGGCAGCAGGTAAAACACCTGCTGCTTGATGGATGCAATGTCAGATGGGGTTAGAGCGCCTTGGCCCGGTCGCGCAACACGTACTTCTGGATCTTGCCGGTGGAAGTCTTCGGCAAGAGCGTGAAAACCACTGTTCGCGGTACCTTGAATCCGGCCAGATGCTCACGGCAGAAACTGATGATGTCGGCCTCGCGAACGTCCTGGTGGTCAGCCTTCAAGGTTATGAAGGCGCAGGGCGTTTCGCCCCATTTCTCATCGGGACGGGCGACCACGGCGGCTTCCATCACACCCGGGTGGCGATAGAGCACGCCTTCGAGTTCGATGGTGGAGATGTTCTCGCCGCCCGAGATGATGATGTCCTTGAGCCGGTCCTTGATTTCGACGTAACCGTCGGGATGCCAGACGGCCAGGTCACCGGTGTGGAACCAGCCGCCCTCGAACGCTTCGGCAGTGGCGGTCGGGTTCTTCAGGTAGCCCTTCATGACAGTGTTGCCGCGCAGGAAGATCTCGCCGATAGTCTGGCCGTCGCGCGGGGTTGGCTCCAGCGTTGTGCAATCGCCGACCATCACGCCTTCCAGGGTCGGGTAGCGCACGCCCTGTCGTGACTTGATTTGCGCTCGCTCCTCCAGAGAAAACTCATCCCATTCGGCGTGCCATGCGCAGACCGTCACCGGGCCATAGGTTTCGGTCAGGCCAAACACGTGAGTGACATTGATGCCCATCTCTTCGACGGCACCGATCACTTTGGCCGGTGGCGCGGCACCCGCGACCAGGGCGTTGACCGGGTGATCGATGGCCGCTTTCGCTGATTCGGGCATGTTCACCAGTGCATTGAGCACGATCGGCGCACCGCACAGGTGAGTGACCTGGTGCTCGCGGATCAGCGTGAGGATTTTCTGTGGGTCGACCCGGCGCAGGAAAACGTGCACACCCGCCAGGGCGGTGATGGTCCATGGGTAGCACCAGCCATTGCAATGGAACATCGGCAGGGTCCAGAGGTACACCGGATGGTTGCCTATGGCCCAGGTCATCTGGTTGCCCAATGCGCTCAGGTAAGCGCCGCGATGGTGGTAGACCACGCCCTTGGGGTTGCCGGTGGTGCCTGAAGTGTAATTCAGCGAAATGGCTTGCCACTCGTCGACCGGCCATTGCCAGTCGAATGCCGGGTCGCCTTCGGCCAACAGCGCTTCGTAGTCCAGGTCGCTCGCGGCCTGACCTTCACCGTATTCCGGGTCATTGACGTCGATCACCAGAGGCGGGTGATCGAGCATGCCAAGCGCCGCCTGGATCACGTCATGGAACTCGCGGTCGGTAATCAACACCTTGGCCTCGCCATGCTGCAGCATGAAGGCGATCGCCTCGGCATCGAGGCGCACGTTGAGCGGGTTGAGCACGGCGCCGATCATCGGCACACCGAAATGCACTTCAAGCATCTCGGGAATGTTGGGCAGCATCACCGCGACCGTGTCGTTCTTGCCGATACCGCGACCGGCCAGCGCCGAGGCCAGACGTCGGCAACGGGTGTAGGTCTGCGCCCAGGTGCGACGAATCGAACCGTGGATAACGGCGGGGTGGTTCGGATAAGTGCTGGCGGTGCGCTCGATGAAGCTGAGCGGAGACAAGGCAATGTGGTTGACAGCCGAAGGGCCTAGGCCTTGGTCATAGATAGACATGTGCGGGTACTCGATGGCTGATTGTTAGCTCTATGGTTGACCTCGCCGAGGTCACCTTCAAAGTCCGGATTACCTTATATAATATTCTGCTGTGAATATGGAAGTACAACCTACGGCGTATAGTACATATACTATATTTGATTCTTGTGACTCCAAATCTCCGCCGCCAGCCCTCCGAGGCTGGTATATGCTTGGTTTCCCTGACGAAGTGGACCCGCAATGACCCTGACTCCCGTTCGATTGCACAGTTGGTTGCGCCTGCAGCGCGAGGGCGTGTCTCTGGCCGCCCGGGCCGATGCGTTGTGTCGGGCGCTGCAGGATTGCCCCGAGGTGCAGCGGGCGGTTTACCTGAGTTGGCAGCCCAATGCGCGGATCTACAGCCATGAGGGCGCCGCCCAGCATTTTCCGCCGGGACTTGGCGACCCGGCGCTGGCCAGCGACCAGTTGCTCTTCGAGCATCTGGTCGAGGCAGGGCGCCTGGACCTGGCTCAAGTCCGTCAACTCGATTGCTGGTTGTCCGGCCGGTTGCGGCGGGCCGCGATCAGCCATGGCCAGGTATTCGATCTGGCCTTGCAGCCAGGGCAGCCGGGGTTGTTGCTGGTGCAAGTGTGCGAGGGCGTGAGTCTCGATTGGCTGGGCTGGGTGCAGGATTTGCTGACGACGCTGCTGAGCAGCGTCAACGGCATGCTGCGGGGTTCGCCGCTGCTGGGCCACGATCCACAACCGAGCCTGTTGCTCGATGCACAAGGTCGACCGCTGGAGTTCAACGCGGCACTGATGGCGCTGCTCGCCGAGAAGTCGCTGACCGATGTGTTGGGTTTTTTACCGGTCAATCATCGGGTGCTGGTGCGTGCCTGCCTGGACCAGCAACGCGCCGTCGAAGGCGTCGAGGCTCAGTTTGAAGCGCAGATCCTGATCTGGACGTTCATCCCCGATCCCCAGGACAACCGAGTGCTCGCCCGTTGCCGAGACGCCACGACCCAAGTGCTGGCCGAGCGTGAAGCGGCCACCGCACGGCGGCTGTACCGGCTGATCATCGAAAACACCACCGACCTGATTTCTCGCCACACGCCGGATGGGCACGTTATCGATGCGTCACCGGCCTCCTGGACCTTGCTCGGTTACTGGCCCGAAGAGTTGCGCGGGAAATTGGCCCAGGGCCTGTTTCATGGCCAGGATCTGGCCGGTCTGGTGCAGCGCGCGCGTGATGCGCTGGAGCAGGATGGCTATCACACCATGACTTATCGCATCCGCCATCGCGACGGCCATTACCTGTGGTTCGAAACTGCCAGCCGGGCGATCCGGGAAACCTACACCGGGGCGGTGGTCGAAGTCGTCAGCGTATCCCGGGACATCACCGCCCGAGTGCAGGCCGAGGAGAACAAGCGACGCCTGGCCGAAGTGGTCGAGGCCAACATCGATCCGGTGTTGTTCATCGCTCCAGAGGGCCAGGTCACTTACCTCAATCCGGCCGCGCGCCGCATCCTCGGGATTGATGAGCAACAACCCATGCCGGCCCTGGCCGCGTTGTTCGCCAGCGGCGACCTTGCGCGCCTGCAACGCGATGGCTGGCGAAGCGCCGAGCGCGACGGTGTCTGGAGCACCGATGCGCGCTTGCAACCACCGGGTGGCGGTACATCCGTGCCGGTGTCGCTGGTACTGTTGGCGCACCGTTCCGCCGGCGGCGAGCGTTATTACTCATTGGTCGCGCGCGACATGACCGAGCGCGAGCTGCGGGAAGTGCAACAGCGCCGTCATCAGGACGAACTGGCACACACCGCGCGGTTGGTCACCCTCGGTGAACTGGCCTCGGGGATCGCCCACGAAATCAACCAGCCGCTGGCGGCCGTGGTCAATTATGCGAATGCGAGCCAGCGCTATTTGCAGACGCTGGATTCCAATCCCCAGGCCGCTGCAAGGGTGACGCAAGGCCTGGAACGCATTACCCATCACGCCACCCACGCCTCCGAAGTGATCCGGCGGTTACGCTCCTTTTTGCGCAAGGGGCAGCGGCGCATGCAGGCGTTGAACTTGACCGACGTCGCCCGCGAAGCCGTGCGTTTGTGTGCCTGGGAGGCGAGTAATTGCCAAGTGACAATCGAGGATCGACTGCCGGATAATCTGCCGCCCGTTTATGCCGACCGCGTGTTGCTGGAACAGGTGCTGCTCAATCTGTTGCGCAATGCCATCGACGCCAACCGTGAACAACATCCCGGGCTACCTTCGCTGATCGTGATGACCGTGGAGCAGGGCAGTGGCGCCTGCGTGGAAATCCATGTGCGAGACCAGGGGCCGGGCGTCAGCGAGCCGGAACTGGAACAGATATTTACCCCGTTCTACACCAGCAAGGCCGATGGCCTGGGGCTCGGTCTGTCCATGAGCCGCAGCATCATCGAAGGTTTCGGTGGCGAATTGAATGCCCGGCGCCAGCCTGTCGGACTGCTGATGTGTTGCCGCTTGCCGCTTGCCGGCCCAACAAAACAACAACAATAGGAATCAGGTAATGGCAGGTGTAACGGAGCAGGTTGTGTACGTGGTCGATGATGACCAGGGCATGCTCGAATCGACGGTCTGGTTATTGGAGTCGGTCGGCCTCAAGGCCTTGCCGTTCACCAGTGGCGTCGCGTTCCTCGATGCCTGCGATGCAAGTCTCGATGCCTGCGTGCTGCTGGACGTGCGCATGCCCGGCATGGGCGGGTTGAACGTGCAGGAAGAAATGCGCGTACGCCAACTGGGCCTGCCGATCATCTTCGTCAGCGGGCACGCGGATGTGCCGATCGTGGTCCGCGCGTTCAAGGCCGGTGCCCATGATTTTATCGAGAAACCCTACAACGAGCAGCTGTTGCTGGACAGCGTGCAACAGGCACTCAGCAACTGTGCAACCAACCGCTCGGGCAACCAGGGCCATGAAGCCTTGCAGACGCGCTTGCTGAGCATGACCCCGCGCGAGCGCGATGTCATGTTACCGCTGGTGCAGGGTTACACCACCCGCGAAATCGCGGAGCAACTGGGCGTGAGCGCAAAAACCGTTGATCTGTATCGCGCGCGCGTCATGAAACGCATGCAGGCCAACACGTTGCCGGACCTGGTAGGCATGGCCATCGCGGCGCAGATGGTCGATCCGCTGAAGTTGCGTTGATCCCTCGCAGGAAAAACCGCAACGCAATCACTTTTTCGCTGGTTTACCGCTGGCAGGGATGTGCAGGTACGACATCACGCTTTCAGTCAGTTCGGTTGCCAGTTTGACCGCTTCTTTATTGCGCGCCATCACGCCGGCGACCAGGCCTTCGATCAAGGCCAGTACGGCGATGTTGGAACTGGTCAGCACCGGGTGATCGCAAGGTGCAAACAGCGTGTGCTGGGCAATGCCGGTGAGCGGCGAGGCGGGTGAGTCGGTAATTGCCAGCACCGATGCGCCGCGTTCATTGGCGAAGCGTGCCAGTTGCAGGGTGTCGAGGGAGTAGCGCGGCAGGGCGATCGCCAGCAGCACGTCCTGATCGGTGATTGCGGCCAGACGGTAAGCGGCGTTTTCGTTGCCGCCCTCCATGCTGATGGCGGTGGCGTCCGCACAAAAGGGCATCAGGGTCGAGGCGGCGAGACCGGCAAAGTAAACACTGTTGCCAAAGCCCAGGATGTAGATTTTGCGTGCCGTGGTCAGGCGAGTGACGAACGCTTCAAAGGTGTCGGCGTGGTTGTTGGTTGCCGCCGTGGCCAGGTTGCTGCTGGCGCTCTGGAGTTGCTCATGCAGGCCAAACGCGCCGCCCGGGCGATGGGCAAGTTCGTTGCGCAGCTTGTCGACCGGCGACACCATCTGCTGCAACGTAGTGACCAGCTCGGCCTTCATGCCGCTGTAACCACCGAGGTCCAGTGCTTTGGCCAGGCGGTTGACGGCGGCAGGTGAGGTCAATGTTTCGTGAGCCATCTCCTCGATGGTCAGCGTCGCGGCCTTGAGCGGGTGACGCAGGATGAAGTCCGCCACCTTGCGCAGAGACGGCGGCAGTTCGGAAACGATTTCCGTGAGTTTGCGCATGACCGGCGCGGCATAGACAGTGGTGTCTTTCGATGGGGTGGGCATATCCAGCTCAACGTTTCCTGAAAGTGAGAGAAGGGCTGTGCCTGATGCCCTGACAAGTTGGCTGGAGTGTATCCGAAGCCAACCTTGTCGGGCAGCGCCGAGCAGTGCATGGGTGGGCTGCGGTCTTACTTCAAACTCCCGGCCAGAAACTGCTGGAGGCGTTCGGACTGTGGGTTGACCAGCACTTCTCGCGGGTCGCCGCGCTCTTCGACAACGCCCTTGTGCAGGAACACCAGCTGGTTCGAAACCTCGCGGGCAAAGCCCATTTCGTGAGTCACCACCACCATGGTGCGGCCTTCCTGCGCCAGATCCTGCATGACTTTAAGCACTTCGCCGACCAGTTCGGGGTCGAGCGCCGACGTCGGCTCATCGAACAGCATCACTTGCGGTTCCATCGCCAGTGCGCGGGCAATGGCCACGCGTTGCTGCTCGCCACCGGACATATGCGCCGGCCAGGCGTTCATGCGGTGCGCCACGCCGACTTTGTTCAGGTAGTGCTCGGCCTTTTCCCGTGCCTCTTTCTTGCCCAGGCCGAGTACATGCACCGGCGCTTCCATGACGTTTTCCAGAGCGCTCATGTGTGACCAGAGGTTGAAGTGTTGAAACACCATCGATAGCTGCGAACGCATGCGTTGCAACTGCCTGGGTTCGGCCGCCTTCAACCCGCCAGACTTGTTGGCCACCAGCTTGAGCGGTTCGCCATTGAGCACGATATTGCCCGCATTGGGTTGCTCCAGCAGGTTGATGCAGCGCAGGAACGTACTTTTGCCAGAGCCGCTGGAGCCGATGATGCTGATCACGTCACCGGCCCGTGCCTGCAGGGACACGCCCTTGAGCACCTGGTGCGCGCCGTAGCTTTTATGCAGGTCCTGAACTTCAAGTTTGTACATGGTTTGAACTCTCTGGAATCAGTCGCTGAGCAAGCGACCCTGGCGAATGGGGGTGACGCCTGCAACCTTGGCCAGCCACAATCCAGGCTGGGCAAAGCGCAGTCGTTCGCGGGCATAGAGAATGCCGTCGGTGCTGGCGCTCACTACGCTATGGCGGTCGGTCAGCGGGTCGATGACCTCGAATAGCGGATCGCCGACCTTGACCTGCGCGCCCAGCGGTTGCAGAAAACTCACCACACCCGGATGGGGCGCACAGGCGTACTGCGCGCCGGCGAATGGCATGGCCTGGCAATGGCTCGGCGGTGCCGCTGGCCAGTCACCGCTGATCAGGCCTTGTTCGGCGAGATACCCGAGAATGGCTTGTGCACTGTCGAGGCATTGCTCGCGCTCGGTGTCTGCCATGCCACGCAGTTCGATGGTGGTGGCCGCGCACGCCAGGGGAATATTGGCTTCGGGAAACAGCTCGGCCAGGCGTAGCCATGCAATGGCGCAGGCTTCGTCGAAGGCACTGCCGCCGGCGTCTTCGGCCAATAACGTGACCCCGGCGCCGAGGCGGGCGGCCAGTGACTGCAAGCGTGGCCAGATTTGCGGCATCGCATACAACAACATGATCGATTCGAAATCGCAGTGCAGGTCCAGCACCACATCGGCGTCACAGGCATGCTGCAGCAACAGGCGACGCAGGCCGTCGAGCTCCGAGGTCGGTGCCGGCATGGCGGCGAGGGCATCGCCCATGGCGCGGCGGATGAGTGCGATGTTGGCGTCGGCATCGTCTCCCAATCGGCCTTCCAGCAGCGGTGCAACGGCATCGACCAACACCGGGAAGTCGCGATTGAAGTTCTTGCCGCTGGAGAACTCGAAGCGTCCCTGGTGGGTGGCCTGGAACATCTGGGCGATACCGATCGGATTGGCCATGGGCACCAATTCGATCAGCCCGGTCAGGCGGCCTTGGGTTTCCAGTTCCAGAAGACGGCGCTTGAGCTCGACGGCGACGCGCATTCCCGGCAACTCGTCGGCATGCAATGACGCCTGGATGTACGCTTTGCGTGCTCCGCTGCCAAAACGAAACAGTGACAGCGTTCGTTCGGTGCCCGAGGCACTCCACGGCAACAGGTATTGAATGTGCTCCATAGCAGCTCCTTAGTGCTTGCGCGGTGCCAGATACGCCAGCCAGCGGCGCTCGGCCAACTTGAACAGACGCACCAGAATGAAGGTCAGGGCGAGGTAGATAAGCCCGGCGGTGATAAACGCCTCGAATGGCAGATAGAACCGTGAACTGACCGTGCGTGCGGCCCCGGTGATGTCGACGAGGGTGACGATGGAGGCCAGGCTGGTGGTTTGCAGCATCATCAGCACTTCGTTGCTGTACTGCGGCAATGCCCGGCGCAAGGCCGACGGCATGAGAATGCGGCGGTACAGGGTCAGGCGCGACATGCCCATGGCCCTGGCGGCTTCGATCTCGCCATGGTTGGTGGATTTCAAACTGCCGGCCAGCAGCTCTGCGCTATAGGCACTGGTGTTGATCGCGAAGGCCAGGCAGGCGCAAAAGGTGGCGCTGGAGAGGTAAGGCCAGAGCACGCTTTGGCGCACCGCTTCGAACTGCGCCAGGCCGTAATAGATCAGGAACAATTGCACCAGCATCGGCGTGCCGCGAATCACGTAGGTATAGAGCCAGGCCGGGAAGTTGATCAGTGGCGATCGCGACACCCGCATCAGCGCCAGTGGAATCGCCAATACCAGACCCAGGGCCAGGGAAATGAGCAGGACTTTGAGGGTCAACAAGGCGCCATTGAAATACAGCGGCAGGTTTTCCCAGATCAGGTTGTAGTCGAGAATCATGGGTGGCTCCCCTCACAATTCGGCGGCTTTGATGCCGACCGAGTAGTGTTTTTCCAGATAGCGCAGCACCAGCAAGGACAGGCTGGTGAGCATCAGGTACAGCGCTGCCACCGCGAGGAAAAACGTAAATGGCTCGTGTGTGGCATCCGCTGCGTTCTTGGCTTTGAACATCATGTCCTGCAGGCCGATCACCGAGATCAGCGCGGTGGATTTGGTCAGTACCAACCAATTGTTGGTGAACCCGGGAATGGCGAAACGAATCATCTGCGGTACCAGAATTCGCCAGAACACCTGCGCACCGCGCATGCCATAGGCCACGCCGGCCTCGGCCTGACCCTTGGGGATCGCCATGAAGGCGCCGCGAAAGGTTTCCGAGAGGTAGGCGCCAAAAATGAAGCCCATGGTGCAGACGCCGGCGATAAAGGGGTTGATGTCGATATAGCGGGTGTAACCGAGCGCCAGGGCAATGCGGTTCACCAGATCCTGGCCGCCGTAGAAGATCAGCAGGATCAGCACCAGGTCTGGAATACCGCGAATCAGGGTGGTGTAGCTTTCCCCGAGCATGGCCAGCCATTTGAGCGGCGACAAGCGAAAGGCCGCGCCGACCAGGCCCAGGGCAATCGCCAGGGACATGGACGTCAAGGCCAGGTTTATGGTCAGCCAGGCGCCATCGAGAATGCTCGATCCGTAGCCGTGAAGCATGATGAAGTTCCTCAAGCGAGCGCCGCGAGGCGCGCAAGACAAGCCCCGGGAGACGCCTGCAACGGGCCGTCGCCGGGTCTTGGGTCAGGGGGGCACGGGTAAGTCTTACTCGCCGTAGATATCGAACGCGAAGTACCTGGCCATCACTTGCTGGTACTTGCCATTGGCGCGAATGGCGTCAATCGCGGCACTCAGGCGCGCAACGTTGGCACTGTCGCCTTTGCGCACGGCGATCCCGGCGCCCCGGCCAAAATACTTCGGGTCGTTGATGTCGGGCCCTGTGAGTGCGAAGCCCTGGCCTGCCGGTGTCTTGATAAAGCTTTCGTCGGTGTTGACGATGTCGGCGAGGGTGGCGTCCAGACGACCCGAGGCCAGGTCGAGGAAAGCCTCATTCTGCGAGCCGTAACGCACCACGACGACGCCGGCTTTTTCCAGTTGCTCGGTGGCAAAACGATCGTAGGTCGAGGAGCGTTGCACACCGACTTTCTTACCCTTGAGGTCCACCAAGGGGTCATTGATCACGTTGCCGGCCTTCATCGCGAACTTGCCTGGCGTGTGGTAGTACTTTTTGCTGAAGTCCACGGACTTCATCCGGTCTTCGGTGATCGACATCGACGACAGCACGGCATCGATCTTGCGCACTTTGAGCGACGGGATCATGCCGTCGAACTCCTGAATGACCCACTCGCACTTGACCTGCATTTCTTCGCACAAGGCGTTGCCGATGTCGTAATCGAACCCGCTGACGTTGCCTTCTGGTGTCTTGAAGGAGAAGGGCGGGTAGGCGGCTTCGATACCGATTCGCAGGCTGTCTTCGTCGGCATGTGCCAGGAAGCTGAAAGCGCATAGCGCCAGAGCACCTAGAAGTTCTGTCTTGTTCATATTGTTGACTCCTTGGAGGGCATTTGGGGGAAACGGGTGCCTGCCATCCGGGTTGGCGTGGTGGATCAGTCCTGTGATCGGCGAGGCTATAAATGACACAATAAAAATCAATAATCAATATACGTGAAAATAAACGTATCAGTATGGGGCGTGATAAAGCGCACCAGTACCCAGCCGGTGCGGGCGCGGGCGGCCGGTTCTATGGGGGATTACAAAGATTGTTTCGAGGCGCTGATCGAGGATTTGCAGCGCGGGTTTGGAGCCATGGGGTACTTCGACTGATTGAAGCGGGTCTGGTGGTCATAAAAAAATGCCCGGCACATTGCCGGGCATTTTCATTCCTCAAACCCAGGTTGCGGCGCTCAGTTTGCTGCTTGCGGTTGAGACTCAGTGGTCGCTCCGGTGCGGGCGATCACGGTCAGGATCGACAGCGCGGCGATCACCAGTCCCGGTGACGTTGCCAGCAGCACGCCAGTGGTGCCGGCACCGGCGGCGAGGATCTGGCCGGCGGCCAGGGGACCTGCCACCGAACCGAGCCGGCCGATGGCCACGGCCGCGCCGACACCGGTGGCGCGCACCGACGTCGGGTAGGAAGGGGGCGCCAGTGCATACAGCACCAACTGTGCGGCCATGACGAACAGCCCGACGGCAAACCCGGCGATTGCCATCGGCACGATACCCACTGACAGGCCGACCCCGGCCAGCGCCGCCAACACCCCGGCGTACACGAACAGGACCACTTTCAGGCCGTTGCAGCGGTCCAGCATCACCCCGCCGAGCAGCGAACCAATGGCGCCGCCGATGTTGAACAGCATCTGCACCATGCCTGCCTGGGGCTTGGTGAAACCCTGTTCCAGCAACAGTGAGGGCAGCCAGTTGAGCAGCATGTACATTACGGTCAGGGTGAAGAAGTAGCTCAACCACAAGGCCAGCGTGCAGCGTGCGCGTCCTTCGCCAAACAGCGCCTGGGCGGTGGACGACCGTGGGCTGCCGGTCGTGACGTGTTGCTGGCGGAACACAGTGGATTCGGGCAGCAGCAAGGCCATCAGCGGCACCACCAGCAAGGGTGTCAGACCGCCGATGATAAAGGTGGTTTGCCAGTGTTCACTGGAAAACATCGCCACCACTGCCGCCAGCGCACCGCCCAGGGGCACGCCGCAGTACATGACGCTGATGGCGGTGCCGCGATGGCGCTCGCTCACGGCCTCGGCACACAGGGCAATCAGGTTGGGCAGGGCGGCACCCAGGCCCAGGCCGGTCATGAAGCGCACCAGCAGCAGGCTGGAGTAGCTCTCGACATAGGCGGTGCAGAGCGAGAAGACACCGAACAGCAGCACGGCGCCGACGAGGATTTTCTTGCGGCCGATACGATCGGCCACCCAGCCGCCAAAAAACGCACCCGGCAGCAGGCCGATGATGCCGGCGCTGAACACCCAGCCCATCATCTTCGGGTCCAGGGCAAAGCTCTGGCGCAATCCCGCGGCAGCGGTGCCGGCAGCCTGCAGATCGAACCCCTCGATCAGCGCAACGATAAAGCACAAAGCGATTGTCAGCGTCGAGCGACGCGATGGACTGTCCATGGGTGAGCCTCATTGTTGTTTTTGTTATGCAGTCGAGTCCTTCGTGCGTTGGCTACGCCGTCAGTGACCGCTGGCGATTAAGATAACAAAGATAACTAAAAAAAGAATGATGTGCTAAAAATTGCAAAAAACGACTAATAAATCGTTTAAAAACAGATTGTTATGAATGCATTCTGAGGTTTATGTAAAAATAGATAATAATATTAATGTTCGATTATCGGTCATCTGCGATTGACGGCGACCCTTGGCTGTTTCCATTCTCTGATCGTGAAGCCGGCAGTCCCGTGCGGGTCCGGCACCCACGAACAACAATAAAAAGTGGACATCGAACATGCCAAAACGCCCCTTGAACACCGGTTCCGTAGCGTCGCTCTCCTGCGTCACCAGTATCCATCCAGGGTGGGTCGTGGCACTGCTAGGCGTTAGCGTTCTGCCCTCTCAGCTGCGGGCCGAGGGGTTTATCGAGGACAGTCACGCAAACTTGACCCTGCGCAATTACTACATTGACCGTGAATACCAGGACGGCGGCGCCAAGACTGCCGCGCGGGAGTGGGCCCAGGGTTTCATCATGGGCATGGAGTCGGGGTTTACCGAAGGAACTGTGGGCTTTGGTCTGGACGTGAGGGGGCTGCTGGGGGTCAAGCTCGACTCCGCTCCGGATCGCAGCGGCACTGAACTGTTGCCGGTGTCGGCCAGCGACAAGCGCGCGGCGGATGACTATTCGCGGCTGGCGCCGACGGCCAAGCTGCGGCTTGCCCAGACAACGGTAAAGAGCGGCGATGTCTCGATTTTCCTGCCGTTTGCCCTTGCCAGCCCGTCGCGACTACTGCCACAGACCTTTCGCGGCACCACGCTCAGTTCCAGGGATTTCGATGGCCTGACCCTCAACACCGGCTACATCGATCGCATCAACAAGCGTGATTCCACGGACTATCAGGCCATGACCATCGCCTCGCCGAACCGGCGTTTCAACGGCGCTGCCACCACCTCGCACCTGGCTTATCTGGGGGGTGATTACCAGGTCAACAAGGACCTGAGCCTGCGCGCGTACCATGCCGAGGTGGCCGACCTGTATCAACAGGGCACCCTGGCATTGCTGCACAACCTGCCGCTTGGCGACGGTGTGTTCACCAGCGACTTGCGCAGTTTTTTCAGCCGTGAGGATGGCGCCGCCAAAGCGGGTGAGGTGGACAACCGCAACCTCTCGGCATTGTTCGGCTACCGCTTCGGCGGGCACCGGGTGAGCCTCGGCTACATGCATTCGAGCGGCGACACCGCGACGCCCTACATCTCCGGCACGGAGTTGATGGGCATGAGCGAACAGACCATGGCTTCGGATTTTCTCAACGCCAAGGAGCGCACCTGGCAAGCGATCTATGACTACGACTTCGTCGCATCCGGGGTGCCCGGTTTGAAGGGAAGGTTGCGCTACGTGCGCGGCGACAATATCGAGTTGGCCGCCTACAACGCCGAGGACCGCAAGGAGCGCGAATTCCAGATGGAACTGGGTTATGTGATTCAGAGCGGCCCGCTGAAAAACGTCGGGCTGTTGGCGCGCAAGGCGATCTATCGCAATGACTTCCCGAGCGGTACGGCGTTTCGTGATGAAAACCAGACCCGCTTCCTGGTGCTCTATACCTTGCCGATCTGGTAAGCCTGGGTCCTTCGATGTTCCCCGCCGGCCGCTCCTTCTGGAACGTGCCGGCAGCGTGCGTTCAGTCCTGGTAAACCTTTCTCAGCAAGCGCAGCAACTCCTCGCGCTCTTCGCCGGTCAGCGATGAAGTGGAGTCGAAATCGCTTTGCGCGGCGATCTGCTTGAGCTCCTTGAGCAAGGTTTCGCCGGTCTTGCTCAGGAAAATTCCGTAGGAGCGTTTGTCCGGCTTGCAGCGCACCCGCACCGCCAGCGCGCGGCTTTCCAGTTTATTGAGCAGCGGCACCACCTGCGGCGGCTCGATGGCCAGGGCCCGGGCCAGGTCAGCCTGCATCAGCCCCGGATTCTGGTCGATGATCGCCAGGGCCGAGAACTGCGCGGGGCGCAGGTCGTGGGCTGACAGGCGACCGATCAGGTTCTGGAACAGTTTGAGTTGGGCGCGCCGCATCGCGTAGCCGATCAGGTCGTCCAGTGCCGAATCCAGCGGTGCCTGCTGCTCGGCGGTGGCGGACGGGGACTCGCTCTGGTCGGCGAGGGGAGAAGGCTTGGTCATTGCGGGTGAATCCTGAAGAGGTGGAGGTTAACAAGTGTATCTAGTTTGCCGGGGTTGGCCGCTGATAGCTATGCCCGCCGTTCATGGCGATGGGTTCGGAGGATATTTCCGGGCGGATAAAAAATGATTAATTCGATTAATAGTTAATTGACATAACTATATTGGTCCTTTAATTTCCAGTCATCTTCAAGCCAAGAACAAGAGAGCAACGTCATGAGTAACTACGAAGGTCGCTGGACAACCGTCAAGGTCGAGATCGAAGAAGGCATCGCCTGGGTCATTCTCAATCGCCCGGAAAAACGCAATGCCATGAGCCCGACACTGAACCGGGAAATGATCGATGTGCTGGAAACCCTGGAACAGGATCCGGCGGCGGGCGTGTTGGTGCTGACCGGTGCCGGCGAAGCCTGGACTGCGGGCATGGACCTCAAGGAATACTTCCGCGAAGTGGACGCGGGCCCGGAGATCCTCCAGGAAAAAATCCGCCGCGAAGCCTCGCAATGGCAATGGAAACTGCTGCGCATGTACACCAAGCCAACCATCGCCATGGTCAACGGCTGGTGTTTCGGTGGCGGCTTCAGCCCGCTGGTGGCCTGTGACCTGGCGATCTGCGCCGACGAAGCGACCTTCGGCCTCTCGGAAATCAACTGGGGCATCCCGCCGGGCAACCTGGTGAGCAAGGCCATGGCCGACACCGTGGGCCATCGTCAGTCGCTGTACTACATCATGACCGGCAAGACCTTCGGTGGGCAGAAAGCCGCCGAGATGGGCCTGGTCAACGAAAGCGTACCCCTGGCGCAACTGCGTGAAGTCACCGTGGATCTGGCGCGCAACCTGCTGGAGAAAAACCCGGTGGTGCTGCGTGCGGCCAAGCATGGCTTCAAGCGCTGCCGCGAGCTGACCTGGGAGCAGAACGAGGACTACCTGTACGCCAAGCTTGACCAGTCGCGCCTGCTCGACACCGAAGGTGGCCGCGAGCAGGGCATGAAGCAGTTCCTCGACGACAAGAGCATCAAGCCCGGTCTGCAGGCCTACAAACGCTGAGACTGATCGCCGGGTGCATCTCCGCCCCGGCGCTCTGCATCGCTCGACTGTATTCCCGATAAAGACAATAAAGAGGAATCACCATGCTGGACGTGCCCCTGCTGATTGGCGGCCAGTCGCTGCCTGCCCGCGACGGTCGGACCTTCGAACGCCGCAACCCGGTAACCGGTGAAGTGGTATCGCGGGTTGCCGCCGCCACCCTGGAAGATGCCGATGCCGCGGTGGCTGCAGCCCAGGCAGCGTTTCCCGCCTGGGCCGCCCTGGCGCCCAATGAACGTCGCAGCCGTTTGCTCAAGGCGGCCGAGCAGTTGCAGGCGCGCAGCGCCGAGTTCATTGCCGCGGCCGGTGAAACCGGGGCCATGGCCAACTGGTACGGCTTCAACGTGCGGCTGGCGGCCAACATGCTGCGAGAAGCGGCGTCGATGACCACCCAGATCAATGGCGAAGTGATTCCCTCGGATGTGCCGGGCAGTTTTGCCATGGCCCTGCGCCAACCCTGCGGTGTGGTGCTGGGGATCGCCCCGTGGAATGCCCCGGTGATTCTCGCCACCCGCGCCATCGCCATGCCGCTGGCGTGTGGCAATACCGTTGTGCTCAAGGCTTCGGAGCTGAGCCCGGCGGTACATCGCCTGATCGGTCAGGTGTTGCAGGATGCCGGGTTGGGCGATGGCGTGGTCAATGTCATCAGCAATGCTCCGGCGGATGCCCCGGCGATTGTCGAGCGGCTGATTGCCAACCCGGCGGTGCGGCGGGTCAACTTCACCGGCTCGACCCATGTCGGGCGTATTGTCGGCGAGCTCTCGGCGCGCCACCTCAAGCCGGCCTTGCTGGAGTTGGGCGGCAAGGCGCCGTTGCTGGTGCTCGATGATGCCGATCTGGATGCGGCGGTCGAGGCGGCTGCCTTCGGTGCTTACTTCAATCAGGGACAGATCTGCATGTCCACCGAACGGCTGATCGTCGATGCCAAGGTCGCCGACGCCTTTGTCGCCAAGCTGGCGGCCAAGGTCGAGACCCTGCGCGCCGGTGATCCGGCGCTGACGGATTCGGTACTCGGATCGCTGGTCGATGTCAGTGCCGGAACGCGCATCAAGGGGTTGATCGACGATGCCCTGGTCAAGGGTGCACGGCTGGTGGTCGGCGGGCAACTGGACGGCAGCATTTTGCAGCCGACCCTGCTTGATGGCGTCAACGAGACCATGCGTCTGTATCGCGAAGAGTCCTTCGGCCCGGTGGCGGTGTTGTTGCGCGGGGAGGGCGATGAAGCGCTGCTGCGTCTGGCCAACGACTCCGAGTTCGGGTTGTCGGCGGCGATCTTCAGCCGCGATACCGGGCGTGCGCTGGCGCTGGCCCAACGGGTCGAGTCGGGCATCTGCCATATCAATGGCCCGACCGTGCACGACGAAGCGCAAATGCCTTTCGGCGGGGTCAAGTCCAGCGGCTACGGCAGCTTTGGCGGCAAGGCGTCCATCGAGCATTTCACCCAGTTGCGCTGGGTCACCTTGCAACATGGACCGCGGCATTACCCGATCTGAACCGCAGAAATAACAATAAAAAGGCTGCAGCCACCACCATGCCCATTCGTGCGGCTTGGTGGTAGCGTGCCTTGATGGAGAGCAAGCACGTGAGTTCCGAATTCAGATCGCAACCCCACACCGAGGCCAGCGCGCCGCGCTACCGTCACGTGTCCATCGGTCGCGCAGCGGTCGAGGTGACAGAACAGCAGGGTGCATTGCACATGCGTTCCCTGGAGCCATTGGCCGAGTATCCGCCGCGACTGCTCGACCGTCTGGTGCATTGGGCCCGGGTGCGTCCCGAGCAGACCTTTATCGCCGCCCGCCAGGTCGACGGTGACTGGCGTCGGGTCAGCTACGCCGAGATGCTCGACAGTGTCCGGGCCATCGCCCAAAGCCTGTTGAGCTACGGTCTGTCGGCAGACAAACCGCTGGTGCTGCTCTCGGGCAATGACATCGAACATTTGCAACTGGCGTTCGGCGCCCTGTATGCGGGCATTCCCTACTGCCCGGTGTCGCCGGCCTATTCGCTGCTGTCCCAGGATTTCGCCAAGCTGCGTCACGTCTGCGACCTGCTGCAGCCTGGCCTGGTGTTTGTCAGTGATGCCGCGGCCTACCAGCGTGCCATCGAGGCGGTGCTGCCGGCTGAAACGCCCATGATTACCGTCCGGGGCGAAATCGCGGGACGCCGTCAGGTCAGCTTCGCCAGCCTGCTTGAGCAGCCGGGCGGGGCCGAGGCCGAAGCTGCGTTTGCCAGCACGGGGCCGGGCAGCATCGCCAAGTTCCTGTTCACCTCCGGCTCGACCAGGCTGCCCAAGGCGGTGGTCACCACCCAACGCATGCTGTGCTCTAACCAACAGATGCTGTTGCAGACGTTTCCGGTGTTCGGCGAAGAACCGCCGGTGCTGGTGGACTGGCTGCCGTGGAACCACACCTTCGGCGGCAGCCATAACGTCGGCATCGTGCTCTACAACGGTGGCAGCTTTTACCTGGACGACGGCAAGCCCACGGCACAGGGTTTCGCGCAGACTCTGCGAAACCTCAAGGAAGTGTCGCCCACCGCCTACCTGACCGTGCCCAAGGGCTGGGAAGAACTGGCCTCGGCACTGGAGCAGGACGCGGAACTGCGGGAGATCTTTTTCAAACACATCAGCCTGTTCTTTTTTGCCGCGGCCGGCCTGTCGCAAAGTGTCTGGGACCGGCTCGACCGCGTCGCCGAACAGCACTGCGGTGAACGTATCCGCATGATGGCCGGGCTCGGCATGACCGAGGCTTCGCCGTCTTGCACTTTCACCACCGGGCCGTTGTCCATGGCCGGTTATGTCGGCCTGCCGGCGCCCGGTTGTGAGGTGCGCCTGGTGCCGGTGGACGGCAAACTGGAAGGGCGCTTTCGTGGGCCGCACATCATGCCCGGCTATTGGCGGTCACCGCAGCAGACCCTCGAAGCGTTCGATCCGCAGGGCTTCTATTGTTCCGGCGATGCGCTCAAGCTCGCCGACCCGCGGGATCCGCAATTGGGGCTGATGTTCGACGGGCGCATCGCCGAAGATTTCAAGTTGTCATCCGGGGTGTTCGTCAGTGTCGGGCCTTTGCGCAGCCGGGCGGTGCTCGAAGGTTCGCCCTATGTCCAGGACCTGGTGGTGACCGCACCTGATCGTGAATGCCTGGGCGCGCTGGTATTTCCACGGATGTTTGAATGTCGACGGCTGTCAGGGCTGGCGGCCAGTGCCAGCGACACAGAGGTGTTGGCCAGCGCACCGGTGCGCGAGTGGTTCGCCGGCTGGTTGCAGCGACTCAATCGCGAGGCCACGGGCAACGCCAGTCGCCTGGAATGGATCGCCTTGCTCGATGAGCCGGCGTCCATCGACCGGGGGGAAATCACCGACAAGGGTTCGATCAACCAGCGTGCGGTATTGCAGTGGCGCGCGGAGCAGGTCGAGGCGCTGTATCGCGGGCTCGATCCGGCCATCCTGCGCGCGGGGGCGAAATCGTGAGCGAAGTCGTGAGTGCAGGCGGGCAGTACTCGGCCTTTGCCGATGCGGCGATTTTCGATGCGGTGCGCACGCCGTGGGTGGACCTCGGTGGGGCGCTGGCCGAGGTTTCGCCGATCGACCTGGGCATCAAGGTCGGGCGCGAAGTACTGGCGCGCGCGGCAGTCGATCCGCTGGCGGTAGACAGCGTGCTGGCGGGTTCCATGGCCCAGGCCAGCTTCGATGCCTACCTGCTGCCACGGCACATCGGCCTCTACAGCGGCGTGGCGCAATCGGTTCCGGCACTGGGGGTGCAGCGCATCTGCGCCACCGGTTTCGAACTGCTGCGCCAGGCCGCCAGGCAACTGGATGACGGCGTGCAATTGGCCCTGTGCGTGGCCACCGAATCGATGTCGCGCAATCCGATTGCGGCCTATACCCATCGAGGTGGCTTCCGCCTTGGCGCGCAAGTGCAGTTCAAGGATTTTCTCTGGGAAGCGTTGTACGACCCGGCTCCCGGAGTGGACATGATCACCACCGCCGACAACCTGGCGCGGCGTTATGGGCTGAGTCGCGAAGCGGTGGACGCCTACGCCTGTGCCAGTCATCAGCGGGCGTTTGCGGCACAACAAGCAGGCTGGCTGGCACCCGAGATCGTTGCCGTGGGGCATCAGGTGTTTGAACTGCAAGGCTATCAGCCACGGGGCATCCGCCTGTCACGCGGTGTCGCCATGGTGAGTGAAGACAGCCACCCACGGCCCGGAGACATCGCGGCGTTGGCCCGGTTGCGCAGCGTGCACGAAGGCGGGGTGCAAACCGCCGGCAACAGTTGTGCGGTGGTCGATGGCGCGGCAGCGGCCCTGGTCGGGCGCGCTTCGGCCTGTCGGGATACACCGCTAGCCTTGCTGCGGGCCAGCGCGGTGGTCGGGGTGGCGCCAGAGTTCATGGGCATCGGTCCGGCACCGGCGATTCGCCTGCTGTTGCAGCGCAGTGGCTTGAGCCTGGAGCAGATCGACCGCTTCGAAATCAACGAGGCCCAGGCCGCCCAAGTCCTGGCGGTGGCCCAGGAACTGGAGCTGGATTGTTCGCGTCTGAACGTCCAGGGTGGTTCGTTGGCGCTCGGCCACCCCTTGGCCGCCAGTGGCTTGCGTCTGGTGCTGACCCTGGCGCGACAACTGCGTGAGCACAATCTGCGTTACGGGGT
This sequence comes from Pseudomonas fluorescens, assembly GCF_040448305.1. Taxonomy (NCBI): domain Bacteria; kingdom Pseudomonadati; phylum Pseudomonadota; class Gammaproteobacteria; order Pseudomonadales; family Pseudomonadaceae; genus Pseudomonas; species Pseudomonas fluorescens. The sequence goes on along the minus strand of NZ_CP148752.1, from coordinate 3,950,441 downwards.
CGCCGCGGCCTGTGTTGGCGGCGGGCAGGGCATGGCGTTATTGATCGAGAATCCGGCCTGGCGGGCCTGAGGTTTCGTCGGCTGACGGACAATCTGTGTTTTCCGGTAATGACCGGTTCTGGCCGAGAGGTGGTTGCCGGGAAGGGGAAGGGGAAGGGGACGGAAGGAGCCACGCTCCTTCCGCTGGTTCAGCTAGTCAGTTCGTACCAATGAAGGGGTCCCATTGGATGAAACGTGTCGATGGCCGCAGTCCTCCAGAGGTCACCTTGACCTGGATCTGGTAGGTGGTCTGAGACGATGCGTTGCGAGCCAGGCCCACCCAATAGTTACCAGCGGCACCGACTTGCATCGGGTAGCCATCGCTGCCGAACACGCTGCCCTGGGAAATTTGGAAGCCGGTGATGGACACCGTGTCGCCAGCGTTCTGATCGATCGGTACCACCTCGAAGCCGATGTAGTCCCCGATGTTGCAGTGGGTGCGCAGTTCCAGCGTTCCTTCGCCGCTGCTGTCATTGCTCAGACGATTGTCAAACATGTACACACCGGTGGAAATGTTCCCGCCACCAGTGCCCAGTACATATGAGGTATCGATGGCAATGGTGATTGCGGTTTGCGGATTGGCGATGCCGGCAAGCACCTGCGAATCAGCAACCCAGACCTGGGCAGTATTTTTTTGGCCACTCATTGTCGTGCTCCTTCCTTAGGCAGAGACAGTCACGCTGGGGTTGAGCTTCACGGTGATACCGGAGCCGCCCGCCACCTGTACATTGAGGGATACCGGGTAGGACGCGGAACCTGCGTTCTGCACGGTGCCGGTAAACGCGCTCGGGTTATCCGAAGCGGTTTGCGGCTGGCCACTGAAGCCCCAGGCGTTCGAGTTACCGAAGGCGGCAATGGAGACCTGCGAGGTCGACTTGGGATTGATCAGGAACACCTCCCAGCAGACATTGCTGCCTTTGGACGCAGCAGTATTCAGGTTGGCGGTGCCTTCGTTGGTGGTGCCAGCAGAGATACGGTTATCGACCAGATAGACCCCCGAGGTGGAGCCATTGGTCACTGCATTGTCGTCGACCCAGATTTGCACCTGGACGTCACAACTGGTGGTAGGAATTGCCATGAGAGAACTCCTTGTAAGGTTTCGACGCAAGCGTCGGGCGTGCCCTATGTCGACCCCACACACTTACCTGCAGGCGTGGTGCCGCACCACCTTGAGCCTTGTGGTCGCGAGGACCTTGGCAAAGCATCTCGGTCAGGCGAGTAGGAAGATAGACCAAGCAAAGAAAGGCAACTTGCCATTACGCTATAAGCGCTAGAGTCGTTCGAAGTAACTACCGCGACAGAAGCCTCAAATCGCCTTGGGGCGGCTTGGCGAACCCGCGCAATACAAGGTTCTCGAGCTTGCAGGCATGGCAACCTCAATGCCGAAACGGCTGGCGATGGCCTTGCGCCCGTTCCTCGGCAAGGTCAGTACACGGCTGTCCAGGTCCTGGGGCCGCCACTGGCGCTTGACGGCCGGAAGCGCCCGGTTTGAAACTCCGCTTATGGCCGGTTTCTGCCTGTCGCCAAGGGCTGCAACCGACCCATAGCGGTCTTTGGCGGACCTCAAGAGTTAATCTCTGACTATCCGCTTTTTAGCTGCTGATCACGATTGGCTGTTCTCGAAGCCAAATGGTCCGTAATGGCGGCGCGTAAATATTACGGAACTGAATCTGAGCTGCTCAGCTGCGCAAGGGGATGCTGGCTTATTGTGATCTACACTCCCTGAGCGTGTGAGTAGACGCTTCGCCACAAAATTTACTCAGTCGCTAAGTAAAGAGATAAATCTGAATTTCAGTGAGTCGTGGTCTGGGTGGGGGCACGCCAGTCGATCAGCAAAAAACCTTGTCTGGCAATCGTGTATCAGGCGAGTTTGTAGTGGTCAACTAATCCCGGACACGACGTTAAGTTTTTTCTCGGCTTGAGCCGGGGCCGCTCATCCGGAGCCTCTATTGGGCAAGCATTCTCGCCTAAATGGGTATCAAAAGTTTAATTAGACCACGAGATATTCAGGGGCTTGCGAGTCGCTCTCGAGCTGCTTATGACGCGATTGGCCACAGCCGATAGCCGTCACTCCGGCGCCATCATCATTGCGAGCGTCATCTTGATAAATTCCTCATTCCTGTCGATAGCTTCAAGGGCGCCGCGCACATTGTCGGCGACATCGGCCGATCCGCGCTGCTCGACCCAGTTCGAAAGCTCCAAGATGGCGGCTTCAAGGGCAAGCCGGTTTTAGTTGAGCTTGAACAGCAAGGAAGGGAGTAGGTCAGAATTTGGCATCGCGAATCCTCCGTGGAGATTTCAGCGTAGCAGTCGCCAATCGTGAGGGAGGGAAGGTGGGGCGGTCGGCAGGAAGCCGGAGGAGGATTTCGGTATCGCGCGCCATCTCGCGCAGCTTGAAGGTTCAGGGCGCGCTACGATGAAACCACCTATTTGAATGCCTTGAGGAAGCGTGTTTCACCGCTCCTGAAGAGTCTCGATTTTGGTTGACTGACTTCCTCTGGGCGTGAAGCTGCCCTTTGACGTCCCCAGCCTGACTGATTGCTCGTAGAAGTTTTACGCAAAATTTACGGGGGCTTTAGGGGGGGCATCCGATACTGCGTGGTGCTAATTTGGAACGCTACTGTTATGTCCCTCGCAGCAATTCGGCTTATCGGCTTCATCTTGGGCATTTTTCTGATCACGCTGGCCGTAAGCATGGCTATTCCCATGATCACGCTGGTGGCCTATGAGCGTAGCGACGATCTGTCGGCCTTTCTCTGGTCGAGTTTGATTACCTTCCTCTGTGGATTGCTGTTGATCGTGCGGGGGCGCCCGGATACTGGCCAGCTTCGCCCGAGGGATATGTACCTGCTGACAACTGGAAGCTGGGTAGTCGTGTGCACCTTCGCAGCGTTGCCAATGGTGTTCATCAGCGATATCAGCTACACCGACGCATTCTTTGAAACGATGTCTGGCATCACAACCACTGGCTCGACGGTACTCACCGGTTTGGATAGCTCATCTCCCGGCTTGTTGATATGGCGCTCCATGCTGCATTGGTTGGGAGGCATCGGTTTTATCGGCATGGCTGTGGCGATCCTTCCACTGTTGCGAGTAGGCGGTATGCGTCTGTTCCAGACAGAGTCCTCAGACTGGTCGGAGAAAGTGACACCGCGTTCCCATGTGGCAGCCAAGTACATACTTCTGCTCTATCTGGGGCTTACTGGCATCGGAGCTCTGGCGCTCTGGCTTGCTGGAATGACGCCATTTGAAGCGGTCAACCACGCAATGTCGTTGATCTCTACCGGGGGGTTCTCAACTTCGGACGCCTCACTTGGGCATTGGGCGCAACCTGCGATTCACTGGGTGGCGGTGGCCATCATGATTCTGGGCAGTCTGCCCTTTACCTTGTACGTTGCAACATTGCGGGGAAATCGGCGTGCGCTGATCAAGGATCACCAGGTACGCGGATTCATTGGGTTCTTGCTCGTCACATCGCTGGCTGTGGGTACCTGGCTGTGTTTTCACAGCGATTACGGATGGTGGGATGCGTTTCGTATCGTGGCAGTCAATGTGACCTCGGTCGTCACGACCACCGGAATTGCGGTTGGCGACTACACGTTATGGGGCAGCTTCGCTGTCTTGCTGTTTTTCTATTTGACCTTCGTGGGTGGATGTTCCGGCTCCACTGCAGGCGGTCTCAAAATCTTCCGTTTTCAGGTTGCTGCCGCTCTGCTGGTCAGTAGTTTGAAGCAGTTGATCCATCCTCGCGCCGTGATTCAGAAGAAATACAACGGTCATCCCATCGACGAGGAGATCTTGCGCTCGCTTTTGACCTTCTCGTTTTTCTTCACCATCACTATTGCTGCCATCGCCTTGGGCCTGGCTCTCATTGGGCTTGATTGGACAACAGCGTTGAGCGGTGCCGCTACTGCGGTGTGTAACGTTGGACCAGGGCTGGGCACGATCATTGGACCGGCCGGTAATTTCTCTTCATTACCGGATGCCGCCAAATGGCTACTGACCGTTGGAATGCTTCTGGGAAGGCTGGAAATCCTGACTGTGTTGGTACTGGTAACTCCCGTTTTCTGGAGATATTGACCCACCTTGTCGGGGGCTGAGTCTAAAAGGTACATGGGGGACGAAAATAAATCTGTCGATACCCACCCAAGGGGCAGCGAGTACTTCCATAGAGAGATCAGTAGTCGTTTGGGTTGCCGCTATTTGCCGATTTCTGCCACTGGCGAAGGGCGAAAGTCGACCCATAGCTGACACTCAAGAAAAGCACCAGGAAGGAAACTGCCGTTCGATTTATTTCGAACGTCAGTGCTCGTGCAATTTACTAGGGCTTACTCCGTACCAACGGCGAAAGGCGCGGCTGAAGTTTGAAACTTCGCGGTACCCCAGTTGCTCAGCCACTTCACTCACCGATAGCTTCCCGCTTGAGAGCAGATCATGCGCCACGTAACGGCGGTGTATTTCCACAATGGCATTGAACGTCCAGCCCTCCCGATGAAGCGCGCGATGCAGCGTGCGCGAGGTGAGGTGCAAGTGCTCGGCCATTTGCTCAAGACCCGGAGGCTGTGCAAGATCGGCCAGCACGGCGTTGGCCACGGCTTCGAACACTGACTCCCGTGCAGTTTGCTCCGCGTAGCTTTTCAAAGCGGCCTCCAATGCCTTGCAAATGGCCGGGCTACCGCCTGGACGTGGTTCGCCCAGGGCCGCCATATCCAGTACCACTTCGTTGCGTGCGGCATCGAACCGAACTTCGCCGGCAAAGAGCTTCAGCCAAGGCTCGGGGTTCTCCGGGCGGGTACGGCAAAAATGGATTTCGCGCACCGCATTGGTGGTTCCAGGCAAGCCCTTGAGGTGCTGGATTTGCAGGGCACCCCAGAAATCCAGTTCTTCTACTGCCGGCTGCAAGGCATGTTCGGGCATCAGGGCCACGTGCAGCAGTCCGTCCTTTACTTCGCCGAGCAAGCTCATATGTCCGGTCCACAACGGCCAATAGCGCGCCAACATGTCCAGTGATTGCATGCGGCTGGGCATCAGTTGCATGAGATAGGCCAGGCCCAGCATTTGCCCGGGATCGTTCTGCCGCGCCGCGGCCAGGCCGATGGCCGGATCATCACTGAGGTCGCGCGCCACTTCCCAGAACCGGCGAGCCAGAAATGCCGGCAGACGCAAATGCGGCTGGCGCAGGCTGGCCAGGCTCACGCCCCAGTCGCTTTGCAGGCGCTGCATGTCCACGCCGCGCGCCTCCAGTTCCAGCACCCCCGAGTTGATGATGCCGACACATAACGACGGTCTATTTCGATGCGCCGGGAAACGATTTGTCGGCCAATGATTAACGATCTTCAAGCAAATCCTCCCATCGTGGCTGTCCCGGCGGCGCAACCCTTTTGCGTCTTCGGCGGCGCGACATAGTACGGCTGAAATTGCCAACCGCCAGCACCTTGCGCGTCGTTACGTACTCACCACTAAAACAAAAACAGGTGAACATGAGCATGAAGCAGCTTGCACCACCACGTACCCGCGCGAGACGCATCAACCACTTGCATCCGGGCTTTTCGGTCGCTGGTATTGCATTGGCGGCGCTGGCCTGCCCAATGGCCCAGGCCACCAGTTGGCAAGTCAATGACGACTGGAGCCTGACCACCAACACCACGCTGACCCTGGGCAACAGTTGGGCCTTGCGCAACGCCGATCCTGATCAACTAACGGTCGCCGATGCTCGTTCTATCGGCAAGCGTGGCGAAGGCATCAACTATAGCGCCGACGACGGCAAGCTCAACTTCGACAAGGGCGACACCATCTCGCAGGTCTTCAAGGGGCTCACCGAGTTTGACTTGAACGATGGCGGGCAGGGCGCCTTCGTGCGTTTCAAGTATTGGTACGACCACGCCTACGAAACCGGAAACGGCGACTTCACCCGGTTTGACGACAGCGGATGGCAGGATCTGGCCAAGTTCCAGGGTTTCGAGGTGCTGGATCTGTATGCGTGGAAAAACTTCGAAGTCAACGATCACCAGCTCAATGTGAAATTGGGTAAACAGGTGCTGTCGTGGGGCGAGGCGCTATTCCTGCAAAACGGCATCAACGCCATCAACCCATTGGACGCCTCGGCCTTCAACCGTCCCGGCGTGGAACTGAAAGAAGGCCAGTTACCGGTCGAGATGCTGAGCTTCAGTTACGACTTGGCAGACACCCTGAGCCTCGAAGGTTTCTATCAGTACAATTTCCGGCCTTCGGTTTTTGATGGCTGCGGTACTTTCTTCTCGGTCAGCGACAATACCCAGGAAGGCTGCCAGTTCAATAAAGTCATCGTCAATCCGCCAGGCAACCTGACCACTGCACAGTCGATCCGGGCCCGTGCCTACGAGACTCGCGGTGCCTCGGATTGGCCCAGCGACGGCGGCCAATACGGCTTGGCTCTGCGCAAGACTCTTGATTCGCTCAATGACGCCGAGTTGGGTTTCTATTACGCCAACTACCACAGCCGTACACCTTTGGTGAACGGCACCGTGCGCACCAGCCTCGCCGCTGGCACGCTGCCCACCGGTACTTACAACACCGTCTACCCGGAAGACATTCGCCTGTTCGGCATCAGTCTCAGCGGGGTGGTCGGCAGCACGGCGGTGTTCAGCGAATTGAGTTACCGGCCCAACCAGCCACTGTCCTTCAACGCTTCCGATGTGGTGGCGGCCATCGCCGGTTCCGGTGCCAGCACACCGATCTTCGATGGGGTGGCGCCGCCCTTGGGCAGCGATGTTCAGGGCTACACGCGCAAGAAAGTCTGGCAGTACAGCCTGGGAGCCACCAACAACGTCAGCAACGTGCTCGGTGCGCAGAAGTTGACCTGGGCAGCCGAAGCCGGGGCGAACTGGATCGATGACATCAATCTCAATGAGGAACGGCTCGGTCGCGCCAGTGTGTTCGGTCGGGTGCAGAACAGCGGTGCGGCGTGTTTCACGCCTTCGGCGGGTGGTTTGAGCCCGTCGCAGGCTGCCGACAAGAATGCCGACTTCTGCAACACCCATGGCTATACCACCGGCTTTTCCTGGGGCTATCGGCTGCGCGCGGCATTGGCCTACGAGAGCCTGATTCCGGCCACAGTGGTCACTCCATCATTGAACTTCCGTCATGACGTCGAGGGCTATGGCCCGAACTTCCAGGAAGGCCAGATGGCTGCCGGCGCGGCGCTGACGTTCGACTATCGCAATAACTACTCGTTGGAGCTGGCTTACAACGACTTCTTTGGCACCAACAAATTTTCAACCATCGATGACCGGGATTTCGCTTCGGTCACCCTCAAGGCCAGTTTCTGATGATGACGACTTCCATAACCCGATTGCCCTTCGTTCTTTCCCTGTTGGCAGCATGCTATCTCAGCTCGGTGGAAGCCAAACAGACCGATGCAGTGCGTCTGGACAGTGCTCTTACCACCATGGGCGCCGAGCGCGGCGCCAACGCCGATGGCAGTATCCCGGCCTGGAGCGGTGGCTTGAAACCCGGCGCCGCCGCCGTGAGTGCAACCGGAAACTACGCCGACCCCTTTGCTGGCGAGAAGCCGCTTTACACCGTCGACAAGAGCAACCTTGCGCAGCACAAGGCACAGCTGAGTTCGGGGCAACAAGCGATGTTTGTTCGCTACCCCGACTATCGCATGCGTGTATTCCCGACGCATCGCACCGCGCGCTTGCCGCAGAAGTACCAGGATCAAAGCCGTACCAATCTGAGCGCTGTATCGCTGGAAGAGGGTGGCTACGGCCTCAAGGGCTACACGTTCGGCGTGCCGTTTCCGGAGCCAACCGAGGCAATGGAAGTTCTGTGGAATCACATGACGCGTTTTCGAGGCGGCGCGATCCGTCGCGAATTTGCCTCTGCCGTAGTCCAGGCCCGTGGCGATTCCACGGTGGTGACGTATGACGCATTGAGTGCCTTTCGTGAGAACGTCGCCGACGTCGAGCCGGACGCCAATCTTCTCTACTTCACCCGGGTGCTGACCCAGACGCCTTCGCGATATTCCGGCGAAGTGACGCTGATCCAGGAACCGCTGAACCAGATCGCGGAACCCCGTGCGGCTTGGCAGTACATCCCTGGCCAGCGCCGGGTTCGTCGAGCGCCGACGGTGGCCTATGACAACAGCGCCCGTTACAGCTTCGGCCAAGTGGTGTCGGACAGCGTCGACGGCTATAACGGCGCGCCGGATCGCTACGACTGGAAACTGATCGGCAAGCAGGAAATGCTGGTCGGCTACAACGCCTTCCAGCTTGCCAACAAAGACCTCAAGTACACCGATCTGCTTACGCCCGGTTACCTCAACCCGGATCTGGTGCGCTACGAAAAACACCGCGTGTGGGTGATCGAGGCGACGCTCAAACCCTCGGCCAGGCATGTCTACGCCAAGCGACGTTTCTATATCGATGAAGACACCTGGCAAATCATGGCGTCGGACATCTATGACAGCCGAGGTGAGTTGTGGCGCAACTACGAGTCGTACCTGACTCAGCAACACGACGTCGAGTTGCCGTTCACCGCCCTGGAAGCGACCTACGATCTGATTTCCGGCGGTTACGCAACCAACTACATGACCAACGAAGTACAGAAAAAAATGGATGTCGGCTTCATCACCGAGAAAGCCGAATTCACTCCGGCGCAACTCAAACGCCTGGGCAAGTAAGCGACTGCCGGAGCCTGCCTGTCGGGTTCCGGTGTTGCCCACGCTTCTGCTTCAAAGGATAAGCACATGCAAGATTTCAATGATGTAAATGATCTGTTCGAGCAGCGTCGCCGCCTGCTCAAGGGTTTCGCCGCTGCCGGCCTGATCGGCGGCTTGAGCGCCATTTTACCGGGTGGCCGGGTACTGGCCGCCAATAACCGTGAAGAACAGGCCTATCAGTTGGGGATGGCCGCGTACGTGTACGGCTATCCGCTGATCTACTTCGCCCGGTTGCGCTATACGCGGATGATGGAAGGCGACCCGATGAACGGGATCAAGCACCGCTATGGCGCCTTCGTTCATCGTCGCCATACGGTCACTCCGGCAGTGCCGGGCATGCCACAGACCGATACGCTCTACTCCAACTTCTGGGGCGACCTGCGTGAAGAGCCGCTGTTGCTGCGCATTCCGCCGATCACTTCGCGTTACTGGAGCATCCAGCTGTGCGATCTGTTCGGCGTGGGCTTCGGCGTGCCCAATCACCGTGAATTCACCGATGGTGCATTGATTGCACTCGTCGGCCCCGACTGGCAAGGCACGCTGCCTGGCGAAGTGGCCAAGGTCTATCGCGCACCTTCGCCGTTGCTGTTTGGCCTGTTGCGCCTGTACTTCGCTGATGATGCCGACCGGCAACAGGTCATCGCGTTGCAGGAGCGATTCGAATTGTTCCCACTAAGTGCGCACGGACAGTCCGGCTGGCAGGCACCACCGGCTCAGATCTTCCAACCTGCGAGCATACAGACTGACCCGCTGGCCGATTTCAAGACACTGCAACTGATGTTGCGCGAATGCCCGCCACCCCACAGCGACGCTGGATTGCTCGCAAGCTTCGCGACGATTGACCTGGGCACCAGCAAAACACCGGATTTCTCCGCACTGGATGAGCCCGCACGCCGTGGCTTGATGCGGGCTGAAGTTGATGGCCGTGCGAAAGTAATCACTACCACCAAGAACATGGCGGGCAACCTGTCGAGCAATGGTTGGCTTTATCCGCTCAAGCACATCGGTACTTATGGCGACGACTACGCCTATCGGGCCAGCATGGCATTACTTGGCACCGTAGCATTGCCGATCAGCGAAACGATCTACCTGATTTACCAGAAGGACGCGACCGGCCATTTGCTCGATGGTAACGCGCAGTATCGCGTGACGTTCCCTGCCGGCAAGCTGCCGCAGGCTAATGCTTTCTGGTCACTGCATTTGTACCGTTACGAGGGCTATTCGGTAATCCCCAATGCCCTGAACCGTTACTCGGTCGGCAACCGTTCGCACCTGGTGGCAGATGCCGACGGGTCGATCACCCTGTACCTACAAACCAGCGACCCGGGTGAGGAGAAAACCGCCAACTGGTTACCGACCGAGGCCGGAAAACCATTCCTGATGATCCTGCGGGGCTATGAGCCTACGGGTGACTTTGCTGCACTGACCTGGCCCGGTCCAGCCGTCAGCCGCGTCTGACGGATATTGCTTCGCTCCTTCATCGACCCTTGGGGCCATGCCCCCTCGAACCGCCCCGAACTGAACCTTTGGGGCGCTTTTTTTGTTCTTGCGAAACCCTCGACAGACAGCCATTCTTCGCGATAAACCTTGACTCCTTCTCTTGCCATGAAGCCTCTTGCATCTTCCCAAGCAACCTTGGTCCAGACAACCCTGGCTACCGTCGTTAGTGCCATCGCCAACACCCTGCGCGGCGAGTACGGTATCGAGCCTGAACCGGTGCTGCTCGGGGTTGGCATCGACCCTGCGGTAATGCAGGCGACTGAGTTGCGCCTGAGCGTCACGATCCTCAGTCCACTGTGGCTTCGCTGTGTCGAGTTGACCGGCGATGAAGCCTTTGGCCTGCGCGTGGCGCGCTACATGCTGCCAGCGCAGTTCTACGGCATCGACCTGGCACTCAGTACCAGTGCCACCTTTGGTGAAGCCTTACAGCGCCACGTGCAAATTATTCGCGTGTTATCCACCAGCGCACTCCCCCAACTGACCACCGAAGCCAACGGCGACCTGCGTCTGGAAATTCGTCAGCATGGCCCGCACCGCCACACCGACGCGGCGCTCGATTGCTTTTATCAGGGGGTCTACATTCGACTGTTCGAACGCCAGACTGGCCTTCAGGCGCGGCACTTGCTGCGTCGTCTTGAACTGTCACGACACCCCCCCGCAGATCCGGGCCCCTGGCAGGCACTGGGACTGCCGGTGATCTTTGGCTGCCCTTGCAGTGCCATGGTGTTCAAAGCCAAGAGCCGGACTCTGGTCCTACCGGGCGCCAACCCGCATCTGTTGGCGCAATTGGAGCAACCTATTTTGCAATACCTGGCGCAACTCGGCTTGCCGCTGCCGCCCAGTGCCTTACGCGCACGCTTGGCCGAGATGTTTACGGATGCTCCGAATCTGGAGCGACTCGCCATGGCGCTGGAAATCAGCACACCGTTGCTGCGCAAAAACCTCAGCGAACAAGGCGTGACGTTCAGCCAACTGCTCGATCAGGCTCGTGAGGCCCAAGCCCTGGTGCTATTGGCCAACCCTACCCTGAGCCTGGAACAAGTGGCCGACAAGCTGGGTTTCAGCAGTGCCAGTAGCTTAGTCCGCGCCTTTCGTCGATGGCAAAACAACACACCCGCCAACTATCGACGGCAAATACTTGGTTGAAAGTCAGGCGGTCAGCATTGATATTGCACTACCGACAAAAAGCAGCGGCTCAATGACCGCTGATGGCCGATTGTGTTGAAAAAGTAGCTCCCCTGTCTGGCCTGCGGCAAAATCTCTGCATTGGCCAGCAGGGAAGCGCGCAGCATGATGGGACAGTTATCGAGTGGGCAGGAGCGACTGTTTTACTCGTTCAATCTTGAAGATCACATCCCCGCCAATCACCTTCTGCGCAGCATTGATCGGTGTCTCGATCTGAACGATCTGCGCCATTACCTCGCCGATTTCTATAGCCCGATTGGGCGTCCGTCGATTGATCCCGAACTGATGATTCGCATGCTGATCGTGGGCTATTGCTACGGCATTCGCTCAGAGCGGCGGTTGTGCGAAGAGGCCCATTTGAACCTGGCGTATCGCTGGTTCTGCCGGTTAAGCCTTGAAGATGAAGTCCCCAATCACTCGACCTTTTCCAAGAATCGACATGGCCGTTTTCGGGACAGTGATCTGTTTCGCTGGTTGTTCAATGAAGTGCTGCGTCGCTGCATGGACGCAGGTCTGGCCAAGGGCGAAGGCTTTGCCGTGGACGCCAGCATCATCAAAGCGGATGCGAGTCGGCAGCGCGGCGTACCGGGCGATGAGCAGGTCAACTGGAGCGATCCGGCCCTGAGCACCCGCGCCGTGCGTGAGTACCTTGAGGCACTTGATGAAGAGGCTTTGGCCGAAACGCTACCGAAGCGACTATCGCTGACGGATCCTCAGGCTCGCTGGACCGCTGCTCCAGGCGGCCCAGCGTTCTACGCTTATTCCACGAATTATCTGATCGATACCGAGCACGGCGTCATCGTGGATGTGGAACCCACACCGGCTCATCGCACGGCCGAGGTCGAGAGCACCAAGACCATGATCGATCGCGTTGAAGCGCAGTTCGACATCAAGCCGGAACGCCTCATCGGCGATACCGCGTACGGCACCGCGCCGATGCTGGCCTGGATGGTGGAGGAAAAAGACATCGAACCGCACGTGCCGGTGTGGGACAAAACCGAGCGCAAGAACGACAGTTTTTCGAGCAACGATTTCCACTGGGATGAAGAGGCTGAGGAATACCGCTGCCCGGTCGGCAACGCATTGCGCAGCGAATGGCGAGCCTTCAAGAACGAGCGCTCACACGTCACCAAAGCCAACACCATCATCTTCCGATCCCGGCAGACCGACTGCGTTGCCTGTCCGATGAAAGCCAAGTGCTGCCCAAACACATCGTTCCGCAAGATTGCTCGCAGCGTCCATGAAGCCGCTCGTGATGTGGCTCGGCGCATCGCAGCGACGCCGACATATCAGCGCTCTCGCCACGAGCGTAAGAAGGTCGAAATGATGTTTGCTCACCTCAAGCGCATCCTGAAACTGGATCGCTTGCGGCTACGTGGCATGAGTGGCGCGACCGACGAGTTCACGCTGGCCGCCGCGGTGCAGAACCTGCGACGGCTGGCAAAATTTACCTCTCAAGGGCCACCGCTCACGGGATAGGTGCGTCTGCACGAAGCAAAAAACCTCAAATTAACCCAATAACCGAGCAGCAAAGGTCAACGAAGGGCCGAAAAACCACGCAACGTGGTGAATAAGTTCTCCAGAGGTGACCGTGCCTGAGTTCAGGCGAGCTGAAAATCCGACTGTTTTCAACAGAATCGGCCAGAAGCGGACGTTCGGGAATGGCAGCTAACGATCCGAAACGGGCATGAAACTTCGAAGATGAAACGCTTCATCCTATCGGGAGAACCTTCAGATCCGGCCAGGTTGCAAGCCAGTTTTTTGAGCGAAGGCGGTTCAGATAGACCTGCCGTTTATCTGCCCGGAACTTCACCGTAGGTCGGACGACAAGGTTAAAGAGATCGTCTAGGCCGAGTGGTGCCGCGACCTCGACCACACCCTCTACTCCAAGCCGTACAGCTACCTTGAAACCTCAGGGTCAGGTCTTGTCTTTTGCCATCACTATTATGCAAAAGGCAAGACCTGACCCCGCATTGCTTTGAGAAATACGAAAACCCCTGATTTCGAAAGAGATCGGGGGCTTTTGCTTTCTGGCTCCCCGGGGCCGTGTCGAAAAAGTGTCGAAGCCCCTAGAGCGCCCCAAGCGGATTGAGCCTTACCGCATCCTGCATCCAACGCCCGCCTGCCAAGCTGCGAGCCGCGCACTCAAGCAATACATGAGGACGGAAGGTTGAACCGCGGCTGTGTGTCGGTAACCGGCGTCGTCTAGGCTCAATTTCTCGGTCACATTCCATCTTGGAGGCCGTTTTCCCGCAGGAGGACTGTACATGCACATCACGACTTTCACTCTCACCTTACCGACTGCCCTGCTGGCATTAGCCTGCAGTTTCGCCAGTCAGGCCCAGCAAACGGACATGACCTTCTTTGTCACTAGCCTCGGCATGGGCAAGGGCGCCGATCTAGGTGGTCTGAGCGGCGCCGATAGGCACTGCCAGACGCTGGCCTCCGCCGTCGGGGCGGGCCAGCACACCTGGCGTGCTTACCTCAGCACCAGTGCCGTCGGCGGTGCGGGGGCGGTCAATGCCCGTGATCGCATCGGCCAAGGCCCTTGGCAAAACGCCAAGGGGGTCGTCATCGCCCGCGACGTCGCGCAACTGCACGGCGACAACCAACTGACCAAGGAAATGGCCCTGGACGAACACGGGGCACTGGTTAAGGGGCGCGGCGACACGCCGAACATGCACGACATCCTCACCGGCTCGCAGGCGGACGGAACTGCGTTCGCCGGCAGCGATGACCATACCTGCAGCAACTGGACCAGCAGCGGCGAAGGGACGGCCCAGGTCGGTCATCATGACCGAATAGGACTGCGTGACGATGCGGCGGCACGCTCGTGGAACTCCTCGCACCCCTCGCGTGGCTGCAGCAGCGAAGCCCTGGCCGGCTCGGGCGGGGCGGGGCTGCTGTACTGCTTTGCCGCAGAATGACGGGCGATGCCGCTGCGGGGTCGCCGCATTCCTAGGCACGGCGGATCAGTGCAGAAAGTCTGTGAAACCTCAGGGTCAGGTCTTGTCTTTTGCCATCGCTATTATGCAAAAGGCAAGACCTGACCCCGTATTGCTATCCTTGCACCAGACGGAGTATCCGCCAACGTACCGGATCGGCAGCGATGATGGTCTGCACCTGCGAGAGCTGGATCATGGGCGCTGGCCTAGATGTTAAAAGTCGGAGCGAGAGACTACCAACCCAGCTGCGTTAATGTCTGCTTCTGGCCGATAACTGCCCGTCGCGAAGGGCCGCAGTCGACCCAAAGCAGCCCGTCAGTAGTCTTGGAGGTTCTTTCCTTTGACCAGTTCATCTGCCCACCCCGGCTGCCGCTCGAATTCCTCGAACAGCTCGAAAATGGTCGACTTGACCTTTTGCACGGCATTGCTCTCTACAACCGTGTCATGCCAGCACAGCGAAAGATCCCGCTTGAACAGTCGATGATCGATCCTGGCCAGCTTGAGCCTGTGTTGCACAAGCTCAACATGGGCCGCGGCCCACGGCAGGATCGTGACACCGAGCTGCGCCTTGACGGCTGAGAACAACAGGTCGGTGGAATTGGCTTCGAATTCAACCTCGCATTTCAGGCCGGCCTCCTGCAGTGCAAATTCGACCCGACTGCGAATGGTGTTCGGAGCACAGGGCAGCACCAGCGGCATCTTCGCCAATGCTTCAATCGACACCGGTTCATCCGATAATGCAAATTCCGGCCACGCCACCAAGTACAGCGTTTCGGTTAACAGCCGCCGGAAAGCCATGCCCCGGGTTTCGACCGCATCGACATTCACCGCCAGTGCCACTCGCCCTACCGTGATCAGACGTCCGAGTTCGGCGCTCGGAGCATCGATCAATTCCAATTTGATGCCCGGATAACGGCTGCGAATCGTGCGCGCGAGCGGAATTGCCAGCATGCGCGCCGTACTCGACGGCATGCCGACCGAGACTTTGCCTTGCGGGAATTCGGCGTCCTGGCGCAGCAGTTCGTGGGTGCCGTCGGCCTGGCGCAGCAGTTCGATGGCATGCCGATAAAGCGTTTGTCCGGCCGCCGTGGGAACAACGCCATGCACGCTGCGCTCGAGCAGTTGCATGCCCATGTCCTGTTCCAGGTTGCGCATCTGCTGGCTGATGGCTGGCTGCGCGATATGCAGCGTTTCACTGGCGCGGGTGATGTTCGCGCACTCGACCACCTTGATGAAATACCGCAACTGGCGCAGGTCCATGTGTACCCTCCTAAGCCATAGGAATTTCCGATGGGTTTAGAGAAATATCATATTTGAAGGATATGAGATACGGCGCCTAGACTCGTCTCACAACACGAAGCGCTAACGGTCGTCAAAGGCGAGTAGCGCTTCAAAGGCCTTGGCGCAATGGCCCGTATTCAACCCTTCAATGGAGAATCCCATGCAAGCTTTGCAAGGCGTGAAAATCGTCGACCTGAGTCGCGCACTGTCGGGGCCGTTCTGCACCATGGTGCTGGCAGACCTCGGTGCCGATGTGATCAAGATCGAGCCCGGCCCGACTGGCGATATGAGCCGCACCTGGGGTCCCTTCGACCGGGGCGTGAGCACCTACTATTTATCGTGTAACCGCAACAAGCGCGGCATGTGCATTGACTTGCGCAATCCCGAAGGGTTGACCACCATCCGGCAGCTGGTCGATGACGCCGACGTCGTCATCGAGAACTTCAAGCCTGGCACGCTGGAAAGCATGGGCCTCGGTTATGAGGTGCTCAGCGCCCGCAATCCGCGACTGGTAATGGGCAGCATTAACGCCTTTGGCGCCGACGGGCCGATGAGCAGTTGGCCGGGCTTCGACCAGATCGCCCAAGGCTACTCGGGGCTGATGAGCCTGACCGGTTTCGTCGATGGCGACCCGACACGCACCGGCACCGCCATCGGCGATTTGACTTCGGGCATGTGGTTGGTGACAGCGGTGCTGGCCGCGCTGCTCGAGCGCGAGCGCACCGGGCGCGGCCAACATGTCAGCACGTCGCTGCTGGGCAGTCTCGTCGGGTTGCTGAGTGTGCACGGCCAACGCTACCTCAGCCTGGGGGATGTGCCGCGCCGCACCGGCAACGCCCATTCGGTGATTGCACCTTACGGCGTGTTCCAGACAAAGGATGGCCCGCTCAATCTGGCGCCGATCACCTCGGCCATGTGGGGGCGTTTGTGCATACTGCTCGATTTGCCCGAGCTGCCGGACGATCCGCGCTTCGCCACCAATGAAGCGAGGGTCGAACGTCGTGACGAATTGAGAGAGATTCTGGAAAGTCGTTTGAAAACCCGCAGTAAACGCGAGTGGACTTCGCTGTTCGTCGACGCAGGATTACCCGCCGGCCCGATCAACACACTCGATGAGGTCTTCGACGATCCGCAGGTGCTGCACAGCCAACTGACCGAAACACTCACGCACCCGACACTTGGTGCACTGCGTCAGGTAGTGACTCCGGTGTTCTGCGCGACTGACAGCGTTGTCAGCCGCCCACCGCCACTGCTTGGCGAACACACCGTCGAAGTATTGCGCGAAGCCGGTTTCGACGCTGCATCGATCAACGCACTGCTCGCCGCTAAAATAGTGTTCCAGAACTCCGATGACATGACCGGCGCGCAATCGACAGGAGCCGCACAATGAATCCAGCCTCTTCCGCAACCGTGATCGTCAACCGGGTCGATGAACGCATCGCGCGGCTGGTCTTCAGCAACCCCACACACCGCAATGCACTCAGCGCGCAACTGCTGACGGCGCTCGACGAAAGTTTCGTCGCCCTGGCGTCACAACGCATCCCGGTGGTGATCCTCGGCAGCGAAGTCGGCCAATCCGTGTGGAGTGCCGGCCACGATATCCGCGAACTGCAACACGACCGCGACCCGATTGCCTATGGCAAACCGCTCGAACAGGTATTGCGCCGCATCCGCGCCTATCCCGGCGTGGTGATTGCCCTGGTGTCTGGCTCGGTGTGGGGCGGCGCGGTGGATCTGGTCATGAGCTGCGACATGGTCGTCGCGGACCACAGCGCAAGCTTCGCCATGACGCCAGTGAACATTGGATTGCCGTACACCACCAGTGGATTGCTGCGCTTCTTCAACAATTTGCCGATTCATGTGTTGAAGGAGATGTTTTTCACTGCACAGAAGCTCGATGCGCAGCGGGCGCAACGGTTTGGTCTGGTCAACCGACTGGTCGACACTGATGTGCTGGAAGCGACCGCGCTGGAACTGGCACACGGCATCGCCAGCAAGGCGCCGCTGGCCGTTGCGGCGGTCAAGGAACAGCTGCGTATCCTCGAAGACCTGCAACCGATTCCGGTGCAGGCGATGGAGCAGATTGCCGAACTGCGCCGACAAGCCTGCGAAAGTGCTGACTTTGGCGAAGGACTGGCAGCCTTTGCCGAGCGCCGGCCAGCAGCATTTAATGGCAATTAGCACGACAGATTTGAAAGCTTCTGTGTTCGTACGACCGACTTCGCAGGCAAGCCACGCTTCCTCGTTTCGGCACGCTCGGCCCGACGTGAGTCGATTGCTAAACATCCCGAAACAATAACAACAAGGACGGTACCTGCGGGACCGTCCGAATGCGGGGAGTCAGATTGAAATGAGTAATGAAATTCTGTCGATTTTAGTGCTAGTGGTCATTTTCGGCATCGCCAGCGTGTTGCCCATCAACATGGGCGCGCTGGCGTTCGCAGCGGCCTTTATCGTCGGTTCGGTGATAATGGACATGACATCGGCGACCATCTTCGCCGGCTTTCCCAGTGACCTGTTCCTGACGTTGGTCGGTGTCACCTATTTGTTCGGCATCGCCCAGAACAACGGCACCATCGACTGGCTGATCGAACGGGCAGTGTTGATGGTGCGTGGCCATGTCGCCTGGATACCCTGGGTGATGTTCGTGGTGGCGGCGCTGCTCACCGGTTTCGGTGCGCTGAGCCCTGCGGTGGCAGCGATCCTCGCGCCTATTGCTCTCAACTTCGCCGTGCAGTACCGCATCAACCCGGTGCTCATGGGGCTGATGGTGATTCACGGCGCTCAAGGCGGCAGTTTCTCCCCTGTGAGTATTTTCGGTGGCATAACCAATCAGATCGTTGCGTCCTCCGGGCTGCCTTATGCACCGTTCACTCTGTTCATCGCCAGCCTGCTGTTCAACCTGGGGATTGCCATGGTGGTATTCGTAGTCTTCGGTGGTTTACGTAGCGCTCGCCTGTCATTGGTGGCGGTCCTGCCCGGTCCCGAGTTGCATGCTGCTGGTGCATCGCTGGCCATTCTTGGCCACGGCGGTACGCCGGCGTCCCCTGCTTATCATCGTACTGACCTGACGGGTGCCGGTGCGCCGCTACAGACCCTCAGCGGCCTGGACGGGGCCAAGCTGTCGACGCTGGTCGGGCTGTTGGCCCTGGCGATCTCGGCATTAGTGTTCAAGTTCAATATCGGGTTGGTGGCCATGACGGTCGCGGTAGTCCTGGCCATGTTCGCGCCTGCGGCGCAGAAGGCGGCCATTGACAAGGTCAGTTGGTCGACTGTTCTGCTGATCACCGGGATCATCACTTACATCGGAGTGATGCAGACCATCGGTACCATCGACTATGTCGCCCATGGCATCTCCGGCTTGGGTGAACCGCTGCTGGTCGCTTTGCTGCTGTGCTTCACTGCCGCAATTATCTCGTCCTTCGCTTCGTCCACGGCGTTGCTAGGGGTGATCATTCCCCTGGCCGTGCCATTTTTGAGCCAGGGCCACATCAGTGCGGTCGGCGTGGTCGCGGCTATCGCCATTTCCACCACGATCGTCGACACCAGCCCGTTCTCCACCAATGGTGCGCTGGTGGTTGCCAATACACCCCCGCAGGAGCGAGAAAAAGTGTTGCGCAGCCTGCTGATCTACAGCGCGGTGGTTGCCCTGGTGGGACCCTGTGTTGCCTGGTTGACCCTGGTGGTGCCCGGGGTGCTCTGAGCGATCGGGTCAGGCCCTGATCAGCCTGATGGACTCAATTTTTCCGCCCCCCACCCTGGATAATTCAGCACAAACTGGACATGCGCCTTCACCCCTGTAGCCAGGGTCGCATCGTCCGCGGTGAAGTAGGGGGCTGTGATTGTTCGGGGCCTTCTGCCTGTCGCGAAGGACAGGAGACGGCCAATTGGCGGTCTTTCAGATGATGCGCCGTACTGCATTCACTTCATTGAACTGGGACGAGGTTGATGTGGAGCGGCTTGAACTAATAAAACGTGTGGTGATGGAGCCCACCCGTGCTGTCCTGCTCACACCACCGCAGTTAGCCATGAACACCCAGCAGTTATGGTTTTACCGCATGATCATCGTCAATCTGGGGAGCGTCCGTTGGTTTCTTCTCCGGAACTATAAAACTCACTGTCGTACTGGTGAGGATTTTGTGAGTCGGGTCGGCCACTTCAAGAAGAACCTTGTGAGTGCCGGGCGTCAGTCCAACCAGGATAATCGGGTCTTCGCTGGTGTGCGCCCATGTACCTTTCCAGTCGTCGACGGTCACGTGGAGGTGACCGAGACGTGGTGATACATCAACAGCCGCTTTGCCAAATACCGGCATGATCCTGGCGTGTTCTGCTCGATACTGGATAATGACAACACCGCGGGCGAGCGGCTCGGCAAGCGGCGGGTATGCAATGAGTTTTGGCGCAGTCTCGGATTCCAATGGAAGTATTGCCGGTGGGGAATCGGTGTCTGCTACCCCTTGCCCGCACACGGCTGTGCAAAAGAAGACACCCAAAGCCAGGGCCAATAGGTTTCCGGTAACGAGGGACATGGTGTTTTTCTCCCGCGTGGTTTCATTCAAGCCTGGATCAAACCGAGTATTTCCTGGTGTTCATTTGAAATTGGAATCACCCATGTATTTCATCGACACTGACTGACAGTTTTTGGCCGGTTCCTGTCTGCGGGAGCAGGCTACAACCGACCCGATTCATTCGCTCAGGACTCTTGCGCTGAACCTGCTACGGCCTGCAAGAGCCTGGGGATATTTTCCAAGGCTTTCTTTCTGGCTTCAGTAAATCGGTTCAACACTGCCAGCTTTTCAGGATCCCCCTCCTGCAGGCTTCTCATCACTATCGGCAAAAGGTGCAGATGGCACTGCGCAAGCCAGTTGGACAACCCCGCGTGGTTCTTCCATTGCCGTTGATTGCCAAGATAAGCGGCCCACATTCTGACCCAGTCCACTGGTGAGCGTGGTAGTGGGACAATCGCGCATAGTTTATTCATCTGCATCTGATCGTCGAAGTGACTTTCCACGTATGCGATTACTGCGGCACTGAATAAGATCTGATAACTGCTTACTGTCATCAAGTTGATGCGATTGCCATCAAATGCTTTCACGATTCCATCAGGAATAATTGGGACAGCGCTTGCACTGCAGTCGACGTAAAGGGCGTCGGGATCTCCAGCGATGCAGCCCCTTTCGAGGGATATGCGGCTGGCTTCAATCGCGCAAACCCGCCCCAGGCGCACTACATTGCTTATGCGCCGTAGTGCACGCAATTCACCCTGTGAAATGGTCGCAGCGCGGAAGGCGGTGGGTTCGACGGCTTTATCGATGCGCACCAGTTCGCCGACACTTTCGAGTCTGAGGAATAGGTCCGGGATCGAATCTGCAGCACCTATTGCTTCGAACTGGTTCGCGAGGCTACCGATTGTTCGTACAACATTCTCCTGGCCAGGTTGAAGGTTGGCGCGGTCCAGCAGCCAGGGGTCGTTTGGAACGATCCATTGAATCCTGCCTGGTGCCACGCCATTGTGCAGCAGCCACAGACAGGCATCGATGCCGGTCTTTCCTCCTCCCACCACCACGTAACGCAAGTAAGGCTGTCTGATCTTTGGCAAGTCGTTCAGCGGTAGGCACCGTATCCCGGGCTCTATCCGGTAATGCGGTGGATGGGTCGAAGGAACGGCTGTCTGTGCAATAGTCGCGTCCACCAGCTTCCTGCGCACCTGGACAAGGTTACTTTCGCCGGTGACCAAGGATGTGATGCGATGATTATTGCTGCGATCACCTTCGTAGTTGTGCATCGGAAAATATTGCACCCGACCTGACGGCAAGAATCGATGATGCATAAGCTGATCGAAGTAACTGACAACCTCGGCGCCTGAGGCCAATTCATATAAGCCACCGCCCCATTCGGATTCGTCTTTTTGGCCGGAGCCCAGCTCGCAGGAGTTAACGCCATAGAAGGCAGACGGCTGGTGCAAGCGGACGAACGAGTAGGCATCGTTCCAATGTCCACCAGGTTGAGCATGTCGATCCACCATCAACACACTCGCATCCGACTCATCGAGCAATGTATCGACGAAGGCCATAGCTGTTGCCCCCGCGCCGATAACCAGATAATCCGTCGCTATGGTGGTTGTGTTCATAGGTATGCCCTAATGACGGGTTAATACACGCCTCCATCGAATCAGGCTAGTTCATTTCGCTTGTCGTAAAAGAACAGTTGTTCCTTACCTAAATTGCCAACGGATTTAACGACTCTCTAAATCCCATGACACTCATCCTGCAACGCGCTTCTCGCTTGCGTTGGCGGGGAGTTGTAGGGCGCTGTGTATACGTCAGCGACGCAAGCCCACGGCAGGTGTTCACGACGTTTATCGGGCGCTGGCTGCCTTTCGCGAAGGGCTGCAAGCAACCCTTTGAACTCAAGGATTTCGAGGAGGCTCTGGCTGGGCCACGCTGACTCTTAGCGCTCTGGCTACCTGGGTTTGAATCTCGTAGGCAGGCGCCTCAACGGTTGTGTAATCACGGGTATAGCGAGTGGCAAACTCGCGAACGCCCCATTGCAGGTACTGCTGCACGTGCTTCAATTCATGCGCCCATAGCGCGACATTGTTAAGTGCATCATCGGGACTGCGAAAGACGATGATGTCCATAAGGGTGACCGCACTTACATCGGGATTCTGCAGCATGGTGTGTGCGGCGTTCAGCTCTGCATCATCGCCTACCTTGTAGCGAGCCGAATCGAGCACTTGGATGTCATAGTAGGGTTCGAGTTGGGCTCGGATATTCAGCGGGATTGTCCGAATATCGTCAGTTGCCGCGGTGTTGCGCGATTGCACAATCCAATTCTGCAATCCAGAGGCCGCCATTTGGTTCATGTTTTCGAAAATCTCCCCAGTTTCCTCTTTGGAGCCTGGAGCACAAAAACAAGCGACCATACAGACTTGGTACTGTCCTTGCGGGCAGGCGAAAACAGCGGACGAAGTGCCAACGGAAAAGAGCGGTATCGCTAACCGGAAAATTTGACGCAAAAAGACAGTTAACAATTGGTTCTCCCAAAGGCAATGGTGGTCGGCAGACGATACTTTGGGCATCTCGCGCCCGCTGTCCTGCCAGGTGTTGGACCGCTGGACTACCGTTCGATTCCCTGAGTTCCACAACTTCTTCAGGCCATCTCCAACATTGCCTGAAAGGCCGCGCCTGGCCGCAAAGCGACGGTCTAACCACTACCGTCGCAGTGGACGTCAGACTTCCGTCTGTTCCGCCATTTCAAGAGCATCGTCGACCTCGATTTCCAGGTACCTGACGGTGCTTTCAAGTTTCGTATGACCAGGCAGGCGTTGGACAGCGCTAGGTTCGTCGTAGCGTGTGAGTGCCGTACAAGATTGGGTCAAGGCCAATAGTCGTCACCCCAAGCGGGAACTTCAGGGTACTGGCCAGGTCAATTGCGGCCCTGTATTGCAGATGCCGAGCAGCGCTGTGGCCTGTTTTACGGCAGCGCCGTCCTAGATCAGCCGAGTCCGCCCCCTGATGCCAACCAAGAGTTTTCTGCCGGGTCTCATCCTGGCGTTCTGCGCTGTCGCGTCGCTTTGTTCGGTTGCTGCCGAGCGAAGAGCGCCCTCGCAAAGTAACAGCGCATCAACCACCCTGATCGAAACCGCCTCGCGGCAGTATGAGAATGGCCAGTTGGACCAGGCCGCTGCCACGCTGGAGCGTGCCCTGCATATCCAGCCTAACAATCCCGCGACGCTGCATTACCTTGGTGTGTTGCGTCTACAGCAGGGGCAGTACCAGCAGGCTGAAACCCTGGCGGCGCGCTCGAACATGCGGGTTGGTCGCAACGTCGAGTTGCGCAACCGCAACTTCCAATTGATCCAGGCGGCGCAGCAGGCCCAATCTTCGGGTACCCCACCCAATGCCAAAGAGGACCAGGTCGCAGTACAGAAGGGGCTGGAAGAGGAGACCCAAAGGCGCCGCGAAGCGGAAATGGCGGTTGTTGAGCAATCCACTCCGGACACTGGGCGTAACGCTGGCAACTTCGCTAGCGCACAGACAGATCGGGTTGCAGATGCACCGACGGCTGGCAGAGCCGGGCCCGAAGGAAAATTGCAAATGGCTAATATCGAGCCAGAGCGGGCGTACGCTGAGGTTGAGATTCCCCGCCGCCATATGCCGCCTCCGGGCAAATGCCGAATTTGGTTTCCTGATCGTCCGCCGGGGCATCAGCCTGCACCCGGCAAATGCAAGAAGCTGCGATATCGGGTTCCCTCAGGGGCCTACCTGGTGCGCGGTTGAGTTTCTGAGTGTCCACTTCTGGCCGATTGTTGTCTCGCGAAAGGCAGCCTTCCAAAGTGGTCACTCGAAAAATCATCAGGCAGGCCCTAACAGGACTTAGGCGTCTTCAGCACCCTCTTGTAAGGCTTGCATCAATCTTCGGACGACGTGGGCTTCGACGGCGCCTTCACTGGCGCCCGTCTCAAAACCAGCGCAACAGGCCGATGCGTTGCCATCGCAGATACGGTAAACGGCAATGACACTGCCAGGCCCGCAGCCTGTGTGTCCGCGTAGGGTAAAGCCGCCTTCAATCGAACCCTGCATCAAACCAAGGCCATAACCCGGTGTAATCCATGGGCGTCCTGGAATCGGACCGCCCAATGTTTTTGCTGTCTGCATTTCCTGGAGCAAGCCCGGGGAGAGGAGGTGTCCCGCGAGAAGTCGATCCAGAAAAAGCGCTGCTTGCGAAATGGGGCCGATCAGCAAGCCGTGATATACCCAGGCGGGGTCATAATTTGATGGGTTTCCAAGGTGGGAATTTTGTAAATCTGATCGCGTTTTAGCGAAGCGAACGCTCGACAGGCCCAAAGGCGTCAGTGCACATCGACTCACTGCCTCTTCAAGCGCCAGATCAGTTACCCGTTCAATAAGCCTGCCTATGAGAAAGTAGCCTACATTCGAGTAACGCCACCCGGTTCCAGGGCTATATCGAAGCCGAGCACCATCAAGGCGTTGCATCATTTCAGCTGCCGACCAGGCTGCCTCATTGTTAGCGACGGCAGCGTGATAATCCGCAAGTTCGCCATAATCGGCGAGGCCTGCTTCATGCCGCAGTAGCTGGCGCAACGTGAAAGGTTGGTCAAGGATCGGGGCATCCAATCCGACCATCCCATCACGCACCAACGATAGGGCGGTCGCGGCCAAGGCTGTTTTCGTAAAGCTCCACCATGGGGCCATCAGTTCCGAATGGTCAGCCGTTAGTGACTGACCATTCGATACAAGTGAACTCAGCATTGACTTCCCTGGAGTTTTGAACGGATCGACAGCTCAACAAGATATCCCATTCAGCCTTATCCTGAGACTGTTGGGCCTGTTGTACTGTTTGAATGGCTGCTACCGACCTGGAGCAGTCGGCGAACAGAATAATGGCAAATTTGCGGCTATGCTTGGTCTGCTGTCGAAACTGATCAGGCAGTCCGGCAGGCAGCGCGGAAATGACCCGCAGCGTGCCCTATGTCACCCGACTATTCTGCGTGAAGCATCCAGTTCAGGGGCGCAAATTCGCAACGACACTCGGGAAGACATGGAGCAAACCCTGCACCTGCAGGCGCAGGGTTTGGACTAGATTTGTTGGGATCACTCAGGATCGAATCGACTTTCGCTACGGTGCGGCAGGGCACTGCGAAAACGGGGATATGCTCACCCCAGACATGCAGGCCTTGGTCTGCACGCTCGCCAGAGGCGCAGAACGAGGCTGAGGAAATTGAAAGGAACAGAACATCTGGCAAAAGTGATTGCCGACGTTCAGTTCTACAATGGAGAGCGAGGAGAATCGTTACCTGAAACGATGAT
Source organism: Pseudomonas fluorescens (assembly GCF_040448305.1). NCBI lineage: Bacteria > Pseudomonadati > Pseudomonadota > Gammaproteobacteria > Pseudomonadales > Pseudomonadaceae > Pseudomonas > Pseudomonas fluorescens. Next base: position 3,924,957 of record NZ_CP148752.1, on the reverse strand, counting down.
GTCAAACACAATAAATGAAAATGATTTCGTTTTATCGCCGAAATGTTAAGAGACTGCTTCCGAGAGTGAAAAATTTCACCATGAAATTAGCATCGCCAAATGCATTGCTTAGTGTCGAATAGTTGGTTGGCGTGACACTTAAGACGTATAGCCTCGGTAGCTATTGCTTGTCTCGGGAGCTTCGCTCACGAAAACCAGCGTGAATCCAGAACAGAGAAAAAATTTGGCTAATGCTACGTGCGGTGTGTTCTCAGGTTCAGGTGTCGGCACAAAAGGTTAATTGGTTTCCGAATACCGCTTTTATTGGTCAATTTAGAAGGATTATGTTTGGAGATTGTGAAATGGATTTTTTCAGGAATAAAAGCGCCGCAAAGGAAGCCATACCCACCAGTTCAAATAAGCCGCGCTCGACCAAATGGCACCGCATGTACTTTTTTCTTGCGGGATTCGACGTGCTGGTTGTTGTGCTGAGCGTGCTATTGAATCACCTGATCGTCGATACCTATCACCGCTCCATCAAGGCAAACCAGTCGTGGGTCCAACAGCTGTCGAGCTATTCAACGCTGGGCAGCCTGGCTTCCACAGTCAATGCGCCGGGCAATAATGTGTTCGACACACATGATGTTGAAGCCGAATCGCGGAACATGAATGAAGCCTTGCGCGCCTTCAACGAGCATTTGGCAATGGCCAAAAAGCAGTTGGAAGTACGGATCGCCAATGAGGCTGAACACAGTGCAGATGTACAAGCCTTTACCCTTGCATTGAAGGATGAGGTGGGTGCAGTTGATGCCGCGATGGTCGAAATGGTGAACGAGGCCTTGCTGATCTTTTCCTACTTCAGGGAGGGGCAGTCGGATAATGCCGGCAAACGCATGGCAACGATGGACAGGAAGTTTGCCCTGTTGCTCGCCTCACTCAGTACCGTGCGGGATCGCGTTGGCCTGATTCAAAGCAAGCTCCTGGAGGAGGAGCTTGAGTCGGTCGAAGAACTGCGCCGGGTCGAATACGCGATCATGGTGTTCGTGCTACTGATGGTCAGTGCGGCCGTTATCTACGGGGGCAAGATCAGGCGCGAAATGGAGTCGCAAGCAGCCGAAAGGGAAGGTTATCTGGCAGTGCTGCGCGAAAGCGAGAAACAGGCCCGCCAGCAAGCATCGCTGCTGGACAAGGCCCAGGACGCCATTGTCGTTCACGGGATGGATAACCGCATCCTGTACTGGAACAAAAGTGCCGAGCGTCTCTACGGTCTGTCAAAGGAAGAGGCGCTCGGCAAATCGGCACAGGAGTTGATCTACCAGGGTAGCGCCGCTTTCAATGCGGCCACTAACAGCCTGATAGAAACGGGTGACTGGGCGGACGAAGTTACACTTCGACGCCGGGATGGCTGCACCATCACGCTCGAAAGTCATCGAACCCTGGTGCGAGACGATGATGGCCAGCCGCAATCCGTTCTGTCGATCAATACTGACATCACCCACCGTAAGACCGCTGAGCAAGAGGTCCAGCGTTTGGCCTTCTACGATCAGTTGACCGGGCTGGCCAACAGGCGGCTCATGTTGGACCGGCTACAGCATCTGCTGGCGGGCAGCTCCCGTAGCCTGCATACGAGCGCGATAATTCTCATTGACCTGGATAACTTCAAGACACTGAACGACACGCTGGGGCATGACAGAGGCGACATGTTGCTGCAGCAAGTTGCTCTGCGCCTTTGCGGCTGCATACGCGAGAGCGACACCGTGGCTCGCCTGGGCGGAGACGAATTCGTCGTCCTGCTGGATGGCCTTAATGAGAATCCTCCAGAAGCAGCTATCCAGGCCAAGGCTATTGGCGAAAAGATTCTCAACTCTCTGAACATTTCCTACCAGTTGGATGGATATGAGCACCACAGCACCCCCAGCCTCGGCATTGCGCTGTTCCAGGGGCAGCTGAGCACAGTGGACGATATTATGAAGCGCGCTGACCTGGCGATGTATCGCGCCAAGGCGGCGGGCCGCAATACCATGCGCTTCTTCGATCCGGAAATGCAGGCGGTTGCCACGGCACGCGCCAGACTGGAAGTAGACTTGCGCCAAGGCTTGCAGGACAACGAATTCCTTCTTCATTACCAGCCGCAGGTGAATAGTGAGGGCCGTATCATTGGCGCAGAGGCACTGATGAGATGGCAGAATCCTGAGCGCGGAGTCGTGTTTCCAGGCGAGTTCATTCCATTGGCAGAGGAAACGGGGTTGATTCTGCCGTTAGGCCGTTGGGCGCTGCAGGCAGCCTGCACTCAGCTGGTTGCCTGGGCAAAGCATTGGGAAACCGCCCGACTGGGTATGGCTGTGAATGTCAGCGCCCGCCAGTTTCACCATCCGGACTTCGTCGAGGAGGTACTGCAAGTACTGAAATACACGGGGGCCGATCCGAAGAAATTGAAACTGGAACTGACCGAAGGCCTGCTGATAGAGGATATGGAAGGTACTGTCGCCAAAATGATCGAGTTGAAAAAGATCGGCATAGGCCTTTCGCTGGATGATTTCGGAACCGGCTACTCGTCACTGTCATACCTGAAGAGCCTTCCGCTGGATCAACTCAAGATCGACCAGTCCTTCATCAGAGATGTGCTGGTTGATCCCAACGACGCCGCCATCGCCTGCGCGATTGTGAGCCTGAGCCAGATATTGGGGCTTTCGGTGATTGCAGAAGGTGTAGAGACAGAAGCTCAGCGCACCTTTCTGGTCAAGCATGGCTGCCAGACCTACCAGGGCTTCCTGTTTTCCCCGCCACTGCCAGCCGAACAATTTGAGGAGTATGTTCACGAAAGATTAATGGCGAGCACTGATTTCCCACGGACCAAGACTAAATCGCCATAACTTCGCAGGTGCCTGGGAACGTCCGCTTTCGGCTGTGGATTCAACCCAATGCGGACGATGAGAGGTCGACTCAAATGTGGCTCGCACCCGCAACTGCCGGAGGTAGCCTCGAACAACTAGTAGGAGCGAGCCTTCTTGCCCACCTGAGGATTTAGCACTTGAAGTGCCGTCATCAGGACTTGTACCAACTGACCACCTTCGGGCGCAGGGCGATATCATCCGCCATTACGCCAGGGGAACCGCCGCCATCAGCAACCACCTGTACTTCATAACCATCGCGCACCAGGCTCAGCGCCGGATAGACCGTGCAGACGTCATTGGTGACCCCGGCGATGATCAGTTTCTTGCGCCCCGTAGCCTTGACCGCTGAGGCGAAGTTCTCACCGTCCATGGCGTTGACGATAAACAACATCTCAGGCTATGAGCTCGTAAGGGGCTGTCTTCTAATACAATGGGAATCTAACGCTTGTTAGGTGCCAGATCATTCTGTGGCCTTGTTTTTTGTTGAAAGTCGGACTTCGACCCGAAGCAGTCTTCGCTAACGATTGAACTCAAAGGCCTGGACAGCCGTTCGGGCAGGTCCGGCGGCATGATGGATCAGCCCGTAAAGAAGTACTTGCCTTTGATTTTCCTGGGATTGACGAAGACGAAGTCTGGAAAGATTTTTCCTCGGACGTACCAAACAAAAGCCAGGATAACGATACTTATAGCTAATGCGATAGTGGTTGTTGCCGGACTCGATGTATACCCCTCAAGCGCTCTTGGGAATTGGGGAAGCACAAGGAGTATGTACGCGTTGTAGGCGCCGACGCGATGGTTGTAGAAGCCCCATACCAAAAACAAGGGAATCAAGGTCATTGAAACACCCATAACCCATTTGGCCGTTGGCCCCATCCTGGCGCCGATATCCAATCCCAGAAAGAATGCAATCAAAGCCTGGGCGAGCATTATCGTAATGAGAATATGTACGAGGAAAGAGACACAAGAAGGCAGAGCAAGGCAAAGAAAAATAAAACAACGAACAGGGCTGTCCTTAGCAAGAAGGTCTTCATAAGGCTCCTTGGCCAACGTGAAATGGAGGTCAGTTGGGAAATGACACCTTGGCGGCAAGTCCCCCTGCGCGCGGTGTAATGATGCACTGAGGTTAGTCCGTAGATACTCAAATGCAATGCAACTTCCCGCGCTTCCGCTCCTGGCCGGTTTCTGCCAGTCACCACCGGCAGCTATGGGATGAAAGCCACCTCTGACGACTCGACTGCGTCGGCCAAAACCAATTGCTTGCGGCACGCAACCTCTCATCTTTGGCATGACGCACACGTCCATATTTTCAAATGTTCAGCTTCGAAGCAGGAAAGGCGTCACCCTCGCTGATCGACACGGCGAAACGTGTGAACTGCGGCAAGCGGCGTTCCAACAAGCCATTCGTCTCACCAGGGTCTGTTGACGTGTCGCTGCGAACCGCCGCGATCAGGGAAATGCGACCGCCGCCGCGAGATACAGCAGCAACGCCAGCAGCAACACTACGGTGAAGCCCAGGTGGATCGCCAGCAGGGTCGCCAGCACGGCCGCCACCACCGATACGCTGGCGTTGACGGCCCAGGCGATCGGCACCAGTGCTTCAGCGCGCGCGGAGACGCGCCCGAGTCCGAGCGGAAACGGCATGCCCATGGCGAACGCCAGCGGCGCTACCAGCGCGGCGCAGATGCCGAACCTGGCGAGGGTCCCCACCGGCGCCAGCAGCTGGAACAACGGGGGCAGGGCGATCAGGTAGAGCAGGGCGATCGCGCAGATCGCCAGGACTGGCCGCGCGAGCGGATGACGGGGCCCCACACCAGGTCCGATGTCCCCCCGCCGCCGACCGGAGTAACGGCTGCCGAGGCCCGCGAAGATCAGGAACGCGCTGAGCGTTACCGCCACCGAATACAACGGGTGGCTGAGGAAAAGGGTGAACTTCTGGATGAAGGCGATTTCCACGAACATGAAGGCGAAGCCGATGGCGGCGAAGTAGGACACGACCCGAAGTTCGAACCTGGCCAAAGCCGCATCCCGAGCGCGCCGCTGGCGCCGCCGCGCCACCCATAGCGGCGCCAGGATCAGCAGCACGGCGGCCACGCTGGACTGCAGCAGCGTGGCGATCAGCACCGGATAGCCCCACTCCAGCATTGACAGGCCGCCCTGCGCCTTCAGCGCCAGCAGTTCCGGCAGCGAGCGCCACTTGAAGAAGTGGAAGAAATACGGCCGGTCATCCATGGTCGGACGCACGTCGAACTTGTAGCGTGCCAGGAACTGCGCGCGCTCGCCGGACAGCAGGGCCTGCGCCGCTTCGAAGAACCAGGGCCGGTCGAGCAGGTTGTAGCGGTTCGCCTCGGCCACGGTCATCCCGGGGTAGTAGGCCAGGTCGAAGGAGCGCGCCCGGCAGAACTCCCGCAGCACGGCGATGCCGGCATCGTCGAAATCCCTGTTGCTGACCAGCAGCGTCGCGGTCTTCCAGCCGCGGATCATGACAATGCGGCGCGCCGCGCTGGCCTGCCCGTCGCGCTCGATGGCCGCGGCCGCGGTGGCCAGCAGCCTGGGAACATCGCGGGGCGGCAGGGTGACCCAGCGAGTGATGGCCAGCAGGCCGCCGGGCGCGAGATGGCGCAGGTACTCGGCGAAGGCATCCACCGTGTACAGGTAGTTCTCGGACAGCGCATGCAGGCCGCCCGAGGCGGTGCCGAAGGAGTCCAGCAGGGCGATCTGGATCAGGTCGTAAGGCTCGCCGCGCGAAGCCACCAGACCGCGCGCCTCGCCGATCAGCACACGGACGTTGGGCGCGCTGTACGGCTTGCCGGAGAAGTCGGCGAAGCGGCGCTGGACCAGATCGATCACCTGCGGGTTCAGTTCGATGGCATCCACCGCGCTGGCGCCGTGGTAGATCGCCTGCAGCACATCGGCGCCAGCGCCACTGCCCAGCACCAGCACGCGGGGTTGGCGCAGCAGGTGATAGGGCAGAGCCGAGGTCAGGTAGTCCAGGTAGGCGAGCGGTTCGCGGCGCCCGTCATAGCGGTTCAGCACGGAAAGGCCGTCGCCGTCGGTGAAGATGGCCAGTTGTGCGGGCGGCTCCTGCGTCGCATTGAGGCTCAGGCCCGGCGCGTGGCGCAGGGGAATGGTCGGGCTGTCGACGACCGTGAGCAGGCCCAGCGGACTCCAGGTCTGGGCGATTGCGCGCGCATCCTTGATACGCAGCGTCTGGCTCAGTTCCTTGTACTCGGAGGGCGACAGGGCGATCCAGCGCTCGGGTACGCCGGCCGGCACCGCGACTGCCGCCGCCAGCAGCAACGGCGCGAGCCAGTGCCTATGCCCCGTGCAAGCCATGGCGGCCAGTGCCCCGGCGGCGATGCCGGTGCCGCCCAGCAGCCGCAGCGCATCGACGGGCGTCAGGGCGAACAGCGCGGCGACGATCGCCAGGCTGCCCACGCCGGCGCCGAGAATGTCGAAGGCGTAGATCCGATGAATCTGTTCCTGAAAGCAGGTGAAAGTCAGGCAGATGCACACCGCCGCGCAGAAGAACGGCACGAACAGCAGCAGGTAGATCAGCAGCAGGCGCGCCGACTGCCGCGCGTCCCAGAGGATCTCGAGGGGATTGAACGGAACCTGCTGGGCCAGGCTGAAGCAGGCGATGGCGCTCAGTCCGAACAGCACCGCGCCGCCGATGAACACGCCGTGGAAGCGCGGCGCCAGCACAGGCCGCGCCAGCGCTACGGCGGTGCCGGCGGCGCCGTAGCCGAGCAGCGCGACGCTGATCATCATGTAGGCGAAATGGTGCCACTGGATGATCGAAAGCAGTCGCAGCAGCAGCACCTCATAGCCGAGCGCGGAGGCAGACAGCAGCGCCAGGGCGAGCAATGGCGGCGAATGCATGCTCAACCGCCTCCGACCAGCGGCACGAAGCGCACAGGCAGCACCTGCCGGGTGGACACACTGCCATCGCCGGCCTTCTCGATCAGCAGCAGGTACTGGATCATGAACGGCGCGCCGACCGGGATTACCATCCGTCCGCCGGCCTTGAGTTGGGCGATCAGTGGCGGCGGCACATGGCTGGCGGCGGCGGTGACGAGGATGGCGTCGTAAGGCCCGTGCTCGGGCCAGCCGTGGTAGCCATCGCCCAGCCGGGCCTGCACCTTTGCATATCCCAGCCGGCCCAGGCGCTCCCCGGCCTGCACTGCCAGCGGCTCGATGATCTCCATTGTGTAGACCGCCTGCGCCAGCTCGGCGAGGATCGCCGCCTGGTAGCCCGAGCCAGTGCCGATCTCGAGTACCACGTCGCCGGGCCCGACCTGCGTCAGGTCGGTCATTAGGGCGACGATGTAGGGCTGGGAGATGGTCTGGCCGTAGCCGATCGGCAGCGGGCGGTTCTCGTAGGCGTAGGGCACCTCGTCGGGCGGGACGAACCTATGGCGTGGCACCTTGGCCATCGCGGCCATCACCGGCGCGGCAAACTCGACCCTGCCGGTTTCGTCGCGGGTGACGGACGACATGTTGGCGATCTCCCGCACCATGGCGTCGCGCAACGGCGCGAACGGATCGTCGGCATGCAGGCCGGCGGATGCCAGCGCCAGAGCGATGGCAGGCGCCAGGATGCGCGTCAGGAGCATCACCGGCTTCACAATGACTCCTCCGCCTGAGGAATAGTCGAATCGTATGGCCGGCGGGCTGGCTCGGCAAGCCCGGGGGTGCCGGCGACCAAACCAGGCTGCGGCGACTGCCTGAGAAAATATCGCAATCCGTAACTGCACTGATAGCAGCCAGCCAGTTCAAGCGGTGATACAAAAGTGAATGCGATTGTCAGCTAGTGGCCGATCGTTGCCTGTCGCGAAGGGCTGCAGTCGACCCAGGCTGTGTGAAAACGCGCTAAATACCTCGAAAACTGAGAGTCGCGAGGGTTGCCTATGGAATCAGCGGGCGAAAGCACGAATTAGCTTAGTCAGTGACATAGACGTTCGTAATGCCGTTTGGGCCGCGTCTGCGGCCCAAACGGCTTCTAACTGGCGAGCCAAGCGGCTGGGTTCACGCCCTGATCGCCTCAAGCAGTCCTGCGATGCCGAAGATGCTCATCATTCGTTTGAGGTTGTAGGCGAGCACATGAAGGCTCATCTCAGTGCTCACCCTCGGCAGGGTTTTGGTCAGGAAGTGGGTACTTCCCATCCAGTACTTGAGCGTTCCAAAAGGATGTTCAACGGTCTGGCGACGAACCCTCATCATCGCTGGATCATGTTCTAGCCGAACCTGCATCGCGTCGACTACAGCCTCATGTTCCCAGCGCTTCACACGGCGCTCCTTACCCGTCGTACATTGCTTTTGCATTGAGCAGGACTGGCAGCCCGAGAAGTAGTAACAATGCAATAACATGCCGTCTTCCATCGACGAGTACCGCCTGGTTAGTAACTGCCCCGCAGGGCATTGATACTCGTCCGACGCAATAAGATAGATGAAATCCTGTTTGCCGAATCTGCCTTCGGCTTTGCTGCCAGATGTGAGGGGTTTCGGTACGAAGGTAGTGATGCCGGCTTGCTCGCAAGCAAGGATTTCCAGACCTTTGTAATAGCCTCGGTCGGCCACCACCGTTAGCGATTCAGCCTCGATTTCTTCACGCGTTTGGTTCGCCATATTGCTCAGTTGCCCACGATCATTACCAACGTTGGTCACCTCATGGGCAACGATCAGATGGTGTTTGTCGTCGACAGCTGTTTGTACGTTGTAGCCAACCGTTCCGGTGCCTCGGCCGCTCGTAGCCATTGAGCGTGCATCTGGGTCTGTGAGGGAGATTTGCTGGTCTGGACTTTCGTGGAGCTGCGCCTCGATGTCCTTGAGTTTCTGTATCTGCTTTTTCAGTGTTTCTATCTTTTCTTTAAGCCGCTCTGCTTTGGCCTCGGCCACTTCGGGCGTTGCCCGATCCGCCGAATCCATCGCCGCCAGATATCGATCAATGCTCTGCTCGATCTGCTGCATGCGTGCCTTCACCTTGCCCTGAGTGAAGTTGCGGTCGCGATTATTGACGGCTTTGAATTTGCTGCCGTCGATGGCGATGATCGATTGGGAGAAGAGATTGAGGTTGCGACAAAGAACTACGAACTGGCGGCATACGCTGCGAATGGCTTTGCCGTTGTCTTTGCGAAAGTCGGCAATGGTTTTGAAGTCCGGAGCCAAACGCCCCGTTAGCCACATCAACTCGACGTTGCGCTCGGCCTCTCGCTCAAGTCGGCGGCTGGATTGAATCCGATTGAGATAGCCGTAGATATAGATCTTCAGCAACACCGCTGGGTGATAGGCCGGACGACCAGTTGCGGCAGGATCGACGCCCTCAAAACCAAGCGCGCCCAAGTCGAGTTCATCGACGAAAACATCGACCACGCGCACTGGATTTTCTTCGGTTACGTAATCGTCCAGACACTCCGGCAGTAAGGTGACTTGCGCCCGAGCCTCACCTTCAATAAATCGCTTCATGATCGCCCCCGCTACGATCTCGACGATCAGAAGATTAGACAATTGCGGGAGTTTTCACACAGCCTGGACCCATTGCTGCCGGTGGCGATAGTCAAAAACGGCCATTTGCATTCGTTAGCGAACGGCTAGATTGGGTCGATTTCAGCCGGTCGTGAAAGGCAGAAATCGGCCAAAAGCAGACGCTTAACATGCTCCATTGAAACTTGGCACTCACTTGGGAAACAACAGTGTAAACGCCACCCGGAATCCCCAGCCCTCGGCACCATCTTTCGGACTATCTGCCCAATAGCGTGGTCCTGCTTGCAGGGTCATGGGTTGATGGCCCACTTTGAACAACTGGGTGACGAACAGGTTGATTGGCACTGACCATTCTCGGGTCTGCCAGTCATAGGTGGATTCTGTGTTGATGCCGAAGGTGGTGTAGGTGTGAGTGGTGTAGCTGAAGAAAGGTTGCAGGAAAGTCGCGTTGACCTTGTCCTTGTCATCGGGCGGGCTGTTTTCCAGCGACCAGATGTGATTGGCCAGAATGCCGCGGGTCCAACCATTGCTCTGTTTGAGGGCCACCACTGTGGGCCCCAACCCCCATTGCTCACTGCTCAAAAGCTCATCGCTGCCGGTCGGCACCAGAATGGCCGGTCCTGCCCCCCAAATCCAGCCACTGGAAGTCGGCTGCTTGGGTGAAAAAAAGAAGCTCTGGGTCACATCCCCCAAACCGGATTTGTCCGCCTGCCCGCCAGGTACCAGACCATGCTGATCAATGATCGGCAGGATGGTTCGGGAGATCAGGTTCCACTCGTCATTGATACTGAATGGCAGCACTGGCTGGATGTTGGTGACACTTTGGTAGCCCTCGCCGCTCGGGCCGAGTTTTTGGTTCCAGTTGTACTGAATAGGTACGCTGTAGAGCGCGGCGACGGGATTCAGCGTTTGCTTGGCCAGCTCGGCCTGGCTATCGGCGGCGGGGCTAATTGCGGGCCATACCACCGCAAAGGTAATGAAAGGAACAAGTCGAACGCCGTTGTTCATGTCCAACTCCTGTCTCGCAATTGAGAGTTTGGGTTGTCATGTCGCGGTTACAAGGCTGAGGGTGACCTGCTGCCAATGAGATTAGACCAGGTACCTGAACTATGTTCGACGGGGTACAAACACTGTCTCCGGCCAATCGGATTAATTCGTATTAACCAATATTAAGTTGAGCCATCGTTCAGTCAGCACTCATCTATATCTGGCGATATATTCTCCATTGAATGGGGTGTCCCTATCCTTTATTAGACCGAAACAGAAGATGGTTTCTTCAGAAAACTTATATTGTCTATTCGCTACGTTAGAAAACAGACTACTAAGCTAGATGGGGACAATATTTAACAGTGTCAAAGCGCTGCCAGCGAAGCTTGCAGCCCTCGTTATCCTCCCAGAGGATGCCCCATGAAAATTGGCATTAAGCAATTCACCATCAACGCATGCGTCATCGGCGTCGCCCTCGCAATGCTTTCGGAAAACTCGCAAGCCCAGCAGTCCCCCATCCCCACAACCGCTGCCGTAGTTCCCGGCCCTGTTTCGGGCAATACGTTGACTAAGGAATACGTCCAGATGGTTGGTCAAATGGCTTACTTCTGGGGCTGGCCGCTGGTCGCCAACGCCAATCGCGCCGCAGCCTTCTCAAAGGTTCCCGAGCCTGGTCTGGTCGGTGGTGTTGTGCCGATCGCCTACGGTGGGATCGCCATGCTGACTGACTACGTTACCGCGAACCAGCGCGTCATTGCTTGTTCGAACCAGGACGTCGTGTATGGGCCCGGCTTCCTGCCATTGGACAAGGAGCCGTTTGTCTTCCAGGTACCGGACTTCGGTCAGCGCTTCTGGGTCTATGCGTTGTATGACGCCCGCACCGACGAGTTTTCCGAGATCGGCCAGGCCTACGGCACAAAACCTGGCTTCTACATGGTTGTCGGCCCGGACTGGAAGGGAGAGACACCGGCGGGCATCACTGCTGTAGTGCGATCATCCACGGCACTGGTATTCACCATCCCGCGCATCTTCATGGACGACACGGCGGAAGATCGCAAAGCCATCCAGCCGATGCTGAGCCAGATCAACTTCTACCCGCTATCGAAGTTCGACGGGAAGATGAAGACCACGGACTGGTCCAAACTTCCGCACTACCCTGCACCGAAGTCCACCGGGACAGGCGAAACCAAGTGGGTGAACCCGGAAACCTACTTCAACGAATTGCCGTCGGTGATGGAACAAGTTCCACCAATGCCTGGCGAGGAGTCTCTCTACGCATGGATCACCAGCGTACTGGACGCCGCCGAGAAAGACCCGGCGATCATGCAGACGCTCAGGGACACCGCAATTGCTATGGACAAGGAAATGCTGCCGGCATTTCTTCAATGGAGCCACAACGGCCGCGCGGCCGGTAACGGCTGGAATTCACCGGTGAACAATGCGAAATGGGGCACTGACTACCTCAACCGCACCGCCATCGCCAAGTCAAACATTTACGAGAACCGCCCGGAGGAGACGAAGTACATCTACACAGACAACGACCACCAGGGTCAGCAACTCAATGGGCAAAACAGCTACACCATCACATTTCCCAAGGGCCAGACGCCACAGGTGAAAGGATTCTGGTCGCTGACCTTGTATAACGCGGAGCATTTCTATCACGACAATCCGCTCAAACGCTATTCGCTGGGTACCAAGAACAAGAACCTAACGCTCAATGCAGACGGCTCCCTGACGTTGTATGCCGGCGCAAAATCCCCTGGTCACGACAAGGAAAACAACTGGCTACCCGCACCCGAAGGGACTTTCTCGCTGTATATCCGTGCCTACTGGCCGGACAAAGCTGTTCTGGATGGCACGTGGATGCCCCCCATCGTTGAGAAGGTGAAATGAGCTAACCCACCAACTACCAAGAGGGCACAACCATGCAGCCTTCCTGCATCCGCAGTCTCATGACCGCAGTACTCGCGCTGACACTTGCCACCTCAGCGATGGCGCAAGAACCATCGCGCTACGACGAACTGGCAAATCTGCCTTTCGAAAAGGGCTATATCGCCAAGGACGACGCGCCGAAACTCCTAGACGAATTGTTCTACCAGCGTGCGGTGCAGACCTACCTCTGGGCAATGCCTACCCTCAACCTGTATGGGATGAAGGAAGGCATGCAGAAGGTCTTCGGCAGTGGCTACAACAAACTGGCGATTTTCAAGCAGAGGCTCAACGCCAAGACGCTGATCACGACGCCGAACTCCGACGTGATTTATGGGTTCGGCTTTCTTGACTTGAAACAAGACGGGCCGATGGTCATTGAGGTGCCACCGGGGTTGCAAGGCATTATCGATGACTACAGACAACACCCGATTCCTTCCGAGGGCGACATCGACGGGCGCAGATGGAGCGGCGATGTAGGGCTGCCCGGCCCGGACAGGGGAAAGGGCGGGAAGTACCTCATACTGCCGCCGGATTATACGGGGGAGGTTCCATCGGGTTATTTCACTTATCGGTCCGGCACCTACGGCGTGTTCGTTTTCTGGCGCGGCTTTTTCAAAGATCCGAAACACCTTGAAGAACCCGTGCGGGTCATGGAGCAGACGCGGATCTATCCACTCGGGAAGCAGGAAACAGCCAAGCCTATGGAGTTCCCCGATGCCTCGGGCGTACCGGCGAATATGCTCTACCCACAGGATGGCACGGCGTACGATATGCTTTGGCGGTTCATCGACCATGAATACGTGAATCCTGCCGACATGGAAATGCGTGGCATGGCGGCAGCGCTGGGCATCGTCAAAGGTCAGCCGTTTGTACCGGACGCCAATACCCGTGCAATGCTCGACAAAGCGGCACGCACGGCCACGCGTATCGGCCACGTCTTGGCCTACACGCCTTCGCCGCTGGTGAAGGATCAGATGTGGTACCCCGACCGACACTACATCAATGCGTTCCCCGGCAATGCGACCTTCACATCGCCCTCGTTCGAATACCTCGATGCACGCACTTCCTTCTTTACTTACGCCTACTCCACCAGTCCCGGCATGGCGGTGAGCATGAACGACGTCGGCGCGAAGTATCTTGTCACTTACAGCGACGCCGATGGCGACTTTTTGAGTGGCGACAAGGACTACAAGCTACATGTACCCAAGGACGTTCCCGTTGCCATTTTCTGGTCGGTGGCTGTGTATGATCCGATCACCGGCTCCGGTCTTGATAATGGCCAGCCCTTTCCGTCGCTCAACATGATGGATAAGCCGGTGCAGAACGCTGACGGTAGCTTCGACATTTACTTCGGTCCGAAGTCGCCCGGCGAAGGCAAGAACTGGCTGGCCACGCTCCCCGGCAAAGGCTGGTTCACGATCTTCCGACTCTACGGTCCTAAGCAGGCATTCTTCGACCAAACCTGGAAACCGGAGGATGTCGCCAAGTTGAAGTAGCACGGTTTCATGAGGGCACAGGACGTCGAGTGCGCCTGTAAGGTCATTCTCGGCAGCATGGCGATGGTGTCCATCAATGTGGACACCATCACTCTAAGGTTGGATCGGGAAGGTGTCTTGACTGGGCGCTAACACAAATCGAAGGGCTGCATTGGGTCGGATAGCGACGGTCTAGCATCGACCGTCACTATGGATGATCAGACCTCCGTTTGTTCTGCCATTTCCAGGGCATCATCGACCTCGATTCCCAGGTATCTGACAGTGCTTTCAAGCTTCGTATGACCAAGCAGGAGTTGGACAGCTCTCAGGTTCTTCGTCCTGCGATAGATCAACGATGCCTTGGTTCTCCGTAGCGTGTGGGTACCGTACATGGTTGGATCAAGGCCAATGGCTGTCACCCACGCTTTGACTATTCGAGCGTATTGCCTGGTGGAAAGATGGTCTGAGGCGTGCAACCGGCTCGTGAACAAGAAGTCCTCGCTGCGGAGACGCGCCCGATGCATCCAAGCCTCCAGAACCGTTCGGGTTTGTTCAGTGATTTCAAATTGCACTGGGTGCTGAGTTTTCTGCTGCATCACGATGGCCCGTGACGACGCATGCTCCCCATGGGCGATGTCTCGGACTCGCAACTTGGTTAAGTCACAGGCACGCAGCTTGCTATCGATGGCCAAGTTGAAGAGCGCCAAATCACGCGTCTTCTCAGCAAGCTGAAGTCTTACTCGAATGGCCCAGATATCTCTGACTCGAAGCGGAGCTTTCTGCCCGACAAGCTTTCCCTTGTTCCAAGGCTGATGGCTGTATCTAGCAATAGTGTTCATGGCTCGTTCTCCACGTTGAGGGGAGGACAAGGGTGGATCAGTCACAATGGCTGGTGGTCGCTATCCGACCCGAAGCTGACGGTGGCGACAGGCAAAAATCGGCCAGAAGCGGTCACCTCTGCGCCTCACAAGCGCGACTCTCAGGCGCGCTTGGGGAGCTTCCAGTTCGGGCGGATGAAGTGGCATGTGTAGCCATTCGGTATACGTTCGAGGTAATCCTGGTGCTCCGGTTCCGCTTCCCAAAAGGGCCCTGCCGGTTCGATTTCGGTGACTACTCGGCCTGGCCACAGGTGTGAAGCATCGACATCGGCAGCGGTGTCCTCGGCGATGTCGCGTTGCTGTTCGCTGAGGTAGTAGATCGCCGAACGATAGCTGGGGCCCAGGTCATTACCCTGACGGTTTGGCGTGCTGGGGTCGTGTATCTGGAAGAAGAACTCAAGGATCTGCCGGTAGCCGATCACGGCAGGGTCGAAGACGATCTCGATGGCTTCGGCGTGGTTGCCATGGTTGCGGTAGGTGGCATTCGGCACATCGCCGCCGGTGTACCCGACCCGAGTGCGCAGCACACCGGGATAGCGCCGCAGCAGATCCTGCATGCCCCAGAAGCAGCCGCCGGCGAGAATGGCAGTTTCGGTTTGTCTGGTCATGGTCTGTCCTTCCTCACGGGGATGTTGGGTATAGCCATTGTTATGAGGGCGTGTTGGCCAATTCCAAGGATTCGCGCAAACAGAACTGGAATGATCGCTTTTTGGCTGTGGATTCAACCGGTCGATGCAACAGTCTGGCTAAATCGCTCAGCGGGTGTTTCCTGGTCTAGTGTTTTCCGAGGGCAGCTATTTAGCTGCCTGGCCACTTCATTGAGGGTGAGGCTCTGACGCAAAAGAGGCGCTGGCTACTCGCTGCGTACGCTCTCAGTGTCAGGTGTTCGTATGTACGGGGCGCTGTATGCGCAGCACCAACCGGTCGATCTGCGGCACCAGCAGATTGGCGGCTAGCACGGCGAAGCAGAGACCATCGGCATAAAGCCCGAATTCGCGAATCAATTCAGTCAGCGCGCCAATGGCCGCGCCGAACAGGATGCGACCGGCGCGTGTATCGGGACTGGTGACCGGATCGGTGGCGATGAAGAAGGCGGTGAAGAGATAGCCACCGAGACTGAGGCTGTACAGGCTTTCCTGTAGGCTATGGCCGGCTGCCATACACAGCAATACTGTGCTCGCGAGCATCGCCAGCGGAATCTCGATTCGGATCACCCGCAGGACTGCCAGTAGCAAACCGCCGGCAATGTAGCCGTACCCCGACAGATTGGGGGTGATCAGTGTGAACTGGTTCTTGGCCAACTGAGTGGCGCCGGCGAACGCATCGAGGTTAAGGCGTGGCGCCAGCTGCAACTGTTGTAGAAGAACCGCCTTGGCGTCCAGGGTGAGAGTCCAGGGGGCATAGTTCGAAGGCGCAGGGTACAGTTGCTGGTAGAAGCAGATAGCGATGATCCCCAAGCCAACCATGGCGGGGTTGAGGCGGTTGCGACCCAGGCCTCCACTGCCGTGTTTACACAGTGCGAGCGCGGCAAAACTGGCCAGGGCGATCATCCACAGCGGCACCAGCAGCGGCAATGCCCGAGCCAGTATCAGGCCTAGCACCAGCCAGCTCAGGTCGCTCAAGCCCTCGCGGACATTACGTCCGCGCAGGCGCAGCAGGCCGGCTTCGAAGCCCAGGGCGAGCAGCACGCACCAGAAGGTCTGCAACCAGACCACTATGCCAAATTGCCAGGCGTACAGGGCGGTACCCGGCAGGAGACACAGGCTGACCAGCAGCATCATTGTGCGCAGTTGTCGGTGCGCGGTAGGACGGAGTATCAGGCTCATGCACGTAGCTCCGTCTTGCTCTGGCGGAAACGTTCGCGCAGCGGCAGATTGCTTGGGCAGGTGCTGCTGCAGCTGCCGCATTCGATACAGGCATCCAATCGCAGGTCCTGCAGGCTGGCCTTGTCAAGACGTTCGGCAGCAGCGTAGAGATCCAGCGGTCTGAGCAACATCGGGCAGACATCCACACAGCGCGTACAGCGAATGCAACTGCCTGCGGGCTGAGGTGCCGGCAAGTAGCGCTCGGCGCCGAATATCAGGCAACTACTGGTCTTGCTGATGACGGCAGTGGGGTCCGGTAACGGCTGTCCCATCATCGGCCCGCCGACCTGGGTCAACTGGCCTTCGGGGGCCGCGCCAGCAACTGCGCGCAGTGCGCTGACCGGGTAACCCACTGGCACCAGGACATTCCCGGGGCGCTCGCAGTTCCCGGTCAGCGTCAGCACGCGTCTTACCAGTGGTTCGCCGTGGAAGATGGCCCGGCCCAGTGCGTAGAGCGTCGCGACATTCAGCGCCAGTACGCCGATATCGGCGGGCAGGGTCCCTGGCGCCAGGTTGCGGCCACTAAGGCTCTTGATCATCAACGGCTGCCCCCCTGCCGGGTAACGCGCCGGTAGCGGACATATTTCGACCCGGGTGCGCGCCCGGCGAGTGGCGGCGCGTAACGCGGCCATCGCCTCAGGTTTGTTGGTTTCGATACCAAATCGGGTCAGCGTTATTCCCATCAGCGCGGCGACATAGTCGGCGGCCTCGATCAGCGCCTCGGCACGTTCGCGCATGAGACGGTCATCGCAGGTAAGGAAGGGCTCGCATTCGGCACCGTTGATCAGCAGAAGATCCGGCTGCTGGGCGCCGGCCAGCTTGAGGGCCGTCGGGAAACCCGCCCCACCAAGGCCGACTATGCCCATCTGCAATGCTCGTTCGACCAGCGCCTCGGACGTTTGCGGTAGCCCCAGCACTGGGCGTTCGATCCACTCATCCAGACCATCTGCGTTCAGAATGACGGCCATGACCGGCTCGGCCGAGTCGGCCGCGAAGGCGAGATCAATCCGTTCCACGATGCCGGAGGTGCTGGCATGCACCCAAGGGGTGTTGTCATCGCCAATACCGATCACCTCGCCCTTGCGCACATGCTGTCCCGGCTGCACGCAAGGCTGGACAGACCGGCGACCCCGCTCGAGCGGAATCGCCAGCTGTATGTTTTCGACCGCGACCGGGGCAACCGGCGTGGCGTTGGATAATTCTTTGTAGCCCCTGAGCTCGACCCCTCCGTGCCAACTCCGCTGTGAGGGTGAGGCGATGGCCAGCAGGCTGCGCCAGAAGGGTTTCTGTTGCGGCTGACGCTGGGCGCGGACGCGGCTCTGCATGCGTTCGACGCTTTGCAACGAATGGCTAGACATTTTCTGTCCTCCAATTTTTTGGCAAAAAACACCCCTGTGCACTAATGCACATAATGGTTTTTTTGCTTCCGGGACGTGGAGCGGAAAGGGAGGGGGACAATTGATCACCCGCGGAACTCAGAGTGCCGAATGGAGGCTTTGTTCATTTTTTGATCAGGCTTGCTGATGGACGGTTGGTCATCCCGTGCGGGCGCGTGGGAGCGGTCAGGCAGTGATCGGGGCGGGTAGCGCCAACGTGCGGGGCGTGCCGGGCGCTATTTCCGGCAATGCAGCTTTAATCTCTTGTAAGCAGTGGTGCCCGCAGTTTGGGTAAAAAAGCGCGCCGCGAAGGGGCAGCCGGGATCAGAGAGGTGGTGATTGATGCGCGTAAGCCTGCTGGTGATGCTGTTGACGTTGCTGTATGGCTGTGGCGAACGGATCGAGCGCGTTTCCGGACCGACCATGGGGAGCACTTTTTCGATCCAGTACGTACCCGCCGCGCAGACGCCCGACTCGCAGCGAGTAAAGGCCGAAGTCGAGACGATACTCGGGGCGCTCGACCAGCAGTTTTCCAACTGGCGCGGCGACTCCGTGGTTTCCCGCTTCAACGATCTGCCGGCCGGCGCCTGTCAGGCGTTGCCGGAAGATATGCATCGCTTGCTGGCGTACGGTGAGTTTCTGTTCCGCGAGAGTGGCGGGGCTTTCGACCTGACGGTGCAGCCATTGATGAACCTCTGGGGCTTCGGTCCGCAGTCACGGGGGGAGCACTTGCCGGATGCTGGCGCGCTGGCACGGGAGCGGGCACGGGTAGGGCATCAGCACTTGCGCCTGGATGGCGAAAAGCTGTGCAAGGATGTGGCGGCGCAACTGGATTTCGACAGCATGGTCGCCGGCTATGCGGTGGATCGGGTCGGCGATAGGCTTTCGGCCCTGGGTATCCAGGCCTATCTGGTCGAGATCACCGGCGAACTCAAGGCGGTCGGTCGCAAGCCGGATGGCTCGCCCTGGCGCATCGCCCTGGAGGTGCCGAGCGGCGCAAGCGAGCAGCAAGTGGAGCGCGCCATTGCACTGGATGGCTACAGCGTTTCCACCTCCGGCGATTATCGCAACTATTTCGAGGAAGGTGGTCAACGCTATTCGCACACCTTCGATCCACGTGTCGGCAGACCGGTGAAGCACGCGCTGGCGGCAGTGACGGTGGTCGACCCTTCGGGGCTGCATGCCGATGGCTTGTCTACGCTGTTGATGGTGCTCGGCCCGGAGGAAGGCTATGCCTTCGCCGAGCGGCATGACCTCGCAGCCTATTTCATCATGCGCCAGGGGCAGGGTTTCGTTGCCCGGGCGACGCCGCGATTCGAGTCGTTGTTTCCAGGGCAGGGCAAGACGAAGCAGTAGTTGAAGGAAGCCTCGCCTTTCTAAACGCTTGCTCCCAAGGTTACCAGGATATCCCCCCAGGCTACCTTCTTCCTCGATTACACCTTGGTGAAGGATAGTCACATTGATACGCCAGCGTGGCTCAGGCCGCTCCGAACCACATACCACTCAGGCGGGGAATTGGGCTATCCAGTGCCTGGCAATCTCTTCGCGCCGGCAGATCCACACCGCGTCGTGGCCTTGCACGTAATCGAGAAAGCGCGCCAGTGCCATCGCACGACCAGGATGGCCACTGATCCGCCCATGCAGGCCGACGCTCATCATCTTCGGGTGTTGCGCGCCCTCCTGCCACAGCAGGTCGAAAGCATCCTTGAGTAGCCGGAAGAAGTCTTCACCGCAGGCGAAACCATTGGGCAGCAGGTAGCGTGCGTCGTTGTTGACCAGTGTGTAAGGGATCACCAGGTGGGCGGGCGAGCCTGGGAGCCAATAGGGCAGATCATCGTTGTAGGCGTCTGAGCTATAGAGAAACCCACCTTCCTCACGCAACAGGCGACGGGTGTTCTGGCTGACCCTTCCTGTGTACCAACCTGTGGGGCGTTTACCGCAGATCTGCTCGATCACGTCGAGGGTGAGGCGGATATGGCGCCGTTCCTGGTCTTCAGGCATGTCGCGATAGTCCAGCCAACGGTAGCCATGCCCGGCAATCTCATGCCCGGCAGCGCAGAGCGCATGGCCAATCGCCGGGGTGAGTTCCAGTGCCCGGCCGACGGCGAAGGCGGTCAGCGGCAGGCCTCGGGCGCTGAACAGCTGCAGAATGCGCCACACACCTGCGCGCGATCCGTATTCGTACATGCCCTCGACGCTCAAGTCCGGTTCCCCCACGCGCGGCGGGCGGCCCGGTAGCTCGTGAAGCCAGGCCTCCGACTGTGCATCGCCATTGAGGATGCATGACTCCGCGCCTTCTTCGATGTTGAGTACGAACTGGACCGCGACGCGCGCTTCACCGGGCCATCGCGGGTGGGGTGGGCAGCCGCCATAACCGACGAGGTCGCGAGCGGACATCAGCCCAGCTCGAAGGTCGTGACGCCGAACACACGTTCGTGCGCGATCGCCGGAGGAGGGCCGAGGTACATGCGTGCGCAGCCGAAAACCTCGATCATGCCCTGTTGGTGCACGAGCGCCATCGCGGCGGGGTTATTCTCCGGCGCATCGAGAAACAGCGGGCCACCCTCGGCAAATTCCGCCAGGCGCGCGTAGAGGGCATTGGCTGCCAGTGCGTCATCGGCGAACAAGGGGCCGATCTTGTAGCCTTCCCGGCAGCGCCTTGCTACGCCATAGCCGCTTAGCCTGCCCTCGCGCTGGCAGCCCACGGCGAGTGCATCGGCCTGGGCTATCCACCCGCTCAGGAAGGTTGCGCGCGCGGCGGGGAAGCAGGTGCGGTCGTAATCGACAACTTGATCGAACGGGAAGGTGGCCAACGGAACGATGTCCTGGTCGTCTACCTGCGAGTTCGTCGGGCGGGCGGTGAGATCGGCACGAAAACGCATGTTGCGATGGGAGAAGACGAAACCACCCTTGGCGTAGTAGTCCTGCATCGCGAAGACGCCGTCCATGCCGATGCTCGCGCCTGGGCGCAGGCGGGCGAGGAGTCGCTCACGGCGTGCGTGCCAGAGGGTATTGCCCAGACCTTGACCGCGATATTCAGGCCGGACGATGAAAAAACCCATGAAACCGAATTCGCCGTTGTAGGAGGTGATGGCACCGCCGCCGATCAATTCGCCGCCCTGGTACGCCGCGATGAAGGCGGCAGGGTCCGTAGCCCAGAACAGCTCGGCATCGTGAAGGCCGGGATTCCAACCCTCACGGGCAGCCCAATCGACGAGCTCGTCCAGCTCGGGACGGGTCATGTTGCGTATGACCAGCTGATTCGACACCGCGAAGTTCTCCTCAGTCGCTAATCGAGCGTGTGGTCCATCCCACTCTGAACCCTTTCGGTATAGCTTCAACCGGAGTATTGATCCAGGCCGTCACGTCACCTGCAGGCGCCTGGCCTGCCTGAGTCGCAGCCGCGGTCCGGAAAAGAAACCGCGGCGACCGATCAATCAGGCGGCGGGGAGCAGGCCTTTCTGTTTGGCGACATGAGTCGCCAGTGCGTCCATCAAATCCGGGGACAGGCAGTCGTAGGGTTCCAGGCCGATCGAGCGCAAGCGCTCGCGGATAGCCTTCATTTGCGCTGGCGGTGTGCCGGTTTCGATGATGGAGGAGACGAACGCCGCGAATCCCGGCGCAGCCCATCCGCGCTGTGGCGAAAGCTCGGTGTGGACGAAGTCCAGGCCATAAAACGCATGGTTCTTGTTCTCGATGCGCCCAAAGAGATGAGCGTGACACTGCTTGCAGGCGTGGCGCTGGATGGTGGCGGATTCGTCGACAATCGCCAGTTTTTCGCCGTGGGCAATAACGCTGACCTTATCTCGAGGCACCACGGCGATGACGGCGAATGTCGCGTTTTGTGGTTTCCAGCATTTGCTGCAGCCGCACGCGTGGTTATACAGCGTTTGTGCGTCGATCTTGACCTCGACCTTGTCGGTCGCACACAGGCATTGCAGGGTGCCACCTGTGAAATTCGCGGCGGCGGGTTGGATACCATTGTCCAGTGCTGGGTGAAGTTGCAAGGTGCTCATGCTGGCGTCTCCGTTTCAGGGGGGCAGACAAAAGTGCCTGGGGCCGTGCCCCAGACCGGTAGTTCATCGGAACTCGATGACGGCGCGGATCGATTTGTCTTCATGCATCAGATCGAACCGCGGCGGGTTTCGAAAAGGGCACAGTGCATAAACGAGCGACCTCCTTCGGTGCGACCGGTCGGTTACCCAGATCAAGAATAGTCTGCGATGACGCCTCGAGCGCGGCCAGGGCCAGCGCACGGGCGAGGGTGCAGAATTCAGAGGGAATCCACACACACATGTCCAAGGGTTTTCAGGTCTGCTTCTGGCCGATTGCTGCCCATCGCGACGGGCCGCAATCGACTGTGGATTCAACCGGTCGACGCAACTGATGGGCTAAATCGTTCCGCCGGTGTTTCGTAGTTTAGTGTTTTCCGAGGGCGGCGATTTATGCCACGGATAGCCCTTCGCGCTGAGTTGAAAGGCGTAATCGAATAATCGCCTCATGTACTCGCCATCGAATTTCTGATTGTGCGGAAAGTAAAAGTCGGAGCCAATGTACGCAAGATTGAAATCCGCTCCATCCTGCTGCGCCATACGGTAAATTCGCTCCAGGTCGCTGATCCCCTGAGTTTGAATCAATGCACTGATGGCTCGACCACCGATGCTCAATGTACGGCGTTTCGTCCCGGACCACTGCGGCTCCAGTGTCCCATTACGAATGACATAGAAATGACGTTCGAGTCGCAAAGGTGCTCCGGTGACTCTGTTCAGCGCCATCTTGGTGCCAGGCGGGTAAAGGAACACCTGAGTGATTACCCCTCCGTCCACGTGCATTTCCTGAAACTGTTTGCCGTCAACGTCCACATCGATCATGACGGGTGAGACTGCGCCGGGAATACTCATCGACGCGATCATGATGTTTCGGAAGAGGTCGAGCGCTCCCGGTGCTTCGCTAGAGGCAATAGTGCCCATGTTCCAAGTGACTGGCCGCCCTGAATCAAGGTCGGTTGTGCCGATCAGCAGAATTCTTCCTTTGGCGTATTCCGACGCAATCGCTGCAAGAATCTCCGCAGTGACGTACTTTGTAATGAGCCGCGACAGTGGCTTGCTGTCCGCTATACCGTCGCTGGCAAGACGGGTTAATACGTTTCGCGCATGAAAAACGTCTTTTGGACCGATGGCGTTGGCGATATACCGAATGACGTCGTCGTACCCGGATCCCAGGTAAGCGAACGGGGCGACCAGGGCGCCCGCGCTAATGCCCGTGACGACCTTGAACATGGGTCGAGTCCCATGCGTGGTCCACCCCGTAATGAGTCCTGCTGCGAATGTGCCTGCGTCACCGCCTCCCGAAACTGCCAGCATATTTGCCAGCGGCAGGATGTTGTTCGGTTTCCCTGCCTTGGCGAGAGCCTCGCTCTCGCGTTTGTTGCCCTCAGTTGCATCCTGAATGAACAGAGTCAGGTCGTTGTCCAACCAGTAGCGAGCATTGGGAATGCCTGGGATGACCGCTTTTTCCGTTAACGTTTGCGGCACAGCATCACGGCGTGGCAAGCCCCCTTGCAGGAACATGTTCAGAGTTGAGGCGCCAGGTCTGAGCGGGAATGGTTTCAAAACGCCTCCTCCGGCCCCTGCAGTCGACAGCAAGCGCGCTCATCGTCCCCGAGAAAGTCCTTACCCATGGTGCCCGAGATGACTACACGCCAGCCGACTGCGACACGTCATTCGAACGCCAGGCAGCTCATTTTGCGCTCCTTTACATGATAAAAAAACTCATTGGCTGCGCGCTCCAGGTTCTATACGAAAGCCCTTGAAATCTCCAGGTTAAGGGGCAGAGCGTGATATTCAGGATGGGTCACATCTCAAAAGGAACAGTGTTTGCACAAAATTTTCGGAGTTTCTCTGACGAGTTTCTCCATCAACTCGCGCGCGCTGTCGTGATGAATCAGCGCCGACACATCAGCTGATCTCCAAGGATGCGATCTTGCCGTTGTCGAGTACAAAGGTGTAGGTGAGCTCGACGGGGCTACCAGGAAAGTTCCCGCTCAGCCGAGCGAGCAGGGTGACGGTCTGTCCTTCCTGTGAGCTGCTCAAAGGTTCGATACTGTATTGGTACTTGGCCTGCGAGGCTTGCTTCCAGGCTTTGATAGGGAGACGTTCAATCCAGATGCTTGAGCCCCCGAGATTTCGCAGCCTCACATGAGAGGCAGCTCCTGGTCGAGAGCCGCCTCTGGCCACGTGCAGAAATCAGTCAGAAGTGAACGCTCGGCGGCGGTACCTACAGCCATGTTTGACCCAAAGACGTCCTGAGGTATCAGACATAAAACCGTAGGGTCACCTCACAGCCGCAGCCGTAAGGTTTCAAACAGCGCGCGGTCTTCCTTTTTGGCCGAGCGCGCATGGCGTCGAATGACCTGCAACAGGCATTCGGTGAAGCAGACCGCCGAATTGCTCAGTGCGCCATTGCGGCGCGTCACGATGCTCAGCTGTCGGGGCTCGAACTGCTCGGTCAGCCCCAGGGATACCACACGCCCCAGAAATGGCGGAGCTGTGCTCACGATGGACGGCCCCCAGGTGCACATGTCGGCCCGCTCGACCATCATCTGCAAAATGGCCAGCGAATGAGCACGCACGATTCGATTCTCATCAATCTGCGCGCCGTGTTTCCAGAACAGTTCCTGCATCAGCCCATCGTGCCCGTCCGGCGCGTAGTTCAGGGTCCAGTTTTCTTCCAGTAACTCGTGGATCGATCGCGCATGCTGTCGGGCGTGACCCTCGCGGACCAGCACCGAGGTCTGGTAATCGAGCAAGGTTTCGCAGGCGAATTCCTGGGCCGATTGTGTGGGATGGAGTTGGCCAATCGCGAAGTCCATGCTGCCGTCGCGCAGCAGCGGTTGGGCAACGGCCATCAGGCTTTCGAACAGTTCCAGCTTGATTTGTGGCATACGTTCGCGAAAAGCCAGCACGACTTCGGGCAGGAAGGTCAGGGCGACCCATGGGGTGATCCCGACGCAGAGCCGGCCTTGAGCCTTGCCACGCATGTGATCAAGCTCGGTCTGTGCGTGCTCCAGTTGCTTGATCACCAGCCGGGCGTGAGTCAGTAGCACTTTGCCGTATTCGGTGAAGTTCAGACCGCTGGCGGTTCGGGTAAACAGCGGTAGCTGTTGGCTGGTTTCCAACTCGCGCAGCGCTTTGGTCACAGCGGCCTGGGAAATCTCCAGCGAACGCGCGGCCGCGCGGATACTGCCGGTTTCGGCGCTGGCAATCAGCGCCTGTAATTGATGCAGTTTCATCTGCCCACCTTGGTGACAACTGATGGTTGTCATCATAACCAAACTGCGCCTCCCCAGCCCAGCGTCCGTTCCCTAAGATCGACCCCAACAGCGCTTTCGCTGCTGCACAGCCCCTGTCGAAGGAGAACACCCATGAATGCCGGCCTGGTCCTGCCTGGTATTGCCGCGATGCAAGATGAAATGATCGCGATACGTCACAGCATTCACGCGCACCCTGAACTGGGTTTTGAAGAATTCGCCACCAGTGAACTGGTTGCAGCGTGTTTGACTCAGTGGGGCTTTGAGGTCAGCACCGGGGTGGGCAAGACCGGGGTCGTTGCCACCCTGAAAAATGGCGAGGGTCGGTCCATTGGCTTGCGCGCGGACATGGATGCGTTGCCGATACAGGAAACCTCCGGTTTGCCTTATGCCAGCCGGATCGACGGTGTCATGCATGCCTGCGGTCACGACGGTCATACAGCAGTCCTGCTGGCAGCCGGTCAGTATCTGGCCCGGACACGGGCGTTCAATGGCACAGTGCACCTGATTTTCCAACCGGCGGAAGAAGGGCTGGGCGGTGCCAGGAAAATGCTCGAGGACGGGCTGCTCGAACGGTTTCCGTGCGACGCGATCTTCGCCATGCATAACGTGCCGGGTTATCCCGTCGGGCATTTGGGGTTTTACAGCGGACCGTTCATGGCGTCCGCCGACACGGTGAACATCAAAATCATCGGCAACGGTGGCCATGGCGCGGTGCCGCACAAAGCCGTCGACCCGGTGGTGGTCGGTGCCTCGATCGTGATGGCCCTGCAAAGCATCGTCTCGCGCAACGTCAACCCGCAGGAGATGGCGATTATCACGGTGGGCTCCCTGCATGCCGGGAGCGCCTCGAATGTCATCCCGTCCAGCGCCGACCTGAGCCTGAGCGTACGCGCCCTGACCCCCGAGATTCGCCACTTGCTGGAGGTCAGAATCACTGAATTGGTCAAGGGCCAGGCCGAGAGTTTTGGCGCCCGGGTCCACATCGATTACCAGCATTGCCATCCGGTGTTGATCAACGATCCCGAACAGACAGCATTTGCCCATGAAGTCGCCCGCGACTGGCTGGGAGAGGAACACTTGATCGATGACTTGCGACCGTTCACGGCCAGTGAGGACTTTGCGTTTGTCCTGGAAAAATGCCCCGGCAGCTATCTGGTGATCGGCAACGGTGAGGGAGAAGGCGGGTGCCTGCTGCACAACCCCGGCTACGACTTTAATGACGGCTGCCTGCCGGTGGGCGCGAGCTATTGGGTCAAGCTGGTCGAACGTTTTCTGTGTTGAGACGGCGCATTTTCGCCTGTTGTGCCGGTAAAAAATCTGCGGCCTGAAGAGGAATAAAAATGAACAAGATGATTGCTGCCGTTTCCCTGGTGCTCCTGACGGCCTCGAGCCTGGCGGGGGCGGCCGACTGGTCTGGCAAAGTGTTGAAGTTGGGGGTGGACCCGACGTATCCACCGCTGGAATACAAGAACCAGGATGGCACGCTGACCGGCTTCGGGGTCGACATCGCCGAGGCGTTGTGCGCCGAACTGAAAGCCCGATGCGTCTGGGTGGAAAGCAGTTGGGACGGGATGATCCCGGCACTGCTGGCGCGCAAGTTCGATGCGGTGGCGTCGTCGATGACCGTCACACCCAAACGCCTGGAGCAGATTGCGTTTACCGACAAGGTGTCCAATGCACCGACACGGTTAGTGGCCAAGCGTGGATCGGGATTACAGCCGACCCTCGAATTGCTCAAGGGCAAGCGCATTGGTGTAGTGCAGGGTTCGACCCAGGAGTCCTACGCCAAAGCGGTTTGGGGTTCCAAAGGCGTGGACGTTCTTTCCTATCAAAATCAGGACCAGGTGTACGCCGACCTGGTCGTGGGGCGACTTGATGCCTCGTTGCAGGGTTCCATTCAAGCCAGTTACGGCTTCTTGAAGACAGCGGCGGGTAAGGACTATGAATTTGCCGGTGCCACTCTGGATGCCCCGGGCTTCTTCGGCGTCGGTGATGGCCTTGGTCTGCGCAAGGAGGATGTCGCGTTGCGCGAAGACTTGAACAAAGCCCTGGCCACCATTCTCGCCAACGGTACTTACGCGCGGATCAACAACAAGTACTTCGATTTTGACGTCTACGGTGCCCGGTAACGGCGCCAACTGACGCGTCGTTGTTACCTTGAACAGGGCGCTCGTTCGAGCGCTCTATTGCCCCCCTTCACCTCACCCTAACAAGAACAAGGAGAGTGAGATGCTTCTGGAAGGTTTTGGCCCGCAGATTCTGCTGGGCACCCTGGCTACCATCAAACTGGCGCTTTGTTCATTGCTGATCGCCGTCCTGATCGGGCTGATGGGCGCCAGTTCCAGGTTATCGTCCAATCGTTTGTTGTGCACGCTGGCCACGGCCTACACGACCATGATCCGCAGCATGCCGGACCTGGTAATCATGTTGCTGCTGTTCTTCAGCCTGCAGATGGTGCTCAACCGGATGACCGATTGGCTGGGCATTGCCCAAATTGATATCGACCCGTTTCTGGCCGGTGTCGTGACGCTGGCATTCATTTACGGGGCCTACTTTACCGAGACTTTTCGCGGCGCCTTCCAGGCAGTCCCAGCGGGGCAGATGGAAGCGGCGAGGGCCTACGGCATGACCCACGGGCAGACCTTTCGCAAAATCCTGTTCCCGCAAATGTTGCGCCATGCGCTACCCGGCATTGGTAACAACGTGCAGGTGTTGATCAAATCGACTGCGCTGGTCTCGATCATCGGCCTGACAGATGTGGTCAAGGCCACCCAGGATGCGGGCAAGGGCTCGATGCAGTTCTTTTACTTCACGCTGGTCGGCGGCCTGATCTACCTCGCCATTACCACGGTGTCCAATGGTGTGTTGCTGTGGCTGGAGCACCGCTACTCGGTCGGTGTCAGGAAGGCTGCGTTATGAACGGCATTCTCCAGGACTACTGGCAGGCTTACCTGTGGAGTGACGGGCCATATTTTTCCGGGTTGGCGGTGACGTTGTGGCTGCTCATACTTTCGGTGGTGATTGGTTTTGTGCTCGCGGTGCCGTTGTCGATTGCCCGCGTCAGCCGCAACCCGCTGCTGCGCCTGCCGGTCTGGTGTTACACCTACGTGTTTCGTGGCACCCCGTTGTACATCCAGCTGCTGTTCTTTTACACCGGGGTGTACAGCTTGCATGTGGTGCGGTCCCAGGACTTTCTCAACGCGTTTTTCCGTGACGGTTTCAACTGCACTGTACTGGCTTTCGGGCTCAATACCTGTGCCTACATGACCGAGATTTTCGCCGGCGCCATCAGAGCGACAGCTCACGGCGAAATCGAGGCCGCCAGCGCCTACGGGATGAGCCGGTTCACGCTTTATCGGCGGATCATTCTGCCGTCGGCGTTGCGCCGCGCACTGCCGTTCTTCAGCAATGAAGTGATTCTGATGCTGCATTCCACTTCGGTGGCCTTTACCGCCACGGTGCCTGATTTGCTGAAGATCGCCCGGGATGTCAACTCGGCGACCTATGCATCCTTTACCGCCTTTGGCATTGCCGGGGTGTTGTACGCCGCCAGTGCTTTTTTCCTGATCTGGCTGTTTCGACGCGGCGAATTGCATTGGCTGGCCTACCTCAAACCGCGGACGCACTGACCCCTATCGGACTTGCTCAAATGTATAAATTGATCGTTGAAGATGTTCATAAAAACTACGGCAGCCATGAAGTGTTGAAAGGGGTTTCGCTCAAGGCCAGGGCGGGTGATGTGATCAGCATCATCGGCTCCTCCGGGTCCGGGAAAAGTACCTTCTTGCGTTGTATCAACCATCTGGAACAACCGTCGGCCGGGCGCATTGTCGTCAATGACGAAGAGTTGCTCACCCGCAGAAACTCAAGGGGCGAGTTGTGTGTGGTTAACCCCGGGCAGTTACGGAGCCTGCGCAGCCGGTTGTCGATGGTGTTTCAGCACTTCAATTTGTGGAGCCACATGACCGTGCTGGAAAACATCATCGAGTGCCCGATGAGCGTGCTCGGTATCAGTCGGGCGCAGGCGCTGGAAAGGGCCCGTCATTACCTTGCCAAGGTGGGGCTGCCACAAAAAGTCGAGGCCCAGTACCCGGTGCATTTGTCCGGCGGTCAGCAACAGCGGGTGGCCATTGCCCGTGCGCTGGCCATGGAACCTGAGGTGATGCTGTTCGACGAACCGACCTCAGCCCTTGACCCTGAACTGGTGGGCGAGGTGCTCAAGGTCATGCAGCAACTGGCCGAAGAGGGCAGGACGATGGTGGTCGTCACCCACGAAATGGCGTTTGCCAGGCAGGTGTCGAACCACGTCATGTTTCTGCATCAGGGGCGGGTGGAGGAGTCGGGAGCGCCAGGCACGCTGCTGGAACAGCCTCAAAGCGAGCGGTTGCAGCAGTTCCTGGCCGGGAGCCTCAAGTAGTTACCCGTGGTGAGCCTATCAACGCAGATTTGCCCTTGGAGCTGATTCCGCTCGGCGGCCCCCCCCAAAAAAAAGGTGAATTGCCAATGCCTCTCAGGCTTTCGCCGCCGATAAACAAAGGGAAGGGGCTTCGCTGATCAAGTCAACAACGAATCTGCGAAAGAAAGTCACTGCATCGCCGGGCTCGCGACCGACCATGAGTCACTTATGTGTGACCCTCAATCCGACCCTCCCTGCCTTCAGCGTCCCGAAGGGATACTCAACCGTCCGTTTTCGGACTCGCATCATCTTCCAGATTGACCAGGTAGAGTTCGTCGACAAAGACGTCGACTACGCGCATCGGATTGGTATCGCTGACGTAGTCGTCGAGGCTCTCGGGAAGTAAGGTGCCTTGGCCTCGATGTTCACCTTGGACAAAGCGCTTCATGGGCGATCCCTGCGATGAAATCCTCAGAAATCATAGCTCCAGCGCGTGCTGTTACATCACGATGGGCATCGGTCAGAACGCTTGAGCACCGCACTTAGGACACGCTGTCCGTATAAGCCGACGCCAAGACCCGACACGATGAGAACGACTGCAACGATTTTGTTGACTGACAGGCTCTCATTGAAAATCATGACTGAACCGAGCAGGCCGAATACCGGCACCAACAACGACAATGGCGCGACGGTGGACACTGGATATCGTTTCAGAAGTGAGTTCCACACCCAGTAGCCAAACAGTGTATTGGGGTATACCTGGAACAGGATCGAAAGGACGGCGCGGTAGTCGAGTTGATTCACCAGTGCGTAGTACCCCGTCGAGCCGTTAACAGCGTAATCAAGTGCGAAAAGGGGGATGGGCGAAAACGCGCTCGACCACACCAGGAAGGCGAAAACCTGCGTGGTCTTGGCTTTTTTGTTGATTACGTTGGCCGCACTCCAGGCGACCGCTCCCAGGAGCACCAGAATCAACCCGACCGTTGTTACTGTCCCGTCAACGATGGAGAGGATGTTCAATAAACCACACAGAGCGAGACCCATGCCCGCGTACTGAAAGCGGGAAATGGTTTCCTTGAATATCCATGAGCCCAATACAATGGTGAAAAACGCGCTGAACTGCAGCACCAGTGAAGCGATGCCTGCGGAAAGACCGGACTTGATGCCCAGGTTAACGATGCCCCAAAGTCCGATACCGAAGACCAGGCCGTAACCGATGATATAGCGCCACTGTACATCAGGTTTCGGAATGAAAAAGATCGCCGGGAGCGCGCATAGCGTGAAGCGAATGCCGGCAAGAATGAATGGGTCAACGGTGGTGAGCCCCAGTTTGATAACCGAGAAATTCACGCCCCATATGGCAGTAATCGAGATGGCGAGTAGCAGGTGCCTGGCTTTCATGTTGATCTTCCTTGATTGACCGTTGAGAGATGAAATGTGAGAAACCACAGCACCAGGGCAGCAGCGCTGATCAAGGCACCCAGCAGGCTGACTGCCATCCAGCCCCAAAGCGCATAAATCTGGGTCGCGGCTGCGGCTCCCAGCGCGCTACCGACCGCGTAGAAGCACATGTAGGCGCCGACCATGCGACTTTGGGCGTCGGGGCGTGCAGCGAAAATGATGCTCTGGTTGGTGACGTGTACTGCTTGCACCGCGAAGTCGAGCAGGACTACGCCGCAGACCAGCGCGATCAGGGAAGTCTCGGCAAACGTGATGGGCAACCAGGACAGCGTCAGGAGCCCCAGCGAAAAGCCGGTCACTCGCTGTCCCAGACCTTGATCGGCCCAGCGTCCGGCTCTTCTGGCAGCCAGGGCACCGGCGACGCCGGCCAGGCTAAACATGCCGATGGCAGTGTGTGAAAGCGACAGCGGCGGGGCGCTCAACGGCAGTACCATGGCGGTCCACAGCACGGAAAAAGCGGCAAAGATCAATAGCGCCAGCAGCCCCCTGGTGCGCAAGGTGCGTTCGGTGATGAACAGTTTGAAGAGAGAACTGATGAGCGCGAGGTAGCCGTCTTGATGCCTCGGCGACGGGGTGTCAGGAACCACTCTCCACAGCACCGCCGCGAGGGTCAGCATCAATCCTGAGGACACAAAGTAAACGGCGCGCCAGCCCGCGATGTCTGCAATCAGGCCCGAGGTAAACCGCGCCAGAAGAATGCCCAGGACAACTCCACTGGTTACCGTCCCCACGGCATGCCCGCGTTGTGCTGGCGTTGCCAGTGCGGCGGCATAGGCCACAATCACCTGAACGACCACTGCCAGTAAGCCCGACACGATCATGGCACCCAACAGGGCCAGCCATTGCTGTGCTGTGCCGACCGCCGCGAGCGCAACCGCAGACAGCAGTACTTGAGTCAGAATCAGCCGCTTACGATTGACCAAATCGCCCAGCGGGACGATGAACAGCAACCCGAGTGCGTAACCAACCTGAGTAGCCGTCACCACAACCCCGATCATTGATGAGGTCACACCCAGGCTCTGAGCCATTGAATCGAGCAAAGGTTGTGCGAAATAAACGTTGGCTACTGCAAGCGCGCAGGTGACAGAAAACAACAACGTGAGCAACGGCGAAAGCCCCGCAGTCCGGTCGGTCCTGCTGCTTTCTCCGGTATCCGGATGCCGCAATCCCGAAGGCTGCCTGGAGAGCTGTTTGGTGGCTGAGTTGGCATCTGCTGTCATGAACACCTCCATGGCGTTAAACTGGTTTCAATTAAAAACTAGTTTCAATTGTTGCTGTATCAGGTTTTAAATTGCAACCACATTGCGCCAGGCTGATGGACAGACTTGGCAAATCCACATTCCGGAAGGTCAAAAAGATGGTCAAAGACGCTTTTCCGCAAAGCAGCGAATGCCCGGTAGCAAGGACACTGGAGGCAATTGGGGATCGCTGGTCGCTGATGATCATCCGCGACGCTTTTGATGACATTCGCCGATTCAGCGAGTTTCAAAAGAGCTTGGGCGTGGCCAAGAATATTCTGGCATCGCGACTGAAAACGTTGGTCGAGGTCGGGGTATTCGACGTTCGACCGGCGTCAGATGGAAGCGCCTACAAGGAGTACGTCCTTACGGACAAAGGACGGGAGATCTTTCCGGTTGTGGTCTGTTTGAGGCAGTGGGGCGAACGTTTCCTGTTCAAGCCGCAGGAGACGCGTTCTGTGCTGATGGACAACGAGTCCGGCCAGCCTCTGATGCCGATTGATGTTCGCTCATCAAACGGTCAAAAACTTGGACCGTCTGACTGCCACAGAGTGAGACTTGTTGACGGTGAGTCGTGAATCAACAGCAGACTTGTCTCATACCAGAACGACGCCAGGGGAATTAGAGCCAGTGTGCTGGGCGTAGTTGACAAGAGCATGTCCGCTTTTGGCCGGTTTCTGCCCGTCGCGACAGGCTGAAAACGACCCAATATAGCCATTGAAGACGGCTAAGGATCTCAAGAATGACACTACTCGCAAACATCATATTGAAGGGGCGACCTCTGATGAGGCCGCCATTTTTCAGCTGATTGATCAGTTGCCCGCTGGCAAAGGCAGGTTGATGCCTTCTTTTTTCAAGGTGTCACGCACGTATTGGAATTTCTGGTACTGCGATAGCTCGATCGGCCCGTCGTAACCCATGCTTTGCAATTTGCGTGGCGGGTAATCGACGTAGGTTTTCATAAGTTTCATGATCGCCATCGAAATCGGCACCATTGTCCAGGTGCGCTCAGTAAAGTTGTTCATGAAGAGGTCATAGCGCTCTTGCGGGTCTTGCCACAAGTCAAAGACTTGCGGCACGGTGGCCACATATTTTTGTGCGCCTTTCCATCCCAGGTTAGTGTCTACGGCCAGACCACCGGTTGGCGCGCCATCATCACCCCGCAGGTTGAACACAGCCTTATAGTTTCCGACACGGGCGGCACCCGGGGACAATTCGTTTTCGGTGAAGTAGAACCACTCCTTACGCGGCGAAGGGCCACTGCCAGTGAGCACTGACGTCATGTCATAACTGTCGAAGATGATCGGCTGACCTTCGCGATCTTTCTCGGGCAGCTTTACACCGGCAACAGACGCGAACGTCGCCATCAAATCCAAGCCGCCGAGAATCTCGTGATTTTTCGTGTCCGGCTTGATCTTGTCTGGCCAGACGGCAATTGCCGGAACCCGGTTTCCGCCCTCACGCACTGTGCCCTTGGTCCCGCGGAAAGGGGTGTAGCCGGCATCTGGATAAACATCTTGCCAGGCCCCGTTGTCAGTGGTGTAAACCACCAGGGTGTTTTTATCCAGGCCGAGCGCCTTAAGTTTGTCCATGATGCGGCCAATGTGGGTATCGAGTTCGACAACAGAGTCGGCGTACTTGGACTTGGACATGGACTTATGAATGAATTCCGGTGCCGGCAAGTTCGGTTGGTGCACTTTCATGAAGTTGACGTTGATGAAAAACGGCTTGTCCGATTTGGCGGCGGTGTCGAGAAACTCCAGTGCGGCTTTTTCGACATAATTATCAAAGAATGGAATACCGACCACGCCAGGTTTGCCGTCCACGACAGGCGTGTCCACGTACTGGCCGTTGACCTTGAATTCTTCGATCGGTTTTTCACCGGCCTTGCCGGACAACGCGCCTTTGGTCACCTTTTGAAACATCGCGCGGGTTTCCGGATCCATATCGGGGAACCATGTCGGGTCCGCGTAGGTGTAGGCATTGAGGTGATAGAGGCCGACGTACTTCATCACGTCATAGCCCTGGGCATTGGGCAGTGCGTAATCGGCTTCGCCCAAGTGCCATTTGCCGGTGAAGTAGGTGTCGTAGCCACCAGTTTTCAGCACAGAGGCCAGCGTCCATTCGGCGGCGGGCAAGCCACCACCCTGACCCTGGAAGGCTACGGTAGTCATGCCGCTGCGGTTGGGGATACGCCCGGTTTGCATCGCCGCCCGACCGGGCGTGCAACTTGGCTGGGCATAGAAAGAGTAAAAAGTGACGCCTTCTGCCGCCAACTGATCGATGCTGGGCGTAGGCATGCCTCGACCGACCCCACCGCCGTAGGGACCGAGGTCGCCATAGCCAGTGTCGTCGGAGACGATAAACAGGATATTGGTTTTTTCCGTTTGAGCGGCGTGGGTAAGCCCGCTCAATGACAATAATGCAGCAAACACGACAGACAGCTTGAAACGATCTGATAGCTTGTCCATATCAGCAATCCTCGTTGTTTCATTGTGTTGGCAACCGGGTGATGAGTGCACAACCACATTGACTCTTGGTGCATTGACCACCGAGTAATTAGCCTAGGTACTGCGTACAGAATCATTTCCCCCTGACTGCATGACCATGCACAAGTTAAGGCGCAGGTAGAGTCTAGTGCGGTTTTCCAGTTTAACGGGTAATTACCCGGCTGCATCTACTGTTCTTTCTGAACACGGTTCAAAAACCTGATCTACGCTCAACTTGCGCTAGGGCTAACCCTCAGCCTTACAGTAGCGATGCAGTTGTCCAATTCTCTCCCCCCTGAGAAAGGAGCTGGCAATGAACAAAGGCTTTCAGCTTGCTCGCTTTATTGCCTTAGCGATGGTCTGGTCTGAATCTGGCGTCGCTGCCGATAGCCAGGCAGAGCTAGCCAAACAATCCCTGAACCCGGTCGCCGCGCTATACAGTTTGCCGATTCAATACAACTGGAACCAAAAACTCGGCCCCAGCGGTGAGGGCTATCAGAGCGTCACTAATATCCAGCCGGTGCTCCCTTTCAGTCTCAACGAGGAATGGAATCTGATTTCCCGAACCATCCTGCCCGTCATCGATCAGCATGGCCTGGTGCCCGGCGGGGTTGCCGATAAATCAGGTGTGGGAGACGTCACTCAAAGCTTCTTTTTTTCACCCAAAAAGGAAACCGCCAACGGTTGGATCTGGGGAGTAGGCCCAGCCATATTGGTGCCCACCGGCAGCGACGAACTGCTGAGCAGCGAGCA
Source organism: Pseudomonas fluorescens (assembly GCF_040448305.1). Taxonomy (NCBI): domain Bacteria; kingdom Pseudomonadati; phylum Pseudomonadota; class Gammaproteobacteria; order Pseudomonadales; family Pseudomonadaceae; genus Pseudomonas; species Pseudomonas fluorescens. The sequence goes on along the minus strand of NZ_CP148752.1, from coordinate 3,889,442 downwards.
ATGGGGATTGGGCCCTACAGTGGTGGCGCTCAAGCAACATGACGGCTGGACCCGCGGTATTCTTGCCAACCACATCTGGTCGCTGGAAAACAGCCCGCCGGATGACAAGGACAAGGTCAACCAGACGTTCCTGCAACCCTTCTTCAGCTACACCACCCATACCTACACCACTTTCGGTATCAATACCGAGTCCACCTACGATTGGCAAACCCGGGAGTGGTCAGTGCCGATCAACTTGTTCGTCACTCAGTTGTTCAAAGTGGGTCATCAACCCATGACCCTGCAAGCCGGCCCGCGTTACTGGGCCGACAGCCCGGAAGATGGACCCGAGGGCTGGGGATTTCGGGTAGCGTTTACGCTGTTGTTTCCTAAATGAATGCAACGCTGTAGGGCCATTGAGTTAGGAGTGGTCGGGATACTCCTTGCTTTTCGGAGCAAGGCAAAACCCAAAGCTTTTGCAGTCCTACTTCGCTACTCCGTTGAGCAACACCCCATACGACTGAAGAAACTCTACCGTCCCGTGGAAGATCAAGCCTACACCCATCGCCGAAACGAAAAAGCCGACGATCCGGGTCGCGGCGTCGATGCCTTGCGGGCCAATCTTTTTGAGGATGGTATTGGCGTAAGCCAAAGACAGATAGGTGACGAACATGGTGGCGCAGATCGCCAGTGCGATCACGGCAAAGGACAGTATGGCGCGGTCGGAATCCTTAATGGTGCTAGTCAGGCCAATCACTGTGGCGATGGCACCGGGGCCGAACATGATCGGCATGGCCATGGGTATGAAGGATACGTCCTGGTCACTTTTGCCACCGCTTGGAATCAGGTTGCTGTTGGGCGACGGGGCAAAAAGCTCGAAGCCGATGCGCATCAGAATCACCCCGCCGACTACCCGAATCATACTCAGGGGAACCTCGAACAAACGCAGCAGCAGGTTGCCGAAAATCAGAAAGAAAAACATCAGTAGTAGCGCATAAAGGCAGGCCTTGCGTGCCACATGACGCTGCTCAGCGACGTCCTTGTCTTGCAGCAGACCTAGGAAAACTGGAATGGCCTCAAGTGGATTGATGATTGCCAGCAGGGTGGTGAACATGCCGAAAAACAGGGTGAGATACGCGTTCATGGATGATCTGCCAAGTGCGTTGTGTACCGATTCACCATAGCTGATCAAGAACAGTTCGCCTCAATCATTGCCGTAAAACCCAAGAGTTGGGGAGTGGAACTTTACAGAGAGGCATAAAATGGATGAAGGCAGAATTGGGCGATGGATATTGTTTACCATGCTCTAAGGCGAGCCCATTAGCGCCGAGGATGCACTTGCTATGGACTGGTCAGCCGTATGGTGAAGAGCAGAAGTTGGGAATGGACGGGTCAGACCATCAATAAATCCTTTTGGGCTGGAGCTTTCTACCGGCAGCAACGCGCCAAAGGGAGCACCTACCAGGCTGCTGTACGCGCACTCGCGTTTAAGTGGATTCGGATTCTGTATCGGTGCTGGCAGACCAGGACGCTCTACGATGAAACCACCTATTTGAATGCCTTGAGGAAGCGTGGTCACCGCTGCTGAAGAACCTCGATTCAGGTTGACTGACTTCCTCAGGGCGTGAAGCAGGCGCTCAGCAGCGTCTCTGGACTCCGGGCCGTTTTACTTGTCAGTAGGGTTTGTCGCCGATAATGGCCGCGCGCTCCATCTTGCGATGGCAGGGCGGATAGTCCATCACTGCATAGTGCTGGGTGCAGCGGTTGTCCCATATCGCCACGCTGTTTTTCTTCCAGCGCCAACGGACCTGGTACTCGGGGTTGTAGGCCTGGCTGATCAGGTACTTCAGCAGGTCGACGCCTTTTTGGTTGTAGTCCTGGCCGACACGCACACGTCCCTGGCTGTGGTAGTTCACGAAATGCGTAGCGTAGGCATTGACGAACAACACCTTCTCGCCCGTTTCGGGATGGGTACGCACCACCGGATGCTCGGCATCCGGATAATGCGCCTTCATCGCCAGGCGCTTTTCCTTTGGCATGGCGGCGGCGAAGGAGGAATTGAAGCTGTGGTTGGCGATCAGGCTGTCGATTTCCTGCTTCACATCTATGGGCAGGTTGTCATAAGCCAGCACCATGTTGGCCCACATGGTGTCGCCACCGGTCGGTGGGCATTCGATGCAACGCAGTACAGCGCCCATCGGAGGCGATTCACGCCAGGTGGCATCGCAGTGCCACGCATTCTCGTAGCGATCCGCTGGATTCTCCGGGGTCTTGTAGATTTGCACGAGACCAGGGGCCTCCGGGTGGCTGGGGAGCATCGGATGGGTTTCAAGCTGGCCGAGGCGCATGGCAAATGCTTCGTGATCGCGGCGCGAGAGCTTGTCCAGATCCTGGTCGCGCAGGAACAGCACCTTGAACTTCAATAGCGCCGCGTAAATTTCATTGAACAAGCCATCATCGCGCACTGCGTCGCCAAGATTCACGTTGAGCAGTTCCGCACCGATGGCACAGGTCAGTTGTTCGACTCGCATGGCGTCTCCGTTTCGATGGTTTATGGCCGGACCGTGGGCGGGGCAGGTGAAATCGTGCCTTGATACACGGTGGCGCTTTTTATTGTTGATCCAGTCTTTGCGGGTTCGGTGAGTGGGGGTACGCGTGCCCGGCATACGCTCTGGCCCGATCAGCAGAGCGATTGCGGTCCCATGGTAGATTGCTCGATAGCGACGTCATGGGCATTGCGGGACAAACTCTTCGCATATTGGGACGCTGATTGCGCAACAACATCTAGCGAGTTTGAGTTTGCAAGAATGCGCGCAATGGTTGGTTCTTCGCGGGTGAGCAGCGCGAGCATGCCCAAATTGGAAGGTGTCTCATTTGCGCGTCAGGGTGTACCGGGATTCTCCTGTCCCAATATCACAATATTGTGTCCTGAAAAGCTGAGTGCAAGGCGCCCTGTCGGGACTACCTTCAAGCCGACTACTGAAAATAGATGGAGGTAGAAAGTGGATGCACGCACTGCAATGCGCATTGGTCAACCCTGACCGCCGAATCCCTGCCCAAGAACGTTCTGCCGGGCAACAGCATGGCCCTGGCCATGTAGATGCACCCGCGTGCGGGTTTTGAAGACACCATTGCTCGCCGTCCGGCTACACGCTTGATAACAACAATAAAATAAAGACTTCGAGGAGGCTGCATGGCCTTTCACCCAATCGCCGCTGACGATGACGACGCAGGTTGCGTCGGCGTTGCGCGCCAATATGCCTGGATCGTTTTTGCCTTGACGTTCGGCCTGTTGATTTCCGATTACATGTCGCGTCAGGTACTGAACGCGGTGTTCCCGTTGCTCAAGACTGAGTGGGCGTTGAGCGACGGACAACTCGGTCTGCTCAGCGGCATCGTTGCCCTGATGGTCGGCCTGCTGACGTTTCCCCTGTCGTTGCTGGCGGACCGTTTCGGCCGGGTCAAGAGCCTGGCGCTGATGGCGTTGCTGTGGAGCGTGGCCACCCTGGGTTGCGCGCTGGCGCAGGATTACCAGCAGATGTTCATCGCGCGGTTCATGGTCGGTGTCGGTGAGGCTGCCTATGGCAGCGTCGGCATCGCCGTGGTGATCTCGGTGTTCCCCAAACATATGCGGGCCACCCTGGCCAGTGCCTTCATGGCCGGCGGTTTGTTCGGCGCTGTTTTAGGGATGGCCCTGGGCGGCGCCATCGCGGCCAAGCTGGGCTGGCGCTGGTCGTTCGCCGGCATGTCGCTGTTTGGCCTGGCGCTGGCGATGCTTTATCCGCTCATTGTCAAGGAAGCACGCATTGCGCCGCCACGTGCCGCGCAGATTGCGAACAAGACGGCCGCCGCGGTCAAGCGTCCGCTGCGCACGCTCTGGTCCAGCCGTTCGGTGGTAGCGACCTATGTCGCCAGCGGTTTGCAGTTGTTTGTCGGCGGTACGGTGATGGTGTGGATTCCCAGTTACCTCAACCGCTACTACGACATGCCTACCGACAAGGCCGGTGGCATGGCGGCGGGCATCGTGCTGTGCAGCGGTGTGGGGATGATCCTGTGCGGCATGCTCAGCGACCGGCTGTGTCGCCACTCGCCGGAGCGCAAGGTCAGCCTGGCCATCGGCTTCTGCCTGGGCAGTTGCCTGTTGCTGTCGTCAGCCTTTGCCTTGCAAGCGGGACCGGTGCAACTGCTGCTGATCTGCCTGGGCATGCTGATTGCCACCGGCACCACCGGCCCCAGCGGCGCGATGGTTGCCAACCTGACCCATTACTCGGTGCACGGCACGGCGTTCGCCACACTGACCCTGGCCAACAACCTGCTGGGGCTGGCGCCGGGGCCGTTCATCACCGGCCGGGTGTCGGACCTCATCGGTCTGCATGCCGCGTTTCAACTGGTGCCACTGGTCAGCCTCGTGGCGGCGGCGGTGTTCTTTTATGCCAAGTGTCATTACCACAAAGACATTGCCCGCCTTCAGGGGCAGAGCGTGCCTGAGTCCATCAGCGAAGTCGGGTTAGAGGTGAAGTTGTGAGTCGTCGTTTACATCTCGACGTGTGTTTCATTTTCATAGGGGGCTGATTGGCAAATGCCGGTGGGAGGGAACGCGAGGTTCCCGACCTGTTTCACAAACACCGTTTTTGCGGCGACTGTACCAGCAGTCGCCGTTTTTTTGCCGTGTGTTCAGAATGACTTGGAGGCGGCAGCGTCCGAACCGGACTGTTTCTGCGTGCTGCGCCACACCGCTGGTGGCATGCCGAACTGGTTGATGAACCAGCGGGTAAAGGAGCTCGCCATGGAGAAGCCGAACATGTCGGCAATGTGGCTCAGCGAGTGGTTCGGGTTTTCCATATAACGCAGTACCAGGGCGCGGCGCACATCGTTGATCAGATCGCTGAAGGCACAGCCATGGTCCTTGAGGCGACGTTGCAGGGTGCGCACGTTCATCCCCTGGTGCTGGGCGATCTGCTCAATGGTGGCGCGGCCCATGGGCAACAGCAGGTAGATGGCCTTGCGCACTTCGAACAGCGTCGAGGTGGTCTCGGGGCTTTGCAGCGAGTCGAGGTAGCTCTGGGCATGACGGGCCATGGTCGGGTCGGCATTGAGGTTGATCATATCGAGGCTGGCGGCAGGGCAAACGATGCCGTTGAACTCGCTGCCGAATTCCAGGTTGCAGCCGAACACCCGCCGATGCAGGTATAGGTTGTCCGGCGGCTGGTGCATGAAGTTGACGCTGTAAGGGCGCCAGTGTGAGCCGAGCAGGGCCGAGCACAGACCGAACGTCACGCCAATGGCCAGTTCCGTGGCCTGGCGACTGGGCATCGGCGACTCGGTGACCATCTCTTCACGAACGATCACCATCTTGCCGCACTCTTCAACGAAGATGGCCAGCGAGTCGTTCATCAGATGACGGTAGCGCACCATCACCTGCAACGCTTCGCGCAGGGTGCGTTGATGACTGAGCAGCAGGCTGACCACGCCGAAGTCCGAAAGCTGGCGCGACTCGGCCATGCTCAGGCCGAAGGTCTGGCAACCGCTGGCGGTGGCCGAATCTTCCAGCAGTCGCACGGCGGCATCGATGGGGATGCGGGATTCGGGGTCTTGCAGCTGAGCCTTGTTCAGGCCTGCGACTGCCATGACGTCGTGCGGGTTGAATCCCAGGTCCTGGGTAACTTCCAGGTATTTGGTCAAAACGGCGGCGCGAACAAGCGTGGGCATGCGTAGGACTTCCCTCGGCCGATGGTGACGTTTCATTTCCATTGAAGATGTGTTGCGCGATCGGGTGCTGTTCTGATGACGTTTGCGTGGCTTGCGCGTAGATCCCGGTGGAGGACTGCAAGTGGCGCGATCAGATCCAGGATCGTATTTTTTGCATCACCATCGAATTGGTTGCTGGACCCGAATTCACGAACCGCTGGAGCCATCAAGGACCCAGGATCCTGGGCGGTCTACGTGTATCCGGTAGGTGTTGTGGCCCCCATCAACGGAGCAGGGGCCACTGACCCATAGTAGGTTGTACGAGAGTCATGCAAGGAGCATTGTGGGACAGAATCTTCGCGTATTGGGACGCTTGCGCAGGGATGGCGGGGTCAGATACGTCGGGTGTGCGAGGCTCTGGCAATGTGGCTGGCCAACAGGCTTGAGTCGGCCATTAACCTGCTTTTTTACTCAAGCGATAGGGGGCTGGATGCCGTCTTGCTCGCTCGGTAGGAGACGGCCCAAGCCGAGGGTGTCTTGCCAAAACGGCTGCGGAACCAGCGTGAAAAGTCACCGGCAGAGGAAAAGCCGAGGAGTTCGGCGACTTCATACAATCGGCGCTTGCTGTTGGCCAGATACTCTTCGGCGAGTTCGGCGCGTACGGCATTGATGATCGTCGTGACACTCTCTCCCTCGGCCGCCAGGTGTCGGTTAAGGGTGCGTCGGTGCATGCCAAGATGCTGGGCCACGCCATCGACAGAGCACAGTCCGCTTGGCAGCAGCATCTTGACGATCTGGCGTACCCGCTGCGCCGGTTCGTCGCGCAGGTTGGCCAACTGCATGTCCAGCGATCGCTTCACCTCGCGATGCAACGCGGGGTCGGCCATGGGAATAGGCATGTCCAGGTCGCGCCTGCGGCAAACGATGGCATTGAATTCCTGGGAAAACTCGATAGTTGATCCCAGCACGCGCTGGTGCACTTCCAGGCTGGAAGGTCGGTCGTGAGTGAAACTGACCCTTACCGGCCGGAAGGTATGGCCGCTCAGAATGCTCAACGTCCGAAGCATAATACCGGTTGCCTGTTCAATCGCCTGGCGCCAGACGCCATGATGGCCCTGCATGTTCACACCCACATGCAGCAGGGTCAGGTCGCCTACATCCTCGAGCCACAATTGCACACCGGCGTTATGCAAGCGCGTATAGCGAAAGCACGATTGCAAGGCTGCGCGAAGCGTTGGCTCCTCGCGGATGAGTAGCGCGAGCAAGCCAAAGTTGGAAAGGTGCCTGGTTTCCGCGAGCAGCAGTCCGAAGGACTCATGGCCGGACAGGCGGGCTGACTCCTCCAGCAGCCAGCCTACCGAATCGCTACTGATCATGATGTTCGGATCGTCTAGGACACTGGCCGGTAGCCTGGTCATGCGCAGCATGCGAAATGGATCGAGCCCCACTGAACGGGCAACTTGCTCAAAGTCGGTAAGGCTGGCGCTTCGCGTCAAGGTATACATGCTTGGCCTCGTGTCCCAGTTTCACCAGATTGTGTCCTGAGAAGCTTAGTGCAGGACAGCCGCTCAGGGCTACCTTCACGCCGACAATGACAACAAAGCTGGAGGTAGATAATGGACACCCGCACCGCTACAGGTATCGGTCAGCCACTCGCGGCAAGGACGCAGGTGGACGCTGACGACCCGGATGCATTCAACCACTGCTTTGCCGAACTCAACGGCATTCGCATGCATTACATCGATGAGGGGCAAGGTCCTCTCGTCATCCTGCTGCACGGTTTTCCTTACCTTTGGTACATGTGGCGGCGCCAGATCGCGGTGTTGGCTGAGGCCGGCTATCGAGTCGTGGTCCCTGATCAACGGGGTTTTGGCCAAACCGATCGCCCCGATGCCATTGAAGCCTATGACATGAGTCAGGCGGTCGGCGACATGGTCGGCTTGATGGCGACGCTGGGCGAAACATCCGCGGTGATCATCGGGCACGACCTGGGCGCCTGGGTGGCCCAGGCGGCGGCGATGCTGCGGCCGGACCTGTTCCGTGGCCTGGTGATGCTCAATACGCCGGTGCCACCGCGCGGCAAGGTCAAACCGACTGTAGGTTTGCAGGCAATGGCGAAGGGCAGGGTGTATCACCACCTGTATTTCCAGCAGCTCGACAAGCCGGACCGCGAGTTGGTCAGCGATCCGCGCAAGACCTTGCGCAGCGTCTTCTACTCGATCTCCGGCAGTGCTGTCGGGGCTGAACGCTGGCGGCTGTTCGTCGAGCCTGGTGAGCCCATTCTCAACGCGTTCACTGAGCCCAAGGGCGAGTTCCCGTCATGGCTGAGCGCGCGGGCGCTCGACTACTACGTCGCTGAATACACGCGCACAGGGTTTACCGGTGCCTTGAACTACTACCGCTGTCGTGACCGGAATTGGGAGATCACCGCGTTTCTCGACGGTGCAGTGGTACGCCAGCCGAGCCTGTTCATTGGCGGTGCCGCCGACCCTTCGCTGGAGCCGATCGAAATCCGCGCGCTCTACGAACAGCTCGATACTTATCTGCCCGGACTACAGAAGAAGGTATTGCTACCCGGCGTGGGCCATAGCGCCGCGGAAGAAAGCGTCGATCAAGTTAATGAATTGCTCCTGACGTTTCTCGAGCAGTTGGAGCGCTAGAAACGAGTGCACTGTGCGCGGTCGCGATCACTCGCGGCCACGCACAGTGCATGCACTTGCTCAGCCGGTAGCCTTGACCAGCAGATGGTCACCGAACTGCTCCCGAAGACGGTTCTTTTGGACCTTGCCCGTAGCGCCCAACGCAATCGTATCCACAAAGATCACATCATCCGGCGTCCACCATTTCGCGATCTTGCCTTCATAAAAGGCGAGCAGCTCTTCCCGCGTCAGTGTCGCTTGCGGCTTCCTGACGACGATCAGCAATGGGCGTTCGTCCCACTTGGCGTGTTTGGCGGCGATGCAGGCCGCCTGGGAGACTGCCGGATGGGCCATCGCAATGGTTTCCAGTTCGATGGAGCCTATCCATTCGCCACCCGACTTGATCACATCCTTGCTGCGATCGGTGATCTGCATGAAGCCATCGACATCGATGGTCGCTACATCGCCGGTTGGGAACCACCCTTGGCCTGCGTGCTCGAGCAGCGGCGAACTGTTTGCTTCGTTCCTGAAATAATCGCGCACCACCCATGGCCCACGCACCAACAGCTCACCTGAGGTGGCGCCGTCCCAAGGCAATTCCATGCCATCAGCGTCAACGATCTTCATGTCGACGCCAAACACCGCTCGGCCTTGCTTGGATTGCACCGCATAACGCTCTGCCGGGGACATTTCGACGTGCCTGGCCTTCAGGGTGCCGACGGTTCCGATAGGGCTCAGTTCCGTCATCCCCCAGACGTGCAATACCGCTACACCGTAGGTTTGCTGAAATGTGTGCAGCATGGACGGGGGGCAGGTGGCACCACCAATGATGCTGCGTTTCATGCTGGAGAACTGCCGGCCGGTTTTTTCCACATGACCAAGAAGGCTTTGCCACACGGTCGGGACACCCGCGGACAGTGTCACCTGTTCGGCTTCGAGCAGTTCGAACAGCGATGCTCCATCCAGGGCAGGTCCGGGAAATACAAGCTTTGCCCCGACCATGCACGCGATGTACGGAAGTCCCCAGGCGTTGATATGGAACATCGGCACAACGGGCAGGATCACGTCGTGCGCCGAACAATTCAGGGCGTCCGGCAGCGCGGCCGCATAGGTGTGCAGCACCGACGAGCGATGACTGTACAAAACCCCTTTCGGGTTGCCCGTCGTGCCAGAGGTGTAGCAGAGCGTACTGGCGGCATCCTCGTCGAAAATCGGCCAGGCGTAGTCAGGGGATCCCTGTTGAAGGAGGTCTTCATAGCACAGCAAATTGTCGATGCCGGCATCTTTGGGCATATGCGCCTGATCGGTCATGGCGACGAACGCCTTGACCTTATTGCAGCTCCCGGCGATGACCTTGATCAGCGGCAAGAAGGTCAAGTCGAAGAAGATGTACTGGTCTTCGGCGTGATTGGCAATGTAGGCGACCTGGTCTTCATGCAGACGAGGGTTGATGGTATGCACAATGGCACCCATGCCGGCAACGCCGTAGTACAACTCCAGGTGCCGATAGCCATTCCATGCCAATGTGCCGATCCGTTCGGAAGGCTTGACGCCCAGGCGGGTCAGCGCGCTGGCCAGCTGGCGCGCGCGGCGGTGGCAGTCGCGGAAGGTGTAGCGATGGATATCGCCCTCCACCCGACGGGATACGATCTGCCTATCGCCGTGATGGCGGTCGGCATGTTCAATGAGTGAAGAAATCAAAAGCTGCTTTTGCATCATCAGGCCTTTCATGGCATCGCTCCGTTCGCTTGTCTGTGATCGGGGAGCGAGCAGGCGGCCAGGCCCGGGTCAGATTTCGCGTCAAGACCGCGACCCGACACAGCCTGTTTCCCTCCCCTGAATGATTGCTATCCGGCACCTGGCCCGGTCGCCCCTTGAACCAGAGGCGCCGGGTTTCCTATGAAATCCGGATCAGTTGAATGCCGTCAGGTCTTTCGGCGCGATGTCATGCTGCTCGCAATAAGCAAGATAGCGATGCAATCCAGACTTCCAGTTTTCGAGGGCAACGATGTTGTCGTTGCCGTCCAGGAACGCGAGATCGCCATTAACCTGAACCAGGGTGAGCACATAGCCGTCTGTGCTTCCCGTGCTGACGACTTCAGGCGTGTGAGTCGATCCGGCAGTCTCATACACGATACTGCCAGGGCCGGCGATCCAGTCATGCTCCTTGTATTTCCATTGGCCTTCGATCGTGTAGACCATCACCGTACCCGTGTGGTGGTGCTTGGGCAGTTGCATGTCGATCGGCGACTTCATCATGACGATCCATTCACCGCGGATCGGGTCAAGCTTGAAGTACTTGAGCAGGACGTTTTCGGCGTAGGGCGTAAAGGGTATCCACGGCAGCGATTCGCCATCGATGACTGCGGTGTCGACGTGTTCATAGAGCATGTCATTTCTCCAATGATGCGGTTCAGATCGAGTTTTCGTCGGCAGCCAAGGCCGCCCGACAATTTCTGCTGGTCGGGTGCCCCGGTTTATCTGGGGAGACTGTTCGGATCAGGTGAGCGGGGTACCCGCGAGGGTCGCGCGCAGCATCTTTCTTGGCGCATTGCCGTAGTCAGCTACCGCGTAGTGCTGGACTTGCAGGTTGTCCCACATGGCAACCGTATTGGTTCGCCACTTCAGACGTACCTGGTACTCCGGAATGGCGGCCTGAGACATCAGGTAGTTCATCAGGTGATGAGCCTCTGGCATGAAGTCCTGGCCGTAGCGGATATTCTCGAAGTTGAAGAAATTCGAGAAGTGGGTGGTGAACGCGGAGTTGACGAACAAGACCTTTTCGCCAGTCTCTGGATGGGTAAGCACCACCGGGTGTTCAGCGGCAGGGTTCTTCGCGGCCATCGCATGACGTTCTTCGCGTGGCAACTGGGCGCCAAAGGTCTGCTCGGCACCATGTTTTGCGTACAGGCCGTCGATTCGTTGCTTGATGGCCTGCGGCAGGTTTTCGTAAGCCATCACCATGTTGGAAAACAGGGTGTCGCCGCCGGCCTCCGGTCCCATCTCGCAACGCAATACCGCTCCGCGGGGCGGCGCCTTCTTGTAGGTGACATCGGCATGCCAGAGGTTTTCGCGGCTGGCCTTTTCAACATAGCTCTTGGGTTTGTCCGGATCGAGATTGCGATACAGCATCAGCAGCTTGTCCGCCTCCGGATGGCTCGGCGCCAGGGGATGGGCTTCCAGCTCAGCGAATTGCGCGGCGAAGTGCTGTTGCTCCAGGGGGGTGATGTCCTGGTCGCGAAAGAACAGTACTTTGTGCTTCAGCCACAGCGCCCTGATTTCTGCGATCAGTTCGGGATCCTGGGCAGCGTCGGACAGGTTGACGTTGCTGAGCTCGGCACCGATGGCGGGGGAGCAAATCTGCACCTTGATCGAATGCTGGCGCACTGACGACCGGATAATGGCGGGTGCGGAGGGGGTGAGGGGTGAAGGAGCGTCTTGGGTTGCGGCGACTTTTGTCATTGTTGTCTCCAATCCGTGCTGTACGGCGGTGCGCAATTTGTGCATCCGGTATAGGTAACTGCCTCCTGCTGATTGGGCAGGGGTGGCGGTCCTATAGTAGGTATCCCGGGCGCGATGCCATGGGCGTAGCAGGACAGTTTCTTCGCATATTGGGACGACGAGCCGGGTTCATGACTGGAAGCGATGACGGCCACATCAAGTCGTCGGTTTGCTTTCTGGTTCCTTCGAACATTGCCGTTTTGTCATGGCGATAGCCTGTCGTTCGCGAAGCGATGTGCAGATTGAAGGGGGTGTGGCGGTGATAGTCGAGAACCTGCGAAGAGAGAGTGAGGGGATGTCTTTGTTGAATCTGGTCGACAGGTCAAAGGGTTATTAGTTCACGAGTGTGACCATCACTTGTCTGTATTTTTCAACGGAATCATTAAGTTAGTCAGTGGTCACAGTTACGGCTGAACGTTGTCCGGATGAAGATTTCCAGCAGCCATAACCATTCAATACCCCCGATGTTTTGGACGTTCCTATGAATCGCGCAGTCATCACGATCCTGGCCATTTTCAGTTTCTTGTTGTTGGGAGGCTGTGGCCCTCACTGGGATGATGGAGAAAGGTACGGCCGATATCACGACCATGATCATCGACGTGGTTACGACCAAAGGGATGACGATGATCAAGGTTATGGCCGCCACTATGATCGTCGTGGCTATGATTCTCGTGACTATGATCGCGATCACCGTCGCTACCGCGATCGCGACGACAACGACGACTGATGCATTAAACGTCCTGGAAGGGTGGGGCGATTCAGCGTCGTAGCGGTGAGCGGGCGCTCTGTTTTGCAAAAAATCATCGGGCGTCTGCTTTTGGCCATAGCTGCCGGTCATCTGTGTTTATAAAATCAGGTGGTGATTCACTTTTCCCATTGGTTCAAAGCCAATACAGGACAGCAATGGACCACAACCAGCCGATGCTGAGGGTGATCGTAAGGTAGATCACCACAAGCATCAGAGGTTGATTCCACATGACACACCTCCCATAACCGCTGCTTTTACATGGGTGCCTGGTAAGTTGGGAGCTCGTATGAGCAATAACGCAATAATCAAGCCATTTGAGTGAAAGACGCTTGTCCGCAAGCCTGGGGCCTTTTGCGCTACCTTCCAGGCTACTTCCTGCAGACGAAAGCTGACCCTGAATCTCCCCCCCGAAAACGGGATTTCCCCCAGGTGGAGGAACATTCGTGCGAATGCCACAGCATCCGCGCTGCTCCTGGATCGGCGGGCACTTCATCGAGCCAAACGAGCAGAACACACAGCAGTCACCGGGATTTGGGCGTAGCAGAGTCCTGCAATTGTCACATTCGTAGAAAAACTGACAGGCATTTGTGGGCATGGCCTCCTGCTTGGCGAAGCTGCAATGCGGGCAGGTCAGCACGGATTCGAGGATGACGGGACTCATGGCTGCCTCATTTGTGCACGGTGGAGGGATAGCCTGCATTCGTCGTCGCTTTGGTCAGCGCCTCGGGATCGGCTTTATCGGGGTCATAGGTGACGATGGCCATCCTCTCGGCTAAATCGACCTTGACGGTACTCACGTCGGGCAGCTGCTCCAGCGATCTCTTGACCGTGATCGGACATACCGCACAAGTCATGTTCCGCACGTCGAACCTGATGGTTTCTAACCTGGAGTCACTCTACACTCCGTACCCAGGTACGGAATCAAGGGGCGCGTGATGGCGACAGGAATGAGTATCGGCAAGTTGGCGGAAGCTGCCGGCGTGAACATCGAGACTATTCGTTATTACCAGCGACGCGGCTTGCTGGATGAGCCGCCAAAGCCGCTCGTCGGTTATCGGTGCTATCTACCGGAGCAGGTCAAACGGCTGCGCTTTATCAAACGGGCACAGGCGCTGGGATTCACGCTGGATGAGGTGGGTGCACTGCTGACACTGGATGCGGCCTGCAGTTGTAGCGAGACTCGGGCACTGGCCGTGCGCAAGCTGGCCCTGATCGAGCAAAAGATGGCCGACCTTGCAGCAATGCAGCAGGTGCTGGGTGGACTGGTGCGGCAATGCGATGCAAGCGGCGGCGGGGCCGTATGCCCTATCATCGATGCGCTCGACAGGGAGTGATGCCTGGTGGCAGGGCACCCTGCATAGGCGTCAGGCCAGCACCCCGTGCAGGGTACGCAGGGCCGAGCGTGCTCGCTTTGCCATTCACAGCTTGTAGCCAATCTGCCGCAACAGGTTCTTGCGCCACAGGATGTCTTCATCGCCTTCAATGTCTTGGGCACAGAAGCCATCCACTACGCCCAGGATTGCTCGCCCTTGTTGCGTCTCGGCGAGAATCACTTCGGTTGGATTGGCTGTTGCACAAAAAATACGGCAGACCTCTGGAACCATTTTGATGGTGTTCAACACGTTCAGCGGATAGAAACCATCACCCAGGAAAATGATGAAGCTATGGCCTGCGGCGATGGCTTTCGCATTCTTCTGTGCCAGTTCAATCATTGAGGTATCGGTGCCAGACCATCGCACCAGGCATTTGCCAGAGGCTTCACAAAAGGCCACGCCAAACTGGATACCTGGCACGGCATTCACCAGCGCTTCGTGGATGTCCTCGACGGACTTGATGAAGTGCGTCTGACCCAAAATGAAGTTCGTCACATCCGGCTTATCGATTTTCAACGTGATGAGTTGCATCTCAAACGCCTCCTTTCACGATGTTGCTATCAGAGTCTGGCAACAAAACAAGCATAGCTACTCATTTGTTATTGCTCCGTCAACTGACGGCTTCTGGCCGATTGCTGCCTGTCGTGAAGGGCTGTATCCGACCCAAAGCGAACTACCATCGATGACTGCTTTCGGTAACAGCGCCTATTCAAGTATCAATGTCTGAATAAGTACATTGGGGCCGATTCGCGAACAGCTTTTTTTCTGAACTACGGCAATATCGGTTCGCGTCAATCTGCCAGTACCGATGTATGCAGAACATCGGTGCTGGCTTCGGCGCTACTTGACCTCCTCAACCTCATAATTCACATAGCCGAACTCGTTGCTGCGAGCCGCCATGTATTTGCCGTTTTGCTCGAATACTGTGGCCTCGAAGGGTGTGCCGCCGAGTGTTATCACTAGATGCCCGTCCTTGATTTCATAGTTGGCCGGCACGCCAAACTGGCCGTCATGCAGCATGTTCAGGTATTCCCCATGCGTAGGCGGCTTGCCATCGACGCTGGTGACCAGGCGTTGGCCTTCGGTGCCATAGACGATCTCGAACGTCTGGCCGGTGACGGTATTGCGCACCTTGATGGTTTTGCCCACCACATAGGCTTGCAACTGCTCGTTAGTGAGCGCTTTGGCTCCTTCGGTTTTCAGCTGATCGATGGTTTTGCCAGCAGCGACAAGCTTGCTGTCCTCAACTGTCGGCGTGTACCAGATCGGCGAAGTCCACGCACGTTCCTGGACGGTGGCCGAGACGTCGGCCGGCGGCGGTACTTGCAGCTTGGCCGCGTCATAGGTGCTCCAGCGCGGGGTCGGAATCTGTAGCACGCGAGCGTAGTAAAACGCGTGCCGGGCCGGATCGAAATCCGGATCGACCCAGATTTTTTTCAGCTCGGTGGCACCAATGGTATTGGTGTAAGTCGCCTTGGAAACATCGACCGTGGAGCCCACCAGTGGGATTTTGCCGGTGGCCTGGTCCAGTTGGCGATCACCGGACCAGGCGACGTCGTAGATCTTCTCGAAGGTCTGGCCGTTTTTGGTCCAGCCCTTGATGATCTGGATTCGGTCGAGGTTGCCATCGTCGACATCCTTGACCGCCCACACCACGAAGGACGGCGTCTGTTTACCCTGTTTTGCCGGCAAGTCGCCGCCCATGGGAACGCCCTTGGCGTAGGCGGCATGCACCCAGTCTTTTTCATTCCACAAACTGCTGTCGAAGCCCCAGCCACCAAACATGCGCACGGGGATGCGCACGCCGCTGGTGCCATAGACTTCTTTACGCTTCATGGCATCGAAGATCGATTCACGGGTGTTTTCTTCGGCCCAGACACCGGCCAAACCGGACGTGCTGGTTTGCAAGGCCAACAAGCCTGAGTTCTGTTTGCCGGAAAGGCGCGCCGCCGGGGTGCTGTCGGTAAAGCCGTGGGAGCCGAAGTTGTAGCTCTGCGAATAAGGAATTACTCCATTGTGCGAGTCGCTGGCGCCGACCACGCCCATTTTGTAAGGGTTGTATCCACGAGCTTGCTGCAAAGCCATGCCGTTTTGCCAGGCTTGCCTGATGTAACTGCCATTGAGTTTCGATGTGCTGTTGTCGATGCCAAGCAGGAAATTCATGATTTCATAATTGGCAAATTCGTCTGTCGGCGATAGTTCGGGGTGGGTTTCCGAGGTGCCCTTTACCTGGTGAATTTCGGTGAGGGATTCATTGCGCATCCGCGTCTCGGCCCAGGCGGCATCAATGGGGCGGCCACGGTCATCTACGTCCACCGCAAACATCAGGCCGTTGCTGAGGTTGGCATTGTGGGAGATCGCCAGCACCTCGTTGCCTTTTTTACGTTGATCGTCCATCCAGCCCCACAAATCCTCCGGTTTGTCCGAATCGAGGGCCGTGAAGGGCAGGTCCGGCACCTTCTTCGAGTCGCGGAAAAACACATTGCGGTGCATGTTTTGATTGTTGGGGGCTGAGGTCCATTCATAGGCGACAAACGTAGTGAACTTACCGGGTTTGTAGTATTTGTCGGCGATGGCGATGCTCTGCTGCCAGATACTGCCGGCAACCTTCGGATCAATCAGCTCCTTGATCGGGTGGCTCAAGCTGCCAGCGATCCATTTGAACACCCGGTTGAAATCTTCCGGGGATTTGACAATCAGCTTTTGCGCGATGGGCAGCTTGCTGAAGTCTGACTTCGGATCGTTGGCCAGGGCAATCACGCCCACGTATTCCGAGTGGTCGGTCACGCCATGGAAATCCAGCGGGCGACCCTTGAGTTGCACTTCAAACCCCATTGGATGCTTGATCGGCATCCCAAGTGAGTATTGGTACGTCTGCTCGGGATCGACCTGGTGGTTGCCGATCAGGTAGGCATCGATCGACCAGGAGGTGTGCGAGTGCGTCTGGCCAAAGTAAACCTCGCGATCCGGGTTGCCCTCTGCCAATGCCAGCGCGCTGACTGTTAACACTGCGCAACCGAGCAGTGTTGGCGCGGTGAAGTGTGTAGGGTTTTTCATATTCCACGTCTCCGGAATACGGCAATGACAGGGCGCAACTCAGGACAAGAAACTCGAGACTCTTTGGAAAAACCAGAAGGCAGCCAGCGTACCCAACCCGTAAGAAGCAATCGGTCGGGCATACAGGACCGCGGGCCGTGGCAGTCGACAACGCAGCAACAGTGCGCGCAGGCTCAACGCGGCGGCGATGAACATCAGCTGGCCGATCTCGACGCCGACATTGAAGGTGAGCAGCGCCAGCGGCAGATCACGCTGCGGCAAACCGATTTGCGCCAGCGCACCGGCAAAACCGAAGCCATGCAACAAGCCAAAACAGAACGCCACCACCCATGGCCACTGGAGGGTGAAACTGGTTTCGTCACGGTTCTTGCGGGCGATTTCCACTGCCAGCAACAGAATGCTCAGCGCAATCGTCGCTTCCACAGGAGGACCGGGCAGCCGCACCGCACCCAGTGTAGCGAGTGCCAGAGTGACGGAATGGGCGAGGGTGAATGCGGTGATGGTCTTCACCAGCATCCAGCCATTACCCACCAGCAGCAGGAGAGCGAAGACGAACAGCAGGTGATCGAAGCCCACCAGGATGTGTTGGATACCATGAACCAGAAATGCACCGGCCACCGAAAACGTTCCCGGCGTGGCCGCGATCTCTATCCAGGGTTGCGCAGGGTGGACGAGGGTGGTCGTCAGACTGCCGTCCAGGCGCGAGACACGCACCAGCACATCGGTGATGCTCGCTTGCAGGCCGATGAATTCAATACGTTGCCCGACCAGTCCTGCGGGGCCGGCATCAATGACCCGACGCTCGATCAGTGAATCGTTCAGTTCGCTTTCCACGGGCTCAACGACAGTACGCACACCTTCGGCAAACCGGAGCGCAATCGGCAACCGCATGCCTGAAAGCACAGGCGTGCGCCAGAGTACGTCATAGCGCCCGGCGGCCGTTTCGTTGAGTTCCAGGTAAGCGGGGCGCGACTCATGGGCCATGGCCGTCAGCCCCACGAACCAGAGCACCAACAGCAGCCATACCGTACACCGCATCACGGCTGCTCCTTGTGTGTGGCGGCAATCGCACCGGCGGAAGCAGGTACCATCAGCACGACCTCATAGCGTGCTTTCAGTGCATCGAAATTTGCGCGTTTCGATGCGCTGCGTTGTTCGGACAACCAATCGGACTTGACCTGCTGGGCCACTGCTTCGAAGGGCGGAGGAGGTGATTTGGCCAGCGCATCAATCCACACCAGGTGCCAGCCAAAACCCGACTCCACAGGCCCCACCCAGCTACCTGGCGTGTGCTTGAACAATGAAATGGCGTACGTTGAACCAAAGACCCGCGCCACCTGATCCTGGGATTGTTCTGAGTAGGCGTTTTTAAACATGAATGCATCGCCTTCACCACTGTTCTTGTCAGACAGCCCACTGAGTGCGGACTGAGCCTGCGCTTGCGCATCCGCACCACGTTTGTCCAAGGCGAAAAACAAATGATGGAAGGTCACAAGTGGCGGCGGAGCATATTGGTCCTGATGCTGGTTGTACCAGGCCTCAAGTACACCGGGTGCCGGCTCGCGAAGTGACGCTACATCTTCGGCGAGGAAATCCATTTTTTGCGCCAGTCGGCGGCGAATAATAGTGTCGTCTTTATCCAGGCCAAGTTTCAGTGCTTCGCGATAGAGGATTTCCTCTTTCACATACTCCTCAATCAGGCCCTGCAACTGTTGCTCCGATGCGGGTCGTTGCCATCGCGCCAGCCAGGAAATCGCGATCCGCTGAATAACTTCTGGGGTGATTTCGATGCGTTGCGGATCTTGATCAAGGGTTGAGCGGTGTAAACCTCCGTACAACACAAAGAGTGCAAAACCGGCGATTAGAAAGTGCAATAGCGGCTGGCGAATGCATCGCTTGATTAACGAAAGTCGAGATTCTTTCGCTTCGCAGACGCTTAAGTTCATGACTTATTGCCCCACGCTATACTGCGAATAGTTTTCGCGGCCGAGTGGAGTATTGCTGCTGTACCGGAACTTTCCACCAAGACTAATCACGATAAGCACTAAGGCTTAGTAGCAATCGGATTAACCAATTCCCCAGGGCCGTCCAGTCTTGCACCTATACAGCCCGGGACGGAGCGCCCATGTGATGAAAGGACTGCTTGTTTTCGCCGCGATCATCGAGGCAGCCACTGGTGTGGCGCTCTTACTTGTCCCATCGCTGGTCGGGCAACTTCTGCTTGGCATCGAACTGACGGGCGTCATCGTCCCCTTGGCCGGCATCACCCTCATCGCATTGGCCATCGCCTGCTGGCCCGGACCAGCAATGCTCGGGATGTTGATCTATAACGCAGCCGCTACGCTTTATCTCGCCTACGTTGGTATCTCAGGGGAGTCGAGTGGGGCTTTATTGTGGCCAGTGGTCGTATTGCACGGGATCATGACGGTACTTTTGATTCGAGCAATGACAAGCCAGACGAGGAACTCACAGACGTAGTCAACGCCTGGCAATATGCGTTTTCAGGCGCCGGCAAATCCTGCGGTTTTAAGGGGCACGGTCATCTACTCCTTGTCGGTTGCAGTACTCCTGAAGATTCGAAGCCAGGGCAACAGTGCAACGACTGCTTTTGGTCGATTTCTGCCTGATGCAAAAGGCAAAAAAAGCCCGCTTAATGGCGGGCTTCGTAATCGGCTTTTCCTATAGCGCGTGATCCAGACTCTTGCGGAATTCGTCCTCCAGCTTTCGACAAACCTCTGCGATTACGCCTTTCCCGACTGCTGGGCCGGAGTAGCTGTCTACTTCCTCGCGGCATCGTTCGGCGGCATCTCGGGCCTGCATTCTTTCCTTGCCTTGCGATGTGTTGCTGACATAAAAACCAAAAGCCAGGTACAAGGTAATGGCGATAATGATTCCGGCGACGATCTTGCTGACCAGGCCAATTCTCTTTTCTGACGGCAGTGGCCACCCAGGTGGGATGCGTATTTTTTGTCTGAGGTCAGATTGGCAGTGTTTGCATAAAATGGCTTCAGTCATGATGACTTCCGCGCAATAGGGGCAACTCTTTTTTCCAGCCTCCACAGATGAAACTCCTTTTCCAAAACAAGATTCTATCATTGGGCCTGAGGGGCGAGGAGCGAGGGGCTGTTTTCCACTAAAAGATATTCTGGGGGCGTAATGTCACACCAGCCTCAATCGCTCCCAGTAGGCCAGGCAAAACAAAATCCGATATTGAATGAGTGCTTCTGGCCGGTTTCCGCCAGTCACGAAGGGCCGCAAACGACCTGAAGCGGACGGTCAGACTTCACTTGGGAAGCGCTGAACAAATATCCGATTCATACCTCGTCGACGTTTTCCGCTTGATGTCTACATCCTGGTGGGCGAGCACTGCCATTTCGGGTCGGTTTGAGTCCTGGTTTCGCGAGTTGGCGGTGCATCGCCCGTGTTGCAGGCGGATTGATCCCTAAGCGTCGCACTAGCGACGATAGTAGCGGCGATCGTCCTCGTAGCGGTGCCGCATGGCCCGATCCTGGTGGCGCTCCCAATCACGACGGCGTTCTGCTTCTCGGCGGGCTTGCTCTCTGCGCCAGTTATCTCTACGCCAGTCGTCTCGGCGCCAATCGTCTCTACGATTGTGCCAACGGCCGTCATGCCAGTATCGGTCGTCATGGGCAAGCAACGACCCTGGCTGCTTGTCGGCCGTACTGACCAAGGTCGGCCAAGGGTTGCCGGCAGCGTGGACCGGAACCTGAACTACTGCGACTTCAGTTGCGAAAACAGGGGTTGGGGTCTTCATCTGTGTTGCTGATGCCGAGCCCACTGCCGCGAACGCGAACAGGCCGAAGAGCACCATCCGTGGGTCATGGAATTTCATGAGCGAAGACAACCTCTGATTGACATTTTGACGTGTGATCATCTGGCTGCGGGAAGCAGGTGAGTTCGCGCTTACCGAGCGGATGTGCCTATTCACATAGACCGATAAATAGGGAAAAGTTCTAGGGGCCGCTGCTTAAATAACCAACAGCGTCAGTGTGCGGCCCCTTTGAGGTTTGCTATCTCGATGTCCGCTCCTGGCTGTGGATTCAAGCGGTCACAATGGACCGCAATCGACCCATTACAGGTTTTGTCGGGTGGATAACCCTCAAAGGGCGAGCATCGCGGGATGCGCTCGCCCAACCTGGCTATTGCACAGCAAGCAGGGAGTCTTCGATTTCCTGTGCGACAAGGCTTTGTATCCGCCACATATTTCGGTCCCGAATGCCATGCTCCTCGAGCATTGTCACAGTCCGGAACAGGTATTGGGCCGCCGAGCCCCAGTGCCCGGCTGCGCGAGCCAATACATGGGCAACCTTTTCCATGGGCAACTTTCCGGCATAGGCCATTCCGTCGCGTGCTGCGACAAAAGCTAATGCACGCACTATCCCGGACTCGGTTTTAACCGAAATCCAGCGCGGAACATTGGTTGGTGGGTTTGCGTCTATTTCCCGGACCATCAACAGTCCCAATTGCTTGAAATGGTCTTGCGTTGGCAGCCGGTATGCCAACCCGTTGCAGCTTCCGCCCCGGTCGAGGGCCAACATCAGGGCTGGCAACTCGCGTGTGCCGCGCCAGCGCGTCAGTTTGAGGCAGAACGATCGATGCCAGCCGAAGGCGGTGGCGCTGCGGCTCTCCAAAAAATCGAACTCTGGATTCCAGATCAGTGAGCCGTAAGCAAAGATCCAGAGCTCCTGCGGTTTGTATTCAAACAACAGTGCCTCCACCATCGCATCAAACTCTGCTTCGGTGTGTTCGGTCGTGCCCGGTTCGGGTCCGGGATCGGGCTCAAAACGCTCAACGCGAGCGACGAGTTCTGCAGTCAGGTTCCGTCCTTTAGCGGGTGTGGTTCTCAGGGGTGCCATACCGGCCCTCCCACCATGGGTAAAAATTGAACCTCCTGATCAGAGTTTTTTCAGGAAGCCCAGTAGCAACTCATTGACCTCGGTCGCGCGTTCTCGCTGTATCCAGTGGCCAGCACCTTCGAGAATATGACACCCGTGCAGGCCCGGCAGTGTCTGCGCAAAGGCTTCGATCTGCTGCGGGGCGCCCGGAAACTTCAGCACGGCGTCGCGGCTCCCGGCAATGAACATCGACGGCTGCCGGATAATGCAACCGCGCCAGGGTGCCAGCAGTGCCCATGAGCGCGTCATGTTGCGGTACCAGTTCAAGCCGCCGCGAAATCCGCTGCGGGTGAATTCGCGAGTGTAGTAGGCAATATCCGCAAGGCTTAGCCAGGCTGGCAGGGTTTCGGGCTCGATCATCCCCCCCAGGAAGCCCTGGCCCGGCTGCAGCCGGCCAAACACCGGACCATCGGGCCCGTCACCCGAGCCATTGAAGTAGATGCGCCGGATCGACGACTCGACGTCCCTTTGCAGCTCGGCCTCGGCCACACCCGGCGTCTGGAAATACTGGATGTAGAAGTCGCTGATACCCCGCGAGGTCAGCGCGCTCAGGAGCTCCACGCGCCCCGGTGGCGAGAAGGGAACGCTCATGCCGACCACTGCGCGGAACAGATCGGGCCGCATCAATGCTGCGCTCCAGGCCACCAGCGCGCCCCAGTCATGGCCGACGATCACGGCTTGCTGTTCGCCGAGTGAATTGACTAACTCCACCATGTCGCCCACCAGGTGGAGTGTGGTGTAGGCGTCGGGTTCGGCCGGCGCTTCGGTGCCGCCATAGCCACGCATGTCGGGCGCGACCGCTCTATAGTCGGCGGCCGCCAGCGCAGCAAGCTGGTGGCGCCACGAGTACCACAGCTCCGGGAATCCGTGGCATAGCAAGACCAACGGACCTGAGCCCTGAATGGCGACCTGCATGCGGATGCCGTTGATGTCGAGTATTTCGAGGTGTGGTTCGTTCATGTGTGCTTCCTGCAATTCAAGCGATGGACCCCAGCAACCGCGGCAGATTCGCCGCAGCCTGCTGCCTGCTGACAGAGAGGCGATGCAGCTGTGCCAGTTTCTCGGTGTCGGTTTCCTGCAGGCCCCTGACCACCGCCGTCAGAAAGTACAAACGCGACTGCCTGATCCAGCGGGCCAGGCCTTCATGTTCTCCCCAGCGTAGTTGGTTACCCAGGTAGACCGCCCACATTCTGATCCAGTCCGTGGGGACGTGAGGCGGGGGGACCATGGTGCAAAGCGCGTTCATTTGCGCTTGATCGTCCAGGTGGCTTTCCACATAAGCGATCAAGGCCGCGCTGAACAAGGGTTGGCAGGTGCTTACCATCAACAGGTTAATCTTGCCGCCGTCGAACACCTTCATTTCAGGCAGTGACGGGATGGCACTGGCGCTGCAGTCAATGTGCAGAGTACCCGGGCTCGTGGCGATGCTGCCGTGCTCGAGCACAATGCGCGTTGGCTCGATCACTCGCACCCGCCCCAGGCGCACAATGTTGTCGATGCGTCGAAGCTCACGTAATTCCGCCTGTGTGACGGTGGCGCAGCGGTAAGCAGTGGGTTCCACTGACTTGTCTATGCGCAGGAGCTGGCCCGTCGCCTCAAGCCTGGAGAACAGGTCCGGGATCGAGTCTGCGGTTGTGATGGCCTCAAATTGTGCCGTGAGGCCGCCGATTGTTCGTTCGAAGCTGTCGAGGCCAGGTTGCAGGTTGGCCCGGTCGATCAACCACGGGTCATTCGGCATGATCCAGCAGATTTTTTCGGGCGCAATACCGTTTTGCAAACACCACAGGCAAGCGTCGATCCCGGTCTTGCCCGATCCCACCACTACGTAGCCAGAGTGCGGGTGCCGGATCTTCGGCAGGTCGTTCAATGGCACGCATTCCACGCCGGGTTCCACCCTGTACCTGGGCGGGTGGGTCGAGGGAACTGCCGTCTGGGCATGGGTGGCGTCCACCACCTTTTTGTGCACCCGGACCTGATGGTGTGCGCCGCTGACCAGCGAGGTAAAGCGGTGGTCGTCAATGCGGTCGCCGGTGTAGTTGCACATGGGGAAGTAACGGACTCGACCTGACGGCAGAAACTGCTGATTCATCACCTGGTCGAAGTAGCTCACCACCTCGGCGCCGGAGGCTAGCTCATACAAGCCCTCGTTCAGTTGCGCCTGGTCTTTCGTTGCGCTGCCCAGTTCCCGTGAGTTGACGCCATAGAAGGCCGAGGGCTGGTGCAACCGGACGAACGGGTAGGCATCATTCCAGTGCCCGCCAGGTCGCTCGTGTCGATCCACCATCATGACGCGTGCATTGGTTTCCTTGAGTAGCGTATCGACGAAAGCCATGGCCGTCGCGCCAGCACCAATGATCAGGTAGTCGGTTTCGATCAGATTTTCGTCCATATGCTTGCGCCTTTCTGAAGGTTGCTCCTTCTCAAGTTCAGTAGATTAGCTACCTGTACCAAGCCCAATAGAACGAATGCTCCTCACTCAAATAACCGATGGAATTAATGGCTGCGGCCGCAGTGATCATTAGCGCCGGCGGGCATGCTATTGCAGTGAATTCGCGTGAGGGGCCTTCACGCATGACGATTTCCCGGTCCTACAGGCAGTACTGGCTGGTGGGTAGCACGTCGATCCTGTCGAAATCGATGAAGCGGCTGCAGCTGTCCATCATCGCGGCCAGGTTGCGCTGGAATTTCGCTTCGTCGCCCACCGCATCGAAAAAGGCCATGGGGTCGGTCATGGCCGCTGGCGGAAAACATTCTTCGACTATGGCATCGATCCGTGGGGCACCATGCGTCAGTGCCGACACCACCAGGTTTTGCACGTACTGGAAGTTGGCTTGCGTGTCCACGGCCACCGTCGTGTGATGGTTGCGCCAGATGTCCAGCCAGGCCTCGGGGGTCAGGCGTGGAGGGCGGGTCAGCAGGGCCAGTTGGGCAAAGCCGTGGGTACGCTCACCGAGCGTTGCAGGGAAGCGAGTATTGGCGATGGCGACCGACTCGCAGACCAGGTAGGCGGCCATGCGCGCCGTTGCCGCGCTGATCAAGTGGTCGAAAGGGCGACGAGCCGGCCCGTTGGCACTGTCCAGCCACAGCGACAGGCTGCCATCGGGCAATGGCCGGTTGTTTTCCTGGCGCAGGCCGGCTGCAGGCAGAACATCGGCATCGGCCAGGTTCAATTGCACACCACGGGCACCGAGTGCCTGCAATTGCCCGGCGACCTCACTGCGCAGGCGATGGGCGAAGGTATCAGGACTGACTTGAGTATCACGCCACAGCAGATAGATGACTTTTTCCATAGCTATCAAACTCCTCGTTGCGGTTGATGGATGGAGCAGCGGTCGTGCTGCCGGGTCCATCCGGATGACCGAAAATCCCTGGCGTCATAGTCATTCAAGGTCCGCGCCGGGTAATACCTCAAACAGACTATTGACCCGCAATATGAGGGCAATGGCTGCGCCGCTCGACGCCGGGCAGCCCTGGAGAACAGCAGCTAAGCTTTCCTGCGCTGGGGCGGCAGTGGAAGTGTTGCCTTGGGATGGTCCATGTCTGGCAAGGGAGCCCCCCGCCATGAGTGCCGAACAGCGTCATTACAGTCCACCAACCCTCCTGGTGGTCGATGACACGCCCGATAACCTGATGCTGATGACTGATCTGCTCAAGGATCGCTACCGGGTCAAGGCCGCCAATAGCGGTGAAAAGGCTTTGCGCGTACTACAGGGCGACACACTCCCGGACCTGATCCTGCTTGACGTGATGATGCCCGGGCTGTCCGGCCATGAAGTGGCGCAGCAGCTCAAGCGCGACCCGCGTACCCGCGATATTCCGATCATCTTTCTGACGGCCATGGCCGCGACCGAAGATGAGATCCATGGCCTGGAACTGGGCGCTGTCGACTACATCACCAAACCGATCAGGCCGGCGCTGGTCCTGGCGCGGGTGGATACCCAGCTCAAGCTCAAGGCGGCGCAAGACTTCCTGCGTGATCACAACGACTATCTGGAGCGGGAAGTGGAGCGCCGGACCCGCGAGGTGATTGCGATCCAGGATGTGGCCATCCAGGCCATGGCTTCACTGGCCGAGACTCGCGATAACGAAACCGGCAACCATATCCGGCGGACCCAGCATTACATCAAGGTGCTGGCCGAGCATCTGCGTGATCATCCGCGTTTCAGTCATTTTCTCACCGAGGACACCATCGCGTTGCTGTTCAAGTCGGCGCCGCTGCACGACATCGGCAAGATCGGTATTCCCGATCATATCCTCCTCAAGCCGGGACGCTATACCGAGGAAGAATTCGAGATCATGAAGACTCATACAACGCTGGGACGCGACGCCATCCAGCATGCCGAGGATCAGCTCGGTATTCGCGCCGAGTTCCTCAGCCTGGCCAAGGAGATTGCCTACAGTCACCAGGAAAAATGGGACGGCAGTGGGTATCCGCAGGGGCTGGCGGGTGACGACATCCCCGTCAGCGCCCGGTTGATGGCGGTGGCTGACGTCTATGACGCGTTGATCAGCCGTCGGGTCTATAAAGCGGGGATGCCCCACGCGCAGGCCGTCGAGATTATTCGTCAGGGGCGAGGCACGCACTTCGACCCGGACATCTGCGATGCCTTCCTGGTCTGCGTTGAACAGTTCCAGACCATTGCCGAGCGCTTCGCCGATACCGAACAGGACATGGCCGGCCAGCGGGCTGCCCTGGAGCGTATCGGCCAGACTCCGTGAACCCGTTACTGCCCTATATCAGTGTTTTCATCAGGTCCACGAGGACAGGTCATGGCCGGATTGCGCACCCTGCTTGAGCGCCTCGCGCTGCGTCACAAACTGATCCTGGGTTTTGCAGCGCTGCTGCTGTTGGTGCTGGTGCTCGGCGTGCAAAGCCTGCGCACCCAGCAATCGCTGAAGCAGGACATGCAGAACCTCTACCTGCAGGAACTGGTCGGCATGGAGCACTTGCAGGAAGCCCGTGTGCAATTGCCCCATATGATGCAAGCACTGCAACGTGCGGTGGGCACCGACAGCGCGCAGATTCGCGTCGAATCCCTGCAGCAACTGCATGAAATCCGCGAAGGCCTGCAGCAGGCTGTGGCCCACGCCAAAGTGACCCTCAGGCGTGCGGAGAATCTGGCGCGTCTCTCCGAGTTCGACCTGCTGCAGCAACAGTTGCAGCGTTATAGCGACCAAGCCTTTGTATTGATCGACCAGGGCCAGCAGAGTAGGGCGTTGTTGCTGCTCAATAGCAGTGAGTTCCAGCAACTTGCCCAACAGGCCGACAGCCTTTTGTACGCGATCGCCCAGATCAAGGAAGCCTCGATTCGCGACACGGCCAAGGACATTGCCGAGTTTGCCGAACACAGCACCATGCTGACTTACGTACTGTTGTTCGGTGGCTTGTCGCTGGCGTTGCTGTTGTCCTGGGTCGTCAGCCAGTCGATCCGCAATCCGCTCAACCGGGTGCGAGTGGCGGTAGACCACTTGGCCGCCGGGCAGCTCGATCAACCGATTCCCCACACCGACATGAACAACGAAACCGGCGATCTGGCGCGGGCCATCGCCAAACTGCAGACCGAGTCCCAACAACTTGAGCGTCAGCGCTGGATCAAGGCGCATACCGCCCAATTGCAGGTCGATCTGCAGCAGGCAGAAACCCCAGCCGAACTGGCGCAGGTGTTCCTGCAATGCATGGCCAGCCTGCACGGAATCTGCCAGGGGGTGCTGTACAGCGCACAGGAGGACGCCGGTACGCTGCTGCTGATGGGCCGCTATGCCACCGATTCCGAGCGGCCGCCCGAGGCGCAAGTCATGTTCGGCGATGGCCTGTTGGGGCAGTGCGCGGTGGATCGCCTGCCGCGTCAGTTTCAGGCGATGCCGGAGCAATACTGGCGTTTGCGCTCGCCGCTTGGCGAGGTCCCGGCCCGTTGCCTGCTGCTGCAACCCATTGTGCGTGGCGAGCGGCTGCTGGGCGTGCTCGAACTGGCTGGCCTGGAGCCATTGGGTGAGCGTGAATTGCTGCTGTTGCAGGAAGCCACCCCACGCCTGGCCGCGGCCATGGCGATTCTGGAGCGCAATCAGGCGGTCAAGACCCTGTTGGCGGAAACCCGGCGTCAGGCCAATGAAATGGCGGAACAGGCGCTGCAACTGGAGCAGCAGGCGCAGGCACTGGAAACCCAGCAATCGGCGTTGCGTGCCACCGAGGCCTGGTATCGCGGGATTATCGAAGCGGCGCCGGACGGCATGCTGGTGGTGGATGCCGAAGGGCAGATCCTGCGCACCAATCGTCAACTGGATCAGCTGTTCGGCTATAGCGCCGGTGAGTTGCTCGGCGAGTCCATCGATCGTTTGGTGCCGTTGGCCAGTCGCGGGCGCCACGAGGCGCTGCGCAAGGGCTTCACGGCCCACGGCGCCACTCGCCAGATGGGGGCCAACCTGGACGACTTGCAAGGCGTGCGCAAAGACGGAAGTCTGTTCTCGGCAGAGATCAGCCTGTCGCATTTGCCGAGCCTGGAAGGGGGCGGCGTCTGCGTGTGCGCTTCGGTGCGCGACGTGAGTGAACGCCGTCATCTGCAGGCGGCACTCAAGGCCAGCGAGGCACAGTTGCGCGCGGTACTCGACAGCAGCCCGGTGGCCATGGTGATCAGGGACGTCGATGGCCGCCCGACCTACTGTAATCCGCAGTTCGACAGCTTGTTCGGGACTCGTCTGGCTGAACTCGAAGGTACGGATCCGGCGCAGTTCTGGGTCGACCCGCAGGCACACCAGCGCTTTCTCGCAGCGGCAGCGCAAGGTCCAGTGCTGAACTTCGAGACCACCCTGCAGCGCGCTGGAGGCGAACGCGTCGACGTATTGGTTTCGGCCATCACGATGACGCTGGGGGAGCGGGGCATGGGGGCCAATTGGTACTTTGATATCACCGACCGCAAGACCGCCGAGGCTGAGGTGCAGCGCGCACGCGAGGCCGCAGAAGAGGCGACTCGGGCCAAGAGCAACTTCCTGGCCACCATGAGCCACGAGATCCGCACGCCGATGAACGCGATCATCGGCATGAGCTACCTGGCATTGCGCACCGAACTCGACCACCGCCAGCGCAACTACATCGAAAAGGTCCATCGCTCGGCGGAATACCTGTTGGTGATCATCAACGACATCCTCGACTTCTCCAGGATCGAAGCCGGCAAGATGCACCTGGAGCATATTCCCTTCCACCTCGAAGCCGTGCTCGACGGCTTTGCCAGCATGATTGGCCTGAAAGCCGAGGACAAAGGCCTTGAGTTGTTGTTCAGCACCGATGCCGAGCTGCCGACCGCCTTGATCGGCGATCCGTTGCGTCTTGGCCAGGTGCTGATCAACCTGGGCAACAATGCGACGAAGTTCACCGAGCAGGGCGAGATCGTGCTCGGTGTAGAGCTGCGGGGCTCGGCAGGAGAGCAGGCGCAGTTGCATTTCTGGGTACGGGACACCGGGATTGGCATGAACGCCGAGCAATGCTCGCGCCTGTTTCAACCCTTCAGCCAGGCCGATAGCACCACCACCCGCAAGTACGGTGGCACCGGATTGGGCCTGGCCATCTCCCGGCATCTGGTGGAATTGATGGGCGGGCACATTTGGGTAGAGAGCGAGCCGGGCCATGGTTCCACCTTTCATTTCGAGGTGAGCCTGGGCGTGCAGCGCGACAGCCATTTGCGGCGCATGGTGACCGCCGACGAATTGCTGGGCAGCCGTGTGTTGGTGGTCGATGACAACGCCAGCGCGCGCGAGATCCTGTCCAGCATGGCCCGCAGTTTTGGCGTGGAGGTGGACGTCGCGCAAAGTGGCCGGGCCGCACTGGCCATGCTGGTGGAGGCCGAGGCGAAGGTGCTGCCCTATGATCTGGTGCTGATGGATTGGCGCATGCCAGGCATGGACGGCGTGGAAACGGTGCGGCAGATGCAGGCCGCCAAGCTGGCGCAAACGCCGTCGGTGATCATGGTCACTGCGTTCGGTCGCGAGGAGGCCCGCGAGGAGGCCAGTCGGCACGGCATTCAATTGCCGGTGGTACTGACCAAACCGGTGACGCCGTCCACTTTGCTTGAGGCGCTGGGCTCGGTGCTCGGCAAGATCCCCCAGGCCGATACCCGGGTCAGTGAGCAATTCGGCCAGAGCGCCAGCGCCCTGGCCAGCCTGTGTGGCGCGCGACTGCTGTTGGTGGAAGACAATGAGCTGAACCGCGAGCTGGCCTGTGAACTGCTGGAGAGCGCCGGGATCGAGCTGTGCCTGGCCGTTCACGGCGCGCAAGCGCTCGAGCAACTGCAGCGTGACGCAGACTTCGATGGTGTGTTGATGGACTGCCAGATGCCGGTGATGGACGGTTATACCGCGACCCGCAAGATACGCGAGCAGCCACGCTGGGCGAATCTGCCGGTGATCGCCATGACTGCCGACGCCATGGCGGGGGACCGTGAGCGCGCGCTGGCCTGCGGCATGAACGACCACATCTGCAAACCCTTGAACGTCGACGACATGTTCGCCACGTTGGCCAAGTGGATACATCCACGAGCTGACCGTGGCGCGATGTCGGCCGACGTTTCGCCGCTCACCACGGTGCCAGTGGCGAGCCTGCCAGCCAGCCTTCCCGGTATTGATTTGAAAGCGGGCCTGGGCACCTGCATGGGCAAGGTCGAGCTCTATCTGCGCCTGCTGCGCAATTTTCGCTCCAGCCACCAGGCTTTTTGCGCCGAGTTCCTGGCTGCCCGAGGTCAAGGCGATTCTTCGGCGACGGTCAGACTGGCCCATACCTTGCGCGGTACGGCGGGCAACATCGGTGCTGTTGAAGTGGCGAGTGCAGCCGGCGCGCTGGAGCAGGCGTGTCTGAACGATGGGGCGGGCGATGGGGTGGAGCAGGACCTGGCCGATCGGCTGGTGGAGGTCGAGCGTTGCCTGACACGGGTGCTGGAAGGCTTATCGGTGCTCGGCGAACCGACATCGTCCACAGACTCATCAAGCGCGCCACCGGGCAGCGAATGGCATGCGCAATTGGCCCACGTCCGGTCTCTGCTGGCCGAGAGCGACACCCAGGCGCTGACGGCCTTGCTCAAACTGCAGGGGCTGGCTTCAGACCCGCGGATGACCGAGCAGTTGCTTCGGGTTGTGCGGCAAGCGGAGTGCTTCGATTTCGATCAGGCGCTGGAGTTGCTTGAAAACCTGTCCTGATCATTAAATCGGTGGATCGGCCGCGTGGGCATACGCATCAGGCTGCCTTCCAGTGGGTAGGCGCGGCAATCGATATCGCCCACATCCCGGGCCAGCCCTGAGTCTTCGACATCATCGCCGTTGAGCGTCAGGCCGAGCATGGCACTGGGCAAGGAGCGCCCGCGTTGGTAAACGGTCAACAATTCCTCTCGCTGCAGCAGCTCGCCGCGAGGCACGCCATTAGCGTCGAGGATGAACAGCTCGAACATTTCAATATCAGGGTTCTGCGCTCCTCAAGAACCTCGATTTAGGTTAACTGACTTACTCAGGGCGTGAAGCTGACGGTCGCCTTAGCCTGCGTTCAGATTGAACAAACCGGCCTTTGTGTCAGCCCAAATCGGGGCATTGGTTATTATTTTATTCAAAAACCGACATGTGGGTGTCGGTGAAAAATAAGTTGTCGTTTATAGATATCTCTCGCGTATGTGCTACGAATGTGCACAACGTTGATGAGCGCAGGCTCAAATTCAAGCGTTTTCCTTATGGCTCCCGCCCTGAAAACCCTCAGCATAGAGACATTGGGTGATGTCGTTTTTGGATCCACTCAAAGTTATGTAATTGGGTATGACCTTTGCAGGTTGAATAGGAACAAACCCACCAACTTTTGGATGGGAGAATAAAAAGAGCCTTTGCCTGAGGCCATTCGCCTGCTTTGTGTGAGGAGATACCGCGATGACGTCGTTCAACTCCGGGGCCCAACCCCAGAACCGTGCGCCTCAATCCATCGGCTTTCTGCTGCTGGACAATTTCACGCTGATTTCTCTGGCGTCCGCTGTAGAACCGCTGCGGATGGCCAACCAGTTGTCCGGTCGCGAGCTGTATCGCTGGACCACCCTCACCGTTGATGGCGGCCAGGTCTGGGCCAGTGATGGCCTGCAAATCACCCCTGACGCCTCCATGCACAAAGCCCCACCAATGGACACGATCATCGTTTGCGGTGGCGTCGGCATTCAGCGCACGGTTACCCGTGAACACGTGTCCTGGTTGCAAAGCCAAGCCCGTAAGGCCTGCCGCCTCGGCGCGGTGTGCACCGGCAGCTGGGCCCTGGCCTGCGCCGGCCTGCTCGATGGTTTCGATTGCAGCGTGCACTGGGAGTGCCTGGCGGCGATGCAGGAAGCTTTCCCGCGGATCGTAATGAGTACCCGTTTGTTCACCCTCGACCGTAACCGCTTCACCAGCTCCGGCGGCACCGCGCCGCTGGACATGATGCTGCACCTGATCAGCCGTGATCACGGGCGTGAACTGTCCGCCGCGATCTCGGAAATGTTTGTCTACGAGCGCATCCGCAACGAACAGGATCACCAGCGCGTGCCGCTCAAGCACATGCTCGGCACCAACCAGCCGAAGTTGCAGGAAATCGTCGCGCTGATGGAGGCCAACCTTGAAGAACCGATCGACCTTGACGAATTGGCGGTGTATGTCGACGTGTCCCGTCGTCAGCTGGAGCGGCTGTTCCAGAAGTACCTGCACTGCTCGCCGTCGCGTTACTACCTGAAACTGCGTCTGGTCCGTGCGCGCCAGTTGCTCAAGCAAACGCCGATGTCGATCATCGAAGTGGCTTCGATCTGTGGCTTCGTGTCCACGCCGCACTTCTCCAAGTGCTACCGCGAATACTTCGGTATCCCGCCGCGTGACGAGCGCGTCGGTTCCAATACCGCGCAGCAGGTGGCGATGATACCGCTGCCGCCAGCATTGGTGCTCTCGCCGTTGGCCGGTTCGATGTCAGCTTTGAGCCAGGCACGTAACGAGTCAACTTTTGCCAGCGTTCGTCTATAAATCTTCACCCCTATCCTGCGAAAGCGTAACGTTCGCAGGATAGGGGGGCTTCATTTTAGTGTTGTGCTGAGGCAGGACTTACTCGACGGCTTTGACCATGTCTTCGATGACCTTTTTAGCGTCGCCGAACACCATCATGGTCTTGTCCAGGTAGAACAGTTCGTTGTCCAGGCCGGCGTAGCCGCTGGCCATCGAGCGCTTGTTGACGATGATGGTCTTGGCCTTGAACGCTTCGAGGATCGGCATGCCGGCAATCGGCGATTTCGGATCGTTCTTCGCGGCCGGGTTGACCACGTCGTTGGCGCCCAGCACCAGCACCACGTCGGCCTGGCCGAACTCGGAGTTGATGTCGTCCATCTCGAACACCTGGTCGTAAGGCACTTCGGCCTCGGCCAGCAGCACGTTCATGTGGCCAGGCATACGACCGGCAACCGGGTGGATCGCATACTTCACGGTCACGCCGCGATGGGTCAGTTTCTCGGTCAGTTCCTTCAGCGCATGCTGTGCCCGCGCTACCGCCAGGCCGTAGCCCGGCACGATGATCACGGTGTCGGCGTTGGTCAGCAGGAAGGTCGCGTCGTCAGCCGAACCGGATTTCACCGGACGGGCTTCTTTCGAACCCGCCGGGCCGGCCGCATCCGCCGTATTGCCGAAGCCACCGAGCAGCACGTTAAAGAAGGAACGGTTCATCGCCTTGCACATGATGTACGAGAGGATTGCGCCGGACGAACCCACCAGCGAGCCGGCGATGATCAGCATCGAGTTGTTCAGCGAGAAGCCGATACCCGCCGCTGCCCAGCCGGAGTAGCTGTTGAGCATCGACACGACCACTGGCATGTCCGCGCCGCCGATCGGGATGATGATCAGCACGCCGAGCACGAAGGCCAGGGCCAGCATCACGGCGAAAGCGGTGTAGTCGCCGGTGAGCATGAAGGTCACGCCCAGGCCCAGTGTGGCCAGGCCCAGCAGCAGGTTCAGCTTGTGCTGGCCACTGAACTGTACCGGTGCACCCTGGAACAGGCGGAACTTCTGCTTCATGAAAAAAGAGCCGCCCGACAGCTTGCCGAAGGCAATGACCGAGCCGGAGAAGGTGATTGCACCGATGGCGGCACCGAGGAACAGTTCCAGGCGGTTACCGGCCGGGATCGCGTCACCGAGTTGCTTGACGATGCCCAGCGACTGCGGCTCGACCACGGCAGCCACGGCGATGAACACCGCCGCCAGGCCGATCATGCTGTGCATGAAGGCGACCAGCTCCGGCATCTTGGTCATTTCAACGCGTTTGGCCATGATCGACCCGGCAGTGCCGCCGATCAGCAGGCCGACGATCACGTAGACGATCCCGTCATGTGCAAGTTCGGCGCCGAGCTTGTAGATCAGGCCGACCGTGGTGAGGATCGCCAGGCCCATGCCGAGCATGCCGAACAGGTTGCCACGACGCGACGTGGTGGGATGCGAGAGGCCCTTGAGCGCCTGGATGAAGCAGACCGAGGCGATCAAATACAGGGAAGTAACCAGGTTCATGCTCATGCTTGCTGCACCTCAGCCTTGGCTGCTGCGGCTTTGGCTGCCGGAGCTTTTGCCGCAGGCGCTTTTTTCTTGAACATTTCCAGCATGCGCCGGGTCACCAGGAAGCCCCCAAACACGTTGACCGCGGCCAGGGCCACGGCCAGGGTGCCCATGGTCTTGCCCAGCGGGGTCACGGTCAAAGCCGCTGCCAGCATGGCACCGACGATCACGATGGCCGAGATGGCGTTGGTGACGGCCATCAGTGGCGTGTGCAGTGCAGGGGTCACGTTCCAGACCACGTGGTAACCGACATAGATAGCCAGCACGAAGATGATCAGGTTGTAGATACCGTCAGAGATCAGCATGTCTTCCATTGTTTTTATCCTCAGCCGTTCTTGCGCACGATCTGGCCGTCGCGGCACATCAGGCACGCGGCGACGATATCGTCTTCAAGGTTGATCACCAGTTGTCCTTCTTTATCGAACAACAGTTTCATGAAGTCCAGCAGGTTGCGGGCGTACAGCGCCGAAGCGTCAGCCGCCACGGCGCTGGCCAGGTTGGTCGGGCCAACGATGGTCACGCCATTTTCGATAACCACCTGATCGGCCACGGTCAGCGGGCAGTTGCCGCCCTGGGCCGCCGCCAGGTCGATGACCACCGAACCCGGTTTCATCTGGGCCACGGTTTGCGCGCTCAACAGGGTTGGTGCCTTGCGGCCGGGAATCAGCGCGGTGGTGATAACGATGTCAGCCTGCTTGGCGCGTTCGTGCACCGCGGCGGCCTGGCGCTGCATCCAGCTGGCCGGCATCGGACGGGCGTAACCGCCGACACCGACGGCGCATTCACGCTCTTCGTCGGTCTCGTAAGGCACGTCGACGAACTTGGCGCCGAGGGATTCGATCTGCTCTTTTACCGCAGGACGCACGTCAGACGCTTCGATCACCGCCCCCAGGCGTTTCGCGGTAGCGATGGCCTGCAAACCGGCCACGCCGGCACCGAGGATTAGCACGCGCGCCGCTTTCACAGTGCCCGCAGCGGTCATCAGCATCGGCATGAAACGCGGATAGTAGTGAGCGGCCAGCAACACAGCCTTGTAACCGGCGATGTTGGCTTGCGACGACAGTACGTCCAGGCTCTGAGCGCGGGAGGTACGAGGCGCGGCTTCCAGGGCAAAGGCGGTAATCCCGCATTCGGCCAGCTTGGCGATGGTTTCGTTGCTGAACGGGTTGAGCATGCCCACCACTACGGTGCCGCTTTTAATCAGCGCCAGCTCGCTGTCGCTGGGAGCGACCACCTTCAAAATCAGCTCTGCACCAAACGCATCGTTGGCGCTGCCAATGCTTGCGCCTGCCGCTTCATAGGCACTGTCGACAACGCTGGCATTAATACCGGCGCCGCTTTGTACAGTGACCTTATGGCCCTGGCCGATCAGCTTCTTGATGGTTTCCGGGGTTGCAGCAACCCGTGTTTCACCGGTCTGGGTTTCGAGAGGAACACCAATATGCACGTCAAATCTCCTGCGTGATCTTATTGAGTAAACCCATGCACTACGGATGAATGGGGACGGCAGGGACGGCCGATCAACATGATTGCGCCAAGTCAGAACGATCAATCATCCGAACACTGGCAAAAGTCGATTCGTTTCGTGCCTGGTCGAGCGCTGTCAGCGGTCTGGTCGATGATTGCTGCGTAGTCGCAAGCGTTGCAGGTTTGCGACTCAATTCAGAGCTGGAACGTTCGTCGCTTGGTGGAACACCAAAGTACTCGCGATAGCATTTGGAAAAGTGTGGTGTGGACACGAAACCGCACACATACGCCAACTCTATGATCGACAATGATGTTTGCTTAAGCAGTTGTCGCGCTCGAATAAGACGTAACCTTAGGTAGTAGCGTGACGGCGTACAATGAAGGTATTTCTGAAATAGTCGTTCTAGCTGTCGACGTGACAGATCAACGTATTCTGCAAGGTTATCCAGGTCGATCGGTTCCTCGAGATTGGCCTCCATCAACGCGACGATCTCCTGCAGCTTAGGCTGATGAGTTCCCAGCACATGCCTGAGCGGAACGCGCTGATGGTCCTGTTCGTTGCGTATGCGCTCGTAAACAAACATCTCAGAGATGGCAGCGGATAATTCACGACCATGATCGCGACCGATCAGGTGCAACATCATGTCCAGCGGCGCTGTTCCCCCGGAGCTTGTGAAGCGGTTTCGGTCGAGGGTGAAGAGACTCGCGCTGATGCTGACTCGCGGGAAAGCTTCCTGCATGGCGGCCAAAAATTCCCAATGCACGCTGCACTCGTAGCCATCGAGCAGCCCGGCTTTTGCGAGCGCCCAGCTACCGGTGCACACACCTCCCAACCGTCTGGATTGACGCGCCAAGGCTTGCAGCCAGGTAATGTGCTCGCGGGTAATCACGCTCTGGACTCCAACACCACCGCACACGATTACAGTGTCCGCCACTAATGGATTGTTCCACGAAGCATCCGGAGTGATCGGCACACCGTCACTGGCCCAGACAGGCTCTCCATCGGGGCTGAACGTATGCCAGCGGTATAGCTCTCGCCCCGACAACTGATTGGCCATGCGCAGTGGCTCTACGGCGGACGCCAGGGAAATCAACGTGAATTTATCCAACAGCAGAAAACCAACGGATTGAGTCGTACCGTCGGACACGGTGGAGTTCGATGACATCGTGGTCATGTCCTCACAAAGAGCGATTACGGCCTGAGACACAGGAGCTTGTAATACCCCCCAGCCTCGGCATAGGGAGTATCAGGTTGGGCGCAAGTACCTCCTTGGTTTTATCCCACCGACGTCGCCCTTGCATCCCGCGCAGGCTGACGCGATGTCACAAGACCAATAAAGGAAATCGCCAGCGCCAGGCCAATGGTCGAGCTCACTTCGGTACGGTGTTCCGGGGTGATCATCATGACCGCCAACGCTGCGCCAATGAACGCGATCACCAGCCATGTGAGCCACGGGAATAGCCACATACGAAAGGTCAGTTCGACATTCTGCCGACGTAGCATCCGGCGCATACGCAGCTGCGACACTGCAATGGCCAGGTACACCAGCAAGGCAATCGCGCCGGAGCTGGCCAACAGGAAGTCAAACAGCCCGGCGGGCATGAAGTAGCTCCACACGGTGATCGCTGCGCCCAGCACGGTACTGGCGATGACTGCTGCCCGTGGCACGCCTTCGGAGGAGGTCGCCTTCAGCGCCTTCGGCGCATCGCCACGACGGCCCAGCGAGTACAGCATGCGCGAGGCAATGTAGATCGAGGAATTCATGCAACTGGCCACGGCGATCAGCACCACCACGTCCACCATGAACTTGGCGTGGGGAATGTTCATGATTTCCAGTGCCCGCTGGTAGGAACCTACCTGGGCCAGTAGCGGATCGTTCCAGGGCACCACGGAGATGACCACGAAAATCGACAACAGGTAGAACACGCCTATGCGCCAAATCACCGAACGCGTGGCTTTGGCAATATTCTGCGCCGGGTTGTCGGATTCGGCGGCGGCGATGGTGACCGCTTCAGTACCAATGAAGCTGAACATGATGGTGATGAAAGCGCCGACTACCGCCGACAGGCCGTTGGGGGCAAATCCGCCATGCTCGGCCATCAGTCCGCTCAATCCGCTGACTTCCCGATCGGGAACCCAGCCCATCAGCACGGCAAAACCCACGCCGATGAAACCGATGATCGCCACCACCTTGGCCATGGCGAACCAGAACTCGAATTCACCGTACTTGGAGACACTGAACAAATTGGTGATCACCAACGCAATGATCGACACCAGGGCGAACAGCCAGGCATCGATCTGGGGAAACCATTGGTTCAACACATGGCCGGCCGCCAGTGCCTCGATGGGAATCACCAGCACCCAGAACCACCAGTACAGCCAACCGATGGTGAAGCCTGCCCAACGACCTATTGCCTGGTCGGCATAGGTGGAGAACGAGCCTGTGTCCGGGTTGGCCACCGCCATTTCACCGAGCATGCGCATGACCAGAACGACGAGCAGGCCTGAGAATAGGTACGCCAGTAGGACTGCTGGGCCAGCAGCTGCAATGGCATGTCCTGAGCCAACGAATAAACCGGCGCCGATAATTCCGGCGATAGACAGCATTGTTACGTGACGAGGCTTGAAGCCCTGCGCCAATTGGCCACTCGAATCCTTGGAGTTCGGGCTAATCATTGGTTTTTTTTCTCTGCTGATCGACATTTAAGCGAATTGATAGGGGCAACAGATCATCATTGTTGCCTGCTGGCCTTCCTGAAAGTGGCACCCTTCAAACGCTGCAGTTCTTATCAAACCCATCTTCGTGATGTGGTTATTTCGATGAAAAGATGCGCCACCTTACCCGGCTTGTCCGACGTTTCAGTTACCTGTTCGCGTCGCCTTCTTGTCTGATATCGACACATGCAAATTTAGCGTTCACGGTGAATACCAGTCGGTCATGAAATGGCCAGGCGCAATCATTTTGTTTTGTTGAGGAATCTGCTAGAGCAGCAACGGATGGGGATAGCTTGGAAGGTTTAAACGGGCGAGAAGGTTTCGGGACTAGGGCCGCGAGATCTCTCTGGGACGAGCGGATTGGATGATTACTGCCTGTCGCGACCGGTTGAAAACGACCCTTTGCAGACATTCATAACAATTAAGCTAAAAGGCCGGCTTTAGCCGGTCGCGGTGAACGACGCGAACGATTTGAACGCATTGTCAGGCGTATTCAACGGAATGTTCCATTTAAAAATTTTCTGCCTCGGGTGCACGGAAGGCCTTACTGTAGTAGCCGGACTGGTCGAAACAGCAAACCTGCTTCTTGCCGGATGCAAGCATATCGCAGGCATCACCCATTCGTTTTGCGCGCGTCTTAAGTTGCTTGGCTGAAGTAATCCAGTGTATCCAGTCTACTCGTGCGATGGTCGTCGTATTGTTCCAAACTTTACGAGCCTCAGGAGTGGCTGCCAGTGCCTCCTGAAAATCTGGCGGGATGTCAGGCTCGGGTTCCTTCTTCACAGGGATTAGCTCTAGTGTAACGATATCCCCAACGGCCGCGCCTGCGGCTTCGAGTAACTCTCTACTTACCTGCAGCCAATGGCTCAACTGACCATCCGGCTCAAGGGTTGCCTGGAATTGGTGCCCATTGATTGTGCCTTCAACTGTCGTCCTTCCTCGCCTCGGAAGCTGTTCACTCGCGTCTCTTGGCAGTACTACGAACGCCCACGACGTATCATTGCCAGGCTTTGCCGGACGAAGAAGCTTTGCTTCGAATCGGGATTTCACATCGATTGTTGTCATTGCAACTCCTCCAACTAATACGCCTAACTACTATTTGGCGACATCACTCAGGCAAATGCAGCCTCTACAAACGCCTCTAGCGCCTTGTCTTCCAGGATTTCGATAGAGAAGTGCCCGAAGCGCTTGGGCAACCAGATAATGCGTGTCCCGGACGGGGATTGCAGGTTCGCGCGGGCCATTGGCTTTCCGTTTTCGTCTTCTGGCTGAACACCGGCGACCATCAGTTCGTCATAGGCCTTCTCGATGTCCGGCGTCGAATAGCAGTGGCGATAAATCATCCCTTCGCCCGAGGAGTCCAATAGCTCCCTCAGGTTCCCTGCCAACGGCTGTACCAACATGAAACGCTCTTGACCGATCAGCGCAATCGCGTAGCGCACATGCAGACCACCTCGTTCCCAGACGAGCGTTTTGGAGATCCTGGCGTTCAGTATCTGTGCGTAGTAAGCACAGGCTTCCTCGAGATCCTTGACCAGTACATCGATGTGACTGAACTTCAGTTCCATTACATGCCTCCTGCTGCCCCGGCGTCCTATTGACCCATGGATGAGAAATGGGTACTGATCTCGAGATTGCTCAATCACAGACCGAGGCCAGCATGCCATTAACCACTCTCTGGCGTTGCGATGATCTTGTCGATGTCGACACCGGCAATTACTACCGTAAAACGCTTGGTTTCACAGTGGCTGACCTCAATGTTCACCTTGAATGAAGCGTTTCACCGGCTTCCCCCTGTAAATGAATACGCAAAAATAATAGTACACAGAGGCAGCCCTTCATTCGCATTTGAGGTGGACGTATGTATTCGACGGTGAAGCCGAACTGGGAACCACCTATCAGGCTCTCTATACTGGCCATCTCTGGATGGTAGTTAGAGTGCAAAATATGCCCGTCACACCCAATCAAAATTCCCCAGTCGTTTTGGTCCTGGCTCAACAAAGCGACTTGGACAATCTTGTAGCCATTCGAATTGAGGCTATGCGCGACAGTCTGGAGCGTGTTGGGCGATTTGATCCAGTGCGTGCGCGCGAGCGGTTTCTTAGCGGTTTTGAAGCCCACAACACACACTACATCGAGGTATCTGGAGAGCGGGTTGGTTTTGTAGTGGTCAAGCATCACCACAATGAACTCTTGCTCGACCACTTGTATGTGAGACCGAGCGCGCAAGGATCAGGGATAGGCTCTGCTGTTCTCACACAGATTTTCAAAGAGGCGGATGCAGCTGCACTCCCTATTAAAGTTGGTGCTCTCAAAGAAAGCGCTTCGAATCGCTTTTATACCCGCCATGGCTTCCAATTCGTCGAAAGCAATGAATTCGACAATTATTATGTTCGTCAGAGCGTTCCGCCGGTTGGCCCAGCTTGCTAGCTGGATGTGATGCACCTTGACGTACGTTTTTACACACTCTGGGCCGATTGCTGCCTGTCTCGAAGGGCTGCAAACGACTGTGGATTCAACCGGTCGATGCAACACCCCTAAGCAGTCCTCCATGGCGGACCTGCTGTGCGGAGTTCCCCGTTAACGTGCCATCCAGGCACCTTAACGATGGACGACTCAACGCTTATAACGCAGCGCGTTCACCACTACGCCGAACGCTGAAGAATGCTCACGGCGATTGGGGTAGTAAAGGTGGTAACCGGCAAAAGGTTGGCACCAATCTTCGAGTACCCGCACAAGGCTACCGTCGGCAAGCTCCCTGGACACCATATCTTCTGGCAGGAACCCCAGCCCACAACCCGCGACGGCAGCGCGCAGGATCGGCACGCTGCTGTTGAACGTCCATTGTCCTTCGACACGTGCCTTGAGTTCGTGACCGTCCTTTTCAAAATCCCATTGCATCAGGCTCCCGTGAGTGGGCAGGCGCAAATTGATGCAATTATGTGTGGCCAAATCCCTTGGCTCATGCGGGAACGGTCGTTGTTTGAAGTATTCGGGAGACCCCACTACCGCTATGCGCAATGCTGGCCCGATCGGCACGGCGATCATGTCCTTGGCCACCTGATCACCCAGACGCACGCCTGCGTCGTAGCGCTGCGCGACGATGTCGGAGAGGGCATAGTCGACGGTGATTTCGACCTTGATGTCCGGGTAGTCGGGAAGCACCTTCAACAGCTTGGGCCAAAGAATGTTGTTCGCCGCATGTTCGGAAGCTGAAATCCGCACGTTACCTGCCGGGGTATCGCGAAACTCGCTGACCGCGGCCAGTTCAAGTTCAATTTCGTCGAAGCGCGGCGCCATGGACTGATACAGCCGTTGACCGGCCACGGTAGGGGATACGCTGCGCGTGGTCCGGGTCAGCAGGCGAACGCCGAGCCTGGTTTCGAGCGCGCGCATGGTGTGGCTCAGCGCAGACTGCGAGACCCCCAGCTGTGCGGCGGCGCGAGTGAAGCTGCCTTCGCGGGTAATGACCACGAAGGCTTGCAGATCGTTGAGGTTGGCGCGGGACATTGATGAGAGCCTCTCATACGGAGCGCGGGATTATTCCATGTAATCAGGTTGCGCATGGATGCGCGACCCCAACGAGCCCATCACAGGGTTCTGGCGAAGAACGGCGTCAACTTGCCGAGTGCAGCGTCCACATACTTGGGAACCCAGTAAGTTTCGATGTGCGTTGCGCCGTCGATGATGAACAATTCCTTGTCTTTCGTACCTGTGGCCTTGGGGAACGCATCCTGGGTCATGTACAGGCTGTCGGCCTTGCTGCCGGCGATCATCAGCAATGGCTGATTGATCAGTTTCATCTGGTTGGTGGCGTCGAAACGCATCAGATCCAGCAGGCTGCTCGTGGTGTATTTGAAGGTCGAGTCAGGGTGGGCGTGCGTCTTCCAGTAGTACTCATAACCCTGGCGATACAGCTCGAACGGCAGTTTGGCGATCTGCTCGTCGGTGAGATTGGCATCACCTGAATAGAGCACCGCGCCGCCGGCTGCTTCCTGAGCACGGGCAGCAGAAGCCTGTTGCAGGCGTTGCTCGATGGTGTCCAGTTGCGAGTCGTTGTAGCCATTGC
The DNA here is from genome assembly GCF_040448305.1 of Pseudomonas fluorescens. Classification (NCBI taxonomy): domain Bacteria; kingdom Pseudomonadati; phylum Pseudomonadota; class Gammaproteobacteria; order Pseudomonadales; family Pseudomonadaceae; genus Pseudomonas; species Pseudomonas fluorescens. The sequence goes on along the minus strand of NZ_CP148752.1, from coordinate 3,846,725 downwards.
GACGCACCCGGCCAGAGTTGAACATGCTCACGGTCGCCACTGACTTGAATCGCTTGTCGGTTTGCGCCGCGGCCAACGAGTAGCCACCGCCACCGCAGATGCCGAGCAGGCCCAGGCGCTTGCCGTCGACGCCGGCATACTGAGTGATGAAGTCCGCCATGCCGTGAATATCCTCGATACGGTACGCCGGCTTGTCGATGCTGCGCGGCTGTCCGCCACTTGCGCCTTGATACGCGGCATCGGCGGTGATCGTGATGTAGCCTTGTTCAGCCAGGCGCTGGGCATACAGACCGGCGACTTGCTCTTTCACGCCGCCGTTCGGGTGCGCCACCACCACCGTCGGGTAGACCTTCTTCGCATCGTAGTTGGCAGGGGTGTAGACGTTGGCAGCGATGTCCAGGCCATTGAGCTTGTAGCTGACCGGGTGGATGTTGACCTTGCCGGGCTCGTTCTTGGTGATTGCACCGTCGTAAGCCAGGGTGAACGGGTTCTTTTTGTAGTCGGCGGCACCGGCTTCGCCAGCAGACATACCGACCATGGCGGCCATCAGCGAGGCTTTCAGAATGGTGTTTCTCATAAGCGTCTCCGGAGCATTGAAAGGGGGCGTTTGAAAAAGTGTTCTGTCGCCGTCAATCCAGATGTTTTTCGGTCAGAAACCCGGACACCAGGTCCGCGATCTGTACGTTGTTCAAATCCGACATGGGGAAGTGGGTATTGCCCTTGATGCCAATCTCCGGCAAGTGGATCAGCCGCACGTCACCGCCGTGCCGGTTGACGGCATCGCGCCAAAGCCGGGCCATCGTGAGGCGGGCGCGCCAACTGTCCTGGGCGGGCAGGTCGACGGCCTGCTCCGGGATGTTGTCGCCGTAGAGGATCAGGATCGGAATGCGCGTGAGCGCCATGAACTGACCCATCGGCACCGCTGCGCCTTGCACCGTGTCGAACGCGCTGGGAATCGGCGCGGGGACCTCACCCTGCGCGAAGACGAAGCTGCTGCCCGGCTCGAAAGCCACGATGGCCTTGACCTTGTTGTTCTTGATCGCCGTCAACCAACCCGGTCCGCCACCCTGCGAGTGAGTGAACAGGATGCCGGGGCCGATTTTGTCGAACACCGCCGACACGCCATCGGAGACCACGTTCATGTCGAACGGCCCGGTGTTCGGCGTCATCGCGCGGAAGAACTGGTCGCGGGTTTGCGCGTCCCGGGCAACCTGCACACCTTCGAAATAGTCGGGCCACAGGCCGATGCGGAACTGGTTGAACCAGAGCTGCTCGTCCGGGACAGGCTTGACCGTCGCCTCGACCATGCTGCGGCCGGCATCGCCACGACGCGGCTGGTCGATCAGATACACGCCGAACTGGCGACGCAGAAAGATGTTCTGGAAACCTTCCCGGCCATCGGCAGTAGTTTCCCAGGTCTTGGAAAACTGACCGGCGCCGTGCCACATGACGATGGGCAGTTTTCGCGCATCGACCGGGATCTGGTAGAAGGTGTAGGCATGGTCGCCGTGGTAGGTCTGGCCGTCTGGCGTCATGGGCTTACGCGGATTGAACGTGCCTGGTGCGGTGACCATCGTCCCGCCGGCGGCGAAGCTGCCTTGCTCCTGAATCATCAAGGGAGCGGCGGCATTGGCATGGCTTGCACAGGCGGCAAGCCCGCTCAGCAGGGCAATGCTCAGCAGGTTTTTTCCAGTCTTCATGTTCAACCTCCCGAGGCAGCAAGTGCCTGTGTCAGGGCTGTGTCTGCACGTTTGGCGGATTGTTCATCACCGTGCCCGGCGAGAACCGCGATGACCTGGCGCAACTGTTCCTCGGTCAGCCCAACCCGCATGCTCGCCCGCATGTGCGAGCGCAACTGCGATTCCACCCCCGGCGTTGCGGCCAGCGCGCCGACGGTCGCCAGCTCGCGGCTTTGCCAGTCGAGGTTGTCGCGTTCGAAGATGTCGCCGAACAGGTGGGTTTGCAGGAACTGGTTGATGACCGGGGCGAAATCGAACACCGGCCCCTTGACCGGCCCACCCGAAATTCGGGTTTGATTGGTCGTTCCTGCCGCAAGCAAAGCCTCACCGGTTGCAATGGCTCGGCTGGGTTCGCTTCCAGGCGCATCCTGGATGCCACGCTGTTTGCGCGCTTGCACCACCGTCATCAGTTCATTCAATGCATTGAGGCTGCGCGGGAAGCCGACATAGGCGTAGAGCTGCACCAGGATTTCCTTGGTCTCGCTGACCGTCAGGCCGGCGTCCAGGCCTTGGTTCAACGCAGCGTTGAGCTGGGGCATGTCACTGGTCGCCATGAATGCTGCGATCAGCGGAATGGCCTGTTGCCTGGTCGACAGCGTTTGGGCCGCAGGTTGTGTACTGGTCATGGGTTGCGATGCCTCGGCTTTCTGAGTGGCAACACCCGACACCAACCCGAGGCCCAGACACAGGGCTATCAGCGCGGGGAGGGGGCCGGTCTTGCGATGTGCGATCGGTGTGTTAGTGGTCATCGTGGAAGGCTCCATCCATTGCTCATCACTGCCTGGCAGGCGGTGTTCGAGTGAGGTTTGATCTACAACAAACAGCTACATGCCCTGCGCGGGCGATTGACCTTCGTACTGTGCATCCGAAACTTTTTCCGCCCAGGTGACAGCCTTTCCGTCCTCGGCTTCGGCGATGGCGATATGAGTCATTCCGTTGGTGGCCGTCGCGCCATGCCAGTGACGTGTTTGCGGCGGGATCCAGACAATGTCGCCCGGACGGATTTCCTGACGTGGGCCGCCCTCTTGCTGCACATAGCCGACCCCGGCGGTGACGATCAGCGTTTGCCCCAGCGGATGGGTATGCCAGGCCGTGCGGGCGGCGGGTTCGAAGGTCACGGTGCCGCCGCCGATGCGGGCAGGGGAATCACCCTTGAACAGGCCATCAACCCGAACCGTGCCCGTGAAGTTTTCTGCGGCGCCCTTGACGGAGGGCTGGGAGCCTGCGTGGGTGATGCGGATCTCGTTGGAGGCCTGGGCGCTGGTTTCTCCAGCCATGAGGGATAAGGCCACCAATGGGGCGATCAAGGGATTCATCAATGTTGCTCCTAAAGGCGGGTTAGCCAACTTAGAGGCAGCCGCCGTGGGTGTTGAAGGGGATGATGGTTTTCCCGCTGAGGTCGTGGGCCGTCAGGAACGAGCGCACAACGGGAGGCGTGGTTTCACCCCAAACTCCCGCTTTTGATGGTCAGGCTGCACGTCAGTGGTATCGGCTGGGTACAGGACCGCTGGGGAAACAGTAAGCGAGCTAACGGATGAGCACTAGACGGGTAAATCGGCAAGGGTTCATGAGGTTTGTTCATCAATCTGTGTAGGAGCGAGCTTGCTCGCGATGGAGACCAACGATGACGCGGGAAACCAGACTTACCGCGGCGTCCTCTGGTTTTTCGCGATCAGGCTCGCTCCTACAGGGGCCGGCATGTGATTTGGGAGTGGAAGTGAAAGCAATGGACCCGCCAGGGCGGCGGGTCCGAAGGGGGATCAAAGTTTCGGCAATTGCCCGATGCGGCCCATCATCTCGGTCACGATCTGCAAGTCCAGCAGGAACTGCTCGGTGGTCTTGAACTCGTTGTCGTTGTGACCGGTGTATTTGACGTCCGGCATGGCCAGGCCGAATTGCACGCCGTTGGGCAGTTCATGCACGGAGGTGGCGCCGGCGGAGGTGCCGAATTTGTGTTCCATGCCGAGGTTTTCGCTGGCCACCGCGAGCAGGGCCTTGACCCATTCACCCTCGGGGTTGCGGTACATCGGTTCGGCAATCGACAGGTCGAAGGCCGGTGCGATCCGGGTCTTCTTGCTCCAGGCGTCCAGCTTTGCGGCGATTTCGGACTTGAGCACTTCCGGGGATTTGCCCTTCGGTACGCGCAGGTTGACCGCGAGCTTGAAGGCTTTGTCATCCATCCCGACATAGGTCAGGGAAGTGGTCAGCGGGCCCATGAACTCATCGGCAAAACCGACCCCCAACTTGCCACCCAGGTAGTCCAGCCCCCAGTTGTCGGCGGTGTAGCGGGCGGCGTCCGTGATCTGGTTGTGCTTGAGCGCGACCTTGCCGTCGAGGCTATTGATGAAGTCGAGCATCCTGGCCACCGGGTTGACGCCGGACTCGGGCTCGGAGGAGTGGGCGGACACACCGGTGACCGTCAGTTTGACGTCCTTGCCGTCGACCTTGGCAGCCACCTCGAAATTGCCGCCATTGCGCTTGGCATATTCGGTGCCGGCCTTTTGCAGGCTGGCGGCCAGTTCGGCGGGCTTGTCGGTCACCAGGGTCGCAACCGATGTCGACGGAATCTGGTTGGTGGCCAGGCCGCCGGTCATCGAGGTGATTTCTGCGCCCTTGCCTTGCGCGGCGCGCTTGGCGAAGCTGGCCATGACCGTGCCGTAGCCTTTCTCGGCGATCACCACCGGGTAGCCGCCATCCAGCGCCAGGTTGTAGTTGGGTGTGGGGTTGCGTTCGAAGTAGTAGGGGATGGCGTCGCCCGTGGTCTCTTCGGTGGTGTCGACCAGCAGTTTGAAGTTGCGGGCCAGCGGCAGCTGCTCTTCCTTGATGATCTTCATGGCGTAGAGCGCTACCACGATGCCGTTCTTGTCATCCTCGGTGCCGCGGCCATACATGCGATCGCCGATCAGGGTGACCTTGAACGGGTCGAGGCGGGTGCCATCCTGCAGCACCCAGTTTTCCGGCGTCACCGGCACCACATCGGCATGGGCGTGGATGCCCACGACTTCATCGCCGCTGCCTTCCAGGGAGATCTCGTAGACGCGGTTGTCGATGTTGCGAAAGTTCAGGTTGAACGCCTGGGCCAGGCCCTTGATCTTCTCGGCAATCTTGAGGAATTCGGGGTTGTCGTGCTGGGCCACGCCGTCCACGTTCACGGTAGGAATGGCCACCAGTTCCTTCAAGGTTTCGGTGGCCGCGCTGCCGTATTTCACCCGGGCATAGAGGCCAAGCAAACGATGGATTTCGTTTTGCTGTTCAGCGGAAAGCGTCTTGTTGTCGAGGAAGGCGCGAATGGCTGGGCCGAGGTCGTCGGTCTTGGCGATATCGCTCTTGGCCAGGCTTCCCAGGAACTGTCTGAAATCCTTGACCGATGCATCGCTGAAGGTCTTGAGGATGATTGCGCTCTGTTGCGGAGTGATGTTGGCGTGGGCAGCGGTGGTGAACGACGAAAGGCTGGCGAGCATCAGGGTGGTCGCAGCCAGGTGCTTGAGGGAAAAATCCATTGCTGGGGGCATTCCTTTGCAGGCGGTTTGTAAGAAATATCTGATCGGTTGATCAGAAACCTTTCAAAACTAACACCGCGAGCGTGTGAAACGGGAGCCCCTGAAGTGGGATCTGTCGCACAGAAAGGCAAAAGCGACGCAGAAATGAAAAACCGCTCTATCAATGCTTACATTCCGCCATCACCACTTTGCAGGTATCTGGCGTACCACCGGATCGGCCGGCATAACGTATGCAATTACTCAGGGATTTCTGCCGAGCCATTTCCAAGGTGTCGGCCCAGGCGAGGCCGCCTTCGCCGACAGTGGGGAGGGCTTTTGCATAGCAGGTCGAGCCGGTGCTGGGGGCTGAATAGCGAGCCGTGGTGGCTTTGCCTGAACAGCCGGCTATCAGCGCCAGATTGACGGCGAGCAGGGATAGCAGGATCCATGATGAGCATTGGCGCGCAGTGTGTCCCGTCATCCCGGTTCCCCTATAGCAAGAGGCGCATTTGAGATCGTACCTGGCCGGATCAGGGCTGGGGCACACTCTTTCTCTGAGCCTATCCTTGCGGCACCGATCCTGCTGCTCCTTTCGTCTGCTTTCCTTTCTTCAGTCTGTCTGGCCGTCCGAGAGTCGAGGTGAGGTCGCTATAGACCACTGAACATGCTGATGATCACGGCATTGACCAGGTCAATGAAAAAGCCACACACCAGCGGCACGATCAGGAAGGCCTGGTGCGCTGCGCCGTATTTTTGCGTCACGGTCGACATGTTGACGATGGCTGTCGCCGTGGAACCGAGGGCAATCCCGCCGAATCCGGAAGCAATCACGCTGGCTTCGTAATTGCGTCCCATAAAGCGGAAGACCACGAAATACGTATAGGCGACCGTCAGCAGGATTTGCAGGGTCAATGCACACAGAATGAACATCAACGCGCCGCTGAGCTGCCATAGCTGAAGCCCCATCAGGGCCATGGTCAAGAACATGCCCAGGCAGATATCGGAGATCAGCGACAGGCCCAGGCTGGCGCCGCTCCAGGTTTTCAGTCGTTGATCACCGACAAAGGCCAGAACGAGGTGGTGGATGACGATGCCCGCGAACAGGCAGCTGACAAACTTGGGCAGGGTGATGCCGGCATCGACCAGCAGCAGGTTGAGTCCATAGCCGAGCATCAGGGTCAGATTGAGCCACATCCAGGCCCAGAGCACGTCGTAATAGTCCAGCGCCTTGCCCGGTTGTTGCTCGAGAATGCCGACTTCCAGTTCCGCATCCCTGGACGGCGTCAGTTGATAACGGCGAATCAGCTGGTTGGCGATAGGGCCGCCGATGACGCAAGCGGCAATCAGGCCGACGGTATTGCTGGCGATGCCCAGTTCATGGGCGTTACTGATGCCCAGCTTTTCGACGAAGAGCGGTGCCCAGGCCAGTGTGGTGCCCACTCCACCGGTGAGGGAAATGGAGCCCACCATCAAGCCCGCCTTGGGATCAAGCCCAAACGCCTGGGCCACACCCATGCCCAGCGAGTTCTGCAGCAGAATGAACACAGCGGCGAGTAACAGCAGGATCAGCAGCGGGCGCCCACCCTTGAGCAGTTGGCGCATGTCCGATTTCAAGCCAATGCCGGCAAAGAAATAGAGCAGCAGGGTGTCGCGAACTTGCAGATCGAACTCGATCTGGATATTCAGGCCGAAGTACAGCAAGGACGTCACCGCCGCACAGACGAAGCCGCCAACTACCGATTCGGGGATACAGTATTGGCGCAGAAAGGTGTTGTGCTGGACGAGGGTCTTGCCGAGAAAAAGCAGGAGGATGGCGAGGGTAAAACTCACGAGGCCGTGAACCTGGAAGAGCTGTGAAGTCATTTAAGGCCTACCTAAAAAACTGGAAAATCATTATCAGGATTCGCTCATTCAATGTTTAGACCTGAATCAATGAACGGTCGAAACAGCCTTGCTCATCCAGATGGCTTCCCAATCATCAGGTGCGTCTGTGCGCCAGGAGTGAGGACAGCCTAGCCTAAGCGGGAAAACCCATCCGGGTTGGCACAGGCTGCCATCTCGCTCCCGATGGCCAGTCAGACGGTGACTTCAGCGCTTGATCAGAGAAATCTTCGTTCCCTCGATACTGACCCCCGCCATTAATCCTTGCTGGTCGAAGATGAATGCGTAGGCGTCGTCTTTCAGCGTCGAGCTGGACAGGTTCTTCGCAACCCCTTCATCCACAAACACAACTGTTGGCCCTACACCGATTTCCCAGCCCTTGGTTTTGGCGACATAGTCCACGGCTTTATCGGTCATCAGGAAAACCACATAGCCGTACGACTGGGCGCCAGCCTGCAGCCCCCATGAGCCGCTGACGGAGTTGTAGTAGTTCTCGACTTTCGTGCCCTTCATTAAAACGCCTTCGCCATAGCTACCGCCGAACACAAGTCCCGCCTTGATGATGTTCGGGAAGACCAGCACAGCCTTGGCTTGGTGCGAGATGGTTTCGGAGAATGGATTGGTCTTGTAGAGCGTCTGCAACGCTTGTCGAGCGTCGGCATTCAGATCCTCGGCGGTGGCCGCTGCGGCATTGTTCAGGAAACCAGCCGATGCCAGTGTTGCAATCGCGAGGAAGAACGAGAGGAAGAAGCGCATTGATTGAGTCATTTGCGTACTCCGCTGAGGGAGCATGGGATGAGCGCAGCGGCAAGTGCCTGTGTCATGCAGGAACCGAACCCACTGAGGTTATCCGGCGCACCCTGAAATGTGTGAATTGCAGGCATCGCTCGTGAATTTGCGCTGCCTTCAGCTGTTATGACCGTTGCGTAATGGACGGGTTCGTTGTCACTACTGCTTCTGGCCGATGGTTTTCTGTTGCGCGGGGTTTATCCAGGGGCTGGGCTGAAGTGGGGGGAGGGCTTGTAGCAAGAGGGCTCAATGAAGCCCTCATTGCTAAAGCCTGGCTGTACTCAGTTCGCCTTTATCGGCACCGTCACGGTTTTGCCGAAGGCCGATTTGATGGTCGCCGTCGGGCTCGGCGACGGGCCACTGCCAGCGGTCGTCACCGCTATATTCCAGCGTGCGCCTGTAGGCGTCAGCGTCAGGGTAGCGGCGCCAAGGTTTACCGTACCGGTTGTGGTGGTGGCCGTCGCCGTGATGGTATTGCCCGTGCCACGCGAGGTGGTGCCTGACAGGACCCAATAGTAGCGGCTGTTGCTGCGGGCGGTCACGGTAGCGCTGGTGACGATCAGGCTCTCGTTGATCGCTGCCGAGACCGCCACGGACACCGTCGCCGGTGCCGACTCCGCGTCCTTGGCATCGGCGGCCTTATAGGTAAAGGTCGCGGTGAACGGCGCGGGGACCGTGGCCGGTGGTGTGTAGGTCACGCGCAGACCATCGGTGCTGACCACGCCCTTGCCGGAGTCCGGTTGCTCCAGACCCACCACTTTAAGTGGCACGTTACCGTCGGGGTCGCTGTCGTTGGCCAGCACGTTGATGGTCACCGGTTGGCCGGTGTTACTGATGGCGCTGTCGGGGTTGGCGATCGGTTTTTGGTTATCGACGTCCTCGACACGGGTATCGCCAGTGCGGAAGGTCGGCAGCGCGGCAGAGTTGACGTAGGTGACGCCGTCCCAGCCAGGCAGGGGCGTTGGCATCAACTGGAACTGGCCGGGGTTCTCGACATCCCAGCGCAGCAGCATGGAGGTGTCCTCGTGCTGGGTGTTGTGGCAGTGCTCCATGTAGGTCCCGGCGAATTCCCGGAAGCGGATCGCCATTTCCACATCCACTGAGCTGTCGATGCCCTCGCCGATGCGATAGACGTCCTTGCGTGCCCATTTTTCCCATTCCGGTGGTGCCTTGCCGTCGCGGTGGAGGATGATCCCTTCTTCGAAGTGCACATGCACCGGGTGGTTCCAGCCGTTGCCGCCGTTCCTGATATTCCACACTTCCAGGGTGCCGTCGCCGGAGAACCCGGCAGCGGTCGGGCCATTGGCCAGTTGCGGAGCGGCACTGATGATTCGAGGGTCCATCTGGTAGCCTAAACCGCCGTCAGTCTTGATGGTCCAGGGTTCTTCGTCGGTGCCGTCGGAGCGGCCGAAGATGAACTCGCGATGGCGCGCCAGTTTCAGTTTGGCCTGCACCGTCGGGTCGTCACGGTTGAGGGTCAGCGGGATCATGCTTTGACCCACCGGCTTGCCCGGCTTGGCGGGTTCGTAGTCGGCGGGGTTCATGCTCACGTCCTGGCCAGCATAAGGCTGGACCACCATCTGCATGAACTTGCCCACCGCCGGGTCGCCGGCGTCCCATTCCAGCCCTTTGCTGCCCAGTTTGAGCACCGCCTTGTACTTCCCGGACAGGACATCGGCCAGACTCAGCAGTGTGGCCTCCGGCCCCTTGCCGTTCTGGTGCTCCATCAGGTTGACGAAGTACAGCTTGTCGCCGGGGTTGATCCCGTTTTTCGCGAAGTTGACGATGATGTCGTAACGCTCGGCAATGCCCATGGTGGGCAGGATGGCGTTGTGGTTCTGCATGTCGCCGTTACCTTCCAGGTCCATGCTGCCGTCGAACGGCACGGCATATTCCATAAGGTTGCCGTCGTTGGCGATCAAGTGGAACGGCACGCGGCTATAGGACAGGCCGGAACCGGCCGGGCCGGGGAATTCGCCGCCGGTACCGGCGACTTCACGCACCAGCGCGAACCTGAAGTAGCGCGACACCGAGCCATTGAGGATGCGGAAGCGATAGCTGCGCGCCCGCACATTCAGGCGCGGCTGGTACTGCCAATTGACCAGGACCTGATCGCCGAGAAAACCATCGGTGTTGAACGGGTTGAACCACAGCTGGCCGTTCTGATCCCAGGCCTTGTCGGCAATCATCAGGTTCACATCGTAGTCGCGGTTGCCCCAGGGCAATGCCGAACCGCTGGGCAGGCGCAGGTTGACGCCGTCTTCTAAGGCTTCGTTACCGCGATCCAGGGCGCTGTAGTAATTCATCATCACCGCGTTGCCCTTGTAGACGTTCTGCGCGGTGAAATCGACCATGTGGTCATGGAACCAGTGGGTGCTCATGGTTTCGCGCCAGTCGCCACGGATCTTGATGCTGCCGTTGTTGCACGTCTTCAGGCCCGGAGTGGCATCGTTGACGAACAGGGTTTCGCCCGGGGCGCAGGGGAACGCTGCACGCGGATCCTGAGCGCTGGTGTTGATGGTGTCGTAACCGGCCAGTTGTATCGGCCAGCGATAGTCGTAGTACTGTCCCGGAAAGAAAAACGCACCGGAAAAGCCATCGCTTTCGGCCGGAGAATGGCCGTTGTGTTCGTGGGTGGTGAGGGTGTGCAGGCCAAATCCCATGTTGGCCGACGGATCGATCGGCAGGGCGTTGTAGTGGCGCATCAGCGCGGCTTGACCGTAACGCACCATCAACAATTTTGGCGGAAAGGTGCCGTCGAAGGTCCAGAGCGCCTTGTGGTTCTGAATCGGCATGTTGGGGTGAAAACGAACATTTATGCCTTTGGTGGTGCCCGCAATGACCGGGGTGTTTGAGGTCTGGTTGTAGAGCCCGCCAGGCCCGAACTCACCGACGGCGTAGTTGTGCAACTGTCGGCGGTCGCGCATGCCGCTGTTGAGCTGGGCGCCCGCTTGAGCGGTTTTGAAGCCGACCTGTGGGTAAAACTCGTTCCAGCGCTGATGCGACCAGCCTTTTCCTGGTGGACGACCTTCGGCCGGCGAGCCGACCGGATGGCGGTTGAGGAAGGCTTCGACCTGCGCTTTCCACGGGTTGCGGTCCAGCACGTTGGAAAATTGCGACGGAAACGGGAACAGCCCCGGCTGGCGCATGAAGGCTACCAGCGCCGTGGGCGAAGGGCCGCTGCGGGCGATGTTGTTCGGGTCCTGCGTGGGCGCCGGGCCGACGAGCGGAACCGGGAAGGTCAGAGGCGGTGCCGGCAGTGTCGGGTCGAGTTTTTCCGTGCCGAATTCTTCGAACAGCAGCAGTTGCTGAGTGTACGGCTGGGCCCCGAACAAGGGGCTGGGCTTGCCATTGGTGGGGATTTTGAAGGATGTCTGCAGGGCTGGCGGCAGCACGTTGTCGGCCGTTGGCGTGGTGCGGGTGCCAAAAACGCCATTGGGCAGGGCGATGGCGCCCTGGTTGACGGGTGGCATGGCCCGTAAGGCATCCGCCGCGGCATCGAGATCGGCCGGCGGGTTGCTAAACGCCGAGGGGTCCGTCGGTGGTGGCGGGCCGAAATCATCCAGCGGTACGGCATTGACGGTGGTTAGGGTAAGAAGCATCGCATAGGGCAGTGACCTGCGCAGCAAGGCGATGGAGCTGCATGGTAGTGTCGCGCGTTTCATTTTTCACCCCTTGCGTCATGCCGAAGCTGGCAAGCCCCGCCGTCTCCATGATGTCCGGGACGACAGCTGTTGCGGGTATCAAGGGGTGGTGCAACTAATGAGCCACTACCATGGCGGGAAGAAAAAGTTCAAATTAATTAGCAATTTGTTTCTGAATGTTACAGGTTGGGGTAGGGGGGGAGTGGGGAATATTCCTCAACTTAGGTGGCAATTGCCCGGTTGAGTGGGTGTAGTGCCCCATTTATGGAGAGAGTAGCGGCTGTTTCACCGACCGTTTTTGGTAGGGACAAAGAGACCATTCGAAAAACTGGCCGCTGCTCGAAAAGCAGGACTCCATCCAGGGTGTAGGCTGAAGTGTGGGCTGGGGCTTTTTACCAAACCCCAGAAACGACAAAGCCCTGAATAATCAGGGCTTTGTTGTATAAAGATGGCGGAGGCGATGGGATTCGAACTCATGGACCTGTTACAGTCGACGGTTTTCAAGTCCGATATGCAAGTCCCTTTATTCTGCGGTGTGCAGCTCCTTTTCGTTCTAATACGAATTTTTTTTGCCACCTCTACAGGCCGCGTTTTACAAGGGGTGGTATTCGGGTTTTGTAACACTTTTTGGGCTATTTTGAGGGCTTAGCAATGGCGCCGACACGACGGTAAACGCGCTCGGTAATGTCGCCTTTGGTATGTCCTAGCAGCAAGCTGGCCTCACCAATATCCGTGATCTCTGATGCTGCTTTAGGTCGGATGTCTCGGAATTGAAACTCTGCGATCCGGCTCGCTAATTGCTTGTCACTATTATCAAGTGCCGCCTGCTTCGCCTTCTCTCTTGCCTCATCCCATCGCTTACGCAGCATGGTAGCGGTCATCCGTTTTCCTCTTTGACTAACTATCAGATAACTCGACAGATGCTGCGCATTACGCTTGGCGATCTGGGCGATCAGCAAGCCCAGGCTGTTTGCAGATCCATCAGTGGTAGTCTGTATTCGAAGTTTTTTACTGGTTTTGTTTTGCTGAACCATCAGGAATCCTCCCTCGATGTCATCCTTGCGCATTACTAATACGTCCGCTGGCCGTTGACCGGTCAGGTAAGCCAGGTCCATGGCATCTTTCAGCTCTTGACCTGCCTTCTGGTACACCGCCTTCCAGACCGCATCGTTTGCGTAGTAATCGCGCGGGGTTTCCTTGTTTTTACGGACTCCTTGGCACGGGTTTTCCTTTGTGGTTAGACCCCATTCTCGTGCCATGTTGAATACGTGGGAGAGGGTGGCGATTTCGCGATTTGCCCGCACTTTTGCCGAGCGTGCATCCCTGTAACCGGCAATTGCTGCAGGTGTTATGGCATCGATAGGTGCGCTGTCGAACATTGGTCGCAGTTGCTTAATCTCTGACAGGTTGTCCTTCTGGGTGCGTGCTGCTTTTTTGGGGACAATATCGCGAATATACCTATCAAAGATGCCTTTCATGGTTCGAAGATCAAGAGGCGCCTCCTTGGCTTCGAGTTCAGCCCATTTGACCCTGGCCTTGTCCAAGTCTTTGCCTAGCGGTATCGCCTTTCCCGACATATCCAAGTAGTAGTAAGCAATCCAGGTTTTTCCGCTTTTCCGGGGACGTGTCCACTGATACATCCTTGGCGGTAAGTTGCGTGTTTCGGCATTGCGGGGGCGCATATCAGTTCACTCGTGAGAAGTCTGGCGTCCATGCTGGCGCCGCGGGAGTGGAGGGCGGGTTGAGAGCGGTAGGTGACACCATGCCCAACTTCATGCGGACATAGTGCCGACCAACCAACGGGCGCTTGCCTCGGCTTTCGATGAAGACCCATTGGTGGTCGATCAGCCAGCGTCGCTGGGAAGCCCTGGCCTTGTAGCCGGTGATAATCGCCAGTTCTTCGTCCGAAAGAATTTCGGATTCCATGTGATGCTCCATGCCGCGGGGGGCGGCAGAAGGTGGGTGAGTGGAGGTGGCAGTTCGTTTGTTGAAGGCGCCAAGTCGGCGGCAGTTGCGCTGAAGCTAATCAGCGTCTTGCGGGTCCGGGTGAAACTGGGTGAATCGGTTTTCTGTGGGCATGGGGATGTCCTTCGCCGGTGATCGGCTACAATTGATGGGTCACTGATATGGAGATCGAATATGAAGTGCTTAATCTGTCAGGCTGCCGCCAGGATTGTTCAAGCGCCTGGAGACTGGTCAGAGATCAAATGCTCAGCTGGTTGTGGACACTTCAGAGTTTCAGCGAACCTTGTTGCGAAGATGAAGTTCAAGAAGAAATCCTTCGACATCGAACGCACAAGGCGATGGCTTGATATGTCCCGGAATGAGGAGCCTGTGCCATTGATATCGACCTACGATTACAACGTTTCCTTACTACATCGGGATGCAGAAGAGAGATCTACCAGCCTGCGGAATCGTTCTAGAAAGTCGGTAACTTCAGATTAGATAGAAGTTCTTGCTTCGATCTGGCGAAGTGCATGCTGCATGGCGGTGATGACCCGCTTCATCACCGTCGTGCGCTCATCCTATGTCGGCGCGACAGGTTTGGTTTTCTGTGGGCATGGGGCGTCCTATGCCGGGGCTTGCCATTCTTATCGTGGACGACAGGGGCTGGCTGGATCAAAACGATTTCTTCAGGTATGACTTCGTCCTTGCCGCTATAGCGGCTGACTTTGAAGGGGAAAGTGGTGTTACTTGTGGGGAGAGGCAGAGAGTTTGGAGTAAGTGTTGATATCAGTTGTGGCAAGAAGGCTGCGGCCATCTTTGAATTTTGCGTAGAAAGTTATTTCCTTTTCTTTATCACATAGCCACCAGCCCGCAACTAGTCCAACCGGACCTAAAAGCAATGCTCCAGCCAGACTCCATCGAATAGCGCTCCCTTTCTTATTAACTATTTCCTCGGTTGCTGTTTCTAAAGTCTCTAGTTTTGAAATGGGTATCTTTATTTCAAGAGAAGGTTTTACTGCGGATTTTAAAATGAACAGTCCAGATTGAAATTCAGCATCACCGGCCAGAAAGTCACCGGATATCACCGTTATCTTCGACATGGTGTTTCTCTTCTGATCAGGTTTAGCCAGCTGATTACTGGGCTCCAAAGGTCCCTGTCAGTCAATCGACTTGCGACAAAAGGTGAGGTTGATGGTCTCCATCGATACCAGATCATGGGCCTTCACAACCGTCATGCTGAGGCAGCCGGCGATCAGCACTTCCAGTCCTGCACCTTTCGAATGCTCCCAGCCAGGGAGCGTTGCCAAGGTGTCGCAGTTCATCAGGGCTGCGATGTCGCGGCGCATGCAATCGTTCCAGGTTCCGCAGCCCGGGTTGAGTTCGCACGGCACCGACCTGCGACCTCCTGCATGGCGACTACCACCGTGGTACCAGCGCCGCCCTCCGTGACCGGATGCGACAGGGGGTGGTACTTTTATTGTGGGTGAGCTATTAATCTTTCAGGCCGGCATGGGGTCGGTTCAAGGAGTTGGAATGGTCAGTGATCGCGAAATTGCACTTGAGCAGGCGCTTGTAGCAATTATTGGAGCGGCCATCGACAGCGGGCTTGATGTAAAAAGCCTGATTGACAACGCGACAGCCGGCTTACTTGGAGATGCTTCATACCGCTGGGTTGAACATCCGCATGTATCAAACGCCATTAAAGTGATGATTGATGCATATGATCAAGTCAAGTAGTGGGCACTGCACCAGTGCAATAACTAGACCGTCAGATTTCGACACCGGTCTTGGCAGACTCTTCAAACTGTCGCGACCACTTTTCCTTAACGACGATTTCAGGTTGCGACATGCTCGCAAAGCGGGCGGACTCTTCGGCAGGCACGGTTGCAAGGGTGATCAGGAGCGTTGATACAGTCTCCTGCCATTCCTTGAGCCTGTGGCGCTCGCCTAGCACCTGTCAGCCACAATTCAGCAATCAGGCACCGCCCTCCGTGTCCGGATGCGACAAGGTATAGTGGCATTTTGATCGCCTGTGAGCTATTTATCTCTAGGGCCGGCATGGAGCCGGGTCAAGGAGATGAAATGGTCACTGATCGCGAAATTGCACTTGAGCAAGCGCTTGTAGCAATTATTGGAGCGGCCATCGCCAGCGGGCTTGATGTCAAAAGCCTGATGGACAACGCGGCAGCCGGCTTACTTGGAAATGCTTCATACCGCTGGGTTGGGCATCCGCATGTGTCAAACGCCCTTCAGGTGATGATTGTTGCTCATGCGCAGGCATTGGACACCATGCCCCCGCAGTAACTGAAGTTTCAGGCTTCAATACCCGTCCTGGCGAACTCTTCGAGCTGACGCGACCACTTTTCCTTAACGACTATTTCAGGTCGCGACATGGTCGCAAAGCAGGCGGACTCTTCGGCAGGCACGGTAGCGAGGGTGATCAGGAGCGTTGACACAGTCTCCTGCCCTTCGTTGAACCTGTGGCGCTCGCCCAGTACCTGTCAGCCACATCTCAGCAATCAGGCGCCGCCCTCCGTGACCGGATGCGCAGCGTAGTAGCGAAATAATGTTGAATGGCCTACAAAGGCATGGTCTTAATTCGTCCGATAACGGACTCAATCGGAGCATGTGCAATGGATTTCACAAGAGACCCAAACGATTTCCTCAGTTACATCACCACAGTCAAAGGGGACTGGGCTCGTGCTTCTTCTGAGTTGCTCGACCTCGTTGAGCATTGGCAAGATTTGTCGATGAAGCATTTCGCAGGTATGACTTCAATAGCTGCGAAGGAGCGCAGCATCGAGGGAGAAGTATTGGGTAAACAGTTCTCCATCGAGATCAACCCAATCTCCCTGCATAAAGCTGGGCTGGCAGAAGCTGTATTGTTCTTGCGCCAGGTCGGAGGTTCAAAATCGGAATTGGGTCGATTTAGCGTTCGTCGTGATGGAGCGATTTTAAGCAGCGATGGATCGGTTCTCGTATATCCGCAAGATGATCACTACAGCTACCAAATATTCACCACAATCATGCACGCTGTGATTGAGGCGCCCACTCCAGTCGATGCTGAATAACCGTCAGGTGTCATCGCTGCAGCCGCGTAACTCGTCGTGCCTGTATGCCCGTTCCAATTTTCGCGACACGTTTTCGCTGATCGTGATTTCGTGTCGCGACATGTTGGCGAATCGGGCGGACTCCTCGGTGGGAGCCGCTGCTAGGTTAAGAATGAAGGTTGACACCGTCTCCTGCCACTCCTCGAAGTCGTGGCGCGCGCCCAGCACTTGGAGTGCATCTGCCAGCGCCTTCGACACAATTAGCGACCGTTTCTCGGCGCCGATCCGGTCCAGCAAGGCTTTCTCCTTGGCGCGCTTGTTCCGCTGAATATCCGTGGCCATAGCCTGTCTCTTCAATTCTTTGGGCTGGTAGATCCAGCCATGTCTGGCGTCGGCGCTGGCGCACCTGGTTGCTTATTCGTCTCATGCTGCCCTCTGTTGACTCCAGACACCCACGGCGTCGAACACCCGTGCGGCCTGCTCTTCAGTCAGCGATATCTCGGCGGGGATGGCGATCCAGCCCGAAGCGACCCGATGATTCGGATTGCTCTCGGCGACCAAGTCTTTGTAGGTTTCCTCGATCACGTCTTCGAGGTGCGCGGCCAGATAGTTGCCTTGGGGAGCAACCTCTACTGATTTAGTGTAGCGGTGCCCTCGTTGATCGCGACACTGGACGCTGAGATAGATCGTCCAACGGTGGGGGAAGTCGCAGACTGCTTCGGCCATGCGTGGTCCTGGCGGGATGCTCTTGCAGCTCTTCCTGTTGATCATCCCTTGGCGTCCGCTGGGGTCGATGTGGACCACCGCGACGTGATTGGCATTGAGCAGTGCCCGGCTCGCTCGCTCTATCCGGGTACGCATGTTGTTGGGCTTTCGCTTTTTCATAGCGTCACCGCAATCTGGCGATTGGCCTTTACTTCAAACTGCATGGCGAGTTCGTGAGCGGCCTTGTAGTCGTCACGGAAGGCGCGAGTCTTGCCGGTGGTGCGGTCTTTAATCTGGTACATGCCGATACTTTTCCCGTTGACTTGAAAGCGCACCGGTTTGGATGGCTCTTGCCGATCAGGGCGCCCGCATAGCACGACTTGTGCAGCCTTGGTTTTTTGCAGTAGCACACCGAGTTCATCGAAGCGCTCTTTAAATGATGGATGCATGGCTGATCCCTCGGAGTAGGTTGCGTGTATTCGTCAGCACTCCGACCACCTGCTGGTCGCCATTGGGCAGAGAAGGGTGCTAATTGATAAAAGGCAGGCGTAAAAAAGCCCGATCGGAACCGGGCCATTGTTTGCGTCACGAAGACCAGCCTAAGTGATCGCAGGTGTTGCCATCGGGGGCTTCGAAAAGCCTGCCTGAATGCGCTGCGTGATTTCTTCTCGATGCACTGCGACTTCCTTGGGCGCGCTTGTCCCGATGCGTACCTGTTGGCCGCTCACACCCAGTACGGTGATCGTGATGTCATTGCCTATGTTGATGCTTTCACCTGTTTTACGAGTCAAAATCAGCATTGTCCATTTCCTTGCGTTAGTTGGTTTCCCAATGCCGCCTTGTAAGAGGCGGCATCAGTGAAACATCACTGCATTACGCGGATTTCATTACGAGGGAACCACGCATCGTCGAGCTTCACCATGCAGCCAACAAAGGCGGCGTAGCGAGTCTCTCGATCGGTCTGGAAGCCGTAGTAAGAGCAAGTGGCCCGCGAGGCAAGACCGCTCAGCAACATGCAGCCCACGATCAGTGTCAGCAGGATCAGCAGAACCTTTGTCGCGTACTTCACGCCTCGATACCGTAGTCAGCCAAGCGTAGACCGAAGTGCATGCCTATTTCCTTCAACACCACCAACTCTGCTGGCTCGATCTGGCCGTCAGCCTGGGCAACGGCAAGAATGTTGACGTAGGCTTCCTCCGCATCGGCCGGAAAGTTTTTGATGTCGGCCAGTTCCCGCTTGATCGCCAATCGTCCTACTTGAAAGTTGGCGTTCAACTGGCCTGTAAAACGATTGATGGTTTCGGTGATCTCGCTGCCGAAGTGCGTCAAATTCGGGTTGGAGCGAATCAACTCATCCAGCTTGGAAACCTCGCTGGCTTCAATCTCACCATCAGCCGCAGCGACCAATAGGCCGCCACCGACAATGGCCTGCATCAAGTCGCGGTTAACAACCTTCTTCATTTCGGCCTGGGCGTTGCCGACTTGTTTTCCGAAGAGTTTTTTCATTCCGAACATGGTGTTTCCTCATACAGGGGAGGGGATTTCCCACATGGCCCTATTGCCAAGGCTATGAAGTGAAATCTGATTGGGCTGTCAGCGGGACTCAGATACGGCGCACTTAGGTGGGAGTCGCCCACGCCTGGTGCGTTAGTCTTTTTGCAGCTGACAGCATTGAATCGATTGGGTTGTTAAAGAGCGGCGGGTGGCCCCGTATTGCCGCTGTGATTCACTGCGACGAGATAATATTGCCGCCGGGGATATTTAATGTCAATGCCGCCGGAGATATAATTCCGCTCTATGAAAAAAGCCCGTGCTGGACGGGCTTGCTTTGGGCTAGATATTTGCGGGGAGGTCCCAAGAGATACGCGCGGCGCAGCCATCTTCTCGACGCACTAGTACGTGCTCGTTTTCTGCTATCTCTTCAAGGAGCTGTTTCCAGTCCTCAAGGCATTCATCTGCTTCCTTGCAAATGACTGCCGTTTTTCGTTTTTGGGCAGCGGGGGCGCTGATGATTTTTTGGATGCGGAGTCCAAGAAGCTCAAACGAATTTGGCGGTGTTGGTTTGTTTTTTGGCTTTGCCATAGCACTGCTCCTTTTATGTATGGATACACAGTGAATGGCTTGAACCCTAAGCGCTAAAGATTAACGATTAAAAACAATTATTTAACAGAGAAAAGCCCGCAATTTGCGGGCTTCAGGAGGGAGGTGTCCAAGGGAATTAGAGACAAATCGAAGGGCCCAAATTTAGATTCTGCCCAGCACCTTGCTGGGAGCAAGAATTGCCCCTACGTAATGGATTTTCTCGATATCAACCCGAGCTACTGTCAGCCGCTCGCCGTAAGCCGAGTTGATCGACATGAGGCTGACCTCTTCTTCGGTCTCGAAGAGAAGTTCTTTAACCATGCTCTGTCCATCAACGGTGGTGACCATCACATACTCACCCGGCACTAGGCGGTGATTGGGTTCGCAGACAGCGACCCACCCGCTACGGATCGCTGGTGCCATTGAGTCACCCTTGAGCCGAAGTGCGTAGGCGTCCTCATCTCTGGAGTAGGTCTCAACCCAGCCAGCTGCCTGGTCAAGGCTTGTCCAATATCCCTCACTGCCGAGCTGTGCGGTGCCTTCGATATTGATTCTGCGAGGTGAGGAATAGATGGGGGGGCCAGCCTCGACATTGGATTCGAAGCTGGACTTCGCCATTTTCGCAATCTCATCAGCCAGTCGAGGGCTGAATGACTCCACGGGCTTGGAAATCAATCCGGCAATTGCGCTAGCGACTTTCGCATTCAGTGCGTTGTAGCCGTTCAGGTACGAACTGACGGAGCCCTGATTTATGCCTAGGGCATCTGCGATCCTTCCCTGAGTCAGGGCGTCACGCCGTGACTTGCCTGTGTTGAAGGCATCCACAGCCATTTTGAGTGCCAAGCACTCTTCTTTTTCCCAGTCTTCGAGTTCGCGTTTTTTCATTCCACGATTATTCCTAGCGGCGATATTTAATCAAATGCCGCCGGGCTTGATTAATTAAATTCCGCCGGAGATACTTGTTGGGTGTTTAACAAAGGAGATCGGCGAGATGAGCCGAAAAAGTCTGGATGAGTTTGCTCGTGCACGCGGGCAAACCAACGCAGCAAATCTGCTTGGGATGTCCCAAGGGTCGCTCAACAAAGCGCTGCAGGTTGGCCGTGACATTTTTGTAACTGAACACGCAGATGGCTCTTTCACAGCTGAAGAGCTCAGAGCATTCCCGGTCCAAAGCGCAAAAAGGTCGCGTCGCCAGATGCTGCCCATTTCATGAGCAAACTTTGAGCGCAACGGCGCCGAGAGAAAACTAGACGATGAAATTGCCAGTACTAGACACCCGCCGCAAAGCCGTCATTGCCGCTGCCAATGCATTTCCCGGCGGACTTGCATACGCCTCTGACTTCCTGGGTGAGGTGAATCTCAAGCGCTTCAAGAACCGAATTTACGAGTCAGCAGGGGTCAAGCCCCTCACCGACGATGAGATTTGCACGCTTGAGACTGAAGCGAAAACTACCTTCTTACCGGATTACATCTGCGCAATGTATGGCGGTGTGTTTGTTCGCCTGCCTGAGGTTGCCGATCTGGACAACGTCGACATCCACCGGCGCTCTTTGCGTACCTCTGTGAAACGCGGCCGGGTTGACCAGCTTCTCGCCATGGCACTGGATGACGGCGAGATTTCTGGAGCGGAAGCGGCAGATATTTTGGCCGGGCATGCCAAGTACTTGGCTGCGCGACACGAGGAGGTGATCGCACAGATTGAATTGTACAAGTCGAATGGTCCCGCCCGAATCCCAAGCGGGAAGGGTTGATATGCAGTTCACCATCACGATCAACCAAGTGAAAGCGCTGGAGTGGGGATTGAACTCCCAGCAGGCGCAATTGTTTTCCTTCGTCTACGAATGCCCCAGCTGGGCCAAAGCAATCAAAACCGATAACGGGATTTTCTTTGTCTTGACCAAGGCAAAGATCATTGAGGAATTGCCTCTGCTCACCGATAAACCCGATACCGCGTATCGGCTTCTCAAAGGGCTCGAAAAGGCAGGTTTGGTGGAGTTATCCAGCACCGCGAACGTCTCGTTGTTTCGCTTGACCGAGAAAGCCAAAGAATGGAATCGCAAGCTGGATGGGTCGGAAAAATATCCGACCTCTGATGTGTTTGAGGGGCGGAAAAAAATCCGATCTACCTCGGAAAAATGTCCGAGCAAGGTCGGAAAAATCTCCGAACAGGGTCGGAAAAAAATCCGAGAAGGGTCGGAAAAATCTCCGACAAATCAGGGTACCAGTAATCAGGGTACCAATCAGGTAACCAGTAATCAGGAAAAGCAGGGCGCTAACGCGCCGGGCAAATCAGCAAAGTTTGATCCGCTGATGGCCAAGCCAGACCACGTCAGCGTCGAGGTTTGGGCGGACTGGTGCCAGCACCGCAAGGAAATCCACAAACCCCTCACAGCCAAGACCTGTGAACAACAGGCCAAGGCCTTGGCGAACCACCCAACCCCCGATTCGGTGCTGACCCTTTCGATCAGCAACGGATGGACAGGGATCTTCCCTGACAAGCCGGTCGGCCCCGCACATTCACTTCCAGTCAGTCGCCACTCCGGCTTCGACACTCGCGATTACAAGGCCGGCACCAAGGAGAACGCCAATGGCACCTTCCGTCTCTAACTTCGGCGCTCACATGGACCGCAAATTCGGCGTCATCGGCCGTCAGCCAGCGAGCTGCCTGGATCATGGCGGTTACTCAGCGGTCATTCTCAAGGGCGGCAGTCTGTCTGGTTGCCCCATCTGCGCGAGCAACAAGCGCGACATGCAAGAACTCGAGCGCAAGCGCTTTCAGTTTCGGATCGTTCAGCATTCAAGCGCGCGGATTCCTAAGCGTTTCGCGGAAAAGTCATTCGCCGATTTCGTCGTGTCGAATCCGGCCCAGCAGATTGCCCTGGATGCGTGCACCGACTACGTCGACAACTTTTCGAAGCATCGCCGGGAAGGTCGCTGCATGTTGCTGTTGGGGAAGGTCGGCACGGGCAAGACCCACCTGGCCATTGCCTCGGCCAGTCACCTGATCAACGAATGCATGGTCAAGGCGATTTACCGCACGGTGGGCACGCTCATCGGCGAGATTCGGGCGACGTTCAATGAGCGCTCAGGCGAGTCCGAGGCGCACATCTTGCGTGAGGTGATTGGCGCGGACCTGCTGGTGCTCGATGAAGTCGGTGCAACCAAGCAGAGCGAGTTCGAACTGGCCACTCTGTTCAGCATCATCAATGGTCGTTACGAGCAATGCCGTCCCACGATCATCGTCAGCAACCTGTCGCCCACCGAATTGAACGACGCCATCGGTGCGCGCTGTGTCGACCGCATCCGCGAAAACGGCTGCATTGGCGTGGCATTCGAGTGGGAATCTCAACGCGGCAAGGAGGGCTTCTGATGATCGATCGGTTTAGCGAGGGTGATGAGCAATGACAGCTCCGTTGAAAACCCTGACTGTGAAACTGTCTGATGCCGTCATCAAACAGCATGCCATCAACCCGACCATAACCGAGCTGAAAGATCCGCGGCACCCGCTGCGGTTTCGTTATCGTCACGACCGCAGCAAAGGCAGTTGGCACCTTGTGCGTTTCGACAAGGGCGCCAAATGGAAAAAGGCTGCCAATTGGCCCGACGTGCCTGCGCGGGTGATGCTCGACAGCTTGCCGGTAGTGCAGGCCCGGTTGTTGGCCGATCCGACGGCAGCAGCCACAGTGGATGGCTGGGAGCGGGTCGGGCAGGTGCTGGAGTGGTATGCCGCGCGCTTGAACACCGATAACAGTTTGTCCAAAAGCCGCCGGGGATCGTCGTTGTCGGCGATTCGCTGCCAGTTGTTGCCCGCTCTGGGTGATTTGCCCTTGTGTAAACTCAATGCCGATACCTTGGACCGACACTTGGTCTGGCACATGCAGGCCGAGTACAGCCTGTCCTACGTCAAGTCGGTGTTGGACGTACTGAAGGTGGTGTTCGGCGCCGCCTTGACGCTGAAAAAGATCACCGTGAATCCACTACTCGGGGTGTCGTTCAGTCACTTCACCAAGGCCAAAATCAAGCCCAAGGGCGCGCGCTTGCGACACGTTGCCGTGGTGGACCTGCTGGCCGAATGGGGCGAAGCGTTCAACGCGGAACCGGTGGCCGTGACGCTGCTGGTGTTGATGCTGACCCATGCTACGCGGATCACAGAAACCCGTCTGGCAATGTGGAAAAACATCCACCTGGACGCGGGGGAGTGGTTCATCCCGGCCGATGACACGAAATCCAAGCGCGACCACCTGTTGCCGTTGACCACGCAGGCCGTGGCTTTTCTGGAGCGCTACCGAGCGCAGCAGCGGGCCGAAGGTTACGACGGGGCGTACCTGTTTCCGGCGACTTCACGTGCGGGGCGCCCGATGTCACGCAGCCAGGCCTTTGCCATTTTTGCCCAGTTGGGGGCGGGCGAGTGGACCAGTCACGACCTGCGCAAACTGGCGCCTTCCATCTGGGCCAACCTCGGTGTCGATTCGCTGGTGGGCAAGCTGCTACTCAACCACGCCCTGACCGAATTGGAGCGCACTTACTTTCAGGCAATGGGCGAGATGGTAAAGCGCAACGCTCTGGAACGATGGCACGGCTGGCTCGACGCACAGGGTTTTGATGCATTGCAGGACAAGACAGGAGCAAGACGCGCGAGCAAGCCGGTTGCCCTGGACCCCTCGGGCTGGTTGGCTTGAAGCCGAAAACAGAAATTAATCTTACAAGAGGATTTAAACATGCAGAAAGGGCAGGGGCTTGGCATTAAGAGGGAGCGGATCGAGCTGGAGCCTTGCTCGACCTGCAAGGGCAAAGCGGTAGTAGAAGGGGTGTGTTATGAGCGGATTTGTACTGCTTGCAATGGCTCAGGTTGGGTTGTTCTGGGTAGTAGGTTGGTGCTTTCTTCCGACGAATTAGTTACCCAACTGAGCTTCAAATTGCAGCAGGCGCAGCGCGAAATTGAAGTGCTCCAGCAGGGCTCGTCGATATCTGGCCCGGCCGCGTACTACCAACAGAACAATCGTCGCGGTGCCGGCGGAACGAATTACACAGGGGATTGAGAACATGATGATTCGAAAGCCGGCAGGCCGACCTTTGGGTGATACCGAATACCTGCTGGAGCAGTGGGGATGGTGGCGGATGGATGGGGCCGGTGTCCCAACCTATATCTCACCGACTTTTGCGCTAATGCGTCAGGCAATGCCGCAAGTGTCGGCGAGCAAGAGCTATTGCATCACAGATGAATGGGCCGGAGCTATTGATAGCGCGATTGCACGGCTCTCACATCGTGACCGACAAATGGGCGATATTATTTGGCTTTACTACGGTGCTAAATGGCCCATGCTTCGGGTTGGCAAGCACTACGGCATAAGTGAAGGGAAGACGCGGGAATTAGTGAGAGCCGGAATCGCGTGGATCGATTGTGCTGTCGATGAAATGCGGAAAGCTGCTTAAGCTATTAGCCGATTGCTGCCTGTCGCGACAGGCAGAGAACGACCCAATATAGATAGTCCGTCCGACCAAAGTAAGGTTGCAACATGAGGCCTAACCCTTCGTTCAATCGGACCGGAATCAACCGAACTGAATCTTGCATCCATTGATACGGGTGCGGCGGTCACTGGTGAGGGGATAACCCATGAGTAACCCCAACCCGAAGCGCCAAGGGCCTGCGATTATGCAGGCCCAGTCAGGTTGGGTACACCGCGATGGGTAACCGTTGTGGTAACCCAACAGCGGCATTCTGCTTGGAGCCAGTATCTACGCAGCCTGTAGGCATTCAGTGCGCGACCTATCAAGCGGCACTCGCCTCATTGGTAGGATTCAAATAGCAGGCCATCTCCCGTTCGACAACGTCGATCTCATTTAGCCCCCAGTTTGTCAGGGGGGCGGAAGGTTTGCCGGTCGACGCAAAACTCGCCGCCAGCAGACGGGTCATCAGCGTCTTTGCCAAGTCCAGTTGCTTCTGAAGCTCCTGAGCCGCGCGATCAGCCTTGTCCAGGCGCTGTTGCAGGGCATCGCGCCCGGCAGTGATCTGTCCGATACTGGCCATCGTTTCATGTGGGGCGACCATCACTGCCGCTTTTTCTTCCAAAGATTTATTACTCATCAATGTGCTCGTTCGCTCAGATTCAAGGTCAGGCGCGCGTAGGCCTTGCCTCACTGATATCGGCACGAGAGTTTATTCCTATAGTTCTCTATCGCACTGCTGCGCAAGGCGCCGACCAACGGCAGCGTAACCCATCAGCGAACCCAGCCTAGTTGTGGGTAATTGCACGGACTTGCCCACCCATTTGCATCGGATTTGACCATCACTCTGCATGGCCATGACCGGCAGAGAACGACCATAGCAGACGGTCAAGGGGCCGATAAGAGCCCGACCAACAATCGCAGAAGCCGTTGAAAATGGCGCTGACGCACTCAGCGTTTGTCTTTTCAACCTCAGACGCAATCGATAGATCAACAGCTTGGTCTGCACCTCACCTTTTGCACCAAAGGCTAAACCTCCTTCTCGCGGTGAATTGAACCCTAGGCATTCGAGCCTTGTCAGGCATCTTCCTTTGGATTACGATCGTAATGTAGAATTACGGTCGTAATTCAAAGCTGTCTCCGTCGCTTGAAAACCGGGACGGTTCCGATTGATTCAGTCACGTGAGGGTTCGTCATGCAGGAAATATCCGAAATTCAGAAAAGTGATGATGCTGAGGGCTTCGCTGCACTCGGCGTCGCAGCGGCAGCTCAGGCCATTCGCAAAGGTGAAATTTCATCTGAAAAGTATGCAAGCGCTCTACTTCAGAGAGCCCAAGACCATTCCGACTTACAGTCCTTTATTACGATAGATAAGGAAGCTGTGCTCGAGTCCGCAAGGGCCGCGGATAAGGAGCGTGCACGAGGTACGTCGGCTCCTCTGCTCGGCGTTCCAATTGCGATCAAAGACAGCTATCTCACCCAAGGCCTGCGAACGACTCTAGGTGTATCTACGCTCGAAAAGTTTGTGCCAGAGCAAGACGCCGACATTGTCAAAACAATGAAAGACGCCGGCGGCATTGTTTTTGGCAAGAACAACCTCGTCGAAATGTCCTTCGGCTTGACCGGTAACAACGGCCCTTACGGTCAAGTGAAGAACCCTCATAGCAAGACCCATGTGTCGGGTGGCTCTTCCAGCGGAGCAGGCGCATCCGTTTCTGCGCGTCTCGTGCCAGCGGCCCTCGGCGGCGATACGATTGGTTCCATTCGAGTACCCGCATCTCTTTGCGGTGTAGTCGGCTTCAAGCCGACTACAGGGCGTTGGCCCCGTGATGGCGTCGCGCCTATCTCCCATACCCTCGACACTACAGGCGTATTTGCCCGTAATGTAGAAGACTGCATTCTGATCGACGAGGTAATAGTCAAGAACGAGGCTCCGAGTAATTTTGATCAGACTAATCTGGTTGGGGCGAGGTTCGCATATGCGCCTCGACAATATTTTGAGCTCATAGCTCCGGATGTTGAGGCGCAATTCAAAGAAACTGTTCGTCGGCTGCGCGATGCCGGCGCTGAAGTTGTTGAAGTCGATCTAGGGAATGACTTTTCCTCACTTGCACTGACAGCGACCTGGAATATTTTCTTCCGCGAGACCCAAGAGGCGGTCACAGGCTTCCTGCGTCAAAACAACATCCCGGCCACCTTCGAGGAAATTTACTCGGGACTGAAACCTGGTCTGAAAGAAGTATGGGGGCAACTTGTTCTTAAGAATGGGCCAGGATTTCTCCCTGCGGAGACTTATAACGCCGCCTTGGTTGAGCGCTTGGAAATCAAGCGCCGTTTCGACCAAGCATTTCTGAGCAGTGGGGCTGAGGGCCTGATCTTTCCAACAACCCCGTGCACAGCACCATTGATCGAACATCAAGAACAGTTATTCATCTCTGGTCAGGAAGTCAGTTATCTAGTGCTGGCTAACCACACCATTCCCGCGAGCGCTGCAGGTATCCCAGGCATCAGCCTTCCAATCGGCGTGTCCAAAGACGGCCTGCCTATTGGTCTTGAAATTGATGGCCCATATGGTCGAGATCGATCCCTGCTCCATGTTGCACGTCGAGTCGAAGCGGCCGTTGGCGTGCTGACCTCGCCGATCTGATTTTTGAGCGATCGCATTCCAGTGATCAGGTGTAACGGGCCTAAGTAGCTGTATCACTCTATAGGATCAGTAAAAATGGAAAATCAAACTTCCTTCATGAAAACGATTGCCGTCGAGCATGTCACGATTCAATCGAGCAACTCATTCGCCGTCGTCAAGGCCAAACTTGAACGGTTAATCCCTCGGATCGACGACGGCATTTTCACGCTGCTACGGTATGGAGAAACCATCCGCGCATTGAAAGAGCTTGAAGCTCTACCAGCGTTGTCCATCTTTGGAGTTAGAGATCACGGCGCGTTGCTGGGAATCGCCGGGCTCCAGCGTCACGCGATTCAATACGACATTGGAAATCCACTCACGGCATCCAAAATGTCGCGGCATCATATCTCCGCCTCGTTGTACGCCCCCATTCGCGTGCTTTTACGCGAAGACGCAAATGGAGTGGCCGCCTTCGAGTACGACCGCCCGCTCTCCGTTTTTGGCCAATTTGGCAATAACAAGGTCGACGCGGTTGCGCGTAAACTTGATGAGGACTTGCAAGCGGCACTGGTAGCCGCAGTATCGTAAACAGAAGGAACGCGGAAATGGGTGTGCTACCCGGTTCCAGGTATCCGATGATAGGTAAATTAAAATGCGCTTTGATAAAGGCCATAAAGAAAACACGCGGAAACGCATCATTGACATTGCGTCTAGACGCTTTCGCAAAGATGGGATTTCTGCATCTGGTTTGGCCGGCATCATGGCTGAATCGGGGTTGACGAAAGGTGCCTTTTATCCGCATTTTGATTCTAAGGATGCCTTGGTCCGGGAAGCACTCTCTAACGCATTGGCTGAGCAGCTCGGAAATTTGGTTGATGCCGCTGCCGGGTCGATTGGTATTGAAGATGCCATTCGGCGATACCTGAACACATCACACCTGAAGGGATACGAGGAAGGATGTCCTTCTGCAGCTTTATTGCCTGAAATAGGTCGCCAGCCAGATCTGACAAAGGAAGCCTATGAAGAGGGCCTGGTCGCGTATGTTCGAAGCCTCGCAGCGTTATTCCCAAATCCGAAGTCTGAACACAATCAAAAACGGGCGACAGCGGTTTTCAGCCTTATGGCCGGCACGCTTCAAATTGCCAGGGCAGTAGCTGATCCACTGCTAGCTGAAGAAATTTTAGAGGGTGGGGTGCAAGCAGCACTGATATTAGTCGAAGCTTGATAAGCACGCGCGACCATTTCACCTGTTGCCCAGTCCTGTTTGGTTGAAATGTGCTGTCACGATTGGCAGGCGACATGCACGGGCTTGTATAGCGGTTTTCGACCTAAGCCTCGAAACCTTAGCGCTGACTGCCAGGGTATGATTTCGTATTCGTTCTAACATGAAAGAGCCAATGTCCGCTCTTGGCCGATTGTGTTGAAAAAGTCGGTCTGCCCAAACTGCCTGACCATTGGCTGGTTAAAACGCCTTTTTGGGACGCTGCTACGTAAAATCCGAGTCCGCAAGCCTCTGCCAAAAGTAAAGATTTCAATCTCGGACGCGTACTTTTCCGATGCGCAAACCATGGCCGACTTTTTCGACAGTATCGGCCGTTCTCTGCCGATCATGGTTACAAAGCGTGCTGGTCAAATCCGATGCAATCGGTGGTCAGAACGAATGCAAATGACTGGTCAGGTCGAATGCAAACGCGTGGTCAAGTTGGGGGTAATTTCGCATACGCTGCGGAAAGACCTTTTCCGCACGGAATAGACCTGCTTTTATAGCAGCGTGTGTTGCTGTGAACGCAGCGAGACGCCTTTCAAGAGCCCGACCGTTGAGTCGGGTTTTTTGTGCCCTTTTATAAGCCCTGCCATTGAGCGGGGCTTTTTCGTTTTCGGCCCTATGCCTGGCTCTTTGCTCCGAGCGGATGACAGTGACATGGAGGCCGGATCTACTCGAGGACTACAGATGAACACAGAGCATCAGGCTCTCGCCGACGTGCCTCTTTGGCTGTTGGTATTGTTAAGCATGGCCGGATTATCTGGGGAGATGTTGAGAGCCTCAGGTACTGACCTTGGTCTTCGGCAGATCCTCCAGCGTGTAGCACTACGTTTTCTTGCGTCTGGCCTGTTGGGTATGGCCACGCTGCTGCTCGCGATGGCGCTGTGGAGCAACTTTTATCTTGCCGCCGGTCTGGGCATCGTAATCGCGGTCATTGGTGCTGATGTAACCGGCGGTTTGTACACCCAGTTTCTGGCCAGGAAAGCTGGTATCAACTCCCGTAATTCATAGCGAGGTAAAGCAGTGATGGCCCGCTATGACTCGCTCAACGGGCCGCCAGATAGTTACGGCTCGGCTATCGCGGAAAACTAAATGGTCAAAATCAAAATCACACCCGACTTGCTGCCCGTGTCCGAGGCGTTGCTGGAGCTGGAGAAAAAGCACATTCCGCATGTGCTTGCCCTGACCGCGACCCGCTTGGCCCAGCGGGTCAAGAAGGGCGAACTGACCGTCATGGCGCAGCGTCTGGATCGGCCAACTCGGACTACGATGAACAGCTTGTTTGTCAGAATGGCCACCAAAAGTAAGCCGGCCGAAGTCTTTTTCAAGGACTCTTGGACCTCTGGCATTCCCGCTGATACCTACCTTCAGCAGACCGTCAGGGGCGGGCCACGACCGCATAAGCGCTTTGAAAAAGCCCTGATCGCGCGCGGCTTTATGAAATCCAGCCAGTTCGCAATCCCTAATCCCAACGTGCTCGACAAGCATGGCAACGTTTCCCGAGGAACGATGACTCGGATCTTGTCGGGCTTGGGGGCTGCCGAAACCTCGCGTGGCTATCAGGCCAACGCCTCCAACAGCAAGCGCAGTCAGCGCAAGGGCAATGCTAGGAGTTATTTCTCGGGCGTTGTCGGGGGAACGGCTGGTGTGTGGGAGCGCAAAGATACGGCGTTCGGCGATGCCGTCAGGCCGATGTTTGTCTTCAGCCGGAGCGCGCCGATGTACCGCGCCATCTTCCCGTTCTTCAAGATCGCCAACAACATCTGCAAGGCCCACTACGGCGCCGAGTTCCGCGGTGCATTTGTCGATGCTATGGCCACCGCCAAGCCCTGACAGACAGCAGGAAAAAGCTGTTTCTGTACCGTTATTACTTGACCTGCTGAGTTTGGCGTGAATTCAACGGGTCCTCCCGAGGAGGGAGGCCTAGGGGGTAATTCGGGCCCCGCTGCTTCGCTATGTATGACCCATTTTTGAATCGAGGTTGTTGTTTAGTCCATGGCCAATCCGACCATCTCCCGCGAGCCTCATTGGCTGAACAAATCGCGCATGGCTACCAGCCTCGGTATCACGACTCAGGCCTTTGATAAATGGGGTGTTCAGCCCGTTGCGAAGATCGGCCGCGACGTGTTCTACGACGTCCGGTCTGTGCTGGATAACCGACTCAAGCATCAGGTGACAAAAGACCAACCTGTCGACGACAACGGTGATCCGCTCGATCCGCTCATTGAATACAAACAGGCGCAGCAAAAACTGCGACTGACAACTGAGCAGGCAGACGCTCAGGAAATGCGAAACAAGGTTAAGGCCAAGAGGCTGGTACCGGTTGATTTTTGCTTGTTCGCATTGTCTCGTCTGAGCGCAAAGCTCGGGTCAACCCTCGACACCGTGCACTTGAAGGTCAAGCGCAAGTGTCCCGACATCGAGGTGCGTCACCTTGAGGCGATACAGCGCGAAGTCGCCGTGACGCGTAACGATGCGGTCGGCTTGGCTGATCTATTGCCGGAGTTGCTTGATGAGTTTGTCGAAACCTTGGATGAGGGCGCTGGTTGAGGGAGTCCGCAAGGGACTCGCCGGCCTCTATAAAGAGCCGCCGCGCACAGCGGTTGAATGGGCCGATGATCATTTCTATCTGTCGTCCGAGTCGTCCTATCAGGAAGGTGATTGGACGACAGCGCCTTTTCAGGTCGCGATTCTCAACGCAATGGGCAACGACCTGATCCGTGAAGTCAACGTGCTGAAATCGGCGCGGGTTGGCTACACCAAAATGCTGGTGGCCAACATGGGCTACAAGGTCCAGCACAAGAAACGCAACGTCATTGTCTGGTGCCCAACCGATGGCGACGCTGACGGCATGATGAAGCGGCACATCGAAACGATGATTCGTGACAGCCCTGTGGTGCGCGCCTTGGCACCTTGGTATGGGGTGAAGCATCGCGATAACACGCTGGATGAAAAGCGCTTTGATAACGCCAAAATGCTGTGGTGCCTGGGTGGCACGGCGGCGAAAAACTACCGGGAGAAAAGCCCGGATGAAGTGATTTATGACGAGCTGTCGAAGTTCAACGCGGACATCGAGGGCGAGGGGGCGCCGACCATTCTTGGCGACAAGCGCCTGGAAGGTGCCACGTTCAAAAAGTCCATACGCGGATCGACCCCGACGACAGTGGTTGTCGCTGACGACAATGAGGAAACCTCGGGGGAGGGCTGCCAGATCACGCGGGCGGCCAATGACTCCCCGCACTTTTTGCGTTTCAACATCAAGTGCCCGTGCTGCGGTACCGAGCAGTATCTGAAGTGGGGTGACCCGGCTACGCCGTTCGGTATCAAGTGGGCCGTGGACGAGCTGGGGCAGGTGGTGAAGGCCTGGTACCTGTGCGAGTCCGGCCATGGCTGTACCTTCGAATACCACGAAATGGTCGCGGCATCCGTTAACGGCCGGTACATCTGTGAGCGGACCGGGATCTGGACGCGCGACGGCATGGCCTGGTTCAGCGCTGCAGACGAATCAATACAGCCGCCGCGTTCGGTGACTTTCCATATATGGACGGTGTACTCGGAGTTTGTGACCTGGGCTGAAGTCGTCACGGAATGGCTCAAGATCAAGAAGGATCGGGGCAAGCTCAAAACCTTCGTCAACACCACTCTGGGCGAAGCATGGGAAGAGGACCAAGGCGAGCAGTTGGAATGGCAGCAGCTGCACGCGCGCCGGGAAATTTATCCGCAAGTGCCGGCTAAAGCGGTTGCCCTGTTCGGCGGTATTGATACCCAGGATGACCGCTATGAAGGTCGGGTCTGGGCGTTTGGCGCGGGAGAGGAAGCGTGGCTGGTCCATAAGTTCGTGCTTCAAGGTGACCCGGGCAGCATCGAGCTACGGGCCAAGGTCGGTTTCGAGATCCACAAGACCTTCACCCGGGTGGATGGCACGGTGATGGGCGTGGAGCGTTGGTGTTGGGACCAGGGTGGTCACTACTGCGATGAAGTACGTGAGGAATGCATCAAGCATGGCACCCAGTGGGTGATCCCTGTATTTGGTGCCTCGACCTATGGCAAGCCGATTGCGACTTGGCCGCGTAAGAAAACCAAGGTCAAAGGGGGACGTGCCTACCTGGTCGAAGTGGGTACCGACAATGCCAAAGAGTTGATTTATGGCCGCCTCAAGATGCAGCCGGATGGCTCGGGCGCGCCTGTGCCTGGCTGTATTCATTTGCCTGCCAACGAAATGATTTGCGGCGAAGACGAGTTACGGCAACTGACTGCCGAGCGCCGCAAGTGGGTGATCGTCAAACACCAGCGCGTGCAGCGCTGGGACGCAGGCGGGCGACGAAACGAAGCGCTCGACTGCCTGGTGTACGCCTTGGCGGCGTTACGCATAACGCAGCAGCGCTTTGGCATGAATCTCAACCTGCTCGCACAGCAGTTGCCGTCAGGCACCTGGACTGTGCCGATGAGTCACGAGCAGAAAAGCAAACCGGCCACCGTTGCCGCTCTGACACCGGCCACGGTGTCGGTACCTGAGGTAGAGCCTGAACATTCACCCGACCAGCCCGCCGAGTCGGGCGGCTGGCTTAATACAGGACAAGGCGCATGGCTATAACCGCTCAAGACATGGTGGACCGCTATCTGGAGGCCGAACTGGCCATCCTGCAGGGCAAGGAAATCCTCTTTAACGGTCGCAAGCTGATCATGGATGACCTGGAAGAAATCCGCGCCGGCCGACTGGAATGGGAGCGCCGGGTGCGAGCACAACAGGCAGCGGCGGCGGGGCAGCCGCCGTACGCCCTGGCGACATTCCGATGAACCTGCTGGATCGCGTGCTGGCCCCGGTGTTTCCGGGGCTGGTGGCTGAACGTCTGCATGCCCGTCACAAGATCATGGCCTTTGAAGCCGCGCAGATGACTCGCACGCACCAGGCCAAGAAACAATCCGCCAGCGCGGACCGCTCGCTGCAGCGTTCGGCGCGTTCCCTGCGCGAGCAATGCCGCAAGCTGGACGAAGACCACGACATAGTTACTGGTTTGTTCGATCGCCTGGAAGAGCGCGTGGTGGGCGGCATGGGCATCGCGGTCGAGCCGTTTCCCTTGAGCTACGCAGGGGAAGTGCACTTGGAGTTTGCGGCGCAGATCAAGGCCCGCTGGGCCGAATGGTCGTTGCACCCGGAAACGTCCGGCGAGCTGTCCCGCCCGCAGATGGAGCGACAGGTGTGCCGTACCTGGCTGCGCGATGGCGAAGCCTTGGCGCAGAAGCTCAAGGGGCGAGTGCCCAGCTATGAGCATTTGAACGTGGTGCCCTTCGCCCTGGAGTTGTTGGAGCCGGATTATCTGCCGTGGGAATACAACGATGAAGCCAAGGGCATTGTGCAGGGGATCGAGCGCAATCAGTGGCGCCGGGTTCGTGCCTATCACCTGGTCAAGCATCACCCCGGGCACGCGGCCGGTTACCAGCTGACCCTGGCCACCAAGCGTGTGCCAGCCGAGCAGATGATTCACATCGCGCACCGAAAACGCATCGGTCAGAACCGCGGGCAGCCGCTGCTACATGCCGTGCTAGTCCGCCTGGCGGACATCAAGGATTACGAGGAAAGCGAACGAGTCGCCGCCCGCATCAGCGCGGCGCTGGCCATGTACATCAAGAAAGGGACGCCGGACGACTACACCGCACCGTCTGCCGTGAATGGTCAGAGCGTCAGCGCCCGCAGCATTCCCATCGGTCCGGGCATGGTGTTCGACGGCCTGCTGCCCGGCGAAGACGTCGGCATGATCGAAAGTAATCGGCCCAACCCCTTTCTGGAAGGCTTTCGCAACGGTCAGCTCAAGGCCGTGGCCGCCGGCACCCGGGGCACCTACTCCAGTGTGGCGCGCAGTTACGACGGCACCTATTCCGCACAGCGTCAGGAGCTCGTCGAGGGGCAGGCGGGTTATGACCTGCTGCAGCACGAATTTATCGACTACTGGAGTCGCCCGGTCTATCGCGAATGGCTGCACATGGCGATCGCCAGTGGGGTGATCCAAGTGCCGGTCGACGTCGATCCGGACACGGTGTTTGGCGCGATTTACCAAGGGCCGGTAATGCCTTGGATCAACCCGATCCATGAGGCCAATGCCTGGAAGATCCTGGTCGAGGCCGGCTTTGCCGACGAGTCGGAAGTGGCGCGGGCGCGGCAGCGCAATCCGCAGGAACTCAAGCGTTCCCGAGCTTCGGAAATCAAAACCAACCGGGAGCAGGGACTGGTCTTCAGCTCGGACTTCTATCACGAGATTTATGGAAAAACGCAAACCGATGAACAGCCAAAAAAACCTGTCGTTGATGAGGCCGAGAGCCTCGATAACCCCGACGAATAAACCCGGCGAAAGCTGGTACTCACTGAGCGCCGCGCTGCAACGCGGGGTGGTCGAGGTGATGCTGTATGACGAAATTGGCGCGTGGGGCATTACGGCCAAACAGTTCGCCCGCGATCTGGCCGCCATGGGCGATGTGTCTCAGATCAACCTGCACATCCACTCGCCGGGTGGTGACGTGTTTGAAGGGACCACCATGTACAACCTGCTGCGCGGCCATTCGGCCCGGGTCGTGGTGTACATCGACGGTCTCGCCGCTTCGATGGCCAGCGTGGTCGCCATGGCCGGCGATGAAATCAACATGCCGGCCAACGCAATGATGATGATTCACAAGCCGTGGGGTGGTCAGGTCGGTGATGCCGATGCCATGCGCGAGTACGCCGATTTACTCGACAAAGTCGAGAGCACGCTGATTCAGGCGTACATGCGCAAGTCAGGCAAATCGATCGAGGACATCCAGGTGCTGCTCAAGGCTGAAACCTGGATGGATGGCAACGAAGCGGTGGCCGCCGGTTTCGCTGACAAGGTGCTTGATCCGTTCAAGGCGGCTGCTCAACTCACTTCAAAACGAATGCAGGAGTTCACCAATATGCCTACCTCGGCGAAAAATCTGTTCGATCCACGTGCT
Source organism: Pseudomonas fluorescens (assembly GCF_040448305.1). NCBI lineage: Bacteria > Pseudomonadati > Pseudomonadota > Gammaproteobacteria > Pseudomonadales > Pseudomonadaceae > Pseudomonas > Pseudomonas fluorescens. The sequence continues at coordinate 3,811,111 of NZ_CP148752.1, read as the reverse complement.
TCCGCTCCAACCCCAGCTCCGAGTCCAACGTCGGCCCCAACTCCGGCACCGGCGGTCGATCCGGCGCCGGTCGCGCTGACCCTGGATCAAATGCGCGCCCAGGTCATGGCAGCGGACGGTGCTCGCCGTACGGCGATCAATGCCGCGTTCTGTGGTTCGCTGGTCACCAGCCACACCGAGCTGCTCAACACCTGCCTCAATGACCTGAGCTGTACGGCTGAGATGGCGCGGGAAAAACTGCTGGTTGCGCTGGGCTCGACCACCACCCCCACGGGTGGACCTCACCACCATGGCCACATCGGCAACGGCAACCTGGTTGGCGATTCGGTGCGCGCCTCGCTGGCCGGTCGTTTGGGTCAGGCGGAAAACCAGAAAGACAACGCCTATAACCACATGAGCCTGCGCGAGCTGGCCCGCGCCTCGCTGCATGATCGCGGCATTCTAGTGGCCACCCTTGATCCGATGGCCATGGTCGGTCTGGCGTTCACCCATGACTCCAGCGACTTCGGCAACATCTTGGTGGACAGCGCCGCCAAGTCGGTCCTGCTCGGTTGGGACGAGGCGCCGGAAACCTATCACCTGTGGACGAAAAAGGGCCGTTTGAGTGACTTCAAGGTGGCGTCCCGGGTTGGCATGGGTGCGTTCCCGAGTCTGCGTGAAGTTCGCCCAGGAGCTGAATACAAGTACATCACCACCAATGACCGTGGCGAAAAAATCCGCCTGGCCACCTACGGTGAGATGTTCAGCATCACCCGTCAGGCGATCATCAACGATGACCTCGACCAACTGAGCACCGTGCCTTACAACATGGGCCTGGCCGCACGCGGCACCATCGGCGATCTGGTCTATGACACGCTGATCCATTCGCCGGTGATGAGCGACGGCAAAGAGCTGTTCGATGCCTCGCGCAATAACCTGTTTTCCGGTACCGGCGCCAATATGTCGATTGAAGCGCTGAGCAAGGCCAAGACCGCCATGGCCTTGCAGAAAACCGAGGTCGAGGGCGGCAAGGCCCGCACCCTGAACATTCGCCCTGCGTTTGTCCTGGTGCCGGTGGCGCTGGAAGACAAGACCAATCAACTGATCCGCTCGGCGTCGGTGCCTGGGGTCGATACCAATGCCGGCATCGACAACCCGATTCGCAATTTCGCCACGGTGATCGCCGAGCCGCGCCTGGACGATGATTCGCCAGTCACCTGGTATGAAGCCGCCCGCCAAGGTGCCGACACCATCGAAGTCGCTTACCTGGACGGCGTTGAACAGCCTTACATGGAGCAGCAACAGGGTTTCACCATTGATGGCGTGACGAGCAAGGTGCGGATCGATGCCGGGGTCGCGGCGCTGGATTATCGCGGTCTGAACAAGTCGGTTGGTGTGGTACCACCCGCGAAAGCCAGCCGTTAACGGTTGAAGAGTCCCCTAAACACCCCGCCGCGAGCGGGGTTTGTTGTTTCTGTACAGGAGAAAATCGCATGTCCAAGAATTATTCGGGTCCCGGCAGCACGCTGACTTTTGTGGCTCCAGACGGTGGCGCGACGGCGGGGGTGCCGTTGGTGCTGGTGGATACGGTAGTCATTCCCATGGCCAATGGTGCAGCAGGCGCTGTGCTGGTCGGTCATCTCGACGGCGTTTGGCGCCTGCCCGCCGATGTAGCGCTGCTGCAGGGGCAAAAGGTGGCCCTGCAAGCCGGTGTGCTGGTAGATCCGCTCACGGCTACCGGTGACACGGTGCCATTTGGCAAGCTGATGAGTGCTCCGGTCGGCGGGATTGCCGAAGCGTTGTTGATTCAATGACCACGCTGGGCCGCTTTCGTGACATCACGGCCCGGATGGATGCAGTGTTGGTCGATCGCCTCGGCGATCGCGCCATCAAGCCGGACGGCCTGGCACTGTTCGGTGCGTTCTTCTCGCCCTTTGTCGGTGCGGATGTCGGCGGCAAATCGAAGAGCGTACGCCTGGGCAATGCCATCGTGACGGATAACGTTCTGGCACCCACCTTCACGGCTCGCGTGGTGGAGGCGGTGGGCATCGAGAAAGACACCTTTCTCACCATTGATCTACCGGTGGAGCAGGGCGGCGGTCGCTACAAGGTCAGCAAGCGCGAGCCGGACGGTGCCGGTATGGTCACTTTCATACTGAGTTTGAACAATGGATGAGCTGACGACCTTACACAATGCGATCGAGGCGACGTTCCGCGCCGGGTTGCCGTCGGTGGTGAGCGTCGAGGCGTTCCCCGAACTGAACGCTGAAGTCGGTCTGCCGGCGGTGTTGTTCGCCCTGACGGAAATCGGCGAAGCCGCCGACAATGGCAGCGGCAAAACCTCCCTGAGCGGCCGCTTCCAGGTGTGCATCATGGTCGATTCGACCATCAGCAAAGCGGCCTTGCAGGCCGCCATTCTGGCCGCCGAGATCAGCAAAATTTTGCGCGGGCAGTATTGGGGGCTGGACTTTGTCGAAGAGGTGCAGGAGGTGCGTGCATTTCCGGACGACTCGATGCCGGAGCTGGCGCAATTTGTGGTGTGGATCGTGGAGTGGAAGCAGGTGTTCCAGATTGGCGAAACCGAATGGTTATGGCCAGTCGAACCGCCCGGTTCCCTGTACCTGAACGTCGATGGCTGCACCGGTACCGGCAATGAAGATCACTACTTTCAGCCGGAGGATCTGGCATGGGATACGCAAGCGCCGAACACGACCGGATGATCGCCGCCATGCTGCTGCCTTGCGTGGTGGTCGGCGTCGATCTGAGCGCCGGGCGGGTGCGGGTCAAGGCCGGTACCTGGGTCAGTGCCTGGGTGCGCTGGCACAGCCTGGCCGCCGGCAAAGCCCGTCATTGGCGTGCACCGAGCCCGAATGAGCAGGGCGCGCTGTTCAGCCCGAGCGGTGATCCGGCCATGGGCACCTTTATCCCGGGGCTGTATGGCAACGCCGGGGCACCCCCGGATAACCGCGATCACGTCGAGGCCTGGTACTTCGACGATGGCGGCTCGCTGGTTTATGACTGGCAAGCTGGCAGCTACAGCATCGATTTGCCCAACGGCAGTAGCGCGACGATCACGGTCGGTGGCTCGCAGCTTGACGTGACGCCGGAGCAAGTCCGGGTGACGGCCAGCCAAATCACCCTGGCGGGTGACGTGAGCATCGACGGCACGCTGAGTGTATCCGGCGACATCACCGGCGCCGGCACGATCATGGACGCCGGTGGCAACAGCAGCAACCACTCGCATTGAGTGAAACATTCACCTTCATCCCGCCGCGTGCGGGTTTTTTTATACCTGGAGTAAATCCATGACAAGCAAAACCAAGGAAGTATCAGCCGCCAGTGAGGCGCCCGCGCCGGCCACGCTGAGCCTCTTTCGCGACACGCTGTATACCTCGCGGGTGCTGATTCTGCTGGAGGCCGAGCGCACCTTGAAAGTGGAAAAAGGGCAGGTCGCGGTGGCCTCGGATGACACGGTCGCGATCGAGTATTTGCATGGCCGCAAGGATTTTGTCGCGGTCGAGGGCTGATCCCATGATCGGGATGATCGGACTGGACCGCCGCACCGGCCAACTCATTTCCGGCCTCGATCACCTTCGCCAGTCCATCGAGGACATCTTGTCCACGCCCTTGGGCAGCCGACGCATGCGCCCGGAGTACGGCAGCAAGCTGCGGCGCTTTGTCGACCTGCCGGTAAATGACGGCTGGAAGAGTGCCGTGCAGGCCGAGGTGGCCAGCACGGTGGGGCGTTGGGAGCCGCGCCTGAAGCTGGGCCGGGTGCGCGCCGTGGCCATCCTCGACGGGCGTATCACCTTTGAGCTGACCGGGCAGTACCTGGGTAGCGACGTGACTTTGGAGGTGTCCGCATGACCATGGAACTGGCGGCCCTGCCGCCGCCGCAAGTGCTGGAGGACCTCGACTTTGAAGCGGTCTACCAGGAGAAACTCGAAGCCTTCCGCCTGAGCATGGGCGACAACTGGAGCGCGGAGCTGGAAAGCGACCCGGTGCTCAAGCTGATCGAGCAGGCGGCGTATGGCGCCTTGCAGAACCGGGCGCGGGTCAACGACGCGGGCAAGGCCTTGCTGTTGGCCCATGCCGAGCGGGCCGACCTCGATCACCTGGCCGCCAACGTCAACCTGCAACGCCTGGTGATTCAGGCGGGAGATCCGAGCACGGTGCCGCCGACGCCGCAGGTGCTCGAAGAAGACGATGCCCTGCGCGAGCGGGTGCAGCTGTCGTATGAGGGGCTGACCACGGCGGGGCCGCGTAACAGCTACATCCTGCATGCGCGCAATGCCTCGGGCCTGGTGGCCGATGCCACGGCGGAAAGTCCGTCACCGGCCGTGGTGGTGGTCACCGTGCTCAGCCTGGAAGGCAGCGGCGCGGCCTCGTCGGAACTGCTGGAAGAGGTCCGGCTGCACCTCAATGACGAAGACGTGCGGCCGGTGGCCGACCGCCTCACGGTGCAGAGCGCCGTGGTCATCGACTACCGCATTGAAGCGGTGCTGTACCCGCAGGCACCGGGTCCGGAGAACGAGGCCTACCTGGCTGAAAGTCAGAAACGCCTGAGCGAGTGGATCAACCCGCGCCGTCGCCTGGGTCTGGAAGTGGCGCGCTCGGGCGTCGATGCGCAGTTGCACGTTCCCGGCATCGCCCGGGTTGAGCTGCTGGGCTGGAGCGACCTCAAACCGAGCAAGGCCGAGGCGGCGTATTGCACGGGCTATAGCGTGACGCTGGGGGCCTGACATGAGCAGCCAGTTACCGCTTAACAGCACGCCGCTGGAACTGGCCGTGGAGGCGGCCAACTACGAAAACACGCTGATTACCCTGCGCAGCTTGTACAACGCCGACACCTGTCCCGAGCACTTGTTGCCGTACCTCGCCTGGGCCTGGTCGGTGGACCGCTGGAACAACAACTGGACCCAAGAGGCCAAGCGCACGGCGATCCGTTCGGCGTACGACGTGCACGCACGCAAAGGCACCATCGGTGCATTGCGTCGGGTGGTCGAGCCCTTGGGCTACCTGATCGACGTCGTGGAATGGTTCGACACCGTGCCGGAAGGCGTGCCCGGTACGTTCGCCCTGGAGGTGGGGCTGAATGACGCCGGCATCACCGAGGAACTGTACGAGGAACTGGCGTGGTTGATCGACGACGCCCGCCCGGTCAGTCGGCACATGACCAACCTGGCGCTCAGTTTGCAGACCGAGGGCGTGCTGGGCATTGCCGTGTGCGTGCAAGAGGGCGAAGAGATCGACGTTTACCCCCCGGCTCCGAAAGACATCGACGTGACCGGCACCTTTGGCCCGGCGCTCTGCGTCGATGAAACCGATACTTTGGACGTTTATCCCTATGATTGATAAGACCAGTCAGTTTTTTGCCATTCTCACGGCGGTGGGCGAAGCCAAACACGCCAATGCCATCGCCATGGGTCTGGACTGGATGTTTACCGAAATGGGCCTGGGCGATGCCAACGGTACCGACCCGATTCCAGACCGCCTGCAAACCCAGTTGATCAATGAATGGCGCCGGGCGCCGATCAACCAGATCCGCGTCGATGCGGCCAATCCCAACACGGTGATCACCGAACAGATCATCCCGCCAGAAGTCGGCGGTGAGTGGATTCGCGAGATCGGCCTCTATGACGTCGACGGCGACCTGGTGGCGGTGGCCAACTGTGCGCCGAGCTATAAACCGTTGTTGGCGCAAGGCACCGGCAAGACGCAAGTGGTGCGGATGAACTTCGTCGTCAGCAGTTCGGCGAATATCGTGCTGAAGATTGACCCGGCCGTCGTGCTGGCCACGCGTGAATACGTCGACCTGGCTATCAGTGAGGCGCTGGCCAAGCTGGATCACAAACAGTCAGCGCGGGTGGCGGCCACGGTCCCCATCACCCTGAGCAATGTGCAGACCATCGATGACGTGGCCGTGGCCGCCGGTGACCGCGTGCTGGTGACCGCCCAGGCAGAGGCCCAGGACAACGGTGCCTATGTCGTCAGCGCCGACAGCTGGACGCGGGCCGCCGATGCCGACAACAGCCTGGAAGTGACACCGGGGTTGTTTATCCACGTCGAGCAGGGTACGACCAACGGCGACAGCCTCTGGCAGTTGATCACCGACGCGCCGATCACCCTCGGCACCACCGGTTTGCAGTTTGAAATGATCGCGGGCGGCAGTGGGGGCGGAGTGGGCACGTTTCGCAGTGTCACCGTCGATGCCCTTGGGCGTGTGATCGCCGGCACCAACCCGACCACCCTGGACGGCTACGGCATCACCGATGCCCTGGCCGTCAGCGAAAACCTGGGCGATGTTGCAGATGTGGTCGAGGCTCGGAATAACCTCGGGCTGGGCACCGCCGCGACCGCTGCTGTGCAGGTCCATCTGCACGATGAAACGCCTGATGCGCTGATGAAGGTCGGAGCGTTCGGCTGGGGCGGGGCCGCCTATGCGGTCAGTGATGTTGACATCGGTGGCCTGAACGCGGTGACGGCCCTCTATTTCGTCAGCAATGGCGCGGGAGGGCCAGGTGGCGCGCCCTTTGAGGGTTGGGTCCGCGTCTCGGCGATTATACCAGGTCAATACGCCTTTCAAGAGATTTATGGGAATGCCGACCACACCCTACACCGCCGGGCCTTGACTGCCGGTGTTTGGGGCCAATGGGAAAGCACCTGGGACTCAAGCGATCTGGTTAAACAAACCTCTCCCCAAGATGACACACCAGGCCGTGTATTGCTCGCGGGGGCGTATGGCTGGGGCCAGGGTGGCATCTTTATTGCGGATGGAACCGACATTGATACCCTGACGGATGCGGGGGTCTATCGGATAACCACAGGGCCGAATGTACCAGTCGGCGCCCCGAATTCAACGTTGTTGGTGATGGAAGGGGTTGATGTAATAACCCAGCTGGGCATCAACAATCAGACGGGCACTATCAATACACGTGCCCTTATTTCCGGCGGCGCGGGCTGGGGGGCATGGTCTACCAGTTGGGATACTTCTAACTTCAATCCGGCCTACTACCAGGCGGCACTGGGTTTCACTCCCGTGCAGCAAGGCGGTGGTGCGGGTCAGGAGTCGAACAAGGTCTACATTGGTTATCGACCCGCCTCGAGCGACGTGGGTTTACAGGTTGATGCATCCGACTTCGGGAAGATCTGGACCGAAAGCAATTTTGATCCTGCTTCCATATTTGCCGTCCCTGTCGGCGTGCCGTTTCCATGGCCAACCGCTACGCCGCCAGAAAATTGCGTCGTGATGACGGGGCAGCCGTTCAATGTCGAGTGGTACCCAGCATTGCTGGCCGTGTATCCCAACGGCATCCTGCCAGATCTGCGCGGTGAGTCGATTCGTGGCCTGGATGGCGGGCGCGGTGTTGACCCCGATTCGGGACGCCCCGTGTTGAGCGCTCAGCTCGACACGCTGCAAAACATGACGGGCGAGTTCGTCCTGCAAGACGACGACTCGACGTTACTGGTGAACACCGCGACTGGTGCATTTTCGAGTGGCAATCACAGCACGGCCATTACACCGGCTGCACCGCAAGTCACTACAACGGGTTACCGCTCAGTCGTTTTCAATCCTTCAGCCGTCGTCCGTGTGAGTACGGAAACCCGTATGCGTAACGTGGCGTACAACTACATTTGCAGGATGTACTGATGCCGACTTTAGTGAATGGTTTTTTTGAAGAGAGCGGTTGGATCGAGGTTTACACGTTCAGTGAAACCACCACCGAATACCTCGGCCAACACGAAACCTATGTCAGCTGTGGCTGCGGTCTGCCAGCGGGCGCCACGTTGGAAGAACCGCCCGAAGCCGGGGACGGGGAGGTGGTGGTCTGGAGGGATGGCACGTGGCTGGTGGTGCCCGACTACCGAGGCGTGGCTTACCGCACCACCGATGGCGCCGAGGTGACGCATTCGATGCCGGGCGAACTGCCGGCCGAGCTGACGACCATGCCGCGACCGAGTGCGGCCTATGTCTGGAATAGTCTTGTTTGGGTATTGGATGCCGCGCGCGATCTGGCGATTCAAAGCCAGCGAGAACGGTCCTGGATCGAAAATGAATTGCATTGGGCGGGCAGAGAGGTCGACAAGCACCAGGATGCGGACCCGGGCGCGATTAGCACGGAACTCGCCTGGCGCACCTATCGCAACGAGCTGCGGGCCTGGCCTGGATCGTCGGACTTTCCGGCCAGTGATAAACGGCCGCTAAAGCCGGACGGATCGACCAACACCGCGTCCTGACGCCCCGCATTGCCGGGGCGTTTTCTTTTCCATGCTGCACGTCACCGCACATCCCCACGGCCTCGCTTATGCGGGGCTTTTTCGTTTCTGGAGCATCACTCTATGAGTTTCTTTCACGGCGTCACCGTGACCTTGGTGGACACCGGGGCACGCCATATCGCCACCCCGTCCGCGTCGATCATCGGCCTGTGCAACACCTTCACCGTGGCGCCGCCGGCGACCGCGGCGGCCAACGAACTGCTGCTGATCACCCGCGAAAGCGAAGCGGTGGCGGCCTGGGGCCCGGACGCCGCGATCACCCAGGACTGCAAGGCGATTTTCAAACGCTCCAAGGCGGTGATTGTCGCCGTCGGCGTGCCGCAGCTGGAAGACCCGGCCGAACAACTCTCGGCGATCATCGGCGGGGTGTGGGCCGACGGCAGCCGTACCGGCATGCAGGCGTTGCTCAACGGTAAAAGCAAGTTCAACGCCCAGCCGCGGTTGCTGGTGACGCCGGGGCACTCGTCGACGCTGGCGGTGGCCACCGAGCTGGTCGCGCTGGGCGACAAGATGCGGGCCATGGCCATCCTCGACGGGCCGAACACCACCGACGAAGCCGCGATCGCCTATGCCGAAAATTTCGGCAGCAAACACGCCTACATGGTCGACCCCGGCGTGCAGTTCTGGGACACCGGAACCAGTGCCACGATCAACGCACCGGCTTCAGCCTGGACCGCCGGCCTGTTCGCCTGGACCGATGCCACCTACGGCTTTTGGGCTTCGCCGTCGAACAAGGAATTTGTTGGCGTCACCGGCACCACGCGGCCGATCGAGTTTCTCGACGGCGATGCCTCGTGCCGGGCCAACTTGCTGAACAACGCCAATATCACCACGATCATTCGTGATGACGGTTATCGCCTGTGGGGCAACCGCACGCTGTCCAGCGACCCGAAATGGAAGTTCGTCACCCGTGTGCGCACGCTGGACATCGTCATGGACGCGATCCTCTACGCGCACAAGTGGGCCGTGGACCGCTCGATCACCGCGACCTACGTCAAGGACGTGACCGAAGGCCTGCAGGCGTTCATGCGTGACCTGAAAAATCAGGGCGCGATCATCAACTTCGAGGTGTATGCCGACGAAGAGTTGAATACCTCCAGCGAACTCAGCGACGGCAAGGTGTACTGGAACATTCGTTTCACCGACGTACCGCCGGCCGAAAACCCGAACTTCCGCGTGGAAGTGACCGATCAGTGGATCACTGAAGTGCTCGATACCGCCGCCTAAGGAGGCCGCTTAATGATTCCGGAAGTGCTCTACAACACCAACCTGTTCGTTGACGGTATCAGCCTGCAAGGCGATGTGCCGAGCCTGACCCTGCCCAAGTTGACCCTCAAGACTGATGAGTATCGTGCCGGCGGCATGGACGCGCCGGTGGAGATCGACATGGGTACCGAAAAGCTCGAGGCCAGCTTCATCACCAACGGCGTGCGCCGCGAGGTGCTGAAGTTCTTCGGCCAAGCCGACCTGACCGCGTTCAACGCCTCGTTTCGGGGTGCCTTCAAAGGCCAGAAAGGTTCGGTCAAGTCGGTGGTCGCCACCCTGCGTGGCGGCCTCAAGGAAGTGGATCCGGGGGACTGGAAACCGGGTGAAAAAGGCGAGTTCAAGTACGCCGTTGCGGTGACCTACTACAAGCTGGAAATCGACGGCAGTGTGATGTTTGAAATCGATCCCCTCAACTCGATCCGCGTCATTGACGGCGTCGACCAATTGGCCGCTGTGCGGTCTGCCCTGGGCATGTAAGGAGCAACACCATGAGCAACGCAAAAGACATCCTGCCCAAGTGGCTGCAACTGGGTGATGGCATCGCCACCGTGGCCTTGTCCCGGGCGAGCCAGGCGAATGGCATTCAGGTCGACAAACTGACCCTGCGCGAACCGACGGTGCGTGAGATGCGCGCCGCCACCCTGCAGGGAGGGAGCAACGAAGAGGAGCAGGAGATGGTCTTGTTCTGCAGCCTGGCGAGCATCGGCCGTGCGGATCTGGAGGGGCTGCTGATGCGTGATTACCGTCGTTTGCAGACCGCCTATTTTCGTCTGGGAGCAGATGACGGGGTTTAACCCCCGGCTGCAAAAGGCCTTGGCCAAACGCTTGGCCGTCGAGCTGAATTTTTCGGCGGCCGAGATTCAGAGGCTGTCGTTTTCCGAGATGGTCTGGTGGCTCACGGACTGAGCCTAATCCCGTCGCACACAGGTAACCTGCATGGCGAACAATGGTGATTGGCGGTGCCGTCGATTCATCCCTGGGCGCCGCCTTCAAGAACGTCAGCGGCGAAATGAAAAAGCTTGAGGCGCAAACCACCCGCGCCAAGGGCTTGCAGAAAGTCATCGGCGAGACCATGCGTCTGCGCGATGAATGGAAAAAAGCCCACGACAGCGGGGCGGCCAATGCCGACGCCTTGCTGCGCAAACTGGAAACCAACACCAACAGCCTGCGCAAGCAGGGTGTCGAAGTCGGGCGCCTGCGTCAGGAGTATCTGGCGCTGGGCAAGGTGGTGCGCAGTGCCGAGTTCAAAACCAAAGGCATGGGGCAGATCGAAGAGGGACGGGAGAGCCTGCGTAGCGGATTCGGTACGGCGGTGGCCGGTACCACGCTGGCCGCGGTACCGACCAAAGTCAGCGCGGATTTTCAGGCGATCATCCGGGACATCGCGATCAAGTCCGGTACCGCCAACACCCAGCAGGAAGTAGACACCGCCCGCGACATCGTTCAGACCTCAAAAGACACCGGCATGGCCAACACCCAAGTGGCGGACCTGGTGAACCAGCTGGTCGGTGGCGGCATGGATCTGACCGAAGCGCTGAAGTACGCCCCGGTGGCCGCCAAGTTTGCTGTCGGGCAGGGCGCGTCGGGTACCGACACGGCGAGGATGATTCTGGCGATGCAGAACAACGCCAAGATCACCGACCCGAAGAAAATGGAACAGGCACTGGCGTCGGTTGCCCTGCTGGGCCAGCAAGGCAGCTTCGAGGCGGCCGACATGGCCAAGTGGTTTCCGGAACTACTGGCGCAGATGGCCAACAGCGGCATCACCGGTCAGGATGCGGTAACCCAGTTGGGCGCCATGCTGCAGGTGCAGATCAAGAGCGCCGGCAGTGCCGATGAGGCGGCGAACAACCTGAAAAACTGGATCGCGAAAATCGGTTCAGGGGAAACAGTCAAAGGTTATGCCGATGCCGGGATCGACTATCAGGGCTCGATGAACGCCGCCATTGGCAAGGGCCTGTCGACCTTTGAAGCCAGTTTTGAACTGGCGCGCCGGTACGTGGAAAAGACCGACCCGAAGAAGGCCAAACAGCTGGATCAGGGCCTGACCCAGATCAGCCAGGAGACGGACCCGGCCAAGGCACAAGCGATGGCCGATGCCCTGGCCGCGACTCTGCGTACCGGCGACGTGTTTGCCGACATGCAGGTCAAGACCGCACTGATGGCCTACACCCAGAACAAAAAATTCTACGCGGACCTGAAAAAAGGCGCCTCGGACCCCAACGGCGAGCGCAAGGTCATTCTCGACAAAAACCTGAGTGAACGGCGCGAGGCCTCGTCACAACGCTGGGCCGAAACCGGTCAGGCGTTCAACGATTCGCTGCGAGCGATCGGGGATGCCTTGCGTCCGGCGACAGATGCGCTGGCCACCGGCATTGGCGCGGCAGCCCGTGGCTTGACCGCCTTGTCTGAGGAGACGCCCAAGGCGGTGCTGGGCCTGGCGGCACTCACTACCGGTGCGTTGGTATTGGGCAAAGCCTGGGCCGCGCTGAAGATCGGCCGGGGGCTGGTGAACATCGCCCGTGGTTCGGCCGGTGACCGGTCCAACATCGTGCAGCGGGTATTCGTGACCAACGCGAATGACGGCGATGATGACGGGCTGGATCACGATTCAGGTCGAAAGAGAAAAGGCCCTGCAGGTCGGCCGTCCCGTGGCATGAAAGTGGGTGGGGCGCTGGCGGTGGTCGGTGCCGGCGTTCAGATGTTGGACACTTACCAGAACGCCATCACCCGTGATGAAAAGGCCGAAGGCTACGGCGAGGTGGCGGGTGGGCTTGCCGGTGGATTGGCCGGTGCAGCAGCGGGTGCGGCCATCGGTTCGGTCATCCCGCTGCTCGGCACCGCGGTGGGCGGGATGATCGGTGCCTGGCTCGGGGCGATGGGCGGCGGTGACGTGGGCGCGACCATGGGCAAGGCGTTGTTTGGCGGGCCGGACACCCCGGTCGTACCCAAAGCACCGCTCGGCCTCTTTCCCATGGCCGCCGGCCAGGGGGTTGGCGCGGTCGTGCGCTCGATGGACAGCGCCCCCGCCGCGCCGGTTACGGCGGCGGCATTGATGTCGACCACCGCAACAAAGACACTCGAATGGCCGAAGGTCGATCAGCAATTCACCTTCGCTCCGGCCCCAGTGTTTCAGGTGCACGGCGATGTGAAGGACCCGGCGCAGTTGGTCCGGGAATTGATGCCGTATCTGCGCCGTCAGTTCGACGACTTCGCCCGGGAAGCGCGCGCCCGGCAGTTGTTTGATGCACCCCACGTGGGTTGAGGAAGTGATATGGCGGTTGAAAAAACTTACCTGCAGCACCTGCAGGGCGGGCTGAAGTACATGGTTGACGCAGGGGAGGCCGGGCGCACTGACCTGGAGTCGATGACCGGGCCCATGAATGGCGCGCTCAATGAGATCAGTGGGGCGGCCGATGCGCTGGAAGGTCTGCCCTTTATCAGCGAGGATCTGAGCGACAAGACCCGGCGTCTGCAGGATGCGATCAACTCGGCGCAGGCCAAGATTGGCAAGGTGGCCAGCTTCTACAACCAGACCCAACGCGCGCTGGCCCAGTTCGATGAGCACTTTTCCGCGCTGACCGAACAGATCGGCCGGTTTGGCGCGGCGTTCAGCAAGGTCGCCGGCAAGGCCAATGCCGCGTTGGGCAATATTTTCCCCTCTGAATGGTTTGCTGGCGACATGACGCCGATTCCCGAGGCGGTGAAGCCATTCCCGCACTTGCTGATCCTCTACCCACTGAAAGCCAATGAGCGGCCGTATTACTTCAACCTGGACACCGCCGCGTTTGACGAACTCCGGCGGCAGACGTCGTTTCGCTGGGCCGCGCAGGAGCGCCTGACCCGACGTCCGGCGCAGCAGGCGGTGGGCCTGGGTGAGGAAAAAATTACCATCAAGGGCGCGATCTATCCGAGCTTCAAGGGTGGGCTGAAGCAGCTGGATACGCTGCGCAGTATCGGCGCCAAGTTGCTGCCACTGAACCTGACTACCGGTTATGGCGAGGTGTTGGGCAACTGGTGTTTGACCAATATTGAAGAAGAGCAAAGCGCCTTACTGCCCGGGGCGATCCCGCGCAAGCAGGGCTTTTCATTGGAGTTTGTCCGCTATGGCGATGACCTGCAGAACAGCTGACGGGGATCTGCTCGACACCCTGTGTCACCACTATTACGGTCACCTGAACCGCAGCGTCGAGGCGGTGCTGGCAGCCAACCAAGGCTTGGCCGATGAGCCACAGCCGTTCCGGGCCGGCGTTCTGATCACGCTGCCAGACTTGGTGGTGGAGACGGACAGCGTCATTTCGTTGTGGGATTGACCGCGTTACGCAGCCCGCTCAGTGCGGGCTTTTTCTTGCCTGGAGTACCGCTATGCAACCGCTGTTTCGTATCGTCGCCGACGGCGCCGATATTACCGCGTTGATCAATGATCGGCTGGTCTCACTGCAGCTGGCCGACCGACCGGGGATGGCCTCGGATTCGTTCGAACTGCGCATTGATGACCGTGACGGCGCGGTGTCGCTGCCTGTGCGTGGCGCGAGCATCGAGGTCTACCTGGGGTATGCCGGTGCCGACCTGACGCGCATGGGTCGCTACACGGTGGACGAAGTGGCGGTCTCCGGCCCGCCGGACACACTGGTGATCAGCGGAAAGGCCAGCGACATGCGCGGCAGCGGCAAGACCACACGCAGCGGCAGTTGGGAGGACGTCAGCCTGGCGCAGATCGTTGGCGACGTGGCCGCACGCAATGGCTGGCAGCCGTCGTGCCCGGTCGACACCCGGGTGCCGCGCATGGACCAGCTCAATGAATCCGACTTCAACTTCATCACCCGCGTGGCCAAGAAGCACGACTGCACGGCCAAGGTGGCCGACGGCAAGCTGCTGGTCCTGCCGCGACAGGGCGGGCAAAGCGCCAGTGGCAAGGCCTTGGGTATGATCACCTTGCAACGCAATGACGTGACCCGCTGGCAGTTTCGCTTGAGCGACCGCAGTGCCCATCAAGGGGTCAGCACCCAGTACCAGAACCCGGCGAGCGGTGAATTGTTGGTCTCGCACCTGGACAACCCCAATGTACCCGAGGGCATGCCGCCGGTGCATACCGATCGGCACATCTACCCGGACCGCACGGCGGCCGATGAGGCGGCCAAGGCGCGCCTGGCGGCGTTCAATCGTTCGACCGCCTCGGTGCGCCTCGACCTGCCGGGCCGGACCGACCTGTTTGCCGAAACCATGATCAAGGCGCAAGGCTTCAAGCGCGGGCTCGATGGCGAATACCTGGTGGAGTCGGTGGATCACACCTTCACCCCGTCCGGGTGGACGGTGTCGGTGGAGTGCAATGGTGGCAAGGAGGGCAAGGCCAAGGCCTCCGGCAAACCACAGAAAGTCGTGCTCGACGTGGCTGATTGATTGCCGGGCGCGTGAGTCGTGCCCGGCCAAAGAAGTTTGAATCTCAACGTAAAAAAGGAGCGGCCAGTTTGGATGCGTCAACATCCAGCCTGGCCACCGTCCCCGCAGATTGTCCCTGCAAGTCCCGCCAAGGCTCCTGCTCTGTGCACAAAGCAGAGCGAGCCTAGCACCTGTTTATTTATACAGTAAAGGTCTTGCTATCCATGTCTACTCCTATCATCCCTTGGATGGGCGGCAAACGCCGTCTGGCCGATCGCCTCATCCCGCTGTTCCCACCCCATGAATGCTACGTCGAAGTCTTTGCTGGCGGCGCCGCGTTGTATTTCATGCGACCTCAGGCGGCGCCCGTCGAAGTCCTCAACGACATCAATGGCGACCTGGTGACGCTGTACCGCGTCGTACAGAACCACCTCGAAGAGTTCGTGCGCCAGTTCAAATGGGCGCTCAGCTCGCGCCAGGTGTTCGAGTGGCAGAAGATGACCCGCCCGGAAACCCTCACCGACATCCAGCGTGCCGCGCGATTTTTCTACCTGCAGCATCATGCCTTCGCCGGCAAGGTGTCCGGGCAGACGTTCGGCACCGCGACCACCGGCCCGGCCATCAATCTGCTCCGTATCGAGGAAAATCTCTCAGCCGCCTGGCAGCGTTTGTCCGGCACCTATGTCGAGCATCTGCCTTGGCTGGAGTGCGCCGAACGTTACGACCGGGCCCACACCTTCCACTACATGGACCCGCCTTACTGGCAGACCGCCGGCTATGGGGTGGATTTTCCGTTTGAGAACTATGAGCGTATGGCCGACTTCATGCGCCGCTGCAAGGGCAGGGTGATGGTCAGTATCAACGACCACCCAGACATTCGCCGGGTGTTCGAGGGCTTTCACTTTGAGACGCTGGATATCCGCTACACCACGACAAATCAGCGCCAGGGTCGGGCCGACATCAGCGGTGAACTGATCGTAATGAATTGGGAGCCAGCAGCTTTCGGAGGTCTTTTTTAGAGGGAGACAATAAATAACGGTTAGCCACCCGATAATTGCAAAATTTAGCAATAGGGTGGCTGTGTCTAGGGTTTTTAAAATTAGGAGTATAGTGAGTCTAATTATTGTCGATGGCAAAAAAGGCTTTATCTATCTATTTGGGGTAATAGCAGGCTTCTGTGAGCAGATGTAATGTGTACCGCAACAACATTCGCTAGCGTCATCAAGCGATACGTTACACTGTAATGATCTAGCTATACTGTTCGGAAAGCTCTGTGACAGTGTCAGCCAAGAATTCAACTTCAAGACTTGTGTAATAGAAGCATTGTTTTAGCGTAGAAGCGAATTCAGCCCACTCATTTTTTAGCGCTTTAACAACGTCACCTGGGTTTTGATAGATGCCTTTGATTCGGACTTCCTCTTGTCGTTTTAGATGTTTGCTCATGCGGTCGGCAACAGAAATTATCATATCAAATACATCGTGGCCTCGGATAAACAGGAATGCATTTGATCTGTTTAGTCCAATCGATAATAGTTTTGATTCATATGCTTCAAATTTGCCTTCGAATCCTGCATTAATAAAGTTTGTTTTAATGCTTTCGTTTAAGGAATTTAAGGTGCCTAAATATTCTTGGTAAACTGCTGACTCGGCAAGTGGGACTTCAAAGTCAATTAGTTTCAAGCGTTGGATCGCCGAATGCAATCCATTTCTTAGTGTTTCAGCCGCTTGTGGGGTAATTACATTGGCGTAAGAAAGCAACGCCACTGTATCATGAGAGCTACAACTGAGCGCTTCAATAAGGTCGGACGGCTTCAGAACCAGTTTATTTAATTCACAAGCTGAGATGTTTGCTAGCACGCGATCAACGTGCATGGGTACCAAAAAAGCGTTATCAATCGAAAATATTTTGGTGGTATAGATGTGTTTTTTGTTTATTTTGTCTTCGTATTCGTTGCAAAACGACGAGAGAAATGATCCGTCATCATCTATACAAAAAATATTGTGTTTGCTAAGAGTGACTTCCTTGCGATCCAACATTGCCATCAGGCGTTTACACCCGGTAGCAGCTTTTCCATCAACAGAAAGAAATTGATCTGGGAGTTTGATTTCAAATTTGTAGTTGTTGTTGTCTTTTAATAGGCTGCGCCAAAATCGCTTATCTTCTCGGGACTCAACCCAAACGAATACTGTTTGTGTTTCCAGTCCGTCAAGGTTGAAGTATTTAAGTTTGCTTAGATGCGATCCGTCAATGACAAAACCCAGTTCTGAAGATTTGTGCATCTTATGCGTCCGGTGTGTATTTTGCCATGTTTATAACCTGCTCCACATCTGTATTCATTATGAGGAATGGAGAGTGGGTTGCAATTATAAATTGCGAATTAGGTGCCAGCTTTTGAAGGGCGGGTAGAAGTCTTTGCTGCCATTCTACATGTAAAGAGGTTTCAGGTTCGTCGAGGAAAAATAGCGAGCTATCTTTATATAAGTACACCATCAAAAATAAGGATAGTAATGTTTTTTCTCCCTTCGAAAACAAGAACCAATCCACCAATGTTCCATCGCACAATCTAAGCCTGATTGTGTTGTCATTCCATACAAGTCTACGTTTTGTGAGTGTGAAGAACTCATTGGATATTACAAAAAAATCGTTCGAGGAAAATACGGTGTCACTCAGGTTTGCTTCTTCTAGCTTTATTTTTTCTGAAACATATTCGACTGCTTTTTCTTCTGTTATTTCCAGTTTTTTCTTTTTGGCAGCTTTGAAGTATTCTCTCATTGCATCTTTTACAGATGATTCCAGTACGGAGCTAACGGAATCTTTTACAATGCTGGATGATACAAATTCGGTGATCAGGACTAGCAGTGTGTTATTTAGATTGTGGACGTTTTCAAATAATGCGTTTTCAACTTTTCGGGCGTAGTTGAAGTGAATTTTTTCATCGATGTACGCAACAACATTTATCGAGTTTTCAATTGCCTCTAATTCATTTTGATCGCAAAAGATAGTGCCGGCACAAAAGTTGCGAGAGTCTTCGTTTTCCGATTTTTGCGAAGAGTATGAGCCCCGGGTTTTTCCAGTTTGCAAATATTTTTCGACATCTTTGTATGTTTTCGAAAGGCTCTCACGTTTGGTTAAAATTGAGCCAACCTTTTTTTGGACCGAATCGTGGGGCATAGTTCCTCGATCGGCTTTAATTGCTCTAACTTCTATGTCGTCTTGCAATGCAATGCTCATCACCCAGTCAGATTCCTTTGCAGGAAAGTCATGATTTCGAGCTAGCGATAATGTTTCTAGAAGAGCCGATAGAACCCGCGATTTTCCTGAGCCATTGTAGCCAGTCAAAATCAAAAATTGACAGCCTTGGTCCACATTGATTTCGATTCCGTGACCAAGCCAAGGCATATTATGCAAGCCGATCCGCTCTATTTTTCTCAAAACTCACTCCTTAAAGATCCGTCAAAGTTAGCTAGCCATCGATGACGGTAAAGCTAGAAACGTTAGGTTTCGGAATGCTTCCTAACGGTTTCAGCGATGTTTGCAAATCATATAGCCTTTTTCTCATAGGCGAAATTTTTTTCAGTGCTCCTTTGCCATTATGCACGCACGATTCGATGCTAAGGAAGATAGGATGGTGGTGGTCTGGGCTCCAGTTGACTCCGGCACCTTCTATGCCAGTTGCCAAAGGGTTTTGACTGTTTTGAGCAACGATGACGATCGGAACTGCGCAAGAAACTGGGCGTGATACTAGCCCAGGGATGCGCGACCTATCTTAGGAGAGCCTACCTTTCAACAAGATCGACCCAAAGCAAGTACGTATTTCAAGCGTATCCTGTCGGTTTTGGTGCGCATCGGAAAAGCCTGTCCGCGTTGTCTCTGTTGTTAGCATGCATTCAGCTTATCCAGCATGTATCCAGCTATTACGCCGGCGAGCTCTACGGCGGCCTCTGCCTCTGCTTTTGTGATGCCTGCGGACCAAGGTCGACCGTGGCCAGTACCTTCTTTATTCCGAAGACGGTTTACACCAACAGCAGTTTGATACATGCCACGTTCCATCATGCGGCAAGGGGCCTCACTAGATAATGGTGGATCTTCGGGTGTGGCTAAGCCGAGAGCAACGAAGGCTTGGCCAAGCAAAGCAGGAAAATTGGCTTGCTGCGGGTACGCGCCGAATTTCACCGTTATAACGTGGGCTGCGGTAGCTTCCAGTAAGTCTTTGCTCGTGCCGGAGAGCAGGGCTGCATCCTCCGCGCCTTTCTTGGCACGTCTAGCGTAGGCTCGCAATGCATCTGTGAGGCTCCGGCCACTCAGTGATTCTAAGTTCTTAGATCGTAGGTCGCCATCCATTGCGAGTACGTAGCCTTCTGAGCTGAAGGCTTCTACAGCCCGCAAAATGACGTCCTTCCCAATATAGTTATCGGACGTTTCCCTGAAACCTCCGGACGCTCTAATCTTCGAGATCAAGCTCTCGATTAGCTTACCACCGGCAGCCTGGTCATTATCGAGCGCCCAAGAGAGAACAGCCCGCAAACGTTTTGATTTACCGACGCTTTGACCTTGTACCTTTGGATCGACGTTCGATAAGCCTGCGCGACCAATGTAGAAGTCCAGGTCAGAATGACTTGGTTCCCTGTATGCTCCTGATTGTGAATCATCGACCATCTTACTCACTGTGGCCACGATCAAGTCGGTAATCGGCAATGTCATTTCGTTCAATACTCTCTCTTTTGGGTTCTCGCTAACGATTGAGTCAACTGGCGGATGGAGTCTGTAGGCCGGATGTCGTTTGAGTTTGATGTGCCGGCGCCTGATCAAGTTTGGTGTGGCGATGTCCGCTTCAGCTGAAAGTAGTCATTCCGGCGCCATCATCACCGCAAGCGTCATTTTGATGAATTCTTCATTCTTGTCGATTGCTTCCAGGGCGCCGCGCACGTTATCGGCGACTTCTGCGGACCCGCGCTGCTCGACCCAATTCGAAAGCTCCATCACGGCGGCCTCTAATGCGAGTTGATTTTCATGAATTTTGAACAGTAGTGACGGTAGCAGATCAGAATTGGGCATTGGGCATCCTCCATGGTGATTTCAGCGTAGCAGCAGAAATCGAGAGGAAACGTGGGCTAGCAGGTCGATAAAACGACCTGGGAGAGAGTCAGACATTTCAGAGTGGTTTCTGGATCCTCAGTGGGAGTGGGTTGCGGAGATGGTCGAAAAGATGCGGAAACGATCATGAAAGTGGCGGCAGGGAGATCCAAACCCCAGAAACGACAAAGCTCTGAATAATCAGGGTTTTGTCGTATAAAAATGGCGGAGGCGATGGGATTCTAACTACGAAGAGAACAGCTTGAACCGCATGTTAGGCGTGGGGTGTACCTAGGCCAGGAAAGGTTTTGAGAGATTCCAAATCAAGCTTTTCCACACGGAAAGCAACGAAGTTGTGAATAAGATCCTCCGCGCAACGCTCTGAACGGTCAACGATCTCAACAAGCGCCTCGTACGACAAGATCTTCTGATCGTTGGTGTGATGCGCAACAGCTTCAAGGAAAGGGCGATCAAGAGAGTCTTGGAAAAATACGAGGCAAAGCGGGTTGTGTGCAACAAGATTTCGATTTTGCGCAAGTTTCTTGGCGCTGAGAAGCGATTGCACGAAAGCCTCCTGTGTTGCATATGTCGCATCCTGAGCCTTTGCCAGATCCCGAGCAAAGTCGATACGTGCGGATAGCGGAGCATTGGCAAAATGCTTATGGATTATTTCTCCGGCCCAATCGCGGATGCATTCATGTGTCGTTCGTTCAATGCTTCCAAAAGCGATGAACAGTCGGCCAATGATCGGGGCCCAACGAGCTGAATCTACGAGACTAACCATGTGTACGCCTGACGCCGTTATTAAGCCGAGTCGCGAAGCGGCTTCGGCGGGAATGAATTGTTAGGCCCCGCCCAGTGCACGGATGGTATTGGCCCCGGCATAGAAGATGGCAGCCTCAATTGCGGTAAATATTCATGAGGCAGCCCCGACGCTACCGATTTACAACTATTCTGTCCACTGACTGCTTATGGTTGTGGATTCAACCGGTCGATGCAAGAGATTAGCTAAAACGTTAGGCGAGCATTTCGTTGATCTTGAACAGCCGGGAAGGGAGCAGGTCTGAGTTTGGCATCGAGAATCCTCGGTTATGAGGTCAGCGTGGCACTGCGTTTCATGAAGGATTTTTAACCGTTGGCAGGACGCCGGGGAGAGGGAAAATCAGGAAAGTTTTGTAACGGTTACCAAATAGTTTTGTAACGACCTCCAGAGGCTGCACCGATTCACAGACTCCAGAAACGACAAAGCCCTGAAAAATCAGGGCCTTGTCGTATAAAGATGGCGGAGGCGATGGGATTCGAACTCATGGACCTGTTACAGTCGACGGTTTTCAAGACCGTTGCCTTAAACCACTCGGCCACACCTCCGTTTGCGTTGCGGGCGCCATAATACCTGAATGAAACACACTGTCAAACTCTCTGCATAGCTTGTTACAGAGCGTCTGTTATGATCTTTGCGACTGAACGTTTCAAACCAACAGGAGTGTCGCCATGCGCGAACAGGATTACGCAGTTAATAACAGCGTGCAGGCTGAGCAGCTAGAGGTTAGCCGCGTCCTGCGCAACACATACGGCTTGCTCGCCCTGACCCTGGCATTCAGCGGTGTGACAGCCTACGTTGCCCAGCAGATGCATGTTGGCTACCCGAACATTTTCGTGGTGCTGATCGGCTTCTACGGTCTTTTCTTCCTCACCAACAAACTCCGTGATTCGGCCTGGGGCCTGGTGTCGGCATTTGCCCTGACCGGTTTCATGGGTTTCCTGCTGGGCCCGATCCTCAACCGTTACCTGGGTATGCAGGGCGGCGCTGAAGTGGTCAGCTCGGCTTTCGCGATGACGGCGCTGGTGTTCGGCGGTCTGTCGGCGTATGTGCTGATTACCCGCAAGGACATGAGCTTCCTCGGCGGTTTCATCACGGCAGGTTTCTTCGTGCTGCTGGGTGCAACGCTGGCGAGCCTGTTCTTCCAGATCAGCGGCCTTCAACTGGCAATCAGCGCAGGTTTCGTGCTGTTCTCCTCGGTCTGCATCCTGTTCCAGACCAGCGCCATCATTCATGGCGGCGAGCGTAACTACATCATGGCCACCATCAGCCTGTATGTATCGATCTACAACCTGTTCGTCAGCCTGTTGCAGCTGTTCGGCATCATGAGCCGCGATGACTGATCCTCGGCCTTGAACTGAAAAACCCGCTCAGGCGGGTTTTTTTTTGCCACAAATCTAAAATTACTCTGCAATGACGATGCTGCCATCGGCTTGCTGGCGGTAGATGGTGTAGGGCAGCAGCAGTGTGTCCATCGCCCCGGACACGACCACGTCGAGCAGCACGATAGCGGGGGCTGGGCCATGTACCTGCGCATCCCGACCGTCCTCGAGGGGCGCGTTCAGGTAGCAGAAATCGTAGGTCACGCCGCTGTAGATTCGCGGTACCGCGCCGCAATAACTCTTTTGTTCCTTGAGGCTTTTTGCGGCCACTTCGTCACTGCGCACAACCGTCTGAATCGTGCCGCAACCCGCCAGCATCATTGCCACGAGTAGCATTGCCTGAGTTTTCATGCCGTCAATCCTTCGCCGGAAACCGTCAATCTACTTCAGGCTGAAACAAATATCACTCACGCCATGGGCGGCAACCGGCGCTTGACCGGGGTTTTCTTGACGATCGCCGTATTGGTTTCAGCGTGGGTGTTGAGGCGGTCGAGCAGGGTGTCCAGTTGTTCCATCGAGCGCACATGCAGGCGCGCAATGAAACAGTCGTCGCCGGTCACCTTGTCGCACTCGGTGAATTCGGGAATGGCCATGATTTGCCGTTCCACTTCCTGCAATTGCCCCGGCAGCGGACGAATACGCACGATGGCCTGGAGTTGATAGCCAAAGCATTTCGGGTCGATTTCAACGGTGTAGCCCTTGAGCACGCCACGCTCTTCCAGGCGACGCAGACGCTCGGCAACACTGGGTGAGGACAGGCCGCTGATTTGCGCCAGGGCCTTGAGCGAGCGCCGCGAGTCTTCCATCAGCGCCGTGATCAGCAGCTGGTCGATGTCATCGGTCATGGCGAAACCCTCTGTTAGGCATTTTTTCAAAACGGCCTTTATAAAAAAGGCAGATCCAGAGTTTAGCCTGCTTTTTGCTCTGGAGTAGCCCCTGGGTGCATTGGCATACTTTGGCCACAAACACAGGAGTCTGATGATGGACAAAACCCTACGCCGCGGTTCGTTCGAAATGACGGCCGCCATGCTGATCTCCGGCACCATCGGCTGGTTCGTGCTGGTGTCCGGGCAACCGGTGCTGGACGTGGTGTTCTGGCGCTGCCTGTTCGGTGCCGGCACCTTACTGCTGATTTGCGCGGCTTTCGGCTTTCTGCGCCCGGGCATTCTGACCCGCACCACGTTCCTGCTCGCCGTGCTGAGCGGTGTGGCGATTGTCGGCAA
Organism: Pseudomonas fluorescens; assembly: GCF_040448305.1. Classification (NCBI taxonomy): domain Bacteria; kingdom Pseudomonadati; phylum Pseudomonadota; class Gammaproteobacteria; order Pseudomonadales; family Pseudomonadaceae; genus Pseudomonas; species Pseudomonas fluorescens. Next base: position 3,787,711 of record NZ_CP148752.1, on the reverse strand, counting down.
CTGGGTGCTGTTGTTCGCGTCCTATTCCCGGGCGTCAATTGCCATTGGCACCGCCGTCTATAACGTCCAGCCGTTCATGCTGGTCGGGCTGGCGGCGTTGTTCCTCAACGAAAAGATCACCGCGCAGAAACTGACCTGGCTGGGCGTTTCGTTTCTCGGGATGCTGGCGATTGTCAGCGCCCATGGCAGCCAGGGTGGGAGCGGCAGCGATTACCTGATGGGCATTGCCTTGGCCTTGGGCGCGGCGTTTCTCTATGCGATTGCCGCGCTGATCATCAAGCGTTTGACGGGCACGCCACCGCATTTGATCGCGCTGATCCAGGTCAGCACCGGCGTGTTGTTGCTCGCGCCATTCGCGAATCTTTCGGTATTGCCGCAGGCACCGAGCGCGTGGGCCAGCCTGGTGACGCTGGGCATGGTGCACACCGGCGTGATGTACGTGTTGCTGTACGGTGCGATACAAAAACTGCCGACTGCGCTGACGGGCGCACTGTCTTTCATCTACCCGATCGCGGCGATTTTCGTCGACTGGTTTGCTTTCGGCCATCGCCTGGAGCCGCTGCAATGGATCGGAGTCGCGGCAATTCTGCTGGCCGCTGCCGGCATGCAACAAGGCTGGTCACTGAAGTTTCGGCGCACGGTGACGCCCTGAGCGTCACCGTGCGGCGTCAGATGTTCCGGCGATGTTCGTCGGCGGTTATGGCCTGGCCGTACGATGACTCAGAAGATGTAGTCGGTGGTCAGGAAGCTCGAACTGCGGCCGCTGATGATCTCGCTGATCAGGTCCTTGTTGGTCTCCTGGAACTTGGTGGCCACCAGGGTGCGGATCGAAAACACCCGCAGTGCGTCATGTACCGACAAGGTGCCTTCGGCCGAGTTCTTGCGACCATTGAAGGGGTAGGTGTCCGGGCCGCGTTGGCACTGGGCATTGAGGTTGATGCGCCCGACCTGGTTGGCGAAGGTGTCCACCAGCCGGCCGACCGCCACCGGGTTGGTGCCGAAGATGCTCAATTGCTGGCCGAAATCCGACTCCAGCACGTAGTCGATCACAGTATCCAGATGACGGTACGGCACGATGGGGATGACCGGGCCGAATTGTTCTTCCTGATAAACCCGCATCTGTGGCGTGACCGGGTACAGCACCGCCGGGTAGAAGAACGACGCACGAGCCTCGCCGCCGTTGGGGTTGACCACCTTGGCGCCTTTGCTCTCGGCGTCCGCCACTAGTGCATGCAGATAGTCGACCTTGCCCGATTCCGGCAGCGGTGTCAGGGCTACGCCACTTTCCCAGGGCATGCCGGGTTTGAGGTTGGCGAGCCTGGCATTGAATTTGTCGATGAAGGACTCGACCACGTCTTCGTGGACAAACAGGATTTTCAGGGCGGTGCAGCGCTGGCCATTGAACGACAGCGAACCGGTCACCGCTTCACTGACCGCATTGTCCAGATCCACTTCCGGCAGGACGATGCCCGGGTTTTTCGCATCCAGGCCCAGCGCCGCGCGCAAGCGGTGGGGTCTCGGATGGAGTTTTTTCAGGTCACTGGCGGCCTTGTTGGTGCCGATGAAGGCAAAGATGTCGATCTTGCCGCTGGCCATCAGCGCACTGACGGTCTCGCGACCGCTGCCGTAGATGACGTTGATCACCCCGGTCGGGAAACTGTCGCGGAAGGCCTCCAGCAGCGGGCGAATCAGCAGCACGCCGAGCTTGGCCGGCTTGAACACCACGGTGTTGCCCATGATCAGCGCCGGGATCAGCGTGGTGAAGGTTTCGTTCAACGGATAGTTGTAAGGCCCCATGCACAGGGCCACGCCCATCGGCACGCGACGGATCTGGCCGAGGGTGTCCTGTTCCAGTTCGAAACGGCTGGAGCGGCGGTCGAGTTCCTTCAGCGCGTTGATGGTGTCGACGATGTAGTCGCAGGTGCGGTCGAACTCCTTTTCCGAGTCCTTGAGGTTCTTGCCGATTTCCCACATCAGCAACTTGACCACGGCGTCGCGCTGCTCGCGCATGCGTCCGAGGAAGGTTTCGACGTGCTGGATGCGCTCGGCCACGCGCATGGTCGGCCACAATCCCTGGCCGCGGTCGTAGGCGCGCACGGCAGCGTCGAGGGCGGTCAATGCGGTCTCGGCATCGAGCAACGGCGTGCTGCCGAGGATCACTTGCTCGTCGCCATTCGGGCCGGTCAGGTACACCGGGCTGCGGACCTGAGCCAGCGGCCCGTTCCAGGTTCTGAGTTGTCCATCGACCAGGTACTCGCGCTGCTCGGTCTGGCCGTCAAGGCGGTACTTTTCCGGGATGTCGGCGGGGCTTGGGAACAGGTTCTGGAGAATATTGGCTGTGGTCATGTCGCTACCCCTCTGGATTGGCTGATGCACTGATGAATCGTTTTAGCAGACCTCAGCAACGCTTGTCATGACTCATCTCAGCGTTTTGCCGCACGGCGTGATGTCCGGGGACTTATCGGGCCTTGCGTCATGGCCTCAGAAGCTCCCCTTGTTGGCCCCCAATGCCCTCAACCCGCCCACGCGGGGTGCCTTAATGTTGACTCTCCTTGATCACAACAAAAAAAAGCTGCACCCGGCTGGCCGGGCAGCCAATGAGAGGACAGCCATGCGGGCAAGCCGACTAACTGAAAAGCCTAGCCTTTGTTTGGCCTTGGTGGGGTGTGTCTTTGCGGCGTTGCTTGCAGGGTGCGGTGAGGAGCCGAACAACCCGCCGACCCGCAGCGAAGCAAACGCCGCAAGGCCCGCCGACGCCGAGCTGGCGCAGGTCTACGACAACAGCTGCAAGCTGTGCCACGCCAACCCGGCGGCCGGGGCGCCGCTGACCGGCGATATCAAGGCCTGGCAACCACGGGTATTGCAGGGCGCCGACACGCTGCTCGACCACGCGATCAACGGTTACAACGGCATGCCGCCGATGGGCATGTGCATGCAGTGTTCGCAAGAACAGTTCCTGGCGCTGATTGCCTTTATGTCCGGCCAGCAAATCCAATAACAAGAACGGCAGGGTGCGATTCATGACGATGGACCTGACACGGCGTCAGTTGTTGCAACGGGCGAGCGTCATTGGCGCCTTTACCGCGCTCGGCTCAACGTCGGCACTGGCCGAGCTGCTGCGCGCTCCACGCCTGATTCCCTGGCGCAACTGGTCGGGCGGCCAGAGTTGCCTGCCGGCGGCGCGGCTGGCGCCCAAGAACCTGGATGAGTTGACGCAAGTGGTGCGCCAGGCCCCCGGTAGGATTCGTCCGGTGGGTTCGGCGCACTCCTTCAGCGCGCTGGTGCCCACCGACGGCACCTTGCTGTCGCTGAGCTATTTCACGGGTTTGCTTGATCACGATGCGAAAACCCTGCAGGCCGAGTTCGCCGCTGGTACGCCGATGTCACGCATGGGCACGCCGCTCAAGGACATCGGCCAGGCCCTGCAGAACATGGCTGACATCGATTACCAGACCCTGGCCGGCGCGATCTCGACCTCGACCCACGGTACCGGCAAGAACTTTCAATCGTATTCGGCGCATGTCTGCGGCATGCAGTTGGCGACCGCCAGCGGCGACGTGCTGGACTGCGACACCAGCCGCCATCCTGAAGTGTTCAGCGCAGCCCGGGTGTCCCTGGGGGCGTTGGGCGTGGCAACCAAAGTGCGCCTGCAAAACCGCCCGGCGTATCGCTTGCGGGAACGGCAGTGGATCGCCAGGACCGAAGAGTTGCTGGAAGACCTGGACAAGAACACCCGGGAAAACCAGCACTGGGAAATGCTCGTGGTGACCCATTCCGACTACGCCTTGTCGATCGCTCTGAACGAAACCACCGACCCGGCCACACCGCCGGTGCCGGCGGATGAGGAGGGCGGCAACGAGTTTGTCACGCTGATCGAGAAGATCGACAAATACACCAGCGACTTCCCGGACCTGCGCCGCACCCTACTCAATAACCTGCGCCACCTGGCCAGTTTCGATGACCGGGTGGGTGACTCGTTCGATATCTACGCCAACGTGCGCACGGTGCGTTTCAACGAAATGGAATATTCCGTACCGGCCGAATACGGCCCGGCCTGTTTGCGCGAGATCCTCAAGCTGATCCAGGACAAGGACCTGCGCACCTGGTTTCCGATCGAATACCGGTACGTCAAGGCCGACGACATTCCCCTGAGCATGTTCGAAGGCCGCGACAGCTGTTCGATCTCGGTCCACCAGCATTACCAGATGGATCATCACAACTTCTTCGCCGCCATCGAGCCGATTTTCTGGAAGTACAACGGTCGGCCCCACTGGGGCAAGTTGCACACGCTGAACGCGAAAAACCTGCAGCCGCTGTACCCGCGCTGGCAGGAATTCATCCAGGTGCGGCAGGCGCTCGACCCCAGCGGCAAATTTCTCAATGCGCATCTGTCATCGATTCTGGGGGTGAGCTGATGGCTGTCAATCGCCGCAATTTTTTGCTCGGCAGCGCAGGCGTCGGCGCCTTGTTGGTGGGGGGCGGGGCGTGGCTGCGGCCGGGTGACCGAGGCGCGCCGTACAGCGATTACTTCCGTACGCTTAACCGTGAACTCAAGGACCACGGCCCGATGCGACCGGTGATGCTGATCGACCTTGATCGGCTGGATCACAACATCGATGTGGTGATGCAATCGGTCAAGCGCGGCGGAAAACACCTGCGCCTGGTGGAAAAATCACTGCCGTCGCCGGGACTGCTGGCCTACATCGCCCGACGCGCCGGCACCCAACGCCTGATGTCGTTTCACCAACCCTTTCTCAATCATGACGCGGTGCAGTTTGCCGAGGCCGACATTCTGTTGGGCAAGCCGCTGCCGGTGCGTTCGGCCGAGTTGTTCTATCAGTCGCACAAGGGGCCTTTCGACCCTTCGAAGCAATTGCAGTGGTTGCTCGACACGCCGCAACGCTTGCAGCAATACCTCGCCCTGGCGCAGGGGCTAGGCACGCGATTGCGGGTGAACATCGAACTGGATGTCGGGCTGCATCGCGGTGGCGTCAGCGACCTTGGCGCACTCGGGCAGATGCTGACGCTGATCAGCCAGCACCCGCAGCACCTGGAATTCGCCGGGTTCATGGGTTACGACCCGTTCGTGGGCATGGGCGTGCCGGGGATTCTGGGCGCGCCCGAGGAGCTGTTCGCCAAGGTGATGGTGATCTACAACCGTTGCGTCGATTTTACCCGTCAGCAATACCCCGGTTTGTGGCGCGAAGGGCTGACCCTCAATACGGCCGGCAGCCCGAGCTATCGCATGCATGAACATGAACAGCTCAGCAGTGAAGTGTCGGTGGGGACGGCGATGCTCAAGCCCACTCACTATGATTTGCCGTCACTGGCGGAGCATGTGCCGGCCGCTTACATCGCCACGCCGGTGTTGAAAAGCACCGGGGCGGTGAATATTCCGGCGCTGGATGACAAGTCCAGGCTGTTTTCCTGGTGGGACACCAATCAGCGCGAGACGTATTTCATCTATGGCGGGAACTGGATGGCGCAGTTCGAATCGCCCGCGGGGTTGCAGAGCAATGGCGTGTATGGCCGCAGCTCGAACCAGGAAATGGTCAATGGTTCGGCGGCGGTGGGGCTGACGGTTGAGGATCAGGTGTTCTTGCGGCCGGCCCAGACGGAGTCGGTGTTGTTGCAGTTCGGGGATTTGCTGGCGGTTCGGGGTGGGAAGATTGTGGATAGCTGGCCGGTGTATTCCTGAAGAAGATTCTGAGTCTGTTAGACCGCTATCGCGAGCAGGCTCACTCCCACATTTGGAATGCATTCCAATGTAGGAGTGAGCCTGCTCGCGATAGCGTCAGCTCAGTCAAAACGCATACGGAATACTGACCTTCGCCCAAAGCATTTCCCCTTCAGGCCGGTTTTCCACGTCGAACTCCTTGGCCCAGCGAAGCTCCGCGCTGGCGTATTCGAGAAAGGTCCAGTGCAGCGCCGGGCCAATGGCAAACACCTGCCCGCGCACCCCGTCGTTCACGTCCTGGCCATTGAACTGCACGGTGTGGCCGAACTGTTTGTCGTCGGTGGTTTGCTTGAGGTAGTAGCCGTTCAACCCGAGCATCAGGTCGTCGGTAATCTTGAAACTGGCGGAATAGTCGAAGTGGAAAATCTGCCCCGACTTGTAGTCGGTGTCCTTGTTTTTCTCGTTGAAACTGTAGGTGGTCTTCATCGACACCTCGGTTCTGTCCGTCGGCAGCCAGGTGAAGGAGAACAGCGGTTTGTAGGTGTAGAAGTTGTTGCTGGTGTTGGCCAGGCGATCAACGCTGTATTCGCCGGTCGGCACGGTGACTTCAATGGCGGCGCCGAGGGTCAGGTTTGGGCCCATGTCCCAGAGAATGATCGGCGCGACCGTGGTGTCGCCCATGCCTTCGCGGGTGTCCTGCAAGCCGAACACCGAGACTTCCTGCTTGAGCCAGGGCTGCGCGATGTAGCCACCCAGCCGGCCGCCAAACACCCGCACCGGGCTGAGGTAATCCAGGCGCGGAATGACCGCCGTGGACTCGATCTCGACGTTCGGCACCTTGCCGCCGAGTGAACTGATGTTCAGCTTCGTGGCTTTGTAGTGGTTGTAGTAGAGGTTGAACGCAACCATGTTGTCCGGAAGGCTGTCGGGCGAAAGCGGCAACATGAAAAAGCCGTCGGTGCCGGTGCCGATGTTGTCCACGCCGGCCTCGGTGGCCAGTGCCGGTTGCAGGGCGCAGACGCCGGCCAGGCCAATGACCAGTAGGGGAAGTGTCGTGCGGGTCGGGATCATGGGTGTACTCATTATTATTGTTAGCGGGCTGTCCGGCATCCATACGAGGGCCGCAACATAGAAATAAGCTGTCTGCGCCCTGCAAGGCAGGGTATTGGCGGCCATTTAGGGGGACTTCTGCGGACAGCCTTTGAACCCTGTGCTAACTTCCTTCGACATAACCTGTTACAAAAATAAGAATGCAGCTCGTCCCGGAATGTATGGCCCCATGCAAATGAAAGTGATCGATCCCACCTTTGAACTGGCGCTGGTGTCGCCGTTTCTCCTGCAGACCCTGGCCGAAGTCGCCGAGCAAAAAGGCATCCACCCACAGAGCCTGTGCCGAGGGTTGGGTTTTACCTTTGAAGACCTGCAGGACCCGGCGCAGCGTATTTCCTATCGGCAGGCCGTGGCCATGATTCAGCGCGCGCTCAAGGCTTTGCCCAATCAGGGGCTGGGCTTGTGGGTCGGCGCGCAGAATGTGCTCGGTACGCTGGGGTTGTTGGGGCATGTGTTGTCGCTGTGCAAGACCCTGCGCGATGCCTTTGAACTGGGCATTCGCCATCAACACACCTCTGGCGGCATTGTCGTGTCGAGTGTGGAGGAGGCGGGGGATCGGGTGTTTATCGACGTTGAATGCCGCTTGCCGTTCGCCGACGTGCAGTTGTTCGCGGTCGAGGAATTTTTCGCCAGCCTGCTGGTGTACGGCCGGGCGCTGGTCGGGGCGGATTTCAAGCCGATGGCCGTGGAGTTCATGCATGCCGCGCCAGACTATCTCGGCGAATATTCGCGCCTGCTGGGGGCGGACGTGCGTTTTGGTTGCCTGCAAAACCGAATGGTGATCGAAGCGCACTGGCTGGGCGTTCACTTGCCCAATCACCATTCCCTGGCCCTGCGCCAGGCCGTGAAACTGCTCGAACTGGAAGCCGCGCAGGTGCACCAGAAAATGGACCTGATCCAGGCGGTGGAACGGGCGATTGCCCGGGACCTGACCGAAGGCAGCCACATCGAGAAAATCGCCGGCGACCTGAACATGAGCAGCCGCACCTTGCGCCGCCGCCTCACCGAACACGCGCTGACCTTCGAAACGTTGCTGGAACAAGTGCGGCAGGCCCGCACCATGAGCCTGCTGGCCAACCCGGACATGTCCATCGAACGCATCACCGAGGAAGTCGGCTACAGCGACGTGCGCAGCTTTCGCCGGGCGTTCAAGCGCTGGACCGGCATGAGCCCGAGTGCGTTCCGCAACGAAAGCCCCAGCGTGGTTTGATCTTTTTGTGGTGAAGGGGGTAAGCCCCTTTGCCACAGGTTCCTGGCCTCTGACGGCACACAAACCCTCGTACTCCGGTTAAACTCTGTGCTCTTTTTCAAGGAGTTCATATGAGCCATTATCAGCCGGGCATTCTCGCCACCCCCGTTCCGCCTCAAGCCCGCCATATGTTCTTCGCCCTCGAATCCGTCGAAGCATTGCCGGTCGCACTCGATAACTTGATGCAACTGGTGGACGGGAAATCGGCTGTCGTCGGCTTCGGCGAATCCCTGGTCAAGGCACTGGGTGGGCAGATCGAAGGCCTGCGCACTTTCCCGGCACTAGCTGGGGTCGGCGTCGACAATCCGTCGACCCAGCACGCGCTCTGGTGCTGGCTGCACGGTGAAGACCGTGGTGAGTTGCTCAACCGCAGTAACGCCATCGAAGCGGCACTGGCCCCGGCGTTGCGTCTGGTGCAGATGAACGAAACCTTCCGCCATATGAACGGCCATGACCTGACCGGCTTCGAAGACGGCACCGAGAACCCCCACGACGCAGCCGCCGTGGCCGCCGCCCTGGTGGGTGAGGGCGCGGACGGCACGGTGGGTGGCAGCTTCGCCGCGATCCAGCAGTGGCAGCATGACTTGAAAGGTTTCCATGGGCTGTCGGCGGATGAAAAAGACAACATCATGGGCCGCCGCTTGAGCGATAACGAAGAGATCGACGACGCGCCGGTTTCCGCCCACGTCAAACGCACCGCCCAGGAAAGCTTCGCGCCTGAGGCCTTCGTGGTGCGCCGCTCGATGCCGTGGATCGAAGGTGACCGCGCCGGGCTGATGTTCCTGGCCTTCGGTTTTTCCCTCGATGCCTTCGAAGCCCAACTGCGCCGCATGAGTGGCCTGGAAGACGGCATCACCGACGGTCTGTACCGCATCAGCCGTCCGGTCACCGGTGGCTACTACTGGTGCCCGCCGCTCAAGGACGGTCGACTGGACCTGCGCGCATTGCGCATCGGCTGAGTAGCAAGGAGAGCCTATGAACCTGGTGCGCTGGGGCATGATCGGTTGTGGCAGTGTCGCTGAACGCAAAAGCGCACCGGCCTTCTACAAGGCGCCCGGATCGGCGTTGGTGGCGGTGATGGGCCGGCGCCTTGAAGCCGTCACCGACTACGCCGCGCGCCACGGCATCGCGCGGGTCTACACCGATGCGCAGGTGCTGATCAACGATCCCGAGGTCGACGCGGTGTACATCGCCACGCCGCCCGACAGTCATCACGCTTATGCCTTGCAGGTGGCCGCCGCCGGCAAGCATTGCTGCGTCGAGAAACCGATGGCGCTGAATGCCGGGCAAAGCCGCGAGATGCAGCAGGTGTTTGCCGATGCCGGGCTGCACCTGTTCGTGTCCTATTACCGACGTTCGTTGCCACGCTTCCGGCAAGTGCGGCAATGGCTGGAAGAGGGGCGGATCGGCGAGGTCCGGCACTTGAGCTGGACCCTCACCAAAGCCCCGTCGGCAGCGGACCGGAACGGTACTGATAACTGGCGCACCGATCCGGCGATCGCCGGTGGTGGCTACTTTGCGGATCTGGCCAGCCATGGCCTGGACCTGTTTCAGTACCTGCTGGGCGATATCGTCGAAGTCGCCGGGTTCACCGCACGCCAGGCCGGTTTGTACGCGGCCGAAGATGCCGTCAGCGCCACCTGGCGGTTTGCCAGCGGGGCACTGGGCATGGGCTGCTGGAACTTCGTTGCGGACCGTCGCGAAGACCGGGTCGAAGTGATCGGCAGCAAAGGCCGGATCACTTTTTCAGTGTTCGATGAACACCCGGTCGAACTGCACGCCGATGAGCACCTCAGCCTGACCATCGAGCATCACGCCCACATTCAGTGGCACCACGTCCTGGGCATGAATGCGCATATTCGTGGCGAGGCGCAGCACCCGGCCGTGGCCGGCGAGGCGCTGAAGACCGATTGGGTGATGGACCAGATTCTCAAGCGCCACTGATTCTTCAGGCCACACATAACCCCCTGTAGGAGCGAGCCTGCTCGCGATGGTCGTCAACGATAACGCTGGAAGTCTGACACCCCACGGCGTTCTCGGGTTTATCGCGAGCAGGCTCGCTCCTACAGTTTCGGATTGCGCAGCGCATCTAACCTTATGCGCATTCGGTATTTCTCAAGCGTGTCATAACCTCTCTAAGATCACGTCATAACTCGTTATAACAAGTGATCTGCCATGACCGATAACGTTCTATCCCTGAGCAGCGTCCCATTGCACACCCAGCTGCGAGACGTGCTGCGCGCCCGCATCCTCGACGGCGAATACCCGCAAGACAGCCAGATGCCTTCCGAAAGCGAGCTTGGCGCGTTTTTCAAGGTCAGCCGCATCACCGTGCGCCAGGCCTTGGGTGACCTGCAAAAGGAAGGGCTGATCTTCAAGATCCACGGCAAGGGCACCTTCGTCGCCAAGCCGAAAACCTTCCAGAACGTCAGCACCCTGCAAGGCCTGGCCGAGTCCATGACCGGTCGCGGCTATGAGGTGATCAACCGCCTGCGCAGCTTCAAATTCATTGCCGCCGACAAGCTCGTCGCCGAGCGTTTGCAGGTCGCCGAAGGCGAGGTCGTGGCGCAGATCAAACGGGTGCGCCTGATCAATCGCGAGCCGATTTCCCTGGAAATCACTTATCTGCCCAAGGCGGTTGGCGAGCGCCTGGAAAAAGCCGACCTGGTCACCCGCGACATTTTCCTGATCCTGGAAAACGACTGCGGCCTGGCCCTGGGGCACGCCGACCTGGCCATCGACGCGGTACTGGCCGACAGCGACCTGACCCAGGCGCTGAACGTCGAACCCGGCTCGCCGATCATGCGCATCGAACGCCTGACCCACGATGTCGACGGTTGGCCGCTGGACTTCGAACACCTTTACTACCGTGGCGATGCCTTCCAGTACCGCCTGCGGATCGACCGGCAAAAAGGGGAGCAGGCATGACGCGCAGCACGTTGGAGCAGGAATACGACATCGTCGTCATCGGCGGCGGCACCGCCGGCCCCATGGCGGCGATCAAGGCCAAGGAACGCAACCGCGACCTGCGGGTGTTGTTGATCGACAAGGCCAACGTCAAGCGCAGTGGCGCGATCAGCATGGGCATGGACGGCCTGAACAACGCGATCATTCCCGGTCACTCGACGCCGGAGCAATACACCAAGGAAATCACCATCGCCAACGACGGCATCGTCAATCAGGCCGCGGTGTACGCTTATGCCACCCACAGCTTCGAGACCATCGAGCAACTGGACCGCTGGGGCGTGAAATTCGAGAAGGACGAAACCGGCGACTACGCGGTGAAAAAGGTCCACCACATGGGCGCTTATGTGTTGCCGATGCCGGAAGGGCACGACATCAAGAAAGTCCTCTATCGGCAGTTGAAGCGTGCGCGGGTGAGCATCACCAATCGCCTGGTCTGCACCCGATTGCTGACGGATGGAGAAGGCGCGGTCAACGGCGTGATGGGCTTCGACTGCCGTACGGCGGACTTCCATGTGATCAAGGCCAAGGCGGTGATCCTCGCCTGCGGTGCCGCCGGGCGCCTGGGATTACCGTCCTCGGGCTACCTGATGGGCACCTACGAAAACCCGACCAATGCCGGCGACGGCTACTCGATGGCCTACCACGCCGGGGCCGAACTGGCGAACCTGGAATGCTTCCAGATCAACCCGCTGATCAAGGATTACAACGGCCCGGCTTGCGCCTACGTCACCGGTCCCTTGGGTGGCTACACCGCCAACAACAAGGGCGAACGCTTCATCGAGTGCGACTACTGGAGCGGGCAGATGATGTGGGAATTCCATCAGGAGCTGGAAAGCGGCAATGGCCCGGTGTTCCTCAAACTCGATCACCTGGCCGAGGAAACCATCCAGAACATCGAAGAGATCCTGCACAGCAACGAACGTCCGAGCCGCGGCCAGTTCCACGCCAATCGCGGCACCGACTACCGCACTCAGATGGTCGAGATGCACATCTCCGAGATCGGTTTTTGCAGCGGGCATTCGGCGTCGGGGGTGTGGGTCAACGAGAAGGCCGAGACCTCGGTCAAGGGCTTGTACTCGGCCGGGGACATGGCCGCCGTGCCGCACAACTACATGCTTGGCGCGTTCACCTACGGCTGGTTCGCTGGCAACAACGCAGCGGATTTTGTCGCCGGGCGCGAGTTTTCAGCCCTGGATGCCCGGCAGATCGAAACCGAAAAACAACGGGTCTATGCACCGCTGGATCGTTTACACGGTCTGCCACCGGCCCAGGTCGAATACAAGCTGCGGCGCTTCGTCAACGACTACCTGCAACCGCCGAAAGTGACCAAGAAGATGCAGATCGGCCTGCAACGCTTCAGCGACATCCAGCGCGACCTCGACCAGATCAAGGCCCACAACGCCCACGAGCTGATGCGCGCCATGGAAGTCAGCATGATCCGCGACTGCGCCGAGATGGCCGCCCGCGCTTCATTGTTCCGCGCCGAAAGCCGCTGGGGGCTTTACCACCATCGCGTCGATCACCCACAACGCAACGACCGCGACTGGTTCTGCCATTGCCACCTGAAGAAAGACGAGAACGGTTTGATGAGCAGTTTCAAGAAAGCCGTCGAGCCTTACATCATCCCGCTGGATGCCGACGAGATGCAGGCCTACGACCGGCTACGGGTCGGCGCGGATGCCGCCTGAGCATCACCCAAGAGAGAGACCGTGAAATGGCCTATCAAGCCCAGGAAATCTTCTTCCGCTCCAACGCCCCCGTCACTGTCGACGAGGACAAATGCATCGCCCACAAGGGCTGCACCGTGTGTGTCGACGTTTGCCCGATGGACCTGCTGGCCATCAACCCGGCTACGCAAAAGGCCTACATGGCGTTCGATGAGTGCTGGTATTGCATGCCCTGTGAAAAGGACTGCCCGACTGGCGCGGTGAAAGTCGAAATCCCGTACCTGCTGCGCTGAACACAAATCAATGTAGGAGCGAGCCTGCTCGCGATGAAGCCAGCACTGGCGACATCTCCATTGACTGAAAGGACGCCATCGCGAGCAGGCTCACTCCTACAGTGGATCGTGGGCTGCTCAAATAATATTCAAAGCCATCCGGCCACCACCGGACGCCTGATTCACAACACCCCTCGTTTCCCACCGCGCCCTGATCGTGGCGGAGACGAACATCCTATAAATGATTCGAGGGGAAACACTCATGATGTTGCGTGCAGCTTTGGCCGGTCTGGTACTGGCTTCATTCACCCTGTCGGTCTCGGCCGAAACCATCCGCATTGCCATCGGCACCCAGGACACCACGATCAACTGCGCCGCCGGCGGATTGTTGATTCGCGAACTCGGGCTGCTGGACAAATACCTGCCCCACGATGGTCCCTACAAAGACGTCCAATACGAGGTGCAGTGGAAAAATTTCACCAGCGGCGCCCCCCTGACCAACGAGATGGTGGCCGGCAAACTCGACTTCGGCGCCATGGCCGACTTCCCCGGCGCATTCAACGGCGTGGCGTTCGAAACGGCGGGCAAGCACAGCCTGTTCATCAGCGTGCTGTCGGGCAGCATCAAGGGCAGCGGCAACGGCATCGTGGTGCCAAGCGCATCGGGCGTGCAGTCGCTGGCAGAGCTCAAGGGCAAGACCATTTCCGTGCCGTTCGCTTCCACCGCCCATGGCATGCTGCTGCGCGCCGTCGCGGCCCAGGGCTGGGACCCGCTCAAGGACGTGAACATCATCGCCCAGCCGCCGGAAGTCGCCGGCTCCGCGTTGCAGGCCGGCAAGATCGATGCCCATGCCGACTTCGTGCCATTCGCCGAACTGTTCCCCAACCGTGGTTTCGCCCGCAAGATTTATGACGGCTCCCAGGCCAACGCGCCGACCTTCCACGGTGCGCTGGTCGATCAGGCCTATGCGAAGAAGTACCCGGAAATCGTCGTCGCTTACCTGCGGGCGAGTATCGAAGCCAACCAGTTGCTGGCGGCTGAACCGGAAAAATACAGCGAGCTGATCGCCAAGGTCACCGGGGTCGATGCCGAGGTCAATTACCTGTTCCATGGCCCTCTCGGTGTGCAGACCCGCGACCTGAGCTGGAAGCCGGAATACCGTCAGGCCGTGGGCACCGCCATCGATACCCTCAAGCTGTTGAAGAAGGCCGATCGCGGTCTCGATCTCAACACCTTCATCGACGACCAATACATCCGCGCCGCCTTCAAGGCCTCGAACCTGGACTACAGCGTGCAACTGGCCAGTTACGGGCAGACGCCGCTCAAGGCCGTCGATGCCACCAGCGGCCAAGCCATCACCGACTTCAGCCACGTGGCGGAAATCTGGGTGCGCGGCGAGCCGAAGGTCCGCCAGTACGCCTCGGCGGAGTCGGCATTTACCGCGCTGACAGCGCTGAAACAGGAAGGCAAGAACATCCGCGCGGTGTACACCCAGGCCAGCGACAGCGGGATCAAGCTGCTGGCGGACCAGGCGTGGTTTGCCACTGACGGGAAGGGGCAGTTGAGTGCGTTCCTGCTCAAAGGCCAGGCCCAGCAATTTGCCACGGCGCAGGGCGGCAAGGTCTTTGACTTTACCGATGCCACAGCCCAGGCCGTGGCAGTTCGCTAATCCCCAGAACACCACTGATCCCCTGTGGGAGCGAGCCTGCTCGCGAATGCGGTGGGTCAGTCGACATCAATGTTGAATGTCAGTCCGCTATCGCGAGCAGGCTCGCTCCCACAGGATTCTCGGGTTGAGAGGAGTAATTGTGTACCGATCATATTCACGCTGGATTCCCAGAGCCGCATCCTTGCTGCTCTGCCTCGTATTCTGGCAACTCGCCGCCAGCCACCACTGGAACCTCGGCCTGGTGACCTTCGCCAACATCCCGACACCCGTGGCGGTCATTGAAGCCGCCCTCGGCCTCGGCGACTCGGGCAAACTCGCGCAGCACCTGAGCAGCAGCCTCGGCCGGGTATTCGCCGGTTACCTCGCGGCGCTGATCATCGGCGTGGCTCTGGGCCTGGCCATCGGCCGCTCGAAATGGGCCGAAGATCTCTTGCTGCCGCCCTTGGAAGTGCTGCGCCCGATCCCGGCGGTGGCATGGATTCCCCTGGCGATCCTGATGTTTCCCTCGTCGGAGCTGTCGATGGTGTTCATCACCTTCACCGGTGCACTGTTCCCGATCCTGCTCAACACCGTGCACGGCGTCGAGGGCGTCGACCCACGGCTGATCGCCTCGGCGAAAAGCCTCGGGGCAGGGCGCCGGGCAATCCTGTTGGAGGTCGTTCTGCCGGGCGCAGCGCCCAGCATCATCACCGGCCTGGCCATCGGCATGGGCACCTCGTGGTTCTGCCTGGTGACGGCGGAGATGATCTCCGGCCAATTCGGCATCGGCTATTACACCTGGGAGTCCTACACCATCCAGAACTACGCCGACATCGTGGTCGGCATGTTGCTGATCGGCGTGCTCGGGATGGGCAGCAGCCTGTTGATCAAACGTCTGGGCGGGCTGTTCACGCCTTGGCATCGACCACGAGGAAAAGCCTGATGAGCGTTTTTCAACACCTGGAAGGGCGTATCGATATTCGCGGGCTGTCGATCAGCCTGGGCGAGGGCCACGAGGCTTTCGAAGCAGTGCAGGGCCTCGACTGCCAGATCGAGCCGGGGCAGTTCGTGTGCATTCTCGGGCCGTCCGGTTGCGGCAAATCGACCTTGCTCGGCGCCCTGGCCGGCCACCTGCAACCGCGCACCGGCACGCTTAACGTCGATGGCGCTGCAGTCTCCGGTCCATCGCCACAACGCGGCATGGTGTTCCAGCAGCACACACTGTTTCCGTGGCGCACGGTGCGCGACAACGTGGCGTTTGGCTTGAAAATGCGTGGCGTTGGCAAGGCCGAACGGCACAAGGCGGCGGATGAAATCCTCGCCCTGGTGGGCCTCGAAGGTTTTGCCGGGCGTTGGCCCGATCAGCTCTCCGGCGGCATGCAGCAGCGGGTGGAAATTGCCCGGGTGCTGGTCAACCGTCCGCGCCTGTTGCTGATGGACGAACCCTTCGGTGCCCTCGATGCCCTGACCCGATTGAACATGCAGGAACTGCTGCTGGACATCTGGACGCGCATCCGCACCACCGTGGTGTTTGTCACCCATGACATCGACGAAGCGCTATTCCTCGCCGATCGCCTGCTGGTCATGAGCTCGCGCCCCGGGCGGATCATCGAAGACCTGCGCCTGGACTTCCCCCGGCCGCGCAGCACGGAGTTGGTGACCCGTCCTGAATTCTCGCACCTCAAGCGCCATTGCCTCGAACTCCTGCGGCACGAAGACGGTCGGCAACTGCCGCGCCTGAACCCGCTCGGACTTCCCCCTGAAAACAAACTGCCGCGATTTGCCCTATGACCTCACTATTCGATGTAACCGATAACGACGACATCCTTGCCCTGCAACCGCGCCTGACCGATGACGACCCCGGTGTGCGCCGTATCGCACTGATCGAGTTGGCCGATCTTGAGGAGCCGGACGGCCTGCTGTGGTTGATCGATCGACTGGCCGAAGACCCGATTGCAGACGTTCGCGCCGAAGCCGCACGCCTGCTGGAAGCCTGGGAGGACGAGCCGGTGGTCGAAGCGTTGTGCCAGGCCCTGACGGATCCATCCCCGGCGGTGCAGGTGGCCGCTGCGCAAAGCCTCAGCCTGCTCAAGAGTGAAGCGGCGGGCCGAGTCATTCTGCCGTGGACCGGGCACGTCGACAGCGGCGTGCGCATCGCCGCGTTCCGGGCGTTGCGCGAGTTGCGTTGCCCCGATGCCGCCGATGCGGCGGCCCGGGCACTGATTGATGAAAGCGCCAGCGTGCGCCGCGAGGCGGTGGGCGTGCTCGGCTGGCTCAAGCAACTCGAGGCCTTGCCGGCACTGGCGCGGCTGGCCAGCGCTGACCCGGACACCGACGTGCGACGCGCCGCCACCGGGGCGCTGGGCCTGGCGTCTGACGCACAAGTGCTACCGGCCCTGCGCCAGGCCTTGCGCGATGATGCCTGGCAAGTCCGCGAAGAAGCCGCCACCACTCTGGGCAAGGTCGGCCACCTTGACGCCGGCCCGGCCCTGATCGACGCCCTGGAAGACGATTACTGGCAAGTGCGACTGCGCGCCACCCGCAGCCTCGGTCGCTTGCGTTTTGTACCTGCACTCGAAGCGCTGATCGACACCCTCGGCCACCGCATCAGCAACCTGCGCAAGGAAGCCGCGTTGGCCCTCGGCGAATTGAACGACCCACGGGCCATTGCGGCATTGCAGGGCGCACAGGACGACGGCGACCCTGAAGTGCGCAAGGCCGTGCGCATTGCCTTGAGTCAACTGCAATGAACCCGCTGGCGATTGGCAATTCCCGCGGCAAACAGCAGTTGCGACTGAACTGGCCTGATGGCCGCGAGCAACTGCTGGACCATGCCGAATTGCGCCGGCAGTGCCCGTGCTCGCAGTGCCGAGCCTTTCGGTTGCGAGGGATGGCGCTGATGGTTGATGGGCGGGTTCAGGTGATCGAATTGCACTCGCAGGGGTATGGACTGCAACTGGTCTTCAGCGATGGGCATGAGCGGGGGATTTATCCGTGGGCCTACCTGGCGCAACTCACCCCCGAAGCTGCCCCAATCTAAATGTGGGAGCGAGCCTGCTCGCGAATGCGGTGTGTCAGGCGACATTGATATTACTGACACGACGCCATCGCGAGCAGGCTCGCTCCCACAGGTGATCTGCCCGGCAGATGATTGACGGCCCTTGCCAGGAAAAAGCCAAAAGAGTACAAATGTACTCCATGACGACTCTGACTCCCCGCCGTACCGCCATCCTGACCTTTATCCGCGATCGCATCGCCGAGCACGGTCAGCCTCCGAGCCTCGCTGAAATCAGCGAGGCGTTCGGTTTCGCCTCCCGCAGCGTGGCGCGCAAGCATGTGCTGGCGCTGACCGAAGCCGGGTTCATCGAGGTCAACCCGAATCAGGCCCGGGGCATTCGCCTGCTCGGGCAGCCGCCGCGTCCGGAGTTGCTGGACATCCCGGTGCTCGGCCGGGTGGCGGCCGGTGCGCCCATCGGTGCCGATGCCGAGGTGCACAGCCGCTTGCTGCTCGATCCGTCGATCTTCTCGCGGGTGCCGGACTACATGTTGCGGGTGCGGGGTGATTCGATGATCGAGGACGGCATTCTCGACGGCGATCTGGTGGGTGTGCACCGCAGCCCCGAGGCCGTTAATGGCCAGATCGTCGTGGCGCGACTCGACGGCGAAGTCACCATCAAGCGCTTCGAGCGGGTCGGCGATGGGGTTCGCCTGCTGCCACGCAACCCGGCCTACCAGCCGATCATTGTCGAGGCCGACCGGGACCTGGCCATCGAAGGCGTGTTCTGTGGCCTGGTGAGGCAAGGCTGATGGGTGCCGTCGTTGCGCTGGATACGCTGTTCAATGGCGGCCAGGTCTGGAAGGGCCGGCCTGCGCCACCGGCTGCCAGCCCGCAACCCACTGGGCATGCCGCGCTGGACGCCGCATTGCCCAGCGGTGGCTGGCCGGAGGCGGCACTGACGGAAATCCTGTTGGCCGGGCAGGGCGTGGGCGAGTTGCAACTGGTGTGGCCGACGCTGGCACGGCTGTCGGCGGCGGGCGAGCGCATCGTGCTGGTGGCGCCGCCTTATGTACCGTATCCCCAGGCGTGGCAGGGCGCCGGGGTCGATCTGCGTCAGTTGTCGATCATCCAGGCCAGCGAGCGCGATGCGCTGTGGGCCGCGGAACAATGCCTGCGTTCGGGCAGTTGCGGCGCGGTGCTGTGCTGGCCGCACAAGGCCGATGACCGCGCCTTGCGCCGCTTGCAGGTGGCGGCGGAAACCGGCCAGACCCTGGCCTTCGCCTATCGTCCCCTCGGTGAAGCGATCAACCCTTCGCCAGCGGCCCTGCGCATTGCCATCGATGCCCGACCGGCACAACTGCGCGTGCTCAAGTGCCGCGGCGGCCTGGCCCGTTCGGCGCCGATTGCCTTCACCGTGGGGCATTGAGGTTGCCATGCGCTGGGTCTGTATTCTTTTCCCGCAATTGGCGCTGGACGCAGTACTGCGTCAGCGCGCCGATCCCGATGAACCCCTGGCGCTGCTGACCGGCCCGGCCCAGCGCCGGGTGCTGCAGGCCGTCAACGGTGCGGCGCGGGCGCTGGGCTTGCGTCCCGGCCAGTCCATGAGCGCGGCACAGGCCTTGAGCAAAGGCTTTGTCACGGCCGAATACGACGCCGCTGAAATCGAACACTGGCAGCAGTTTCTCGCTGCCTGGGCCTATCGCTTCAGTTCCCAGGTCAGCGTGCATTACCCCCGGGCCGTGGTGTTCGAGATCGAGTCCAGCCTCGGCTTGTTCGGTGCCTGGCCGCAATTCGACGCGCTTTTGCGCCGTGAGCTCGGCGAACTGGGGTTTCGGCACCGCATCGTGGCCGCGCCCAACCCGGTGGCGGCGCGGGTGCTGGCCAACGCCTATGACGGTCTGGTGGTCCCGGACGATCAAGCCTTGCAGCATCACCTGGGGCAAATGCCCATCGACCGGATCGGCTTGGAAGCACCGGTCGCCACGGCCTTGTCGCGCATGGGCCTGCGCACCTTGAGCCAGGTGCAGGCGCTGCCCCGGCATAGCCTGGCCCGGCGTTTCGAGGCCCAGGTGCTCAAGCATCTGGATGCCCTCTCGGGTTTACGGCGGCTGGCGCTGGCGTTCTACCTGCCGCCGGATCGCTTTGATGTGCGTATCGAGCTCAATTTCGATGTGCAGTCTCACCAAGCCTTGCTGTTTCCGTTGCGCCGGTTGACCGGCGACCTGTCGGCATTCCTCAGCGGTCGCGACAGCGGCGTACAGCGTTTCGACCTGCATCTGGAGCACGCCGGGTTGCCGGATACGCTCATCAAGGTCGGCCTGCTCAGCGCCGAGCGGGATGCGGCGATGCTCTTCGAACTGGCCCGGGGGCGGCTGGAGCAGGTTCAGGTCGAGGCGCCGGTGCGCGGCTTTCGCCTGCGTGCCGAGGATTTACCGACCTTCGTGCCCCAGCATCAGGAACTGTTCGACGATCGCCCGCAGCAGTCCTTGCCCTGGGAACAACTGCGCGAACGCCTGCGTGCACGGCTGGGGGATGATGCGGTGCATGGCTTGCGCTTCCAGGCCGATCACCGCCCCGAGTGCGCGTGGCAGGCCAGTGCCGACAGCCAGCCCTGCGCGGCGCCGGTCGCGGTGAAACGGCCGGGCTGGCTGCTGACTGAACCGCTGGCCGTGCATCAGGGCTCGGCGCGCATCCTCATGGGGCCGGAGCGTATCGAGTCCGGCTGGTGGGACGGCGATGACGTACGCCGTGACTATTACCTGATCGAAACCCGTGCCGGCCAACAGGGCTGGGCCTACCGGGCGGTCGGTGAGGACGGCCCGCTGTGGTTGCAGGGCTGGTTCGCATGAGCAGCGACTATGCCGAATTGCACTGCCTGTCGAACTTCAGCTTCCAGCGCGGTGCCTCCAGTGCCCTCGAGCTGTTCCAGCGCGCGAAAAAGCAGGGTTATCAAGCCCTGGCGATCACCGACGAGTGCACCCTGGCGGGCATCGTTCGCGCCTGGCAGGCGGCGAAGTCCGTGGAGTTGCCGCTGATCATCGGCAGTGAAATACGCATCGAGAACGGTCCGAAACTGGTGCTGCTGGTGGAGAGCCTCGAGGGCTATCAGGCGCTGTGCCGATTGATCACCCGCGCCCGGCGGCGCACGCAGAAAGGCCAGTATCAGGTGCTGCGCGAAGACTTCAGCGAACCCTTGCCGGGATTGCTGGCGTTGTGGGTGCCGGACGCTGTCGATGCCTTTGAACAGGGCCGCTGGCTCAAACAGGTCTTCGCCGAGCGCCTGTGGCTGGCGGTGCAGTTGCACCGCGGCCAGGACGATGCCCGGCGCCTGAACGATCTGCTGGGCCTGGCCAGGGAGTTGCGCATTGCGGCCGTGGCCAGTGGCGATGTGCACATGCACGCGCGCGGGCGGCGCGCCTTGCAGGACACCATGACCGCTATCCGTCATCACCTGCCGGTGGCCGATGCCGGGTTGCGCCTGCACCCCAACGGCGAACGCCATCTGCGCAGCCTCGACGTGCTGCGGGCGCTTTATCCGCCCGACTTGCTGGCAGAAACGCTGAACATCGCCCGGCGCTGCACCTTTGATCTTGGCCAGTTGCGTTACCAGTACCCCCGTGAACTGGTGCCGCAAGGGCACTCGGCCACCTCGTGGCTGCGTCATTTGACCGAGGAAGGCATCGAGTGGCGCTGGCCAAAAGGGTCGAAAAGCGAAGTGCTGGTGCAGATCGACAAGGAGCTGCAACTGATCGCGGAGCTGGGCTATGAAAGCTATTTCCTGACAGTCCACGACATCGTCCGCTTTGCCCGCCAGCAACAGATTCTTTGTCAGGGTCGTGGTTCTGCCGCCAACTCGGCAGTGTGCTTCGCCCTGGGGATCACCGAAATCGATCCGGATCGCACCACGCTGTTGTTCGAGCGCTTTCTGTCCAAAGAGCGAAACGAGCCGCCGGACATCGATGTCGATTTCGAACATGAACGCCGCGAAGAAGTCTTGCAGTACGTGTTCCAGCGTTATGGTCGGGCCCGGGCCGCATTGACGGCGGTGGTCAGCACTTACCATGCGGCCGGTGCGGTGCGCGATGTGGCCAAGGCCTTGGGTCTGCCGCCGGACCAGATCAACGCCCTGGCCGATTGCTGCGGTCACTGGAGCGATGAAACACCGCCCGTGGAGCGTCTGCGCGAGGGCGGGTTCGACCCCGAAAGCCCGGTGCTGCACCGAGTGCTGAGCCTGACGGGGCAGTTGATCGGCTTCCCCCGGCATTTGTCCCAGCACCCCGGCGGTTTCGTGATTTCCGAGCAGCCGCTGGACAGTCTGGTGCCGGTGGAAAATGCCGCCATGGCCGAGCGCACCATCATCCAGTGGGACAAGGATGACCTCGACGCGGTCGGTTTGCTCAAGGTCGATATCCTGGCGCTGGGCATGCTCAGCGCGATTCGCCGATGTTTCGATCTGCTGCGTCGGCACCGGGGCCTGGACCTGAGCCTGGCGACCATCCCGTCCGAAGACGCAGCCACTTACGAAATGATCGGTCGGGCCGACACCATCGGCGTGTTCCAGATCGAGTCCCGGGCGCAGATGTCGATGCTGCCGAGGCTCAGGCCGAAGACGTTTTACGATCTGGTGATCGAGGTCGCCATCGTTCGGCCGGGGCCGATCCAGGGCGGCATGGTGCATCCGTACCTGCGGCGACGGAACAAGGAAGAACCGGAGGCCTATCCGTCACCGGAGCTGGAAGTGGTACTCAAACGCACCCTCGGCGTGCCGCTGTTTCAGGAACAGGTGATGCAGATCGCCATCGTCGCCGCCGACTACAGCCCCGGCGAGGCCGACCAGCTACGCCGCTCCATGGCCGCCTGGAAACGCCACGGCGGGCTCGAACCGCACAAGGAACGGCTGGCCGCCGGGATGAAAAAAAACGGCTACACCGCCGAATTCGCCGCGCAGATCTTCGAGCAGATCAAGGGCTTTGGCAGCTACGGTTTTCCCGAGTCCCACGCGGCCAGTTTTGCCTTGCTGACCTACGCCAGTTGCTGGTTGAAATGCCACGAGCCGGCAGCCTTCGCCTGTGCGCTGATCAACAGTTGGCCGATGGGGTTCTACAGCCCGGACCAGATTCTGCAGGACGCTCGGCGTCATCATTTGCAGGTTCGCCCGGTGGACGTGCGCGCCAGTGACTGGGGTTGCAGCCTGGAGCCGATTGCCGGTGCGCAACCGGCGATTCGCTTGGGGCTGCGCATGATCAAGGGTTTTCGCGAGGACGATGCCCGGCGCATCGAGACAGCACGCTCCAAAGGCGCGTTTGCCGACATCGCCGACCTCGGCGAGCGGGCGCGACTCGATGCCCGCGCTCAGGAGCAACTGGCCGATGCCGGCGCGTTGCGTGGCCTGGCCGGCGACCGGCATCGGGCACGCTGGGAAGTGGCCGGGGTACAAAAGCAGTTGGGTCTGTTCGCCGGCCTGCCGAGCCAGGAGGAGGGCGCGGTGTCGTTGCCAAAGCCCACCGTGGGCGAGGACCTGCAAGCCGATTACGCCAGTGTCGGCACCACCCTCGGGCCGCATCCGTTGGCCCTGTTGCGCGGTGAGTTGAAGGCGCGGCGCTGCCGCAGTTCGAAGGAGTTGCTGGACGTCGAGCACGGTCGGCCAGTCAGCGTTGCCGGGCTGGTCACCGGCCGACAACGCCCGGCCACCGCCAGCGGCGTGACCTTCGTCACCCTTGAGGACGAGTTCGGCAACGTCAACGTGGTGGTCTGGCGCGACCTGGCCGAGCGGCAGCGCCAGGTGTTGGTCGGCTCGCAATTGCTCAAGGTCGATGGGCGTTGGGAGAAGGAGGGGGAGGTGCGGCATCTGATTGCCGGACGGTTGAGTGACCTGAGCCCGTTGCTCGATGGCATCACTGTGCGGAGCCGGGATTTTCACTAACGCTGCAACTCCTGTGGGAGCGAGCTTGCTCGCGATAGCGGTCTGTCAGGCAACATGTGTGTTGACTGTTCAGCCGTCATCGCGAGCAAGCTCGCTCCCACAGGATTTGTGTTGATGCCTGCTATTTGGCAATCGGCCAAAACCGCTCCCCACCCCCCGGCGCATCCGTCCAGGCCTGCAACGAACGCGTCGGCAAGTCGAAGTAATCTCGCGTGCGCGCATAGCCATGCCCGCCCATGCGTCCGATCGCATCCAGCCCCAACTGATCGATGTAAAGGGTTTTCGGATCGATCAGTTCGTCACGCACATGGGCCATCAGCACTTCACCAAAGATGATCTCCCGGGATTGGCCGATGGACAGGGCCATCATCCGCCGGCACTCCAGCGCCACCGGGGCTTCGCCGATGCGTGGGCATTTGACCGTGGTGCCGGGGATGGCGGTGAGGCCGGCGGCGGTCAGTTCATCGAAACCGGGGGCGAAGGGCACGGCGCAGACGTTCATGGCTTCCACCAGCGCATCGCTGACGATGTTCACGGTGAATTCCTGATTGAGCTGAATGTTGCGTGTGGTGTCCTTGGGGCTTTGATCGCCGTAGTTTTCCACGCCCAGGGCGAGGATGGGCGGATCGGCCGACAGCGCATTGAAGAAGCTGAACGGCGCCGCGTTGATCCGGCCTTCGCCGTCGACGGTGGTGACCAGGGCAATCGGCCGTGGCACGACGCTGCCGATCAGAATCTTGTATTTGTCCCGTGGGCTCAATGTGCTGAAGTCGAAGCTTTGCATAGGCAGAAATCTCTAAAGGAGAGGGTCAATGGCGCACAGCGGCGCCTGTGCGCTGTAGTCGTCGGCGAACGGGATGGCTGGCTGGAACAGGCTTTTCCAGTCCGGTTGGCCAAAGGCGCGGTCGCTGTGGCTGCGCATCAGTTTTTCGAATTGTTGTTGGGCCTGGCGTTGCAGGGCGGGGTAGTCGACGCCCTCGACCTGGCCGTCCTGCATCACGCAGCGGCCGTCGATATAGCTGGCGATGCAGTCGTCACCGCGGCCGGCCAGCACCAGATTTTTCAGCGGATCGAATAGCGGTCCCAGGTGCATCCCGCGCAGGTTGAATACGGTGATGTCGGCCTTGGCCCCGGGCGCCAGGCGGCCGAGATCGTCGCGGCCCAGTGCCTCGGCTCCGCCGAGGGTCGCGGCGTTGTACAGGTCCTGCGTGCTGGTCAGCTCGTTGCCACCCTCCATCAATCGAGCGATGTTCAAGCCCTGGCGCATGTTGTCCAGCAAGTCCGCCGGCCAGGTGTCGGTGCCCAGGGCGAAGTTGATGCCCTTGGCCCGATAGCGGCCAAACGAATTCAGCGCCTCGCCGTCCCGGGCGAACACCACCGGGCAATGCACCAGGCTTGCGCCGCCATCGATCACGCGTTGCAGGTCGTCATCGCCTCGGGTGTAGATGCCATGGGGTAGCAGACTGCGCGGGGTCAAAAGCCCAAGCTGCTGCAGCCAGCCCAGTGGCGAGGAGCCGCGCAGTTGCTCGACCATCGCGACCTCGCCGAGGCCCTGGCAGCAGTGCAAGCGCATCGGTGCGCCCAGTTCCCGGCTCAGCGCGGCGGTGCGTTGCAGCAGCGCCGGGGTGCAGGTCTGGATGCGATCGGGCAGCAGCGCGCCGCGAATCAGGCCGTTGTTCACGCCATCGAAATCCCGGAAAAACCGTTCGGCGGCATCGAGCCCGGCCATGCCCCGGCCTTCGTCCCAGTGGTGCGCCAGGGTTCCATCGGCCTGCCAGTAGCTCATGCCGCTCATGTAGCAAGGGCCGAGGTAAGTGCGCAGCCCCAGTTCGGCCGCCACGCCTGCCACCGCCGCAAATTCGTCGTAGGTCTCGGCCCACTCACGGTAATACATCGAAGTGATCGGCATGGCCGTGGTGATGCCGTTGCGGATCAACTGCGTGAAGGCGTAGCGGTATTTGAAGGCTTCTTCTTCGGGGCTGTAACTTTCCCGCGATCCACGCGCCAGATACTCCGCCGACCACATCCGGCCCATGGCGCGCTCGTCGCCGTTGTCCAGGGTCAGCACCGTGGAGTCGAGATCGCCCAAGGCATCCAGATCGATGAAGCCGGGGCCGATCAGCGCGTTGCCGTAATCAATCCATTGATCCACCGGCCCTGGATAACCTCGCCCGACAAACTCGATGCGTGAGCCCGCGAACACCACTTCACCATTGCGCCACAACACATGCCGCGTGCCGTCGAAGCCGACCACGCAACTGGCCCGCAAGCCGATGCGCTTCACAAACGGCTGTCCAGCAAGCGACCACCCGCAGCAATCAACCGGCCCGCGCGATAGACCTGACGCAACGGCCGCGAAACCACCGCCTCACCCAGCGTTTGTACCGGCATCAGCAGGAAGTCCGCCGGCTGGCCGATCTCCAGGCGATTGACTTCGCAACCCAGCGCCTGGGCGCCGTTGAAGGTCGCCGCTTCGAACGCCGCCGCCAGTTCTTCGTCCTTGTTCAAATCGAAACGGAACGCCAGCAGCATCGCCCGCTCCAGCATGTCGCCGTTGCCCATGGGCGACCAGGCATCACGAATGCCGTCCGAGCCCAGGCACACATTCACGCCGGTTTCGCGCAGGGCCAGGAACGGCGGCACAGCACAATCGGCCGGGGCCGAACTCATCAGCGAAATGCCCAGCGACGCCAGGCGCTCGGCCACCGGTTTGACCTGGCTCCACGGCAACATGCCCAGGCAATACGCGTGGCTGATCATTACCCGGCCTTGCCGGCCGAATCGCTCGGTGTAGTCGGCGATCAGCGCGATCTGCCACAGGCCCAGCTCACCCTTGTCGTGCAGGTGAATGTCGACGCCACGATCGAACTCGCTGGCCAGTTTGAACACGAAATCCAGTTGTGCGATGGGGTCGTTGTCGATACCGCACGGGTCCAGGCCACCGACGTTCTCCACGCCCAGGGCCATGGCTTCGCGCATCAGCTCGGCGGTGCCGGGGCGGCTGATCAAACCCGTCTGCGGGAACACCACCAGTTGCAGGTCGATCAGGTCGCGGTAGTTTTCACGCAGTTGTTGCATGGCCTCGACATGCCGCAGGCCGAATTCCGGGTCGATGTCGACGTGGCAACGCATGGTCAGCGAGCCACGGGCGATGCAGTTTTCCAGCAGGGAACCGGCCCGTTGCGCAATCGGTGTGGTGACTTCACGCAGGATGCGCCGTTCGTTGGCGATGTAGTCCTTGAGGGTCGGGCCGGCGCTGTTGGGGCGCCAGGGTTGGCCCCAGAGGGTTTTGTCCAGGTGCACGTGGCTTTCCACCAGGGCGGGGGTGAGCAACTGGTTCTGGCCGTCGATGTCGGTCGCGGACAGGGCCGCGTTCGAAGTCGGGCGGCGTTGGCTGAAGCGGCCGTTTTCGATCAGCAGGTCTTCGGCGGTTGAGCCGTAGGGGCGCACGTTGCGTAGCCAGCGGGGTTGGGTCATACAAACCTCAAATTCAGTGTTGTGTGAGAGGGCCTCATCGCGAGCAGGCTCGCTCCTACAGGGATTTTGTGAACGCCGAAGATCCACTGTAGGAGCGAGCCTGCTCGCGATGGCCGCGACTCGGTTTCAAGTCAGCCGATCAGCCCTTGAGCTTGGCCCAGATCCGGTCCTGCAGCTCCCGCGCCTTGTTGCTGCATTCCTTTTCCGGACGCAGGCGCGAGGCGAATTCGTCGGGCATGTTGATGGCGTCCATCACTCGCCATTTGGCATCGATCAGCTTGTCGCTCTGGATGCCGTTGTCGTAGGCGATGGCGTTGGAGACGGCGGCGGCGTTTTCCGGTTTCATCATCCAGTCGATGAAGATCTTCGCGTTGCCGGGGTGCGGTGCGCTTTTCGGCACGGCGAAGTTGTCCTGGAACATCGCCAGGCCTTCCTTCGGATACACGTACTTGATGGTGCTCTTCTGCAAGGTGGCCCGCGCTGTAGAACCGTTCCAGTTCTGCATCATGATCACTTCACCGGAGGCCATGCGGTCGACGGTGTTGTCCGAGCTGTACATCTTCAGGAAGGGTTTCTGTTTTTGCAGCAGTTCGAGGATGCGCTTGGCGTCCTGGGGGTTTTCGCTGCACTCGTCGACATTCAGGTAATGACTGGCGGCGTTGATCACGCTGCTGGAGGTGTCGAGGGCGGCGAGTTGGCCTTGCAGTTCCTTGCGCGGCTCGAAGAACTCTTTCCACGAGTCGTCGAGCTTGCCGCCGGGCACTCGGGCGCTGTCATAGGAGAACCCGGTAGTGCCCCACAGGTACGGTGCCGAGAACTTGCGGCCCGGGTCGAAGCTCGGGTCGCGGAACGCCGGTTTGACGTACTGGAAGTTGGGCAGGGCCGAGGCGTCGATTTCCAGTAGCAGGTCCTGGTTGATCAGGGTGCGCATGATCGATTGCGACGGCACGATCACGTCATACGCCGCACCGCCGGCCTGCAGCTTGGCCAGCAGGGTTTCGTTGCTGTCGTAACCGTCCATGGTGACCTTGATCCCGGTCTCCTTTTCGAACTTGGCCAACAGCTCGACCGGGTAGTAGTCGGTCCAGTTGTAGAAGAACAGTTCCTTGGGCTCGGCGACCTGGGCGCCGAACGCAGTGAGCGCGGTGAAGCAACTCAAGGCCAGGCCGGCAACGGCTAAACGCATGCTTTTCACTTTCTTGCTCATATAGAAGTCTCCAGGCTTATTGTTGTTTGCCGCGCTGTCCCAGCCAGAAGGCCAGCACCACCAGCACGATGGAAATCACCAGCATCAGCGTTGAAATCGCGTTGATCTCCGGCGTCACGCCGGCCTTGATCGCCGAGAAGATGTACACCGGCAGGGTCGTCGAGCCGGGGCCGGCGACGAAGAAGGTCATGATGAAATCGTCGAGGCTGACCACGAACGCCAGCACCGAACCGGACAGCACCGCAGGCCACAGCAGCGGCAAGGTCACCCGGCGGAACACCTGCCAGGGGTTGGCGTACAGGTCGTTCGCCGCTTCCAGCAGGCTCTTGTCCAGGTCGTTGAGCCGCGCACGGATCGGCAGGTAGGCGAAGGGAATGCAGAAGCCGATGTGCGCGACGATCACCGTCAGCAGACCGAGCTTGATCCCCAGCGCCATGAACAGCAGCAGGGTGGCCACGGCGGTGACGATCTCCGGCAGGATCAACGGCAGGTTGATCCCGCCCTCGACCATTTTCTGCCCGTAGAACGGCCGGTAAGTCGCCAGCGCCGCGAGCAGGGCAATCGCCGTGGCGCACACCGTGGCGATGCTGGCGACGATGATCGAGTTCAGCGCCGCCGTCTGGATCGACGGGTTGGCGAGGATGCGTCCATACCAGTCGAAGGAGAACTCGGTCCACACCGTCGCCGAGCGGTTGGCGTTGAAGCTGTAGGCGATCAATACAAAGATCGGCAGGTACAGATAGGCCAGCATCAACAGGCTGACTTCACGGGTCAGCGGCAGTTTCTTCAGGTGCAGGGCGATCATGCTTGGGCTCCTGGGCGTTGGGTCTTGGTGGCATTGCGGCTATAAAGGGCGTAGAGCACCAGCGACACCAACATGATCCCCAGCAACAGGAACGACAGCGAACTGCCCAGCGGCCAGTTGCGCGCAGTGCCGAACTGCTGCTGGATCAGGTTGCCGATCATCAGCGTCTTGCCGCCGCCGAGAATCGCCGGGGTAATGAAGGCGCCCAGGCTTGGCACGAACACCAGCAAGGCTCCGGCAATCACCCCCGGCATCGACAGCGGCAGGATGATCCGGCGCAACGCGTGCCAGCGGTTGGCGCCCAGGTCGTAGGCGGCTTCCACCAGGCGCCAGTCGAGTTTTTCCAGGGTCGAGTAGATCGGCAAAATCATGAATGGCAGGAAGCTGTAGACCAGGCCGACGCTGACCGCGAAGTCGTTGTAGAGCAGGGTGATGCCACCGGCTTTCGGGAACAGCGCGTTGAGGCTCTGGGCGACCCAGCCGTGTTCACGCAGGATGATCAGCCACGCGTAGTTGCGGATCAGCAGGTTGGTCCAGAACGGGATGGTGATCAGTAATACCATCAGGTTGCGCCGGCGCGGTGTCAGGCTCGACATCCACAACGCTACCGGGAAACCGAACAGGAAACACAGGACCGTGGTGCCACCGGCCTGGAACACCGAACGAAGCAGCGCTTGGGCGTAGACCCAGTTCAGTTCCAGTTCGCCATCGAAACCTTCCTGGAAAAACAGTTGCACGTAGCTTTGCAATTGCCAGTCGGCCTGCCAGTCGACGCCGCCATAGACGTTGCGCGGCAACAGGCTGATGTAGCCCATGATGCCCAGCGGAATGGCGATCAGGGCCAGCAGGGTCAAAACCACCGGGCTGAGCAACAGCGCGCGGTTGAGGGCTGGGGAAGTGCTGCTGACGCTCATCTCAGGCCTCCATCAACAGGCAGGCGTGGGGCGGCAGGTTGACCGCGACGCGATCACCCACCACCCGCCCGTGGTTCAGGCCTTCGTTGTTCTCGCGCAGCATGACCTTGATGTCGTTGTTCAAGCGGCATTGATAGAGCGTGGCCGTGCCGACATACAGCACGGCTTCGATCACGCCGCGCAGGTGATGCGGCTGTGTCGGCTCGACCAGTTGCGAGCGCTCGGGGCGGAACGCCAGTTGCACCTTGCTGCCGTCAAAGCCCTGGGCCGGGCAGGGGATTTCCACTGGCATGCCGTTGGGCACGAAGAGCTTTTCGTTCTGCTGGCCACGTTTGATATGGCCGGGAAGGA
Organism: Pseudomonas fluorescens; assembly: GCF_040448305.1. Classification (NCBI taxonomy): domain Bacteria; kingdom Pseudomonadati; phylum Pseudomonadota; class Gammaproteobacteria; order Pseudomonadales; family Pseudomonadaceae; genus Pseudomonas; species Pseudomonas fluorescens. Next base: position 3,757,446 of record NZ_CP148752.1, on the reverse strand, counting down.
AGTTGATGTCGCCGATGAATTGCGCGACGAACTGGTGTTGCGGGCGCTCGTAGATTTCATTGGGCGTGCCGATCTGCAGGATCTTGCCGGCGGACATCACGGCAATGCGATCGGACAGGGTCAGGGCTTCTTCCTGATCGTGGGTGACGAAAATGAAGGTGATCCCGGCTTCTTTCTGCACGCGCTTGAGTTCGACCTGCATTTCCTTGCGCAACTTGAGGTCCAGGGCCGACAGCGGTTCGTCGAGCAGCAACACTTTGGGTTTTGGCGCCAGGGCCCGGGCCAGAGCCACCCGTTGCTGTTGGCCGCCGGACAGTTCGGCCGGTTTGCGCTTGGCCAGGTGCTGCATTTGCACCAGCGCCAGCATCTCATCGACGCGCTGCGGGATGAGTTTGCGATCAAGACCCTGCATCTCGAGGCCGAAGGCGATATTCTGCGCAACACTCATGTGCGGAAACAGCGCGTAACTCTGGAATACCGTGTTGACCCGGCGCTTGAATGGCGGCAGGTCGTTGACCGGTTCGCCGGCCAGACGAATCTCGCCATCGCTGACATGCTCGAAGCCGGCAATGGTGCGCAGCAGGGTGGTTTTGCCACAGCCGGAGGGGCCGAGCAGGGTAAAGAATTCGTTGTCGGCAATGTCGACCGAGACGTTGTCCAGGGCTGGCGCCAGTCCCGGATCGTCGGAATAGCGCTTTGAGACGTTTCGCACTTCGATTGCTGTTGGATGACCCATAATGGTGCATTCCTCTAATTATTGTATGCAAAATCTGGATGCAATTTAGAAATACCCGGATTAATCTGCCCGTGCAAGCCCCTTTTTCAAAGGCTGTTCATTCGCCAGGGTCGGCTGCACAGGGCGCCAGGAGTTGATGAATGACGGAAAAGAAACTGGAAACCACGGTCGACCGCGTCTACCAAGGGGTTTACGAGGCGATCAGCAAACGTTCGTTGCGTCCGGGCATGAAGCTTGGCGAAGCCTCTTTGGCCGAGCTGTTCAATGTCAGCCGCACGTCTGTCCGGGCCGCGCTCAAGCAATTGGAGGCCGACGGACTGGTCACCACCGAGCCCAATAAAGGTGCGTCGGTGTCGTTGCCCAGTGACGAAGAGATCCGTTCGCTGTTCGAAACCCGGCGTCTGGTCGAGATCGGTATCGTCAGCGAACTGTGCCGTCGGCGTGATACGGCGGTGACCCAGGACTTGCGCGATCACTTGCTGCTGGAGGATGAAGCGCATCAGAGTGGTGATCACGAACGGCTGATTCACCTGCTCGGCGAGTTCCACATCAAACTGGCCCGCAGCCTGAACAACCCGGTGCTGCTCGACTGGTTCCAGAAGCTGATTTCCCGGGCATCGTTGTATGCCGCTGCGCTGGATGACGACAGCCACGAGGTCTGCCGCGACGACGAACACCTGCGGTTGATCGAGTACATCGAAGCGGGGAATCAGAGCGCGGCCATCGAGCTGACCTGCATGCATTTGAATGGCATCGAGAAGGCCATTCTGGATGTCGCGGCCACGCTGAAAAGCAGTTACAACCCGCTCAAGCATCTGATTGAGGTGTAGGTTGCAGTTTCCTGGACACTGAAGATCAAAAAGTGGGAGCGGCGGTGCGGCGATCCGACTTGCTCGCGAAAGCGGTGTATCAGCAGACGAATGTGGTGAATGACACACCGCCTTCGCGAGCAAGCCCGCTCCCACAGGATCTTTGGCGGCCACAGATTGTCTTTCAAAGAGGCACTCACTGAGGCCCGCGAGAATCAGCTATACCTCTATGAAACGAATAGCGTGCAGGATGCTTGAAACAAACGGGCGCAACTTACCGGGATAGAGCCAGCCGATGCAGTTTCTAGAGGATAGCCACGGGTGCTCCGGGTGGAACGGCGAAATGGCCGGGCGCATTCGTGCGTTCGACTGGAGCCTGACCGAGCTTGGTCCGCTCGATTCATGGTCCAGGAGCCTGAGCAGCGCGGTGCAGTTGATGCTCGCGTCTCCGCTGCCGATGGTGATGCTCTGGGGCCAGTCCGGGTACATGATCTATAACGACGCTTATTCGAAGTTTGCCGGTGGGCGTCATCCATATCTGCTCGGCTCCTCTGTAGAACTGGGTTGGCCGGAGGTCGCCGAATTCAATCGCCACGTGGTCGACACCTGCCTGGCGGGCGGCACCTTGTCCTATCGCAACAAAGAACTGGAACTGCTGCGTGACGGGGTTCCGGAAGATGTCTGGATGGACCTCTACTACAGCCCGGTGGCTGACGATGACGGACGTCCCGCCGGGGTCATGTCCATGGTGGTGGAAACCACGGAGCGGGTGATATCCGAGCAACGCCGACAAGTGGCTGAAGACGCTTATCGTGCGGATAACGAGCGGGTACGCCTGGCATTGAACGCCGGTGCCTTGCTCGGTTCCTTTGTCTGGGACATCAAGACCAACGTGCTGTCGGGTGATGAGCGATTCGCTCGCACGTTCTCTTATCCACCCGGGCAAGACTTGGGCAACCTGTCTCAGGAGATCGTCGAAGGGCGGATCCATCCGGACGACCGTAGCTGGGTTCAGGAACGGGCCACGCTGGCGGTCGAGACTGGCGAACCCTACAACGTCGAGTACCGGATCCAGCGCCCCGACGGCAGTTACTTCTGGGTGCTCGCCAGCGGTTGCTGCGAATTCGATGAGCAAGGCGAGGCATTTCGTTTCCCCGGCGTGCTGATCGATATTCACGAACGCAAGATCGCCGAAGAATCCCTGCTCAAGTTCACCCGCAACCTGGAGCAGCGGGTGGCCGATGAGGTCGAGGCAAGGCTGGCGGCGGAAGAACAACTGCGCCAGTCACAGAAACTCGAAGCCATCGGTGGCCTCACCGGCGGTGTGGCCCATGACTTCAACAACCTGTTGCAGGTGATCGCTGGCAACCTGCACCTGTTGGCACGCCATGAGCCGAATAACCCCAATGTGCAGCGCCGGGTATCGGCGTCGATTGCCGCGGTCGAGCGCGGTGCCAAACTGTCCTCGCAACTGCTTGCATTCGCCCGTCGCCAACCGTTGTCGCCCGCGGTCTTCACGTTGCGGCAGATTTTCGATGGCCTGGCGGAGCTGTTGCAGCGTGCCTTGGGGGAAACCCTTCAGGTGCACATGGCAGCGCCTGAAGACTCCTGGAATGTGTTTGTCGATCGCAATCAACTGGAAAACGCCATTCTCAACCTGGCGATCAATGCCCGGGACGCCATGCAGGGTGAGGGGACCATTGATCTTTGTGCGGACAACATCGTCCTCGATCGTAAGTTTTGCGCCGGCAAGGGCATTGCTGCCGGGGACTATGTGCGGGTTTCCGTGACGGATACCGGCGTCGGCATGCCGCCGCAGGTGCTGGCCCAGGCATTCGAGCCGTTCTTTACCACCAAGGCCGACGGGCAGGGCACCGGATTGGGCCTGAGCATGGTGTTTGGCTTCGTCAAGCAGAGTGGCGGTCATATCGAAATCGCCAGCGACGTGGGGCAGGGGACCCGGGTGCAGTTGTACTTCCCGCGCACCTTGCGCGCGGCACCCAGCGAAACGCCGGGCCCTGTTGTGCCGCAAAGGGGCGGGCACGAACGCATCCTGGTGGTCGAAGACAATGAGGCCGTGCGGGTGTCGGCGGTGGAGTTGTTGCGCGAAGAGGGCTATCAAGTTCTGACGGCGACCAACGGTGATGTCGCCATGCAAATGTTGCTGGAAAGGGTGACCGTGGACCTGATATTCACCGACGTGGTCATGCCCGGCCTGATCAAGAGTTCGGACCTGGCGGCCTGGGCGAAAGTGCAAGAACCACCGGTGGCCGTGCTGTTCACCTCGGGGCATACCCGCGACATCATCTCGCGTAATCACCAGCTCAGCCCCGACACTCACCTGTTGAGCAAACCCTACAATCCCGAAGCACTCAGGCAGATGGTGCGCATGGTGCTTAACGGCTGAAACCAGTGGAAGCGCCGGTGCAGGCAAAGGTTTTATCGCCTGTGCGACAGGACGACGAACGGACACCGCTGGTCTGACAGGTGGTCGACAGAACGGGCAAACCGAGGCCATTCTGATAGTTGGTGAACGCAATTGATCGCGTTTCGCTGCCGATCAACAAACGGAGGTGTTCCATGCCGGTGCCCCATGACCTTTATCAGGATCTGAAACGCTCAAAGGAAGAAATCCAGCAGAAACGCACCAAGGATCCGTTACTGGATTCACTGCTTAACAAGTATTCCCAGGCGGATGCCGAAGTGGTGAAAGCAGAGGAGGCCAAGTCCAACGATGACACCGTAAGGAAGCTCAAGGAGGTACGTTTGCTGGTCAAGGACAAGATCGTCAAGCAACTGGGCTCGACATCCTGACCCAGCGTGCTGCCACCGACGACCGGTGGCCGGAAAGTTGGAAGGCAACCAGAACCGGCACCTCGAATGCTCAGAGACCGATGTTACGGCTCTCAACGAGGTGCCTCATGACCCCGCCCGAATATCCCGGTGAACTGAACACTGTTCCTGTGGGAGCGAGCCTGCTCGCGATAGCGGAGGGTCAGTCACCAGTGTTGTTGAATGTGCCTCAGTCATCGCGAGCAGGCTCGCTCCCACATTGGGTCTTCAGTGTATTCAGATAGTGGTACTGCTCATTGCAATGCCTTGCTCAAAGGCAATCGCACCATGTTCTGCGCTTTCAGCGAACCGAAATACAACCAGTCCCCATACTCGCGCACCGTGGTGATCGGTGAGTAGTTGTCGCTGCTGCCATCCTGCAGGTTGGCGATCACTTTGCCCTCAAGGTCCAGGCCCAGGGCAAATCCGCGTTTTTCCACGGGCTTGGGCAAGATGGTCATGGCCCGCACGATCATCTTGCGTACCAACGGATGCGCCGCCGTGGCGTCGAGCAAGGGGTTTCGGGGGGCATAGAGTGCCACCCAGAAGCGGTCGCGGCCATTGAACGACAGGTTGTCCGGCAGCCCTGGCAGGTTGTCGATAAACAGGTCGTGGGTGCCGGCCTTCGGACCGCTGAGCCAATAACGGCTGATGCGGTAGGCACCGGTTTCATTGACCAGGACATAGGCATCGTCCGGTCCCAGGGTCACGCCGTTGGCAAACTCCAGCTTGTCCAGCACAACCGACGTCTTGCCTGTCTGGAAATCGTAGCGCAGCAGTCGACCGTCGCCGCCGTGTTCGATCACGGCCTCTGCGTCGTGGCCATAGCCGAAGCGGCTCGAAGCATCGCTGAAATAAGCGTAGTGACCAGGTTTGTCGATAACCACATCGTCGATAAAACCGAAGGGAACGCCGCCGGCCTCTGTGGTCAAGGCCACCAGACGCCCCTGGGCGTCGAGGGACAACAAGCCTTTGACGGCATCGGCGACCACCAGCAGACCATTGGGATGCCGGGCCAGGCCCAGTGGCCGGCCACCGGTAACGGCCAGGAGTTTGGTGGTCTTGCCATCCAGGCTCGTGCGGATCAGGCGACCGTCGTGCAGGCCGGTGATGAGCGTGTCGTTTTCCAGCAACAAGGCTTCCGGCCCGTCGATGTCGGCGGCACCGACGCGTTCCACCCCCTTGAGCCGCTGATTGTCGGCGTAGATTCCGCTGGTGAGGGACGGCGCAGGTTGTGGTGTCCAGGCCACCGGTCGCACCTTGGTCGGCATCAGCAACAGGAAGGCGCCGATAACGACGATGACCAGCAACAGACATTTGACGGTTCTGCTCACGCGCCGACCCCCGTCGCCGCCAGATACTTCTGCGCCATGTCGCGCAACGCCAGCATCGACGCTGCCGATTCCCGATCGATGCGTCGCTTGAGCAACAACCGGTTGGCAATGCGCATCGCCAGGCCGCTGAACTGATACTCAAGGGTGCGGACGAAGCGGGTGTCCTCGCCTGTGGCATCGCATTCATAGGTCACCACCAGCGACAGGCCGTGATCACCCCGGGCCTCAGCGCTCCAGCGCCGCCCGGGCAGGTACTCCGCCACCTCCCAGCGCAAGTGCCCGTCACGCCCGCCGGCTCGGATGTCTTCCTCGAAACGTGCGCCGGCGTGCAACGGACCTTTTGGCCCATCGATGCGTAGCGACGACGGATGCCATTGCGGCCAAAGGGTCACGGTGCTGGCGTAGGCAAGTACCTCGACCGGGTTTCCGGCAATGACAATCTGATGCTGCATGCGGGTCATGGGCGTTCTCGTCGGGTTGAGCGGCGCAGGTTCCGGCTCCCAATAGAGGGTGCCGAACAGGTAGTCCATCAGTGGGAAAACGATGTTGAAATTACGCTCTTGCATCAGTTCACGGCGGTGATGCAGTTCGTGCAGCCGGCGCATCTGGCGGATCCACGGCAAGCGTGTGACCAGGTTGCGCGGCGGCAGATGCTCGCAAGCATGAAACACTTCATAAGCCAGGTAACCGAGGACAAGAAGGCCGCCGACTAATCCGGCGACGTTGGTATTAATGTGCTTGAGCAGCCACCAGAGGGGCAGGGCGACGGCGAGGGTGTGCAGCACGATCAGCCACGCCGGAAACAGAATCACCCGCCAGTCGCGGGCGCTGTCGTAGGTCATGTGGCCAGGGGTGAAAAAGCTGTGGTGGTCGACTGCGTGACGGGCATAAAACAGCCGGGCGAAGCTCTTTTTATGATGCCCCAGGTGGCGATGCACCATGTACACACCGAGGTTGAACAACAACAGCGTGATGGGCACCGTCAGCCATTCTGCTGGCCGCACCTGATGTACGTTGCTCCAGAAAGCGCTGATCGTCACTGCCCCGAACACCAGGACAAACGCGCCGTGCAGCCAGGGGTTGTAGAGCGGATGAATGTCGGCGCGGTAACGGCTGCGGAATCCTTCGGTGGTCTGCCTCACTGCAATCACCTGTCGTTTTTGTTATCTCTTTCAGATTAGCCGATCCCGGTGATTTGACGGGCCGAACCTTGAGCACACAACGGCCATGATCCGGTGCAAACCGGTCTCAGGTCAGCGGATCCCAGCGCTGCGACCAGTCTTCGTCGGAGTCGATGACCTTGCGCAGCAGGTCGAAGGCGTGTTGCAGCGTCGGCGAGTCACGATCGCGCGAGTAGACCAGATAGGTCGGGTAGTTGAATTCCGGTGCCTTGGGCACCCGTTCCAGGGCGCCGCTTTGCAGATAACTCTGCACGACGCGGGTGCGAAAGTAGCCACTGCCGCCGTTTTCGAGAAGGTACTGCAAGCCCAGCGGACCGAGATTGAAACTCAGTGCAGCCTTGGCTTTTTCCGGCAGGGCAGCGTCGTGCTGGCGCCGGAAATCAGCGCCCCAATCGATGTACACATAAGGATCCGGCTTGTCGGACTGGCGCACGAGAATCAGCTTTTCTTCGAGAATCTGCTCGACCTGCAGACGCGGCCAATACTCGGGCTGATACACCAGTGCGGCATCCAGAACGCCCAACTCCAGTTGCCGCAGCAGGTTTTCGCCGTCGCGGATTTCCATGCGCAGGGCATGGCTGGGGATGTTCTTGCGGATTTCGCCGGCCCAGCCGAGCATCAGAGGGTTGCACAGGCTAACCTCGCCACCGATGTGCAGCACATCGCGATAACCCTCGGGCAACGGCAAATCACGCCGCGCGGCTTCCCAGGTTTGCACCAGCTGATTGGCGTACACCACGAACGCTTCGCCGTTGGGCGTCAGGCGGGCGCCGGCACGATTGCGCACGAACAGGGTGCCGCCCAGTTGGCTCTCGAGTTTTTGCACCCGTGCGGTGATCGCGGTCTGGGTGACATGGAGTTTTTCCGCGGCGGCAGCCAGGCTGCCATGGCGGACGATTTCGAGGAAGGTGCGGGCGAGGTCGATGTCCATGGGGCAGCCGGTGTGGGGAGTGTGGGCATTGTAAGAGCACCACCCAATCTGTGGCGAGGGGGCAAAAACGACGAATCCCGCCACTAAGGGCGGGATTCGTTTGCGGCAGGCACGCTCCCGAAGTTCGGGAGCCAGGTGCTTACGACGGGAACAGTTCGGACAGTTTCATCGCCAGCATCATGTCGCCTTCAGCACGCAGTTTGCCGCCCATGAACGCTTGCATGCCGTCAGTCGAACCGTCGACGATGCCTTCCAGGGTTTCGCCGTCCATCACCAGGGTCACCTGGGCGTCCGGGTTCTCGCCTTCCTGCAGCTCGCAGGTCTGGTCTTTGACGATCAGCGAGAAGTTCTTGGTGTCGTCGATGCGGAAACCGAAGACCAGGTCCAGACCGGCAGCAGCGGCTGGGTTGAACTTGGCTTTCATTGCTTGTACGGCGTCTGCTACGGAGGTCATGGTTCGATCCTTTCTTGGGTAATAAGAGCTGGGTGATTACAGCCAGGGTCACAATAGTCCGGACTCAGCGAAACGTGATGAGTTCCGGGGCCTTCAACAGTTGCAGGTGGGCATGACCGTTGAAGGAAGCCAGGGACACCTCGCGACCACGAAACTTAAGCTGGTTGAGCGAGGTGTTGACGATTTGCCAGTTCAATTCAAAGGCCTGCCGGGCAGGCATTTGTGTAATCAGGTGGAGCAGGGCGGTGATGGTGCCGCCGGATGTGAACACGGCGATTTTCTGGGTGTTGTCAGCCTGGTCGAGGATGCGATGCAAGCCGGCCTGCACCCGCTCGACAAACCCCAGCCAGCTTTCCAGGCCCGGTGTGTCAAAGGTGCCGGCCAGCCAGCGCTCGATGATCAGGGCGAAGATACGCTGGAACTCACCGCGGTTTTGCGCGGCGTTGCGCAGGATGTTCAGGGCTTCGGGTTCGTCCGGCAGCATGGCCGGCAACAGCGCGCGGATCACCGCATCGGCGTCGAACTCGTTGAAGGCGGAGTCGGTTTCCAGCAACGGCACCGGCAGGCCCGCCGCGGCGAATTGCTCCAGCGCGCTGTTGGCCGTGTGCTGCTGGCGGCGCAGATCTCCCGCCAGGCAGCGGTCGAAGCTGATCCCGAGTTCGGCCAGGTGGCGGCCAAGGATTTCTGCCTGACGAATGCCGGTCGGCGACAGGACGTCGTAGTCGTCTGCACCGAAGGAGGCCTGGCCATGTCGAATCAAATAGATGCTGCCCACGTCCGCGTCTTCCCGGTACGTTGAAGGTTTGGCGAGGTTATGAGGATGGCGGTGTGCTGTCAATGAAAAAACATACGCTTGTTTGAAATGCCCGTTACAGGCCTGCTGCCAGAGGTTTCATGGCTGGTCGCAAGGTCGGCGCATGGGTATGCTGGAGGTATCCCGCGCGCGTTCAAGCCGCGCATCGTTTGAGGAGTCCCTGTGGAGTTTTTTTCCGAGTACGCCATATTTCTGGCCAAGACCGTGACCCTGGTGATTGCCATTCTGGTGGTCCTGGCCAGTTTTGCGGCCTTGCGCAGCAAGGGGCGGCGCAAGTCGTCCGGCCAGTTGCAGGTCAGCAAGCTCAATGATTTCTACAAAGAGCTGCGCGAACGCCTGGAGCAGACCTTGCTCGACAAGGACCAGCTCAAGGCCTTGCGCAAGACCCAGGCTAAAACCGACAAAAAGCAGAAGAAAAAACCCGAGGCCAAACCCCGGGTGTTCGTGCTGGATTTCAATGGCGATATCAAGGCTTCGGCCACCGAAAGCCTGCGCCACGAAATCACTGCCTTGCTGACCCTGGCCACACCGAAGGACGAAGTGGTGCTGCGCCTGGAAAGCGGCGGTGGCATGGTTCACAGCTACGGTCTGGCCTCCTCGCAACTGGCACGAATCCGTGAGGCCGGCGTGCCCTTGACCGTGTGCATCGACAAGGTCGCGGCCAGTGGTGGCTACATGATGGCGTGCATTGGGCAGAAGATCATCAGTGCACCCTTCGCGATTCTCGGCTCGATTGGCGTGGTGGCGCAGTTGCCCAACGTCAATCGCTTGCTGAAAAAGCACGACATCGACTTCGAAGTGCTGACCGCCGGTGAATACAAACGCACCCTGACCGTGTTTGGCGAAAACACCGAGAAGGGGCGGGAGAAGTTCCAGCAAGACCTGGACATCACCCATCAACTGTTCAAGAACTTCGTGTCGCGCTATCGCCCGCAACTGGCGATCGATGAAGTGGCCACCGGCGAAATCTGGCTCGGTGTCGCAGCGCTGGACAAACAACTGGTCGACGAACTCAAGACCAGTGATGAATACCTCTCCGAGCGCGCCAGCAAGTCCGAGCTCTATCACTTGCATTACACCGAACGCAAAAGCCTGCCAGAGCGCATTGGCATGGCCGCCAGCGGCTCGGTCGATCGCGTGCTGCTGAGCTGGTGGAGCCGTTTGACCCAGCAACGCTTCTGGTAACGGGCCAGGAGATACTGCAAAACATCCAGCCGGGGCATTTGTCCCGGCTTTTTTTTGGTGCGCCAGGCATGGCGCGTTGCGCGAAGCGCAACCAGCTTGGCTGTGGTGGCCACGCTGGTGACTTGGAGGTGAAAGTCCTCTACACACCCGGCAAGGGGAAGTGTTAGCCAGAGGCAAGGGTGTCGCGGGCGACTGCGAATCTGAAGGAAGCCCGAGGCAAAATGCTGGCCTGACGAACAGGAAGCGGATAGAGGCGGCGCAGCGGGGTAAGAAGGCCAATATCTTCAAAGCCCAATACTTGCACGGAACGCTGTGACGTAGATCCGACAGGCATAAGCAGGAAGGTCGCGCGAATTACCCTGGGAGATCTGTGGGTTTGCCACTGTGCTACCGAGCGTCGAGAGGCGACGGGATGAGCCCACAGAAGTCAGCTGAGGCCGTAGTAAGTGGCGGATTACCGCGTCACCAAGGGCCGAACAGGTTATGCCGCCAGTAGGCGTCAGAGTCTCGTCGAATGTTGAAACGCAGAATATTCTCCAAGAGAAAACTGTTACCCCAGGTCCTGGACGGTATCCGAGGATGAAGGCTGACAGGGCGCAAACATCGACGGCGTCTGTGGCGTGGACGAACGCGGAGCCGGACACGCTGATGGTGCGGGTGCTTGCACCCGCCAACCTCAAGCGTGCGTATCAACGCGTGGTCAGCAACAAGGGCGCACCGGGTGCCGATGGCATGACGGTCGACCAGCTGGCGGGCTACGTGAAACAGTATTGGCCGATCCTCAAGACTCGGCTGCTGGCCGGCGAATACCACCCGCAAGGTGTACGCGCCGTCGATATCCCCAAACCCAAAGGCGGCACAAGACAGCTGGGTATCCCCAGCGTCGTGGATCGCCTGATCCAGCAGGCGCTGCTGCAACAGCTCACGCCAATCTTCGATCCGCTGTTTTCGGACTACAGCTACGGCTTTCGTCCGGGCAGAAGCACTCATCAAGCCATCGAAACCGCCCGCGCCCATGTGGCGGCGGGCCACCGCTGGTGCGTGGAACTCGATCTGGAGAAGTTCTTTGATCGGGTCAACCACGATGTATTGATGGTCTACATCGAGCGTCAAATCGAAGATAAACGTGTGCTTATGCTGATCCGTCGTTATCTCGAAGCGGGAATGATGTCGGGCGGGATCGCCAGCCGACGGCAGGAAGGGACGCCGCAAGGCGGCCCGCTCTCACCGTTGTTGTCGAACATCCTGCTCAATGAACTCGACCGCGAACTGGAACGGCGGGGCCATCGTTTTGTACGCTATGCCGACGACGCCAACATTTATGTGCGCAGTCGTCGTGCTGGCGAGCGAGTGCTGGTCAGGGTTGAGCGCTTCCTGAATCAACGCCTGAAACTGACGTTGAATCAAGAAAAGAGCCGAGTAGCACGGCCGTGGGCGTGTGATTACTTGGGTTACGGGATGAGCCTGCATAAACAGCCGAGGCTGAAAGTAGCTACGATGAGCCTGAATCGCTTGCGCGATCGGCTCAGAGAACTGCTGCGCGGAGCGCGGGGCCACAAGATGGCAAGCGTCATTGAACGGATTAACCCGGTGTTACGTGGTTGGGCGGGTTACTTCAAGCTCAGCCAGAGCAACCGCCCCCTTGAGGAGTTGGATGGCTGGATGCGCCGTAAACTTCGCTGTGTCATTTGGCGTCAATGGAAGCAGCGCCCAACGAGGGCGCGCAACCTGATACGTCTGGGGATCAGCGAAACACGCGCCTGCAAATCAGCGTTCAACGGGCGCGGGCCATGGTGGAATTCGGGAGCGTCACATATGAATCACGCGCTGCCGAAGAAGCTGTGGGACAGCCTGGGGCTGGTCCCAATACTGGATACGATAAAACGGCTTAACCGCATAACCTGAACCGCCGTATACGGACCCGTACGTACGGTGGTGTGAGAGGACGGCGGCTGTGAAGCCGCCTCCTACTCGATCCTGCGAATGCTTGCCCGATGTCCTCCACGGCTCGGCGAAATCTCTGTAGGCAGCAGGCGACCGTTCCTGCTTTCGGCAACGCGGCAGCTGGTTATGTTGGTGTTCCAAAAATAGTTGCCATGGAATGCATATGAATGACCATCAGACACCGCTTCATCCCGATCTTGCGTCGCTGCGCGAAACACTGAAGTCTGTGGTGAGCGCGGCTTTACCGCAGTCTCCCGAGCAGTTCGGTGCACAGTTGATCAAGGAAAAATGGGGGCAAGACATCGACCCGCAAACCGCCCTGTTGGTCACTCTGGATTACCGCTACCGCGGGCACCCGCCGCAGGACGGCATCGAGCAAGGCCAAGTGGCAAACACGCAAACCCTGGTGCAGGCGTTGCTGGCGAACTACCAGACCGTTGGTGACGGGCGCTTCGCCGAAAGCGCATTCGGCTTGTACACACCGCCCGATGTCGGTCCGTCCATTCGCATCGTGGAGCATGTCGATGAATTCGCCGATCACGGCAATGGCAATCACCATACCTACGAAGGCATCTATCGCCAGACCACGCCTCAGGTGTATGGATCGGCAACGCAAATTGCCCTCAGGCCAGCGGCGTTCAAGCAGTGGGTATGGGAGCTGGATTTGCAAACCCTCTATCAGGCTTACCTGGATCGCGCCTGGCCCTCCGACAAGCGAATCGCCCAGGCGCAGCCTTACGACCTGAGAACCTCGGCCAAGGCCGCCTTTATCATGAGCGCCTGCCTGCAACATCAGGAGGGCAGTTTGAGTCAGGAAGGCCTGGCCCTGGCCATGCAGGCCGCCGGTTTGCCAGCGGAGCAGGCCTGGAGTGCGTTGTCCATCGATCAGGTGCAGGCGCCCACTCGCGTCAGTGCGCCGATCGAAGTAGGTCGGCTGACGATCTATCGCTACACCTCGGACGATATCTGGTGTTACCGCCACCGTCACAGCGGCCGGGTCTTGTTGAATATTCCCGGCAACTCCTCACCCTTGCATGAATTCGCCGACTGGCGGCACCTGCGCCAATGGATCGTGGCCCAAGGCAGGGTTGCCGCCACACGGCAAGCGCTGGTCGCGCATTTTGCCGAGGACGATCGTGAGGACGGCACCTTCCATGCGGGCGTGTTGACGGCGTTGGAGGGCATGGCGGTTTACCCGAAGGAGCACTGGCTGAAAAAGAACGCGGGGTTCTTCAACAACGACGGTTTCTGGGACCCGCAGGACTATATCGACCTTGAGCGTGCGCCGACCGACACCGATCCGTTTGCGCAACTGGTGCTGACCATGAAGCAGGCCTCCATGGCCAGCGTCAAAACCATCCGTGACGATGCCCAGGTCAATCGCGACAACCTGAGCGCGGTGGTGGAACCGCTTGTGCAGTGGATCAACCGGCTTGGGCCTTTGGCATTGTTCATTCCGGGAGGTGAGGGCGTCCTGGTGCTGGCCGGCCTGATCGACGCCGGTTACGGCATCGATCAGGCCATCAACGGTAAAACACCGGAGCAGCGCTCCGAGGGCGTGACGCGTACGGTGTTCGGCTTGCTCAATTCACTCCCGTTGGCCGGGGCGGTGGCGGCACTCAAGGGCGAAGAGAAAATCGCCGGAACGCTGCACGAGTCGGGGGAGCCGGGGAACGAGCCACATCCCGGAGCGCCGGCCGAGCCCACACCCGGGTCGGTTTCGGCACCGGTGTCGACACGTGTGGAGTTGATGCGTGGCGTTTGCGCACCGCTTGCTGCCTTCAGTGATGAGGTATTGGCGCAGATCGCGCGGATCAGCACGGTCGACGACGATATGCTGCGTCTGATGCAGACCGGTCGTGCGCCGACGCCGTCGCTTGCCGACACCATCGCTCGCTTCAAGCTCGATCAGGAACTTGAAGTCGTCGCCGATCCGAAAGCACGGGCCGGATTGTTCAACGCCCGCTATCAGGCGCTCCAGCACTCGGACCAGGATTGGATTCGCCTGTTTCAGCGCGAGTACCCCGATTTGCCGAAAAGTGCCGTGGAGCAGATCCTCGATCGTTCGGGGGTCGACATCGATCGGCCCGTCGATGCTGACGAGGCGCTGCAACTGTTCAAGCGCCTGGACAACAAGGCACGCGAGTATCAGCGGCATGTACGACTCAACCGGGCCTATGAAGGCCTGTACTTGCGCTCGGTCATCGCTCCAGAAACCGATGTCCTGGCGTTGCACTCCCTGGAACGCCTGCCCGGTTGGCCGAAAGGCTTGCGCATCGAAGTGCTCGACGGGTCGATCAGTGGCCGGGTCCTGGACCGTTGCGGCCCGCTCGATTCGGCGGATTGCCGGCGCTTGATCAAGGTCGGTGATCGCTATCGGTATGCCACGGTGGCGGCTACCGACGGCGAGGGTTCGGATCTGTTTGCCGCGCTGGTCGATCTAATGTCAGGGGAGGAGCGCGCGGCGATGTCGCTAAGCTCGCCCGACGCGGCCAGCCAGTTGCGTTTGCGTATTGGCGCGCATGCCTTGTCCCGCGCCGAACTGTTGCTCGGCCTGGATCGAATGGATTCGCGGTTGTCGTTCGAAGCCGGGGGATTGCGCGGCGGCGGCTTTCCGAACACGCCACGGGGTGCTGTGCTGGCTCACGAAATCATGCGCATGCAGGTCAGGGATCTGTATCCGGAATTCTCCAATGCCCAGGCGGACGAGTTACTCCTGACGGCGGGTGCCGGGGCCCAGGCGCTGGTGGATCGCCTGACGCTCGAGGTGCGGCAGTTGCATGCCGATCTGCGTCAATGGGTTGACCAGGCCGCGCTGGATGTCAATGACATGGACGTGGATTTTCTCGCGGTGGGCGATGATGACGCCAAGGGCATGAGTCCCGAGCAGGTGGCGGCGCACAATGTCGAGCTGCTGCAAACCGTGATCGATTACGAGCGTGAAACGCGAATTGAGCTGGGCGATGAATTGATGAGCATCTGGCAAAAATGCCCGCCCCAGATCAATAGAGTGATGTCTGGCGAGGTGTTTTCCGGCTACAGGCTGGATCTGGGGTTCGAGGACTTCCATCGGCTGCCGACGATGAACGTGCGCTTCAATGATGTCGTCGAGCTATCGATGCACGGCCTGCACCTGGTCGAGCGCGAGAGCCTGAACGCTTTTCTCGAAAGTTTTCCCAATCTGCACTCCCTGAACCTGGAACGCGTGGATCTGCGTCGGCTCAATGCAGATGATGTGCTGGAGGGGGTATTGCCTCCACCGGTTCGGCAAATGACTCGACTCACAACGCTCAACCTGAGTTCAACTTTTCTTCAGCTTCAGGAGAACACGGTTTCGCAATTTCGTGATCTGGTGAGCTTGCAAGTGCTGGACCTGAGTGACAACCCGTTGACTGTCCCGCCCGTGGTATTGGGGTTGAATGAGTTGCGTGTATTGAACCTGAGAAACGCCGGGATCAGTCATTGCCCGATTGGCATCGCCGATCAGCCGTACCTCACCTCGCTCGACTTGCGAGGCAACCGGATCAGCCGGGTTCCCTACGCGATACTCAATCAGGCGGTCTCCCGGGACCGGGTGAAACTGTGGGGTAATCCGCTGACGGATGAAGAGACGTTGTTGCGCCTGGTCGATCATCGCGAACGCACCGGTATCAATCTGTGGCTGAGTGAGCCGGGTGCCGATTACGGCAGTGCGACGCCCTGGCTGGAGGAGGGCGATGAAAGCGTGCGCGAAGCCCGGCAACAGATCTGGCAACGATTGGCCGTCAAGCCATCGGGCAGTACGTTGCTCCGGGTCATGGATGGATTGAGCCTGACGGCGGATTTCCAGGTCGGTTATCGGTCGCTGCAGGCACGCGTGTGGCGCTTGCTCCACGAGGCGGATACGTCAGAAGAGTTGTGGGGTTGGTTGCGGCAGTGCGTCGAAACGCGGATGGCCGATGCGGAGAATCCGTTCCGGTTGTTCGTGGTGCTGGAGGATCGAGTCCGGCTGTACCGCGATTGGGTCGCCATGGGGCGGCCGATGCCGCTGGCCGATTATCCGGTGATTTAGCGGGCAGGGTAAAACGCCTTGAGCCCCGGGGCGGGGTTCAAGGCGTGACGGTCAGCGGCGACGGAACAGCGGTAGCGGTTCGTCGGTAGCTGCCTGATAGGACACCGAGAAGTCCTTGAGGCCTTCAAGGGCTTCGTGCGGGTCTTTGTCGGCGCGAATGGCGAATGCGTCGAAACCACAGCGATGCATGTAGAACAACTGGTCACGCAGCACGTCGCCAATGGCCCGCAATTCGCCCTTGAAACCGTAACGGTCACGCAGCAGGCGGGCGTTGGAGTAGTTGCGGCCATCGGTGAATGCCGGGAAGTTCAGGGCGATGACCTGGAACTGCGCCACGTCTTCGCCGATCTCCTCGGCTTCTTCATCGGCGTCCAGCCAGATGCCCAGGCCGCCGTCACGGGCCAGGAGCATGCGGCTGTGTTCGCGCCACAGCTGCAACGGCACGATGAGGTCGTCGCAGTTGCTGATCTCGTCGATGTTGAAATCCTTGGGCAGCAGGTGCCAGGTCTCGTCGACGACCTCGTTGTTCTTAATTATTCGCTGCATAGACACGCTCCTTGAAGAGGTCGATGCCAATACGCTGATAGGTGTCGATGAAGCGTTCGTCTTCGGTACGTTGTTCGATGTACACGTCGATCAGCTTTTCGATCACGTCAGGCATGGCTTCCTGGGCAAAGGACGGGCCGAGGATCTTGCCCAGGCTGGCGTCACGGCTGGCGCTGCCGCCGAGGGAAACCTGATAGAACTCTTCGCCTTTCTTGTCCACCCCCAGGATGCCGATGTGGCCGACGTGGTGGTGACCACAGGCGTTCATGCAGCCGGAGATGTTCAGGTCCAGTTCGCCGATGTCGAACAGGTAGTCCAGGTCGTCGAAACGGCGCTGGATCGATTCGGCGATCGGGATCGACTTGGCGTTGGCCAGGGAGCAGAAATCGCCGCCCGGGCAGCAGATGATGTCGGTCAGCAGGCCGATGTTCGGCGTGGCGAAGCCTTGCTCGCGCAGCTCGCCCCACATGGCGAACAGTTTGTCCTGCTCGACGTCGGCCAGGATGATGTTCTGCTCGTGGGAGGTGCGCAGTTGACCGAAGCTGTAACGGTCGGCCAGATCGGCCACGGCGTCGAGCTGTTTGTCGGTGATGTCGCCCGGTGCAACGCCGGTTGGCTTCAGGGACAAGGTCACGGCCACATAACCCGGCTTCTTGTGGGCCAGGGTGTTGCGCACGCGCCAGCGGGCGAAGCCCGGGTGTTGCTGGTCGAGCTCGGCCAGTGCGGCTGCCTGGTTTTCCAGGGCCTTGTAGTCCGGGTCGACGAAATGCTTGGCGACGCGCTGCACTTCGGCTTCGGTCAATGTGGTCTGGCCACCGCGAAGGTGCTCCATTTCCGCATCGACTTTCTGCGCGAAGACTTCAGGCGTCAGCGCTTTGACCAGGATCTTGATCCGCGCCTTGTACTTGTTGTCGCGACGGCCATAGCGGTTGTAGACCCGCAGGATGGCGTCGAGGTAGCTCAACAGGTCTTGCCACGGCAGGAATTCATTGATGAATGCACCGACCACCGGCGTACGGCCCAGGCCGCCGCCGACCAATACACGGAAGCCCAGTTCGCCAGCGGCGTTGTGCACCGGCTCAAGGCCGATGTCATGGACTTCGATGGCGGCGCGGTCGGAAGTCGAACCGTTGACGGCGATCTTGAATTTGCGCGGCAGGTAGGCGAATTCCGGGTGGAACGTGGTCCACTGGCGGACAATCTCGCACCATGGACGCGGGTCGATCAGCTCGTCGGCGGCGACACCGGCAAACTGGTCGGTGGTGACGTTGCGCAGGCAGTTGCCGCTGGTCTGGATCGCGTGCATCTGCACGGTGGCCAGTTCGGCAAGAATGTCCGGAATGTCTTCCACGGCCGGCCAGTTGAACTGCACGTTCTGCCGGGTACTGATGTGGGCGTAGCCCTTGTCGTAGTCGCGGGCAATTTTGGCCATCATTCGCGTCTGGCGCGAAGTCAGTTGGCCGTAAGGCACGGCGACTCGCAACATAGGCGCGAAACGCTGGATATAAAGGCCATTTTGCAGGCGCAGGGGGCGGAATTCTTCTTCGCTCAGCTCGCCTGCCAGATAGCGTCGGGTCTGATCACGGAACTGCTTGACGCGGTCCTCGATGATCCGCTGATCGTATTCGTCGTATACGTACATATAAGTCCTGTTCTCAGGCTTGGGCCGGTCGGAAACAGCGGCGTTTTTTGGCTTGCTGGCGTCCGATAAAACCTCGGCAATTCTGCGCGCACGGCCGCGCACTCCCTACGGAGCCGGGGCAAGATAACAGTTTGCAGTTATGCGTAAAAGTGATGTTTGAGCATATGTAAAGAACCAAATCGCCTAATGAGAATCGTTGTTGCAAAGACCCTGTTTGTGGTGCGGGCAATCGTCGTCTTTACTGTGCTCGAGTCTTTATGCAATCACCGATAAAACCGACAAGAGGCGATGCAATGAGCAACCCAACCAAAGCACGGAAAAGCGATAGCACCGTTGATGCATGGGCAATTTTGTTCCTGATCATTCTGGTCGTGGGGACGGCGGTTTTCTGGGTCAGTCATCAGTAAGCGACCCCGTCCGGGCCCGGTTCCGACGATTGTCTGACAAAAACCGGAAAAGTCGCCGTTTTACGGACGTTCGCTGGCTATAATGCGCGGCGAATTTCCGGGGGCTCGGACGACCAATGTTGAAGTTGTTTTGTGGCGTATTACTGGCGCTGGGCATGGTCGTGGGACCTTGTGCCCAAGCGGCGTCAGTGCTGTTCCTGAACCCGGGAACCCCCACGGAAGCTTTTTGGGTGAGTTATTCGCAGTTCATGCAGGCCGCGGCGACCGACCTGGGGATGGACTTGCGCATCCAGTATTCCGACCGCGTCTCCGAAATCACCATCCAGCAGGCTCGCGAAGCCCTTCAGGGCCACCATCGTCCTGACTACCTGGTCTTCGTCAACGAGCAATACATCGCCCCCGAAATCCTGCGGCTGGCCAAAGACAGCGGTGTGAAGCTGTTTATGGTCAACAATGCCCTGACCCCGGATCAGATGAATCTGATTGGCGCACGCCCTGACAAATACCCCGATCTGCTCGGCAGCCTGGTGCCCAATGACGAGGAGGGCGGCTACCTGATGCTCAAGGAACTGATCCGACAGCACGGCCCGGTGGCCCCCGGCCAGACGATCGAATTGCTGGCCTTTTCCGGATTGAAAATCACTCCGTCCTCGCAGTTTCGGGAGAAGGGCTTGCGGCGTGCCTTGGCCGAGCACCCCGAAGTGCGTTTGCGGCAGTTGGTGTACGGCGGCTGGACCCGGCAACGCGCCTGCGAGCAGGCCAGGTTGCTGTTCAAGCGCTACCCGCAGACGTCGCTGGTCTGGGCCGCGAATGACGAGATGGCGTTCGGTGTGATGCAGGCGTATGTCGAAGCCGGAGGTGTGCC
Organism: Pseudomonas fluorescens; assembly: GCF_040448305.1. NCBI lineage: Bacteria > Pseudomonadati > Pseudomonadota > Gammaproteobacteria > Pseudomonadales > Pseudomonadaceae > Pseudomonas > Pseudomonas fluorescens. Next base: position 3,737,715 of record NZ_CP148752.1, on the reverse strand, counting down.
AGGAAAAGGCGTGCTGTTCGGCGCGATCAACACTTCACCCGCCGCGTTGCAGGCACTGCTGGACCGTCGTCTGAGTGTCTTGCTGGGCGGGCACTTCAGTCTCGGTGGCTGGGCGCTGGTGCAATTGCATGACTACGATCAAGGCGTGGACTTCAGCCAGTACGGCGGCCGTGACCGACAGATTCCGTTATTGCAGCTGATTGATCGGACGCAGGCCAAACGGCTGCTGGCGATGGGCAAGGCGCAGGATTTCGGCGTGGACTTTCACAAACTCTCGGCCAAGGGACGTCCCGCGTCCTGGCGTTACCCGTTCACCCTGCAAACCCTGATGCACTGAGCCGCATCAAACTCCGGCCAGAAGCAGCACCAGCTTGACGATGCCGAACAGCATCAATGCAAACACCGCCGTAAAGAGAATCCCGAGAATCACGAAATGACTCGGCTTGCCGTGAGTGAAATCACGGGCCCGGTTCTTCCCGCTCTGCACCCCGAACGCCGCCGCCATGACGCTGTGCAGCATTTGCCAGAAGGTCGGCGGCTTGTTATCGGCCGGATCGTCCATAAATCCCTCGTCTGAAAGTGGGTGCACACAGCATAGCCAATCTGCCGATTCGTGCCGTAGCTGCCTGAAACGGTTTGTCTCGCCTTTTCGATCGTGCGGTAACTATGTACCGCAGGTATTCAGGCCTGGGGTGGTGTCCTGTCGCTCCATTTACCAGGAGAGACAGTATGAGCATTTCATCCCGGACTTCACCGCCGACGTCGAAGGTAGAGTCGCCTATTGAAGGTTCAGAATCCAAGCGGTTGCTGCCAGGAAAAAGCAGCATGCACAGTGAATCGCTTGAGCGCATGACTCCCGATTGGTTGATCAACGCGACGTCCCCAAGGCGCGCAGCGATCAAAGAAAGCGCAACACCCCTGCCGGGCTGGTATGTGCACGCATCCGGCGTGCAACAGCAGGCACTGAGGGCAAGTTTCAACGCCAGTTTTATCTCGCAGACCCGTCTGGACCAGACAATGTCCGCGCTGCACGACGCCGAAACATTCGCCGGGCCGATATTGGCCAAGGCTCTCAAGGACAGGTTCTCGATCGAAGTCGACGTCAACAAGACCTGGGTGTGCCTGCGGCGCCCCCTGGAGGTTGGCGTGTTGGATATCGAAGTCTCGTCTTTCGAGGTGTTGAAGCTATCTTTGCTTCAGGCGGCATTGCACAACTTCGAGGCCTCGGAGTGTGAAGAAGGGGCCTTCCACCGTGGTTCAGGGTTTGTCGTCGAAACGCCGACCCCCGGTACGTTCAAGGATGCTGCGCTGGGCATGACGGTCAGGCAGTTCTTGTCGCTGTGCCGAACGCTGGATATCGGAGCGCAGTATCAAACCTGCGTGAACAGGTTTTTCCAGCCAGCCGATACGCGGGCGCAAGCAAACCTGTGCGAGCAATTCATCGACAGCCAGAAAACCGCAATGAGGGCGGCAGCCGACCTGGCCTTGTTGAAAAAGGACATCGAACCGCAAGACTACGCGATGATCCTTTCGGTCATTGGCGGGGAAGTCCATCCCCGGATGGGCGACAGACAGGTCTGGTTCCGCGATCTCATCCTGATGAAGCGCCGGATGACCGGCTGTGTGGTGTTCAGCATCAGCGAGCAGTATCGCTACACCAGCGATTTCATCGTCTACATTCCCCATGATCCCGAGCATCCGCTCAAGCGTTACACTTCGGCGCAGTTGCGTGACGAATTCAAGCGCCAGTTCACGGCCGGCAATTCACGGTCTGCAAGCGATGGCAGGCCGACCGCACACCAGCGTTTTTTCAGTCAGTTCGTGGCTTACGCCGACCGCCCTTACTACTTCAGCCAGTTCACCCGCAAGGCGGCGGACGCTCCGAGCGATCCGATGCAGTCCATCTGGATCAAGGTCGCCCAGTACATTCCGCCGATCTCCACGTTCGTCGGTATCAAGGAGCTGCCCCCTGAAACCCGGGGCAAGCGCGAACCGGTGGAAGATCCTTACCTCGACCCAATGGGTACGACGCGTAAAGACGTCGCCGGAATCTGGTCCGCCAACACCGATCTGTGGACTTATCTCTACGAGCAAAACCGCGCCAAGGTCATCGCCGATGCGCGCAGCCATGCCGTCCCGACCGCTGAGGTCGATGCGAAGGCTCGGGCGGCAAAGCTCAATCACCTGCTGGAAATCGGCATGCTGGGCTTGAACATGGCGTCGATGTTCGTACCAGTGCTGGGCGAGATCATGCTGACGGTAATGGCCGGGCAATTGCTGTACGAATCGTTCGAAGGGGTTATCGAATGGAGTGAGGGTGATCGCGTTGCTGCCAAGGCGCACCTGATCGATGTCGCGGAAAACCTGGCGTTGATCGCGGCGATGGCCGGGGCCGGCAAGGTGCTCGGCAAGATTGCGCCGGTCGCACCGGAGCCGGTGATCGAAGGGCTGGACGCCATCAAGCGCCCCGATGGCGCGACACGGCTGTGGAAACCCGATCTGAAGGCCTATGAGTGCAACGTTGAGCTGGGCGATGACATCGCCCCCAATGCCTTGGGACAGTTTCGTGCGAACCGCAGGACTTACATCCGCCAGGCGGGCAAGGTGTATGAGATCACCTTTGATTCAACGCTGAAAAAATGGCGCATCAAGCATCCGTCCGATGCCGAGGCCTGGCGGCCGATTCTCGAACACAACGGCCACGGTGCCTGGCACCATACGCTGGAGCGTCCCCTGGAGTGGGATCGCCTGACCCTGTTGCGGCGCATGGGCCATGCGACCGAGGCCCTGACTGACGAACAACTGCTCACCATCGCCGATGCCAGCGGTACCCGTGACAATGCCCTGCGCAAGATGCATCTCGATCACCTGCCTCCGCCTCCCGGGCTGGCTGAGTTGTTGTCGGCGTTCGAGGCTGGCCCGGGGAACACCGAGGCGGTCAAGGGACCGGTGGCGATGCTGCGGCGTGCTTGCCCTGGGCTGAGTGAGCCCGCTGCCAACAGGGTGTTGCTCGATGCCAATGCCGAGGAACTGGCGCGGTGGCAAACGACGCGGCGGATTCCCTTGAGCATGCTTGAAGAGAGCCGCTGGTATGCACGACAAGGGCGCGTCAATCGAGCCTTTGCCGGGTTGCATCTGGAGCGTATGGCGTCGGCGGACAGCCGATGGCTCGCACTGCACTCCCTGGAAAAGCTGCCGGGCTGGTCCGACAGCGTGCGCCTGGAAGTGCGCGACGGTCACGTCGAGGGGCCGCTGATCGATGGCATTGGCAGTCAGACTGCCGTCACGCGCAAATACGTGGTCAAGAAAGGACCGGCTTACCAGGCGTTTGATGAGCGCGGCGAGGAGCTCAATGGCATTCCTCGAAATGGCGACAATTTTTACCCGTCGATCATGCACGCCTTGCCCGACTCGGCGCGCCAGGCGCTGGGTGTTCCCCATGTGGCTCAGGGCAGTCAGTTGCGCACGGCAATCATCGACCATGCCGTCGCCCATCGTGCCGAGCTGGCACAGAGCCTGGAGGCACGTACTGACAAGCATGCGACGTTCAAGCCTCCGGTTCGGGTCAACGAACGGTTGGTGGGGTACTACGCCAGCGGACGCGGGCAAGGGATCAATCCTTTGCTGGCGACGCGGGTTCGGGATGTCTATCCGGCGCTGACCGAACAGCAGGCCAACGGATTTGTCCTGGCGCAGCTGCGTGCGGGAAAAACCGATGCGCAGATTTATGGTTTGTTGCAGGCCCGCCTGCGCGAGTGGGAGACGCTTGAGGCGACGCTCGATCATTGGGTTGGCGAGCCATCGTCGGGCTCTGCCCTGGAGCGCATGTTGGGCGGCAAGGCTTCGGTCGCGCAGGGCCTCAAGGATAGCTGGCGCAACTCGCCGTTGGCCGCGGAGCACGCGCGCTTCACATTGCTTGATCTGACCAGTGACGAAGCGCTGCCTGCGTTGTCGGCGGATTTCTCCCATGTGCGTGATCTGTACGTCCGGGGCCGGTGCATCACCGACGCCAATGCAGATGCGCTGCTGGCGAATTTCCCCAGGTTGAGAAAACTGCGGATCAACGCCACGGGCGACCAGTTCAGCAATGTGCCCGAGGTCATCGGCAGGATGCCGGAGCTCACCGACCTGAACCTGTATTCATCCGCTCCCTACGCCGCCGACATGCCGTCGAGGCTGGGTGCGCTGACCAGGCTTGAGTACCTCAATGTCCATTGTTCGGGGTTCGCGCCGATTGCGCTGGATGTCAGCCAATTGCGCAATCTGCGCCTGTTGGAAGTGCTTGCACCTTCGTTGTTTGAATGGCCCGCCGGGGTTCTCGATCTACCGCGACTTGAGCGATTGAATCTCAAGGACACCGGGATCAGAACCTTGCCCGACGGCATTTTCAGCGGACATGAAAAGCTCTGGTCCGGACTGTCGCTGGACTGGTCGAATGTCCTTCGTGAAAACTTCAGGCCAGCGTATGAGTACGCCAAACGGCAATCCCCACACCTTGTTGATCTCGAGGCAATGGTCAGTGATTACAGCAAGGGTGAGTTGAGACGCCTTGGGGAGGACTCCAACGAGAATCACGAGGCGTTGTTCACTCAGTTTGTCGAGCAATGGCAGGATGCCGAGGCGAGGTACGGGGCGATCGAAGCCTTGAGTGAGCAACACCATGTGCTCAACCGTAACCTCAACGACTGGACCCATCGCGCGCGACCCATGCCAATGGCGATCAATGAGGTGGTGGGCCGAACAATCCTGGGCAACTCCGTGAGAGCCAGTTGGCGTAATGGCGTTTTCAAACGCTACGGCGCTACCGCCAACGCCTCGGTGCTCGATTTGTCGAATCTGGCGCTCAGTGACCTTCCCGAGCTTGCGCCCGGCGCTTTCTCGGAAGTGCAAACACTGCATTTGAGGGGCAGCAACGCGCCCGTAGAACAGATTCGCGGCTTCATCAGCAGGTTTACCGAGCTTCAAACTCTCGACTTGCGGGCTTGCGGCCTGACCGAAATCCCCATCGGCCCCAACGATCTCGGAAAATTGACTCAGCTGGATCTCTCCAGTAACGGGATTGTTGTCGATTCAGGGGTTCAGCAAGGTCTCGAAGGGTTGCGAACACTCGAACATCTGGACCTGAGCAGCAACCCCCCTCAACACCCTGGACGTCAGTGCAATGTCTCACCTCAGGGCTTTGAATCTGCGCTCGACCGAACTGCGGGAGTGGCCGGCAGGCGCGCAAGACCTGCCCGAATTGACCTGGCTGGATTTGCGCGACAGCCGCGTCAGCGAATTACCGGTGGCGGTGCTTGAAAGTGAGGTATTACTCAAAACCAATCTCGTCGGTGCGCCGTTGACTGCGCAAGCGGAAGCAATGCTGAAGGCTGCCTGGCAGAAAATTGAAGTGTCCAAGGGACTGCCAGAAGGTGTCCTGGAACTGTTTGCCCTGGAGCCGGTGCCACTTGCCTTCCCGCCGTCCGAGAGCGGCTTTTCGATCGCACGGCATTTGTTATTGCTACCACAAGTCCCGTCGGGAGAAGGGTCCGGGGTCGTGACAAAGCGCCTGCAACGGTTGAACCCGGCGCTTGTCGATGAGCAGGCCTCCCAAGCGCTGGAACAGATGCGCCAGCGTGGGGCAACCGACGTGCAAATTGACGAGCGCCTTGCCGGATGGGAACAGACCTTTGACGCGCTTACACGCCAGTTGAATGGCTGGCTGTTTACCCGTGGAACTCAGGGAACGGGCTGGATGACATCGTCCAGCATTCGCAGATTGGGTGCCTTGCGCATCCTGGAGTGCTGGCGCGAGGGGCTGATCGGTGCGGACGGTGTTGCCGATGCCGTGCTGAATCTCAATGGCCTGCAACTGGGCGATTTGCCGGAGCTGCCGACAACGTTCGAGCATGTCGGCACGTTGAACCTGACGAGCGTAAAACTGACCCGGCAAGGTTCCGATGGATTCCTCAATGCCTTTACACGGTTGAAAATCCTTGAACTCAACGGTAATGGGCTGGACGCAATTCCCGAGCCGGTCCGGCACATGGATACGCTCGAGCGACTGGAACTGTCTTCGAACCGACTGGACGATGCCGAACACGTGTCTGCCTCATTGAGTAATCTGGAGCGTCTGAAGTGGCTTGACCTGGGCTACAACGAACTGGAGTCCTTCGATATTGACGTTTTCGAAGCGTTGGTGACACTCGATCTGCGCAATAACATTCTGACGCAATGGCCGGGGGGCGTGCTGGATGCGGCCCACCTCAGAGTCCTGAATCTGAGTGGTAACTACATCACATCGGTTCCGGAGCAGGTTCTGGATGGCAATCACAACGTCCTGATGATCGGCATCGACCTGAGCGACAACAACCTGGCGCTTGAGAGTCTCGAGCGCTTGAGGGCCTACCGAGACTCGGGAGCACGGGACACCGTGCTGGGGATCTCGCGGACTGAACTCGACGAGTCGCTGGATGATGCTCACGACCAAAGCGACAGCATCGAGTCGGATGAAGAGCTGCCTGACGTTGAGCCTGATTCCGCGCAAAAGACCCCTTGGTTAACCAATCTGACCCCGGAGGAATTGGCCGGTAAAAGCCAGATCTGGGATCAACTGGCGGCCGAGCCGGACAATGCCGCGTTCTTTCATTTGCTATCGCGATTGCAGGACACCCAGGAGTTCCGGGTGGCCAATGCCGACTTGACGCGACGGGTCTGGACAGTGATGGAAGCCGCGGCCAGCAACAGCGAACTTCGGGAAGTCCTGTTCGCCAGTTCGGCTACCCATGGTACCTGTGTCGACGGGCGAATCCTCACGTTCAGCGGGCTGGAAAGCAAAGTGTTCACCCACAATGCCTTGCTCGACATGCCGCCTGGAGGCCTGAGTGTGAAGGGCCAGGCATTGTTGAAACTGTCCAGGCAGCTGTTTCGACTGGACAAGATCGATGATCTGGCGACCAAAGCCGCGGCTCATTCCGGCGAGGATGAGGCCGAGGTGCGCCTGGGTTATCGAATCGGTCTGACGGAGGGCTGGGATGACGGCCTGATCCTGCCGGGTCAGCCGAAACACATGACGTATGCCTCCGGCGTCACGCGGCAGCAATTGGCGCACGCGCGCGTGGAAGTCGCCAATGCGGAGCGGTCCGACGGGTTTTTCGAAGACTTGATCCAGCGCGACTATTGGGTGGGTTATCTCAAGGAGAAATACCCTGAAGTCTTTCGGGCACTCGATGAAATGGAGAGTCAGGGAGGGGAAGATGAAGGGGGTGAGAGCGCCGATGATGCCGCATTCATGAGTCAACTTTTCGAACTGGCGGCGGCGCGCAACGCGAAGATGATCGAGTTGTCCCGCAAGGAAGTCTCGGAGCTGGCGGGTGAAGAACCGTAACCAGGGACATCGGCCAGGAATAGCTAAATCAGCCGCTGGCTAACTAATGTAGGAGCGAGCCTGCTCGCGATAGCGGTCTATCAGTCAACATTAATGTTGAATGTTACTCCGTCATCGCGAGCAGGCTCGCTCCCACAAGGGATCTTTACCGACCACGATGTTGTGGTCGGCAAAGCAGTTTAGTTGTCGTAACCCAGGTTCGGCGCCAGCCAGCGTTCGGTCACGCTCAGCTCCTGGCCTTTGCGCGACGTGTAGCTCTGCACCTGGTCCTTGTCGATCTTGCCCACGGCAAAGTATTGTGCCTGTGGGTGAGCGAAGTACCAGCCGCTGACCGCTGCCGCCGGGAACATCGCGTAGTGTTCGGTGAGGAACACGCCGCTGCGGCCTGCGCGCATTTCCTGGGCTTCTGGATCGAGCAGGGCGAACAGTTGGGCTTTCTCGGTGTGATCCGGGCAGGCCGGGTAGCCCGGTGCCGGACGGATACCGCTGTACTGCTCCTTGATCAGTGCCTCGTTATCCAGCGCTTCATCCCTGGCATAACCCCAGTAGTCTTTACGCACCTGCTGGTGCAGCCACTCGGCGCAGGCCTCGGCCAGGCGGTCGGCCAGGGCCTTGACCATGATCGAGTTGTAGTCGTCGCCGGCATCCTGGTAGGCCTTGGCCACTTCTTCGGCGCCGATCCCCGCGGTGGTGATGAAGCCACCCACGTAGTCGGTCACTTCACTGCCTTTGGGCGCGACGAAGTCGGCCAGGGAGAAGTTCGGCTTGCCGTCGGTCTTGATGATCTGCTGGCGCAGGTGATGCAGCTTGGCCATTGGCTTGCCGTCATCGCCATAGAGCTCGATGTCGTCGTCATGCACCTGGTTGGCCGGCCAGAAACCGAACACCGCGCGGGCGCTGATCAGCTTCTCGTCGATCAGTTTGCTGAGCATTTCCCGGGCGTCTTTGTAGAGCGAGGTGGCGGCTTCACCGACCACTTCGTCCTGGAGGATGCGCGGGAACTTGCCGGCCAGGTCCCAGGAGATGAAGAACGGCGTCCAGTCGATGTACTCGGCCAGGACGTTGAGGTCGATGTTGTCCAGCACCCGGGTACCGGTGAAGGTCGGTTTGACCGGCGTGTAGCTCGCCCAGTCGAATTGAGGTTTCTTGGCGATGGCCGCGCCATAGCTCAGGCGCTCGGTGCGGGCGCTGCGGTTGGCGGTGCGCTCGCGAACCTCGATGTAATCCTGGCGGGTTTTCTCGACAAAACCGGCCTTGAGCTCCTTGGACAGCAACTGCGTTGCCACGCCCACCGCGCGGGAGGCGTCGGTGACGTAGATCACCGCATCGTTGCTGTACTTGGGCTCGATCTTCACCGCCGTGTGCGCCTTGGAGGTGGTGGCGCCACCGATCATCAACGGCAGATGGAAGTCCTGGCGCTGCATTTCCCGGGCGACGTGGACCATCTCGTCCAGCGACGGGGTGATCAGGCCGGACAGGCCGATGATGTCGCACTTCTGTTCCTTGGCCACCTGGAGGATTTTCTCCGCCGGCACCATTACGCCGAGGTCGACGATGTCATAGCCGTTGCAACCGAGCACCACGCCGACGATGTTCTTGCCGATGTCGTGCACGTCACCTTTCACCGTGGCCATCAGGATCTTGCCCTTGGCTTGCGGCTTGTCACCTTTTTCCAGCTCGATAAACGGGATCAGGTGGGCAACGGCCTGTTTCATTACGCGGGCGGATTTCACCACCTGCGGCAGGAACATTTTGCCGGCGCCGAACAGGTCGCCGACGATGTTCATGCCGGACATCAGCGGGCCTTCGATCACTTCGATCGGGCGGGCGAAGGACTGACGGGATTCTTCGGTGTCTTCGACGATGTGGGTGGTGATGCCCTTGACCAGTGCGTGCTCCAGGCGCTTGTTGACGTCCCAGTTGCGCCACTCTTCGGTCTCGGCTTCCTTGACGCTGCCGTCGCCCTTGTACTTGTCGGCAATGGCGAGGAGGGCGTCGGTGCCTTCCGGGGTGCGGTTAAGGATCACGTCTTCCACGGCGTCGCGCAGTTCTGCCGGGATCTGGTCGTAGATCTCCAGTTGACCGGCGTTGACGATGCCCATGGTCAGGCCGGAACGGATCGCGTACAGCAGGAACACCGAGTGGATCGCCTCGCGCACCGGGTTGTTGCCACGGAACGAGAACGACACGTTGGACACGCCACCGGAGGTCAGCGCATACGGCAGTTCGTCACGGATGTAGGCACAGGCATTGATGAAATCGACGGCGTAGTTGTTGTGTTCTTCGATACCGGTGGCGACGGCGAAGATGTTCGGGTCGAAAATGATGTCTTCCGGCGGGAAGTCCACTTCGTTGACCAGAATGTCGTAGGAGCGTTTGCAGATTTCCTTCTTGCGCGCTTCGGTGTCGGCCTGGCCGGCTTCGTCGAAGGCCATCACCACCACGGCGGCGCCGTAGCGCTTGCACAGCTTGGCGTGATGGATGAACTGCTCGACGCCTTCCTTCATGCTGATCGAGTTGACGATGCCCTTGCCCTGGATGCACTTGAGGCCGGCTTCGATCACTTCCCACTTGGAGGAGTCGATCATGATCGGTACGCGGGAGATGTCCGGCTCGCCAGCAATCAGATTGAGGAAGGTCACCATGGCCTTCTTCGAATCGAGCATCCCTTCGTCCATGTTGATGTCGATCACCTGGGCACCGGCTTCGACCTGCTGCAGGGCGACTTCCAGGGCTTCGGTGTAGTTGTCTTCACGGATCAGGCGGGCGAACTTGGCGGAACCGGTGATGTTGGTCCGCTCGCCGACGTTGACGAACAGCGAGTTGCGATCGATGGTGAACGGCTCAAGGCCCGAGAGGCGGCAGGCCTTCGGGATGTCCGGAATCTCGCGTGGCGCATAACCGGCCACGGCCTTGGCGATGGCTTCGATGTGGCCCGGCGTGGTGCCGCAGCAGCCACCGACGATGTTGAGAAAGCCGCTCTGGGCGAATTCTTCGATGACCTTGGCGGTTTCCGACGGCAGTTCGTCGTACTCGCCGAATTCGTTCGGCAGGCCGGCGTTCGGGTGCGCGGAAACGTGGGTGTTGGCTTTGTTCGACAGCTCTTCGAGGTACGGGCGCAATTCGCTGGCGCCGAGGGCGCAGTTCAGGCCGACGGAAATCGGTTTGGCGTGGGCCACGGAGTTCCAGAACGCTTCGGTGGTCTGGCCCGACAGGGTACGGCCCGAGGCGTCGGTGATGGTGCCGGAAATCATGATCGGCAATTCAATGCCCAATTCCTCGAACACGCCCTGGACAGCGAAGATCGCGGCCTTGGCGTTCAGGGTGTCGAAAATGGTTTCGATCAGGATCAGGTCGGCGCCGCCTTCGATCAGACCCTTGGTGGACTCGGTGTAGTTCTCCACCAGTTCATCGAAGGTCACGTTGCGGTAGCCGGGGTTGTTCACGTCCGGGGACAACGAGCAGGTGCGACTTGTAGGACCGAGCACGCCGGCAACGAAGCGCGGCTTGTCCGGGGTTTCCAGGGTCTTGGCGTCGGCGACCTTGCGCGCCAGGCGTGCGCCTTCTACGTTTAACTCATACGCCAGGCCTTGCATGCCGTAGTCGGCCAGGGAAATCTGGGTGGCGTTGAAGGTGTTGGTTTCCAGAATGTCGGCGCCAGCGTCCAGGTAGGCTTTTTCAATGCCGCCAATCACGTCCGGGCGAGTCAGTACCAACAGATCGTTGTTGCCTTTGACATCGCTTGGCCAGTCAGCGAAGCGTTTGCCACGGTAATCCTGCTCTTCGAGCTTGTAGCTCTGGATCATCGTGCCCATACCGCCATCGAGAATCAGGATGCGCTCTTTGAGGGCGTGCTTGAGAGCTTGAAGGCGAACGCTGCGATCGGACATTTGGACTACTCGGTAAGGCCATGACGAAGGGCCGGGATGATAGCAAACCTGTGCGCTTTTGGAGCATGACTCGAAATTGCATGAATATCGTTCATGTTGGTAAGGATGACAGACCGGTAGAATCGCGGCGTTTTTTCAGGATCCGGGACCAGGGACATGTCGTATCGCTTCGTCATCAGCACATTGTTGTTGTTTTTAAGTTGGGGCGCTCTGGCGCAAAGTCCGGCGATTTCCTCTGCCATTTCATACAGCCGTGACATTCAGCCGATCTTCACTGAAAAGTGCGTGGCCTGCCACGCCTGCAATGACGCCGCCTGTCAGCTCAACCTGGGCAGCGGCGAGGGCGCAGCGCGTGGTGCGACGAAAGTCCCGGTTTATGACGGTGACCGCACTAAAGCGGTGGCACCGACCCGACTGTTCTATGACGCCTCCGGCAAACAGGCCTGGCAGCAAAAGGGCTTTTATTCGGTGCTCGATACCCAGGGCAGCCAGGCTGCACTGATGGCGCGGATGCTGGAGCTTGGCCACAAAACTCCGTTGCAACCTAATGCGAAGCTGCCGCAAGACATCGTCCTGGGCCTGAACCGGGAAAACATGTGTGCCATGCCCGCGGAGTTCGACGGTTATGCCGCCAAGCATCCGAAGGAGGGCATGCCGCTGGCGGTGACCGGCCTGACCGACCAGCAGTACCAGACGCTGCAACGCTGGCTGGCGGCCGGCGCGCCGATCGATCAGCAGGCGCTGGCGCCCAGCGCCAGGGAAGCCTTGCAGGTGGTGCAATGGGAAAACCTGCTCAATTCGCCGGGCGCCCGGGAAAGTCTGGTGGGGCGCTGGCTGTACGAGCACTGGTTTCTCGCCCATCTCTACTTCAAGGATGGCGAGCCTGGGCATTTCTTCCAGTGGGTGCGTTCGCGCACCCCGACCGGCCAGCCGATTGACCTGATCAACACCCGTCGCCCGAACGATGATCCGGGCACGCAGTTTTACTATCGCTTGTGGCCGGTGCAGGGTGTGATCGTGCACAAGACCCACATCACCTATCCGCTGAGTTCGGCGAAGCTGGCGCGGGTCAAGAGCCTGTTCTACAGCGGCAACTGGCAGGTCGATGCGTTGCCGGGCTATGGGCCACAGAGCCGGGCCAACCCGTTCGCCACCTTCGAAGCGATTCCGGCCCAGGCGCGCTATCAGTTCATGCTCGATAACGCCGAGTACTTTGTGCGCACCTTTATCCGTGGGCCAGTGTGTCGTGGTCAGATCGCCACGGACGTGATCCGCGATAATTTCTGGGCGCTGTTCCAGGCGCCCGAGCACGACCTGTATGTCACCGATCCGAACTATCGCGGGCAAGCCACGCCGTTGCTGGCGATGCCGGGGCAGAACGATGATGTCGACAGCGTCCTCAGCCTGTGGCACGACTACCGCGATAAGCGTAATGAGTACGAAGCCTTGCGCCGGGACAGCTACGCCGACGAGTCAGTGCCGAGCTGGTCGACCCTGTGGGCCGGCAACGACAATGCGCTGCTGAGTATCTTCCGCCATTTCGACAGCGCTTCGGTGACCAAAGGCCTGATCGGCGAGGTGCCGCAAACGATATGGCTGTTCGACTATCCGCTGCTGGAGCGCACCTACTATCAACTGGCGGTGAACTTCGATGTGTTCGGCAACCTGTCCCACCAGGCTCAGACGCGCTTGTATTTCGACTTGATCCGCAACGGCGCCGAGCAGAACTTCCTGCGCCTGATGCCCGCCGATTCCCGGGATGACTACCTGGACGACTGGTATCAGAATAGTGGCAAATTCAAGATGTGGCTCGACTACGAGACCATCGACGACGACACGCCGACCGCGCTGAATCTGAATTCGACTGATCCCAAGCGTGACTTTGCCAATCAGTTACTGGCCCGATACGGCGACCTCAATGCCAGGCCCGACCCGATCAATCGCTGCGATGGCGCTTACTGTTCGCGGCCGAACATCGACTCGGACCTGCAAAGTGCCGAGCAGGCGCTGAGCCGTCTGACTTCGCGGCCGGCCGCCGGGCTGAAGGTCATCGACCAGTTGCCGGAAGCCACCCTGCTGCGTATCGAAACCACCAGCGGCAAGCGTGAGGTCTATAGCCTGTTGCGTAACCGTGCCCACAGCAACGTGGCGTTTTTGCTCGGTGAATCACTGCGCTACCAACCGGGGCTCGACACCCTGACGATTTTCCCGGGGGTGCTTAGCAGCTACCCGAACTTCATGTTCAACATCCCGGCCGGGCAAGTGCCGGCGTTTGTGGATGCGATGGAAAGCGCCAAGGATACCGACAGCTTCGAGAAAATCGTCGAACGTTGGGGAATACGGCGCAGTCATCCGCAATTCTGGGCTTATTTCCATGATCTGAGCCGCTATATCTACGAAAACGATCCGGTGGAAGAGGGCGTGCTGGACATGAACCGCTACGAGAACCTCTGAAACACCACTGATCCCCTGTGGGAGCAAGCCCGCTCCCACAGAGGGATTTGTCGAAATCTTTCCCGACAAAAATACTAGGACTTTGTCCGGCGCGTTGATTGGCGTAAACTGCGCCCAAGCCTGCGAGGAGTTTCCATGACCGCTATTACCATCACTGACGCCGCCCACGATTACCTGGCTGATCTGCTCTCCAAGCAGAACACCCCGGGCATCGGCATCCGCGTCTTCATCACCCAGCCTGGCACCCAGTACGCCGAAACCTGCATTGCCTACTGCAAGCCGGGCGAAGAAAAACCCGAAGACACCGCGCTGGGGCTCAAAAGCTTCACCGCGTACATCGACCACTTCAGCGAAGCCTTCCTGGACGATGCTGTAGTCGACTACGCCACCGACCGTATGGGCGGCCAGCTGACCATCAAGGCGCCAAACGCCAAGGTACCGATGGTCAACGCCGACAGCCCGGTCAACGAGCGCATCAACTACTACCTGCAAACCGAGATCAACCCGGGGCTGGCCAGCCACGGCGGTCAGGTCAGCCTGATCGACGTGGTCGAAGACGGCATCGCCGTCCTGCAGTTCGGCGGTGGTTGCCAGGGCTGCGGCCAGGCCGACGTGACGCTGAAGGAAGGCATCGAGCGCACTTTGCTCGAGCGCATCCCTGAGCTCAAGGGTGTTCGCGACGTGACCGACCACACGCAGAAAGAAAACGCCTACTACTAAGGTGTTCGCTGCGAACAAAAAAAACGGCGCCCCGTGAGCGCCGTTTTTTTATGGGTGAAATTGACCGACGCCATCGCGAGCAAGCTCGCTCCCACAGTCGACCGTAATCCAATGTGGGAGCGAGCCTGCTCGCGAAGGGGCCTTATGGACGATAGAGATGCGCATGCCCCGCGCGATACAGCGACGACTCACTGAAGTGATCGCTGCCCAGCACCCGACCCACCAGAATTAACGCCGTACGGCGAAAGCCCTTGGCTTCAACTTTTTCGGCAATATCCTCAAGCGTTCCCACCACCCAATCCTGATCCGGCCAGCTCGCGCGGTGAACCACCGCAATCGGGCAATCGGCGCCGTAATGGGGCAGCAGTTCCTCAACGATCTTCGCCAGGTGATTGACCCCCAAGTGAATCGCCATGGTCGCGCCGTGCTGCGCCAGGCTGGAGAATTCCTCCCCAGGTGGCATGGCGGTTTTGTCGGCGTAGCGCGTCAGGATGACGCTTTGCGAAATGTCCGGCAGCGTAAGTTCCGCACCCAAAAGCGCAGCGCAAGCGGCTGTGGCCGTCACGCCGGGTACTATTTCAAATGCAATGCCTAGCTCACGCAGATAGCGAATCTGCTCGCCAATGGCGCCATACAGGCTCGGATCGCCGGAGTGCACCCGGGCGACGTCCTGGCCTTTGGCGTGGGCGCTCTTGATCAGGTCGATGATCTGTTCCAGGTGCAGTTCGGCGCTGTTGACCACCTGTTCGGCACAATGACCTTCCAGTACGGCGGCAGGCACCAGGGAACCGGCATAAATGATCACCGGGCAGCTGCGAATCAGCCGCTGGCCCTTGACGGTAATCAGTTCGGGGTCGCCGGGACCTGCGCCAATGAAGTAGACGGTCATCGTCGGTTCCTGTGGGAAAAAAGGGGCTGAACAGGGCTTCAGATGAAGAATGTTCATGATCAAAGGCGGGGATTATCGGTTTTTTACGCAGCGCCGGCCAATGCAAGTGTTGCCTGGGCGTATTTTTGCCGTGGAATCAGCAGTTTTGCCGGGGCCTGGGCCAGTTGTTCCGCCAGGGCCAGTGCGGCGCTTTCCGCCACGCCGTAGCAACCGGTGCGTTCAAACGCTATTTGCGATTGATGACTGAGTTGCGGTTCATAAGCGGCCAGTTGTTCACTGCTGAAATACATCAATTCCAGACCAAGCTGCTGAGCCAGTTCGATCAGCGCAGGTTCGTCGCGCTTCGAATCGATGCTGGCCAGCGCCTTGATTTCATGACGAGCAATCTGGTGTGCCTCCAGCGCCTGATCGAGCAGCGCCAGCAACGTGCTGACAGGGCAGCCTCGCTGGCAGCCCAGGCCGACCACCAGGGTCGGCGCTGTGCTGACGTCAGTCATGCGTGGTATTGGCCATCGCTTTTGCGACGGAACAACCAGGCGCTGATCAGGCCCAGGGCCAGCCAGAACGCCACGTTGGTCAGTTGCGAAGCGATTTTGAACTGGGTTTCCAGCGCCTCTGGAGCGAGCATCGAATGCACTTGCGGTTGTGGTGCACCAATCACATGGGGAACGGCGATGATCGCCGCGCCGAGGACTTTCATCAGCCAGTGCCGGCTGAACACGATCAGCGCGATACCGACGGCGGTGGAGGCGGCGGTACCGATCCACCACAGTTGCCGTTGTGCCAGATCGGCGGCGGCAGTGCCTGGCAGTTCAGGTGGCAGGCCGAGGGTCGGCGCGAGCACGAACGTCGCATAACCGGCCAGGCCCCAGAGCAGGCCCTGGGAGGTTTTGGTCGGCGCACGCAAGGTGTACAGGCCGGCCAGCATCAGGGCGAAACCGACGGCCACCACCAGGTTGCCACCGGTGGTCGACAGCACGCGCTGCCAGCCGTCTTCCGGCTCCCAGGCTTGTGCATCGTGGGTATGGGCAGCCATCGCACCGTCGGCGTGTTCATGCATTTCAACAGCGGCCGGTTCGGTTTTTTCGTAGGTCTCGGCCTGCAAAATCAGCGGAGCGACCCAGAAGCTTTGCAGCAGGGTCAGCAACAAGGCGGCCAGCAGCCCGGTGAAACCTGCGGTTTGCGCAATACGCTTGATCATGTCGACAGCTCTCAATGGCACGGGAACGCGGAGCTGTGGCGGGTATCGTGGGCGGCGTTGTGCACCGCTTCGATGTGCGAGAAACCGGCGAAATACACAAGGCAAGCGCCCAGGATCGACGCGCAGACGGTGACGGTCAGACGTTGGGTCAGGGTTGAGGTGGTGCTCGCGGATGTGTGTTCGGCGCTGCTGATGATCGACATGGCGTTTCCCTCTGGTCTGTCAGCGGGGAATAAGAGCGCATGCAAAAACCCGCACGACCAGGCGCGCAAGGTTTCAAACAGCGCCCGCCCACCGCGGGTTTGTTGGTTCAGTGATCGTACTGGTCACTTTGTGTTGCGGGCCGGTCTCCGGGCTCACGAGGGGCAAAGGCTTGGGCCTGAACCTGAAAACATCACCTTCCCATGCCGCAATGGCACAGTGGATCTGATGCTTCGCTCGCTTACCGTTGCGGGGGCAGCACCGGACTGACATGGCTTAAGAGTAAAGCACATGATTCACCGGTTTCCCGTTTCACCCTGTGAAGGGCACCCGTAACAAGGTGTGTAGGAGAGCATGGCCGGGGGTTGGGCGTCAATTGGCAAGGGTTCTCAACTCGAAACCGAGGTGACTTCATCGCGAGCAGGCTCGCTCCTACAGGGGAATGCGATCAACTGTGGGAGCGAGCCTGCTCGCGATGGGGCCGGTGGCGGCGCTACAAGACATTGACCCGCCCCAATACCATGCGTAGCCTTGCGCTTTCGAGGTTCTTCGGCGTTTGTCGAAGCTAAGAAGGGAACGCGGTCGATGCCGCGGCTGCCCCCGCAACTGTGAACGGTGATGTTCGTTGCCACGCCACTGCAGGCTCAATCCATGAGGCCGGCGGGAAGGCGCAGCGAATGCCAGGCTCAAGGCCGGCACACCGTCAGCCAGGAGACCTGCCTCGTCACAGATTCTCACTTTCAACCGGGCGGGGTGATCCGGTGGCGAACTCTTCAGGCACGCGCGTTCGCGTTGCCGGTCGTCGTCCCGTATGCCCGCCACATTAGCCATAGGGCATCCGATGAAAACACTGGCCAAACTCCCCGTCACCATCGTTACCGGCTTTCTCGGCTCGGGTAAAACCACGCTGCTGCGGCACATGCTCGACAACGCCCAGGGTCGCCGCATCGCGGTGATCGTCAACGAATTTGGCGAGTTGGGCATCGACGGCGAAATCCTCAAGCAGTGCTCCATCGGTTGCACCGAAGAAGAAGCCAACGGCCGTGTCTATGAGCTGGCCAACGGCTGCCTGTGCTGCACCGTCCAGGAAGAATTCTTCCCGGTAATGCGCGAACTGGTGGCCCGTCGCGGCGATCTGGACCACATTCTCATCGAAACGTCCGGCCTGGCGCTGCCAAAGCCGCTGGTGCAGGCCTTCCAGTGGCCGGAAATCCGCAGCGCCTGCACGGTGGATGCGGTGATCACCGTGGTCGACAGCCCGGCCGTGGCCGCCGGCACCTTCGCCGCGTTCCCGGATCAGGTCGACGCCCAGCGCAAGCTCGACCCGAACCTGGACCACGAGTCGCCGCTGCACGAACTGTTCGCCGACCAACTGGCCAGCGCCGACCTGGTGATCCTCAACAAAGCCGACCTGATCAACCCGGCGGACCTGGCCCGCGTTCGTCTGGAAGTCGCCGAGGAATTGCCGCCAGCGGTGAAAATCATCGAAGCCAGCAGCGGTCGCCTGCCGCTGGACGTGCTGATCGGCCTGGGTGCCGGCTCCGAAGAACACATCGACAGCCGTCACAGCCACCACGACCATCATCACGATGGCGACGACGATCATGACGACCACGATCACGACGCTTTCGATTCGATCTCCATCGAACTGCCGCAAGCCGACGAAAGCCTGCTGCTGGATGCGCTGACCCAGCTGGTGGTCCAGCACGGCATCCTGCGGGTCAAGGGTTTTGCGGCGATCCCCAACAAGCCGATGCGCCTGCTGATCCAGGGCGTGGGCACGCGTTTCGACAAGCACTTCGACCGCCAGTGGGGCGCCGAAGAAGCACGCGTAACCCGCCTGGTGCTGATCGGCCAGGAACTGGACGCCACTGTTCTCGAAGCGCAATTGCGCGCCGCGCTCAGCGTGTAAGCCATGCACCTGCTCAGGACCCAACCCGGCGGTTTCGTGTCGGATGACAACATTGCCGACCTTGGACAAACCCCCGCCGAGTTGGTGGTCCTGTGCAGCGGCGATTCCAGCCTGGCGCTGCTCGCCGAAGCGGCGCAGCAATTGCCCGACGATTACCCGAGCGTGCGCCTGGCCAACCCGATGCAGGTGCAGAACCATGCCTCGGTCGATTTGTACGTCGACGAAGTGCTGCGTCATGCCAGGGTGATCCTGATTTCACTGCACGGCGGCATCGCCTATTGGCGTTACGGCATCGAGCGCCTGGTTGAGCTGTCGCAGCGCGGTGTGCAGGTGATTCTGGTGCCAGGCGATGATCGCCCGGACCCGGAACTTAGCGACTTGAGCACCGTCGGCGCCGAGGATCGCGACCGGCTCTGGCAGTTTCTGCGCCAGGGCGGCATGGGTAACGCCCTCGATTTCTTCCGCTGCCTGGCCAACCGCTGGCTGGCGCGTGATTACACCTGGGGCGAGCCGCAAACCCTGCCACGCACGGCGATTTACCATCCGCACAAACATTCGGCCGTACTGAGGGACTGGCAGGCCGACTGGCACGCCGATCAACCGGTGGCGGCGGTGCTGTTTTACCGCTCGCATTTGCAAGCGGCGAACACGGCTTTCATTGATGTTTTTTGCCAGCGCTTGCAGGCCGCGGGGTTGAATCCGTTGCCGATAGCGCTAGCCAGTCTGAAAGAGCCCGGTTGTCTTTGCGTGGTAGAGGACTGGCTGGATGAGGCCAGCGTCTCGGTGATCCTGAACACCACCGGCTTCGCCCAATCCAGTCCTGAAGCACCGCATCTGCGCCCGTTTCGCCGCAATATTCCGGTGATCCAGGCGATTTGCGCCCAGGACAACGAACCCGGTTGGCGCGCCAGCGAACAGGGCCTCGGCCCCCGTGACCTGGCGATGCATATTGCCTTGCCGGAGCTGGACGGACGCATCATCAGCCGCCCGATCAGTTTCAAGGACCTGGCGTGGCGCAGTGAGCGCAGTCAGTCGGATGTGGTCTGCTACCGGCCACAACCGGAACGCATGGATTTCGTTGCCGAACTGGCGCGGCGCTGGATCGATCTGGCGCGGGTGCCCAATGCAGAAAAACGCATTGCCTTGATTCTCGCCAATTATCCCACCCGCGACGGTCGCATCGGCAATGGCGTCGGCCTCGACACCCCGGCCGCGGCGCTGAATATCCTGCGGGCGCTGCATGCCGAAGGTTATCCATTGCCGGCTGAATTGCCGGACAGCGGCACCGCGTTGATCCAGCAGTTGCTAGGCGGCGTCAGCAACGATCTCGAGACCCTCGACCTGCGTCCGTGCCAGCAAAGCCTGGGGATGGATGACTATCTGGCGATGTTCAACGCCCTGCCCGAAGCCAACCGCGCAGCGGTGCTCGAACGTTGGGGCGCGCCGGAAAGCGACCCGATGTGTCGCAGCGGACGGATGATGATCGCCGGCCTGCGTTTTGGCCTGACCTTCGTCGGCATTCAGCCGGCGCGGGGTTATCAGGTCGACCCGAGCGCGGTGTATCACGACCCGGACCTGGTGCCGCCGCACGGCTATCTGGCGTTCTACTTCTGGCTGCGCAACACCTACGGCGCCCATGGCGTGATCCACGTCGGCAAGCATGGCAACCTCGAATGGCTGCCGGGCAAGGGCGTCGGGCTCTCGGAAAACTGCTGGCCGGATGCACTGCTCGGGCCGCTGCCGAACATCTATCCGTTCATCGTCAACGACCCGGGCGAGGGCGCCCAGGCCAAACGGCGTACCCAGGCGGTGATCATCGATCACTTGATGCCCCCGCTGACCCGCGCCGAAACCTACGGCCCGCTGCGCAACCTCGAACTGTTGGCCGACGAATATTACGAAGCGCAGCTGCTCGATCCGCGCCGTGCCCGAGAGTTGCAGCGCGACATCCTGCAACTGGTGCGTGACACCCACATCGACCGTGAACTGCAACTGGACGAACAGCTCGACAGCGATGCCGATGCGGCGATCTGGTTACCGCGACTCGACACATACCTGTGCGACTTGAAAGAGTCGCAGATCCGCGACGGCCTGCATGTGTTCGGCGAATCGCCCACCGGTCGTTTGCGTATCGACACCTTGCTGGCGTTGTTGCGTATACCACGGGGCGATGGGCGGGGCGCGCAGTCGAGTTTGCTGCGGGCACTGGCCAAGGCCTTCGTATTGGGCTTCGACCCGCTCGATTGTGCTCTGGCCGAACCGTGGACAGGGTCTCGTCCCGAACCACTTTTGCTTATCAGCGACGAGACTTGGCGCACGGCGGGCGATACCCGCGAGCGCCTGGAGTTGTTCGCCGCGCAGTTGATCTCGGACGCCTTGAATAGCCCCTGTAGGAGCGAGCCTGCTCGCGATGGTGTGTCAGCCACATTGATGTCAACTGACACACCATCGCGAGCAGGCTCGCTCCTACAGGAGGCGGACTGGATCGAGGTGCAAGCCATCATCGATAGCCTGCGCGAGGTGGTCGCCCCGCGTCTGGACGCCTGCGGTCCGGCAGAAATGCGCGGATTGCTCGATGCCTTGAGCGGACGCTTCGTCCCGGCCGGCCCCAGCGGCGCACCGAGTCGTGGTCGCCTGGACGTACTGCCCACCGGTCGCAACTTCTATTCGGTGGACGTGCGCAACCTGCCGACCACCACGGCGTGGCGTATCGGTTTCCAGTCGGCCAACCTGATTCTCGAACGGCACCTGCAAGACCACGGCGATCATTTGCGCCAGCTCGGTTTGTCGGTGTGGGGCACCGCGACCATGCGCACCGGCGGCGATGACATCGCCCAGGCCATGGCGCTGATGGGTGTGCGTCCAGTCTGGGCGACCGGCAGCCAGCGGGTCGATGACTTCGAGATTTTGCCGCTGAGCCTGCTCGACCGTCCGCGAGTCGATGTGACCTTGCGTGTGTCCGGTTTCTTCCGTGATGCCTTTGCCAATCTGATTCGCTTGTTCGACGCGGCGGTGCAAGCGGTGGCCGACCTCGATGAGCCGGACGAACTCAACCCGTTGGCGGCCAAGGTGCGCGCCGAGCGTGCAGCCTTGCTGCAGTCAGGGCTCGATGAAGACGCTGCGCGGCGTCAGGCCGGCTGGCGGATTTTCGGGGCCAAACCCGGTGCCTACGGCGCGGGAGTGCAGGGCGCCATCGACGGTCGCCTGTGGCAGAGCCGCGAGGACCTGGCCGAGGTCTACCTCAACTGGGGCGGCTACGCTTACGGCGGGTCCGACGAAGGCACCGCCGCCCGCGAACAGTTCAGCCAGCGCCTGAGCCAGGTACAGGCGGTACTGCAAAACCAGGATAACCGCGAGCACGATCTGCTCGACTCCAACGATTACTACCAGTTCCAGGGCGGCATGCTCGCGGCGGTGGAAAGCCTGAAAGGCGAGGCGGCGGCCAGTTATCATGGCGACCACAGCCAGCCGGACCTGCCGAAGATTCGTACCCTGAAGGAAGAGCTGAACCGGGTGATCCGCTCCCGGGCGGCCAATCCGAAATGGCTCGAAGGCGTCAAGCGTCACGGCTACAAGGGTGCGTTCGAAATGGCCGCGACGGTCGACAACCTGTTCGCCTTCGACGCCACCACGCAGTTGATCGACGATCACCAGTACGCGTTGCTGGCCGATGCCTATTTGCTCGACCCGGACACCCGGGATTTTGTCCGCGAACACAATCCCCATGCCTTGCGCGACATGACCGAACGCATGCTCGAGGCGCAACAACGCGGGATGTGGAAGGAGCCCGGCGAGTACCGCGAGGCGCTGGAGAATTTGTTGCTGGATATAGAAGAAGACGGCTAATCACTTCCCTGTGGGAGCGAGCCTGCTCGCGAAGGCGATTTGTCAGCCAACGATGATGGTGGATGTGATGGCCTCATCGCGAGCAGGCTCGCTCCCACAGGGATAAAGGCGACTGTAATTTTTGTAGATAGATCACCGACCAGGACTGAGTATTGAAGATGACCGACACCCCGCATTTCCCGCTCTCCGCCGTGGTCGGCGCCGACGATTTGAAGCTGGCCCTGTACCTGACCGCCATCGACCCGAAAATCGGCGGTGTCCTGATCGAAGGCCCGCGGGGCATGGCCAAGTCGACCCTGGCCCGCGGTCTGGCGGACCTGCTGGCCAGCGGTCAGTTCGTCACCTTGCCGCTGGGCGCCACCGAGGAACGGCTGGTCGGCACCCTCGATCTCGACGCGGCGCTGGGCGAAGGTCGCGCACAGTTTTCCCCTGGTGTACTGGCCAAGGCTGACGGTGGCGTACTCTACGTCGACGAGGTCAATCTGTTGCCCGATCACCTCGTTGACCTGCTGCTCGATGTGGCCGCCAGCGGCACCAATCTGGTGGAGCGTGACGGTATTTCCCATCGGCATTCGGCGAAGTTCGTGCTGATTGGCACCATGAACCCGGAAGAGGGTGAACTGCGTCCGCAACTGCTCGACCGTTTCGGCTTGAACGTCGCCCTCGGTGGCCACACCGCGCCGGCCGAGCGCGGTCAGATCATCCGCCGTCGCCTGGATTTCGACAGTGATCCGCAAGGTTTCTGCGCTGAATGGGAGTCCGCGCAGGCGTCTCTGCGTGAACGATGCCAGAACGCACGCAATGCACTGGTAAACATTCCCCTCGATGATCAGGCGCTGGAACACATCACCGAACGCTGCTTTGCCGCCGGTGTCGATGGTTTGCGCGCCGATCTGGTCTGGCTGCGCGCCGCCCGGGCGCACGCCGCCTGGCGCGGGGCGAACGCGATCGCCGAGGAAGATATCGACGCCGTTGCCGAGTTCGCCTTGCGCCATCGTCGTCGCGAGCATTGCGCACCGGCATCTCAGCCATCCCAGGCTGCGCAACCCTCTGCGCCGCAAAACGCCAACCCGAGCGAAGGGCAGGGCCAGTGGGGCGAGTTGCCTGCCCAGGCACTGGCGGTCGGCGCACGACGTGAAGTGCCGAGCTGGCCAAAAAAGCCCTAGGCATTCGCCCTCGCTCCGTTGCGGGGGCGAATGCCAGACCCCGAGCCGGGCGGCTGGACCACGGTAAACAGGGCAAGCGTCATGCAGCACGCAGCGGCTCGGTCAACTGGCCCGGCACATTGCTCAATGGCCGGCCACGTCAGCGTGACGACCTGTTGTTTCACCTGCGCACTCGCTCGCCCCATGAACTGTGGCTGGTGATCGTGGATGCCTCCGCATCGACCCGCCGTCATCAGGCATTGAGCGATGCCAAGGGCTTGCTGGCGCAGTTGTTCGACGATGTCTATCGCCAGCGTGCGCGACTGGCGTTGCTCACGGCCAGCGGTGCTGCACCCAAGTGGCAGGTGCAGGGATTGAAGGCTTCCAGCGGATTACGCCAGTGGCTCGATGGTCTTGGCGCCGGTGGCGGCACGCCGTTGCTGGCGGCATTGGGCGAAGCGGGTCGATGGTTGGGGGCGCGGCAAAAGCGTTTTCCGGCGGAGCAGCAGCGGTTGTTGCTGGTGACCGATGGCCGGCTCAAGGACTGGCCGTTGTTGCCCGTACTGGAGTGTCCGGGTTTGCTGATCGACATCGAGCGCGGGCCGATCCGGCTCGGGCGCAGCAGGGTGTTGGCGGCGCAGTTGCAGGCGGAGTATCGGCACATTGACGAGCTGATTCCTGGCTGAGATCTGTCGTGCCAGGACTGGCCTCTTCGCGAGCAGGCTCGCTCCCACAATTGATCCGGTTGGAACGCAAAATTTGTGATCGCCCAACCCCCCCTGTGGGAGCGAGCCTGCTCGCGAAAGCGGTGTACCAGCCGACCTCAAATTTGAATCACTTACCCATCGCCTGCCGATACTGACGGGTACGCTTGCCAATGTACAACCGGTCGAGAATCAACGCCCATAGCGCCGAGACTTCAGGTCGGGTTTTGCGCCCACGGCTCAAGCGATGCAGCTGGAACTTGACCACCGCCATGCTCGCCAGCGCCGCCAGGGGCTTGCGCTTCCAGCGGATCGGCGGCAATTGCGGATGGCTGTTCTGGCCTTCGCGCCAGTGCTTGACCAGGTGCGGTTCCACGGCCAGCGCGGTGCCGATGCCGGCCATGGCAAGGCCGCTGTCGAGGACCTGTTCGACGATTGCCAAACGCCGGATCCCGCCGGTCACCATCACTGGCATCCGCGCCACGCTGGCCAGTTCACCGGCCATTTCCAGAAAGTACGCCTCCCGTGCCAGGGTCCGGCCGTCGCGTGCTTCGCCTTGCATGGCCGGTGCTTCGTAACTGCCGCCGGAGAGCTCCAGCAGGTCGATCGCTTGTTCGTTCAGCCACTGGATCACTTGCCGTGCATCATCGGCATCGAAACCGCCGCGCTGGAAATCCGCTGAGTTGAGTTTTACCGACACACAAAATTGCGGCGACACCGCTTGGCGAACCGCCTCGACGACGGACAACAGCAGGCGCGCGCGATTTTCCAGGGAGCCACCCCATTGATCGGTGCGCCGATTGGTGAGCGGCGAAAGGAACTGGCTGAGCAGGTAGCCGTGGGCGGCGTGGATCTGAACACCGGTAAAACCGGCTTTCTCGGCCAGTGCAGCACTGGTGGCGAAGCGTCGGATCACCTCCTGGATGTCGTCCTCGCTCATGGGCTTGGGTTCGGCGAACATCTTCGAGAACTGGCCCAGATCCAGCGCAACTGCCGACGGCGCCAAGGCTTGCTGGCCGAGGTTGGCCATGGTCTGGCGGCCAGGATGGTTGAGCTGCACCCAGAAATGCGCACCGCCGGAGCGGCCGACGCTGGCCCACTGGCGGAAGCGCTCCAGGTGGCGCTCGTCTTCCAGCGCTACACCGCCGGGGCCGGTCATGGCGCGGCGGTCGATCATCACATTGCCGGTCAGCAGCAAGCCGGCTTCGCCCTCGGCCCAGGCCTGATACAGGCGCAACAGCGCCTGGTCGGGCACCTGATCGGTGTTGGCGAGATTCTCCTCCATCGCGGCTTTGGCAATGCGATTGCCGATGGTCTGGCCGTTGGGCAGATTCAATGTCTGGAAGGGCGACATGCTTGACTCCTCGTAGTGATGAGCAGAGGCTAAGCTTAAAGTTAACTTTAATGTCAAGCAGGTAAATGAGGCCGCAATGAAGATTGGTGAATTGGCGCAGTTGAGCGGGTTGACCGCATCGCGCATCCGTTTTTACGAGTCTCAGGGCTTGATCCGCCAGGTCGAGCGTTCTGCCAACGGTTATCGGCGTTACTCGCAACAGGCGCTGCAAACCCTGCAACTCATCCAGTGCGCACAACAAGCCGGTTTCAGCCTGGAGGAACTCAAGCAGTTGCTGCCGGATACTGTGACGGGCGCGTTCAAGCACGATGAGTTGATGGCCGGCCTGCATCGCAAGATCGAGCAGATCGAAGAGATGCAACGGCACCTGGCCCATAGCAAGGCGCAGTTGCTGGGCTGGATCGACACCATACAGGCCAAGCCCGAAGGTATGAGCTGCGATGACAATGCTGAACGGGTGATGGCGTCATTCAAGCACTAGGTCAGCCAGGCGCAGGGGAATCAGCGTACCGACTCTCCAGGCGCCCGGTTGTGAACCAGATACCCGTCCTTTGTAGCAAACGGTAGCGATCAGGGGGCCGTGCGTTTGGTAACGGTTTTTCCTGTTTTCTACGCATCCCCATGATTCAAAACAAATTTCAATCTCCCTCACATTCCCTCCACATCCTGTGGCACACTTTCTGCTGTTTATTCCGTTGTTACATACCATGTTCCGGTGTAGCGGAATAAACATCACCCTGGAGTGCTTGCCATGCATCGCCGACCTTCCTTGTTCAAAGCGTGTGTTTTTCTGTTCGCGGCTTCTGCCGCTGCCATGGGTGTAGCCCAGGCGGCGGACAGTAAGCTCGATAGCGTTCTGGCCCGCGGCAAACTGATCGTAGGCACCGGCAGCACCAACGCGCCGTGGCACTTCCAGGGTGCGGATGGCAAGTTGCAAGGCTTTGATATTGATATCGGGCACATGATCGCCAAGGGGTTGTTCAACGACCCAGGCAAGGTTGAGTACGTGGTGCAATCGTCCGATGCGCGGATTCCCAACCTGCTGACCGACAAGGTCGACATCAGTTGCCAGTTCATCACCGTGACGGCCAGCCGCGCGCAGCAAGTGGCGTTCACCCTGCCGTACTACCGCGAAGGTGTCGGCCTGCTGCTGCCGGCGAACAGCAAGTACAAGGAAATCGATGACATGAAAGCCGCCGGTGACAGTCTCACCGTGGCGGTGCTGCAAAACGTCTATGCCGAAGAACTGGTGCACCAGGCGCTGCCCAAGGCCAAGGTCGATCAGTACGACAGCGTGGACCTGATGTACCAGGCCGTGAACTCCGGCCGCGCCGACGCGGCAGCCACCGACCAGTCTTCGGTGAAGTACCTGATGGTGCAGAACCCTGGCCGTTATCGCAGCCCTGCCTACGCCTGGAGCCCGCAGACCTATGCGTGCGCGGTCAAGCGTGGTGATCAGGACTGGCTGAACTTCGTCAATACCACCCTGCATGAGGCCATGACCGGTGTTGAGTTCCCGACTTACGCGGCGTCGTTCAAGCAATGGTTCGGTGTGGATCTGCCTACCCCGGCCATCGGTTTCCCCGTCGAATTCAAATGATCCCGTGAGAGCAGGGCGCCCAAATGCGCCCCGCTCAAGGTACTGTTGACCATGAACTATCAGTTGAACTTTGCCGCCGTGTGGCGCGATTTCGACACCTTGCTGGTGGGGCTCGGTATGGGGCTTGAACTGGCCCTGGTGTCGATCGCCATCGGCTGCGTGATCGGCCTGATGATGGCGTTTGCTTTGTTGTCGAAGCATCGCGCATTGCGGGTTCTGGCGTCGGTGTATGTCACGGTGATTCGTAACACGCCGATCCTGGTGTTGATCCTGTTGATCTACTTTGCGTTGCCGAGCTTGGGGATCCGGCTGGACAAGATCCCCTCGTTCATCATCACCCTGTCGCTGTATGCCGGGGCGTACCTGACTGAAGTGTTCCGCGGCGGCTTGCTGAGCATTCCCAAGGGCCTGCGTGAAGCAGGGTTGGCCATTGGCCTGGGCGAGTGGCAGGTCAAGGCCTACGTCACCGTGCCGGTGATGCTGCGCAATGTGTTGCCGGCGCTGTCGAACAACTTCATTTCGCTGTTCAAGGACACTTCGCTGGCGGCCGCGATTGCGGTACCGGAGCTGACCTATTACGCGCGCAAGATCAATGTCGAGAGCTACCGGGTGATTGAAACCTGGCTGGTGACCACGGCGCTGTATGTGGCGGCCTGTTACCTCATTGCCATGATGCTGCGTTACCTCGAACAGCGTCTGGCGATTCGCCGATAGGAGCCCCCATGTACGAATCCCCCAGTTGGTTGCATGAGTTGTGGGTGGCGCGGGAAGTGCTGTGGCAGGGCTTTCTGACCAGTGTCCAGGTGTCGGTGCTGGCGATTTTGCTCGGCACGCTCGTTGGCGTCGTCACCGGTCTGGTGCTGACCTACGGCAAGTTCTGGATGCGCGCGCCGTTTCGTTTTTATGTCGATGTGATTCGCGGCACGCCGGTGTTCGTGCTGGTGCTGGCGTGCTTCTACATGGCGCCGGCACTGGGCTGGCAGATCAGCGCGTTCCAGGCCGGTGCACTGGGTTTGACGCTGTTCTGCGGTTCCCATGTCGCCGAGATCGTGCGCGGTGCATTGCAGGCATTGCCGCTCGGGCAGATGGAGGCGAGCAAGGCCATCGGCCTGACGTTCTACCAGGCCCTCGGTTACGTGCTGTTGCCCCAGGCATTGCGGCAGATCCTGCCGACCTGGGTCAACTCGTCCACCGAGATCGTCAAGGCCTCGACCCTGTTGTCGGTGATCGGCGTGGCGGAATTGCTGCTCAGTACCCAGCAGATCATTGCCCGGACTTTCATGACCCTGGAGTTTTACCTGTTCGCCGGTTTCCTGTTCTTCGTCATCAACTACGGCATCGAGTTACTCGGCCGGCACATTGAAAAGCGGGTGGCTTTGCCATGACTCAGACTCTAACCAATGCACAAAACGGCCAACCGCTGCTGGACATTCGTGGCCTGCACAAGCGTTACGACCAGCTCGAAGTACTCAAGGGCGTGGACCTGAGCATGCAGCGCGGCAACGTGGTGACACTGATCGGCTCCAGCGGTTCGGGCAAGACCACGCTGCTGCGCTGCGTGAACATGCTTGAAGAGTTCCAGGGCGGGCAGATCTTGCTCGACGGCGAATCCATCGGTTATGACGAGGTCAACGGCAAACGCATTCGCCACCCGGAAAGAGTCATTGCCCGCCATCGCGCCATGACCGGCATGGCGTTCCAGCAGTTCAACTTGTTCCCGCACCTGACTGCATTGCAGAACGTCACCCTGGGCCTGCTCAAGGTCAAGAAGCTGCACAAGGACGAGGCCGTGGCCCTGGCCGAGAAATGGCTGGAGCGCGTTGGCCTGCTGGAACGTCGCGATCACTTTCCGGGTCAGTTGTCTGGCGGTCAGCAGCAGCGCGTGGCGATCGCCCGGGCGATTGCGATGAACCCGAGCCTGATGCTGTTCGACGAAGTGACCTCGGCCCTCGACCCGGAACTGGTGGGCGAAGTGTTGAGCGTGATCAAGGGCCTGGCCGAAGACGGCATGACCATGCTGCTGGTGACCCACGAAATGCGCTTTGCGTTCGAGGTCTCGGACAAGATCGTTTTCATGAACCAGGGGCGTATCGAAGAGCAGGGACCACCCAAGGACCTGTTCGAGCGCCCGCGGTCGCCACGACTGGCGGAATTTCTCAAAAGCACCCGTTTTTGATCCTTCAATTTTCAATCAGGAGAAACACTCATGAGCATTACTCGTTACGGCACCGGTAGCACCGCCGCTGGCGGTCAGCCTCGCCCTTTCGCCCGCGCCGTTGAAGCCGATGGCTGGCTGCACGTTTCCGGGCAGGTGCCGGCGGTGGACGGCGAGATCATTACTGGCGGCATTGTCGAACAGACCCACCAGACCATGAAGAACCTGATCGCGATTCTCGAAGAGGCAGGTTTCGGCCTGGAAGACGTGGTGCGTGCTGGCGTGTGGCTGGAGGATCCGCGGGATTTCACGAGTTTCAACAAGGTGTTCTCCGAGTACTTCAAGCCAGAACACGCCCCTGCGCGGGCCTGTGTGCAGGCGAACATGATGGTCGATTGCAAGGTCGAGATCGACTGTATTGCGTACAAGAAAAAGGCTTGAACCGAGGTGACTTCATCGCGAGCAGGCTCGCTCCTACAGGGGAATGCATTCCAAATGTGGGAGCGAGCCTGCTCGCGATGGCGGCCTGACTTTCAACGCAACACATTGGGTACACTCCCGGCGACTTTGAATGGGAACCACTGAAATGACCGAAGACACCATCAAGCGCCGGGCACGCGGTCTGGACCGGGCGTTCGATATCCTCGATTTCCTCAAGGAAGTCGGCCAGCCCCTGCGCCCGAACGACATCGCCAACGGCATCGGCAGCCCCAAGTCCACGGTCTACGAACTGGTGGCCTCGCTGCTGGAACGACGGATCCTGGAACCGGTGGGCAAGGACGGTCATGTCTACCTCGGTCGTCAGTTGTACTTTCTCGGGCAGGCACACCTGCGGCATTTCGACCTGACTCGCGAGGCCGATCACGCCTTGCAGGAAATCGTCAGCCAGACCCATGAAACGGCGCAGATGTGCCTGCTCAACGGGCGCAAGTACACCGTTGCGCTGATGAAGGAGGGGGAGCGGCATTTCCGCATTTCCTCGGACATCGGCGAAAATGCGCCCATCCCCTGGACCGCCTCCGGGCGCCTGCTGCTGGCGCACCTGAGCGACCAGGCAATCGTCGACCTGATCGACCGCGACGACTTCATCCTGCCCGATGGCGAACGCTTACCGCTGGAGCAATTCCTCAAGGAAATCCGCCAGGCCGGTATCGATGGTTTCTTTTCCTTCGATAGCGTCGCCGACACCTTTACCCATTGCTTCGCGGCGCCGGTCAAAGACCCCAGCGGCGTGGCCATCGCGACCCTGTGCATCGTTGCCCCACGGGCCGATGCGAAGAAAAACTACAACGACTACCGCCGGGTGCTGATTGAAAGCGCCAACAGCCTGGCCCGTCGCATCAACGAATAACAGCGGCTGCCTGCGGCCGCGTGAACGAGGAGTTCGACCATGTCTTCTGCCCCCAATACTGCCGCCGTGGAAAAAGGCACCGCGCCCATTGGCGCCAGCCTGGTGCGTGACGTCAGCCTGCCTGCGCTGGTACTGCACCGCGAGGCGCTGGAACACAACATTCGCTGGATGCAGGCGTTCGTCAGCGACAGCGGCGCGGAACTGGCGCCCCATGGCAAAACCAGCATGACCCCGGCGCTGTTCCGGCGCCAACTGGACGCCGGTGCCTGGGGCATCACCCTGGCCAGCGCGACGCAAACCCGTGCCGCTTACGCCCATGGCGTGCGTCGGGTGTTGATGGCCAACCAGTTGGTCGGCACGCCGAACATGGCGTTGATCGCTGACCTGTTGGCCGACCCGACGTTCGACTTCTATTGCATGGTCGATCACCCGGACAACGTCGCCGACCTCGGCACCTATTTCGCCTCCCGCGGCGTGCGCCTGAACGTCATGATCGAGTACGGCGTGGTCGGTGGTCGTTGCGGTTGCCGCAGCGAGCAGGAAGTGCTCGATCTGGCCAAGGCCATCGCCGCGCAACCGGCCCTGGCCCTGACCGGGATCGAGGGCTACGAAGGCGTGATCCATGGTGATCACGCCGTGACCGGTATTCGCGATTTTGCCGCATCACTGGTGCGCCTGGCGGTGCAGTTGCAGGACAGCGGCGCCTTCGCCATCGCCAAGCCGATTATCACCGCGTCGGGCTCGGCCTGGTATGACCTGATCGCCGAATCCTTCGAAGCACAGAACGCCGCCGGACGTTTCCTCAGCGTGCTGCGTCCCGGCAGTTACGTGGCTCACGACCATGGCATCTACAAGGAAGCGCAGTGCTGCGTACTCGACCGTCGCAGCGACCTGCACGAAGGCCTGCGTCCGGCGCTGGAAGTGTGGGCGCACGTGCAGTCGTTGCCGGAGCCGGGGTTTGCGGTGATTGCCCTGGGCAAACGCGACGTGGCCTACGATGCCGGTTTGCCGG
Source organism: Pseudomonas fluorescens (assembly GCF_040448305.1). Classification (NCBI taxonomy): domain Bacteria; kingdom Pseudomonadati; phylum Pseudomonadota; class Gammaproteobacteria; order Pseudomonadales; family Pseudomonadaceae; genus Pseudomonas; species Pseudomonas fluorescens. The sequence goes on along the minus strand of NZ_CP148752.1, from coordinate 3,705,915 downwards.
TGCCGTTGCTGCGTTACAAGGCGGGCGTGGTGCCGGCCAAGGGCGATGATGTGAGTGCCTGCAAGGTGACCGCGGTGATGGACCAGCATGCGTTCATGACCGTGGCGCCGGGGGTTGATCTGCGGGTGGGGGACATCATTTCGTTTGGTACCTCGCACCCGTGCCTGACGTTTGACAAGTGGCGTGTCGGCTGTCTGGTGGATGAGCAACTGAACGTCATCGAGACCATGGAAACCTGTTTCTAAGGTTCAGGACCGAGGTGCGGCCTTCGCGAGCAGGCTCGCTCCTACATTGGAATGCGTTCCCCTGTAGGAGCGAGCCTGCTCGCGATAGCGGTGGCCCAGACAACACAGAAACACCAGAGACCCCACAACAATGAACACCATCAACACCCTCGGCCCCAACACTCCACGCATCGCCCTGATCGGCGAATGCATGATCGAGTTGCAGCATCGCGCCGACGGCAGCCTGCAACAAAGCTTCGGCGGCGACACCTTGAACACGGCCGTGTACCTGTCCCGGGAACTGGGAGAGGACGGCGCCGTGGATTACGTCACCGCCCTGGGCGATGACAGTTTCAGCGATGCGATGTGCCAGAGCTGGGCAGCGGAAAATATCGGGCTCGGCATGGTCCAGCGTCTGCCCGGACGCCTGCCGGGTTTGTATTGCATCCAGACTGACGCCGCCGGTGAGCGACGCTTTCTGTACTGGCGCAACGAAGCGGCGGTACGCGATTGCTTCACCACCCCGGCCGCCGCGCCGATCCTCGCTGCGCTGCCGGATTACGACGTGCTGTACTTCAGTGGCATCACCCTGGCGGTACTCGGTGTGCAAGGCCGGGAAAAATTGCTGGAAACCCTGATCGAAGCCCGCCAGCGCGATGCGCGGATCGTGTTCGACAACAACTACCGGCCACGGCTGTGGGCATCGGTCGAGGACGCCCGGGCGGCGTATCGCCGTGTGCTGCCGCAGGTTGATCTGGCGTTGCTGACGGTGGATGACGAGCAGGCGTTGTTTGGTTATGCCGATTGTGACGCGGTGTTTGCCGCGTATGAGCAGATCGGTACGCCGGAAGTGGTGCTCAAGCGCGGCGCCCAAGCGTGCCTGATTCGTTGTGATGGCGAGTCATTCGAGGTGCCGGCGCAGAAGGTCGAGCGCGTGGTGGACACCACGGCGGCAGGGGATTCGTTCAGCGCGGCGTATCTGGCTTCGCGGCTCAAGGGTGGCAGCCCGGCGGACGCCGCCGAGGCCGGGCATCGGTTGGCGAGCCGGGTGATTCAGGTGCCGGGGGCGCTGATTCCAAGGTGAGCGGTGAATGGCCGCTGGCTGCGCCATCGGTTCGCGAGCAGGCTCGCTCCCACAGGGGAGTGCATTTCAATGTGGGAGCGAGCCTGCTCGCGAAGAGGCCCGAAAGCCAACAGCATCAATCCCGGTAAAACACCTGCACCAGGTGATACCCGAACTTGCTCTTGATCGGCCCATGCACCACCCGCAACGGTTTCTTGAAGATCACCGCATCGATCACGCCGACCATCTGCCCCGGCCGCACTTCGCCGAGATCGCCGCCGCGCTTGCCCGATGGGCAGGTCGAGTACTTCTTGGCCAGCACGTCGAACGCTTCACCCTTGGCGATGCGTTGTTTGAGCTGCTCGGCTTCTTCCGAGGTTTTCACCAGAATATGGCGGGCTTGAGCTTTCATGGGCGGTACCTTGCAACGGTGGTGGCTATGTGGGTGGCAGCGGGGGCGCGCGATTATGCCTCAACTCAGTCCGGTTGACTGATCATCGTGCGAATCTTGTTGGCCAGCAGGTCGATGGAAAACGGCTTGGCCACCATGTCCATGCCTTCTTCGAGGAAACCCTGGCGCTCGGCGGCGATCCCGGCGTAACCGGTCATGAACAGCACTTTCAGTTCGGGACGATGCTGGCGGGCGATTTCCGCCAGTTGGCGGCCGTTCATGCCCGGCAACCCGACGTCGGTCACCAGCAGGTCCACCCGCACGTCCGACTCCAGTACCGGCAGGGCGCTCTTGGCATCTTCGGCTTCATGGGCGCGGTAACCGAGCTCCTTGAGCAGGTCCAGTACCAGCATGCGCACCGCCGCATCGTCTTCGACCAGCATCACGGTTTCGCCGGCAATCGCCGCCGGTGCCTCGCCGACGACGGACGACAGGACTTTTTCCGGCTCGGTCGAATGCAGGCGCGGCAGGTACAAGCGCACGCTGGTGCCCCGTCCGGGCAAGCTGAACAGGCTGACATGGCCCCCCGTTTGCTGGGCGAAACCGTAAATCATCGACAAGCCCAGACCGGTGCCCTGGCCGATGGGCTTGGTGGTGAAGAACGGGTCGAATGCCTTGGCCAGCACCGAGGGCGTCATGCCGGTGCCGTTGTCGCTGACGGCAATCATCACGTAGTCGCCGGCCTTGACCGGTTCCAGGGTCGTGATGTCGCTGCCGTCGAGGTACACGTTAGCGGTTTCGATCTGCAACTCGCCGCCATCGGGCATGGCGTCCCGGGCGTTGATCACCAGGTTGAGCAAGGCGTTTTCCAGCTGGCTGACATCGGTGCTGACCCGCCAGGTGCTCTCGGCCAGTTGCAGTTTGAGTTCGATATGGTCGCCCTTGGTACGACTGAACAATTCTATGAGCGAGTGAATCAACTCGTTGGGGTTCAGCGGCTTGCGGTTGAGCGACTGACGCCGGGAGAACGCCAGCAAGCGATGGGTAAGGGCGGCGGCACGGTTGGCCGAGGACACGGCCGCTTCGGTGAACCGGCCGATCTCGCTGGCGCGGCCGTCGGCAATGTAGCGTTGCATCAGGTCGAGGCTGCCAATGATGCCGGTAAGCATATTATTGAAGTCATGGGCGATGCCGCCGGTAAGCTGGCCGACCGCATCCATTTTCTGCGCATGGCGCAAGGCGTCTTCGGCACGCTCACGCTCGAACATCTCGTTCTGCAAACGCTCGTTGGCCTCGGCCAGTTGGCGGGTGCGGGCGGCAACCCGTTCCTCAAGGGTTTCGTTGAGGTTGCGCAGGGCTTCTTCGGTTTTTTTGCGTTCGGTTTCGTCGATCACGAAGATGTAGAAACCGTTCACCGCGCCATCCGCGCCGTGGCGTGGCAGGTAATTCATCAAGGCCTGGCGGATGCTGCCGTCGCGGTGTGGCGTGCTGATGCTGAAACAGCAGGGCCGGCCGGACAGCGCCTCAGTGATGTGCGGGGCGCGCAGCGCATAGGCTTCTTCGCCGAGTACTTCAAGAATGGTTCGTCCGTAAAGCTCTTGCGGCGTCAGCCCGTACCAGTCGAGGTACGCCGCATTGTTCAGGCGAAAGCGTTCTTCGCGGTCGACGTAGCTGATCAGGACCGGCATGGCGTTGATGATCAGTTGCAACTCGGTCTGGCTCTGGCGCAGGGCCTGTTCGGTGTGTTTGCGTTCGGTCAGGTCCAGGGCGGCGCCGAGGAAACGCATCGGCCGGCCATGGTGGTCCTTGTAGCAGCGACCGCGGGCAAACACCCAGCGCATCTGGCCGTCGGTTTGCAGCAGGCGATATTCCTCGGCGTATTCGCTGCCGTGGGTGATGCAATGCTTGATGCTGCGGGCGATCAGGGCGCGGTCTTCGGGGTGTACGCCGTGCAGGTACTCACTGATCGGCAATTGACTGGCCATGGCCGGGTCGATGCCGTGCAACTGGGCAAAATGCGCATCGGCGATGAAACGGTCCTCGCTGATGTCCCAGTCCCAGGTGCCGACCGCATCGGTGGCGGCGAGGGCAAGTTGCAGGCGTTCCTCGGTTTCACGCTGGGCCTTGAGGCTGGCCGCCGAGCGCTGTTCGAGTTCGAGGGCGATGCGCCGGCGTTCGTTGGTTTCGATGGCGGTGACCAGGATCCCGGACACCTCGGCACTTTCATCGCGGATCGGGCTGTAGGTCAGGTCGAGCCAGAAGTCGGATTCCCGGTCCCCGTGTTGCAAGGTAAAGCGCTGCTCGCTGTAGGTTCGCACCTGACCTTGCAGGACGGCGCTGTAAATCGGGTCGGTAAAGTCTTGCAACTCTGGCCAAATCAGGTGTGCCGGTTGTCCGAAAGCGTGTGGATGCTTGCTTCCGGCGAGCAGGGCGAAGCCGTCGTTATAGATCTGCGTCAGTTGTGGGCCCCATAGCAGCAGCATCGGCATCGGTGAGTGAATGACGATGTCCACGGCGGTTCGCAGGCTTTGTGGCCAAGTGCTGGCAGCGCCCAGCGGACTGCTTGCCCAGTCGATTCGGGCGATCAAGGCCTGGGCATCGCTGGCGGTTGGTGTTGCGTTCATCTGGGAGTCCTGCGCCAATTCGCTATAGCTGGCGTCTATTCTTGCACAGGTGACAGGCGCAGGTTGATTCGAAGGCTTGAGCGGTTACTGTGGGAGCGGGCTTGCTCGCGAAGAGGGCGGTACATTCAACGTCAATGTCGCCTGAATCTACGCCATCGCGAGCAGGCTCGCTCCCACAGGTAATCCCATTTCAATCCATCAGCTCGGGCCTGTTTCGGTACTGTTCCAGCGCTTCGGGATTGGCCAGCGCATCGGTGTTTTTCACCTTCTGCCCATGCACCACATTGCGCACCGCCAACTCAACGACCTTGCCACTGATGGTCCGGGGAATGTCCGTCACTGCAACAATCTTCGCCGGCACATGACGCGGCGTGGTGTTGGCGCGAATCGTCTCGCGGATCTGCTGTTGCAGTGCCTCGTCCAGTTCGAGCTCGTCGCGCAAGCGTACGAACAGCACCACCCGCACATCATCCTGCCACTGCTGACCGATGGCCACGCTGTCGAGCACCTGGGGGACTTTCTCCACCTGACGATAGATTTCTGCCGTGCCGATGCGCACGCCGCCGGGGTTGAGCACGGCATCGGAGCGACCGTGGATCATCATCCCGCCATGGGGCAGTTGTTCGGCGTAGTCGCCCTGGGCCCAGACGCCGGGGAACAGGCTGAAATAGGATTGGCGCAGTTTCTCGCCATCGGGATCGTTCCACAGGCCAATGGGCATCGCAGGGAAATGGCGGGTGCAGACCAGTTCGCCTTTTTCACCGATCACCGGGTGGCCTTCGTCGTTCCACACTTCGACGGCCATGCCCAGGCTCTTGCCCATGATTTCGCCACGCCGCACGGGCGACATCGGGTTGCCGTTGACGAAGCACGAGACGATGTCGGTGCCGCCGGACATCGAGGCCAGGCAAACGTCGGCCTTGAAGTCGCGATAGACGAAGTCGTAACTGTGCGGCGACAGCGCCGAACCGGTGCAAAGCAACGTCTTGAGGCTGCCCAGGTCATGGCTTTCACGGGGCTTGATACCGCTGCTTTCCAAGGTTGCGAGGTATTTGGGGCTGGTGCCGAAGACGCTGATGCGTTCGTCGTCGATCAAGTCGATCAAGCGTTGCGTTTCGGGCTGGAACGGTGAGCCGTCGTACAGCACCACGGAACTGCCTGTCGCCAGCGCCGACACCAGCCAGTTCCACATCATCCAGCCGCAGGTGGTGTAGTAGAACAGCCGTTCACCGGGGCCGAGATCGCCATGCAGGCCGTGTTCCTTGACGTGTTGCAGCAACACGCCGCCGGTGCTGTGAATGATGCACTTGGGCACACCGGTGGTGCCGCTGGAGTAGAGGATGTACAGCGGATGGGCGAAGGGCACCGGGACGAAATCCGGTTCGCCGCCGGGTTCGTAGAAATCGTCCCACAGCGTCACGTTGGCCTGGGTGCGGAATTCTTCTATGTGCGCCTGTGGCCGGGCGTAAGGCACGACGATCAACTGTTGCAGCGAAGGCAGGCGCTGGAGGATCTCGTTGACCTTGGCGGTCTGGTCGATCTCTTTGCCGGCATAGCGGTAGCCGGCGCAGGTCACCAGCACTTTCGGTTCGATCTGGCCGAAACGGTCAACCACTCCTTGGGTGCCGAAGTCCGGCGAAGAGCATGACCAGATGGCGCCAAGGCTGGTGGTGGCGAGCATGGCCACCAGTGTCTGCCAGGTGTTGGGCATGCAGGCGGCGATCCGGTCACCCATACCGACGCCGGCGGCGATCAAGCCATTCTGAAAACCGGCGACCTGTTCGACGAGTTCAGCCCAGGTCAAATGTTCACGCTGACCGTTTTCGCCGACGGCTATCACGGCGATCGCATCATCACGACGCTGTAGCAGGTGTTCGGCAAAGTTCAGCGTTGCACCGGGGAACCACCACTGGGCGCTGGGCATCCGGGGGCCTTCGAGCAGCACGGCGTCGGGCTGCTCGTGGAAGCGGATGTCGAAGAAGTCGACGATGGCCAGCCAGAAGTCCGGGCGCTGATCGATGGACCATTGGTGCAGGGCAGGGTAGTCGTCGATCTTGAGGTGGTGCCGCTGATTGATGAAGCGCCGAAAGGCCTCCATGCGGGTCTTGCCAATGCGTTTGGCGTCGGGTTGCCAGAGGATGTCGGACATGGTTTGCCTCTTTTTGTTGGCGAGTGCTACGCACTCGATCGCGAGCAGGCTCGCGCCCACAGGGATCGCATTTCCTTGTGGGAGCGAGC